>NZ_AP042434.1:0-1473551 GCF_055382595.1 Thermodiscus maritimus
GGGACCCCCAAGCACCCATATGGATTTTTCTACGAGGTTTTTGGATTGGAATTGTTTTGGTTGGAATTGTTTGAGAACATGCTTTAAAGTGCAGGCCCCAATAAGCTCAATAGCGTCATCTATATTATTTACGATACAAGACTCAACTACACTAACCCCTTTAAGCCCAGTTGAGCTCCTAGACTGAGGAATTTGTACTCCCTTGGCAGACCCTATTAATGATGGAACCCTTCTTAGGCTCCCCATTTCTGGCGGACTTTGACCTATAATCTCATGGGCTATTCTTGATAGTTCTTCTAGTGCTGATTTAATATGTTTGTAGGCCTCGGATTCTGACGAAATTTGCTTTTTTTCAAGGTTCCCAAGGCTATCAAGCAGTTTTCTGAGCAGAGAGCGATAATCATTGCTGCTTGCACTATTCCATAGTAAGTCCTCTGGAATGCAATTTTCGAATCCACTAACTGGCTTAAATCTGCCGAACCCTCTATTTACACCCTTACCCATGCCAAATATTGTTAAAACAGTCGATGCTAGGGCTGAGTAGAAGGCTGCAATTTTAGGAAGAGCTTCCTGGAGGTTATTACTTCTCTTGGGGACTGATGTCTTTATATACACGGTGCCATCTAGGTTCAGTGCGAACGGTTCTAGTAATATTTCAACGGTTATCTCTATCCCTTCCGGCCTTATAGGTGCTAAGCTTCTTTTATCTATTTTCTTGCCGCGGCTTAAAAGAGTATTATATCTATCAGCGTATTGCATCCGATACTTATTCAACCGAATTAATGAGCGGACTTCTTCTGAGATATGAGAAGGTTTCCACATGAGGGACTTGTAATTGCCTCTTTCTTTAGCTTCTATATGGATTTTAAAGGGAGAGGCAAAACTTTTATTAGTATTTTTATTATGTTTTTCCCTACTACTTGATCTTACGGTACCAAACATAAACTGGATTAGTCCCATCTTTAACGCGCTCTTACTCAAGTAGACGGTAACGCATTCCTCTTCTATCTTCCTGTAGTTGAGGTCACCCATGCTATTACATTCTGGAATATCTGCTAGCACTATTCTAGCTAGCCACCGCATTCTCCCCTTAAGCTGCTGTGACAAGACGGGTTTTGTTGGGTAGCATTCATTGTTTTGGCAGTGGAACGTTGCGGTGTCAAAGTCACCAGGCATGAATGGCGTATAATTTGTCATTCTACACTTGAATATTGTAAGGGGCTTATCATGGTATTCTTCTAAAATCTTATCTAAGATCTTGGAGGCATCTTCTGTGTAGTCCATCTGATTGGAATTAGCCATCGTATCCACCTCACTCCTTAGAGTAAAGCTTCTACCAGCTTCTTGGTCTCGGTGAGGAATTCGAGGATAGTGGTCTCAGCCGCTAGTTCTAATGTCGCGTTGCTATGTATGTAGAGGAGTGCTTTCGCCAAATCCTTAATAGATGACAGGCAATGTTGACAAGTCAATCCTAGTTTCTCTAATGCTACCGCAACGATGGCTAACATTATAGTGTATCCATTCTCTTGTATTTCAGTAGTGAGTATTCCCTTGCTCGCTTCTTTATCTTCGCCGTCTCTTTTCCTCGGCCCCTCCTTATGCTCGGTGGTGCAGAAGTTTAGGAGGGTGCTCAACTCGTTCTCGGAATTTTCCTCGCTGGCTATAAACCTGTAGAGTGCACTGTATAGATCTATTGTGGAGGCTTCGCTACCGGTTCTGCCTTTTCCAATAGCTTTACTCATGTAGAATGTGAGCGCTGGTATTAGACCAACGGATGCTACGAGTCCTGGTAGGTCTTTTGCTCTCCTGGTTATCCCCTTTCCCTCTTCTGTATTTTTTGTCTCCGTCCCGTTAGCCTCCTTGCATTTCTCAACAAGCTGTACTAGCTTTAGAGTTAGCTTAAGAGCCAACCCTATTGGATCAACTCTTTCAGTAGAAGGCTGCATAGTCATGTCTGGTCACCTGTACCGCTTGATACATTGTATAAACGGACTAATCCCTTTCCAATGGATTCCTTGCCTCCTATAATTATATCCATATATCTTCCATTCTTAAAGATTTTATTCAAAAAGTCATTGACATTAGCGTTCTTGCATTTCTCGGCCCGTAGTTCTGTGTCAAGGATGGCGCCCGAGAATAGGGTGCCGTGTGGTATGTATTCTTCCGTCCATAAGCCTTGTTCTTCAGCGGTTTTTGTGTCTCTGCGTATCCTGACTCTAGTGAGCCGGACTAGGCTCTTGTTTATTAATGATCTCATTGTATTCTCTGGGACAACTACTATTCCGTCCTTTAATCCGAGATCCGTGTATAATGGATTGAGCTTTTCCAGTACGCTCTCAAGTTGACTAATATTTGGTTTACAGATTCTTACTTCTAGTCTTGAAGTAAACAAGTAAATTTCATTAACACTGCAGGCTTGTAGAGAACCTAGTAGATGGTCGAGCATCTTAACGCCTTGGGGTGCAATTGCCTTAGCCCTTGACAAGAGGAGGGGGCTAGTTGCAAACACTAATCCACGGTCTAAGCTTGGTACTGGGATTAGCAGGGGATAGAGGTCGGTTATTATTATCCTGCTTGGTATTTTCTCAGTGTCTGTGGGTTCGCTGCCTAGGAGGCAGCATATATTTCGGCAATCATCGTTTTTATTGTTTTGTTTTAAGTGGTTGTCTAAGTGTTTGTCGCAGGATAGTCTTCCATTGCCATCTAGGCACTTATATTTTCTGGCTAAAAGGGATTTTAGTGCCCCCTTAATGCTGGAGCCTGGTATGAATGGGTATCCTAGAGGGTCCCTTATGACGGGTAGATCAACTACTCCTGGACTTCGGCCGGCTCCTGGATGTAAGTGTGTGAGCGCCGAGGCGAGCAGGAATATGGGTTTAAGGCTATCCTGGGAGGTGTTGTTCCCCACTGTATGAGCGCCTCCTGTTATATATTTAATTAATGATGGTTACTTTTTAAATCTTATGGCGCCTCCCTTTATATTATTGTGGGCAGGATTATGGTGGGGGAGGTATTACACTCTACTCTTGTGATTAGTGGGGAATCGCGGTGTTTTGGTATTTAAAGTGTCTCTAGGTTCCTGTCATAAGGAGTGGGGGTATGATTAATTTGGAGGAGAATAAGCTGCGGGTTCTTGTTATTGGTACATGGGGCTTCCCCGGTGGATGGAGTAAGGTAAATTACCGGTTTCCCAAGCCTCCTAGTAGAGTTGAGGAGTGGAGGAAGCCCAGCAAGTGGGGAGATATAACACCAGCTAGTGTAAAGGTCGCGTCGCATTCAACCACGATGGCTATCGGATGCATACTTAAACGTATTCGGGAATTCGAGGTGGAGATGGCTGTTCTGGGCCTCGATACGGTTTCAGTACTGGGTCGCTTCAAGGGGGGCGATGAAGTCCAGGAGCGTGTTAAAAAGAATCTGGAAGAGAAAGTGGGGAAGAAGGGATGTCTTGGGGAGGAATCAGTCCGTGATGGAAGGGACGATGTGGTTTCGAGTGCTGAGGTGGTAGTTAACGAGTTTATATCGGAGTTTAGAAAAGAGTTGGGCGATTGCCTTAATGATGTCGAGGTAAAGACGATTATACTGCCGGGTACTGGAAGGTTCAAGTATAATATTAGCACGAGTAATGATTGCACAGGTAGCCGCTACTATTTCAAGGGGTCTCCCATGAACATGCTCGCGGTTATGAGGCTAGAACTCGATAAGCTGCTTGAAGAGAAGAAGCCGGATGCAGTTATACTGGACCTGAGCCACGGTGTAAATTATCTCCCAGTTCTAGCAAGGGATGCCGTGATGGAGTCAATCGCACTCTACTCGGCCCTTCAGTCAAAGAAGGTGGGATTAGCGCTAGTAAATAGCGACCCAGATTTTGTGGGCAACGAGTCCCTAATTCATCTTGTTGAGTCGACTGTGATAGAGCGTGATATCTTGGGGCTTCTCGCGGTGAAGGCTAAGAAGCTCCGAGCCGAAGGTTCTAATCTAAGTTTTATATCAACTATAAGTTTAGAAGAGAATTCCACCTGTTTTGAGGATGCAATGAGTGATAGTAATGATAATAAAGATTATGAAAATAAATATTACGATAAACATAAAAACTATAAAAAGAAACTAAAAGAAATATATGATGAATACGAGGATATTTTAAAGCCTGCTTCGGTGGTCGTCGATTACGGGCTAATTCCGTATTTAGTTTCAAAAATATTAGTTAAATATCAATCAAATGCAAATTATAATGAAATAAATAAAGATATAAATAAGGTTGAGAATACTATAAGGGATGCCATAAGAAAGCTTTCCTGCAACGCTGATAAGGGGGAGGTAATCTACTTGCAGCCCTACATAGTTCAGAGAGAGACAGTAGATCTGGTCGACGCGCTCAAATTGCTGAGAGGTCTTCTACGCATCATCCACAGCGCATTCTCGGGTCCAAAGGTAAAGAGAGTAGGAGACACTATTTTAATAGATCTGGATGAATTAAAAAGGATTATTAGCGATGACAAGGGTGGGAATATTGATGATAATAAATCCTATCCCAGACTCAAGCTGTCACCAATGGGAGAACTTCTCCTTAAAGACGAGATTGACAATCTAGAATCGAAGGTTGGAGAATTTCTGGAGGTATTAAATAGAGGGACGTATGGGGCGAATAGTTCGGCCGGGAGCATTACTGTCTTCTATGACTCGATTATTAGCTGGGCGGAAGAGCGTAAGAGGGATTGCGACAAGGGAGCCTCACACCATCCTCCGGAATTGAGGTATAATCCCTCCAAGTGCGTTCCGCCTTATAAGAGGAACTTTCTAGCCCATGCGGGTATGGAGAGGAATACAGTTGTTGTACATGTAGAGAATGATAAAATATATGTAGGGTATACGATGCAGTGCTTAGAGGAGATTGACAAAAATATATAGTGTAAGTTTGGTGTTTGTGTGGATAATCGGTTTCCTCTCCGAGTAGGGGTTGGATGTGTGGGTTTGATGGTTATGCCAGGGGCGCAGAACAAGGGGTATGCTGGAGAGGACAGATCCTTCATGTTATTGTTCATAATCTCCAGTGTACTCGCGCTCTACTGGTTCTACAGGGACTTTTTGACTGGCCTCTCCGGCCTGCTGCTGGATGAGGAGTACGGGTACCTTGGCGTCTCGCTTGTCGTTGCTGTCCTGCTCCTCTACCTGAGCCTGCGGCAGTCGGGGTATTATCTCGGCTTCTCCCTTCTCCGCCTCCTATCAGGGCTCCTCCTCGTGGACTTGTCTATCCTATTCTACGTGCTCGCCCCGCATGTATCCTGGCGAGATCGTGCAGTTGGAGGGGTTGAGCCTCGTCCTCCTCTTGCTCGCACTGTTTCTCACTGTCTTTCACCCCGTCTATGCCCGGGACTCTCTCCCCCTTCTCTCTTCCTCATAATACCTCCCCCTCCGGGCTTCTTCGACTGGCTCACGCCCTGGCTCTCCAAGGTGGTGGGCGAGATCGTATCTAGCCTGACGGGGGCCGAGTTTGCTGCGGGCACGGGATTCGGCGTCATCCAGGTCGCGACCCCCTGGGGGCTCGTGAGCTTTGAGGTTGCACGGGCATGCACCGGGATCGTTACCATGAGCAGCGTGCTAGCAGTGGTGCCGGCGCTGCTCTATCTCCTAGCCTATAGTTCAAAGGGTGCGGCTGTGTAAGCCTTTGCTGCATTAGCGGCTGCAGCCGTGGGTCTATCCCTCGGCTTTCTGGGGGAATGTGTTTAGGGTTCTCCTGGTAGTGGAGGGCGTGCGCATAAGTGGTTTACCGGGTGGTTAGGCTTTTTCTCTTAGCTCCTTTATCCTCCTGTCTACCGCCTCGATCTCCCTCTCTATATCCCGCATGTGTTCCTCGAGGGCTTTCTTGTAGTCTTCTAGAGCCCTGATCTACTCCTCTACAGAGAGGCTGGCCGCCCACCAGTACCTCTTCCAGTAGTACTTTAGCCCCGGTCCAGCCCAGCGGGGTGCGTATCTCTTCCACATCCATCCCATACTGCTCACCAGGCACTATATTAGTCTCGAAGCCTTATATATCTAACTGTGATATATTTCGAGTCAATCTATAAGCGGCCAAAAATATACCGCATTGCTTAACAACCGCTACCACCATTTGGTACACCACTAGGGTTTACCTTTAGGGAAGTATGCTACTGTCTCAGCTAAGGTTAAGCGAGACCTCCTAGAGGAGGCTAGAAGGCTGAAGATCAACGTTTCAGAGGTTATAAGGAGGGCTCTAGAAGAAGAGGTTAGACACCGGAGACTAGAGGAACTCGAGAAGAGGCTGAAGAGGAAGCACGACATACTCGCCAAGATAGATGTAGAAGAGATAGTTGGACTAATACGCGAGGATAGGGAGGAAGAGCGGTGAAACCCATATACTTGTTCGACGCGTCAAGCATCGTTAAGGCGATAAAAGAGGCAAGGATAGTCCCACTAGGTGGACAGGCTCTTCAATGCCTCACAATATATGAGGTTTAAAACGCATTATGGAAGGAGACTCAACTCCTACGCAAGCTTGCTCCCGGAGAGGCGCTGTCCCTCGTAAGCGATTTCACCGAACTACTCAGAGACATGGTTGTACTACAACCCTACGGGTTAGAGGAAGAAATAACACGGATAGCAGTCACCAATAGTGTAACAGCTTATGATGCATCATACCTAGCATTAGCCAAGAAGCATAATTTAACACTAGTAACCGAAGACCAAAAGCTAGCCAAGGTATCTGCCAAGATTATAAGAACAGTAAGCCTGAACGAAATAAAGTAGAAGAATAATATCATATGGAGACCTCTTTATTCTACAAATAATACTATTAAAAAGAGTTAAATATAGGTAGAGATGAGGAGTGCCTGCTTGATTTTCAAGGCTTTCTAGCCTGTGCATACTGCTATAGTTGTTCCCCATCCAAGATCTACGTGTTCTCCGAGACCCCTTGCAACGAGTGATTCTATAGTGTCTAGCTCTGCCTCCACCGCAATCGTAGTACCTGGGGGTATCAGGAGGTGCGGCCTCCTAGGCCTTCCCATGGCAATGCTCCATCCAGGCGCTAGTATTGTTATTGTCGGGTCCGTCTTGGGGACTGTGAGGATTACCGTTTTAACCTTGTCTCTAACCTCGCCTCCTAATAGGAGGCTTGCTAGCTTCAATCCATGCTCCTCGTCTAATAATATGGGTTCTCCTAAAGTCCAGGGTGTTTTATCGAGTAGTGCGGGGGTTACTAGTTGGAGCATCCACTTCCCGCATCCTCCTCCATCGCCTAGGATTAAATGAGTAGAAAGGTCTCCCCCAGCCTCCTCTACATGTATTGTGGCAGTCTTGCCATCACCACCCATTCTAACAGTCTCTCCATTAATGCTGGGTGGGAGGATGGAGGAGCCGTCTATTAGTATCGTGTATGATAGCCTTATTGCTCCGGGTGCGAGGTAGTAGGTGGTGTAGAGGTGCTCCTCTAAAACAGTCTTACTATCCCTCCTCAACGCTATACCAGTGTATTCTAGGCGGGGCTCCCTCACAGCCGCCTTCACAAGCCTATCCACACTATACTCCTCTGTATTCCTGTAGAATTCTGCCAGGACTCCTCTTGAAATGTATCCGTATGGGGTATAGTATCTTAGCTCATCCTCACCCTCCAGCATGGCGAATCCAGAGTATAATCTCACATCTCCACCAAAGAGGCTCTGCAGGCATCCCCTCACATCATCCCACTCCCTCCTCCAACTCTCTGGAGGACTGCATAGTCCCCTCTGATACGCTATCCCAGCCAATACCCCTGCAAGCGTTGAAGGGAACGGGTAGCTTAAGCTATCCCCAGCTGTCCCAGGGCCATGGGCAAGCGTACCATAACTGGAGGGCTTCCGGAAGGAGGTCAAGCTGTGAGGAGAGAATAGTATCCTCAGAGTAACCATTACACACCACACCTCCATCAAACAGCTTGACGAGTAGCCTTAGCCGCTTGTAGGAGTGCTAGGAGTGGAGGGATAAAGACCCGCCTCTCATCCACTTCACCACTATCATTTGGCATGGTGTAAGTATATGTTGCAAGGGTTGTGAGGGGTGTGAGAGGGACCCTCACCCAGGAGTGCTTGCCAAGCTTCTCATAACCCTTAATTGATACTAGTATGCTTGGTGCTAGGGATCCATAGGCTTCCTCCAGGACCCTAACTACTCCTTCAACACCTCCCTCTCCAACATTCCTTTCAATAAGCCTGTCTAGGAGTTTGGATGCTAACTCCGTCTCAAGCCTCCAAACAAGTCCCATATACTCCTCAGCGTAGTTGTCGACATCGTAGAGTATGCTTGCAGTAGGCTTCCTTTCCTCGATGCCCCAGAATATATGCATCCATATTCGACCTCCTAGGAGAGCCTATAGAGCCAGCCTACAAGAAACTCTACAAGGACGAGTCGAGTAAAACAAGTATAACAACCACTAGGATCCTAGACAGCCTCGAGGAAGAATACAGGAAGAAATGTAGGGTTGAATCTTATCTCCGAAACTTCCTCGCCCACGCGGGTATGGAAAGGGAGTCAACAATAATCATGGTCTGCGAAGGCAAAATATACATTGGTTATCGGAGAGACTGCCTGGATAGCGTAAGAGATCTGATAAATCACTTTAAGAGAGGGACCCTCCACACATCCCATCCATGAAAGAATTGACGCGGAGAGGAACCTCTAGGAGAATTCAAGAATGGAAGGAAGATTCCCTTCTTTAAGCCGTCCAGATTATCTTTGGTAAAGGTACTTTAGTGCTATCGCTCTAGGCGGCCAGTGGATATCCTGAGTATTATAATATTATAATACTTATGAAATAAATGGTATCAGCTAGTTGCATAGGAGCCAGTGTAGATCCTCCCTCTATGGGACCCTCTACCAATATCAGATACATTAATGATATTTCATAACCCAGATCGTCCGCCTAGCACCTAAGTAAGAGGCTTTAATGGGCATCCTAGCCCGTGTTCATATCATATCGCACTCCATTAACTCTATCCTATTCCACAGGCTAGTGGGTGCTAGTATATTGTATCACTTTTACTTTCCTAGCTCCTTCTTGAGCTCTTCTATCCTCCGCTTCAAATCCTCCAGCTCTTGTTCTAGGATCCTCCTGTAATCTTCTAGCATCCTGAGTTCTTCGGATGGTGCTAGAGTGGATGGTGTTGGAGCGTATGGGGGCCTATATGTTAGCCACCAGCACCTCCAGCCAAGCCACCAGCCAGGCCTCCTCCAGGGTGGGAGCCAGCTCCAGGGACCCTTACCAGGCCAATAACCACTCCATCCCCAACCCATACCATTCACCTCCTTATCCATTCCCATATAGAGGAATTGAGAGGGTATAATTATTACTAGGAGGGGAGAACAGGTTTCCTTCACTACAATATTTTAAGCTATACTGGCCAGTCGTCCTCCTATAACCCTATCCTAGCATCTCCTCTTATAATGGGCTTTTATCAGTCTTCCACCCGATTTTGAGGAATCCGCCTCCATACAGTTATACTCTCAATAGAGTTGAGGAAAACGCTAGGCCTCCAGTGATGACACTTGTATCCTGGTTGCTATCCTGGAGGCAATTATGCACTGCACCTAGAGATTTAGCGGTTGCCATGGATTCTCATTCCTTAGTGATACTGAGAGTGTAGCTATTATGAATCACTGAAGAGGCTCAACCATAGGATTCCCCTGGAACTTGAAGCCTTGCTTCATTTAGAAGTCTCTCTCGCATGAATGCTTCCATGAAGATCCCCATTAGTAGTGCTTCAGTCGGCTTCAACCTCTTCTCAACAGGGTCTGGTGCTAGGCCTAGCTGCTCCATAGTCACTGCTCCAAGGAGGTAGACTCCCTCGTCTCCGAAAACTACCGGTGTAGCTGTTGCCCTACGCTCCCCCACCTCTATGCCAACCTCTCCCACCGGCTTCTCAATAACCCTATTATCGGCGAGCCTAAGCCTGGTACTCCTAACAACCTTAACACCCAGCTCCTCTAGGATTCTGTCTGGTAGCACCGTGTATGTGGCTCCAGTGTCAACAATAAGTTCTACATCCAACATGTTTCCTGGATTAGAGGGGTTCCATACTCTAGCTTTAACCTTAAAAGTCCTCATCCTAAGCCACCAATCACATAAAATTAACAACCATGCTTAATATGAAAACAGGCTGGAAGGAACGCTACCTAAAGATGCTGCAAACTCCTCAGAACCCAGGGTTATAATAATTGCTTTAAAGAATATTCCCGCATAGTAATTGTATGGAATGTATTGGGATGAGTCTAACGTTTATTGAGTTGAGGGGTTAGGTGTCCGCTTGGCGAGGAGGCCTTCTATCTCATCGGCGATGTGTGTAATATTGACATGTTGTCTTCATAGTCTTCTCTTGAGCTTGGATGATCAAACAGTGTTGGACGACTATATTTCCTGTATGGCTTTGCATATAAACCAAAAGTGTATAAGTTGTTTTTACGCCTTTATGGAGTGGTGTGACAACTTGATGGTTAAGGGTAGGGATGCCCTCGCCTACGTGCTTTACAAGATGGGGTGCCTCCACCCATTCGTTGCTAGCCGTGTACTAGCTCTAGCAGAGCTTAGGTTGATGGAGGAGAGGGGGGAGAGGCTCACGGAACTCGACTATGTAAGGGGGCCGGGAGTATTCTATATTGAGGGTGTTAAGGAGATGCTGGGGGATGACCCCTGCTTCAACAAGCGTGAGGGGGATCCTTCTAAGAAGAAGAGGAGCTGCCTCGAATACCGTTGCGGTCTCCCAGAGCTTCCTGGGGAGGCTCGTAGGCTCCTCGACGAGGCTATTGAGAGGGCTGGTAGCGTAGACGAGATGACTCTAAACGATATGGTTATGAAGCATCCCCTCTACGAGAAGCTTACGAGGCCCATGAAGTAGCGTGATGCTGAAATGCCCGTGCAGGTCTGCGTTAGTGGGGGGAAGGGGGGTACTGGCAAGAGCTTCGTGGCCACTAATCTAGCAGTACTATTGTCGCGAAGAGGCTATAGTGTGGTTTTAGCAGACCTGGACCTTGAGGCTCCAAACGACCACATACTCCTAGGCTTGGAGAGGCTTGATGGGGAGGAGCAGGTTAGAGTATTCTTCCCATTCATAGACTACTCTAAGTGCACTGCCTGCGGTGTATGCGCGAAGGTGTGTGATACTGGAGCAGTTGTGATGGCCAAGGGTAGGCCCCCGCTAGTAATGCCACGCCTCTGCACAGGGTGTAAGGCTTGCCTACTAGCCTGCCCATACGATGCAATAGATCCTAATGGGGAGAGGGTTATAGCCTATAGTTACTCGACTCTCGCTGAAGGAGATGGTTATAGGGTTAGACTAGTCACTGGAGTGTTGAGGGAGGGGGAGGAGCATACTCCCCCAGCCATCAGGGTTGTGAAGCAGAGGGTTATGAGGGAGGCTGAGGGCTCAGACCTACTCATAGTCGATACTGGTGCTGGGACTGGTAATAGTGTTAGCATGGGGATACAGGGGTCCCACCTCCTCATCACTGTTACTGAGCCAACACCCCTTGGACTACATGACTTGAGGGCGATACTTGAGTCTGGCTACAAGATGGGTGTTGAGACATGGATGGTGATAAACAGGGCTGGTATAGCTGGGGAGGAGAGGCACCTAGAACTTGCTAGAGAGTATGGGGTTGAGGAGGTCTATAGGATACCATACTCTGAGAATGCTGCGAGAGCATATGCGCGTGGGAGGCCAGTGGTAGTAGCATACCCGGATGATCCCAGCTCTAAGGCTCTGATGGAGCTTGCTAGAGACTTGGAGGAGAGAGTGCTAGGAGGTTGAGGGAAAGGAGGTGTATTGTGAGTGGCTGAGTTTAAGGGGCAGGTTGAAATCGTGGTTGCAAGCGGTAAGGGTGGAGTAGGAAAGTCTACTGTAACGGCTAGCCTAGCAGTCCTATTAGCGGGGAGGGGCTACAGGATAATAGCTGCAGACGCTGATGCGGAGGCACCGAACCTCCACCTAGTACTTGGGATCAACGAGTGGGATGAGGTGGAGGATTATCTTGAGGGGAGGATAGCATACATACTCGAGGATAAGTGCACGAACTGCGGGGTATGCGCAGAGGTATGCCCCTTCGGGGCAGTAGAGTATAAGGATGGACACTACACTATAAACCCCCTAATATGCGAGGGCTGCATAACATGTAGCATGGCTTGCCCTGAGAAGGCTATAAGGTATAGGTTCAAGGTGAAGGCTGGAGAACTCCGGGTAGCTAGTAAAACAAGGTACGGTTTCCCACTAGTATCCTCAGAGCTAGTCCCTGGGAGGCCGAACTCGGGTAAGCTAGTGACGGAGGTTAAGAATAGGGCTAAGAAGATCCTTGGAGCAATGGATGGAATAGTACTGGTAGATGCCGCTGCAGGTATAGGTTGCCAGGTAATCTCAAGCCTAACAGGCGCACAGATCGGAGTCCTAGTAGCAGAGCCTACTCCTGCAAGCCTAAGCGACTTGAAGAGGATACACAAGCTCACTAAGCACTTCGTAATAGCCCCAATGCTCGTAGTTAACAAGCATGATTTAAACCCGGAATTCCTCCCCCACATCCTAGAATACGCGGAGGATAACAATATACCGGTTGCAGGCATGATCCCATACGATGAACACGTTGTCCATTCACTAGTGGAGGGTAAGCCCATAGTAGAAGCATACCCAGACAGTCCAGCAGCCGAGGCTATAAGAGGGATAGCAGACTACATTGCCGAAAACGTGTTAACAGACTGGAAGGCTTGGTGGAGGAAGTATAAGCCAGCCAAACCGGAGCCATATATACCCGTACTAATAAGGCCGGAGAAGAAATAAGGAGAGACTCATGGTAATAATGTCGAGTATACGAGGTGGGATTAAAATGGTGAGGATAGGATTCGCGACGGATAAGGGGGGTTTAGATGATGCGATAGGGGACAGGTTTGGTCGGGCAAATACTTTCACCATAGTAGAAATAGAAGATTCTAGTGGAAGTGTTGGAGAGGTTAAAGTAGTAAGGAATCCTGGAGCAGAGGCGGGGAGTGGTGCAGGCGTAAAGGCCGCGCAAACACTGGCCGACAACGACGTAGAAGTCTACGTGGGTCCAAACCCTGGGCCTAACGCATACGCGGCACTAACACAGCTAGGCATCAAAATAATAGTATTGACTGGGGTGACTGTGAGGGAAGCACTGAAGAAAGTGCAGGAGCAGTTAGAGCAGGAATCATAAAACTTACCTCCAACCCATGCAAGCATGTTGAAGCATCATGGATACTCTAAGACTATACCCTAGAATCTGGTAGGCGGTAATCAAGGTTATTCTTTCTTAGGCTAGGATTACTCTACCCTATGGTCTATTGCGTTAACGCAATAAGGAGTCTGCCGAGTTGCCGCCGAGAAGCGTCGTTGCTGCGAATAGAAAGCTTATTCCTTCCCATGCCATTTACTGCCAACCAATAACCAATTGTAAATTGAAAGGTGGAGTCTAGGAGAACCCTTAATGCACTATCAGGGCAGTAACATTACTTCCATCCTAGAGCTTACTCAATCTGCCGGCAATTCTCTCATCTCTCCCATCGAAACGGGAAAATCCTTATGTCCCTCGTCTCGATGTTTGCTACTCTAAATATTATCGCTGATAGTACATGGTAAGCTAGAATCACTCTTAAAATTCGCTAGCTGCAGCTATAGAGCATTGACCTTTACTCTCGTGCTACCTCTCATAATATAAAGATAAATTTCTAACATATTAATAAGTTGTTGTCTACGTTAATCATTATTATGCATTATTATTCCAGCCTCTTGACATGGAGGAACCCTATAGAGGACACATCTATCACAGAAACCATACCACTTCATACTTCTCAAATCTTCCGCTAGCAAAACAGGCGAGGGGAGAGACTAAAGGTATTTTAAGCGCAACGTCAGCGTATTAATTACTTAAACCTTTAGAGACGAATCTTTGAAAACATGTACAAGTGCCTTTATGGGGTAGACGCTATCATAATAGCAACCGAGTGGGCTGAGTATAAGCATCTGGATTTCGAGAGGGTTAAAAGACTAGTGCGCACTCCCATCATAATCGATTGCAGGAGGACTCTTGATCCGGCACACCTTAAAAACATGGATTCAAATATCTTGGAATAGGGCTTAGCATATCTTATAATCGAGTCCCAGAAGGTTTAGGATAAGGGCTCCAGAATTGAGATCGATTAGAGTATTAATCATGCCATATATTCAAGGAAATCCATACCAAGAACTGCTCATTAACTTATTAAAAAGAATGAAAATAAATATAAAATTTTATTCGTCTCCTCACCTATTACCTTAATATTAGCATTTTTGCATAAATGGAAGCCGGATGTAATCCACATCCATTGGCAGCATCCCTTCATAGTAGGGAGAAATATTTTAGACTCTATCCTTAGATCACTTATCTTCGTGACTGGGCTGGTCTTACTTAAGCTTTTAGGCGTAAGAATTGTATGGACTGTGCATAATCTCCATAGCCATGAGAGGAAATTCATATCTTTGGAGCTATTCTTCACTAGTATTCTTGCGAGGCTAGCTGACAGGATCATAGTCCACTGCAACTTCGCCAAGTACTTGGTTGGAAGAGCGTTTAAAATATCCAATGAGACTTGTATAACTGTTATACCTCATGGCAATTATTCTTCCGCCTATGAAAACAAGCTCGCTAGAAACGAGGCGAGGAGATTACTGAATGTTCCACTTGACAATATTGTATTCTTATACTTTGGGTTAATAAGACCCTATAAAGGAGTCTTACAACTCATAAGAGCATTTAAACAAATAGAGGATGGCAAGGCAAGACTCTTTATAGTAGGAAAACCTGCTAATAATATTATCGCTAGAAGACTTATTGAAGAGTCGAGAGGGGACCCTAGAATACGTGTCATCCCCAGGTTTATCCCGAGCAATGAAGTACAACTCTACATGAATACGGCTGATATTGCAGTACTACCTTACGAGGAGATACTAACATCTGGGTCAATACTGCTTGCCATGTCATTCTGTAAGCCAGTAATCGTGCCACGCCTGGGATGCATACCGGAAATCCTGGACAAAAAAGGCGGTATCCTATATAATCCATCCGATCCCAATGGGCTACTGGAAGCACTGAAGACCGCAGTAGCCATGGGCATGGATCTTTCTAGGATGGGTAGATATAATTGCATGAAAGCTAAAAACCTGGACTGGAGCATACTCGGATTATATACTTATAAGGTATACATTGAAAGCCTGCAAGACTAATTCTTCACGACTTTTTAATTACATATCTAAGGCCCAAAGGCTTAACTCTTCTTCAACTGCTCCATACTTTAGCGATGATGTTTGCGAACATACTAGCCCATCTTCTCCTATCATATTTTAACGCTAGTGTTCTAGCGCGTTCCCTTATTTGATCCGATTTCTCGATGAGGGTTACGAGTTGCTCGGATAGCTCGATTGCCTCCTGACCTGTTGAGTATATTCCTATCTTGTTCGATATTATGAACTCACCGTATGCGGAGCTAGGGGGACCATACCAGCGACTGGTAATTCTGCTGCAAGGTAGTCGTAGATTTTTACGGGTATCGTGTAGAGGTATTCTGGGTTTTGCGTAAAGGGGCGTCCTACAACTCCAACCTTTGCTCTGCAAAGATATTTCGCCAGGTTTTCATACTTTACTCTACCAGTGAAGCGGACTCTTCCAGGGGTTTCCTGTTCTGCGAGCCTCTTGATCCTCTCCAGATATTTCCCTCCTCCAATAACTTGCAGGCTGAGTTTACTATATTTTAATGCGTGGAGTAGATGTTCAACAGCATGGTAGGGATTATTGAAATCTGCTAGGTAGACGAGATCCTTATCTTTCATGCCATGGTCACTATCACACTTTATTATACTTGGATCAGTACCATTATATATTACCCATATTTTCCCGCAATCGATCTTATTACAATAATATTGTTTCATCTTATCAGTAGTAACAATGATTAATGATGCATAATTTAATGCTTCGTAATAGTAACTGATAATTTTATCAACTAGTATCCTGCTGAAACGGCTTCTAGAAACTCTAGCATATTCCTCCCATATATCTCTCACGTTGACGACTAAAGGAATATGATTGTCTCTTGCAATTTTATATTCTATAATTGCGTTTATAACGGTCGGAGAAGTAGCAATGACAAGTCCAGCTTTCCTTGACATATTAACGAGTTCTCTCGGAGGTCTCCTAACCATATATAAAAGATACTTATTCACCCCTGTCACTCTTAATTCGAAGCATTTAACTCTAAAGCCTTTTTCAGCAAGGGCATTCTTAAAGTATTTTTGCCCTGAGTACGCCGGCAGAGATGCCTTGTCTCCAAGTGGATATGTATAACACGTTTGTCATCAACAGTGTCCCCCAGCCTGATATCTCACAATACTATACATAAAATCTTGTATAAATCTTGCATACAAGACAGGCTTTGGGAGCCTTCTCTAGGAGATCACCATGAAGTACTGCCACACTTTTTATATCGAATGCTCTTGTTCTATAACATATCAAAAATTATTAGTATAGTAGAATTATTTTATTCCATTCTCTTCTACTTGATAGATATTAAATATGTAAAACATCGTAGCACATACCATTAGTCGCGCTAGACTAGCAGGCAAATGACTTATATCAACGAAGGATCTCAAAGTTTATGGAGGAGGATAATTGAGGGTTCTCGTCACTGGCGGTGCTGGTTTTATAGGCAGTCACCTTGTAGAGAAACTGGTATCTAAGGGCTTTAATGTTCGGGTCCTGGACGACTTGTCTACTGGTAGGTTGGAGAATCTTTCAACCATTATGGATAGGATAGAGTTTGTTAGGGGTGATGTGAGGGACCCTCGGGCAGTGAGTAGAGCTGTTAGAGGAGTGGATATCGTTTACCATCTAGCCGCCAGGATTAATGTGGAGGAGTCCTTTGAGAAGCCAAGGCTCTACTGGGATGTGAACGTGGAGGGCACCCGGATCCTCCTAGACGAGATGGAGAAGGCCGGCGTAGGGAGGCTGGTTTTCATGAGCTCTGCAGCAGTATACGGTGAGCCCAAGTCCCTCCCGGTTAGGGAGGATCACCCGCTTAACCCTATGAACCCCTATGGGGAGACTAAGGTTGAGGGCGAGAAGCTGGTAGGCGAGAGAGTAGCCGGTGGAGCGGTAAAGGCTGTTGTAGTCCGCCTCTTCAACGCTTATGGTCCGAGGCAGGAGGGCAACCCCTATGCCGGCGTGGTTCAAAAGTTCGTGGAGAGGGTGTCAAGGGGGCAGCCCCCAGTTATATTCGGGGACGGGCTCCAGACTAGGGACTTCATATACGTTGAGGATGTCGCTGACGCCCTAGTATTTCTCGGCGAGAAGATTGAGGGTAGCATTGTGTTAAACCTCGGAACTGGCGTGGAGACCCGGATAATAGACCTCGCAAGGCTAGTCCTAGAGATTTATGGATTAAACGGTGTTGACCCGGTGTTCGCCCCTGCTAGGAGGGGTGATGTGAGGAGGAGTGTCGCGGATATCTCTAGGATTCGGCGGCTCGGGTGGAGTCCTCGCTACGATCTCAGGTCGGGCTTGTCT
This sequence comes from Thermodiscus maritimus, assembly GCF_055382595.1. Lineage (NCBI taxonomy): Archaea > Thermoproteati > Thermoproteota > Thermoprotei > Acidilobales > Acidilobaceae > Thermodiscus > Thermodiscus maritimus. The sequence continues at coordinate 17,584 of NZ_AP042434.1, forward strand.
AGGATGATAATGGGCTCCGGGAGAGTCTAATGTCTCGGTGAAGGGCCCTCCACTCTCAGCTATTCATGGGGCTAGGAGAGTGTTGGCGTGGCTCGCTGTAGGGCGTTCCTTACACCATTCAGGTCGAAGACGGTCTCAGCAATATCTAGGCTGTAGCCGAGTATCCTTCGGGCTGAGTCGACTATTAGGGTAGCTTCTGGGAGCTGTACTTCCGGCGTGGGTATGATCCTCCCTGGGTACTTGTCTATGATCTTGGATACCTCCTCGGCAGCCTTCTTGCTCCTCCCAAGCAGCGCTCTCCCCGAGGTCTCGAAAGCCACGTAGGCTTTCTTCACCATATCAACCACGGGGCCGGGAAGACTCCCTCCACTTGTGAGGATTGACTCCGAGTTCCTCGCTATCAGGACTGTGTGGTCTGCTACCCTCTCAATACTCTTAACAGCCATCACGAGGGAGGGTATCTCGGCCAGGGAGACTAGCCCGAGGCTCTGGAAGGACTCGAGGCCTAGGAGCACCATGTTAACCTTCCGGTTAGCGTAGAGGTAGAGCCTGTCGACAAGCGTATCCCTATCGGGCACCGTGCGTAAGGAGGCTGTGTCTCCCCTCTCAGCCGAGTCTATTGTTATGCGGAGCATTGAGAGGGTGGCTTTGAATGCTTTCTCCACAGCCTCCCAGAAGCCGATCGAGCCCGGGTCGACTGTAACATAGTACTCCATGTACCCAGGCCCCTCCTCTACTAGGGTGAGGCCCAGCATTACATCTTCGAGGACCCTCCGGAGCCCCATTATCTTATTGTAGGCTCTCTCCTCGTACTCTACCCTGATCCTCGTGAAGCCTGCGAGGTATGAGGCTACAACTTCCCTCACAATGCTCCCCTCCGCCCTGTCGCCGCTCACTCTCACAACTCCCGTCAGCGGCTCCCTCCGCCCTTCTCTCCTGGGAGTGATCCTTAGGGACCCGTCAGCCATGACCTCGACAGCTACCTTCATCCTGGGTTTTAGCCCGTGGGCTCTAGTCCACCAGCTGGGTAGCGTGATTGCTAGGGCAGAGTCTCCCACTTGTATTATGCTCCTTTCTCCACTCCTGCGGGAGGGCATACTAGTACCCTAGTAGGAGGTAGTAGTCTACTAGTAGGTATAAAGCATCTAGTAGTGTTAGTACAAGCTCCATTTTACCAAGACTCCCACTCCATGAGACCACGAGAATGCAAAGGTGGATAGAATGGATTCGAAGACTCTCGGGATAACGGCCCTCGTAATAATCATCCTAGCCGTTGTTGCTGGCGCGATGCTCTTCTCGAAGGGAGGTGGAAGCACAGCCACTACCAGCGTCACGTCTAGCACAGGCCAGGGTGCCGGTAAGGTTACAATAACTGGCTCCGGCTCATCATTCATAGCACCCCAGATCTATGCATGGTCAGACCAGCTGAAGGCTAAGAGCAACGTGGTTGTGGAGTATGAGAGCGTAGGCAGCGGTGCTGGAGTCTCGAACTTCATTAAGGGTATCAAGGATTTCGGAGCCAGCGACCCGCCTCTCCCAGAGGACCTATACCAGAAGTATCAGGGTAAGGTTATCCAGATGCCCGTTATACTCGGGGCAGTAGTGATAGTATATAATATCCCCGGCGTGGACCAGAGCCTCAACCTAACAGGAGAGGTGATAGCAGAGATATACAAGGGGACCATAGAGTACTGGGACGATCCCAAGATCAAGCAGCTGAACCCCAACGTCGACCTACCCCACGAGCAGATCATAGCGGTACACAGGTCAGACGCCAGCGGGACAACGCAGGTGTTCACAACATTCCTCCACAAGGCCGCCCCAGACGTGTGGGGAGAGGACCTTGTAGGTAAGACTGTGCAGTGGCCAGTCGACTCCACGGGCAGGGGTGTTGCGCAGAAGGGTAACGAGGGTGTAACTGAGACCGTGAAGACAACACCCTACGCTATAGGATATATTGAGTGGTCCTACGCCCTAGACTCCGGCCTGCCAATGGCCGCCTTGCAGAACGCCAAGGGAGAATTCGTGCTGCCAAGCCTCGATGCAATAAAGAAGGCAGCCGAGGGCCTACCGTTGCCAGACTCTCCGCTGGGGGACTACACTCAGGCTGTGCAGGCACTCATATACTCTGACAGCGATGGGGCCTACCCGATAGCCAGCTTAAGCTTCCTAATATTCTGGACAGAGTACCCGCAGGAGAAGGTAGACGCTGTTAAGACGTTTATTAAGTACGTGAACACGGATGGACAGGACCCCGCTAACATAGTGAAGGGCTACGCCCCCGTACCAGACCAGATAAGGCAGGTAAACCTCAAAGCCCTCGACCTAATAAAGGCAAAGGGCTAACCGCCTGGCCAGACGGTGGGGCAGGATGGCTCCAGTCCCACGCGAGGATAGGCTGTACTACTATGCACTGGTGCCGTCAGCCTACATAATAATAGGGGCCATCCTGCTCCTACTAGCAGTCATTTTCTGGGCTTCCCTCCCAGCCTTCAAAGCCTACGGTATAAGGATCTATACCACTAACAGCTGGAAGCCTGTTGAGACGGGCCCCGGCGAGTATGGTCTCCTCGCAGCAATATACGGGACCCTCGTCTCGACTATCATAGCGGCCGTAATAGCGCTGCCGTTGAGCCTCTCACTAGTTGTCGCGGTGGAGGAGCTGAGCCCCTCGTGGGCGAGGAACGCCCTCGTATTCCTTACCGATGTGGCGGCGGGGATCCCCACCGTGATCTTCGGCCTCTGGGGTGTAGATGTGCTAGTACCCTTCCTAAGAGAACATGTTATGACCCCTCTACATGAGAAGCTGGGCTTCATCCCCCTCTTCTCCTGTAGGCCCCTCAGCGGTGCAAGCCTCCTCTCGGCCGGGGTGCTCCTGGCCTTCATGATTACACCCTATATGTTCGCCCTGGTGAGGGAAGCCTACAGGATGATACCGGCCCAGATAAGAGAGGCGGCGATAACTGTAAGCGCTGCATGGTACCAGTATGTTAGGCTCATGCTGGGCCTCATAAAGCCAGCCATAATAGCAGCACTCCTGCTCGGATTCGGTAGGGCGGCTGGTGAGACGGTGGCGGTATCCCTGGTTGTGGGGAACAGCTTCACCCTCAAGTCATGCCTCTTCACGCCAGCCTACACGATCTCCGCCCTTATAGCGAACCAGTTCGGGAACGCCGCATACTATCCCCTCATGCCCGAGGTCCTCTTCGCCGGGGGCCTCCTGCTACTAATCATAGGGCTCGTCCTCAACTGGCTTGGCGTCTCCATGATTGACCGGGTGAGGAGTCTTGTCACCAGATAGGAGGCTCACTCTAGACTATGCCGTGAAGGCTCTCGTAGTGGTCCTTGCACTGGTAGCTCTAGCCCCGATAATACACTTGATACTCGAGGCCTTCATTAAGGGGGGATGGGTGATAAAGGAGGCGGGGGCGAAGTTCTTCACTGAGACCCCTCCGCCTCCAGGCGATAGACGCTATGGTATATTCACTAGCCTTGTAGGGACCCTCGAGCTCTCCCTCATCTCCAGCCTAATAGGGGTTCCAATCGCGATAGCCGCAGCCCTCCTAGCAGTAGACTTCCCCGACAGCAGGGTTGGACGGCTGGTCAGGGTGCTCTCAAGGGCTCTCCTCGAGGTCCCGACCATCATTATAGGCATGTTCGTGTTCGTCGTAATAGTAGAGCCGTTGGGGACTCCCTCGATACTAGCCGGATCCATAGCTCTTGCACTGGTGATGCTTCCCTACGTCGCCACTTATGTTGAGGCGGCCCTGAAGAATGTATCATACACTTACAGGGAGGCAGGCTACTCTATAGGCATGACAAGGGCGCAGGTATCACTCAAGGTGGTAATACCCATCGCGAGGAGGGGAGTCGCGACCGGAGTACTGCTGGGCCTGGCGAAGGCTATGGGTGAAACTGCCCCCCTACTGTTTACTCTTGGTAGGGCTAGGGCTATGCTTAACGTGAACCCCCTGGGGCCTGGCGACGCGATACCCCTCCTCATATACGACTACGCCCTTGCCCCCTACCCGAATATGAGGGATGTGGCCTGGGGGGCGGCGCTCGTCCTCATACTCATCCTCCTAACGGTCCAGCTCATTACTAGGAGGATGGTTGGAGAGGTGAAGATCTAGTGGAGGAGGCAGTCGCTGTAGAGGTTGAAGGGCTCACAGTATGGTATGATGGGAAGAGGGTGCTGGAGAACATATCCTTCAAGGTACCAAGGTACTCGGTACTAGCCATTATGGGTCCCAGCGGTAGCGGTAAGTCAACTCTCCTACGAGCCATCAACAGGCTCCTAGACTATGTCCCCCAGGCGAGAGTAGAGGGGAGGGTTAGAGTCTACGGCGTAGACGTTTACCGTGAAAACCCCTACAAGGTGAGGAGGATGATGGGCATGGTATTCCAGACCCCAACCCCATTCCCCCACCTCTCAATATACGATAACGTAGCCTTAGGCCCCCGCCTCCACGGGCTCGTAAAGAGTAGGGAGGAGCTGGACAGGCTCGTAGAGTGGGCTCTAAGAGAAGCTATGCTGTGGGAGGAGGTTAAGGATAGGCTCAACGACCCCCCAACCAGGCTCAGCGGCGGGCAGCAGCAGAGGCTGGCTCTCGCCAGGGCACTCGCAGTGAAGCCGAAGCTCCTCCTGCTAGACGAGCCCACCGCTAATATTGACCCGCAGAACTCGAGGAAGCTTGAGGAGTCGATTAGGAGGGTTGCTACTCAGGAGGGGGTAACCGTTATAATGGTTACCCACACCCCCCAGCAGGCTTTGAGGGTTAGCGACTACGTGGCCTTCATCTACAATGGGGGCCTTGTAGAGTTTGGGAGGACAAGGGATGTGGCTCTGAACCCGAGCCACGAGCTCACATCCATGTACTTCAGGGGTGAGATATAATGGCGTCCCCACCCAGGATTGAGGAGAATATAGAGCACTTGATTAGGAAGCTCCACGGCTATGTTGACAGCCTCTTTGAAACCGTAGGGTCCCTCATAGATAATAGGGTGACCGACGTCCCCGACGAGGTGAACGAGAGGATAGTTGCTGTCGAAGAGCTACGGGGCAGCATTGCAAGGGAGACCCTCCTATACATAGCTAGGTGGCAGCCGCTTGGAAGAGACCTAACCAAGGCCGAAGGATATATTCAGGCGGCCTACGACCTCTACAGGATAGCCCGATACCTGAGAGAGATAGCTAGGCTGAACATGATAGCAGGGCCTCTAGGCGACTTGAGCATAAACAGGGAAGCCCTGGATAGAGCGAGGAGGATGGTAGATACTGCTGTGAAATCCATGCTGGAAGGCAATGTGCAACTGGCTAGGAGCGTTGAGGAGGAGGACAAGATAATAGACTCGTACTACGAGTCTAGCCTAAGAGGCCTCTCCGAAGAAGTAATCACGAGGGATAAGGCGATAGAGGCGTTGTTCGCCAGGCATGTGGAGAGGATAGCAAACCACGCAACCTATATTGCAAAGCTCTCGAGCCTAATGTAGAATGGTCCCACTCCTATTCTTTACCCGGAGAATAACCCTATCTGGTAATACCCTTTGACTCGGGCAAACAATCTATACGCAGTCTCACCACAGAAGCACTCCTCCGGAGTAGTCACAACTAGGGCAACCCTCCTCGATGGAGCCTTCATGTATACAATAATCTCCTTATCATCAGTATACATTGTAAGGACGGCGGAGCCGTTCTTCAAATTACTCGCGAGCCTGAGGAACCTCGAAAACGCCTCTTCCAGGGTTAGCTCCCCCTCCTCTACAGTCGCGGTGAGGTAGGAGATTCTCACGCGAAGCTTCTCGTCACCTGCTAACCTCCTACTGGCCTCCTCGTCTATGTATTTTCTGATAACTTCAGGTATCTCTATTCTTTCAGGCTTCTTCTCATGCTCGTTGACTGGGATGCTGCGTTTTATCATTTCGTTAACCCTTATCCCTAGTTTTCCACTCTCTTGTGTGCAATCTGTTTATTGTAGAGTATTTAATGGTTATCCCCCATCCTCTAAGGTAAAACAATGGTGCCGCAGTATTATTTGATCCATTATAGGCTATTCAATAGCGCTTAAACCTCTCATCCAACACCACGAGCCCCCTCCAGTGGTAGCCTCGCGCCTCCCAGTAGCCGTCGAGGTAAACGGGGCCCACAAGTATGGAGTCCACCCATTTGAGGCTCTTCCAACCGTAGAGCTTTGGAAACACGATCCTGTAGGGTCCCCCGTGCTCCGTAGGAAGCCTCTCATTGCCCAGGTGTGTTACTAGGAAGGCATCCTCAAGGATCCTTTCATCGTAGGGTACTATCGTCGTGTACCCTCCATGGCTCACTGTTAGGATCCAGTCTCCTCTCAGTCCATGCTCCCTGAGCAAGTCTAGGAGGGGGATCCCCCTCCACTCTATCCCTCCAACACTCCACCCGGTGACGCAGTGGAAGTCTGATATGAGATGGGATAGTGAATCCCTCCCCGGATCAATCTCGGCATTAAACTTTGGCGCATGTTCATCGTAAACCCCTAGCCTTACAGTATTCCTCTTGATCTCGGGGAAGGGTCCCTCCGCAGAGTAGACTACCGGCTTCCTTATCTTCTTCTGGCCCTTTGGTGAGGGTGGAGGATCGAGGTTCACGGGGGGTTCTGGGAGGATGGGCTGGCGTGGAGGCTTATCTGGCGCCCCGGGTATTATGGATGCGTATACTCCGCCCGTCCAGATAAGCTTGTCCTCCTCTTTATCGTAGACGCTCCTAAGCTCGTATACCGGCTTTCTCCAGTCGCCTCCTACAGCCTTGTATACAAGGTATCTCTGCCCTATAAGCTCTGGGTGTTGCGCCTCAGGCTTCGGGAGCCCCTCGCCACCCCCTGTATATTCCTGGAGTAGAATGTAGAGTTCCTGAATCACTCTACTCGGCTCCTCATCTTCGACAGGCTTGCAGTCTATTACTGTATGGTATCCCGTTAGGGCGGTGGCCCAATTCTTATATACCATGCACCAGTCCGGCAAGCCCCTCCCCCCACCATGGGGGGCTTACACTTGTTTTTTATATATCGTTGTATATGGAGGAACCACTTATTACCCCCAGTCCCACCATAACCCCACAGGCCTCCCGTGGTCGATGTGGCGAACCGTGATGAGAGGGGTTGATAAGTGGGCCCGGAGGAGGGCCCTTGAGGACCTGGTGTCAGAGCTTGAGAGGTTGAGGGTTAGGATCCCCGAGGCTATCTATGAAGGGGAGGCCGAGGAGGTGCTCCTCAACGCCTACGAGATCATAAAAACATATAATCCAAGCATCTCCTGGCCCGTCAAGAGGCCCTACTCAAGCCTGGAGGCGAGGATCAGGCTCCTCGCCAAGCTCGCGAAAGCCCTCATGATAAGGATGCACAGGGCGGGAACCCCCTACATAACGGGAACCGACTACTTCGCCGAGAAGCTAGAAGAGCTGATAGTCGAGGCCAGGATAGTTGCTGGCAAGCACCCATACCTGCCCACGGGGGCTTACCCTGAATACTAAGGGCTAATAGGTTCGGTTAGGGTAGAGGTGATATGGGATGGATAAGTTGGACAAGCCCGTGAGTGTTGACAAGGGCTTCCTGAGGGAATGGGCCCTCAAGGTGGCGGAGGAGATAGAGTACCTGGCCAGCCTAGGAGTAACTCCAATCAAGAATGGCAGCCTAGAGGATGCCGTAGAAGAGGTGCAGCTGGTACTAGAAATGCTGGGAGAGGAAGAATTATCTAAGAGAGCCCTCAGGCTCTCAGCCAGGCTGGCCGAGGTAAGGCTCACTATTAGGAGTACCCGCATGCTCTCCAGCGGGTTCGAGAGAGTGAAGGCTGAGGCACTCAGGCTTGCAGGGGAGATAAAGGACCGCCTCTCCCGCCAGGTAGAGGTTGGGGCTGAGAACAGGTTATAGCCACTCCCATCCCCTAGACACACTCCTACCCTTATACACTACTCCCGGAGGTCCCTCTTCAACCTCTCCCACCACCCAGCAGGGAATCCCTGCATTCCTGCAATCCTCGAGGACCTCCCCTACTCTACTGGCCTTTACCGTGAAGGCTATGTTGTAGTCCTCCCAGCTATACACGGCCTCATCCAAATCTACCCCATACTTTGATAGTAATCTAGCGACACCGGGTTCAACGTGGATCTCCTCGACCGTGATCCTTATACGGCTGGCCTCAGCTATATTCCACAGGGTTGCTGCCCATCCATCACTGTTGTCAGAGGATGCGGTTGCGTAACGAGAGATTACCGGCCCTGCTGGAGGTGGGAGGCGGCGGGTGAAACCATTAACACCCACAGCTTCCTCAAGGGGGATCCTACCCTCATATACAAGCTTCTCTAGGAGGCCGTATCCTAGATACCCTGCCTGGACGAGGAGCTCCCCCTTCCCAGCGCCGGAGCGGGATACGGGCCTCTCCGAGAAACCCACTACTGCAACATCTATCCAAGGCTCTACTGCACGGTTCAAGTCGCTCTTAGCAACTCTCACACCCAGCTCTCTGGCAGCATGAGCGACCCCCCTCGCTACAGCCCTTGCATCATCCTCGCTGTCCACGCCTATACTGTAGAGTATGGCCCTTGGTAGTCCCCCACTAGCGTAGACGTCGCTTACAGCCGCGGCGACGGCCCTGTAGCCCCAGTCCTCGAGGGTATGGAAGGGGTACTTGCTGTAGCGGAGGGCGTAGCCATCCATGTTAACTATTAATCCGCCCCCGAGAGGGCAGGCGTCGAAGTGGAGGCATTCTCCGAGATCGAGTATTCTGGCCAGCTCCCTGACGAGGCCGCGCTCTCCTCCATCCACTAGTCAACCCTCACAACACGGTACCTTCCATAGCCGGTCAACACCCTCATGTATCCCCGGAGCAGGCTGTCCACGCTCTCGCTGCCGGTATCGACTCGGAGGGACCGTAGCCTGTTGAGCTTAGATGGGGCCGCTGCAACAATAATGTTATCCCTACCTACGATCCCGATGATTCGTGGAGAGATCTGCTGGTTGCCCCTCCCGAATATGAACCCCTGCCCGCCTATAGGTGAGACTACTATCTTTACACGCCCCCTGTGCTGTGATACGAGCCTGTAGAGGCTCTCCTCGTCAGCGTCGCGCAACACGATCCTCCGGTTATGGACAACGTCAACGCCAAGGAGGGTTTTACCCTCCACTCCAAGCTTCTCCGCGATCCTCGAAACAGTCCGGCCAGGTCCTAGAACATAGTAGGTGCAGTCCCTGTATAGTTCCTCTGAGAAGTACTCTGCTATCTCCTCTATCTCCGCCTCCTCGCCGGGACCATGGTGGACAGTCTTCCCCGAGGCTACTAGTCCGGGTAGACGGGGGACCCTCATGTACCCGTATAGCCTGACAACCAGCCTGCCCCTCCTGAACTCCTCCTCGTCTATGTCTAGAACCTCCCTCTCTACAAGCTCACCCCTCCCATTAAGATACTCATAAGCGATCCGGGCAGCCTCCCTGGGAGTGTAGGCGAACACACCACTGTAAACCTTCACTCCACCCGGCACCCCTAGAACAGGCAGCATCTCGTCTACAGCGTCGTGTACGAGCCTAGCAGTACCATCACCGCCAACAAATACAAGCAGGACAACGCCCTCCTCAGCTAAGGCCCTCGCACATCCCAGCGTATCCTCTGGCTCCGTAGGCCATTTGCCGGAATCCACGCATTCTAGAGCCCTGCCCGGCCCTCTGGGAGAGCCTAGGCTCTCCCAGCCCATAGGGCCTGGAGGAGCGATTACAAGGGAGCGCCCAGAGTCGAGCCTCCTATACTCCCTGTAGAACTCGCGCGCCCTTGCTGGAGCAACGAGTTCAGCCCCAAGCTCTACCAGCTTGAGGGGGAGGGGCCAGTCTGTGCCCTTCCAGCCGAGCCTCCCTCCTGCGCCTGCGAAGGGGTTGACAAGGACTCCGAGCTTATTGGATGGCAAGGAGGGACCCCTGCCTAGAGTATTCCTTGGAGGCCGAAGATAGCCCCTATCACGTCGCCGAACAGGTAGGCTATGAAGGCTGTACCGAACAGTATACCGAGATTCTCCACCGCCTCCCTCCTAAAATTGGACTCGCTTATGACGCTATTGTAGAATGTGAAGAGCGAGACTATAACGACGGCCGTCATTATAGATATGGCGAAGGCTGTGAACTGGTGGTTGGTTAAGAAGTACGGGAGTGCTAGGAGGACGACCGAGGTTATATAAGACAATCCAGTTGCGGCCGCACTCACTCCTGGACTCCTGATCTTACCCTCCCCCGCGAGGTTTGCCTTAGCCTGCAGGTACGCGGCGCCAGCCATAGCGAAGGCAGCTGAGACACCTACTATTAGGCCGGCTACACCGGAGACCAGGGTGGTCTTTGTTGCTCCTAGGAAGCCTGCATGGACCCCGCTTATCTCGACAATGGCGTCAGCGAGGCCCAGGGCTATGAAGCTGAGATACCTCACGACTGCCTCGTCTATGCTCGATATTAGGCTGTTCTCGTGGGTGCTCTCCTCCTCTATTATCTCCTCCAGCCTCTTCCTCTCCTCTCCCTCTAGGTTATCCAGGTATTTCTTGTACTCCTCGATAACCTCGTCCTCATGCATCTCGAGTAGCTTTAGAGTGAATGTGAGGCCGAGGATCCTCCTGGAGAGAGCTATGAGCCTGATCTTCCAGTTTGAGATGTTCCCCCTGCAGTCTTCACCAATAATATTCATCCAGAACACGTAGTGCTCGTATTCCTCCCTCGCCAGCCTCTCCAAGATCTCCCTCAAGCGGGGGTTTCTCTCCCTCTTAGCCAGCTCACTGTATATCACGTAGTCTTGGTACTCGTCCCTGCAGAAGACCCGGGCCTTCTCAATCGCTTCCCTTGAGAGACTCTTACTTGGCATGCTCCCTATATCCCTCCAAAATAATGGATTCCCTGGTACACTCTAATATTATAGCCCTAGGGCATGGGCGGGGATTACTTTATCACCAGCCCACACATAACCATACTATTATTGGGTAGGATCGAGTATGGGGGTGGCGGGGATGGTGGAGAGGGTTAGAGCACACCTTATAGTTAAGGGTCGAGTGCAGGGCGTCTTCTTCCGCGCCAACATGGCTAGGCGGGCCCGAGAGGAGGGTGTCACGGGCTGGGTCCGGAACCTGCCGGACGGAGAGAGCGTGGAAGCTGTTCTCGAAGGACCCAGGGACGCGGTTGAGAGGGTAGTGTGCTGGGCTCTCCACGGGCCGCCGGCGGCAAGGGTTAGATCAGTTAGTGTGGAGTTCGAAGACTACCGGGGAGAGTTCACGGAGTTCACCATCAGGTACTAGTAGGGGAGTGGGTATTGTTATTTACTGGTATTATGCCTTAATATTATTTCGTGGTGTCGGTTTTGAGTGGAGCCTCTGCTGTGGAGGGTTATCGTGTACGTGGAAGGGTGACGAGGGACCCCTTCCAGTTGATGTCGAGGCGAGGGTACAAGTGGTTCGGCGTCCTCCCCGTAGAGCTTGGAGGGGAGGAGGTCCTCCTATGGATGACCGGTACGGTATCCCAATGGTTCAGCGAGGGCGAGGAGGTAGAGATTGTCCTCTACGATGAGCCTAAGAGGTTCAAGGACGCCCTCATACTGGGGCCGAAGGACTATGAACTCTACAGGATATGGGAGGGGGAGAGGGTACCCGTATGGCCCCTCTGGAGGAGAGAGTACGTCCTCGAGAGAAAAGACTCCCTTAACGCTAGGAGAGTGTACGAGTACAGGGTCGTAGCGAGGGAGGCAGAGACAGAGGAGGACTATATTGAGATCGTAAACCTAGAGCAGCACCACTATGCCAGCAAGGAGGAAGTCGTAGCTATATGGCGGTGCCCCATATGCGGGAGGTACATGCAGAGCAACATTCAACCAGTCTGCCCGGTAGACCATGTACCAATGAAGCTACAAGAGATAAGGGGTAGCATACCAGCCAGCAGGTTCCTCGTATTAGAGCTGGCGTCGAGGAGAGAGTACGAGCCAAGAATAGTGGGATACGTGAGGATAGACACCCCAATCCCCCTCATGAATAGGAGGCTCCCCGACGGGAGAGTTGAGAAGCTGATTAGAGAGCGAGTATTCCCGAGAGACTGGTTCCACCCAACCTTCTGGCCCCTCAGCGATAGGAAGAAGATACTCAAAAAGTACAGGGAGCTCCGCGAGGCCTACGGTAGCAGGATAGCGAGAGCGATCATCGGGGAGGAGATAAGCAGGGAGGCGTTGAAGAGAGCAAACACTATGGCGGCGAGGATAGCTAGGGTAGTAGTGCATCCAGACTACCGCGGGGACGGGGTAGGAGTACTAGCCGTGAGGGCGGCGCTGGAGTGGGTGGCTGAGAGAAGAATTCCGGAGATGAAGAGGAGGAAGCACCTAATAGAAACGATAGCGATGATGGCAAAGTACAACCCATTCTTCGAGAAGGCAGGGTTCAAGTACATGTGGGATACCGGGAGCGGGAGGCCAGTGCTCATGTATCCACTAACAGAGGAGGCTAGGAGGAGGATCGAGGAGTTCCTCGAAAAGGACCCGGTGGCGAGGCAGCATAAGGGGAGACTCTACAAGGACCGGTACGGGAGGGTGGAGCCATTGTCGAAGCCGGTAGAGTTGAAGGGCGTGTCTAAGACCTATACAAGCGTGCTGGACGTATCCAGGCTCCCGGAGGGCTTAAGGGAGGTGCTCCTAGCCTTCGGCGTGGAAAAGAGGGTCGTGGAGAAGTACGTCCTCAAAGACGTAAACCTAACCATCAACCCTGGCGAGATAGTCGTCATAGTAGGGGCGAGCGGCGCGGGTAAAACAACACTCCTTAGAATGATCATAGGCGCAGCCATGAAGGGAGAAAAGCCAAGCCACTACAAGCCCGACCAAGGCACAGTCAGGGTGCCGGAGAACACGAGGCTAGCAGCCCTCCTCCCTGGAGAGATCGAGCCCACATTCGCGAGCGAAACCCTCCTCGAGCACGTGGCCAAGAAGACCGGAGACGCGGCGGTTGCAGTGGAGGTTCTAAACATGGTTGGGCTGAGCGACGCAGTCTTCTACAGGGCCAGATTCAACGAGCTCTCCACGGGCCAAAAGGAGAGGGCGAAGATGGCGAGTCTCCTCGCCGACAAGCCAAACCTCCTAATAATAGATGAGTTCACAGCCCACCTAGACACGCTAACAGCTCAAAGGGTTGCGAGGAAGATAGGCCAGCTAGCCAGGAAGGCTGGAATAACCCTAGTGGTTGCAACACACAAGCCGGAGGTGATCGACGCACTCAACCCGGACAAGATACTCTTCGTAGGATACGGGACGGTGGGGGTGAAGGAGAAGGGAGGCTGACCCTCTCCATCAAGGCGCATTTCAATACCCATGCATATTCTAATACAAATGAAATGCGTCAAGAAATTAAAAATACCGAGGGAAGCCCGGTATTAGAAGGCTAGGGTTAGGAACAGAAGGCCACTACCCGGAGAGATATTGCTGAGAGGTCGTGTTTAATGGGAGAGGACCAGGGGGGAGTCAGCAGAGTTGTAAGAGCCGGGTTCTGGATCTACTGGAGCTCCATAGCCAACAACGTCTCCGGCTTCATATATTGGCTTATCATAACAAAGGTGGCTGGCTCCGAGATACTCGGCTTAACATCTGCTACAATAGGCCTCGCAACCCTAGTATCTGGCCTCATAGATCTAGGCGTGCTAGCAGGTGTCCAGAGGTTCCTGGGGAAGTGGTGGGTAAGGGATCGTGGCGAGTTCGCGGAGTACCTCTGGTCCACTTTCCTCCTTAAGCTAGCAGTCAACCTTGCAGTGGGGTCGGCGCTCCTCCTCATTGGAGTGGCTGGTGTGAGCATTTCCCACTACACTCCGAGGATGTTCGAGCTGGCTGGAGTTCTAGTGATCCTCTCCACTCTGGGGCTTTTCGGAGCCTATTTTAGCTCGATCCTCAGAACCGATATACTCTTCATAAGCTCACTGGTAGGGAATACTGCTAAGATTCTAGCAGGCCTCCTCCTAGTTTGGATGGGCTATGGCTTCACCGGGGCGGTTGCAGGATTCATACTTCTAAACATTGTTTCAGGCCTAATCGGATTCATGCACGCAGTAAAACTCGTTGGCTTTAGGCTGGTTGCGAGGGTTGAGAAGCTCAGAGAGGTTGTTAGAGCGGGGTTAGCGAGCTGGATCCCTGGCTTGGTGGCCATGCTGGGGATGTGGATTGGGGTGTTAGCGGTATTTGGGTCCTCGGGGGCTGTTTCGACCGGCTACTACTATGTGGCTTACGCTCTCTTCTCGGTTATCTCGATGATCGGTACTAGCATCGTTGGCCTCCTCCTCCCATACCTCTCGAGCTTGGAAGAGGGGCGTGAGAGGATCGCTTCGAGGGTCGTATCGCTCACCCTCGTACTTGTCACCCCCCTGGTTTACATGGGCCTCCTCTACGGGAGGGTCCCCCTCAGTATTCTTGGAAGCGAGTATGTAAACGCCACTCCAATACTGGCGGTTCTCCTCGTCGCGTCAATACCTATACTAATTGTAGGGGCGGTAGGGAACCTTGTTTATGCGATCGGAGACTATAAGAGGGTCCTCTACATAGGCCTATGGCAGAACATCCCCAGGATAATCCTCTACCTAATCCTGGTCCCACTCTACCACGGGCTGGGAGCAGCCGCATCCTTTACGCTTGGAGCGCTAGCAGCGATCCCCTACTCCCTCCAAGTAGGCTCCGAGTACGGATTCCGGGTAGATAGTAGGCGGATAATCGAGTTACTCGCCGTACCGGGGATTACGGCTGGAATAGCATATGCTACTGGGCTAGACTGGATCATAGGCTCACTCCTCATAGCATCCTCCTACCTAGCCTATGGGAGGCTTGGATTACTCACCAGGAGGGATGCGCGTATGCTCGCCCTCGCATTCTTCTCTGAGGAGAAGCTCAACGCATACTACTCGAGGGTTAAGGGTCTAGTCGACTTTATCCTTCCAGGCTAGGCGGAGAGGTCATAGTGCATTGTTAGTGGCGTGGTTGTCGCTACTACAAGGTAGTCCCTGTAGACGTAGCTTGATACCACCATGAACCTGTCGGGGAGCCTTGGAATATACTTCTTGATATCGCTGGGTAGATCTATGCTCTCGAGCTGGTTCTTCTCGGTCCTCAATATTATCTTAGTGTTTGCCAGCTGGAGTATGATGTCGTGGAGGTCCCTGGGACTGTGGGTTGCGAATACTAGGCCTATGCCTCGTGCTCTTCCCAGGCGGGCTATCTGGGAGATCATAGAAGCTATCTGCCTCGCCATCTCCTGCTCCTCGCTCGACCCCTTCTGCTGGGGGAAGAACTGGTGGGCCTCGTCGACAACCACAATGATCTTCCTCCTCGCCAGAGGACTTCTACTCCTGGAAGCCCAAAGCCTGTGCTTCCAATCCTTCAACTGCTCCAGTATCCTGTATGCGAGTATTCTGGCAGCCTCGACGCCACCCGCGCCCCAGCTCTCGAGAACGCCGAGGTCGAGTACTATTGGGACACCGTATTCCTGGGATAGGCCTATGATCCAATCCCAGCCGGGCTCCACGGGCATTGAAAGTCTGATCAGGACGTCCGAGACCTTGGGGTATAGCAGGTCTAGTATTCCGGAGTCGAGTGCGCTCCCGATCCTCCTGTAGACGGCTTCCAGCGTTCTCGGGCTAGGCCTAGCTTCTAGGAGTAGTTCAACGTAGGACGCAGCCATATCCACAAGGCTTTTCCCAAGACCCTCGATCGGCCCCTTGATCATCTTGACGGCAAGCTCCCTGTTATCAATGACAGCCTTCAAGCGTTCGTAGAGGTAGTCGGTTATTTCAGCCTCGAAATCCTCGTTGGTGGCCTTATCAAGATTACCCTTCAACAGACTTGCTAGGACAATGTAGGAGTGGAGGGCCGCCGCAATGGAGAGAAGTGGAGGGTAGGTCCCGTGGAGCCTCCTAAACCTCTCCCTCGTCCGCCTGAAGAGGTCCAGGGACAGCAGGGTCATATCTGGCATTAGCCTAGCGATGGAGCTGGTGGGTATTCGAGTAGTGTTTATCGAGTAGGGGATATAGATGAGCCTCTTATCAAAAACCTCAACTTCCACCCTGCACTCTCCACTGGTTCTTGGGATGGGCTTGAAGGAGGGATTTGCATCCTGGTAGCCTAGGGCTCCCAGAATAGGCTCGACGACCTCATCAAAGTGTCTCCTAGCCGCTGCAAGGGCGAAGTCGCATAGGTCTTCTCCCCCTTCTCCCCGAGACTCTGCTATGATGTACTCTGTGAGTGGTAGGAGTATGATTGCCCCACTGGTTGGGGCTGCCTTTGAGAAGACCTTCTCCCTCACATGCTTAGCCTTCTCGTCATCCACGTCTATGGGTATGGGTTCGAAGGCGACCTGTATGAAGTCTTGGTTCATGTCTACGAAGACCATTATGGGGCTGTCATCATTCGCCTCCGAGTATATGCTTGTAGCTAGATTCTTGAGGAATGTGGTCTTCCCCGACCCCGTGGTTCCTATTATGAGTACGTGTTGGAGGAATACTTTGAAGGGGAGCCTGACGGGAATAGAGCCTTCCTTCACGAGATTGCTTGGGGTTGCAAGCGCTCCAAGGATAGCTCCCTCCCCAGGAAGGTTTAGGAGGGCCGCTATCACCTCTGGATTCGGGTCAACCACAGGGCTCTGAGGCTCGATGCTTGTAGAGGCAGGGGCAGGTGTCTCTGTCAAGTTGTAGTCTGATTCCATGAGTGGCTCCAGCTCTAGCAGTGTTGTTGTTGCGAGGCTTGAAGGGTCTGGTATGGAGAGTCCAGCGTCTGCGGGCATATTTGAGCCGATGAGGGAGAGCAGGTCTCCCCTCCTTATCTTGGCTACCCGTGCTAGGATGAGTCTTCCCTTCAAATCCACTATTACAAGATAGTCTCCAATCCTGTGTATGGGCTGTAGCCTTACAGCATAGTATGTCTCTGGGTCAACCTCTACTACAACCCTGCTCTCGCCCCCCACCTCTACGGGGAAGAACCTGCTGACCCTGCCAACTACTCTCCCATATCGAGAAGCCTCCTCTAAGGCTCTGCTTACTAGCCGGTTGAGCTTATCTGGGAGGGGCTCCTCGGCCCCCGGCTCAGTGTACCAGTCTATGCCCCTACTCGCGCCCAAGCCTGGTACACCTCCAGCTCGTTGCTGTATGAGATTGGAACGTTCCTCCTCGCCGCCTCCGTGATCATGACCTGTTTAAGGTAGGCTGTGATGCTCTTCGCCCTCCTATCGCTACACGCTATTGTTAGGGGCTCGAGGCTCCCCCTCGCTACGCTGTCTAATAGCAATCCTGCGGCGGGGCTCTTGTACGCGTTCCACCGCCTCCCTCTCTCCTCCCATGACGAATAGGATTCCTCCACCCTATAGTATCTGGACGCGTGGCTGTTCGGAGCCCACCTCGGCTGGGGGATCACCACGTACTGGGCGACCTTCTCAGCCTCTAGACCCTGGTATTCCACCTTCAGGGGGGGTGAGGCTAGAGCGTACATTCCATTGGGTGGGATTGGCTTTCTGCATGCAGGCTTTTCAAGGCTCTTATAGAGTACGAGCTTATCCGTATACCTTGACTCGCCAAGGCACCTCCGAATCAGCCCCTCCAGGGTAGGGTCCCTGTGGAGCAATCTAGCCATCTCGATCCTCTTCACTACACCGTAGACTCTAGCCCCGGCCTCCTCGAGCATTGACACAGCCTTCAGCCTCTCCCTGTAGAGGTGCATCCATGCTGTTCTATACTCCTGCGGTATTCCAGGCCTTGTTAGAGCTCCTGTGACGAGGTAGAGGGGCCCGTCCACTAGTACTACGAGTTCTCCGCGGGTTTTATGGGAGGATAGCGTGTCGGCAAGTGCTAGTAGAGCCTTATTCTCCAGCCTGACCCTAGCCTCATCCATTGCCTGGAAGAGATTGTAGTCCTCGGTGTATTCTATGCCGGCGGGGTTCCTATTGGTGACGGAGTCGTCACCGTCAATCACATAATCGTCGCTGTGGGGGATGACGGTTATAAACGGCTCCCTCAACCCGGGGATACTCCTCTCGTAAAGGGGGGGCCAGTCTCCAGAGGATAGGAACCCGTTGTGGAGGGGCTTGTTTGATGTAACGCTGACTGATGCAACTATTATTGTTGCTGAGGGTGTGTCTACAATCCTGGAGCTGGAGTCTATGCCCAGCACTATTGTATTCTTGAGATCGCTTATCCCGGGGGCTCTTACTGTATGGAGGACCCTGGGGTAGAGCTCTAGTGCTTCTACCCTGGTATCACCCATGTCCTCGCTGGGGGTCCTTGCGGGGAGGGCCATGTCTAGTCTAAGTATGCTTGGGAGGCCTGGGCTGTTTGAGGCTGAGGCCTTCCTTATCATCTTTTTCGCTACGTTTACTATGTGTGATACCTTCAACCCTGCAGGCCCCCGGGGGGATTCGAATATATTAGCGGCACGCCCGCAGGTAATACTTTGAATGGTATTACCTTATATAATAATGTATTAGGACTCCATCAAAGCAGTCCACTACAAACGCCCCAACTTCTTCAAGAGGCGCTCAGCGTTATCCCGTAGTATCGCCCTCTTATCCCTCTCGCTAATACTAAGCTCCAATATCTCCCGAACAGTATCCCTTATAGTGAACCCGATCATGTAGGGGTAGTCGCTGCCAAAGAGTATCTTCCCGCTACCAACCTCCTCAACGGCTCTCTCAACGAAGAAGGGGTCAACAGCGCTAGTATCACTATAGACGTTGTCTAGGCTCATGGCTTCCAGGGCCTCGTGGAAGAAGATCCCAGGCATGAGCGCGCTGTAGGCACCCATATGTGCTATTATGAAGACTAGGTCCTTGTGCTTCCTCGCCGCCTCAGCCACGTACTTGGGCCTCGCCATCCTGCACATTCTCGGGAGCTCCCACATCCCCGGGTCGCAGCCAGTGTGTACAACTACGAGCCCGTTGAGCTCGGCTACTAGATTGTATAGTTTATCGAGCTTTGGATCGTTTGGCTTGATGAAGTGCATTGTGGGATAGATCTTCACTCCGAGTATCTCGTCCTTGAAGGGGATTATGTTATCCCTTATCGTCCCCTCAACCCCCTTGTCTGGACAGTAGCTTGCAATAGGGATGAGCCTCCCATTACTTGTCCTGGATGCCTCCACAACCTCTCTAGTGGTCCTCCTATGCTCTACTATCATTTCCTCGTGCTCTCTAATCCCCTTATCCATGTCGTAGACGAGCCTGTTTAGGAGGGGTATCCTGGATAGGCTTACGAAGTCGAGGACCTCGCCGATCGCCTTCTTAACCTCGCCTGGACCAGCCCTCTTTTGAAAGGTTCTAACCCCAACCTCTACAGCTATGACTACCGCCTTCTCGACACCCGCTTTATCCATCTCTCTCAAGAGTTTCCCGGCGGCCTCGGCGGGATCCTTGTACCTGTATGGTAGGTGAGTGTGGAAGTCGATTATACTGTACCCGATGTTAATGCTTCATCGCCCCGCACTGTATACTGCACTGTATCACTGCACTCGTGGAGGCAAATATAGATGAGATCTGCCCGTGAAGGGTTTTCTTTTAACGTCTTTATGGCAACTATACTATGACGGTCTTGGAAGCATGCCCGGTGTAGTCTATGAGGCTTAGAGTTAGAAGGATCGCTGTATGGCGTGTTAATGGATCCTACAGGCTCCAGGCGGCGACGGAGCTTGCCGTCAGCAGGCTCCTCGAGGGGAGGGAGCAGGCCGTTATAGTGTTTGGGGAGTGGAACCTAAGGGGGAGGGTTCTGGGATTCTACCAGTCATCCCACGGCCTCGGCGACGTCATAGCTAGGAGGTCGACAGGAGGCGGCTCTATACTCGTGGAGAGGCCGGTCTCCTACGCCTCAGTAATATTCCCTTCAACAAGCCTTAACGCCACAGTAGATCTTGCTCGAGAAATTTCAGGGTGTCTGGGAACCGGCTTCGCCGGCGCGACGAGGCTGGGCCCCAAGCCCTTATCCGCTGGCGTTATTGAGTATCTGGGAGACTTTGACATGGACCAGGTTATCGACTGCTCCAGGATAATTGGGAGGAGGCCCCGCCTGGTTGAGGAGACTCCTGAGGGCGATAAGCTCACTAGGATATCGAGAGCTTATGCTGAGAGGAGGTGGATACGCTATGATGGGGCCTCAACGCTCCCGATGGTTGGGGAGGCGCGTAGGGATCATTATATGGTGAGGGTTGGAGTTAGGCTGTATGAGGGTAGGTTTATAGCTGAGGCGAGGATCGATGGAGACTTCCTCGCCGCACCGCCCGCTGAACCATTCTCCACTATCGCTGGAGTACAGGGGATGCCTATCAGCGACCAGGTCCTCCTCGCCCTGGAGACGAGGTTCTCCGCCGGCATGGAGCTGTATGGTATAGAGCCCGAGGATATTGTCACCGCGTTCCGCTATGCGGTTGGAGATCTAAACGACGAATAATGCTCTGGGAGAGACCAGTATAGTGTCTCCCTTCCTCACCTTAGTGTCTAGTCCAGCCAGGAACTCTATCCTCCTCCCATTAACAGCGACCATGGCTGGATACCTTATCTCCCCATTCTCATCAAGCAGGCGCTCCCTCACAGCCTCGGGTAGCTTGCCGATAACGTCCCTCACAGTAGCCTCCTCGCCCGGCAGCTCTATTTCCAATACGTGCTTTCCAACGATCTGATAGTATTCCTGTACAAGCAGCACCTTTACCCTGGGCAATACTTGGACGCCTCCGACCAGTACTGATAGGAGGGAAAAAAGGTGGGAGACTGTTTATGGTTAGAGGATGTAGAGGAACTCGTCCAGCCCCAGCCTCTTCAGGGTCTCCGGCTTCGGCTTGCCTTCCTCCCATCCCCTCAGCTCGTAGTAGTATGGGAGGTAGGCGTCTAGCGCCTCCTTCGCAGTCCTACCCTTAGCTGGCCCGTCTGGGAGCGGCTCCTCGAGGAGCCTCTTGGGTAGATAGTCCCGGTAGCCGTGGCCCTCTCTCACAGCGAATAGCCTCTCCAAGTTATAGATCCTCTCACCCGCTGTTAGGAGCTCATCCGCTGTAACATCCCATCCGGTCACAGCGTTTAATACCCCAACATAGTCGTTGTGGTCTGTTGCGAACGTGTTGAACTTGCAGAGAACCAGGCTGTCGATTACAGAGAAGTAGTCCTGCTGGTACTTCACCAGCTCGACCTTCCTCTTATCGATCGCCAGCGGATCGAACTTCTCCGGCACACCCAGCACGTCGAAGCTGATGGAGTAGGCCCTCAGGTGGCAACCTCCCCTGTTGCTGGTAGCGTAGCTTAGAGCCATACTGTTGATAGCCCTGGGATCATAGGCGGGGAGCTCTAGTCCCCTCACGTGTATGGCGGAGTCTGGGGAGCCGAAGTGCTCCGCCAGCCTCATCGCACCCTCAGCGGCTATGTCACCTATGCCGTGCCTGTACGCCATCCTCCATATCAGCTGGGTGAATGCGGCGGCATTACCCCATGTGGGCTCTATATCGGCTAGGAGGGATTCTAGCTCCTTAGCCTTCTCCTCTGGGAGCTCCCCCTTCTTAGCCTTCTCATAGAGCTCCATGAGAGTCGCTACAGTGTTCCCTAGGCTGATTGTGTCGAAGCCGAGGTCGTTTGCCAGGTAGTTTAGCTTTATCAGCGCCTCCATATCGCCTATCGTGGTGTTTGCCCCCATAGCCCATATGCTCTCATACTCTGGCCCCTCGGAGACGGGGGTCCTGTAGGGGCCGGAGTCGACCTTTGACACCCTTGAGCATCTTATCACGCAGCCCCAGCATCCCTTGTTGGACACGAGATACTTCTCGGCGAGGTACTCGCCGCTTATCTCGAAGGCCTTCTCGAAGGTACCCCTTGTCCAGTTCTTGGCGGGGAAGCCGCCGTGAGCGTTTATTATGTTGACTAGGACAGCTGTTCCGAACTTGCTTAACGCCTCGCTTATCGAGTGCTTCATTATCTTATCTATGATCTTCTTTGACTCCTCCTTGAACTTCTCCTTGTCAACGATCTCAATCTTCCTTGAACCCTTAACGAATATTGCCTTGAGCTTCTTAGCCCCGAGCACTGCTGCAAGCCCTGTTCTACCCGCAGCGCGGTACTTGTCGTTCATTATCGCCGCTATCTTTGATAGGTTCTCTCCCGCGGGTCCAATGCTTAAAACACTCCCCACGTGCTCGCTGGGCGTCTTCATCTCCTCCCTTATCTTGTTCTCAGTGTGTACTACGCCCTTGCCCCACAGATGCTTTGCTAGGTGGAATTGAACCTCTCCGTCAACTATGCTGACCCATACCGGCTCATCGCTTGCGCCTTCAACAACTATACCGTCATAGCCGGCGAAGCGGAGCCAGGGGCCGAACTGGCCGCCGCTGTTAGAGTCACCCAGTATTCCCGTTAGGGGGCTCTTCCCTACAACATGGTACCTGCCGGACTCGAAGGCACCGGTGCCTACGAGGGGCCCGGTGAGTATGTAGATCTTGTTCTCAGGCGAGAGGGGGTCTATGCCTGGAGGAATCTCCTTCATAGCGAGGTATGCTCCTAGTCCTCTCCCTCCTATGTACTTCCTTAGGATGTCTTCGGGGATCTTCTCTTCACGGGCCTTCCAGGAGGATAGGTCAAGTCTTAGTAGTTTGAACTCCAACTCTTACACCCTAGGGGTTAAACCCCTGCTGATCATATCTGCCTGGTAGGATAAGAATTTTATTATTTCCATACCAACAGATTTACTCGTGTGCTGTGATCATGGATTATTCAACGCTATGGTCTAGTCCCTCTAGCCTTCTCCTCTAGGCATGCGGCCGCCACTATAACGAGGAGGATCTGGGCTAGTGTCAAGGCGATGCTATAGTATACGTATATGAGGTCGTCTACTATGTTGAGCGAGGTTTTTCTTAGGAATCCAGCGACAAGCGGGTTCGGACTAATTATGTGGACTCGTGCCCAGAAGGATATGGGGTAGAGGAGGGGCCACAATCCCGCCACTATCGTTACTAGGAGGGCTAGCGCCTTTTCAGCAATGGTTTCATAGAGGGGGAGACTGGCTATGAGTAGGCCTATGGTTACAACTAGGTACTGGTGGTTCACCCTCCAGTATGAGGCAGTGTATGCTGCCTGGGCCAGTGCCATGGCCGGCAAGGGGGTGTGGTGCCTAGCAGCATGGTAGAGGCCTACAAGGTATAGGGGGGTGAAGAGGAGCGGCCATGCCCGTAGGAGGGAGCTGGTATTGACTCCCTCATGGATCCAGGCGTAGAATGCTATGCTGGAGAGCCCGTTGAAGCTATAGACGGGTGGAGATGCGTAGTTGGGTTCAGATATCTCCTTGACCCCGTGGATGTAGACTCCAACCCCGGAGGGGCTGGCGAGGGCGAAGGGGGCAAACAGGATTAGGGGGACTGCAAGGGTCACAGCAGCTGATTCTAGCGCCTCCCTTGATCCCTTCTTAAACCAGAGGTGGATGTAGAGGGGAATTAAGGGGATGACTATGCTGGGCTTAACCGCGACCCCTAATCCCCAGAGTAGTGAGGCCCACCATCGCCTGCCCCTCATAAGGGCTAGTACCCCTGCTAGGAGGAGGGCTAACGGTATCTGGTCGAACATCCCGTATATGCTGGAGATGTAGATAGTCATCGGGTTGTAATAGTATAGTATGGAGAGGACTAGTGACTTGCTCCTGCCCCATCCAAGCCTCCTCCCAAGAAGGTATAATTCCACCCCAACTATCGTGTCGAAGGCTATGTATAGGAGCTTGTTCGCAACTATCCAGTCCATCGGCGCCTTCACAATGTAAACTCCACCCTGAAATGATGCTGTCACCTTGCCGGGAGCGGCGAGGCGGAGGAGCCCTAGTATGACTATGAATAGCGGACCATACGGGTAGGGCCAAGGGTAGGGCCAGCCCTCCTCCCTGTAATGGCTGCCGTCGCTGTAATTGTAGAATGAGAGACCGTGCCTTAGGAATGTGTCGGCGAATCCCGCGAACTGGGGTATATCGCTCCCTGTAGTATAGGGGGCAAGGAACAGCCTTAGTATGAGGCCCGGTGCTAGGACGAGTACTGCTAGGGTTAGCTCTTTGCGCTCCAGGTCCAATATGCTGCCCCCATATACTCGCGTGCTACCTCTTCATTACCGCTCTTGAGGCCGCCTCTATTATTTCCCTAACCCTCCCGGGGCCATAGTAGAGTAGGGCTGAGAGGACCTCTATCGCATTGGCATACTCTAAAGCCTCAACAGCCCTCTCCGGGCGAGTGATCCCGCCGACGGCAACCAGCACCTTGTCCTCTGGGAGTAGCTCCCTCATCCACCGCAGCATCCTGATCATTACAGGGTATAGTCTTTCCCCGCTCAACCCGGCCTGGACACCATCAAGGTTAACTTTGAGGGTATTAGATACTACTGCTCCAGCCGCGTTAGACCTGGCAATAACCTGGGCGTATTCCCTCACCAGCTCACGGTCCTCTACTGGAGGGAGTTTTACCAGGGTTGGAGTAGTGTCGTGGGGTAGGGTGGATAGTATTCTTTCAACCATTTCCGGCTTTTCGAAGGTCCCGTGCTCCTCGGTGTTAGGGCAGGAAACGTTGACCTCAACCCAGTCAACAAGCCCATGAACCTTCTCGTAGACCCTACGGTATCCATCCATTGTAAGGGAAGCTATGTTCGCGGCGACCGGTATAGGGGGCTTGTCCTCCAGCCTCCTAACTGCATAGTCCACCCCCTTGCTCGGAAGCCCAAGCCTGTTTATGAGGCTCCCATCAGGGAGGCGTTTAAGAACCTTGACCCTGGCACCCCTGTGCCTCGCTGGCATTATGCTTCCTACAACCGTGAAGCCGAAGCCTAGCTTGTAGCTGATCCACATGAGATCCCCGTCTTTATCGAGCCCCGCCGCGAGCCCTACCGGGTTACGCAACCTTGCGCCAAGGAATTCCAGGGGATACTCCTCCCTCACCCCTCCTGTAGAGGCTACTAGCATGGCGAGCCAGTATGGGGTAGAGTGGACTATCTTATACGCTACCCCTGGGGGCAGGCGTCTCAGCATCCACCAAGCCGCTTCGACTAGCAATACCATGCCACCGCATATTTACCCACTGAGACCCATGGAGGGAGGCTTATAGCTCGCCGAGCAGCTCAGCTATCCTCTTCACCCCCTCCCTTATCCTCTCCTCCGACTCTGATACAAAGCTGAACCTCACGGCATACTTATAGTGCTGGCTGAAGTAGGAGCCCGGTACCACGGCGACTCCCTTCCTAGTGAGCAGGAGCTCGGCCAACCTGTCCGCGTCAAGTCCTAGTGGGGAGAGATGTTCTTTTAGGTCGGCGAACACGAACATCCCGCCCCGTGGGACTATGAACCTTGCCTTTGGCAGGTATTTCCTCAACGCCTCTACTAGAGCGTCCCTTCTCGCAGCATACACGCTCCTTACATGTTTGAGGTGCTCCTCCATCCTAGACGGGTTGCCGAGATAGATCTCTACAAGCTCTTGAGCAATCGATGGTGGACAGTAGACTGTCTCGCTGACTAGGAGCTTCACCTTCTCCACTATCTCTCTTGGACCATAAACGAACCCCAGCCTCCACCCCGGTATGCCTGGGTCTTTGCTGAAAGTATTCACGGATACAACGTTCTCAGGGGCTAGGTTATACAGGTAGATGTGCTCTCCCTCGTAGACAAGGCTCCTGTAGGCCTCATCGGTTATAATGATAAAGCCATAGTCTACGGCTAGATCCGCTAGAGCCCTCGCAACGTCACCATCGACTACCCTCCCAGTAGGGTTGTTCTGGAGAGACGAGGATCACCCCCTTAACCCTCACCCGTGACAATGTTTCCTTCAACTCCTCTATTGGCGGCTGGAATCCTGCGTCGAGATCCTCCCTCAACACGATCGCCTCGGCTCCAATATAGTCTAGGAGGGGCCAGTAGCCGAAGTACATCGGGTCGAATACAACTACTCTATCGCCTGGCTTGAAGAGGGCTGCGGCGACGGAGAATAATGCGGACTGCCCCCCAGCTGTAAGGGTTATCTGGTCTGATCCGACCTCCACACCATGCCTCGCCAGCTCCCTCCTAATCGCATCCCTAACGCTCCCACGCCCCTGGCTGGGGGTGTAGGCGTAGAGGCGCATATCGTCGGCCAACAGCCTCTCAGCGAGCTCCTCCCGGACCCACCTTGGAGGCGGGATGCTCGGCTGCCCTGTCGAGAGGAGTATAATGTCGCGCCCTTCCCTCGCCAGCTTCTCCCTTACCGAGTCGATTTTTCTAGTCGGGCTCTCCCTCAGCCTGTATATGGAGGGGTTGAAGTCATACTCCAAGAGGCATCTCCATATAGGTGGACGATTGGTGTGGGGTAAAGTGTTATAATAGTTTAACTTGTGGAGCCTGCCCGCCCTTGTCACAGAGGATTATGGAGTAATAAATGCTCGGAAACTACCAGTAGACTTGAACGGTGGTGTAGGATTGGGAGAAAATATCCAGCTGGTAAAGGTGCCAAGCGACGTCTGGCCGAGCAGGAGGGATTGGCGTGCCAAAGTGGTTGCAGTCCATAAGAAGCCAGGGGACCACGTGTATCGTGGGGAGCTATTGGCTGAGCTGGAGCTTGAAAAGGTTGTAATAGAGGTTGACTCCCCCGTGGAGGGGAGGGTGTTGGAGGTCTTCGTCAATCCAGGGGATCAGGTGGGCCCAGGAGATCCCATTGCCTCGATCAGTCTAGGGATTACTGGGTAGAGGATGATCCAGGGTGGGGTGGAAGGTTAGGCTCAAGCCTGGGGAGGGAGCGGAGATCCAGAGGATATCCAAGCTGCTAAGGAGTCTAGGGCTTCACACTGTGTGCGAGGAGAGCCTCTGCCCCAATATCCTAGACTGCTGGAGGAAGGGTGCCACGACCTTCCTCATACTAGGAGACATCTGTACTAGGGGATGCAGGTTCTGCTATGTGAAGAAGGGGAAGCCCTTACCCCCCGACCCCTCCGAGCCCGCGAGGATCGCTGAGGCCGTGAGGAGGCTGGGTTTGAGATATGTAACGATAACGAGTGTTACAAGAGACGATCTCCCAGATGGTGGTGCGAGCCACTACGCCAGGGTAGTAAAGGCAGTTAAGGGCATTGGTGGAGTCAAGGTCGAGGTCTTAACCCCCGACTTCGGAGGTGTAAGGGAGCACGTTGAGCTAGTCGCTTCTTCGGGGGTTGATGTATACGCTCACAACATTGAGGCTGTTAGGAGGATCACGCCGTTAGTGAGGGATCCCAGGGCTGGGTATGAGCAGAGCCTTAACGTTCTCAGGTATGTGAAGGAGTACGATGAGTGTATTGTGACTAAGTCAAGCATACTCCTCGGCCTCGGGGAGGAGAAGGAGGAAGTGGTAGAGGCTATGAGGGATCTAGTGAGCGTGGGAGTAGATGTGCTGGTTTTAAGCCAGTACCTGAGGCCGAGCCCCAAGCAGGTGAAGGTGGCAAGGCACTACAGTCTGGGTGAGTTCAAGGAGTTTGAGATGAGAGCCTACAGTCTTGGATTCAAGTATGTCCTAGCCCACCCACTGGCTAGGACAAGCTACAGGGCCGAGGAGGTATATGAGGCTGTGAGGAGGAAGATGCATTGCCCAAGCCGCGCTTCCTAGGCGTGATAGTTGCTGGTGCTGAGAGGCAGATGAGCCTAGACTTAGACTATTTGTTGAGGGTTAACAAGCTCTCCTTCCGCATAGGAGTATGGTCGAGGCTAGCAGTATCCCTTGGAAGGAGGCAGGAGGCCCGTTGGAAGTACTCTCCTTCAAGGCTGGCCTCCAGGGGGGTAGAGGTGGTTTGGAGGCCTACCGGCGGTTTAACTATACTCCACCATCCAGGGACCCTCACAATACACGCCTACGCCCCCGCATCGAGCCCGCTCTACAGGGTAGACGTGGTGTCTGCGGCTGTGAGCTTCGCCTCCTGGCTAAGGGATGCGCTAGTAAGCCTCGGCTATAGTGTTGAGTATTCCCGGCGTCCATGGGAGAGGAGGAGGCTCACGCCGAGAGAAACGGATATATGCCTAGCCTACACGGGGGCTGCAGACCTCTACCATGAGGGGAAGAAGGTTGCCGCAGCAGCCCTGAGGAGGACGAGCAGGGGGCTCCTCTACCAGGGCTATATTATACTAGAGGAGCCATGGTACGAGTTATGGGCCTGGGTAGACGAGTACCCATATCCGGGGGAGCTTAAACAGGCCTTCAAGGGTCTAGGTGCAGACGTGACCCTTAAGGAGCTGGCAGGCGCCCTGGAAGAGGCGGTGGTCGAGCCAGTCAAGATCGAGTCGTGAGGGAGCCCTTAGGCGACCCCTCCACCCCACTGGGATGTAGGGCTGTGATGAGTGTGGTGGACACCGAGGCCCCAGCTTATGAGGGCCTGTGAAGACTAGGAGCCCTCTGAGCCCAACAGTATAACGTGGCCCCACAAGAATATACGCCTCCCGGGGAACCCCTCTAGACAGCCGTAGTTGGGTGCGGTAATTGATGGAGCAAGTAGAGAGGCTGAAGAGGATCGCAGAACTCCTCTACGATGGGAGAGAGCACGTAGCAGGAGGAAAGGGGGAGGTCCGTGAGGCTGAGAGGATAAGGGGGATTATTGAGGAGGAGCTCGGAGTAGAGGCAGAGCTCCTCTCAACCCCGGTCTCCTCGTGGAGGCTTAAGAGCGTATCCGTAGAGCCCAAGCCAGCCTTCACGGCTGTAGCCCCCTACGTAGAGTCATGGGATGTCGAGGCACCAGTACACCACATAGAGGGCGACCCAAGCGACTACAGGGCATGGCGTCGCTTTCCCGAGGGGAGGATCGCAGTCGTCATCCCACCGGGCAACCCCGACGATCTGAAGTACGCAGCCCTACACGCCTGGGAGGCTGGCGCTGTAGGACTAATAGTGGGGAGCCCGGTTGAGAGGAAGATAGTCTCAACGGGCGCGTGGGGGTACAGCTACACCTCGGGGGCTCCAACCCCGATACCCGTGGTTGTAGTAGACGTTGATAGTGCCCGGAGGATCGCCTGGGAGGGGAGGGCTAGGCTGAGTGTTGAGGCTGAGACGGTTGACTCGACCGGCTATACTATTAGGGCGCGTATAGGCGGGAGGGGCCTCGTCGCCGTGGGATCCCATTACGACCGCTGGTATGGGGGGTTCCAGGACAACATGCTGGGTATAGCGCAGTCTATCCTCGCAGCTGAAGCATTATCCAGAAGGGGGTATGGGGTTGAGCTGCTCTCGTTCACCGCGGAGGAGCACGGCGCCCCAGGATACGCGGGCTGGTACTGGGCTTGGGGGAGCAGGTGGTATACCCGCCAGCTGGTCGAGGCGGGGCTCACGGGAGAGTACCTTGTCTACATTAACTATGACATTGCAGGGAGCAGGCCCCTAGTAGTATCGGGGAGCCCCCAGTACGCTGGGAGAGTCCATGAGCACTTGGGGACCCTGGGGGTCCCTGCATTGAAGAGGATGGTGGAGTGCCCGGAGTGCGATAGTATGAGCTTCGCATCCGCTGGAATCCCCACGATAAGCATCCACAGCCTATGGAATGAGAAGGTTAGAGGCTTCTACCACACTCCCATGGATACACCGGAGAACGCAGACTACCAGGCAGCCGCAGCAGCGGTTGAAGCCAGCGTCAGAGCGGTAGCTGAGGGGCCCAGGTGGAGGGACCTGGAAGACCTGCTCGGGAACCTCCTAGGCGAGGGACCCCTGCTTGCGAGGAACATATACTATACTCTAGTCGCAGAAGCCCATCGGAGAGGATGGAGCCAAATCTATAGATGGATGAGGCAGAGGTTCCTCAAACCCCTGCTTATCGGAGACTACAGGTATGATATGGGCGAGGACCTGGAAGCCTACTACTTCCCCGAAGTCTACGCTATAAGAAGGGTGAGAGAGAAGAATCCCCATACAGTCATCATACCTGGGGAAGAGAGAATCCTCTACCAGCCCAAGCCGCCTGGGGGATTCAAGGAGCAGGTTCACTACACCCTGCTAGACCTATGGTCCCGGTTCCGGGAGGAGCTGGAATGCCTAGAGAAGTAGCCTGCATGCCCAGGAGGATACTCATTAAATCCCACAAGCCCGTCGATGAAGCACTCCTCGAGATGATCAAGTCTGCTACTGGGATTGAAGCACACGCATACAAAGATGCTTGCCAGGAGGGAGACCTAGTCCTGTACTCTCCCAGAAATAGTCATCCTAGAGGAGACTGCGTTAAGGTGAGAATACCCCATCTGGACCTGCTGCCCGAGATCCTAGCTAAAGCCTCCCGCGACTGGTGCGCCTTCACCAAAGACCCGGAGGCATTCTACTACAACCATATCATCGAGGCGGCTGAATCACTCTACCGAGACTACCGGACCGCCTGGGATAGAGGTCCGAGAATACCATTGAAGCCACCTCCAATACTCGTCGCCTCAGAAGTATACGTTGAGAAGGATAACAACGCCTACGAGGAAGCGTTGAGAAGGGTGTCTGAGGGGGCGAACATAATCGTTCTAGGAGCCACACGAGCCACTGGCAGGGAGGAGTACCAGAGGCTCGTTAAGAAGCTCTCCATAGACTACACTGTATTCGTTGATCAAATAGGGCTCCTAGACCCAGAGGAAGCCTACTCACTGGGGGCTGAAGGATGGATGAGCCTCACACCCAACCAGCTCGCAACCATAACCGAGGATGCTAGGAGCCTACTGGCATACGTTATAATACCCTCAAGCCTAGGCTCCGCTCATAGCCGCTACCGGCAGCTATCACAGGCTTACACCACTGCTAGGAGGCTCGGCTATGATAAGATCATACTCGACCCAGTCCTCCAGCCCCCAGTAGCGCCTGGAGCTCTCGAAGGCCTCTACGCTGCGAAGCTATTATCCTATGAGGGGCTGGGGCCGATAATGCTGGGAATCAACAATGTCTACGAGCTGGTTGACGCCGATACACACGCTAGTATAGGTGTCCTAACAGCGCTGGCTGGAGAGGCTGGTGCTAGCCTCATACTCGTGGGGGAGGAGAGTAGCAAGGCTAGGGGTGCGACGCTGGAAGCGGTGATTGCCTCCCGCCTCGCAAGCCTCTCGCTCAAGTATAATTCTCCGCCCAAAGACTACCCTTACAGATTGTTGCAGGTGAAGAGTAAAGGGAGGAATCTAACCATCTGAATACAGTCTACTATTCGGAAAGACCGTATTAACCTCAACAAGCAACATTATATGGTGAGGTGGTTTTCCATGTCAGAGGAAATACTTTCACTTGTCAAGACTTGGCTCAAGGAGGAGCTAACCTACGCGGCTCAGTTAAGGAGCCTGGCTGAGAGCCTAAAGCACCCAGTCCTTAGGAGCCTGTTCCTTGCTATAGCCAAGGATTCCGAGAAGCACAATCTCATCCTAACTGGTATCAAGGACTATATCGAGAATAATAGGCCCTTCATAACAGAGGAGGACCTTGACAGGATAAAGGAGACTATAAAGAGCCATATCGAGGAGGAGAGCACCTCTATTAAGGAGCTGACCCGTTTGAAGGAGCAGGTCGATGACCCCGCACTGCTATTGCTGATAGAGGCTATGCTAGATGATGAGATGAAGCACCACGCGCTCCTAGTACAGATCCAGAAGTTGATAGCGGAGAAGGAGAAGATCTCGGACCAAGAGCTATGGGAAACCCTCTGGCTCCACAGCCCCTACCATGGTGCCCCAGGAGGCTGACGCTCACAGTAGTACTTGAGGGTCCCTCCCCATATCCCCCATAATCCAGGCTATTCCCCACCAGTTTTCCTACTCCACATAACCGAGCCTACAATACCAGCAAGTGTCAGTGCTCCTCCAAGCACTAGCGCCCCTGTGAGGCTCATCCTATGATATCCGGTTAGCTCATATTCTATAGTGTAGTCTACTATCTCGCTGTCCGGGACTCCTATGACCACCGCGCTCTCTGATGGTAGGAGGTGGACTCTCAACGTGACTGTACCGTTGCTCGCCGGGGCCTGTCTTATGGCGAAGTCTAGCATCTTTGCAATGCCTGGGAGGGCGGTTAATAGGTACTTACTCGTCCTTAGGGTGGAGTAGCCGTAGAGGAGTCCTGCTCTAACGTCATGCACCGTCTCGGAGGCATTGACGGATATGTTGAATACTGTGAGAGAACTCACAAGACTCATTATATCGCCCGAGACGTTTGTTATGTAGAAGGCTGTGGAGACCCCTTTAACGGTGATATTGGCGTCTCCCTCCCCCGCCATGCTCATTAGGAAGACAGCCACGCCCTGGGCACCCTTTGTATCGATGCTTCCATTATATGATGCTTGGGTCTTGGCACCATAGTAGTCTGATATACTCGCAGCTATTATGAGGGCTAACCCTATCACAACCAGTATCCGCAGATAGAGCGGAGGCCACCTCTTCATGTCGGCTCGAACCTCCTATCGAAATACACTATTAGCAGTGCGAGGAAGACGATTATTAGGATGGGTACGAACAAGTACTCTCCCAGGGTCACCCTGGATGGGGAGAGGCCCTCGTGGTGCAGGACTGCGAAATATGCTACCCTTTGGAACTGCATTGCCAGAGCAACTTCATCGGCCCATGAACCTAGGCTTGGGGCTAGAGACTGGATGAGGAGCCATATCACATTGTATGCGAAGTAGAATGTTATACTCAGCACGCTGGCGGTCCCACTACTCCTTGTCGTGAGTGCTATGAATAGGAAGACTACACCGTAGAGGAGGGCCTGGATGAAGTAGCCAGTAAATACTGCGAGGTACGCTAACGGATCCCCTACAACCACCCTGTAAAGTATTATCCCGGCTATCAGGGATGGGAGGCCTAGTAGCGCGAATGCCGGGATCACTACTCGGGATGCGAGTATCGAGAAGGCTACCCCCATCCTGGAAACCGGGTATGAGAGGTATACTGCTATAATATCCTCCCTCACAAGGCTCGCTAATCCACTAGCCCCTCTAAGGCCCAGGTAGAGGGCGACTGTGAATAGTGTGGGTTCAAGAACGAGCCTTGCTAGTATGTAGGATTGAGTTGCAGGCTGGATAGTGGCCATCACCGCCCCTAAAGCGGCGATCACTAGCATCATCACGTCGAATCCAGGAGGCCTGAGACTGTCTAGGCTGTCCAAGACTATGAGTGAGAGTATCTTCCTTCCTCCACCCGCCACTATTCACCCCCCGGCTAGCTCGGCCTCTATCGATGCCTCCACGAAGTCTACTGAGTAGACTACGAGGCCCTTTCCTGCCGCGTCGACTAGTGCCTCGAGGAGGCCCGCCTGATCCCGTAGGCCGGAAAGGCGGACTACCACGCTGTAACCCTCGACTTCCACATCGAAACCGTGCTCTCGGAGAACCCTCTCTAGTAACTGAGTGTCGCTCCCCCTAATCCTAGCCCTGGTTAGGCCGCCTAAGACTTCCTCGGGGGACCCGCTCTTAACTATCCTCCCCCTATTCATTATTATTATCTTAGAGGCTATCCTAACGATCTCCGGGAGTATATGGCTTGATACAAGGAATGTTATCCCATGATCCCTGTTCAACTCGCCAATAAGGTTAAGGACCCTGATCCTCTCAACCGGGTCGAGGTTGCTGGTTGGCTCATCCGCTATTATGAATTGGGGGCCTCCAACAAGGGCATGGGCTATAGCAGCTCTCTGCTTTAAGCCAGCGCTTAGGCTGGTGAACGGCTTCCACTCGTGCCCCTCGAGGCCTGCGAGTTTAATGGCCTGCCTAACAGCTTCACTGCCCACCCCCCTAATCCTAGCGGCGTAGGCGAGGATCTGCCCTACTGGCACGGAGCTTGGGAGATTGGGTCTCTCGAATATCACTCCAACCTTCTCCCTAGCCTTAGGGTCCCTTAACGGGTCCCTCCCTAACAGCTCCACCCTTCCGCTATCCCTTCGAAGAATGCCGAGGGCAACCCGCAGCAGGGTTGTCTTCCCGGCCCCATTGGGGCCTACGAGGCCAGCCACCTCCCCCTCTTCAACCCTCAATGTCACATCGTCTAAGGCTTTAACCTCTCTGTACGTCTTAACAACTCCATCGACTTCTAGTACACTCTGCAATCCCCAAGGCACCATTACCCTGGAGGATGTCTCAAAGGATATTATCTTGAAGCTCTTACACCCAGCCTCCTCCACTCCCCCCTTAAAAGGAACTCCTCGGGATCCCTAATCCCCAACTCCCGTAGCACTTTATAGATTCTTTGATAGAAGCCCCTGCTCAGCTCCATCGATACCCTCATCTCGTGAATATGCATAGCTGGACAGAGCATGCATCCTATCCTGTGGAGCCCCCGGTCATATACTGGGTTGACAGGAAGTCCCTTGAGATACGCGTAGAGCTGTACCTCGAGACGGCTCCACGAGTGTATTGGTAGGAGCCTCTTAACTCCAGGGATGACTGGGTTTACTCCCACGCGGGGAGTTAGTGCACGGGACTCGCTCTCAAGAGCTCTGGCTCCATCCACTACTATCCTAGCACCCCTCGCCTCATAGTAGCCCCTGAGGGGCTCCAGCTTCAGGAGGCGTGTACACCACCTGTACTCCTTCCCCATCAACCCCCTCCTAGCAATCTCCTCCACCGGGTCGACCTGGGGGGATACAATGTCGAGGTCCACACCCAGCGTCTCGGCGAGTTCCTCGACCGTCCTCTTCGACTCAGGGAACTCCATTCCAGTATCAGCATAGACTGCTACAACACGCCTCCTACCCACAGCCTCAACGGCTAGTGAGAGGGCGGCACTGCTATCCAAGCCCCCGCTCACTGCAACGTATACCCTACCGCTCCCAGCATGGGCCTTTATGAACTCCCTGGCCTCAGCGGCAAGCCTCTCAATATAGGCTCTATTAACATTTACAGCATCTTCAATAGATGACGATGGGAGGGGCTTAAACCCTCTTGGAGCCATATCCTTAACCCTTACTATGCAAGGATTCCTCTCAATAATCTTAGCAGGCCCCACATATCTACGCTGCGATATAATGACGTATCCGGCCTCCTCTGGGCATTCGGGGAGGGTGATCTTCCTCCCCTTCAACCTCCCCTTATACTCGACGCTTATAGTCGGGGTCCCCGTTGATTCTAGGAGGCTGGCCAGCGCCCCAGTGGGGTAGAACCGCCATGCTCCATCCTCGTAGGCTAGAAGGCCTAGTCTCGCTGCGTGGGCGTATACTTCTCCCCCGAAGCCGCCGCTGGGCGAATAGGCTTTTTGGATTAGAATGAGCGAGTCCTCTACAATACTGGATGATCCCTTATAGAAGCCCTCTAATGCCTCCTTGAGCCACTCTTTCTCCCTGGCACCTGCCAGCCAGTGGTCTCTGTTTAGGCGGAAGCCTCTCGGCACACCCAGCCATGGCGTATTCTCCTTCATCCTCCACCCTACAGTCTTGGATATCATGCTACTGTGCACCGGGATCCCATCCTCTACCATCCCATCTTCATCTGGAATGATATGTTTTGGGTATTACGCCAGCGGTTTTCAATTTTCCATAATATATTTTTATAATTGTTTCTAATTAAGCTTGGAACACTTATAAATCCCCTCGCCCAACACGCAACTATCACGAAGACCCATTATGAACGGGTGTGAAAATAGTGGATCGGTCGAGGATCTTCGTGGCAATATTCCTCGTCGCGCTCCTCGCCGCAACTTATCCAGCATCCGCAGCTCTCAGCCTATCTCTAGGCTATAGTGGGTCGAAGCTGGTAGACCAGGTCGGCCTCCCAGTATTCAATCCCCTCCCAGCCCCCAACCCCAGTGCACTCGGAAAAATAGACCCTTCCCTAAGAGCTAAGCTCCTTCACGGTGAAAAGGCAGAGTTCTTCATAATACTCGATACACCAAAGGTCGAGGGACTTGTAACCCCAAGCCTCCTAGCAAGGACGCTTAAGACGCATGCCGCCATGACGCAGTGGAGTATCCAGCAGGCAGTATTCAATAACGGTGGAAATGTGATTAGGAGCTTCTGGATCGTAAACGCCCTCCTAGTAGAGGGTAACCTGAAGACTGCTCTGGCTGCCGCGGGCATGCCCGGAGTAAAAGCAGTAATCCCCAACTTCGAGGTCCACGCCCTAGACCTAAACCAGAAGGGTATAACCATCCAATCCACTGCGAGCGTTGAATCGTGGGGGATATACAAGATAGGAGCCGACAAGGTTTGGTCCGACTACGGCGTTACAGGGCAGGGTGTTAGAGTAGCAGTACTAGACACTGGTGTAGACATTAGCCACCCAGCCCTCCAGGGCAAGATGTTCACAGTTTCCCCCGGGGATCCCCACTATCCTGGCGGCTGGATCGAGTTCGACTCGAACGGTAACCCAGTGTGCAGCGAGCCCCATGATACCGACCAGCATGGTACACACGTTTCCGGCACAGTCCTAGGCGGGGACGGCTCCAACATAGTGATCGGAGTCGCTCCCGGAGCCAAGCTCATGCACGCACTAGTACTCCCCCAGGGCAGCGGCAGCTTTGCGAGCGTCCTCGCCGGTATAGAGTGGGCTGTCAACCCATACGATTGTAACGGCAACCCAACCCATGCACCGGCCCATGTAATAAGTATGAGCCTCGGCGCCAGCGGCTACTATGGCGACTACCTATTAGACGCGGTAAAGAGCGCCCTCCAAGCAAACATAATTGTGGTGGCGGCGATTGGCAACGACGGGCCAGGAACCAGCAGCAACCCCGGCAACATATGGGGAGTCATAGGAGTAGGAGCCACGGATGATAACGACAATGTCGCGAGCTTCTCAAGCGGGGAAGTCGTACACTACCAGAGCATACCGAGTAGCTGGCCCTTCTACGACACCTATCCATCCTCCTACATAAAGCCAGACGTGTCAGCTCCAGGCGTTAGCATCGTCTCAAGCGTCCCAGGCGGGGGGTACAAGGCCTTCGACGGCACCAGCATGGCAACCCCACACGTGGCGGGCACTGTCGCGCTCATACTATCAGCTCTAGGCTGGACTCATTGGAACGTAACAGACACTCCCGAAAAGATCTACGAGGCGCTAACAAAGACCGCAGTAGACCTTGGAGGACAGGGACAAGACACCAGGTATGGATATGGAAGGATAGACGCCTACCAGGCGGTCACCTACGCCCTCCAGAACTATGGTGGAGGCGGCAGTCCATCCCCGAACCCCCAGCCATCCAACGGCACCATATCCGGCCATGTGATTGATGCGGCGACCGGCCAGCCTATAGCTGGGGCTACAGTAACAGTCGAGG
This sequence comes from Thermodiscus maritimus, assembly GCF_055382595.1. Lineage (NCBI taxonomy): Archaea > Thermoproteati > Thermoproteota > Thermoprotei > Acidilobales > Acidilobaceae > Thermodiscus > Thermodiscus maritimus. The sequence goes on from NZ_AP042434.1 coordinate 54,735, forward strand.
GTGTCGGGAGCGTGCAAACCGACAGCAACGGGTACTACGAGATAAGCGTGGCCCCCGGCAACTATACTGTCACAGCTGAGGCAAACGGATACCAGTCGCAAACCAAGACTGTAAGCGTAGACTCCGGGGCAACCGTAACAGTGGACTTCCAGCTCCAGCCAACCCAGACAGGCGGCACCGTGAAGGTAGCTGTGATAGGAGACGTCTACGGCCAGATCAAGACTCTCCTAGAGAACAATGGATACACCGTTGTAACCTATAACAGTGTAGCCGATTACCTATCCAACCCAGACCCAGCTGTGAAGGTTGTTGTAGTAGACCACTGGACCGCGTCCAACGTTGACTACGTGCCGAGCTCAGCCGACGTTGTAAACTTCCTGAAGTACCTCGACCAGCACGACATAGGCCTCGTAGCACTCGACGGGGCCTACGAGGGTAATGGGACCCTAGGAAACATACTCTACCTCTACAACTCCCAAGTAGAGGCGGCCGGATATCCGGCGCCCGACACTAGAGACTACGGCTACACCTACCCAACATACGTGGCAGTATACGTACCCGACACTTCGAGCCCACTATTCAACGGCATCTCCGGCAGCTATTACCTCGCAGACACCAGCAACTCGTACTACGCAGACTACGTCTACGCCTCCTTCACCGATGACAACGGAGTAACAGTGCTCGCTAAGATCGCCCTAAGGGGCTGGTTCTCCTGGTACATCGAGGGCGCCGCTGCAGCTGTATATGATGCTCCCGGCGCAGAGCACTGGGTATTCCTATTCTCGAGCAGCGATGGCTACTGGATGAGATACAACACGCCAGGAGCCGACGGAGTATACAGTCAGGAACACCACCAGCTACTAGTAAACGCAGTAGCCTACGCTATGCCCTAGGACTAGGAAATCACAGGTATAATGCCAAAATCCCATTCTTTTATCTTGTCTCCTAAAACTCAGCTAATATATAATGGTTGATTTAATAGTATCGGAGAACACTATACAATGCGAGGCTCTGGTGCAATTACTTGGACATAAAATTTTACAGGAGAGATAATAACGGCAATGCTGCAGGCGACTCGAGAAGGTATAGGGGTTACTTCGACATATTCAGGTGTATACTAGATCTTCTCTCACAAGGCCCTTCCAAGAAGACCCACGTACTAAACAACTGCAACCTGAACAGCAACACTGGTGCAAGGTATCTTAAAATGCTGGAGGGTGGAGGAGCGGTTTCTTCGAGTAAAGAAGGACGCGAGATATACTATAGTTTAACTGATAAAGGAATGCTAGCCCTTGTCGCAATGAAGGCACTATACAAGCTCCTCCTCACCCCAGATAGGACGGCTGAATGTAAGGATCTCATAAGGAGCATCCTTGACGAGAATCTTACCGGGTACCACGAGAACGCAACCCTCCTAACCTCGTCAGGTATAGGAGTACCAGTAACATTCTACCTTCCCGCCTCCTCTAGAGCAGTGGTGGTAATCGACAGCACCGATGTCGAGCTAGCACTACTCTACTCATCTCTAACCCTCGCAATTATATCGGAGGCGAAAGATATCGGAGAGGTCATTGTGATATCTCCGTTGGACGAAGGGATACTTGGAAGCCTCTTCCTCCCAGGCGAAGAAGATGAGGCCAGGAGAGTCAAGTTTATAGGTGGATGCCCCGGGGAATTACTCAAAGAAACATTAGCGGGTTGACGAGGGACCCTCCAAGACCATATTTGCACCCACACGGTAGAAGAGGGGTCTCCATTCTAATGGTCTTCCTTACTGGATATGCTTGTTAAAACCGCGATGGATACCGCGGCAATACTCCCCCATAGGATGACCTGTCTGACCAGCGTGTTCCAGTTTAGAAGTATGAAGAGCCAGCCCAAATGCGGGATCTTGTACTTGACCCTACCTATAACGTCGCTCGCATGTATACTGTAGGGGTCTACCTGGGCGTTGGCATCTCCCTTAGTGTGGATCACGCCATCCTCCGAGATGGAGTATACTCTGTGGGTGATGGGAGTTCTGCCCTCCCTGAATGTTATAATATCCCCCACCTCGATCTCTCCGGGATTAACTTTCTCGAGGAGGACAAGGTCTCCCCGTGCGATTGCGGGCTCCATGCTCCCAGTGACTATTGCGTAGGGCCTCCAGAAAACCACGTTCTCGCTATGAAGATATGCTATACCGCCCGCTGCGGCTCCAATGAGGATTAGGGCAGCCGCCAGCTTAGCGCGGCTTACCTTCGAGAACCTCTCACGGTATTCGATGTTGGGAGGATTCAGTGAGAGCTTCGCTATGTGCCAGCCGGCTATCCCTCCCACTGCCACTATCATTCCGCCGATCATGAGGCCTCCGCCTATGCTCAGGGGGCCGGTGAATAGTAGGGTTAGGAGAAGGCCGTACATTATTGTACTAGAGAGTATACCGTGCTCCCTAATCTCTCTTGCCAGCATGTATCCTAGACCATAATTCGCTACCATGATTGATGCAGTTGCTAAAGCACCTCTCCCAGAGGCTATAGTCGTGAGGCCAGCAATCACCGAGAGGGTGAGTCCTCCAGCGAGGGAGGCTATATCGTGATCATTCACACGTTCTAATAGCTGGGTGAGTCCAGCTGCTAGGAGAAGGCTCGTGGAGAACGAGTACAGGGCGAGAGATGCCACTCCATAGGCGCCGATGTCAGGCGGCCCTCCTAATGCTCCTATCCCCCATGCTAATAGTATCATGAGGAGGTATGCGACCCCAGCAGCTAGGGCTCCCACGGGGGAGGCTGATAACCCCCCTATAGAGCCCCTCCCCGCTATCAATAGGGGTAGTGCGAGAACCAGCAAGATAATACTGTATACTAGGTAGTATGTTGAGACTCCGCTTGCCAACCTTGTTGCTATGAGTGGAATGTATGTTGCACTCAGAATCATGGCTGAGAACGAGTATAGAATCTTGAATAGTAGTAGGCTTTTGCTCTTGAAAAAGGGGTTTGCCTGGTGGGCTTGCAATCCAGTCACCACTCGTTACGGTAACGCCTGGACAGCATGGTAGTGTATCACGAAGGCTGGGCTCAGCTTTCTCCCATTAGCTCTTCGTGCTCCTGGAGGTCGTCGCTTATCCCTATCCATAGGAATATAGCGTGTTTTTCTCCAGGCATTATTATAGTGTCATTGTCATACTGCATTATTGTTGTTGACGAGGTGTTGAGCTTCAACACGTTACCGCTGGCTGCGATATCCTCTAGGGACAGCTGTGTAGCAGGGCTCCCGTGGTTGGCGTTCCACCATGTCACGTTGTGTGTCCATGGGTCTATCCAGCCGGATGAGATCGCCGCTATACTGTACCATGAGTAGTCGAACTGTCCATTATAGTTTGGAGCGTCATATGCCGGGTTCACCATTACATAGTCGAGTAGGGCGCTGTTTGTGCACTGGGGCGCTGTTGGGTCGAACCAGAACGTTACGTGTACTGGTATCGTTCCCTCATTCCTCACTACGAGGAGCAGAGCCCCGTAGCCGTTTGGGTAGGCGTTGTCTAGGTCCACGGATATTAATCCAGTGTCCCCTGGCCCGTCGCCTGCATGGTCTACGTCGACATCGAACTCCATGACCGTGTTAGTGTTCCATCCTAGTGCCGTTGGCGTTATATCCCATTCGAGATGGCCTGTACTCATGCTACCGGTTACCGACGTCTGGTCGGTCCAGTGGGATAGGGTTAGGCCTCCTCCTGCCGCTGCGATCAGCATTAGTAGTGTTATTCCAGGTATTAGTTTTTTTATAGAAAAACTAGTTATCGTTGTTCACCTCCGTAGGGAGTGTAGGGCTGTCCCTCATTACGGGACTGCCTGTATCCACTCCATTACGACCTCTACGCTTAGGTTCTGGTCCATGAGGTCTTCAGGCGCGTTGACTGGCTGCGATTCTAGACCGAAGCATATTGTGAAGTATTCGGTCTCACCGGCATCCAAGTGAGTTATTCCTAACGGGTCTGTTAGGAAGTTGTAGTCTGTTATCATGTTGCCGTTTTCGTCCAAGTGCATTATCAAGACTGAGCCATTGTCAGTCTCATACGTCACGTTGAACTGGAAGTATTGACCATACTCTTCCCAGTCGAAGCTTGCCGTCGCATAACCAGTAGTGTTGTCCGTTAACTGTGCGGGTATACTGCCCGTGTTTTCGACGTTGAAGGCTATGCATGCCTCGTAACCAGGGTATACGTTGCTGAGGCTCATGACTAGTGCATCGTTTATGCCGCCGTCTGTGTCGTCGCCGTCATCCATGTTCACTAGTGAAGCCTGTACCTGGCCTACGTCGAGCGAGTTCTCATTGTCCCAGTAGTCCTCTAAGCTCATCTGGACGTTGAACGTGCCCATGGCCACGCTGCCCGTGACCTGGACTTCGTCATCCCAATGGCTAACAGCAAGGCCTCCAGTAACCATTATTAGTAATGGTACGATTGCCAGTACTGCCACCATCCTTGACTTGTTGTTCATATCTTCTTATTCTCCGACCCTTCCTCGGGTCGCATGTCAGTGGTCTGCCCCGCCTAATTTAAACGTATTTCATAAAAAATATATAATATTCTTATCCAATAATGTTACGGCATAATCATACCTAACATTGAATCCCCCACTCACGAGAAAACCATGGTACCATCGAGAATATTTGTACCAGGCTTTCCTAAAATCAATCTACAGGAATTCTTCCTGGACCATCTTAGAGACTCCTCCAGGCAAGTGCAGAGATATCAGCATAGAAGGCGATTATCGGAACATTCGCGATCCCCACATATACATATCTAGGACCAGCCAGTCGTCCAGCTCCATATCATGGGTTGGGAATGCGTTTGCCAGAGCAGCGTTAAGCCCAGCCTTCCACACTCGCAGACCGAATAGCGTGGGTCGGCCCCTATCTACTCCGGCGGGCTTGTTCCCTATCCCTTCGAGCCCCCAATACCCCGGATGCCGCGGAAGCTAGGAGCGAGTCTTTGAGGGCCCGCCGGGCACATCCTAGATGGGCACTCTCGCGGGCTTCAATAATCACCTCAACCATCCTGTCTAAGGACCTCGACCAGCACAATTCACCCTTCTAGCAGTCTACATCCAACTGGAGGTCTAGGAGTGGCGCATGTTGTTGCGCTCCATATACGTTCTCTATCCCCGGGGTGCCCGGAGGGGGTGAGGCGTGGGATGTTGATCTTTATAGCATAGGCGGGGGGATAGCCTATAACCTCCACGTCTCCAGGTGTAACTCTATATGCTTCTGCTATTAGGTCCCTTGTTAGCCTGGGGAGTACTTTCTCAAAGCAGTCCTCCTCCTCAAATATGATGTCAAGGGTTAAGGTGAAGGGGCCCGAGTTCTTACTCCTCACGACCCTCGCTATCTCACCCAGCCTCTTCTCCACTACCCGCTCACCTCCAGCACCTCCAGCCTCGAGAATTCTAGGGGGTCCCTCTCCTCTACTAGGTCCCATATGCTCCACTCGTAGACTTCTCCGCCGTAGAAGTCGCTGGGGCTGAATGGGAACGCCATGTTTCCCGCAGTGGTCTTCCTGCCTGGCCACCCGTAGTGGAGGAGCGTGCTCCTGACTAGGCTGGCAACTGTTTTAGCCTTGCCTTTGTCGCCGCATACTGTTTCAACTAGTATTCCTGCCTCGTGAGCTATCACCTTATGGGGCTCCCTTTCACCCATAACTCCATCCCGCCCGTAAACCTTATAGTATACGCGGCAGTCTCCTAGCCCCACTAGCCGGTCAGCGTTCTCCAGGGCCTCCTGCATAGCCTTGTCTATTAAGCGGAGGAAGCCCGGGTCCCTCACCCCGCCAATCACTATATAGCGGTGGCCCCTCCATCTAACGCCTTCCACCTTCACATGCCTTGGCTCAACGCTGACCCACTCGGTGCCCTTAACGATGACCCTGCCATCAACCTCCTCGTAGGTCGAGTTGGAGAGGTCCGCGTACCCGCCCGGTATACTCTCACGGTAAGGGTTGCTTCTCTCGTATAATGCGTGCTCCGCCACGGACAGCCTTGTTGCCCTCCGCCAGGCACTCATAGGGTATACCTCGAATTCTCCCGGCCTAATCACCCCCACCATGCCGTCGCTCCCACTACCGGGCTCGGCCGCGAGAGCTCCACACTCCAGTATCTTGGCCATGTGAACCGCTAGGCCTTTAGGGTACCCCTTCTTCCACGGCAGCGCGGCTGCTGGGGCGACGTCCACGATCCTACCCGCAACTACTACCTCTGCATCCCTCTCAAGGAGCTCGACTACAGGCTCTACCCCTAACTGTGCAACTATCCTAGCCGACTCCCCGATCCTATCGGGCAGGGTTTTGGCGAAGTATGTGGTTAAGGGTTGATGCCTCCTATACGGGAGGGTTTCAAGGAGCATGTTCTTATCGAGATCCGAGTAGATTACACCAGTGCGGAGCTTAACCGCCAGCTCTCTGGCCAGCTCGCGTATAATGTTGAGGGTCCATTCAACATGGGGCTCTGACCCCGCTCCCCCCGCTGAGCCTATTATGAGGGGGATCCCGTATTCTTTGACGGCCCTTATCATGTATTTTAGGTCCCGCTTAACCGCCTCTCGCGAAGTGAATGATTCTCCTGATCCTAGATAGTAGGGTCCGGGATCAGTGGAGCCGGCGTCAACTGCTATCGCGTCTACGCCCTCCTTCAGCGTCTTGTTGAAGGCCTCTAGGGGGTAGCCGTATCCCAGGATGGCTGTGGGGGAGAGTATACGGAGTTCCAATACAGCTACACCGTCACGGTTATTCTTGTGATGGCGTAATAATAAATTTGGGGGAGGTTATTTGAGGACTCCCAGCTCTCCCCTCTGCCTCTTTAGGTGGACCCTCCATGTCGGAGTAACTGTTCTGGGGTGGTTAGCCCTCACAAGGTCCAGTCTCGAGACTGTGGTGTTCCTGGGGGCGTTCTTCACCTTCTCCGGGTCCCTCCTCGCCTCCTCAGCTATCTCCTTTAGGGCTCTAGCATACTCCTCTATCCCCTCCAGGGGCTCGCTCTCGGTTAACTCTATCATTAATGCCTCCTCGACTATGAGGGGGAAGTATATTGTGGGGGCGTAGAAGCCCCTGTCCAGGAGGGCTTTAGCTACATCATCTGCCCTAACACCCGTCTCCTCCATGAGGGGCCTCGCGCTTACCACCGCCTCATGCTTCCTCGGCCTATCTGGATCGTAGGGTATCTCGTAGCCCTCCACTCCCCTTATTAGGTGGAGGAGGTAGTTTGTGGCGAGAACGCTCGCCTCTCCAGCTTCCCTCAGGCCGCGGGCTCCGAGGGATAGGATGTAGACGTATGACCATACTACTGGTATTGTAGAGAACCACCACGCCCTAAGCCGGCCAATGCTTGCCCTCGGCATTTCCAGGCGATACCTCCCGTCCTCTCCCTTCACCACAATCGGGCCTGGTAGGAGGTCTGTGAGGTAGTATCCCGTGTCGCCTACAGGGACCCTACGCGCACATACTGGGCCGGCGCCGGGTCCCCCGCCGCCATGTGGGCTTGAGAAGGTCTTGTGTAGGTTGATGTGTGCTATGTCGAAGCCCATGTCCCCGGGCCTTGCATAGCCTAGTAGGCCGTTGAGGTTGGCTCCATCATAGTAGAGGAGGCCGCCTGCAGAGTGTATGGCTTCTGCAATCTCTAGTATGTTCTGCTCGAAGAGTCCTAGGGTGCTTGGATTGGTTATCATGAGGCCGGCCGCCCTGTTCGAGACAGCCGCCTTCAACGCCTCCATATCCACGTTTCCATCGGAGCCCGTGGGCACCTCTATGACCCGGAACCCTGCCATAGAGGCGCTGGCAGGGTTTGTTCCATGGGCGCTGTCGGGGACTATGATCTCATCCCTATCAAGCCTGCCAAGCATTTCATGGTATTTACGGATCATGTGTACTCCGGCCAGCTCGCCCTGCGCCCCCGCCGCGGGGTGGAGGCTGCACTGGTCCATCCCCGTTATCGCTGCAAGCCACTCCTGGAGCTTGTAGGCGACTTCTAGAAGTCCCTGTACAGTCTCCTCTGGTTGGAGGGGGTGTAGGTTCTGTATGATTGGGTGGAAGGCATAGTATTTGGCTATCCTGGGATTATACTTCATGGTACATGATCCGAGCGGGACAGGGCCGTTATCAACACCATACGCCATTTCGGAGAGCCTAGTATAGTGTCTTACGAGCTCGACTTCCGAGAGCTGGGGTATGCTAGGCGGGCTGCTCCTCAATAGAGGCCTCCTGCGGGGATCCCCAAGTATCTCCTCTAGCTCCTCGTTGGATGGCATCTGGACCGGGGGCTCGCTCTTTATCCCCTCATACTCCATTATGTGGGGCTCGCTCGACCGGGCCTGCCTATACTCTCTCATCATTCTCCTAGCTCACCTCCAATGCCTCGACTAGGCTGGATACCAGCTTCTCCATGTCCCTGTCAGTATGAACCTCGGTCACGGATACCAGCCCATCTCTTCCACCCAGCCAGTCCGTGTGGCCCTCGAGTGGGGGTCCGACTAGTACGCCTTTCCCGGCTAGCCTCTCCCTAACAGTCGAGTAGGAGCCCTTCGGCAATCGGATTGGAATGTCCCTCCACACCTCACCACTCACTAGGGGGGCCTTCACGCCGGCGGCGGTTAGCTTCCTGGAGAGCTTTACCGTGTTATAGAGGATCTTCTCAGCAATCCTTCTAAGCCCATATCCCCCCATATAGGCGAGATAAGCCGCCGCTACTATAGCGAGGAATGCCTGGTTGGTAGTTATATTGCTCGTCGCCTTGGCCCTGCGGATATGCTGCTCCCTCGTCTGGAGTATCAGGGCGTACGCTCTCCTCCCATCCCTGTCCTCTGTGAGGCCTACGAGCCTCCCAGGCATCTGCCTCACGAGCCTCCCACTCCACCTCACAGCGTAGATTCCGAGCGACGGGCCCCCATAGTTTAAGCCGAGGCCCAGCGGCTGCCCATCCCCCACTGCAATATCCGCTCCCAGACTCCCCGGAGGCTTGTAGAGGGATACAGCTATCGGGTCAACCCCCATTATGAATAGGGAGCCATTCCTATGAGCAATCTCCCCTATATGCTCGGCGTTCCCGTCTACCACGCCAATGTAGCTGGGGTACTCTAGGTAGACCGCGGCTACACCTCCATTCAGCTTCCCTTCCAGGTCTTCTAGGTCCACCTCGCCCGTCTCAGGGTCTGCTCGAACCTTCTCTATGACACCGTGGGGTTTAACGTAGAGGCTCGCCACCTCATAGTATTGGGGGTTCATAGTTTCTGGTACGAGTATCTTCCTCCTACCTCGAACAACCCTGAAGGCTTCTAGAAAGGCCTCTCCAGCAGCGCTTGCTCCATCATACATGCTAGAGTTTACAACATCCATGTCTAGAAGCTCCGCTATGAGGCTCTGGTACTCGAAGAGTGCCTGGAGGAGTCCCTGGCTGATCTCTGGCTGATATGGAGTGTATGCTGTTAGGAACTCTCCCCTCAAAACCGCATCCCATACCGGCTTGGGGACATAGTGGGGCCACGCCCCACCTCCCGCGAAGGGCGGTGGGTCTTTGAATACCGTGATCTTTTCCAGGATTGCCTCCATCCTCTTAGAGACTTCAGCTTCGGGTAGAGGCTCACCCTCACCTATAGGGAGCTTATCCCACTCCTCCCTAATCCTTATCTCTCCGGGTATGTCCCTGTACAGCTCCTCAATGCTTTTGATGCCGAGTTCCCTGAGGATCTTCTCCAAGTCGCCCTTACGCCCGAGTAGGGGGGACCAGTAGGGGTAGCCCAAGATAGTGCACCAGAGATTATAATGATAGGGGATGTGGTATAAACGGATAGGGTCTCGAATACTTGACTAGCCCCATGGAAGGGGGTAGAGTGGCTCTGCCGTGGCGAACTCCTTCGGGGCGACAACTACCTTCTGGATCTCTCCACCCTTCTCTATCCACTGTACTACGAGGGGCTGGTGGCCAATCTGGAGCCCGTGGATTTCTGGGGTTGTATCGAACTTTATCACCCCATATAGGGTTAGGATGTTCGCGTTGTCGAGGGCCTCAATAACCCTGGCAGTGCTCACCGGGTTCGCATGCTCGATCCCGTACTGGAGTACGAGGCCTGCAGCGAAGCCTAACCCTGTTGCATATGTTGGTGACTCGTTGTATTCGCTATTATACATTGTTATGAACTCTGTGAGGCTTGGACCATACCATGTGAGGTTTAACTGTTTGGCAGCGAATGGAGAGTAGGAGGCGTAGACCTCCCACTCGCTCACTCCCATTATTCCAACGGCGATTTCTCCGAGCTTTGAAGCGAACTCGTCCCTTAGGGGGCCGTCGAGTAGGGCTACCAGCTTAGGCCGCACTCCTGCATCGTAGAGTGCTTTGACTAGAGCGATGGTTTCCTCAATGCCTCCCCCGCCAACTATTATATCTGGAGCCTTAGCTGCAACCGTGATAGCGGTGCTCGTGAAGTCTTTTGTGCCGGGGGGATAGTAGTATTCGAATACCACCTGGTACCCGTTCTGAGAGGCCCATAGCTTTACTCCGCTAGCCATGCTTCTCGCCGCAGTAGTGTCTATCGCTATAATGGCTATCCTGGTTGAATTGGGATCCATCTCCTTGGCTATATCTAGAACCGCGGTAAAGTATCTGCTGGCTGGCGTGGCGATCTGGTAGGAGTACTTCAAGCCACTCCTGAACAGGGACTCCTCGGGCGCTGTGACGATTATTATCTTCCTATACTGCTCGGCAACCTGTATCGCTGGCCTGGCTAGTACGTCTATGGGTGGTGATATAAGGTAGTCTACCTTGTCATCCTTGACGAGCTTCTCGTAGAGGGCTTGTACCTGTTCGGGATCGCTCTTGTCATCATAATAGTACAGTTTGACGCCGTATTTTTGCCCTTCATAGTTTATGCCTGTCTGGTTAGCCCATTTAGCCCACAGCTCTAAACCTTCTAGGAACTCCTCGCCTACTTCAGAGTATTTCCCGGAAAGAGACGCTGTGAATCCTACCCTAATGACGCCCCTCAGCTCCGCTTTCCCACTCTTGGGCTGGGAGTAGAGTGAGAAGTATGCCAGCACGCCCGCGATTATCAATACTATAATGACTATTGCGGCAATTGTAGAATTAAGTGCTCTCCAACTATCTCGGCTGCCGGGCAACGTGGAAAACCACCTGTCTACACTGTTTATCTCGAGTGATTATAATAAACTTCCCCCGACTGCTCATATAGTACCCAGAAACCTTATCCTTCCAACCGAGAGACTGTTCCCCCTCGGTTCCTCGGCCTGGAAACAATTACTTCTCCCCGTACACCCAGCTCCCGCATTATGGATTTGAGGGTCTTCCTGTCACTGTCGCTTGAATCCCAGGTCGTTATCGTGTAGAGGACGGGTCCCCAGCTGGACTGGGCGACAACTATCCCGTCCCGAGATGCCTCATCAGCTATCAATGCCAGGTCGCTCCTGTAGACTCCGCCCTGTACTTTGGAGAAGTAGAGGCCTGTAGCAGACTGTATGTGGTTGAGGCCCTCTAGGGCGAGGTTCAAGTCCCTCCTAGCCACTCCGAGGAGGAGATAGTGGAAGCCCCGGGACATCAACGCTGATATCTTGGGAGCCGCCGGCCTAGCTGGCGAGAGAAGCCTTAACTCCTCCTCCTCGTTGAGGCCTCGCCTCGCCTCTGGGACTACTATAATGAAGCGCCAGTCCTCTGGTATCTCGAGCCTAATAGGATAATACTCTTGCGGGGGAGGTACTCCTATGCCGGATGCGAAGCCCCCGTAAGCGTAGAGGATCGTGCCTACGCTTGAAGCTATTCTCCTCCCTAGCAGGTGTAGGCCAGCCTCGACTAGATCGGAGGGCGCTGGATTCCCACCCTGCAACACTGCTATTGCGTGGTAGGTTGCAAGCATAACCTGGGTTGTAGATCCAAGGCCAGCATGCCTTGGAGGAGCCTCCTCTAGCCTCACGCAAACGTTTGCATCAAGCTTCTTGATCACGCTTATGACTGGATCCCTAAACTCCCCGGGACCCCTATACTCGGCCTCACCACATTGGATCGCTGTCAGCCTCAGCCGGGGCTCCATAGCGTAGAAGCCTGCGCCCGCATAGTCTATCCCGTGCATCCTGTCGCCGATAACATGGAAGCCTGCGTGGAGCCTGCTCCCAGCCTCAACAGTCACCTCCAAGGTATTATCCCTCCAGTATACGGGACAGTATCTATTGGAGGGATTAGTGTTGAATGGGTCTCGGGGTAGCTGCAGTAGGAGAATGGAGGAAGCCGCTAGGATCCTTGTTGAGGCCGGGGTTGTGGAGAGGGGTACCTTCAGGCTCTCAAGCGGGAAGACCAGCAACCTCTACGTTGACGCCCGTAGGCTCCTGGGAAAGCCATACTATTTCAAGCAGGTGTCCATCCTCCTAGCCGATCTAGTCTCCCAGGTCGAGGATGCAGACGCTATTATAGGAGTCGCTACTGGCGGGATAGCTTGGGCCGCCGCGGTCGGCCTCCTTAGGGAGGTGCCTGTAGGATATGTTAGATCCAAGTCTAAGGGGTATGGCCTCGGCAGGATGGTTGAAGGCGTTGATCCACCCATGAATGTAGTAATCCTCGATGATGTGGCAACCACCGGGGGGAGTCTCGAGGCAGGGATAAGGGCGTTAAGGGAGGCAGGGTTTACTGTGGTGGCTGCAGTGGTTATTGTTGACCGAGAGGAGGGAGCGAGGGAGAGGCTTTCATCCCTGGGCGTCGAGCTGTGGGGGTTAACCACCCTCTCCTGCATCCGCGGCGTGATGGGCGAGTCTCCTTAGCACGACTATGTAGCCTGTGTGACCTATCATGCGGGGGGAGGGGCGTACTGCTCCCGGTGTCAGCTCTATGTCTCTCTTCAGGATCTCGAACGCCTCCTCTACAACAAAGTAGTCGGAGGCCTCCACGCTCTGCGAGAGCTTATCCAGCTGGTTCATTGTAGGCACGAAGACTAAGAGTGGGGCGCCTGGCTTGAGCGCATTATAGGCTGCTGGGAGGGCTGTCCACGGGTCCGGGAGGTCTAGGAAGCCAGCGTCTAGACCAGTGACACCCACCCCATCCCTTACATCTCCAAGCCTTAGCGAGACACACTCCCCTAGACCCGCCAGCTCAATATTCCTCCTGGCCGCCTCGAGCATATCGCTCCTGGCCTCCACCCCATAAATCATCCCGGTAGGGCAGACTATCGTGGCGAGGACCACAGTTAGAAACCCGGATCCGACTCCGGCTTCGAAAACCCTGCTACCAGGCCCTATGCCAGCCCTCAAAGCAATAATGGAGGAGTCTTTGAGGTATATGACCTGGCTCCTCCTCTCACCGAACTCCTCAAGCAGCTGGCTCCTAGTAGGCGGGAGTATATAGTAGGATGCCTTCCCGACCCTCCCCTTATACCCCCATGGCTTCCCAATGATGTCATCCCACCTGAGCATGCCCGCGAATGTGGCGTAGACTCCCCCCTTCCTCGGCCTGATAAAGTATTCCCTCCTCCTCCACCCCCTCACTACCAGCAGTGCTACAGGGTCGTTCTCCCTAACCGCATCCAAGACCTCGACACCCTCCCCAACAGCGGCATGCATATCCCTTTATACCACCAACGCCCCGATACGGGATTAAAGGGTACCTTGAGGGATCGGCTCTGGTCCCTCGGGCCGCCAAGGCGGCAGGCCCGTAGGGTGGCTCCGCGGTGAAGTCGAGGGAGGAGATTGAGAAGGAGGCATTAGAGGTAGTCGGCAAGCTTGAGAGCGTGGCCGGGAATCCTGCACTAAGGGCTATAAAGAAGGTTGGAAGAGCCCTGAAGGCTTCAATACCGGCAGGCTACAGGGTCCTCTTCGTAATAGCAGGCGGTGATCCCCGGAGGGTTGGAGCAATAACTGCGAGGGCCCTACTCTACTATGAGAGGAGGTATAGGAGGATAGCCGGGAGGAGGCCCCTCAACCTCCTATACATGTTCCACGACGAGTTCGACGATGCCAGGCTTAGGAAGGAGATAGTTAAAAGGGCTGTCAAGGAGAAGGCGAGCCTCCTCCAACAGACCACTGCCAGATACGAGGAGAGCGAGAAGTACCTGGGGACAACCTTCCAGGCACTAGTGCTCGACCTAACCAACGACCTGAAGCCCAACGACGTCGGTAGACTGGTTGGTGTAGTTGAGGGTGGCGGGCTGATCATACTACAGGCTCCCAGCTGGGACGAGTGGGATACTAAGATGACTCTTTTCAAGCAGAACCTCCTCGTCCCAGGCCACGAGGAGCCCAGGCACATATTCATCACGTGGTTCAAGAGGAAGCTCCTAGAGCACGAGGAGAACATATTCGTCTATGACGCGGACAGAGGCGAGCTGATAAGCGGAAAGCCCCCCTCGAAGTTCCAGGCTAGGAGCAAGAAGACCTTGAAGATACCATCGAACCCCCTCTTCCCACGCGAGATCTACAAGCTAGCCCTCACCCAGGACCAAGTCCGCGTGATAAAGGAGCTGGAATGGCTCTACGAGAAGCCAAAGAAGGGGCAGAAGAAAGTCGTAATAGTCACCGCAGACAGGGGTAGGGGGAAAAGCTGTGGAGTAGGAATAGGTCTCATAGGCCTTGCAAAGAAGCTAGGAGAGGTGAAGAACAGGGTAAGAATCCTCGTAACCGCCCCGAGCCTCAGCAACGTTCAGAGCCTGATGGAGCTAGCATACAGGGCTGCAGAGGAGGCTGGGCTGAAGCCTAAGGCGATCAAGAGGGGCGGCAAGATAATCGAGATACAAGGCCACAAGTTCAGCCTCGAATACTGGGAGCCCCTGGCAGTGACGAGGCTGCAAGCGGATATCGTCGCCGTAGACGAGGCCAGCGGGATACATGTCCCACTCCTCCACAAGATCTGGAAGGCTCACAAACGCCTAGTATTCGCCGCCACCATACACGGCTACGAGGGCGCTGGCAGAGGGTTCAGCGTAAGGTTCCTATCGGCCCTCAAGAATGATCCCAACACCAAGCTTAGAATGGTTGAAATGGAAGAGCCAATAAGGTACTCGAAAGGCGACCCCGTCGAGAGGTGGCTCTTCAACGTCCTCCTACTAGATGCTGAACCCGCAGCTCTAAGCGAAGAGGACCTCGAGGACATAAAGGAGGGTAGGCTCGAGTACTTGAAGCTAGACCCACAGTGGCTCTTCAGCAAGGAGGGAGAGGAGACCCTCCGCCAGCTCTTCGGCATATACGTGCTAGCACACTACAGGAACGAGCCGAACGATCTCGGCATGCTAGCTGATGCCCCACACCACAGTGTAAGGGCAGTGAGGACGGCTAGTGGAGGCAAGATCGTTGGAGCAGCCCAGGTTGCGGAGGAAGGGTCCCTACCGGAGGACCTCATAGACAGGCTCCTCCGGGGAGAGAAGATAGCTGGAAACATCATACCCGACAGGATGCTCAAGCATGCAAGGATCAGGGAGTATGGGAGGATGAAGGGGTGGAGGATAGTAAGGATCGCCACCCACCCCGACGTCCAAGACAGGGGTATCGGGTCGAGGCTCCTCGAATACCTGTACAAGGAGAGCATAGAGAGGGGATACGACTGGCTAGGCAGCGGCTTCGGGGTCAACGAGAAGCTCCTCAACTTCTGGCTTAAGAACGGGTTCACAAGCCTCCACCTCAGCCCCGATAGGAACCCGGTCAGCGGCGAGTACACGACGCTCGTCATGAGGCCTATAAGCGATAGGTGTAGAATCGCAATCGAGTACTCATCGAGGGAGTTCAAGTGGAAGCTCCTCAACAGCCTATACGACACCTACAGGGACCTGGAGACCAATGTGGCGATCATGATCCTCGACCAGGACCCTCCAGGGATAGACTCCGAATACAGGCCGAGAGACAACCCCATAGTGAGGGACAGGCTGTGGGTCTACAATTACGGGCCTATGACCTATGAGGCCGCGACCGACCTCATAAACATGCTGGCCAAGACCTACTGGATGCATCCGCCCGAAAAGAGGCCCACCCTCTCCGATAAGGAGAGGTATATCCTGGTAGCTAAAGTACTGCAGGGACGAAGCTGGGATGAAGTAGCTGGAGAGCTCGGGGTCCACGCGTACAAGATAATGGTTGGCCTCAAGGAGATAGTGAGAAAGCTCTCCAAGCACTATTACGGTGTAGAGGAGGAGAGCCCGGTAGGTGTAGAGCTAGAAGACCTAGGACTACAAAGCTAGAGGACCCCTAATAGGGGTGATGACACCATTATTATTCCCCCCATATAAAAGTCTATGATGGGATGAAGAGGACCTTTGGGTCCGACAAGCAAGTATGGGGACCCCACCCTTATCCGACCCGCAAGGTTAACTATTAAACAGAGAATATTCCACTAACCAGTCCATGGAGAAAGAAGATGGCTAAGAATAGCCCAGTTGAGAGGCTTACAAGAGCAGTGCTTGACCTAGAGAAGGGACTCTTAGACCTCGACAGCCAGGTTCAAAGCTACGCCAACGAGCTTGTCAAGGCAGGAGACGAGCTTGCGAGACAGCTCTCCAACGACATCCAGATACTCCTTAAGGGGCTGGTAGATGAGATCCATGAAGAGCTTGAGAAGCAGAAGGCCGCGGTCCGCTCCTACTATGCTGAGAGGGAGAAGGAGGAGATCGAGAAGATCCACAGGCTTGGGGAGGCAAACCTGGAGGAGGCTGTTAAGGCGGTCGTTGAGGAGATAATAAAGATAGTAGCAGGGGTGTAGAGGTAGTTGAAGGCCAGCCCCAGCCCCACAAAGTACGCCCCCATAGTGCCAAGGATTAGGGCGCTACTGCCGAGACTAATCAGCGGGGAGAGGGCTCGAGAGCTCATAGCCCAGGCGAGTATTGAGGAGGCGCTTGGACTCCTAAAGGATACAATATACGGTGATGCCATAAAGTCCACTACTCTCCGTGGGATCCAAAGGGACCTCACTAGTTTCTACATGGAGTACCTGTTGAGCCTGAAGAAGTTCTCGCCGAAGGAGGCGTACCCCCTCATAGATGCCTTCATCCACGAAGTAGAGGCTGGAGACCTCCTAGTACTGGCAGTATACACTATGACCCGGGCGGGTGAAATACCAGACCTCGTAACGAAGAATGTTGAGTGGAGCCTGCCGGCAACGATTGCTAGGGAACCGGAGGCCCTGGCAAGCTTCTCAAGGTTCCTAGAGTACCTTGAGGGAACCTGGGCTGGGAGATACTCTAAACTCATGCAGAGCGTCGCGGCCTCCGATAACCCTGCTAGGATGAACTGGGCGAGGCTGGCGATAACTGCCAGCGAGTACAGTTTGGCCCTGGATAGCCTAGACTCTAGGCTGGGCAAGCCGATGGCGGCTAAGCCCCTTTGCCCTCTCCTAAACTGGATGATAGCCTCATTCCTAGTGCAGGCTAAGAAGGATAGCCTGGAGGCCAGGATAATCGATGAGCTCCTCGTAGACGTTCCACCGTGCGGTTTCCGGGCTAGGGAGGCGAGGGCAGCCTACGAGAGGGAGCCGGCCCCGGAGAGCCTGGCTGGAGTCATGGATGAGATAGTAAAGTATGTGAAGATCGATGTCTCTAAGGACCTCGTTGAGGCCCTCGAGGAGGCGAGGGCTAGGGCTAGGAACATCAGCCTCAACAAGGCTCTAAGCGTCTACTCCAGCTACCCGTTCCACGCAGGCCTAATAGCGGCTGGAATAGTCGCTTTGAAGATAAACATCGAGGACCTAACCACCATCCTATCCGGGATATACCTAGGCCTTAAACCAGAGGAGTACATGCCCTACACTACATTCCAATAAACACTCTTCAACCCCGCCTTTAGGAACCCTTAGCCGAATCAGCACTACTTGACCATTCTATCTAGAAGCTAGAGTAAAGAGGCTCAAACATACACGTATGTAAGCAGTCCAGGGTGAATGAATAGGTGGCCAAGGCAGCGAAGCTGAAACCATTCCACCTAGAGATGCTGGTGAAGGCGGCTGAAAAGCTCGTGGAGGCATGTACAAATTACAATCTCGACTGCAGGGACCCTCCACTAGCAACTACCAGGCTCCTCTACAGCATGGGCTACAGCCAGTACCTTATCCGGAGTATGTGGAAGGCCCTCCAATCAAGCCCTGGAACCCCGGTCCTCTACAAGTATAGGAATGCAACCTTCAACCTTATGGTAAAAACAAGCATCGAAGCAGTATGCTCTATAAGCTACAATGGACTAATCATACCCCTAGACGCTATGGATGCCATTAAGATAAAAAGGGGAGGGCACTTATGCCACTTCACCCCAAGGAGTCATACTGTAAGGATCTATTTAAATGGAAATGTCCTAGAGCACGTTGAGATAAGAATAAACATTATACGCCTCCTAACCCTCATGGCAAGGGATTATGGATTGGAGAGAACCTTCTCACTGCTTGATTCCTTGACGAATGTTATATGGCGTAGGGGTAGTGGAGAGCTCGAGTCCTTCCTCCTCGAAGCTTTACATAATGAGGGGTATAGGAGGATCCTCTCATTCATCCTACCCTATGTTCCCAAGACTCCCGAGGAGATCTATAAGGTGTCGCCAGCCCTCAGGCGGATCAAGGCATACTTCCATGCTTGACTTGATCTACAGATTTACATATTCCACCAAGCGATTCATCTACAAATAGTTGAATCTATCCTGGAACACCACTACTATATTAGGGCGGCGGGCTTTGAGAATCCTACTAACAATAGCGCCAGGCGTCCACAACCTAGAAATCTACAGGATCACCGGCATGAAAGCACCTCCACTGGGACTAGCCTCTATCGCGGCCGTGCTGGAGCAGAACGGCCACGAGGTCCGTATAGTTGACTCCCCGACCCTCGAGCTCGAGATGGATGAGTGGATGAGGGAGGTTAAGAGCTGGCGCCCTGATGTGATCGGGTTCTCGGTCCTAACCCCCTGGCTCCCAAGACCTACAAAGCTATTGTCAGGGTTAAGGAGGAGATGCCAGATGTCCCCGTAGTGGTTGGGGGACCCCACCCCTCTTTCATGTACCAGGAGGCTCTGGATAATGGTGCAGACATTGTCGTTATCGGTGAAGGGGAGCTAACCCTCCTAGAGCTGGTAAACACTTTGGAAAAGCATGGGATGGATAAGGAGGAGCTGAAGAAGGTTAAGGGGCTCGCCTTCCGCGAGGATGGTAGGGTTAGGCTCACTCCGCCCAGACCCATAATACTGAACCTTGACACCCTCCCCTGGCCGGCACGCCACCTCCTCCCAATGGATAAGTATACATTATTCAACAAGCCGATTAGGATAGCCCACGTAATGGCTAGCAGGGGCTGTCCCTACGGGTGCATGTACTGCACAACCAGCTACTTCTGGGGGAGGAAGGTCCGGTTTAGGAGCGCCCGGAATGTGGCTGGGGAGATAGAGTACCTCTACGACAAGTACAAGGTGAAGTACGTTGTCTTCGCAGACGATGAGCTGTTGATCAATAGACGGTTTGTGAGGGAGTATATCAAGGAGATGAAGGAGAGGGGCCTAGACCTACCCTTCGCGTGCGGTGCTAGAGTGGATCACTTGAACAAGGAGATAATGAAGTATCTGGTAGACAATAACTGCGTCACCATCTATGTTGGAGTCGAGTCTGCCAGTCAGGAGACGATTGACAAGATCGGGAAGAGGATCACCATAGACCAGGTGAAGAGGGTCTTCGAGTGGAAGAGGGAGGTCGGAGCATACATGGTGGGTTCCTTCATACTAGGCTTCCCGTGGGAAACCCTCGAGGACATGGAGAACACTATAAGATTCGCGGTAAAGCTCGACCCAGACTACGCCCAGTTCACAGCCCTAACACCCTACCCCGGAACCCCCATGTTCGAGTACGCTAAGAGGCATAACCTCATAGAGGACTGGAACTGGGAGCACTACACCACTATAAGGCCCGTTATGAGGGGGTTCAAATTCACCCGCGAGCAGCTCGGGAGAATGATTACCCGAGCGTATAGGAAGTTCTACCTCAGGTTCTCCTTCATCCGGAGGCAGATTGGTAATGGAAACTTCCTAGACCTCCTCAAGGTCTTGGGGAGGGAGGCCTCACGGTACCTGAAGGAGGCCGTAACCTATCCTATCCAGTGGAGGATTAGGAGGTGAACCCGGGTGGTTGATGAGGAGATCGTGTTTGAAGGAGGCAAGGAGAAGCGGGGGGGCATGGGAGCCCTCCTCGCAGGGGTTAGGATCCTCTTCGGGAACCCCGTGACTCGGAGCCTCCTGAGACTATCCCTTAAGGAATACAAGTGTACCAGCGGTGTAGAGGAGAGGGAGAAAAGCCTCCTCTACCATGCACTATCCCAGCTGGCTGGAGAGAGCCTCTCATGCCCAATAACTGCTAGGTTCGCGTCATGGCTCATAAGGTCGACTATAAGGTTCGGAGTATGGATGCTGAAGGGAGATATGAAGGCCGCTAGAGAGTCGCTATCAGACCCAGCCGTAAGAAGGGGCGTGACGCTAGTATTCAAGGGCCTAGCCCTCTACGGGCCCACAGTGCCCCAGAAGATGCCAGCACCCTTCCTAATAGTCTGGAACTTCACCAACATGTGCAACCTGAGGTGCATGCACTGCTACCAGAGAGCCGACAAGCCAAGGCCAGACGAGCTAACCCTAGAGGAGAAACTAGACCTCGTAGACCAGCTCGACAGGGCAGGGGTGGCCGCTGTAGCATTGAGTGGGGGAGAGCCAACCATACACCCCCACTTCCTCAGGATAGTAAGCGAGCTCTCATCCCGGGGGATCTACACTGCTGTAGCAACTAATGGGACTAGGTTCGCGAACATAGACTTCTTGAAGAAGGCTAAGGAGGCAGGGCTCCGTTACGTTGAAGTCTCCGTAGACAGCGCGAAGCCCGAAATACATGACAAGTTCAGGAGGGTGCCGGGTGCTTGGAGGCTCGCCGTAAAGGCGCTCGAGAACGCGGTAAAGCTGGGAGTAAACAATGGAATGGCTGTAACTATAACTAAGATGAACCTGCACGAGATCGACGACATACTTGACCTCGCCGAGTCAATCGGAGTCAACAGGGTGATATTCTTCAACTTCATCCCGGTAGGTAGGGGAGAGGAGAACAGGCATCTAGACCTAACACCCGAGGAGAGAGAAGAGGTGCTCAGGAAGCTATACAAGGAGCACCAGAAGAGAA
The DNA here is from genome assembly GCF_055382595.1 of Thermodiscus maritimus. Classification (NCBI taxonomy): domain Archaea; kingdom Thermoproteati; phylum Thermoproteota; class Thermoprotei; order Acidilobales; family Acidilobaceae; genus Thermodiscus; species Thermodiscus maritimus. Next base: position 75,854 of record NZ_AP042434.1, read on the forward strand.
AGTTCGAGATAGCCAGCACCGCCCCACAGTTCGGGAGAGTAGCCCTGCAGCTGAGCGGGGGCGAGGAGATCGCCCCAACACACTTCTACCTGGGCGGAGACAAGATCGTCGCAGCACTGGCAGAGTTCATAGGCGGGTGCGGGGCCGGTAGAATCTACGCCGCCATACAGCCCAACGGCGATGTCACACCATGCGTCTTCCTCCCAATAGTCGTCGGCAACATTAGGAAGAAGACCTTCTCGGAGATCTGGGAGACCAGCGAACTCTTCCAAAAGCTCCGGGATAGAGAGCTCCTCAAGGGCGCATGCGGCAGCTGCCCGTACAAGTACATCTGTGGAGGTTGCAGGGCTCGTGCCTACGCCTACTACGGTGACCCGCTAGCACCGGACCCAGGATGCATTCTGGTGAAGAAGGCGGAGGAGCTCAAGGCACCCGTAGCGCAAATATTGCAGGCTAGGCGGTAGCGTGGAAACCCCCTTAAAAGCGGGGGTCCCGGAAACCCTCCCCCTTTTTCTTCACATCTCAAATAGAGCCACACCAATAATTACTCTCGAACTGAATAAGAGGGCTAGGATTCAAGGATAACGATGGTGCTGCGCTGTGATGGAGGAATACCTAGAGGAGGCAGCAATGTACCTGATGAGCATCAGGCCTCAGTATGCTAACGCGATCTTCTCTAAGAGGAAGAAGTATGAGCTGAGAAAGCTCTCTGGAGTAAAACCCGTCGAGGAGGGCTCAGTCATAATAGTCTATAGCAGCGGGAAGGTGAAGAGTATAGTGGGAGAGTTCACAGCCGGCGAGATCATAATCGATACTCCCGAACGTATATGGGCTGTAGTATCCCGTCCCGGAACCGGTATCGGAGGGGATGCATGGGCCTACATTAGAGGTGCTAGGAGGGCTATGGCGATAAAGGTGGAGAATCCAAGGCTCTATCCGAGGCCAGTATCTCTGGAGGAGATAAGGAGGATCATTCCCGGCTGGATGCCCCCATTCAGCTATAAGAGGCTACAGCCCGGAGAGAGGCTCTACGAGCTCATCGTTAGAAGGGTGAGGAGAGTCTAGACTAGGTCGACCACCCCCTCATCTTGTGCGAACGCGAAGGGTGCCTCCACATCCTCATGCCTCGCCACCGCGTATGGCTCCCTCAGGTGGCCCCAAAGCTCCCTTTTCAACAGCTCCCTAACAGCGATTCTTATCGCCTCGCTCCTGCTAGAGTACCTCCCAGCCTTGACGAGCTCGTCTATCCCGTTAACATAGATCTCGGGCATCTTCACTGTTATGAGCCTCACGACAACCACCGATAGAAACCTTTATAGAAGGGGAACTGCTTATAAGGCGGGGAGCATCGTTCTACCAGGCTGTTCGCGAAGACTATGAAGCAGTCTACAATGTAGGGTATACCTCCTAGTGAATCAGTGGAAGAAAACCTCCGGTTAATACACCCGGGCCAGATCAGATAACGGGGGACGGTATGGGATGGTTGAATCGATCGAGAGCATCTGCGGGGAGCTATACGACTACAGAGGAAGCCTTGGAATCCAATGCATTAACTTTGGGAGGGGAAAGATTGAATCCATCACCGAGAAGCCCCGCGGAGAGGGCCTCGACTACACGGGGACTGGGATGAAGATCATACCAGGTCTAATAGACCTACATGTACATCTCAGGGGCTTACAGCTCTCGTATAAGGAGGACGAGGAAACAGGGACCCTACAAGCCCTGAAGGCTGGAATTACGCTAGTAGTGGATATGCCCAATACAAAACCGTACCTCAACACTCCAGAAGCTGTCCGGCATAAGCTAGACCAGCTATCAAAATACTCCTGGACAGACTACTCCCTATACTCCGGCATACCCACGTCAAGAGAGCACGTCGATAAATTGGCTCAGGCGCCGATAGCAGGGTTCAAAACATATCCAGGAGACCTGGCTCGCGAGGAGCTAATTAAGGCTGCAGCAGGGGCTGGCAAGCTCCTAATAGTTCACCCGGAACTCCTCTACGGTACACGGATGGCCGAGTACGAGAATAACAGGTTGAGGGGGGAGGCGAGAGGCTGCCACCTAGAGGGGGCGAGCGTTGAACTCCTCGCCTCCCTCGGAGTTAAAGGAAGGATCCACGTAACACACGCCTCATGCCCCTCAACCGTAAGGCTTGCCAGGAGGAACGGCTACAGCGTGGATACCACGCCCCACCACCTGTTCTACAACTACCATTCTGAAGGCTGCCTTTACAGGGTGAATCCTCCCCTCCGGAGCCCCGTAGACTCGTCGATCCTGAGGCAAATGCTCATACTGGGGGAAATAGACGCTCTCGCCTCAGACCATGCTCCCCACGCGCAGTGGGAGAAGAGCGAGCCCCTAATCTGCTCCCCGGGATTCCCATGGCTCCCACTCTGGCCCTGGCTCGCCTACAAGCATCTTGTTGCGAGCGGGGCGATGGGGCTAGATGAGTTCCTCTACCTCACCTCTAGGGGGCCGGCTGAGATCCTAGGCCTATCGGGCTATGGTATCATCGATTATGGGGCTAGGGCGAACCTTGTAGTACTCGACCCCAATGCAAGGTGGAGGTTCCCCGGATTCACGGATTCAAAGCATAGGCTTCCAGTACACTTCATGGCTAGTCTCGCGGGAAGGCCGGAGCTAGTTATCGTTGGGGGAGTAGCTTCGTGGAGCTATAGGAGGGGGGTATTAAAGAGGGGAGCCACTGTCAATCCCTTCAATGGGGAGGAAAATGATACTGGTGTTATATAACATCCTAGACTAACTGGAGGAACTCGGATCTCATGGTATGCATAGTATAGACTGGAGGGTGCGTCCTGTGATCGAGCTTCAAGAACTGCCCCCAATGCCGGTTGGAGGAGGAGGGATAGGCGGCGGCATAGGGCCCAGCGTAGCCCCATCAGTATCCTATGCTGTGAAATCATACCTGCCCTACCTGGTCGTTACAACAGTAATGCCCCTCCTAGGACTCCTATACATATGGATTAGAGCCATCATCGCGGCGAGGAGGAGGGAGTATCTGGGTAGACCAGAGAATACATGGTACACCGTATACCTGCTAGCCGGCCTGCTACCTTTAATTGGAGGAGCCGCTGTACTAGAGAAGATCGTGAGCGATTACGTCTACGGTACAGCTATTCCGTGGAGATGGATAAGCACTGATACAGACTATATTAGATACAAGCAGATAGCAGAGTTCCTAGCCAACTTCTACACCATCGCGGGGCTAGTTGCGGGCCTCTCCATACTCCTAATCCTCCTCCACAAGTACTACGAGAACTGGTACCTGGACCTCGCAGTATACCTTGGAAACATAGCCTGGTTCCTCTACCTTACACCCAAGCCCCTCGCCCGCTTCAAGTACACGACAAGCTACGCCTTATCCCGCGGGATACAGCCAGGCACATCCCCGTTCGCCCAAGTATCTATGATGTTCCGGGAGCACTTCCTGGCCGGTTTCATAATGGGAGCAGCACTGGCATTGGCTGCTGGAGTATACTATCACATATCCAGGTCTAGGAAGGAATGACTTGGCCGGACGAGGAATTAAATATTTAAACTACAGTGTAACTTGAATATGGGTGTTCTTCATTGAACAATGATTCTAGGAGTGAGTGGATAGAGGAAAACTTCACCTTTCTGGTAAACGGGTTTGAAAACCTCAAAAATGGAGCATTAATTCTAATAATAGGCTTCATAATAGTCTGGATAATAGTACTCCCTGCAATGGTGGCTATCCACAGCGTCACCCACATTTATAGGTCGGGCTCTGGAATAGAGGTGATTGGAGCCCCCTGGTTCATCGGCCCCGGCATCATTACGGCGATATTATCTGTAGTCGGAGTCCTCATGTTCAAGGAAGGAGGAGCCAATTTAAAGAGGGTGGAGCCATACGTCCTAGACTATGGAGAGTCCGGTCCAAAATACATGCTCTACGGTCTCATAATGACTGTCGTGGGTATGCTGGGCGTACTAGCCAGGACTGCCGCGGTGCTCTCCCTCATACTAGTATTCCTGGGAGCCATAATGTCACTGGTGGGAGGTATATTATTTGGCATATTCCTGCTGAGGCTGGAGGAGCTGAGGCGTAGAGGTGTACCTATAGATGACTTTAAGGCGGACGGCATCCTGTGGATCATAGGGTTATTTATCCCCGTCCTAACAATAATCGCTGTAATACTAATCTACGTACACGCTCGAGGGACCCTCGAGAGGCTGTACACGCTAAGACAAAATACATGAAGCCGGCTAGCGGCTCCTATCATATCTCCTCTCTCCATGCGTACTCGCCTATCAGGGGGACGAATAAGACGGGGAGGGATGGCCTCTTAACAATGCTTCCGTCCATCCTCTTCTCCACGATGTAGAGGGTTTGCTCCAAGACTCCTCCAACGGGTATGACCATGCGCCCCCCTGGCTTCAGCTGCTCCAGTAATGGCTCTGGTATGTGGGGTGCAGCGGCTGTTACCATGATCCTATCATAGGGTGCTTCCTTCGGCCAGCCCTTACTCCCGTCACCCACTATAACGGTAACCCTGCTCCCATACCCGGCCTCCTCCAGCCTCCTCCTGGCGAGCTCGGCTAGCTCCTTTATCCTCTCAATAGTGTATACGTGCCCCCAATACCGGGGATCTGTACCCGACGGCGCCACTATCTCTGCAAGCACCGCCGCCTGGTATCCGCTCCCTGTACCTACCTCGAGGACCCTCATGCCAACGTCGGCCATCAACTCCTCAGTCATAAATGCAACTATGCTGGGTGCTGAAATCGTCTGCCCATAGCCTATGGGTAGGGGTCTATCCTCGTATGCTAGATCCCTGTAGGCTTCAGGCACGAAGAGCTCTCTGGGAACACGGAGCATTGCCTCGTATACCTTCCTCGACCGTATGTATCCCTCCCTCCAGAGGCGGTCGAGGAGCCTCTTCCTGGCCAGGAACCACTTATCTTCTCCTTGCAACCCTTGCACCCCTATACCGTACGGGCAACGCCTCTATACCCAGGCGTACAGCTGCCTCCTGGAGAGCGTAATCGTCGGTGGCGAGGTAGACGCTCCCGCACTCCTCCATTAGTGTTAGCGCGAGCCTAAGCAGGCTTATATCCGCAGGACTAAGCCTTGAGAGGAGCCTATCAGGCAGCTTTACCTCCACCCTTCCCGGCTCTCTAATCACGAGTCTACCTGAGTCGAGCATGAATAATAGGCCCTCCCGGGACTCCCTGTCGATAACCTCTATTTCAACCTGGGGGGTGGTGTAGTGGCGGGCGGGCATAGATAGGGGGAGCCTCGCCATTATCGCTGCTACATCATTCACAACGCATTTGTCCATCGACTCGCCCATACCCTATCATCCCAAAGGCTACCCGGGTGGGGAATTATATTCCCTTAATATTCCTATATTGAGTACGGTGCCTTATTATGAGTAAGCCCCTCGGCAAGTACGCCGCCCTGGTGGAGAAGGCCTCCCATGGAGACCTGAGGGCTCTAGGGAGGCTCCTATCTATTCTCGAGAACATTGATGTTGAGAGCGCTAAACTCCTAGAATCCCTAGCCTCGAAGGCGGGGAATGCCCACGTTATAGGGGTCACGGGCATACCCGGTGCGGGGAAGAGCACCCTCATAGGCAGGCTCATCAAGGGGCTCCGCTCTCGAGGCTACAGGGTGGCAGTGGTAGCAATCGATCCAAGCAGCCCCCTTACTAGTGGAGCCCTAATGGGCGACAGGCTCCGCATGCAGGAGTATACTGGGGACGCGGGCGTCTTCATCAGGAGCCTCTCTACTCGGGGGCTTAAGGGTGGATTGAGCCTCGCCGCCATCGCTTTGATTGAGGCGTTCGACGCTCTAGGCTACGATAAGATTATTGTCGAGACAGTTGGGGTAGGGCAGGCGGAGGTAGACATAATGAACGCGGCCCACACCATTCTCGTACTAACGATGCCGGGGGCAGGAGACGATATACAGGCGCTGAAGGCGGGTGTAATGGAGATCGGCGACATATACGTTGTCAACAAGGCCGACAAGCCGGAGGCGGCGAAGACATACGAGTACATAACATTCGCTGTGGAGAAGGGCGACATAGGCCCAGGCTCCGGCTGGACCCCCAAGGTTGTAAAGACCAGCGCCATCATGGGCACAGGTATAGAGGAGCTGGTAGACGCCATAGAGGAGCACTGGAGGTACATAGAGTCCAACGGATTGGACAAGGTGAAGGTTGCTGCTAGGAGGAAGCTCCTAATAGCCCTATTAGCCGAGAACCTCCTAAGGAGGGCTCTAGAGAAGAGTATAGAGGAGAATAAGGAGGACCTCGATTGGGCTGCGAGGGAGGCCTCTAACCTTGTCGGGAAGGCCCTCTGGCTATCCCAGGAGGCATGCAAGAGTCTCTACTAGCCGCAGGGGGTCCAGTGAGGGTCCCTCAACCTCCTATCAACATACTCCATTAGGAGTCCACTACTCAACCCGCACTCCGGTGCTGCTTGTATGAGTGGGGCCAGCCTCCTACCCATAGCCTCCGCAACCTCTCCCATCACATCCACCACGTCCTCCACAGTTATACCCGGAAGCGACCCTGAGAGGGGGCAGGGCTTGTACTTCACGGGGTCCACGCTGCCAGAGGCGATCCTATCGGTTCGAGGAGGGGTAAGCTCCCTTACACCCTCGAGGGGAGAGTCTACTATGAGGGTGGCGTGGTAGAGGTACCTGTCCCTTGCAAGGTGCGCCGCGCCGCCCGAGACCTTGCAGCCCCCCACAACGATGTCCGCCTCGTTTGCAACCCTAGCCCATCCTCCGAGGCCCTCTACAACCGCCACTATGAGGCTGGTTCCAGCCCTGTATACTTCCCGGAGGGACCCTCTACGCTCTCCGATCAGGGTTATGGAGAGGACTCCCTCGTCGTGGAGAACCGCTCCTCCACCAGTGAACCTCCTATAGACTGGCACCCCATATTTTCTCGCCGCACTGCACGAGTAGTCTAAACCCTCCCTGCTTGATCTCCCGACGATCACGGATGGCCTGTTGACCCACACGTACACTCTGCCCGCTAGCTTCTCGAGGCTACACTCCCTGTAGGCTGCCTCTTCCAGGGCTAGATTATATTGTGGGCTGAGCGGCCTGAGGATCATGGGTTTCGACCGATCAACTGCTCCAGTATCTCATCCTCCTCTATTATGGTGCCGCAGTAGAGGCACTGGTACCTCAGCTTCTTCCCCTCTACCAAGCGGAAGCGGGGCGTTACGGGCTCCCTCTCCTTCCTTGTTATACAAGTTGGATTCGTGCACCTCAGTATACCTTCTAGGAGGCGTGGGGCTGATACCTTCCTCTTCTCGACAATCTTATAGTCTCTTATAATATTGATTGTAGCAGTAGGCGCTACTAGCGCGATCTTGTCGACCTCCTCTCCCTCCATGAACCTGTCCTCTATCTTGACAATGTCCTTGCGGCCCAGCTTCTTCGACTCCACGTTCATAACCACAGCTAACCGGTAGCCCTCTCTCCCGGTGATTTCGAGTATGCGGAGGACCATCAGGGCCCTCCCCGCCGGGATATGATCGATGACTGTTCCACTCTTGATCTTCCTTACAAGCATACCCTCGCTCACACGCCATCACCCCCCAGTATGAGTGTTAGGAGAGCCATCCTCACAGGGACCCCGTTAGCCGCTTGGATGAAGTAGGCCTGCCACTCTGTAGAGTCTACATCATACGTTATCTCATCGACCCTTGGAAGAGGGTGGAGGACCTTCAAGCCTTTCTTAGCCCTCGACTCTAGGAGCCTCCTCGTTATCCTATAGCTCCCCTTGACCTTCTCGTACTCAGCTGGGTCCGGGAACCTCTCCTTCTGTATCCTGGTCACGTAGACCACGTCTGCCTCCTCCACCGCGGTTTCAAGGTCTGCCTCGCTGTACTCCACGCCGCTATCCATGAGTGCTAGCAAGACCTCGGGCCTCGCCCGTAGCTGTGGAGGCGAAACTAGGAACACGCGCTCCGGGCGGAAGCGGGTGAGACCATAGAGGAAGCTGGAGGCAGCCCTCCCATACCGGAGATCCCCTACTACAGCGTAGGTTAGCCCGTCGGGGGAGCCGAAGAGCTCCTTCACAGTGTAGAAGTCTATCATTGCTTGGGTCGGGTGATGCTGCTTCCCATCCCCTCCATTAACAACCGGGTGCTCTGCAACCTCGGCTGCGAGCAGTGCGGAGCCCTCGTACCTGCTCCTAATCACTATGAGATCAGCGTATGCATCGAGCATCCTGACAGTGTCGGCTAGGCTCTCTCCCTTCTCAATACTAGTACCCTCACCCTTAGTGAAGCCTACAGTGGCTGCTCCAAGCCTTTTCGCCGCGGTTTCAAAGCTCATACGGGTCCTAGTGGAGGGCTCGAAGAATGCGAGCGCTATGATCCTCCCCTCTAGAACCCTCGTGACCCTCCCTGCTTCCAACGCTCTCTTATACTCTGAGGCGAGGTCGAAGAGCTCCTCCAGCTCATCCCTCGTGAAGTCTAGTATGTTTAGGACATCCCTACCCTTCCAGTCCCCCATTAATGCGCCCGGTAAGAGGGTCTGCTTGAGGAGGGAGAATTAAAGGTATCGGTATGCTAGCTAGTCACCCAGCACCATCCTATACCTCTCCTCTAGACTCTCTACCACTAGGAGAGGGTTCTTTGAGGCAGTTATCATCCTACCAATTATCTCGTAGTCTGCCCCAGCCCTCAGGGCGTCTCCAGGCGACGCCCCCTGCGCGCCTACTCCGGGCGAGAGGATCACCTTACCTGGGAACCTCTCCCTGAGTATTCTCACCACGTTGGGCCTTGTTGCGGGAGCCACTATCCCCCAAGGCCCTATCTCTCCCACCACCTCGACTATCTTATCCAGTATGGGGTCGATAATCCTACCTGCCCCCGGATGGCTCATTGATGCTACGAGGACGAGCCTCTTCCCGTTGGAGTCAAGGTACTCTTTCAGCTCGTCTAACGCCCCCTCCACTCCTATAAAGGAGTGTGCTATTGCAGCGTCGCTCCAATCAATAACGTGGGATGCGATATGCTTCATGGTATACCCTATGTCGGCGAGCTTGAGATCCGCCACAATCAGTGCGCCTGGACATGCTCTCCTAACAGCCTCACCTACACCAGTGCATGGCAGGATGTTTGGATACCCTACCTTGTATCCGGCTACCCTGCCGCAGAGGCTGCGCGCTAGCTCCTCAGCCCTATCCCTGTCGCCGCCTAGAGCGTCTAGCCCTACTATTACAGGTAGCTTCAAGCTAGAGCCCCTCAACTATCTCCATAGTCTCAGACTGCCTATCCCTATAGCTCAGCCACTCTGCTACTATGTCTATGTCTCCACCGCTCGGCTTCTCATCCTTGGGGCATAGGTCGATCTTCACCAGTGCCGGGAGCTTGGCCATCTTCCCCAGTACCACTGCTTCTCCCGGGTTTAGGGATGGGAGGAGGCTTGCTATGTCATCGCTCATCTCCTCGCTCGCCCTCTGCACATATCTTATATCCTCGGGCTCCACCATCCTCAGTATGATCTTGTTGTTGGTCTGGCTCAACACGTTGGGATCCACGTTCTTCGGCCTCTGACTCACAAGTACGAGTCCGACGCCGAACTTCCTCCCCTCCCTAGCGATCCTCGCAGCCCAGTACTTGGTGAGGGTATCATTATCCCTCGGCACGAGGATATGGGCCTCCTCCAACACTACTATCACGGGATACTTGTAGCCTCCCACACCCTGCTTCGCCGCCTTCCTCTCCATAAGGATCCTCTTGAGGTAGTGGCTAACCAGGGCGTCTGCAGCGTTCTCGTCCAGCTCTGATAGGTCGAATACTGTTAGAGTGCAGGGGGGTATGGCGTCTACTAACCTCGTGTAGGCTGTCACGTCGAGGGTTTCAGAGTAGTAGTCTTCGAGGTCGTCCAGCCTCGCCAGCGCCCCCTCGAGACTGTCCTGCGCGATCTGTCTCGGGGGCAGGATCTTCTTCTCAACAATGGCTTCAGCAGCCAGCTCATTTAATGGGGATGGGAGGTAGCCCTTAAGCCACTTACTCACTTCTTCAAGAGCCTTATTGGAGTCTCCCTTCTCTAAACCCTTCTCCTCTAACTGAACTAGCATCTTATAGATGTTCTCCACCCCTTTCTTATTGTAGAGCGCCTCCAAGAGCCTCTTTGCTATCATCAATATATCCCAGCCCCTAGCATTTGTCTTAGCCTTCATCTTCTCGTACGTTGCAACCGCGGCCCTCCAAGCCCAGCTGAGGTACCTCTTCTGCCTCGAGGCAAACTCTCCCACCCTGGTTAGGGTGAAGAGTTCGCTCCTGGTTATCTTGGAGGGGTTCAGCTTAGGTGGCTTGTGTGTTTTTATGGATGCGTTTTTGAGCTTCATGTTGCTGTACTCGCCGTGCATGTCGAATATCACCATTGTACCGCATAAGTCCCCAACAATCCTCTTCGCCAGAATGCATACAGTGTTGCTCTTACCACCACCGGTTACAGCTAATATTGCCAGGTGCCTCGTCAGGCCGTTGGCGTCGATGTGGAACTCTACACTGGGGTCGTTTGCGAGGTGCCCCAGCCTTATCCAGCTCCTCTGGCCCGGCGAGAATATGGTCTGCAAAACCGTAGGGTCTGCCCTGTACACCTTGGTTCCCGGCTGGATAGGGGTCTTGGGGGCAACGGCTGCTCCAGCCCCCTTTATCTTGTCTAGTATAGATAGCCATCTAACCTTGCCCCTATTGTACAAGTCCTCGTCACTAACCGTCTGAGTCCACTGTGCTATGTGATCTACAGCTTCGGGGTCGGTGACGGTTGGTGGGAGCATCCTGTGCCCAGCCCAGACTATCTCGACTATCCCCAGCACGCAGCCCTCCGGCCCCTCTGCCACAAGGTAGTCTCCAGCCCTGACAGGGCTAGGGAGGTTGCGGTTGAATATTACGAGGCTAGAGACGGGGGTGGACTCGCCTACTATCCATCCAATGCTATCTCCTACCCCACAAGGCAACTCCTACCACCTGCTGTGAGAGTAGAGCTTCATCCTGGGATCCATTTGCAGCTCTAGCCCAGCCCCCCGGGCTAGTGCTATAACCTCCTCTGGGAGTATCCTGGCGTGGTTATGGGTTAATACGAGGGATAGGGGGTAACCATGGGTCATGGGGACGCTGGCAAGCCTTGCCAGTGCCTCCTCGAGCATTGCCCTAGCATCATCCAGGTCGGAGAAGTCGACTCTTGCCATGTCGAAGGCTAGGTTGGCGTTCATGAAGGGGCCTGTGCCTGAAAGCCTAACATAGAATTCAATTGAACCAAGCCTGTTAACGTAGAAGTGCCTTAAGCCGAGGACTTCGGGGAAGAACCTGTACCCTCTGCTAGGCATTTGCGAGGGAGAACATACGGGTTCCCCGACCAGGGGTTTAGCCTTCTTCCTCACTAGCCTGGTTATCTCGTAGGCTCCGCACTGGAGGCTGTCGCTCCAAAAGATATAGCCCGGCTCTAGGCTCCTCCCATGTATCCTTCTAAGATAGAATATGTCGCTGTGCTTCTCCTTGCACAGCTGGGTGGTCGTGCTGGACTTGGAGAGGAATATCGGGTACCCGCCGTTCCTCCAAGAGGACTCGAGCGCCTCTTTGTAAAGGTAGAGCTTCTCGACTACTTCAAGAGCAGTTATCCATTTAGTATCGCTGAAGTATTTCCCGTCTAGATCCCTCGCAACCATCTCCAAGACCAGGCGGGGAACGATGGGCCTCTCCACAGCCTTCGCTATAAACTCCTCGACGCAGTCGCTGCGCCCGTTGCACTGGAGGAAGCTGATTGAGTCAACACTAGTCCCTGTGTTGTAGAGATCCCATAGTACGTTGTAGGCGTGATCCAGCCCCTTACCGAGGTCGATTTCCTCCTCTCCCTGTGGCCTCACGGCTCCGGGACTCCACCATCTTATCGAGTTCCTAATATTGCCGTCGAACAAGACCAGCTCGGCCATTTCAGCTAGGTTCCTCCCATTCACCACACCGCTACCTATGAGGGCTGCAGCCTCCAGGGTTTCACGGTAGATCGTTATCCGGTAGTCTGCGTGATGGGGTGGAACCACTATCCCTGCATAGCCTGTTCTCTGCGGCTTCTCCCTCAACTCGTGTATATACGCCCACGCGCGTGCCGCGAAGAAGGTGAAGTCGTCCAGTTGGAGGGACTGGTTCCCCCCGTCTACTGCCGCGTGGGCCCTAACCGGTTTAGGGTCGGGGAGGGGCTGCAGGTTTCTCCCTTCCGGGCAGACCTGATTCTTCATAATGTTTTCATTTTCATTTTTTAGGATTCTTTTAATGTATTCTCTGGCTTCTGCCAGGGAGCGGGCTGTGGCTTCATCTATCACAGTGCATCTCCCCGGGGGGTCGACCCTGGATAGGAGGGTGTAGGCGTATTACCTAATTAACGGGTTCTAGGCTTCCCTCTGCCCTCCCTCCTAGGAGCTGCCTCTTCGCCCGCCGGCTTGCCTGCTTCCCTCCTCCTATCGCGTATCTCCCTTATCCTCTCCCCCGCCTCTATGACGTGGAGCCAGTCAAGGATCTCGCGGGGGTTCCCGCTCTCCATTAGCTCCCTTATCCTGGTTGCAGCGTAGTGTTCGAGGCCGGCGATAATACTGTCTATCTCAACCTCCCGCGCCTCCTCGTCGCTCCTTACCATTATCACCTTGCCGTGTATAGGGCAGACTATGTCTCCGTTCCTCAGCTTCAAAAGGGGAGACCCGCATATGGGGCAGGTCTCCGAGAGCATTACTGCGCCCTGCATCACCATCATAGCTATCTTCTTCACCAGGTCCCTATCCTTGTCACCGCTACCGCCAGATGCCACTCCTCATCCACTCCCGACGCCACTGTTAACAATGTGCGCGTTAAAGCTCTAAACCCTAAGCCTTCCCGTATTCATGCAGAGGGGCACGGTCGCTTGCACGGAGAACTCCCCCAGGAGTACGTTGCCCGCGTAATACTTCCCCATATCCGGGGGGCGCTGGCTCACTGTCTTAGGAGGAAGGGGCTCAGCCAGAGGAGGATAGCACGCCTCCTAGGCGTTACCCAGCCCATGGTCTACAGGTACCTGAGGGAGCGGGAGGAGTCCTATATAGAGGCCCTAGCGAGAGAAGGGATAGGGGAGTCTACAGTAAGGCTTCTCCTGGACATCGCATGCGACAGCCTGATAAAGGGAGACCGCGGCGAGATAGCCCTCGCCGCCAACACTCTAGCCCTCCACTCCAGCTATTGCAGGGGGAACAGGAGCCTCTGCGAGTCCACACTCTGCTCGGAGAAGCCGGCGGTGCTGAAGGCCTACTATAAGGTTCTAGAGTCCCTTGTATCCCTCCCCATTATAGACCTTATACCAGAGGTGGGGTCGAACCTAGCCTACGCCCCTCCAGGCGCTGAGAAGATAGATGACGTGATAGGATTAGATGGGAGGATTGTGAAAACTGCTACGGGGAGGGTGATAGTCGCGGGGACCCCCGTGTATGGTGGGAGCAAGCATACCGGTGCAGTGGCCTTGAAGTATGCGAAGCGCTGGGGCACTGGAGCTTGGGCTACCGTGGTGAAGTATGATGCGAGGGTTATCCGCATACTGGAGGAGGTGGAGGGGGTTGAGGCGGAGGTTGAAATGGCGGATAAGCTCGAGCCGGTCATATACCTGGTATCAAGGGATGCGGGAAGGCTTCTAGAGGCGATCCGCAAGCTTATGGGTGTTGAGGATTAATTAGCCCGGAGAGGAGAGGTCTAATATCCATCGGGGCGATGAGCTGAGTAGTGCCCCCGACCCCCATTCAACCCTGGGGTATGAGGTGACACGAGCGTTTGGAGCCCCGTATACGTGTATTATTTTCCATCCATGCTAATCCCACAATAGTTACCCGGGGTTGCCGGTCGATTACTTTGACAGGATATGATAAGGCTGAGCTCGAATTACCCACACAACGGACAGGTGCCATGGGATCCTATAAAGGCCTCGTGTGTAGTGGAGGGTCCCCGGCCTCGTCATGGCTATGAGCTTCGGTATGGCGGCAGGGGTCTAGCCCCTCCCAGCCAGCCTAATACAGTCTGGGGGAACCCAGGGGGTAACGTATACCTTGTGAGACGCCCTGTATACTGGTATACCCTTCTCTTCCAAGCATCGAGTATCGACCGCTAGAACTACAACGTCAACGCCGTGCCTCCTACCCACTGTGTAGGCGTCCTGGGGCGTGAGACTTAAGTGGACGTATCTCCTCCTCATAGGCTTGAGGCCCTCCCTCAAAATTCCTTCGAGCCTCCTTGCTACTGTGCCATGGTATAGGGTCTCTGGTATCTCCTCCCTCGATAATTCCTCGTACTCGACCTCAACCTTAATGCTGTGACCATAGCGGGCCCTTATCATGCCATCCCGGACCTCGTAGCGGCCCTTCTCGTCGCGGCTAACAACCTCCAGCACGTCCTGGACAGTGACCCAGTCGAAGCCGGGGATCCTGCGGAGGGCTTGGACTAGGTCAGTTATCCGCACCCAGCCGTCCCTCGTGAACTTTAACCCATACTCTTCTCCGTAGTGGCGTAGTAGTCCAGCCATCTTCTTACTAAGCTTAACCCTTAGGTGCTCGGGGAGCATCCCCCAGGCCACCCGTGCTGTGAGGGTGATAGTCTCATCCAGCATCACTACTACATATATTCTGTGAGGCTCCTTTTCTCTGGATCCATTCTATAGTATACTTTGTAGGAGGCGAGCTTCTCCTTTACTCTTGAAATAAAGGATTCAATCACATCCCTGCTGACGCCCTGCTTTTCAGCATGAGATACCACGTGCTCCATGACTATAGAGTACTTCTTGTATTTCTCGTTCAGCTTCTTCCACGGGATCCCCTTCAAAGCCCCCTCAACCCTCTCATCTCTCGGTAGGAGGCCAGCCAGCATCATCACCGCTATTATTGGGTAGCCCACGTACCCCCTATACCGGGTGCCATTATCATCGCTGTATACGTATACAACCCCATCCCCGGCATCCTCGACTAGCACCCTGTAACTCCTCTCCCCAGTACTGCTGTCAACGATAGCCTCAATCCTGCCCCCGCTCCTCCCAGTTACCCTGACTCTTCCATCACCCAGCGCCCCAGCCGCCTCTAGGTACTTTATGTGCGGGGGCATCCTCAGCTTAACCCTTCTAGTCATCCCCTACTTCCTCCTATACGATATAGTGATTGCGGGGCGTGTTATACACTTCACAGCCTCAGGTCTACCACAGGCTAGTATCTTCTCGGCCTCCGAGACCATACAGGAGTAGTCCACACCCTGCCCGACACCCGCCTGCCCCATCCTCACGACATGCAGGGTCCATGAGGTTATCTTGTGCAGTGGTTGGAATACTCCTTCCTGGGCCTTCGCCAACACTCCTGCAGCAACCGCGAGGAGGTGGCCCTGGGGAGACCCCAGCCTCCATATTGCCTCAGCAACCTCATGGGCCTCCCAGAATAGCTCTTCCCCCAATAGCATGGTGTACTCGTCGAAGAGGCAATCTATACTCTCGCATTCGGGGACGGGCTCCCTAGGAATCCTCGGCAGTCCCAGGACCCTGCTCGCTATCCTCTCGAGCTCTGGTATTAGGCTCCTCTTAGTATAGATTTGCACTGTACGGGTGGAGATCCTCACTACGACGGGTTTGAGGCCAGCCTCCTTTATCCTCCCAGCTATTTCCTGGGCGTGGCATGGACAGTATCCTGGGTTGGCTAGGAGGATGTAGGAGAATACATCTCCTTCAGCACCCTCCATTTTAGTAGAGGCTTTCACTTCAGAGAGGTACTCCCGCATTATACATCATTCCCTCTATCCATTATTGCCTGCTGAGGGATTTATGATGGAATATTTAGATAGAGTATCAAGCTACCTAGGAGACAGGCTCCCACAGGATCCCTAGGCTTGTAGCATACTCCCTAGCCTCTCTAACCTCCTCGCGGGTAGGCCTCCGGGCTATGTCAGGCCATAGGTGGGGCCTCCGGGCTACCCTATGCATTGGAGTGTACTGGTCCATTATGTTAACGAGCACCTTGTCGACCGGTAGATCCTCCCTGATCATCCGTAGTACCGGCTTAGTGCAGCATTCCAGGTGGTTGGGCATGACGAGGTGCCTTATTATCACATCCCCGTACATAGCAGCGGTCTTCAGGTTCCTCCTCACAACCTCCACATAGTTCCTTACGCCGCTGAGGCGGAAGGCGCACTTATCATTGCCATACTTGAAGTCGGGGAGCCATATGTCGATCACGTCGACTAGGAGCTCCATGGCCTCCCGCGACATGTAGAAGTTGCTGTTCCACAGCTGGGGTATATGGGACTCCACGTGGAGGAGGCTCTCCATTATAATGTGGAGGCTGGGAGTAGGGTCTCCTCCCACATGGTTAATGTTCCTAGCCCCCTTTCGGGCTAGAGCATCCTGTATACTGGCGAGCCGTACAGGGTCTACCTTCAAGCCTCCCCTCGGATTATCCTGGCTTATATCATGGTTCTGGCAGAAGACGCATGAGAAGTTGCATCCCCCATAGAATATTGTACCGCTCGGTACCAGCGGGGCCTCCTCTCCGAGGTGGAGGAATGCGGAGTGAACGTAGACATTGTAGTCTAGCCTACACGCTCCGATCCTCCCACTCCTCCTCTCAACCATACACCTCCTCTCACACAGTATGCAAGGACTCGCCAGCCTATGAGCCAATACCGCCTTGACTGCTAGGAGGCTCTCCCCCGGCTCCGCCTCGAGATCCCTGTACTCAATAGAGCCTTCCCTAACCCTAATCCACATCCTACGGAACTCGCTGGAGGCCTTCTCATGGATCCTCCAAAGCTCCCCCGCCTCGAGGCTCCAGGGGTCCTCTCCATGATCCAAGCCTGCCGGGTAGCTCCTAGCCATCACAAACTTGGGCGGGGCTTCCCTCAGCATTACCCTCATGTACCAGGAGAGCCTCCTCCTAACCTCCGGGTCCCGCCACACCCTGACAGCGTCGGGTCTTACCGCTACCCACTCCGCCCCCCAGGCCAATCCAAGGGCACCATTAACCCTCAACTCCTTTGAGGACTAGTATACTCTACTTCCTCCCTGTTAGGAGGCCGCCGATGAGGCCTCCGATACCCGAGATGATCGCTACTATTAGGAATACTATGATGACCATGAGACCAGCGATGGCGCTGAAGGCGACTCCCACTGGGCCGGCTATAGCGGCTCCAAAGATCAATATAAGCGCCGCTATTATAATTCCCCCCAATATGCCCACGGTGAAGCCTACCTTGAACCCCCTCTCGGCGCTGTGATCTGCGAGTGCACCTGCAACGAGGCCTGCTATGAACGCCCCTCCAAGGTGGAATACTGGTAACAATACGATCAGCGTGATGAAGCCTACTAGTATCGAGAGCCCCTTATCCAAACAACTACACCCCACACGTTAGGCGATGAATCATCCATTATACGATTATAGAGTAGGGCTGGGATATAATAAATTGGGCGGGATGAAGAGCCCAGGCGTCAAGGACCCCAGAGTAGGGGGGTTGAATTGTTCAGCCTTGACAGACCGCCCACCGGGTGGAGAGAGGGACGACCCGGGTATGACGTGGGTGCTATTGCCCCCTACACGATATGACTTGGCGAATGCTAACTAGTATAATGGTGAGGCTCGTGCCCATAGAGTACGGAGTCATCCAGGTTGATAAGACCGGGTACAGGACTGCTGGAAGCATCGAGGCAATAGATGACAGGACCGCGGCCGCCGGAGTCGTGGAGATCGCTAGGGGGGCCGTGGCACTCGCGAGGGCATTGAGGAAGCCCGTAGCAACCATCACTGTGAGCTGGCCGGGGGGAAGCGGTGTTGTAAAGGTTAAGGATGGAGAGGTCATAGCAGTCCTCCTAGAAGAATCTAAGAGCGAGATACCATCTGGAACCTACGGTTACACCGCAGAGGCAACCGGTTAGGAATCATGCCATACCCCAACCCCCCTTCTACACTATACTCAATAGGAGATCGCGGCGTGCGAGTTCATGTGGCGCCGGGGGCGGGATTCGAACCCGCGCGCCCCTCGTCGGGGCAACGGGTCTCTCTTAGGCGGCGGTTTGAACCAGTCCGCCAAACTCGAGCCCGCCGCCTTGGTCCGCTCGGCCACCCCGGCACGCTCCAAGAGTATACATCATGGGCTGGGAGATATTAGGGTTATTGCCGGTGGATTAGAAGCTCTCCGCCACATGCAGGAGACACGTATAAAGCTGGGCCCCTATAATGTATCCCCTACATGGCTGGCGACTGGAGGGCTGGAGGGTCCCTCCCGGAGCCCTTCCAGCCTCCACGCTGGCGTGTGCGGTTGCAGTCTATGGGTGGTGTTGAAGAGATGGTATCAAGCCAGGTGCTCGCTAAAGCGCTGAGGATGCTCCTCGACGAGGGCTTCCAGTTCACTGTTATCGGTGGCACCGTTGTAGAGCTAGAGCTGGGCTCGAAGGATCTAGGCCCGGACGTGGATCTCTTCGCGGAGGAGCCCAACGTCTTCATGGAGGAGCAGTATTATGCTGTGGCTGAGAAGCTTGGGTGGGGGGTAGGGCAGACGTGGCTTGGAACCCCCTCCCTCATAGCTAGGCTTGAGGAGGAGTTCCCGATAGAGTTCTACGATAACCTGTTCGACTTCAACGTTCCAGAGGAGATCTTGAACAGGGCTAGAAGGGTTAGGCTCAACGGGGTGAGGGTGAAGATGGTGGCTTTAGAAGACCACATTGTATTGAAGGCGAACGCCGGCCGCTCCAGCGACATGGATAGGTTGAAGGAGATTGCGAGGCTCGCTAAGAAGGGGAGGCTCAAGGTGGATGAGGCGGCATTGAAGGAGGCGGCGAGCCTCTTCCCCGACGAGAAGGTTATATTGAGAAGGCTCCGCGAGGCGGGGTTCAAGGTTTAGCTCTACTCCCCCCTAAGGGTGTATAGTGTTGAATCCCCTTGAGTGGATCCCTGTGAAGGTCATAGCCACCCTGGGGCCTTCAAGCCAGGATGCAGGCGTCATCGAATCAATGATTAGAGAAGGGGCATGGGGGGTTAGGATTAACACGAGCCACGGGGATCCAGAGTACTGGAGCATGCTCGTAGAGAATGTTGTCGAGGCCGAGAACCGGCTTGGGTTGAGGATAGCGCTGATAGCAGACCTGGAGGGTCCCCGGGTTAGGGTTGCAGGCGACGTTGAGCCAGTCAAGGTTAGGGAGGGAGAGAAGATACGGTTCTGCTATGAAGGCGATAAGGAGGGCTGCATACCTGTATCGAGCCCAGCCCTGTTCAGGGTTATGGAGGAGGGAGACACGATCATACTGGGCGACGGGCTCCTCTGGTTCACCGTTACCAGGGTATCCGGCTCCCAGGCGGAGGCGGTCTCCCGTGCAGCGGGAGTCGTCAAGCCCAGGATGGGGGTAGCTCTTCGGGGGAAGGACCTACCACTCCCTCCGATAACTCCCCGCGACGAGGAGGCGATTAGATTCCTCCACGGAAAACCCTTCAGCCACGTCATGATGAGCTACGTGAGGAGCGCTGATAACGTAGAGGCGTTAAGAATGAAGCTCCGAGAGGAGGGCCTAGACCACCTCAGCATTATCGCCAAGATAGAGTCTCCGGGTGGAGTCAGCAACGCCGACGAGATCTCCGAGAAGGCGGATGGAATCGTCATAGCCAGGGGGGACCTTGGAATGCACTACTCGCTGGAAGACATGCCCGTCGTGCAATCAAGGCTCGCCTGGACGGGAGTTGCTAGGAAGAAGATGGTTGTCGTCGCTACGGAGCTATTGACAAGTATGATTGAGAGGGTTAAGCCTACTAGGAGCGAGATAACAGACATATTCCAAGCAGTTAGAGAGGGGGCAGACGCCCTCCTACTAACCGCGGAGACAGCTATCGGCAAGTACCCGGTTAGGGCTGTTGCATGGGCTAGGAGGGCCGCGACCAGGGCATTCGAGACCGCGAGCCCGTTAAGGCCCGCTCCCGCTACCAGGCCCGAACAGTTAGCCCTGGGTCTCGTAGACCTCGCCGAGAGTATTGGCGCGCCGCTCCAAGTCTACTCGATGGGGGGCCGGCTGCCGAACAGGATCTCCGGGTTCAAGCCCAAGATCCCAATATACGTGGGGGTACCAACAGAGATCCTTGAGAGGAAGCTGAGGTTAAGGTGGGGGATCTCACCGATACGGATCAAGGCCGACTCCTACAGTGAGGGAATGGAGAAGCTGTACGAGAAGCTCTCTGTACCCCTCGGTGGGAAGCCGATAGTACTGGCAGCTTGGAGCAGGGAGCATGGTGTATTCGAGATAAAGATCCGGAACATTAGATACTAGGCTGTGTTTAGCCGGAGAACCTGTAGACGCCGCCCTCCACGGTGAGGGCGCCCTTCTCCACGAGCCTCTCCAATGCCATTTCCCAGTAGAATCCGAACTCTCCCGGATCCACCCCATACCATTCACGGAACAGGTCTTCCAGCTCCCCCCTAGTTAGGCCCTTGCCGGCCCTCTCATCTTCCCGGAAGATCCGGGTTATGAACTGCTGGAGGTCCTCCAGCCTCGTCCATGGGTACTGGAACCACGTCCACTCCTTAACCTCCAAGTGGTAGTAGTCGGGTTTGAACTTGGCCACTGGGCTGATCCATTGGAGCGTGGCGATCTTCACCTCGGCGGGGCTCCACTCCCTTAGTATGAAGTCCCTGGCTAGGAGGAGCGTCTCACCCGTATCGACTATATCATCGACTAGGAGCACCTTGGAGCCCGAGAGGTCTACCTTGTAGGGGTATTTGAGGATTGCCTTCTCAGCAGCCTTAGCAGCTTCAACCCAGTGCTGGCTCTGTATGCTGAGCATGTTTGACACGTCTAGGAAGTCGGCTAGGAGCCTCGCAGGTACATAGCCTCCCCTCGCAACCGCTACGATAACGTCTGGCTGGAACCCTGACTCTCTTATCTTCTCTGCAAGACCCCTGCTCCACTCTACTATCTCTTCCCAGGATACTAGCTTGACGGGCACCCTCGCCACGAGGATACTCACCATGATAGACTTACTGGATTGGAATTAAAAGGTGATCGAGGGACTATGATAGCCCGGCGGGAGCCTGTATGCGAGTACCAGCACCTCGTCCCCCTCCTTGTACTCCTTGTTCATTGTGAGGGCTAGGCCGTCGGCCATTGAGAGGGCTATCATTGCGCTGGAGTGCTGCATCTTCCTCTCCAATGGGGTGGCGTAGAGGGTCCCTCCACTATACGATAGCTTCACCTTTATCGGCCTAGGCCTCTTTATGCTGAGGGGCTTCGTCAGCCTTGCCCATACGAATGGTATTGGTGGAAGTGTTTCGGCGTGAGCCATGTATGCGAGGAGCGGGTAGACGAGCCTGGTGAAGGCGTGGAGGGCGCTTATCGGGTAGCCGGAGAGGCCGATGATGGGCTTACCGTTAACCACCACCGCGCTTGTTGGGCGGCCGCCCTTCACGAATAAGCCGCGGAATACAAGCTCCCCTCCCAGGGCCTCTGGGAGCCTGTAGAACAGGTCTATCTCGCTGGGCCCGCTTCCCCCCGTGACTAGTACTACGTCGACATGGTCTAGGAGGCGGCCAATATACCACACCAGCGTCTCGAGCTGGTCGGGTAGTGTTACTAGGTCGACTACCTGGACCCAAGGCAGGTACTCGCCCACGAACCACGCAACCAGGTCCCCCGTCGTCGCTGCTACCAGGCCACGGAGGACCTTATCCCTTAGCTCCTCTGGAGTCGAGGGCTTGAACAGCTCATTCCCAGTCTCGATGATGCCTACTCGTATGGGCCTGTAGAACTCCCCCTCCCCCACTCCTACATCCAACAGGGCTACCACGTCGAAGGGTGTTAGTAGGGTCCCCTTGGAGAGGACCACGTCCCCCTTCCGCACATAGGCTCCAGGCGGGTCTACGTTGTCCCACTTCTCATAGCTATCATCAACCACGATATAGCCATCCTCAACCCTCGCCTTCTCCTCGGGAACTACTGCGTCGGCGCCCTCGGGCAGATATGCTCCAGTGGTAACGTATACCGCCTCGCCCTTCGAGACCCTCAAGCCAACATCTACTTCCCCGATAGGAGCCTCTCCAACAACCTTCAACCTGCCGGGAGTATCGCTGCTCCTCACAGCATAGCCATCGTATGCAGACTTGGGGCGTGGAGGATGGTCGTGGGGCATCACTATATCCCGGGCTAGCACCAGCCCCTGAGCCTCCCACACCGGGAGCGTGAGGGTATCATCTATCCTCTTAACCCTCTCCTTGAGGAGACGGAGTGCCTCATCAACAGGTGTGAGTTTTTCAACGTAGCGGGGCACACTCATCCACCAAATAACGGGATCATGGGGGGCTGGTGATTATAATTCTCTACACGTACAGGTGGGTCTATGGCTTCCTGTAATGGTAGAGGCGGAGGCGCCTCCTCCTCAACAGCTCCTCTACGTGGGGGTAGAGTATGATCTCCTCGGGCTCCAGCTCCTCCACGATCCCAGGGTGTATAGATGCCAGCCTCTCCAGGAGGCTGGAGTAGTCTCGAGCCGGTGCAACCCCCAAGACGATGCTCGCCCGGAAGTCCCGGCCAGGCTCCAGTCCAGCCTCTACGAGGGCCTCGAGAGCCCTCAACTGGAGGATCCATGAGTCAGCCCTAGCCCCTGTGACATGGTGGAATGAGTCGGGGTCGGGGGCCTTGATCGAGACTCTAACAAACACGCCCCGGGGTATATTGCTCGGATCTATACGGCCAGCCCCTATGAGTATACCATTCGTCTCCAGTACGAAGATGTAGCTCCTGGAAACCAGGATCTTCGCAAGCCTCCTCGTATGCTCCCAGGCGATAGTGGGCTCCCCGCCCGTAAGCCTAGCTATCCTATAGGGGCCTGCCGCCATTATCCTCCTCGCAGCCTCCATGGGTGATAGGTAGAATCCCTTATCCGTGTAGTGGGCGAACCTCCAAGCCCAGCAGAAGGCGCACCTCAGGTTGCAGCCAACCACGTCTCCCGCAACATTGCCTCCATAGTGGCGGGTGCTCCTTATCCTCCAATACCGCCTCTCAACGACGCCTGCCCGCCTCCTCGAGACCCTCTCCTCCACTATCTCGGCCAGCCTTACAGGGTCATAGCCTCCCTCAGCCACCTCAACGCCTCCCCCGGCAGCTGGAGATGTATATTGAGCCGCTTCGGGATAGCATGACGTACACCCTCCTCCACCCCAGCGGGTTTGGCGCCTCTATTACACAGGGGTACCCGGTTAGCCCGGAGAGATCAAGTACAAGGATCCCATTATGCCGGGATGCGGTGACGCAGTGGCCGCCCCGCTCTAGGAGCTCCTTCAGCCCGCAGGGGTCCCTTGATAGAATGATGTCTAGGTGGTGCTGCCTCGCCCCCATACACCCCCGGGGGTGGAGCACTGCCTCCCCGAGGACGCTCTCGGAGGCTGAGTATAGCTTTGCCTTCCCGACCCTCTCCTTACACGTCACCCTACGGTTGCACCCACCAGATCCTTCACTTTAGAGTAGAACCTGTCCCACCAGTCCCTTAGGGCCTCGTAGTTCCCTGCGAGGGTCTCCCAGCCGGGGGCCTTCAGCTCGGCCGCCATCATTGCTACGATGTCCATTGTCTTCCTCGACTCCCAGGGGACGGGTTCTGCTCCAGCCCTAACCTGGTATAATGCGATCCTCGAGTATAACCTCTTCGCCCTATCAATTATGGGCTCGTCGGATCCGTAGACCTCCCTGTATAATCCATCAAGGATCCTCTCCGCCCACTTCCTGTGGAACCTGCATATACCAGCGTTGTCAATAGCCAGCTCCGCCACCGCCCTGTTGTAGCTGTGGACCGCGTAGTCCTCTGGATCAGTGTAGCTCGGACTGTAGTTTGTCCAGTACCTTCCAAGCACGAATAGGGGTGCTATGACGCCGGGGCTCCAATAGTAGTTGGGGGTGAAGTAACCTGTACTGCCGAAGCCCGCGTATACTAGGAGGTCCCTGAAGCTATAACCCAGGCTCGACACCCGGTTATCGTATAGTTCATCGAGCATCCTCGCCGCCTCCCTTAGACCCTCCAACGCTATGAGGCTTGCGTGCTCCCCCCTCCTTTCAGAGACCATGTCTATTATTCTAGATGCTAGGAGGGCATTCCTCCTGCTCACCTCCTCGTCTAACGCTATAGGGTCGAATACGGGCTTGTATGGGAGCCCTACTTCTCCGGGCTCAAGGAGCCCCCTGCTGACCGCGTCGAATAGCCATGCAACCATGTGGCCAGCCTCTATAGCGTCTAATCCCAGATCATCCAGCTTCTCCACGAGCCTCGCAGTGTCGCCAAGCGTGATCACCCCTATCATGGGGCCCATGGCGTGGGCCGGCTCATAGTCTATCTTCACACCATCCCAGATCTTCTTACATACAACGCTGCAGGGCTCCCCACACGTCCTCCAGTTCCTCCCCTTATCCCTCCCATGCACCTTCTCCTGGAATGGCTTCCAGAAGCTCCTCATTATCTTCTCGTGGAGGGCGAGCCTAACCCCTGGCGAGTAGTATATGGTGTTGTATGCTAGGGCGGGGATGAGCTCACGGTAGTGGGCGTAGTTCACCCCGAAGGTCCCGCCAGTCCCGAGCCGGGGATCATACCTGTACTTCACGGTAGCCTTCTCGAGCTCCTTGTAGTAGCTGCCACCCAGCAGCTTCGAGGCGAGCGAGGCCAGCTCCCGGCCCACAGGGTTGGGGCTAGAATCCACCCCTCCCACAACTATAGCTACTACTCCATGGCCCTGCGCCAGTACGCTGCCAGCACCCCCTCGGCTCGCACTGTCAACAACTGGCCCCGGCATCCCCCGTTGGTCGGGGACCCACGAGAATAACCCGGCGAATCTTGTTGTATACGCGCCGGGACCCACCAATAGTATCCGAGCCTTATACTTGATCATCTCTTCTCCGAGTCGGCTGGCGATATACTTGTGGAGGGACCTCGTCCCTCCAGGCGGGCTCTTATAGACTTCCTCCAGCCTGCTCCACTCGAGATAGTCGAAGTCGACCTCGAGGCCAGAGGGGCCCTGGAAGACGTAGATTATCGAGGGCTCCCGGGATGCCCCCTCAACTACTATTCCGTGGAGCCCCGTCCTCATGAAGGAGTAGGCGGCGCCCCCCATAGAGCTGAAGTGGAGTCCCTGGGAGACTGGGGACTTGAAGACTACTGTAAGCCTGTGGCTGCCGAAGAGGGGTCCCCCAGCGAATGGCCCCATGCCTATGAATACGGGGTTGCTGCTCGATAGCGGGGGATGCTCCCAGCTCGCCTTCTCCTCGTGTATTCTCAGTCCAGCCTCTACCGCCCCGGATACATCGCTGAGAATCCTCTCAGAAGCCTTAGCCTTGCCAGGGTCTACTTCTATGATCTTGTAGTCTATCATGATCCTCCCCCAGGTATACGTATAGCTTACCCTCTAATCTAAGTATAACCCATATTTCTCCCAAACGCAATAAGCTTAGTAGTGGTGGTTCCTTTGCCCACGGTAGCAGAGTATATGAGGAAGGAAGCCATCGTATCATGCACGCCGGAGACGACGCTTAGAGAGGCCTCAAAGATCATGCACTCCCACGGCGTCGGCAGCCTCCTCGTCCTCGACGATGGGATGAGGCTCCTCGGGATCTTCACCGAGAGAGACCTTGTCAAGGCGATCGCAGGACACGCCGACCCAGACAAGGACACCGTTGAGAAGTATATGTCTAGGAGCGTGATAACAGTCCAGCCATACGAGAGCCTCGTAAAGGCTAGTCAGAAGATGCTCGAGCACGGGATAAGGCACATGCCCGTAGTAGACTCGACGGGCAGGGTTGTGGGAGTAATCAGTATTAGGGATGCCCTGAGGGGGCTGATAAGCTTCCACGAGTTCCCCTAAACGAACCCCTCGCAGTAAACATGGAGTCCTCCTATAAAATCCCCTCGGAGACCCGCCGATATACCGGGAACCGGTATAATGAGCAGCGAAGGCGATGCGGCCGAGAAGGTATCGAGGCAAAGAGAGAGGATACTGGGAGAGGAGAACTTAGCCAAGTTAATACTAACATTAAGCGTCCCCCTCTTCATCTCCGGCAGCGTTCAGAGCCTCTACAACATAACAGACACCTACTGGCTCTCAAAGCTCGGCTCAGCCGCTCTAGGGACCCCCACAGTATCGTGGCCTTATCAAGGAGTATTGATGAGCTTAGGCTTCGGACTAGCAAGCTCCGTCTCAGCCCTCGTAGGCCAGTATGTTGGAGCCAAGGACTATAGAAGCGCCTCCCGCAGCCTAGGGGAGGTGATAGGCCTACTCCTAGCCATAGGCGTATCCGGCACGATCATACTCTACTATGCAAGACACTTCTACATAGACGCGACGAGGGTCACCCCCGAGATGAGGGGCCTCGTAGACCCCTACATTGCAATAACGCTGGCAGGGGTCCCCTTCATGTACCTGTACCTCACATTCAACTTCGCCCTAAGTGCTGTAGGCGATACCATTACACCCATGAAGATTAGCATAGCCGCGACAGCACTCAACTTCATCCTAGACCCAGTCCTCATATTCTGGGCTGGACTAGGAGTCGCGGGGCAGCTCTGGCAACAATGCTCTCGAACCTCTTCAGCGGCTCCTACGCAGCCTACAGCTTCGCTACTGGAAGGCACGGGTTAAGGGTTTACTGGCGGGACCTGCTCCCGGAGAAGCAGATCACAAGGCTAATCGCCAAGATCTCTACGCCAATGATAGCCAGCAGGCTCCTGACGACGATAGGATTCATTGTGATGGTGGGGCTCGTCAACGGCCTCGGCACTCCCGTCGTCGCAGCCTACAGTATTGGACAGGTAGTGCTTAACATAGACCACGTTATCTCCTTCCCAATAGCCAGATCCACAGGCATAATAGTAGCCCAGAGCCTAGGAGCATTAATGATAGAGAGGTCCAAGAAGGCGGCCAAGACGGGACTCCTCCTGCTAGTCGCGTCGATAGGGCTCTACATAGTAGCCCTCATACTATTCCGGGGCTGGTTCATAAGCGCCTTTACAAGCGACCCCAACGTATGGGGTCCAGCGAACAGAATGCTCCTAATATTCGGGCCCAGCGTGCTGGGATTCGACCTCTTCATATTCGCAAACAGTATAGCTAGGGCGAGCGGGCGGACCCTCTTCATGAGCGCCCTGGGGATAAGCAGGCTGTGGCTCCTCCGGATACCCCTCTCCTGGATGCTAGCCTATCATCTAAGCATGGGAGACACTGGGCTGTGGACCGGAATGAGTCTAAGCAACTGGATAGTGGGGGCAACAGCAACCCTCTGGGTCCTATCCTGGAGGTGGGCTAGGCCCATTATCCATGAATCCTAGAATTAGAACCCTTATAATCCAAGGTAGACAGGGAGCACCAGGATATAATCCTCCCCGGGAATTATAGGATCCGTGGTGCATGGGGTGAGTATGCTATGGCGGCTAAGAACGATCGCGAGCCTCAAGGAGAAGCTCGACCGCCTACTGGAGAGATTCAAGAGTGGAGAGAGGAAGGGCCTAGTACTCACTTTGCTGGCCGCGCTTAGGCTGTCTAGGGAGGGGAAGAGGATCTCAGCTGAGAGCGTGGTGGAGGAGGCTAAGAGGATAATGGATGAAGTCCCTAATGTAGACTGGGGCGTTAGCAGGGAAGAGTACACTGTAGGGCTGGCTAGCAGCCTACTCCAAGAGCTGGTCGAGATGGGCGTCCTCGAAGAGGCAGACGCAGCCCTCTACCGGTTTAGGAGGTACAGTGATGGGGATCCCAGGGACGAGATAATGGCCAGGTTCGGCTACCTAATATTCTACGGGGGACCCGCGAGGTAGAGGGGAAGGTTAAAGTTAAACCCCCGGGAGAGGGCCTATCTAAACAATGAGTGGCCCGATGAAGTACCGTTGGGTGTCTGCCCGCATCGTCGGATCACGGGTGAAGAGTCCCCTGGCTATGAGGGCCCATCCAGGTAATGAGCGATCCTAGAGAGATCCTCCACCGCCTCCAGCAGGTCGAGTGCGTGATAGATCGTCTTGTCAGAGTATACTAGGACGCCGTGCCTCTCAAGAACCACCACGTTGCACCCGGTCTCCACGATTACCCTTCTAACAGTCTCCGCCAGCTCGCGCGACCCGGGCTCCGCATATGGGGCCATGGTTATGCACTTAGCGTTGAGCTTAACCTCGGTAAGGAGTTCGGGGTCCGGGAGCCTCCCCTTATAGGTTAATGCGAGGAGGGCTGGGGGATGAGCGTGGACCACGGCCCTAGCCATGGGGTCGGCCTCGTATACTGCAAGGTGCATCCTCCACTCGCTCGTCGGCCTACCCACAACCACAGTCCCATCAAGCTTCAATATTGCAACGTCTCCTGGAGCCAAGAGGTTCCTCGGGACCCCTGTAGGGGACATGTATACTAGGCCCCTCCCCCGATCAATTATGCTAGCATTCCCCCCTCTAACCTGCACGATACCCCTCTGGTAGAGGAGCCTCATAACCTCCGCTATATCCCTCCTGGGATCACCGGTCCAAGACAACCCAGGCTCCACCAGGTACGCCGCGGGGCCGGCTATCTTTTAACGTATAGGTAGAGGGTATTCTGCCACCCCGGCTCCCCCACTACCCTCACAGGCTCCCAGCCAGGGATCGGGAAGTCAAGCGTCACCACCCTCGCCCCCGGCCTAAGCTCTCTCTCCAGCTTTGGGCGGAGGTACTCGTTTACGCTGGTGAGAAGGTACATGTAGACTGCGTCGGCATCCCACAGTCCAACCTTCCTGAAGTCCGTGTTGAGGACAAGAACCCTATCCTGGACCTCCTCCTTAATACTGTTCTCAACAGCCTGCGCTGCGAGGCTCTTATTCACCTCAACGCACACCGCCCTCTTAATCGGGTAATACTTCGCGGCGGCGATAGCTATCCTCCCGTCGCCACAGCCTATGTCGTAGAACACCTCCCCCCTCTTCAGGTCTAGAAGCTCTAGTATCCTGGGTATAATCTCCCATCTGGTCGCAACAAATGGTACAATCTGGTCCCCGCCAAAGGCTAACGCTATAGTGTCAAGCCACGTCCCATCCACTCCCAATCCACCCTTGCCAGACCCGGCTATGAAGCCGTGGTGGAAGCCGGGATCTACACGTTGAATATTATGGGATGGAGCGGTTTATAGCTTGTGATCAACCCCTGAGGGCAATTGGGATGA
This sequence comes from Thermodiscus maritimus, assembly GCF_055382595.1. Lineage (NCBI taxonomy): Archaea > Thermoproteati > Thermoproteota > Thermoprotei > Acidilobales > Acidilobaceae > Thermodiscus > Thermodiscus maritimus. The sequence goes on from NZ_AP042434.1 coordinate 105,029, forward strand.
GAGCCTGTATAGTGGGCTGCGGTGCAATAGGGTGCCTCCTAGCAGGATTCCTATGGACGAGCCTCCAAGAGCCCCCAGCCTGCATAGTGAGGAGGAGGGAGCATCGAGACACGCTGGAGAGGTATAGGTGCAGGCTGGGGGGACTATACAGCATGGAGTTCCCCGTCGATCCCTACCTCACAGGAGAGCTGGAGGACGACTCCTGCAGCTATGCGATCGTTTCAGTTAAGGCTTATGATGCCCCGAGAGCCCTTCTCGAGGCCTACAGGCTCTCCCCGGTCGTGGCGGTAGCGGTTAACGGGTTTATAGAGGCGCCGAGGGACCCTCGCGGGAGAGCTGTTCTCTTAGAGCTCGTGGTAGACTATGGTGCCACGAGGAAGGGTGATGGATACGTTGAGGTTACAGGTGTCGGCAGGATAATTATAGGTTCCCCGCCGGGGGCGAGGGACCATGCACTCCAACTCAGCAGGCTTCTCCAGAGGGGTGGTGCTGATGTAGTGGTCGTCGATGATATTACTGGGTATAGGTGGGCTAAGGCCGCCGTTAATGCAGGGATCAATCCAGTCACAGCCCTCCTAGGCGTGAGGAACGGGTTCATAGTAGAGGATAAGTGGGCCAGAAGCATCGCGGTGGAGGCGGCGAGTGAAGTCGCGAGGGTGGCCGAGGCACTGGGTATACGGCTACCCTACGATCCAGTCGAGTACATGCTCCGGGTCGCGGAGAGGACGAGGGATAACAAGAGCAGCATGCTGCAGGATGTGGAGGCGGGGAGGAGGACTGAGGCAGACGAGATACTAGGCTACATTGTTAGGAGGGCCAGGGAGGCTGGTGTCGAGGCTCCTATTCTAAGGCATCTATATATGCTGATCAAGGCCCTTGAAGACGCAGGGGGCAGGCGTTGCAGGAACGGAAGAAGATGACTGTTAGAAGGATCCTCAAGATGAAGGGGAGGGAGCGGATCGTTATGGTCACCGCCTACGACTACCCTACTGCTAGGATCGTAGATGACGCTGGAGCAGACATGATCCTCGTCGGGGACAGCCTCGCGATGGTCGTCCTAGGAATGGAGTCAACTCACGGCGTAGGACTCTGGGAGATGCTCCACCATACCAGGGCGGTTGCGAGGGCTAAGCCTAAAGCGATGATCGTGGGCGACATGCCCTTTGGAAGCTACGAGCCCAGCCCCAGGGTCGCGGTTGAGTCTGCAGTCGAGTTCGTGAAGGCTGGGGCTGAGGCGGTTAAGCTGGAGGCTGGCTCAGAGTATATTGATAGGGTTAGGGAGATTGTTAAGGCCGGGATCCCCGTCGTGGGCCATGTCGGTATGACCCCCCAGCGCTACCTGAGCTTCGGAGGCTACAAGCTCCGGGGGAAGACGCCGAGCGAGGAGAAGAAGATCATAGAGGATGCACTCGAGCTGGAGGGGGCTGGTGCCTTCTCGATCGTGATAGAGTTTACGAGGGAGGAGATAGCTAAGAGGATAACAGAGAAGCTCTCCATCCCAACAATATGTATAGGGGCCGGCCGCTACTGCGACGGGCAAGTACTAGTCTTCCACGACCTAGTAGGACTCTACAGAGAGTCGCCTCCATTCGCCAAGCGCTACGCCAACGCCTACGAATACCTGCGGAGAGCAGTCGAGGAATACGCCCGCGAGGTCCGCAACGGGGCATTCCCTAGCGAGGAATACATACAGGGCTAGGCGAGCCTCACCATAAGCCTAGCCGCCGCCTGCAGGACTTCCACGAGCCTCCTCCTATCAACGCCACTAACCCCGCGGAGGATGATGTAGGGGTACCTAACCTCCACATCCCTAACCCTACCGCCTAGGATCTCAACAGCCTCCCTAACATCCCCCGGATCCGGCGTCTCCGGCCTACCATAGCACGGCCCATACTTGCAGGCGTGGCAGGGCGACCTATGACTCCACATGTTGTGGCTGCAGGCAAACGGGTGCACCACCATACCCTTCCCCCGAGCGTAGGAGGCTATAGTATTCTTCAAGTCCCGGGTGTCGACTGGAACCTGCCTCCGAGGGTCCCTCAAAGACCCAATAAGCCTCGCCCTTATAACCCCTGTATCTATCCCCACCGCCCCGAGCCTCGAGAGGATGCCTGGGGTGACCCTGAGGCTGCCCAGAACTATGTGCCTCACACCATACTCGACCGCATAATCTATGATCCCGCGATAGTGGCGGTCTGCAACGCCAGGTATGATGGGCCTCATGAATAATGCAACGTTCAACCCCCTCCTCGCCGCCTCCCCCATTGCAGCGAGCCTCTCCTCAGCCGGGGGAGCCCCGGGCTCGAGCCTCCTAGCATCCTCGCCCAGCGCCACCACCGTGACCAGCACGCTTATCCCAGGCTCCGCCCCCAGCAGCTCCTCTACGAGGTCATCGTCTAGGAGGGACTTGGTGGAGACCTGGCTGGGGAGCCGGAGCCACTCGTATACTGTACGTATGTAGTCGAGGGCTCGAATCCTCGTCTCGGGGAGGAAGGGCTCCGTCACACTACCATACGCAGCCATGGTCCTCTCGGGGACCACGTAGGGGTTGACGGCGAGGGCGTAGGCCATTTGGAGGGGTGAAAGGGGGTAGGGCTCCGGCCTGCCTGGGAAGCCCATATCCCAGATATAGCAGTATACGCACCCATAACTGCAGCCTACACCCGTGTGTATGGTCATCCCGCAGTGCCTGGGCCTCCTCCGAGCGTGATGGTCCCTCTCAGCCTCCAAAGCCTCCTCAGGGCCCAGCAACTCTCTAAGCTCCTCTCTAATCCTCTCCTTCTCCTCAATGAGCCCCGCGATCCACCCCAACTCTCGTCCCCACCAGAGGGACCCTCCAGCCCCCCAGACCTGGTAGAGGGTCCCTCATGATTATACTAGGCTTGGAGGCATGCCCCCATACGTTTTCCCACCCTTCAACGACAGGAAACCCCTTTAAATCCTCCCGGCCCTTCCCCGAGAGCCAAAGAGGACCGTGGGGGGTAAGGGTGTACAGCCTAGCACTGGTGTTAGCCTACTACGGTAGCATAGTAGCTATAATGAACCCGTTCACAGCCCTCAACAACTACCTCACCCTAACAGAGGGGATGAGGGATGAGGAAGCCAGAGCTGTCTTCCGGCAAGCACTAGTAGTGGTTGCAGTGCTAGGCCTCCTCTTCATACTGGCAGGGAAGCTCATACTAGAATTCTACCATCTAAGCCTCAACAGCCTCAAGCTAGGGGGAGGAATACTCCTCCTCTACATAGCCCTAGACATGCTCTCCGGGCAGCCAAAGACCCGGACAGTGGAGGGGGGAGAGGTGGCAGTAGTCCCCCTAGCAACACCAATGATTGTGGGCCCCGGCACCATGACCCTCCTCATAAACCTAGGCACAGTAGGCCACCTGCCAGAAGTGGTCACCGCCTTCATACTCTCAACACTAACAATAGCCGCCACAATGAGGTCCTCCAACCTACTCCTTAGAGCCCTGAGGAGGACCGGGATAAAGGCGATGGCGAGATTCATGAGCCTAATAATAGCGAGCGTCGCAGCCCAAATGATATGGTCTGCCGTAGAGGACTGGGTAAACCAGCTGCGGGGCTAGCCCCCCTACTTTGCTCCAAAAATGACCCGCTTCCTCCTAACAACTTCGCCCGCAATCCTATGGGGCAGGGTGTTCAACGGATCCCTGATGGCGAGCACTACAGGCTTATCCCTCATAGCCCCGTAGACTAGGTAGACCCAGTACTTGTCTCTCATCTTTTCGGCAACCTCGACCTCCCTCTCCTCCAGCTCGAACCAGAGCTGGTTCTTCTCCTTCAACTTAGCCTCTATAATCCTCTCCTAGGTGATCCCATCGTAGCTGTCCTTCGCGATGCTTTTGACATCGTAGTGTTCCTCCTCAGACACTCTCACCGGCTCCCTGCCATTCCGCCTTTTAACATCCATAACGACCCCTACCGTCTCCCTATCCGTGTAGTATTGGCTGAGAAGGGATTCCAGAGGATTATTGTTGCTGGGGGTGGATATGCTACTTTATCTTCTTGAATAGTATTGGTGCTTCCCTTATATTGTATTCTTGGAGTGGCTCGGTTATGGTGTTGTAGTCTAGCTGGAATCCGAATGCCTCCGCCAGCTTGGTGGTGGCTTTGGGTATTACTGGGTGGAGCATTATTGTCGCCGCCCTAACCGCCTCCAGTACTGTGTATAGTTCTCTCACGGGCTCCTGCTTCTCCCACGGCTTCGACTCGTTCATGTAGGCGTTCGCCCTCCTCAGGAGGTCCATTACTGCCTCTACTGCTCTGGAGACCTCGTAGGACTGCATTGCCTCCTCGTAGGCCATATGGGTTTTTATTATGGCCTCGTGGAGGTCCTCGTCTATGCTGTCTCCTCCTACTTTTCCGTCGAGCTTCCTCTTGGCGAGGGTCCCTACCCTCCTCGCTAGGTTGCCGTAGTTGTCTGCTAGGTCCCCGTTGTATATAGAGTCGAAGAGGCTTGTTGAGACCTCTATGTCCTTGTGGAGGTTGAAGAGCCTGGCGATGATATAGCGTAGCCCGTCGCTGCCTTGGTAGCGTTCTAGCAGGTCCTCGATCCTCACTACGTTCCCTGCGCTCTTCCCCATCTTTAGGCCCCTGTTTATGAGGAACGCGTGTACTAGGACGCGGCGTGGTGGGGGGATTTCGAGGGCGTGGAGCATTGAGAACCAGATGGCTGTGTGGAACCATAGTATATCTTTTCCTATAACGTGGTGTGCTGCTGGCCAGAGCCTTTTGAAGCGAGCGGGCTCCCTTAATATGCCGGCGCCGGTGAGGTAGTTTAGGAGTGCGTCGAACCAGACGTATGTCGTGTATTCCTGGTCCCATGGCAGCGGTATTCCCCACCAAACCCTGCTCTTGGGCCTCGCTATGCTCACATCTAGGAGGCCCTCCTTCTCGATCTTACCCAGCACTTCGAGCGCGTACTGCCTCGGGTATACGGTATCCCCCTTCAAAACCCCTACCAGGTAGTCTTTGAACTCGCTGAGGCGGAAGTAGTAGGAGTCCTCCTCAAGCCACTCCAGAGGCTTCTTGTGGATGGGGCAGTGGGGCTTACCCTCTACAACCTCGTACTCCCCCTCACTGTAGAACTTCTCGCAGTCCACACAGTACCAGCCCGAGTACCTTGCCTTGTAGATGAGCCCCTTCCTGTAGAGCTCCTCGAGCGCCCACTTGACTACCTCCTCGTGGTCGGGGTCCGTAGTTCTTATGAAGCGGTCGTAGCTTATGTCTAGGAGCCTCCAATACCCCTTATACTTCTCAGCCATCTCGTCCACGAACTCCTTGGGATGGACCCCCCTCTTCTCAGCAGTCCTCTGGAGCTTCAAACCGTGCTCGTCGGTGCCGGTGAGGAAGAAGGTCTCGTCACCCCTCAACCTATGGTATCTCGCTAGGATGTCGGCGTATACCGTTGTGTAGGCGTGGCCTAGGTGGGGGTCGGCGTTGGGGTAGTATATTGGCGTGGTAACGTAGAATACGCTCACAGCCGCCACCCCTTTGAATCATCCTTTGGGAACCCAGTGTAATCCAATAGCACTTTAAAGTTTGACAATAACAGTCTCCAAGTCCATGAAGGGAAGGGGTGCCCCCGAGGCTTGTACAAGGAAGCATTCATAGAGGAGGTATACCGTAGGAGGAGCATGCTCCTAGGGAGAGAGATCCGGGTTTGCGGCTGGGTGCATAGGATAAGGGATCTCGGCCGCCTCAAATTCATACTGTTAAGGGACAGGACCGGCGTCCTCCAGGTTGTGGTTAAGAAGGGAGAGAGCCCGGACGAGGTGGTTGAGGAGACCGAGAAGCTCAGGCTCGAATCCGTCGTATGCTATACTGGCAGGCTTGTAGAGTCTAAGAGCAAGCTGGGAGTGGAGCTTAAAGCATCGGGGTTGAAGATCCTCTCAGTCCCCGTCGAGCCCCTCCCCCTAGAACCCGACACGAGCCTAGATGCGGGGCTCGCCACCAGGCTGAACTATAGGTGGCTCGACGCCCGCAACCCGAGGGTCTCCAAGATCTTCCAGTTCGAGGCGTGGGTTGCCAGGACCTTCCGAGACTACTATACGAGCCAGGGCTTCATAGAGATCTTCACGCCCAAGATCGTCGCCGCCGGAACCGAGAGCGGGGCTGAGGTCTTCCCAGTACTATATTTTGGAAGAGAGGCATACCTGGCCCAGAGCCCCCAGTTCTACAAGCAGATGGCTGTGATTAGCGGTCTTGAGAGGGTGTTCGAGGTAGGCCCCGTATTCAGGGCTGAGCCGCACCACACGACAAGGCACCTTACAGAGTACCACAGCCTCGACGTAGAGGTGGGCTTCATCGAGGGACCCGAGGATGTCATGAGGTTCGTCGAGGGCTTCTTCCGCAAGATAGCTGAGGGGCTAGAGAGGGACCCCCTGGCGAAGGCTATCGCGGAGGAGTTCAACGCCGAGCTGAGGGTCCCGCGCGAGGTGCCTAGGATCTCTATACGTGAAGCCTACAAGATCCTAGACGAGGAGTACGGCAAGAAGATCCCCTACGGCGAAGACCTAGACCCCGAGGGGGAGAGGCTGCTGGGGAGGTATGTTAGGGAGAAGTACGACTCCGACCTAGTATTCGTGACCGAGTACCCATGGGCTGCTAGGCCCTTCTACACTATGAGGCTCGAGGACGAGCCAGAGTGGACGACTGGCTTCGACCTCCTCATGAAGGGCCTCGAGGTTGTCACGGGGAGCCAGAGGGAGCACAGGTACGAGGAGCTGTTGAAGAACCTGCGTGATAAGGGCCTCAAGCAGGAGTCCTTCCAGTTCTACCTCGACTTCTTCAAGCATGGAGCCCCACCCCATGGAGGAGCCGGCATGGGGCTTGAGAGGATAGTGATGCAGACTCTAGGCCTCGACAACATTAGGGAGGCGAGGCTCCTCCCAAGGGACCCGGAGAGGCTCCTCCCATAAACCGGTGGTGGAGTATGAATGGGGAGAGGCTGGACCCGTGGGGGACCATAGAGATAAAGGACTACGACAGGCTACGCCGAGTCTTCGGGATAAGGCCCTTCTCAGAGGTAATCCCCCGGATGAGGGAGCTGGGCCTACCATTAAGCCTCCACATGAGGAGGAACATAATCTTCGGCCACAGGGACTTCGACAAGGTGATACTCGAGGGATTAGCCCGGGGGGAGAAGATAGCGATACTAACCGGGTTCATGCCGAGCGGGAGGTTCCATTTCGGCCACAAGCTCACAGTTGACCAGCTAATATACTTCCAGCGGGAGCTGGGGGCAAAGGTCTTCGTCGCCCTAGCAGACGGCGAGGCCTTCGCGGTGAGGAGGCTTCCAAGGAGGGAGATCATAAGGCTGGGGATCGAGGAGTATGTGGCTAACATGATAGCCCTCGGCCTAGACCCGGATAAGACGGACTTCTACTTCCAGACCAATAGGGGGACCCCATACTACCGGTTGATCCAGCTCTTCTCCGGCAAGGTGACCATGGCAGAATTGGAGGCGATATACGGAGACGTCACCCCGGGGAAGATCGTGGCAGCACTCACGCAGGCAGCCGACATACTCCATCCGCAGCTTGAGGAATACGGCGGGTACAAGAGGGTAGTAGTCCCGGTGGGCGCTGACCAGGACCCGCACCTCCGCCTCACAAGGGATCTTGCGGACAGGCTCCACGATATAGCAGGGCTGGAGAGGCCGGCCTCAACCTACCACAAGCTGATAAGGGGTCTCGACGGGGGGAAGATGAGCAGCAGCAGGCCGGACTACACGATATTCCTCACCGACCCGCCGGAGAAGGCGGTTTGGAAGCTGAAGAGGGCCCTAACAGGCGGCAGGGCTACGGCGGAGGAGCAGAGGAGGCTGGGCGGAGTCCCGGAGAAGTGCACCGTCTACGACCTATACCTGTACCATCTAGTCCCAGACGACAACGAGTTGCTAAGGATCTACCGTGACTGCAGGTCGGGGACCATGCTCTGCGGAGAATGCAAGACTATGGGGGCCGAGAAGCTCAAGGCATTCCTTGAGAAGCACCAGGAGAAGCTGGAGGAGGCTAAGGAGGTAGCGTGGAGCATCGTTGAGCCCCCCAGATTCTAGTCCCTCACACGAGGCACCCTATAGTGATGGGGCCCCGCTCATCCCGGCCCCCTTATGGGTTCCTTTATAGTCCACCGGCTCATAGGTAACCTACCAGCCACTACGAGACTCCAATGCAGGAGCACGATGTCCATATGCTAGTACTGGAAGGTTTTAGGACTTAGTTCCTCCGGAGACGCTGCTGTAAGAGGCGGGGACTTGTGCCCGCAGTGCCCGGGTTGGAGTTAAACCAACTCCAACCATCCTGTATTAGGAAGACGGCTCTCCTCCCCCACCCGGGAACCCCCCTGCCCCGCGGGTTAATGGGCTAGAGCGTTGAAGGAGGAGGCCCTGCAGGCGTTGCATGATAGTATATTGAGCCATTTATACCGTCTCAACAGTGTTGTCTGGGATTTAGGGGCACAGTACTATGGGAGATGTTATAGAGCAGCCGGTGAGGGACCCTCTACGAGCCCTCTCAAAGTATATGGATGGCGAGATGATTGAAAGGCTTAGAGCGATAAGGGATCCCGGCCTCCACACCTGGGTAGCTAGGCTCGCAGAGGCTGCGGGGCCAAGCAGGATCTATGTAGTAACAGGGAGGAGAGAGGACCACGAGTATGTTAGGAGGAGGGCGCTGGAGAATAGGGAGGAATACATGACTAGGAATCCCCTCCACACAGTTCACTTCGACGGGCCATGGGACACCGGTAGGGATAGGAGGAATACCAAGATACTGGTTGAAGGGGGCCGGGAGATCCCATTCGTCAACTCCCTCGACCGCGCCAGGGGCTTGGAGGAGGCGTGGAACCTGCTACAGGGTATTATGAAGGGCCGCGAGCTCTTCATCGCCTTCTACTGCTTCGGCCCCAAAGGCTCTCCTTTCACAATGCACGCTGTACAGGCGAGTGACTCCGCATACGTTATACATAATGAGAATATACTCTATAGGAGCTGCTGACGACGAGTTCGTCGAGAAGGCTCCTAGCATCAAGTATGCAAGGCTAATCCATGCTACAGGGGAGAGGGATGAGCATGGATGGGTGAAGAATGTAGAGAAGAGGAGGATCTACATTGACCTTGAGGGCCACGGAACCTATAGCTTGAACACCCAGTATGGTGGGAACTCAATCGGTATGAAGAAGCTCATGTTCCGCCTATGCATACACAAGGGGAGCCTAGAGGGGTGGCTGTGCGAGCACATGTTCATAGCAGGCGTCCACGGGCCCGGTGGGAGGACAACGTATATCGCGGGCGCCTTCCCAGCAGGGTGCGGTAAGACGAGCACGGCCTTCGCCTCAGACACGATCGTAGGAGACGATCTAGCGATCATAAGGGAGGTTAACAGAGAGGCTAGAGCCGTGAACCCGGAGGCTGGGATGTTCGGGATAATAGACGGGGTGAACCCCGAGGACGACCCAGTCCTCTACAAGGCTCTAACAGACCCGGGCAATGAGATAGTGTACTCCAACATACTCCTGAAGAGGGACGGCACCCCCTGGTGGAGGGGGCGGCCAGAGCCCCCGGGGCCGGGAGTGAATTATCAGGGAGAGTGGTGGCCTGGGAAGAGGGGTAGGGATGGCAGGGAGATACCCCCGAGCCACCCCAATGCCAGGTTCACCCTCTCCCTCTACAGTCTCCCCATAGTCAACGAGCACGTCGACGACCCAGAAGGGGTCCCGGTCCACGCGATGCTCTTCGGGGGGAGGGACCCGGACACATGGGTCCCCGTTAAAGAGGCCTTCAACTGGCTCCACGGGATCGCTACAATGGCGGCGGCGCTGGAGTCTGAGAGGACAAGCGCCGTCATAGGCGAGGCTGGAGTGGTTGAGTTCAACCCCTTTGCGATACTAGACTTCATACCCATCTCGATCGCCTCCTTCATAAAGCTACACCTGGACTTCGCGGAGAAGCTGAGGGAGCCGCCTAGGATCTACAGTGTAAACTACTTCCTCCGAGGCGAGAAGGGGCGCTACCTTAACGAGAAGAGGGATAAGAGGGTGTGGCTCAAATGGATAGACCTCAGGGTGCACGGGGAGGCTGATGCGGTAGAAGCCCCCACAGGCCTCATACCAGTCTACGAGGACCTCAGGATCCTCTTCGACAGGGAGCTGGGGAAGACGTGTACTGAGGAGGAGTATGAGGAGCAGTTCAAGATAAGGGTCCCTCAGCACCTCGCCAAGATCGAGAGGATAGCGGGGATCTACGCTAGAATACCGGGGACGCCGAGGGTTGTGTTTGAGGAGCTTGAGAGGCAGAAGGAGAGGCTCCTAGAGGCTCGATCCAGGTATGGTGATATGATCTCCCCGTTCAGGCTCGACAGGAGATAGGCTACTCCCGTCATCCTCTAATACCATGGACTCCTGGGTTTCCGGTGGGAGCTGTGGTCTCCCATTTAAAATTGGGTTCCGCCATGATATAAGTGGTGCTGGATAATGACGGCTACAACAGACTACATAAACAGCACGATATGGACTCTCTTCTGGCTCCTATTCTTCATAGCAATGCTCTCCCCTCTATTCAACATGAGGCGCCTCCAGGCGGCTAGGCTGGCGATCATAAGGGCTCTTGAGAGGGAATACAATTGGAGAGTAATCACGATGATCCATAGGGAGGAGAGGGTCTCGTTCCTAGGAATACCAATACAGAGGTTCATCGATGTAGATGACAGCGAGGCTGTTCTCAGGGCTATAAGGACTACTCCGGAGGGGCAGACGATCGCCCTCATACTACACACTCCCGGAGGACTAGTACTGGCGGCGAGCCAGATAGCAAGGGCCCTGAAGAGGCATAAGGGGAAGAAGATAGTCATAGTCCCCCACTACGCGATGAGCGGAGGGACCCTCATAGCCCTCGCGGCCGACGAGATCCTAATGGACCCCAACGCCGTGCTTGGACCCCTAGACCCCCAGCTCGCGGTGAGCCCGCAGGGACCCGTGGTGCCAGCGCCCAGCCTAGTCAGGGTCGCGGAGCTGAAGGGTAAGGATGCCAGCGACACCACCCTCATATTGGCAGATGTGGCAAGGAAGGCTATCGAGGAGATGAGGGAGGTAATAGTTGAGCTGCTCGAGGACAAGATGGGGAGGGAGAGGGCCGAGGAGATCGCCAAGCTCCTAACAGAGGGGAGGTGGACCCACGACTACCCGATAACCTACGAGAAGGCTAAGGAGCTGGGGCTCCCAGTGAAGGATGAGGTGCCGCCGGAAGTCTACGAGCTAATGGAGCTCTACCCGCAGAGCCCCCACAACAGGCCCGGAGTAGAATACATACCCCAGCCGCTGCCAGCCCCAGGCCATAGGCAGCACCATAGTGCCAATCACTCCTAGCTCCCCCGGATCAGTATGGATTCCACCCTGCCCTCTCCTCTTCTTTCATGGTTGTCCCTCCGGGCTACTGGTTTATTGGGTTTAGCCTGGCAATGAGGGGTTGGGGGAGCTCGGCAAGCGCCCTCTCGAGTACGATGAGGTAGTGGTTTGGATCGTATTCCTCGTTCCCCCTCAGCTCCCACACCGGCTTCGGCCCTCTCCTGGTGACGACGTACTTCACCCTATCCACAATTATCCCCTGGTCTATGAGGCTCCTAGCATACTTCTGGGGCCTCCTTGTCTGCTCTCCTATCCTCCTCTCTATGGTTAGGAGTCTTAGAGGGACCCTACCCTCCACCAGAGCCTTCGCGGCTGCTTCGATTATCCTGCCAGCCCCACCTAGCAGCTCCTGGAACGTGCTGGGGTCCCCTGCCCTCGCCAGCACTGCTATCACTGCCCTCTGGACCCTCGCAATATACTCGGGCGTATCCCTCCTTACAGCCATTACCCCCCGGAGCTTTACACCGCCCCCAGCTAGGCTCCCATAGTACTTGTTCACCGCCCCCGGCCCCCTCCGGGTTGGGGGTATGTACAGCCAGCGGTAGCGGGCCTCGATCTTCAAGGGGACCCCTACCCTCAACCTTATCCTCTCTGCGAGCTCCTCCACGCTGATCTCGGGGTCCACTGGCTGGATGAATACCGAGTCTATTATAGAGTGTATGATCCTATACCCAGCCCTCTCAGCCTCCTCCTCGGCCACCGCCAGGGCTCTCCTAGCGTAGGCTGTCACGCACTCGTAGGCTGTTATGCTGCCGTAGAGGCTGTTCCTGTAGCCTAGGTATCCGAAGCCTGATACGAGGATCCATTTTATCGCGTCGCTCCTCTCCTTCACCCTCGGATCCCTGCTCCCCGAAGCCTTAACCCTAGCCCTCCTCTCCACGAGCCTTCCGAGAACCGTTGCTACGAGGCCGGGGTGGTCCATGCATATCCTGTGCCCCACCCCCGGCGCCTCCTCGTATCCCCTGCAGCCCGGCCTCTCCACGGTCTCGGAGCTTATGTTGTGTATGCTTATGAGGCTGGGGTAGAGGCTCGAGTAGTCTAACTGTATTATGTTCCAGTAGAGGCCCGCCTCCGGGATCCTCAGCTGCTCCCGCCATGTCCGCGGCTTCCAGGGCCCGGAGGCCCCGGAACGCTTCGACTCTCGGGGCTCTGGAGTCTACAAGGTACCGTCTCCTATACGCTTCCCTGGCCTCTGCCGCAGTTAGTATCTTCCCTATGGGGGCTGAGTGGGCCATCCTGTAGGGGAGCCAGGAGATCCTCATCCACTCGATGAGGCCCCATGGTGATACTAGGTTGCGGGATGGGTCGAACCACAGCCACTCCACCCTCCCCGTGGGGAGCCTGCTCCTAGCCTCGAGCCTCGCCACTACTATGTGGGGGTTCATTGAGGCTAGGAGGTCTCTGGCCTCGTAGGGGTCCCTGGCCTCCACCTCTAGGCCGCAGCATTCTATATGGTAGTGGGCTGGCTCCTCCCACGGCACCGCTATTGGTCCGTGCCAGGAGTAGGCTTCGAGGCGGGCTATGGTTAGGGGTGGGGGCTCGTAGAGGGGGTTTTCCGGGTCCTCAAGCGCCTCAACATACCCTGCCCGTACCCTAACCGCTACCCCCGGCGGGGTCCCTATCTCCCAGAGCGCCGTTACCAGTGGGCCCGGGTACTCGTTTACCCTCCTCGCTACCCCCTTCGCCTCCAGGCTTCTCGCAACGCGTTCGAGGAGGGGTATGCTTGGGGAGGAGACCGCTACCACTTCAACCCTCCTAGTATACCATGGCGGCTCCAGCCACTCCTCCACCCAGGCCTCGAGATCCTCGTGTATTATGCCCCGGGCGATCTCGCCCGCCGTGTAGTGGGGGGTTGGCTTGAAGTATGCTTTGAACCTGGCCGGCAGGCTTATCCTTGCTAGCCCCTCTTCAGTGGCTAGCGCTAGCCTTACTCCCCCCTTAACCGGCTCAGCGTCGAGTAGGACTCCATCTAGCACATTATCCGCCCAGTTGATGGTTTTACGCTCGGGGTATTGTTTTGGCTCAACGGGTAACAGGGGTGCTCGCGGGGAGACCCGGGATCGGATGTAATTTTATTGGTCCTCGACGTCCTGGTTTATGGAATCGTGGATGGATCCGTCGCTACACTGTATTGGAGTATGCGTAACCCATATATCTACCAGCGATATAAACCCTAGCCTGCTATAAACTACCCGGGGGCTTTGAGGGGTTGCCGGAGTACAGCAGCGTCAGGGTGTTGACTAGACTATTCCGCTACATGGTTAGGGGGAGGGGGCTCCTCCTAACCACAGCACTGGTGCTAGTCATACTCTCCTCCTACGCCAACGGAGTAGTCCCGGTGCTGATTAAGAGGGCAGTAGACTCCGGGGTCATTGCAGGTGATGTAGACACTGCGATCTACTACGGATTACTCATTATACTAGCAACGCTTCTAGCAGGGATCCTCAGCTTCGCCGGCAGGTACCTGCTCGTCAAGGTGGCCCAGGAGACCGTGTACGAGATGAGGATGGAGGCATTCCTATCCATCCAAAGGCAGTCGATGGACTTCTTCGACAAGACACTCGTAGGCCAGCTGATCTCCCGTGTAACGAATGATGCGGAGAGGGTTTCGAGGTTCATCCAGTTCCGTCTCCGGATGCTGGTCTACTCTATATTCCTGATAGGAGTGGCAGTATACTACATGTACGGGATGAGCCTAGAACTGACCCTCATAGCCCTCGCCGCGATAGCTTTAGTCGTAATAGTGATGACTAGGTATGGGAACCTGATAAGGCCTGTCTACGACCAGATAAGGCACCAGACCGGTGTGCTCGCAGGGATAGTGACCAGCGCGATCGCCGGGATAAAGACCGTGAAATCCCTGGCAGTCGAGGACAGCATATATCAGAGGTTCCGGGGGGAGAACGATAAGTTCTACGCCTACAACCTTCAGGCGAGCAAGTTGAGCGCCATCTACGGGAACTCCCCATTCCTCATAACAGGCGCTGCTATGGCGGGAATGCTCTACTATGGCGGGGAGGCTATAATCGCGGGCACACTCACTGTAGGGTCTCTCGTAGCATTCCTCACATACATGCTTACAATGACCTGGCCTCTAGTCGCCCTGGGCTTCTCTATAGGCGATATCCAGAGGGCTGTGGCCGCCAGTAAGAGGCTCTTCGACATAATAGATACGAGGCCCAAGGTCGAGGAGGCTCCGAGACGCTATTGAACTGGAGGATGTGAGGGGCGAGATCACATTCGAGGACGTGTGGTTCGAGTACCGGCCCGGGAAGCCCGTGTTGAAGGGCCTCTCCTTCCACGTGGAGCCTGGGGAGAGGGTGGCGATAGTCGGCCCACCCGGCTCGGGCAAGTCTACCATATTCAAGCTCCTCCTCCGCTTCTACGACTACCAGAAGGGCAGGATACTGATCGACGGCATCGAGATCAAGAAGATAAAGCCCGAGTCCCTTAGAAAACACATAGGCTACGTTCCCCAGGAGCCCTTCATATTCAACAGGAGCATCAAGGAGAACATCGCACTAGGCAACCCCGACGCCTCCCTGGAGGAGGTGGTTGAGGCGGCTAAGATAGCGAAGATACACGACTTCATAGCCAGCCTCCCTAAGGGGTACGATACGCTCGTGGGGGAGAGGGGTGTAACGCTGTCCGGAGGGCAGAGGCAGAGGCTCGCAATAGCCAGGGCTCTAGTGGCGAAGCCCAAGATCCTCCTACTAGACGATCCAGCCTCAAACCTCGACGCGGAGACGGAGAAGAGGCTTGTTGAGGACCTAAAGGAGATACTGGAGGGTAGGACGGCCCTAATAGTCACGCAGAGGCCCAGCCTCCTAGCCCTCGCCGACAGGATCATAGTAGTCGTGGACGGGAGGGTTGTGGAGGAGGGGACCCTTGAAGAGCTCCTAGCCAGGAAGGGAGAGTTCTACAGACTCTACAAGGAGGCCTGGAGGTGATGGGTGTGGAGAAGAACTCCTCGCTTGGACTGCTCCGGAGATTCCTCGGTGAAGCCTTCACTCACAGGAGAACACTTACACTAGTGATCTTAACGATAATAGGTGCATCACTTGCAGGGCTGGCGTCGCCCTACATACTAGGATATGCGATCGACAAGTACATTGTACCCGCGAAGTGGGAAGGCCTCCCCCTAGCTGCAGGCCTCTACCTTGCAGCACTCGTAGCCCAGTGGGCCTTCTCAACGCTGCGGACTTGGTATGTGGAGGTCTTCGGCCAGAAGGTGTTGTACGACCTGAGGAATAGGGCCTTCAGGAGGCTGTTAGAGGCGAGGATGGACTATTACAAGGATAAGCAGACGGGAGACATTGTGAGCAGGGTTATTAATGATACGAGCGTGGTGAACGAGGTCTTCATCTCAGGCCTCCTGGGGAGTCTTGGAGACCTCCTATCCCTGATAGGCATAATAATAGCCATGATCTACCTCAACGTCGAGCTAACGCTCGTAGCCCTAGCAACCGTGCCCCTAATGGTTGCGGCGGCAGTCTACTTTGGGACTAGAATGAGGAGGGCCTACCGGGAGACGAGAGAGAAGATCGCTAAGGTGTCAAGCATTGTAGAGGAGAGCGTCTCCGGGATCGAGGCTATCAAATCCTACAGGCAGGAGTCCAGAGTCACCCGCGAGTTCGACAGGGCTGGCAGGGAGACTGTGAAGGCATACCTCCGCGTAGCAGTATACATGGGCATCTTCTGGCCCCTCATGAACCTCTCCACCATCATAAGCGTCGCCGCCGTCCTAGTCTACGGCGCCTACCTCGTCGAGGTTGGAGGAGCAACTATTGGAGTGGTGGCCGCGTTCGTACAGTACGTGCAGAGGTTCCGGGGGCCGATCAATAACGTTGTAAGCCTCTACGACTCCCTGCAGTCCGCCCTAGCCTCCCTTGAGAGGATCTATGCGGTAATCGATGGAGCAGAGCCCGAGGAGACAGGCGATATAAGAGTGGAGAAGCTGAGTGGAGCTATCGAGTATAGGAACGTTTACTTCGAATACGAGCCTGGGAGGCCGGTGCTCAAGAACATATCATTCACCGTGGAGCCGGGGGAGACTGTTGCTATAGTTGGGGAGACCGGCGCTGGGAAAACTACGCTCGTGAACCTCCTTATGAAATTCTACCATCCAACCAGTGGGAGCATCCTCTTAGACGGTATCGATATACGAAGGATCGATACGAGGTCGCTTAGGAGGAGGATAGCGTACGTCCCCCAGGAGACGTACCTATTCCCCGGCACGATTATGGATAACATTAGGATCTCGAAGCCTGAAGCCTCCGACGAGGAAGTAGTGGAGATATGCAAGGCCCTCGGAATACACGAGTTCATAATGAGGCTCCCCAACGGCTACGATACGGATGCCGGCGAGGCGGGGAAGAGGCTTTCAACGGGAGAGAAGCAGCTCATTGCGATCGCGAGGGCTATGCTGAAGGATCCAGACATAGTGGTAATGGATGAGGCCTTATCTAGCGTGGATCCCAACACCGAGGCCCTCGTTAGGAGGGCTATGAGGGAGTTGATGAAGGGGAGGACAAGCATACTGATCGCCCACCGCCTCTCGATGGCCCTTGAATCAGACAATATAATTGTTCTGGAGAACGGTGAGATCGTAGAGATGGGGCCGCCGAGCCTCCTGCTCGAGAAGAGGGGGAGATTCTACTCTTTATACAAGGCTCAGTCGGAGCCTGCAAGGAGAGCCACCTACCTACCGGCCGCGGGAAAGGAGGCATAGACTACTAGCCGAGAGGGGGGAAACCACTATTACCCCTCAAAGATGAGAGTCTCTGTATTCTGGGAGAAAGTGTTTTGAGCGAGCCCCGAGTTAAACCTGTCCTGAAGCTAGTCCTCATGGTGGACGGTAGGGAGGCTGTGGACGAGGAGACCGCTAGCCTCCTCTATATGATCGATGAGCTCGGCTCGATAATCGCTGCGAGCAAGTCTCTCGGTATACCATACTCGAGGGCGTGGGAGAAGCTGGCAAGGTGCGAGAAGCTCATGGGACGAAGGCTTGTACGGAGGCAGAAGGGTGGGGCTGGGAGGGGAGGAACCGAGCTGACAGAGGCAGGTAGGATGGTGCTGCACACTTACATATCATACTATAAGAGGATAGTGGGGAGGGACTTCCAGCCCCCACGTGGCGGGGGCCGGCATGGACTGCGTGAGAGGATAGTGTTCGCAGGCAGCCACGATGCCGCGGCTAGCATTCTAATAGGCGCCCTGAGGCGTAGAGGCCTCGAGGCCGACGTTTACTGGATCGGCTCTATTGGCGGGTTGAACTCTGTGCTCTACGGCGACGCTGACATAGCAGGGATACACCTGCTCCATGAGGAGACGGGAGAGTATAACCTCCCATACTATCATTCACTGAACCTCCAGAGTGTAGCGGTGCTCGTTAGGGGCTATGAGAGGGCTACAGGCTTCGTCTCCAAGCATAGGATGAGCGTGGAGGAGATACTTGAGGGGTTGATTAAAGGGAGGCTTAGACTAGTGAATAGGCAGGCTGGCTCGGGGACCCGTAAGCTCCTAGACGCTCTCCTGGCGAGAAAGGCGGAGGAGCTCGGGATAAAGGCCTCGGAGTACTCGAGGCATGTTAAGGGATACGAAAACACTGTCTCAACCCACCTCCAGGTTGCTGAGGCGGTTGCTCGTGGAGAGGCGGATGTGGGTTTAGCCATCCAATACGCCGCCGACCTTTACGGTTTAGAATTCACCCTAGTAGGGTATGAGAGGTACGATTTCCTCCTTAGGAGAGACTTCTACGAGAAACATGGAGACCTATTCATAAAAGCCCTCAAGGATGATGTCCTCCCCCATCTAGCCCGTCTACAAGGCTATAGGGCAGGCAGAGGTGTAGGAGAGGTTATTGTGGCTTAGACTAAGAGGAGAATGCTTGATAATCATGAGACATACTCGCCTATCCCCTGCGTCGTGGTGGTCTTCTCGGCTCATGGAGTGTGTTTAATGTTTAATAGACCGTTATCGGATCAGTGATAACGGGAGGGTGGCGGAGTGAATAAGGGCACACTCTCTGCAATAGCAATAGCGATCATCATAATTATTCTACTAGCGTCCTACGCCTTCTACGCGAACCATAACAGTAAGTTGGCGGTTAGGGCTACAACAACCACCAGCCTCTATGCCACCGGGCTACTCGACTACTTGGCGGAGAAGTTCCAGGAGGAGCACCCTGAGGCGTCGATACAGTTCATACCCGTCGGGAGCGGAGAGGCCCTGAGAAGAGCTGAGGGAGGCGACGCTTGCTTCGTCCTCGTCCACGCCCCCAGCCTGGAGGCCCAGTATATTAGTAAGGGCGTCCTCGAGTACCATCACATCTTCGCATACAACTACTTCGTAATCGTGGGGCCATCTAGCGACCCGGCGGGGGTGGGGAAGGCAGAGAACCTCACAGATGCTATGAGGAGGATATACCGGGCTGGAGAAGAGGGGAAGGCTCTATTCATAAGTAGGGGGGACAAGTCTGGAACCAATGTTAAGGAGCTGCAGCTATGGCAGATGGCTGGCCTAGACCCGAAGGGGAGGCCTTGGTATATTGTGTCGGGGCAGGGCATGGGTGAGACCCTAGTCACGGCTTATGAGAAGCAAGCCTATACGCTGAGCGATATAGGCACCTACCTGAAGTTCAAGAAGGATGGAAGGATTCCGGGCCTCGAGATCCTATATGGCAACGACACCGCCCTGATCAATATCTACAGCGCCTACCTCGTCACCTCCTGCCAGGGTGATGAGAGGAGCATTGCTAAAGAGTTCATAGACTTCATAACGAGCGACACGGGTCAGTCCCTAATCGCCAATTACGGCGTAGAGAAGTATGGGCAGCCACTATTCTACCCGGCGAAGGGAGAGCTCGAACGAGCTCTCCCAAGTGTGGAGGGAGCTTGCAGGGCAGGGTTGAAGATTGGAGTCGTTGGGAGCGGTTACGCTGCGGTCGATCGCGATATCCGGGTCCGCTACAGTATTAGCGGCTTCCTGGAGCATCCCCCTAGCCTACCTCCTAGCTGAGTCCAAGAGGCTTAGGCTCCTAGTGTACTTAGTGGAGGCCCTCGTAGGAGTCCCAACCGTACTAGTTGGACTGCTCTTCTACCTCCTCCTAAGCAGGCAAGGCCCCCTCGGCTTCCTGGGAATGCTGTATACTCCCCAAGCCATCGTGGTTGGAGAAGCGGTGCTCATAACCCCCCTCATTACAGCCGTGTCCTACAATGCCCTCCTGGCTGGGATCCAGAGGTATAAGGAGCTGGCCCTCACCCTCGGCGCTAGTAGTAGGCAGGCCGCGCTCCTAGTCTTCCGTGAAACCCTTCCAAGCCTCGTATCCTCCACGGTAATGGGGTTCTCAAGGGCTGTCGGAGAGCTGGGGGTAGCCCTTATTGTGGGTGGTAACATAGAGGGGGTTACGAGGACCCTCACCACCTCAATAGCCCTCGCCACCGCTATGGGGGAGTATGAGGCGGCGTTGAAGCTGGGAGCTGTATTGACAGTGATAGCGATTGGAGTATCCATAGCGGTGAGGCTGGTGAGGAGGGAGTGGGAGCTAGGATAGAGCTGAAAAGGGTATTCTACACCTACCCGGGGTCCAAAACTCCAGCCATAATCAACGTCTCCACAAGGCTAGAGAGTAGTGCATGTATAGGGGTGACGGGGCCTAATGGGAGCGGTAAGACAACTCTCCTCAAGATCATATCCCTACTATACAAGCCCGTCGCGGGTCAAGTCCTCTATAATGGTGTGGACCCGTGGATGAGTGATGTCACCGTGTACAGGAGGCGTATAGTGCATGTGCATGACAAGCCGGTAATGGTTAGGGGTAGCGTATACGATAACATCGCGCTGGGGCTCAGGATTAGAGGTTATAGCGATGGAGTGGTGGCGGAGAAGATCAGGGAGATCGCAGGTGAACTGGGTCTCCTCCCCCTCCTAGACAGTGATGCACGGAGCCTCTCTGCAGGGCAGAGGCAGCTAGTCTCTATTGCGAGGGCTCTGGTGCTCGACCCGGACGTGCTGGTCTTAGACGAGCCCTACTCTAACCTGGACTTTAAGCGGAGGAAGAATATTTCAAGTATTATAAGGGGGCTGGTGGAGGGGGGAAAGCTAGTCGTTATGGCATCTCATGATATAGGTGTTTTGGGGAGCCTCTGCGATAGGATAGTGTATCTCGAAGACGGTAGTATAGTCATGGAGGGGCCGGCGGGGGAGATGTATCGGAAGCTACTCGGCTATTGAACCCCTGCATGCACCCGATAACAGTCTCCTTCCCATGGAGGCCTGCGTTGACGGGCGCCACTAGCCCCCGTTCCTGGAGCGGATGTAATCCTGTACTATGGCGTTTCTGGTATTACTTGCGCCTCGGGGTCCCCTGGTATGGTATGATAGAGGGGTTTCACTTGAAATTATTCGGGAATTATAAGCGTCTAGTAGGCGGGTGGTATGGGGGTAACAGGGCTTCCTAGCCTAGACACGCTGCTAGAGCCCCTGAGGAGGGGGTGGATTGTCGAGTTCTACGGGTATGAGGGTGGGGTGAGGCTAGTCTATCATCACGCTGTGGCTGAGGCGGCTAGGCGTGGCATGGTGGCTGTGGTCCACGTGCAGGAGTTCGGCGGCCTCAACCCCTACCTCTTAACGCGGCTCTCCAAGATTAGGGGGAGCGATCCAGAGAACATACTCGTTGC
Organism: Thermodiscus maritimus; assembly: GCF_055382595.1. NCBI lineage: Archaea > Thermoproteati > Thermoproteota > Thermoprotei > Acidilobales > Acidilobaceae > Thermodiscus > Thermodiscus maritimus. Next base: position 126,130 of record NZ_AP042434.1, read on the forward strand.
CCGCGGGTTTAGGCTAGCAGACGTGCCGCGCCTTGTGGATGATGCTGTTGAGACGGGGGCCGAGACCATAGTGGTGGTTGACCCCTACCTCTACGCTCCTAGGAGCTGGAGGATGTATAGCCTGCTAACCAGGGTTACCGCTGCTATTAGGAGGGCGGCTGGTAGGGCTAGGGTGGTAGTGGCTAATAGGGCTACGAGGTTCAATAAGGGCTATCTGCCCGAGGGAGGGAGCTTCCACCATCACAGCATACACGTGATCGTGAGGCTCGACCCGTCTAGGAGGGGGGTTCTAGCAACCCTCGTAAAGCACCCCGCCAGGAGGGTCCCTGCGAGGAGCCTTATCCATAACGCTGAGCTGGTGGTGGCTGGGAGATGGGTAGGACAGCGCCCGCTGGCCGAGTACTTGTAGAGGCTGAGCTCGAGAGGCTGCGTAGGGTGGCTAGGCGTCTAAGGGACCCTAAGGATAGAGCACTCTTAGAGGAGCTGCTGGATGGGGTTTACAGGGTGCTGGATGCGTACAGGTATGAGGCGATGGGGGATCCCCTAGAACCCATACTGGTGGCAATGGTACTGGAGGCGGCGAGGAGGTGTAGGCGCGGAGAGGGTGGAGTTGGGGAGGGACCCTCCCACTAGGGCCGGCTAGATCTCCTCAATATCCCCCGTTGCTGGGAGAACCATGATCCTCTCCGGCTTGACTCTGAGCCTTATCCTGTCACCAGCCTCAACCCTGGAGTCGGGTGGAAGGTAGACTACTAGGCGCTCCTCCCCCACCCTTACCCTCAGCTCCCTCTTATCTCCGAGGAACATGGAGTACTCGACCCTAGCCTCCAAAATGTTCTCTCCAGCGGCTTCTCGAGCCTCCTCGAAGCTCTCAGGCCTTATCACCGCTATCGCGCTGCCCGCCTCCACCTCCCCCACTGCTAGGAGGCTCTCCTGCATAGTGGGCGAGTAGACTTCTAGATAGCTGTTCCTCCTACCCTTAACCCTAACCTTCACGAGATTGCTCCTCCCAAGGAAGCCTGCGACGAACAGGTTCCTCGGCCTCATGTAGAGGTCCTCGGGGGTCCCTACTTGGAGTATCCTCCCCCTATTCATTACGGCGATCCTATCGCTCATGCTGAGGGCCTCCAGCTGGTCGTGGGTTACGTATACCGTCGTTATCCCCAGCCTCCTCTGGAGGCTTCGGAGCTCCTCCCTCATCTCGAGCCTTAGCTTGGCGTCCAGGTTGCTTAGTGGCTCGTCGAGGAGTAGGACGCTTGGCTCCACTACCAGTGCCCTTGCGAGCGCTACCCGCTGCTGCTGGCCTCCGCTCAGCTGGAGGGGGTACCTGTTCTCTAACCCCACCAGGTCCACGAGTTCTAGGACCCTGCGGACTCTCCTCTTGATCTCCTCTTCTGGGACCTTGCGGAGGCGGAGGCCGTAGGCGATGTTATCGTATACCGTCATGTGGGGCCATAGGGCGTAGTTTTGGAAGACCATGGCAGTGTTTCTCAGGTAGGGTTTTAGGAAGGTTACATCCCTGTCGTCGAAGAATATCCTCCCCTCCTCCGGGACTTCGAACCCGGCTATCATTCTTAGTGTTGTGGTTTTGCCGCAGCCGCTTGGACCGATTATGGTGAAGAACTCGCCGTCTTCTATCTCTAGCGTTGCCCTGTCGACTGCTACTACGCTGCCATATACCTTCGTGACATTCTCTAGCCTTATCCTAGTCACAGGCAGGCACCCGCTGGCCGGTTTTGAATGGGTTGTAGTTTAGGATATAATAGTGGTTGCCGGCTACGCGCCTATAAAGGCGTAGCTCTGCTTCAACCCCAGTATCACTATCAGTATTGCTAGAAGCTGGAATAGGATCAACAATACTCCCATGGCTGCAACATATTGTATGCCTGCGAGCTGTCCTCCAATATAGATGTTCTTCATGTAGAATGTCATAGGCGCCTGGTCGGGGCGGAGAGCGCCTATAGTTACGCTAGTGGAGACCTCGGTGCTGATGTAGATGAAGCCGATCACTGCTCCGCTGATGATGTACGAGAGGATTAATGGCAGGACTATCCCGAAGACCGTCTTCCTCCTCGTGGCGCCCAGGTTCAGGGCGGCCTCCTCGAGCCCCTCGTGGACCTGCTGGAACCCGGCGTATACGCTCCTCACGACGAAGGGCAGCTTCCTAATACTGTATGCTATGATCAATACTACCCACGCCTGGAATATTGTGGGGCCAGCCGTGGGGTCGAGGGGGGTGTTGGCGAAGAAGTCCGCGAAGAAGTAGAAGTAGCCCAGGGCTACCACCAGGCCGGGTATAGCTATAGGGATCGTTGCGAGGGCGTCGAGCGTTGGAGTTATGAACTTTATCCGGGTCCTGCTCACCGCGTAGCCTATCATTATTGAGAGGGTGACTGCTATAACGACTGCTGTAAGCGCGTATGTGATCGTGTTCCTAATGTACATGAATATGTTGGGGTTGGTGAAGAGTTCTAGGAAGTACTTGGCTGAGGCGTTGTGGAGGTTTAGAGAGAACTGGGTTGGAGGCATTATGTTGAATGCTAGGAGTATGACTCCTATCTGTGGCAGTGCAGTCCAGAAGATCAGGGGGAGGAGGACAAGGTATACCGCTAATAGGCCCTTCCATCCCAGCCTTCTCTCCCTCTTATGCCACCTCCCACCCCTGCTTATCATAGCGTAGCTCCTCATGCTGATGTAGTTTCTTATGGCGAGGAAGCTCACTACTGCCAGGAATAGCATGACGAACCCCAGCGCCGCTATCTCTGGAGATACTATGCCGGTCTCGCTGGTGAAGCTACTGTAGATCTGGTAGCTCATCAGCCTCCTCTCTTGGAAGACGATCGGCGCCCCCAGGTCCTCGAGGCTGAATATGAAGACTATAATCGACCCTGCAGCTATGCCGGGGAGTGCTAGGGGGAGGGTTACGGTTGTGAAGAGCCTTAGTCCGCGGGAGCCTAGGTTCTCCGCCTGCTCCTCCATACTCGGGTCTATGTTCATGAAGGCAGAGTAGGCGTTGAGGTATACTATTGGGTAGAATGCCATGATCTGGGCGATGGTTACTCCAGCGAGATCCTTGATCTCCACGGCATAGTTGAACAGGTGGAGTGTTATCCATGAGATTGGGCCAGTTGCGCTGAAGAGGAGCTTTATAACGTAGCTGTTTATGAAGGGGGTTACGAATAGGGGGACTATAGCGAATAGTCTTATGAAGGTCCTCCCGGGGAAGTCGTATCTCGCCAGCACGAACGCTACTATGATGCCGAGGAGAGTGGCTGCGCTGGTGACGATTACGCTGTTTATCAGGCTGTTCAATAGTACCCCGTGGTCGACGCCGTCTATTACGAGTACCCTCGTCCCTCCCCTAACCTGCCATGACCATAACGTGTCCCCGAAGGACTGGAGCTTGACATATGATCTCCCGGTGAATATCCTTACGAAGTTCTCATAGAAGGGGGTCCCGGGAGGAGTTATGAATGCGTTCCAGAGCATTATTAGAACTGGTGTGACCAGGAATACTAGGAGGATCACGCCGCCTACAACTAGGAAGGCTATTATTATAGTGTCGAGCTTGAACATGCTGGTCCTGATCCTCTTACCGAGTGGGACCTTTACCCTAGCCTCCTCCACCCTAGTCCTCCGTAGGCTGGCTGTATAAGTCGCAATGTGGACTAAGATTACTGGGGCTAACAGGAGTGCTACTGCCCGTGCAAGCCCCGGTATCCGGAGGAGGATGATCAGGGTGTCGTAGAGGTATGCTATCATGACAATGAAGCTCATAGACATGCTGTACTTTAACCTGTTGGAGTCGAAGCCTTTAGCATACATTGCAGCGGCTAGAATTATTGCTGTAGCCCATGCAATCCACTCCCCGTGAGGGACTTTTAAGAGCTCAACTAGTAGATAGTAGGCTAGTGCACCTGCTAATCCTGCTAGGAATAGGTGCCTGGGCTTGTAGCGGGGTTCAACGCTGTCCTGGCCCATGACCCTTATCCTCCAGCATCCAATGAGGGGAAGCGTGGACTCCTAGATGGACTCGTAGAATGGATGGGTTAATAAAAAGGGGGAATTGTGGAGGCTCCCCGGTTAGACCCTACTTCTTAAGGATATAATATGCTATACCTATTATTATGATAATGACGATTACAGCGGCCGCCCACGTGGTGGCGCTCGTCCCCTTCTCAGCAGCGGTTGCCGCGGTGCTGGTTGTGACGCTGACTGTGCCTGTCGCGGTGGTGGTTGCCTGTCCACCCTGGAGCATCTGCTGGAGGAGCTGGTAGGCTTCCTGGTAGCGCTGTCTAGCTCCGTCCTCCCACTCCTGCATTAGAGCCTGGTATACTGCTGGATCGCTTATGTTCTTGCTTATCTTTATAGCGTATTCCTTAGTGAATGTGACCTCCTGGCCAGTTACCGGGTCCTTGAACTTGAAGGGCTCAGTGAGCTTTTCGACTAGCTGGTTGAACTGGTCCTTAGTTATCTTCCCGTCAAGGTATGCCTTCGCGATCGCAGCCCATGCCTGCTGTAGGTCGTCGTGTGCGTTAACGAGTGTGGCCTTGAAGTAGAACTGCATTGGCCTCTCAGTTAGGCCTGCGAGCGTCTCGTTGAACTCGATGCTAGGCGAGTTGATTGCGGTCTGATAAGCTTGTAGGAGGTCATTCCTCTGCTGGCCCAGGGTTGTGTTGAATACGCTTGGGTTAATGGGTAGCCTGTTCACGTCGGGGTCAAGCCATATCTGCTGGCCACCGTACTGGCTGAGGACCCATGCAACGAAAGCCGCCGCCTGGACCGGGTGGTTTGTCCCCTTGATTATCGCTATTGGGTCAGCGTTTACAATGGTGAGGCCCTGTGGCAGGATGTACTCGCAGTCTGGGTTCTGGTGCATTGCTGTATAGCCGTAGAAGTCAATAGTTATCCCAGCGGCTATCTCGCCCCTTATGACAGCATCCCTAACACCGCTGCTCGAGTCGTAGATCTTGGAGTTAGCCGCCATCAGGGTTAGTATCTTCCAGCCCTCATCCCAACCGTAGCCCTGGAGGACGATCTCGTACATCCTTGTATTACTGGTGCTCATAGTCGGGTCTGCCACCCCTACGAGGGGGGTGGTGGGGAGCTCTTTGGCGAATATGGGGTTGGTTAGGTTATCCCATGTCTTAGGCGTGGGGAGATTGTACTGTTCCAGTACCTTGTGGTTCACCGTTATCCCGAAGCTGCTAATCGCGGCTCCGATCCAGTGGATTAGCCCATCACTGCCCTTAAGGTACGTTGGGACTCCAGCTATCTCCTTGGGTATCTTTGTCATCTCATACATTATAGCCTGGTATTCTGGGTGAGCCGTCGTGTTTAGAGGCTCTAGGTATCCTAGGCTGTCAATATAGTTGAATAGGGTTGGGCCTCCTCTCCAAGCTACGTCTATAGGTCTCCCTCTCTCTATCCCCTTCTTAATGTATGTCTCCCACTGGGCTGGACCCGCCTGTACAAACTGTATGTTCTTAATACCAAGCTCCTTTGCAACCGGAGAGTTTAGGAACTTCTCTCTCGTCTTCTCTAGTATGGTTGACTCGTGCCTTGTAATAATTATCAATGTTACTCCATCCTCGTGGGGTAGGCTCTTAAGATAGTTGAGCCATGGGAAGGGCTCCTGTGCATTCCCCCAAGGCCACTGCTCCTGCTGTGCTTGAGGGAGGATGGCGAGGGTGACAGGAGCTGCTATGAGAGCGATCAACATGAGGGCAACTAGCCTGGTTCCCACCAACATTCATTCCCTCAAGTAATCCGAGTCCCACACGTATAAAAATAAGGATTCACTCTCGCCGGTCAGCATCCTATCATTTATGGCGATAGTATTACTGCTTGCAATGAATGGTGTTTATGTGGTTTAATGGGTAATCCCATTCTCTCCCAGATATCATAGAGGGAACCCAGCTAAATCCTTTAAAGCAGGAGTCTCAGACCCGTTTACGCGAGAAAGCCGATCTGGGTGGAATATGGTGAAATACACGAGAGTTGCTTGGGGGCTCATGCTCCTAGCCGTATTCCTCATATCCCCCTTCGCGTTCACAACCGCTCACCCTGCGCTGGCAGAGTCGAATAACACGATAACGGTGGCTGTCGACCTTTCCCATGGGGAGAGCGATAAGTATCTCGACTATATAATGGGCAATATAACCTTCGTCAACTGGGTGGTGATAAACGCTAGCCCAATAACCCTCGACACCCTCAAGAACGTGGACGTCTTCATAATAGGCCAGCCAACAATCGCATTCTCCACCGACGAGATGGACGCTATTGTACAGTGGCTTGCCCAGGGAGACAAGGTCCTCTGGGTGGCCGGCGACAGCGACTATGGCAGCGGAAACGCTACCCAGGTGTATGTGAACAATCTGCTCGAGTATATCGGGGCGAAGCTCAGGGTGGAGTACGCGAGCTTCTACGACGACATACACAACGCAGGGGCGTTCTACAGGGTCCTAACCCATGTTGACCCAGACAACGTACCCTACCTCCACACTGACATAATAAAGGAGGGGATCACCAAGCCTATACTAGGCCACGGTCCCGCCCCGGTCATATGGGTCGATGAGCAGGGGAACCCACACGATATTGTAAACGAGACTTTCCCCGGCCTCGTCAGGATAGCTTGGAGCTACAACACCAGCTACATCGGCGACAACAACCCACCGGACCCACTAGTATATAGTCCGCTATTCTACGGTAAGGGTGCCGGAAACTTCACCTTCGTATTCATAGCAGCAGAGTTCCACAACGACACCCACAATCTAATAGTTGTAAGCGGAGAGTCTCCCTACGGAGACTACGAGCCCACCTGGTCCCCCGAATACCATGGAGTACAGCTTGATGGACCCAAGTTCGTGACCAACATGATCAAGTGGTTCCAGACCCTCGTAACAGAGTTTGCATCCGCCCCCGGAACCACAACAACTACAACCACAACAACCACTACAACAACTCAGAACAACTACAACCACAACAACAACCACCACCAGCCCTGCGACGACTACAACAACCACTACGGGAGGCGCCGCTACTACCACCACGCCAGCCGCAACCACCACTACGCAGGCAGGTGGGGGCGGTAACACCGGGCTTATAATAGGCTCAATCATACTAATACTAATAATAATAGCTGGAGCGGTATACTTCCTACGCAAGTAAAAACAATACACTTTTTCCCTCTTTTTAATTATCATATATAAGTTTTTAAACCCGTCGCCCAACAGTCAAATACGCGAGGGATCCAGATGATTCACGCAGGAGAGCATAAAAAGCTCCTAGCTCTACTCCTCCTAACAGCTCTCCTGGTAGCCCCCACCGCATACCTTGCAACAGCAAGCGGGCAAGACAACGGCGTTCTTCCTAACATCAATCAAGCAGGCATCCCCAACCCCCTCCTAAACATTGGCCCAGGACTCCCCGCTATCGTAACCCCTGGTGGGACGGTAACGATTACCTTGAAGAGCAGGTATACTACGGAGAATATAACCTCTGCTAAGATACTAGCAATCTACCTCGAAAATGGTAAACTTGTCGAAGCGACAGCCGACCTTCCAGTAGCGAGAATAAACGAGTCCTCATATAACCTCACAATTCCCTCGGGTGTCAAGGGCGGACTCTACGACCTTATACTGAATACAGAGTCGGGTAAGACGCTCGTATCTGCTAGGAGCATCTGGGTGATAACCTCCCCCAGCCAATTCAACGGATTACTGCGCTTCCTCCACATAACTGACGTCCACTTCGGGGCTGGTGAGCCTAACCCTACCATCGGAGACTATAAGAGGGCTGCAGGCTTCCTATTCAGCCAGCTAGCAGGAGTGGACATGATCCTTAATACTGGAGACGAGGCAGACACTGCGTCTTCCTCCCAGTACTTGGCAAGCCTCGCTTACAGGTACATGCTGGCCTATCCTATTCCAGAAGTCCTCAACCCGGGCAACCATGACTGGCCCATAAAGAACTTCATAAATTACTATGAGAAGGACGTCGCCTACACAGTCATACCAGGGACACTTCTTATAGCATACGTCGACACCGGTGAGGATGGCTACGCCAACTGGACACAGCTTCAAGTGCTCAAGAGCATACTAGAGAAGTACAGTGACATACCATACAAGATCGTGATGATACACCACCCTGTCTTCTACTATCAGGGAGAAATAACCTTCAACAGCCAGGAGAATACCTCTCTCCTAACCAACCCGCATGAGAACAGCAACAGCATTGTGAGCTACTACTGGGGTGAGAACCTGACTGCAACCAGGTACTTCCTCAAGCTATGCGAAGACTACAATGTAACCCTTGTCCTAGCCGGCCACATACACCATGACATGTATGTCAAATTCCACTCATCGAGAACGAACACTACCACACTCTTCCAGACGACTACAACTCTATCCCAGAGCTCAGGAATGTACCAGGGATTCCAAGTATTCACCCTCAACCTTACCAGTGGAAATATCTCATACCCGCTATCCCCGCCGTGGTTTGTAGGCTACAAGAACCAGTCCGTCCGCGACACGTTCAACTCCATACCCAATACTCTACCTCAATACTCGAGGAACTGGAACCAGAAGATATTCGATAATACAACATACTACGGTGAACTCATAGAGGGTAAGAAAGCCCTCATCCTTAAACTAGTCAACAACCTACCCTACTTTGACGTTAACAGGACCATTATACTAGCCCTGCCCTGGCCCTCCGGCTACCAGGTGAACTTAAAGCTGCTCGACTCAACAGGGGCTAGCGCCGAGATCGTAGACCAGCTCAGGGTAGACGAGTTGAACAGAACCTTCATAGCACTCCATATCAACTTACCCCATAACTCAGTACTCAAACTTGCATTATATACTGAGGAAGACAACGACGCCCCCCAGGTGGAGTTCAAGACCATATTACCAAAGCAACCGTCAGTTAACAAGACCGTAAAGCTATACGTGAACGTGGACGACAACTCCTGGGGAGTAAGCAAAGTTACAGCGAACATAACAGCCTCAGCGGGCGAGGTAAAGGTATTCAAGTTCACACCTTATGGCGGAAACACCTATCTAGCACAGTTCCAGGTAATATCCAATGTTCAGGCTAATGCTACCATAACGGTTACCGCAGAGGATTTCGCGGGTCATACCACAACAAAAAGCATAACCATAACACTAGCAGGGCCCACGCCACCAACAACAACGACTCAAACCACACACTCGACAACAACCACAGCTCCAGGCACAACAAGCCCCACTACACAAGCTACGACAAGCCAGGCGCAAACTACCACCCCTGCGGCCGGAGGAGAGAGTAGTAACACTATCCAGATCATAATAGCCATAATAATAGTGCTAGTGATAATTGCCATCGTAGCACTCGTGGTTGCGAGGTAAATCTCCTCATACAACGTGCAGAGACTGCTAAACCCACCCCTTCACCTTTTTACCCCCTCCCCACGAGTATCTAGTGTCTTGGAGGATGCGGGGGGCCGTCGTCTAGCCTGGCTAGGATGCGGGGCTTGGGCCCCCGTGGTCCGGGGTTCAAATCCCCGCGGCCCCACCAATCCCTATCCATAATTAATCCTCGACCGCCCTCGAAACAAGCTAATCGAATACGACAAGCCCAACACCGTATACTAGCAACGTGGCTATTACCGCGTCAATAGTGATCGAGAGGGGGTAGATGTTTGAGAACGGCCTTATGCTCTCTGGGAGAAGGAATTTAGTTTACTATTGCCATCGCCGCCTCCTGGCTCCTAGCCGGGGGGCTAGGAGGAGGCCTGATCCTATAGTAGAGAGGCTCCTATGATTATTATGGAGCATTGTTGCGAGCGTTGCCGGCAAGCTCACGTTGTAGTCTGCTCCAAGCACTATGCTGGAGGCTAGGATTTCTAGAGGGGAGACTGCTTCGGCCAGGAGGGTTGAGAGTGTAAATGATAATAGTAGCTCCCGGGTCCTCATAGTGGCAGCGGCTTCCTCTCTAGCTCTAGGCGTCGAGCATAGGAGTGAAGACTGGCCCCTAGTAGCGGGTGCCCTCTACGAGATCTCACCCCGCTATGGGGGTTTTGCCGTTCACAGCATCGGGGATATTGATTATTACAATGCTGGTCTTGTACAAGATCGTCTCGATCCGGGGGAGCCGGGCCTACTTCTTATTAGAGGCGAGGCCCGCTATAACCCTGCATACTGCCACGTAGGATGAGATTATCATGAGCCTAGTTATATCGTGGAGCTTCCCTGCTATCACGGCCGCAGCCTTGCTCTTCGCGCCGAGCATTAACTGCTCTGAGAGCGCCCTAGTCTTCATGAGCTCCCCTTGCAGCTCTACGAGCCTCTTAACACTGGGGTTGGCTAGTGTCCTGAAGAGCAGGTCTCCGGAGACCTCTATCCCTCTTGCTATATTAATGAGGGCCTCTAGATCCTCGCCGTCAACACCGTTGAGGGCGAGCCTCTTTGTTGTAAGTATAAGCTCCTGGAGGAGGTCGATCGCGAAGCCAGCATAGCTGGTGGAAAGGGTTACCTGATAGTTCTCTAGACCCCCCTTCCTGGTATACTTTGCAGCCAGATATCTTAGTACAATATAATGGGTCCTCAGGAACTGGGTCCGGACGAGCTCAACCTTCTCCTCGACCCCGTCCCCCTCTCCACGGAGGACTTTTACGAGGAGGTCCACAGTCTCCCTCACGCTCACAGTAAGCGTCTTCAAAAGCTTTGAGAGGTCGATCCTGGAGGGATCCAGGAGTACCTCGATCCTAGCCTTCTCACCTTCGGGAGTGTCGAAGATCTGTAGACCCATGAGGTTAAGCGACCTCTTCTTAGCATCACCAAGGGCCTTCCTTGATGGAAACGCCACCTCGGCTTCGCTGGCGGGTGAGAGGTATATGCAAAGGGGCGTAGATACTGCAAGCTTTTCCGGCAGCTTAGAGAGATCTAGTTCCATAGCAGCGTCCTTAGTCCTTGAGACCGGCATGATCTTGATACTGTCCCCTTCATCGACGAGCATGACCTGAGAGCCTGGGGCCAGGTTATGCCTCCTCGCCCACTCCTTCGGCAATGTCACAACAAGGCTGCTAGTTCCAACCCTCTGTACTCTCCTAACATCTATTTCCATCACTCACCGCCTTCTAGCCTCGTTAAACACTCCGCTACCCCGGCCAGGGTATACTCTCCTGGGATGCAATGGGGTTGCAAACCGTAGCCTTTTAGTGTTTCAGCAGTACTTGGCCCAATAGCAACATACCTCCCCCTCAACCCCCTCCTTGCTAATAGCCTCGCGATCATAGGGCTTGTAGCAATTATGTAGTCAGTGGGAGAGGCCTCAACACCCCTAAGGCACTCCATACACGGTCTAACCATATATGAGTATACTTCAACGTATGAGACTCGGGACTCGGCCAGGATCCTTGGGAGATCCCTTAGAGCATCGGGAGAGCGAACCCCCACAACCCTCCTCATACCATCCATGGCTATGAGGCGGGCGAGATCCTCCCCACGGTACCTCGGGGGGAGCAGTGGCTCGACGCCTAGGGTTAAGGCAACAGCGTCCCTAGTCCTAGGGCCTATCGCGTAGACTCTAACCCTCCCCACCAAGTCAAGCAGCTCTTCCAGTAATCCAGACTCTACTGCGTCCTTGTAGAGGAACCTGGGAGCCCTGGGGCTCGTGAAGGCTACGCTGTCCACCCAGCCACCTAAAGCTATGAGGGCCCCCGCGGAGCCGGGGATGGGCTCAGGCGATAGCACTGGGTGCCACTCGACCCTGCAGGGTCCGAGGCGATCTGGCGGCTTATCCGGGCCGAATACTAGGGCTCTACACCTAGCTTCTCCGCCCTCCACCTGACACCGCCTCCAATGTATAGGATTGCTGGGGGAGCCAGCTCTATGCCCCGTGACAGCAGGTCGCCTATCCTCCCGATTACCGCGTTGGAGCCAGGTAGAGTAGCCTTCTCTACTACAGCAGCGTAGTCTCCTGGCCCCCTAACCTTCACCGCCAGCTCGAGTATGCTCCTAGCCCTCCGGGCAGCCATTAGGAACACGACTGTATCGCTAGCCTCGATTATCCTCGCGGTCTTCTCCACGTCTAGGGGTTTATCCCCAGCTATTGTCCCTGTAGCGACTGTAAATGCTCTACTATACCCTCTAGCCCCTAGAGGGATGAGGTATTCAGCGCTCGCCCCCGTATAGCTTGGAACCCCGGGGACCACTGTGCAGGGTATCCCGTGTAGGGTTACGTGTAGGCACTCCTCCTCACCCCTGCCGTAGGTGAGGGGGTCTCCCCCCTTTAGCCTCACCACAGTGTAGCCTCTAGACGCCCGGTCGACGAGGATCTCGTTTATCTCCTCCTGGGATAGCGTGTGCCTGCCAGGAGCCTTCCCAGCGTATATGAGCTCGGCGTCCCTCGATGCATGCTTTAGAAGCTCCTGGGATACCAGCCTATCATAGACGATAACGTCAGCCTCCCTGAGGGCTTTGAGTCCCTTCACCGTTATAAGCTCCGGATCCCCGGGGCCAGCACCAACAAGGATTACTCTACCACCATGGGAGCCGCTTGACCTCCTCCGCGGCACGAGCACCCACCTCCAAAGGGTCCCTCCCCTCCACAGTGATCCACTCCGCCCTCCCATCACCGGAGAATGAGGCGGCGATGAACCTCAACCGTCCATCCTTATAGAAAGATACTCCCCCCACAGGCTTCGCGCACCCGGCTTGGAGTGCCTCGAGGAAGGCTCGCTCGGCGAGCATCTCCATATGCGTAGGCTTATGAGTCGCTTTTGAGAGGAGCCTTGCAGTACTAGACTCGCTCGGAGCAACCAGGGCTATGATCCCCTGGCCGGGTGCCGGCGTGAAGGGCTTCACTGGCAGAACTACTCTCTGCCTCCCTATACCTAGCCTTACAAGGCCGGCCTCAGCAGTGATCAGGTAGTCTGCTCTCCCCTCGTCCAGCCTCCTCAGCCTCGTGTCTATGTTGCCACGGATCCAGGTTGTCTCAACCCTGGGGTTAACGTGGAGGAGCTCGTACTTGCGCCTCGGAGACCCCGCTGCCACTACGGTTCCGCTGGGCAGCTTCTCCGGGGCGACGGCGGGCCTCCCCCTCCTTGGTATGAGCGAGTCCTCCCGTGGCCCCCTGGGTGAGACTGCGACTATCGTTAGCCCGTTGGGTAGCTGGCTGGGCAGGTCTTTCAGGCTGTGTATGGAGGCGTCCGCTCTACCCTCTAGGACTAGCTTGTCTACCTCCCTCTCAAAGAGGCCCTTGCCCCCGATCTCGTGTAGGGGCTTATCCCTCTCCCTGTCCCCCCGGGTTTGGGTCTTCACCACCTCGTAGCTGACTCCGCCCAGCCTTGTGGAGATGTACTCCATAATGATCTCTACCTGGCGGAGGCTGAGGCGGGAAGGCCTCGCCGCCACCCTTATCCTCAATCCCTGGCCACCCTCTCAACGGCTTTTTCGAAGGCCTCCTGGAACAGCTCTATCTCCGCGTCGCCGTGGACGATGCTCGTGAAGAGGGCCTCCATCTGGCTCGGGGCTATGAGAACCCCGTTCCTAGAAAGCTCCTCGTGGATCTTCAAGTAGGCATCCTTGTCGGCTCGTGCAACGTCTAATGGGGTCTCCACCCGGTCGACGCCTATGTAGAATTGGAGCATGGATTCAACCCTGTTAACCGTGTAGTCGCCTACCCTGCGCCGGAGGGTGTCGGAGATCACCTCCTCCAACGCCCTCGCAGCCCTCGACGCTCGGTTAAGGCCCTCCTTCTCCAGCGTCTCTATTGTTGCTATGCCCGCCGCCATAGATACAGGGTGGCCGTTGAATGTTCCAGCGTTGAAGACGGGTCCCTTAGGGGTTAGGAGCTCCATTATCTCCCTCCTGCCGGCTACTGCTCCTATGGGGAAGCCCCCGCCTATGATCTTGCCGAGGGTCACCAGGTCTGCTCTTATCCCATAATACTCCTGCGCGCCCCCGAGGCTTAGGCGGAAGCCCGTGATGACTTCATCGAATATGAGGATGCTCCCATACTCTCTCGTAAGGCTCGTGAGGGCTTGGAGGAACTCCTTCCTGGGGGGTATTACTCCATAATTCCCTATAACCGGCTCAACGATAACCGCGGCGATATCGTCTCCATGCTCCCTGAATACTTGTTCTAGCCCCTCTGGATCATTGTATTTAGCCACTAATGTGAGCCCGGTTACAGCCTGTGGGACCCCCTTGCTTGTTGGAACCCCCAGGTGGCTCGCAGCGCTCCCAGCCTTCACCAGGACATGGTCGTGGGCGCCGTGGTAGCAGCCTTCAAATTTAACGATCTTATCCCGGCCCGTGAAGCCCCGCGCAAGCCGGATGGCGAGCATTGTAGCCTCGGTCCCGCTGTTAACAAACCTTATGAGCCCCCCGGGGTAGATGTGGTGGAGTATCTTCTCGGCAAGCCTCACCTCATCAATTGTTAGGGCGCCGTACAGCCAGCCGTTCTCAAGGGTGCTCCTAACCCTCTCCAGTACCGCGGGGTGCCTGTGGCCGAGTATTAGTGGCCCATAGCCGAGCACGTGGTCGAGCAGCCTCCTCCCTGCTACGTCATAGATGTAGGGTCCCTCCCCCCTCGCCACTACGAGGGGGAGTGGCTTGTAGAATGCTCTAACCGGGCTGTTCACCCCGCCCACTAGGTAGCGGGATGCCTCCATCAATATCCTCTCGGGGTCCCCAGTCACTGCCCCTTCACCAGCCTCGCCGCTTCTAGGGCGTGGTAGGTGATCACTATATCGGCTCCAGCCCTCTTTATAGCGTAGAGGACCTCCATCATGAGGCTCCTCCTATCAGCGTATCCGTGCCTCGCCATTAGCTCGACCATCATGTACTCTCCACTCACATTATACGCTGCTAGGGGAGCGTATGGGAACCGCTCCTTCACCAGGCGTATTATGTCGAGGTATGCTAGGGCCGGCTTAACCATCACGATATCCGCTCCCTCCTGGAGGTCGAGTGCCACCTCCACCAGGGCGTCCCGGGCGTTACGGGGATCGGCCTGGTAGGACCTCCTATCTCCCCACTTGGGCGCAGAGTCCAATACCTCCCTGAAGGGCCCGTAGAAGTTGCTAGCATACTTGGCGCTGTAGGCCATGATGGCGGTGTCCCAGTAGCCGTTATCGTCGAGGGCCTCCCTTATAGCCTTGACTTGACCGTCCATCATCCCGCTAGGCGCTATAATGTCTGCTCCAGCCTCAGCCTGGCTCACAGCGATCCTCCTGTACAATTCTAGGGTTGAGTCGTTGTCGATACAGTCCCCGAACCTGCACTTCCCTGGCAGCCCGCAGTGGCCGCTGCTGTGGTAGTTGCATATGCAGAGGTCTGTCGCGATCACCGGCTCGTATCCAAGCTCCCTCCTTATACTCCTAATCGCTTCCTGCACTGGACCGTCGCGGGCATGGGCCCTGGACGCCTCCTCATCCTTCTGCCTGGGATAGCCGAAGAGGAGGAAGCTCCTCACACCAAGATCTAGGGCCTCCTGTATAAGCTTCACCAGCTCCTGGCTCCTTGGGGGGTAGTAGTAGTGGCCCGGTAGACTCTCGATCTCAACAGGCTTCGCAACCCTCTCCGAGACGAATACTGGGAGCATGAGAGACCTGGGCTCGAGGCCCGCCTCGGCGACTAGATCCCTTAGCCCTGGGAGGAGGCGGAGCCTCCTAGGCCTAGAGACAGGGTATCCTGGCAGGCTAGTTATGCCCGTCACCCACATCACCCCTTATCCTTCTAGAATACGACTCTTCTAGTACACGTATGAATTCATCGAGCCTCCAGGCTTGGGAAGCGGTCTGCCGGAGGCTCACCATGAGAGGGTGGAGGAGCTTCTTGGAAAATGAGGAGAGAACCAGGTAGGGGTCCCTGCAACCGTTCACCTTCCCGGACTCGACCCTGGCAAGGTGGTCTGCGTATTCCACGAGGAGCTTGAGGATCCTGGAAACATTCCTCTGCCTGACCCTCTCTTCGAGGCGGGCGAGGTCTCCCCTGATTATTTCCAGGGCCTCCCCCATCCACTTCCTCCTCTCCTCAATAACACCCTTAATCTCCTCCTCCAAATCAGTGAGACCGTAGACGTTCACTCCCCTCAAGGCTGGTGGGACTGAGAGGTCGACCACTATCCGCGCTATATCCGACTCAACACTCAGCGTGTCTGGGTCATCGACTGCTATGAAGGCGGCGTCAAACCCCCTATCACCCCCAAGCCTCGACCTCTCCCTCACATCTGCACCGGGGCAGGCTGCATCAACACTTCCCCGAGCCCTCCCCGGGTCCCTCGTATAGACTACTACCTCGCCAGGCCTATGCATACTGCAGAGTATGCGGAGGACCCCCAATCCAGCGTCCCCCGCTCCAACAACCACCACCCTCTTACCATCGAGTCCCCCCAGCTTCTTGGCTACAAGGTGAACTGCTGCCGAGGCGTAGCTGGCGTGGCCCCTAGATATCCCGGTCTGGGCCCTCACCTTCTTACCAGTCACCACCGCCTGGTGGAATATCGAGTCTAGGAGGGGGCTGGTGTAGCCTTTTTCCCTGGCATTGCTCCAGGCTCTCCTAACCTGGCCTAGGATCTCGGGCTCACCGATGATCCTGCTCTCTAGCCCGGAGGCTATCCTGAGTATCCTCTCGACAGCCTCCCTACCCCAGGCTATTCCTGGCTCCACCCCGTACCTCCTGAATATCTCCGCAACCTCCTCGACGGCACTGGGTGTTGCTCCATCCAAGTATACCTCGAACCTGTTGCAGGTGGAGAGTACTACCAGCCCCTTAACCAGCCTCCTCAGCCTGTAGACCTCCTCCCTAGCCTGTGATAGTCTTCCTATCACGTCCAGGGGGGCCTCTTTGTGTGAAGCGTATACTACAGCTATACTATCGAATGGTTCTATTGTTAACTCCTCCAACCCTCAGCCTCCTAGACAAGGGTTGGGCTGGTGCGGGGGATATCCACCATAGTATTTTCGCCTGCATAGCGGCTTCGATGCAGTAATTACTTGTAAGTACGAAGACGGGTATCCCTCTGCAGCAATGGATGGTGTGGGGAGTATGAGTTGAGGGAGCTGCTAATAGTTCATCATAGGCCTGTGCGGGTGGATGCGGGCGAGGCTTATGAGGGGCTCACGAGGCTCCTCTCAAGCCTCCTGGACGCTAGAGTAAACCATGTCGACGTAGACTCACTCGAAGGCTACAATGCTTCTCCAGACCTGGTCGTTAGCCTATTCGTTTTCAGCGGAGGCCACCATGAGACGGTTGCAGAAAGGTTCGGTGACCGCGTTGTTGGCCCTCTGAACGAGGCAGTGGTTATCGAGCACATCCTACGCCACTACACAGGGCTACCCGGCGGGGGAGGGGGAGAGGGGTTACACTCATATACTATGCGTCTAGGAGGAGGCTGAGGGAGAGGGAGGAGGCCGCCAGACGCCTCGCTAGGAGGCTCTCAAACCTGCTCGGGGTAGAGGTTGAGTCCACGCCCTACGAGTATGGTGGGCGGGTCGAGTGCGCTGATAATAGAGTGTATGCTCCCCTCGTAATGGCTCCCAGCAAGCTCACCGAGATCCTAGACGGGCAGGGCTGTACTAGGCTGCCCTCTATTCTAGAGGGCAGCATGGATCTAGTCGCCTCCTGGATCACGGGGGTCCTTGATGGATTCCAGCGCTGCGGCTAGAGCCCTATTATATGCACCCTCCTCATCGCCCTCCCCAGCGAGCCTGTGAACCTCTGGGTCAGCGTCGGCGGCGAGGTTAGCCTTAAATCTAGCCCTTGGATCCGCCACGTTCTCCTTCAAGTACCTCTTCAGCCTAGCCATAGCCCTATAGAGGGTCCTGTAGTAGGGGTCCCTCTCAAGGACCTGGAGGATTCTCTCCAGCGCCCTCCTAGCACCAACACCCGTCTCGCCCAGGCTGGTGGCTGCTATGTGGAGCCCGTAGCTGGTCCGGCCGCGGTAGGGGACTATCATGTTGCCCTTCCGCGCCTCGACGGCGTTGTTGACTAGGATCCCCCTCTTTAAAGCCTCCCCCGCTATCCTCTCTGCTAGACCCTTATCACTTACTGCTATGACCACGATAACCGCGTCTCCAATAAGCTCGCCTATATTGGCGTCCCTCAAGTCAACTCTTTCTATCTCCACCAGTCCCTTCTCCGCTAGCTCAGTGAGCTCGGGGGTGAAGTCTAGAGCGTATACCCTCACCCTCGCCCCCGCTTCAGCTAGCATTCGAGCCCTCCGAGACGCTACTCCACCCCCTCCGAACACCACTGCTTTGAGGCCTCGGGGGTTTATGTAGAAGGGGAGCCATTCAGCCTCCATACCACTTCCTCCCCAAAGCCCATGTGTCTATGAAGCATGACGGGTCATCGCCCCAGAAGTCCCCGTTCACCACCAGCGCCCTATTCCTGCTGCCTCCTCCACAGACCTCCTTTACGGGGCAGGATGAGCACTTCGGCCCCCTCAACCTCGATGGAATGTTGAAGAACGGCTTCAGCTTCGGGTTTTCCGGGGTCAGTATCTCGCTGAGCCTCTGCCTGCGGAGGTCTCCTACCACCACGTAGTCTATGAACTGGCACGGCCTCACAGTGCCGTCGGGGTATATGCTTACAGTCTTCCTACCACAGTCCCCCTGTGCCCCCACAAGCTCCAGGTATTCTTGGAACTCCTTCTTAGTCTTCGAGAGTATATCTGCTAGGTAGATGCCTGCGAAGTTCATCCTCACCAATAGTATCTCCAAAGCGCCCTCGTACTCCCGGGCCTTCTCTACCAGGGCGTCGATCATGCTCTTCAGCTGCTCGTGGCTCGGCAGGTCCTCTACCAGCTCCCTACCCCTCCCTATAGTGTCTAGTAGGTAAACGCTAACCCTCTGAAGGCCCAGCTCGGCGGCGAAATCGATCATTCTGGGGACCTCCTCCGTGTTCCACCTGGTCGCGGTCACCCTTAATCCTGTGGGGAGGCCTGCTGCGACGGAGTTCTTCATTCCACGCACCGCCGCCTCCCAAGCGCCCTTGACGCCCCTGAACTTGTCGTGAACCTCTGGGTCGAGGCTGTCGAGGCTTATCCCCACATAGGAGACTCCGAGCCTGGCGAGCCTCTCAGCGTTCTTCTCGTCTATGAGGGTCCCGTTTGTTGAGACGCTCGTCTTCGGCCTTCCCATGCTGTGGAAGTATTCGAGGGGCTTCCAGAACTTCTCGCTTATAAGGGGCTCTCCTCCCGTGAAGACTACCAGCGGGATCCCCTGCTCAACTATCTCCCTCGCTATCCTCATAGTCTCCTCGATGCTCAGCTCCGAGAGGCCAGGGTTGGGCCCCGCGTTTATGTAGCAGTGCTCGCAGTGCAGGTTGCACTTGTATGTGACGTTCCAGAATACCACCGGCCTGAGCAGGCTGGTGAACCTGCTCGGCCTGCCCCTATGATACCTACCCTTTATCCTAGTAGAGACAGTACCCTTCCCCGTCGCCATAACTGATAGGGGGATCACGGCCCTCTCACCTCACCACCCCAGGCTTGAGGTCCTCAATACTCCTGATCACATGGTAGCTCTTGGGACCACACCTCTCTACCGCCTCGGAGATCACCTCTTCCATCAGCCTCCTGTTCACGGCGTGGACCATGAAGTAGCAGGTGTGCTTCCACTTCCCAGCCGGTATGCTCGCCCTCTGAACCACGTGGGTCGCGAATGGTAGGCTCGATACGCACTCGCAGAGCCTCTCCTCGACGCCAGCCGGCTCCATTACAACCATAGCGTTCTCCACAAATCCCACCCTGTGACCGTCTAGGGCCGCGCCGGGGTCCCCCAGGATACCTGCCTCCAACAGTCTCCACGCTAGAGCCGCTGCCTCCTCCTCGCTCACTCCCAGGCTCTGAGCGATCCTCGAGTAGGGGTTTGCTGAGAGCTCTAGTGACTTGAAGAGGTTGAGCTTTCCAGGCTCCACCCCATATTCGAGCGAGCTGGGAGGGTTTGGGTTCACATAGCTGTATTCGCCGGCCCACGAGATCCCCTTGTAGAGGTCGTACTTCACGCTCAGCTTGTAGGTTCTCACACTGTATAATATGACGTAGTCGATGCCAAGCTGCTCCGACACGCTCTTGGCGTGGGCGACCAGCTCTTCCATAGTGGGCCTCTTAGTAACAACCCATACATCGTAAACCGGGTGGTCACGGAGGTAGACGTGGGTGGCGTGGGGGTCCCTCTGGTAGATGGCTGCCAGTTCCCCAATCTTGCCCTCGCTGCGGTAGGCGATGAGGGCGGCCTTCAACCCCTTACTCCTATAGTTGACATAGTAGCCTATCCTCTTCAGCTTCTTCTCCCTCCTCAGCTTAGCCAGTGCTTCGACGACCTCGTCTACGCTCGCCCCAAGCCTCTCAGCTACAACGTGGAAGGGGCGATGGCTTCTGGGGAACCTGTACTGGAGCTCCATGAGGAGGTCCTTTTCAAACCCGGATAGGGATACCTCGTCTACCACGCTACCTGCCAACTCCTTCTAACACCTCCATAGGAAGGCTACCAGGCTCGTAGAGGCAGGAGGGGTCCTCTGCGAGGGGGTCCCCTGTGTAGGAGAATGCCCTGGCCCTGCTGCCCCCGCATATATCGCGGAACTCGCACCTCCCACACTTACCCTTAAGCCTCTCACGTAGGCTGGAGAAGAGGAGGCTTCTCCTATAAATCTCGACTAGGCTCCTATGCCTAATGTTCCCCGCGGAGAGGGGGAGGAATCCGCTCGGGTAAACGCTGCCATTATATGAGATGAATACCACTCCCCTCCCATCCATCGTTCCAGTGGTGTGGGCAAGCGGGGGACCCTCGGGGTCGCCGAGGAGCTCCCTAAGCCTCTCCATGAGCCTATGGTAGAGGGGGCCGAGATGCTCGTCAATCTCAGCCAGCCTGTCTTTAGCCTCATAGTATCTCCTTGTAAGGGCAGCCCTCCTAAATATTGGCCCCTCCGTAGTCCTTATCCTCACCCCGTACCTGCTGGCCTCGTAGAGGAAGTGGCTGACATCCTCCCACTCGCTAGGTGTCAGGTCCTGGCTCCTCTCCCCTCTCCCCACTGGTACTAGGTAGAAGACTTCCCACGTTGTTATCCCGAGATCCCTGAGGAGCTTAACCATATCCGCTAGCCCCTCGACGGTTTTCTTCATCACAACAGTGTTTACCTGGACCCTAACCTTCCTCTTCTTAAACTCCCTCAGCGCCCAGACGGTCCGCTCCCATGTACCCTCGATACCCCGGATGTCATCGTGTACCTCCGGGTAGGGGCTGTCGAGGCTGAGGCTCACGGCTCCAACCATGGATGAGATACGGTCTATCGCCTCCTCTGTTAGGAGGGGGGTTACGCTTGGAGCCATGGCACTCCTAACCCCCTTGTCGCGGGCGTATTCGAGGAGCACCCAGATGTCCCTCCTCATCAAGGGGTCGCCGCCCGTGAAGATGAGTATTGGCGACGGCCTGCCGAACTCGGCGACCATGTCGATTAGCCTCTTACCCTCCTCGGTCGAGAGCTCGCCTGGAAGAGCCTCTGTTATCGCCTCAGCCCTGCAGTGCTCGCATTTTAGCAGGCAGGCTTTTGTTGTCTCCCAGAAGACCAGCAGCGGCTTCTCGTGGTAAGGCCAGCTGCCCCTCATCATCTCATGTGCACCTGCAGTTTTCTTGGTGAGGATGGAGTGTGGGGGGAGCGTATTATCCGGTGGATTAGATCGCTAAGAGTCTTCTATGAAAGTATAAGTACCGGTAATTACAATCACGCATATACTATAGCTTAAAGCCCATCTTCTCTAGTAGTCTTGGAAGCTCCCTGTTCCTCACCTCGAAGTATCCTCCCCTGCCAACGTATCTCTTTAGGAGCCGGAGGTAGTCTCCCCTCCTCGTTATAGGGGCCATAACCCCGTAGGCCTCCGCCAACTCATCCTCACTGTACTCGTGGTATTCCTCGCTGTGGAAGAGAGTCTCTAGTGGGAGCCTAGGCCTCAGTGGAGGCTCCTCGTTGGGGACCCCCACTACAAGGCCGAAGAGAGGGTAGGTCTTCCTCGGCAACTTCAGCAAGCCTATAATCTCCTCCGCGGCATTATGGACGGCCCCAATGAAGCAGGTCCCGTAGCCCATGCTCACCGCTGCTAGCGCTAGGTTCTCAGCAGCTAACCCCGCGTCTATCGCGGCGAAGAGCAGGAGTGCATGGTCTACGTCCCCCATCTCTTCCCCACGGTACTCGAGGAGCCTCTCCAGCCTATAGAGGTCGGCGATGAAGAGGAAGAAGTCGCTGGCCTCCCCTATATGTCTTTGACCGGTAAGCTCCGCGATCCTCCACTTCTTCTCATCATCCCTAACATGCACCGCGCTCCAGAGGTGGAGGGCGGCGTCTGTAGGCGCCCTCTGCGCCGCCTCCATCATGACCCTTACATGCTCCATCGGGATCTTTACAGGCTTATACCTGCGGACAGACCTCCTAGCGTATACGATCTTCATGTATTCCTCCAGCAGGCTGTTCCCCTCCCCTGCCACGGCAAGCACCGTTTAAGATACATGCTGGGACTGGAATTATTAAGTAGAAGTTAGTATTTTTTAACTAGTTAGGATAGAATAATTATGTGAGTAAGCAAGCATTACCACTAGCATCCAGCAGAATAAAAAGACATTATCTGCCCTTATGGAGGAGATCCTCTATATGTTTATCATCACTGCTATCCTGGAGACTACGGGAGGCTCCCATAATTCTCCATTGAGTATCTTCAGTATCCCTATAATCCATATGATCAAGGCCCCCAGCACGATCAGCCACCCTATTACTCCTATTATTGGGATAGGTTGGAATATCGCGCCTATGATCCAAATTATTGTTAGGGCAATAGAGTTCCTTATCCAGTGCTTCACCTTAGGGTCATCCTTCGGGCCAGCTACGTAGGCTATTATCGCTCCTATAATGCCTAGGACCCACGCTATCAGCTACCACATCTTTGTTTCATCGACCTGGACGCTCTGCTGGGATGAATTATCGCTGGCGTGGTTTTCCGTGGACAAGCTCGTATACACCTCTAGCTCTGTGCGTTTTCAATTAGAGTATTTATATTTTATTAGTTCATCATAATATAAAATTATATAAATTGACTAGACTATTCCCAGCCCGAATATTACAAGTACCATTAGCCCTTCTAGAGGCTCGAGTAGAAGGCTATTCTTCTTCCTCCTCCTTCAGCCTACGCAGCTCCTTCCTCAAGCGGCGGACCTCCTCCCTCAACTCTTCGACCTCGCTGTAATTGTTGCGAGAGGATACATGGTTCACCAAAGCTATAATTAAAACCACCAACAATACCAGGAATATTATCCAGAAAATCATCCCGAACCCCATAAAACCTCCACAGCAACCACCCATCATTCCTGGTTCATCGCCATGCAGCTCTAACGTCGAAGCTATCACTCCTAACTTTAAGACCGGCATTTCTCTCATCCATGTCTAGGCTCGTATACGGGGCTTATATATATTGGTTAATATATTCATTATTATCATAAACTTATTCGCGACGCAGAGATAGTCCCTGGGAAATTAATTGAGGCGGATAGAGGAGGCAGGCATAAATTATTCTCCAGGAAACCCTTTTTACTATGCAGGCATAGGACATTAAACGGGATAACAGCTGATGCACCCCGATATGGGGGTGGATCACGGTATTGACGAACGGGGAGAACACGGGCGGGGAGACGAGGAGCTGGATCCGTATAGTTGTATATACCTCGATCTATGCAGCCCTAGTGTTCGCCGCCACCCTTATCTCCGTCTCGACCCCCATCACTGAGGGCTACTTCAATCTAGGAGAGAGCATGGTTTACACGAGCGCAGTCCTCGGCGGGCCGATTATAGGTGGACTAGCCGGTGGTATTGGGAGTGCGTTCGCAGACCTCTATCTCGGCTACAGCCACTACGCCCCTGGCACCCTTGTGATAAAGGGGCTGGAGGGATACCTCACCGGGCTAGTCTATGTCAGGCTCTCCCGGCTCAGCAGGGAGACTCTGAGGAAGCTAGCCCTACCCCTCTCCCTCCTAGTCTCTGGATCAATAGTGGCTGCGGGATCAGTGCTCTACGGAGCACTCTATGGCGGCGACACGGTTCTAGAGATTTGGGGTAGGAGCGTCTCATTCCACATCCCCCTCTGGGCCTGGGTATTGGTGAGCCTGATCGTGGGCCTCTGGATCATATACGTCGTGTTGAGGAGCGACCCACGCTACTCATCAGCCCTCATAGGAATGCTCCTCGGAGGGACCCTAATGGTGACGGGCTACTTCCTATACGAGTCAATAGTCCTAGGCTACGGCGTCTCCGCCGCCGCGGAGATACCCGTCAACTTCGGCCAGGCCCTTATAGGGGCGAGCATAGCCCTACCCCTGGTTTCGGCGGTCAGGCGGGCGGGTTATGATTGAGGTAGAGGGGCTCCGGGTATGGCTCGACGACAGAATAGTGGTTGATCACGCCTCCTTCACCGTGGAGCCTGGTAGTATCGTAGTCTTATCCGGCCCCAACGGGGGAGGGAAGACAACCATACTCAGAGTCCTCCTGGGGATCATACCGAACTATCTCCCAGGCAGGGTTGAGGGACGCATACTAGTTGATGGAGTGGATCCGTTGAGGGACCCCCGAGCTATAAGGAGGATCCTTCAGGGGACCCAGCAGGATCCAGTAGCACAGGTTGTGGGACCCACGGTGTTCGCGGAGGCCGCCCTAACACCTAGCCTCTGGGGCCTTAGTCGGGGCGAGGTTCTCCAAAGAGCCCAGAGGGCGCTCATGCTCCTCGGCATAGCCAGGCTCGCGGGAAGACCAGTTCACAGGCTCTCCACTGGAGAGCTAGTGAAGACTGCGCTCGCAGGCGTTCTCTCGGGAGATCCAAGGTACCTCCTACTAGACGAGCCCAGCAGCCACCTAGACCCGCCCTCCGCCCGCTCGCTCCAGCTAATACTTGAGGAGCTGAGGAGGAGGGGGCTGGGCCTGCTGGTGGCAAGCCATGATAAAAGAATACATGAGATGGCGGACAAGTGCTATACCGTAAGGGTAAGCTTAACTGAGGGGTGTGCTAGGGGGCCGCCGCTGCCAATGAAGCCACCCCCTGCTAAGCGGGGCGGTGGGGCTGTTGTGAGGGTGGAGGGTGTTTGGGCTAGGTATCCTGGATCATCAAGGTGGGCCCTCCGCGGCGCGAGCCTCGAGGCGGGGCGGGGAGAGATAGTAGCGCTGCTCGGCCCCAACGGTTCGGGTAAAACGACTATACTACTGGTTCTAGCTGGAATCCTATCCCCGAGCAGGGGGCGGGTGGTTGTTGGGGAGAAGCCCGCCCTCCTACCCCCAGACCCCCTCCTCTTGTTCTCCCGGGGGACCCTCCGCGATGAGGCCCAGGCGCTCGGAGGGGATCCTCCAGGCTGGGCCGAGAAGATTATTGACAAGCCCATCTTGAAGGCTAGCGGTGGAGAGCAGAGGCTCGCCGCGCTAGCTCTCGTAGCATTGTCTGGGAGGAGGCTCCTCCTCCTAGACGAGCCCACCGTGGGCCTTGACCCCTGGAATAGGAGGGTGATAGCCGAGGCGATACTGGCCTTGAGGAGCGAGGGCTACACGATCGTTATGGCGACTCATGACGAGGAGCTTGCTGGCTTAGCAGATAAGATCTACACTGTGAGGGAGGGGAGGGTGTCCCAGGCATGATACCCTGGCTCCTCCAGAGGATAGAGGCCGCCATAAACTATGAGGAGGAGGATAGGCTAGTCTATAAGGCCCATGCTGGCTTGAAGCTCCTAGCCCTACTAGTATCGTGGGCCGCCATACTAGAAGCCTCAACCCCCGCGAAGATGGCGGTCGCACTAGTCTACCCGCTTGCACTCCACCCCCTAGCCGGGTGGAGGAGGGCGAAGTACGCCTTCATAGCATCCATACTGCCCACAGCCTTCGTTGCAGTAGCAGTATTCCTCATCTCCCCCTATAAGCCCCTCACCATGCCCTGGCTGGAGAGGGGCCTCGTCCTCACTGGAAGGGTATACGGGTTATCCTCGGGGACCCTCCTATCATTCTCAACCACAACACCTGTGAGGCTAGCCAGCCTCTTCGCCAGGAGGGCTCCTCTCCTCCACGACATCACCCTGCTACTCTACAGGCTCGCTCCCCAGGCGGCTAGCGACCTTGCAACAGCGTATGCGAGCCAGAGGCTTCTGGGTAAGGGGCTCAGGGATCCTCTAACCGGCTCGGTTCTAGCCCAGCTGAAGAGGGGAAGGATGATTGAGTACTCCCTATACTCGAGGGGTATGACTCCAGGCTCACCCCGGACCCCTATAGATGATGGGGGCAGGATCCAGTACGGCATCCTACTACTACTGGCAAGCCTAGCTGTGGCCTTCGCAGCCCTCCTCCCATAGGCCCCACCATAATAATACCCCCCACCAACCACCCCAGGCATACCCGGGTGCTAGCTTGCCACCTAGCAGTGATTGCATGAAGTCCATGGAGGAGGCCCGGAAGACCCTTGAAGCCGCAGGCTTCCCCGCAATGATAGCGGATGATGGGACCCTCACCAGCTTCTTCGCCCTCGACGAGGAGGGGAGGGCCTTCGCCTATACCTCCGAGTGCCTAGAGGATGGTAGGCCGCAGAGCCACGCTGGCTTCAAGGGCGTGGTCGACTCTCTCGAGAAGCTTGAATGCAGCGAGAAGCTAAGGTTCCTAGAGGCACTCCTAACCATTCCAACACGGTACAAGGTCGCGATAGGGGTTGACAGGGACCTCATACTAGCATACTTCCCGCCAGGCGACCCGAGCTCAGCATACACGTATATCGGGTCAACCTTCGCCCTCGCCACAAACCTAGCAGGGTGGATGCTGGAGGCGCTGGATAAGCTGGCTCGCGGGGAGGAGATCCCCGAGTTCAGGCCGGAGTAGAATGCTGGGTAAACTAGCTCTCCAGCGTTATGTAGACCTTCCCCTCGCTCTCCGCGTTTATGCCACTAGTCCTCTCGCCGGAGTGGGCCTTCTTGAACTCCTCGCTCTCAACCCACCGCTTGAAGCTCTCCAGGTCCCTCCACCTCGTCAGCACTAGTACCTCCATATCCTCCTCGTTAACCAGCACCTCTACGCCCATGAAGCCCTCCATATCCTCCACCATATGGGACCTGTGCTTGAAAGCCTCCACAATGCGGTTGAACGACTCCTTATCCTTCGCAGTAATCCTATTCACTACCACTACGGGCACTTTCCTCACCGGGATCATATATTATTTCAAGTTATTAAAATAAGAGCATACATATTGAGGCTTCAGACGGGGTAGTCTCTCTGGGACAGGATGATCCAAGACCCTACTAGTAAGGCTAAGGCTATGAGGAGGGAGGCCGCCGCCTCCCGGAGTGGGTCGCCGGCCACCATCCCCAATTCAATGCTCGTGAATCCAGGCTTTAGGAGTACCAGTGCAAGGTGGGTTAGAGTGTAGTCCTCCGGGTTCTCTATGTAGGGGATCTGTGGTATGAGGTACTGTGCCAGGAATACTAGGCCGAAGGCTGCTAGGGCAGCGTATAGTGGTCGTGGTATGATGGAGGAGACTAGTATTGTGAGGCTTCCGAGGAGGACTAGTACTAGCATGGTTGCCGCGATTGCGTAGAGCAGTGGCTCAGCCACCTTCTCGAGCCCGTCTAGGCCTGCATGGTATGGTAGGGGTGCGTATGCGAGGATTATCGCGATAGGGGTCCCGTAGAGGATCATGAGGGCTGCGAGGCCTGCGAGGAACTTTCCAGCCACGATCTCGCTTATCCTGATCGGTTTGGCTAGGAGGAGCCTTATAGTGCCCCGGTCTATCTCCCCCGCTATCAGGTCGCTCATGGGTATTATGGCTATGAACTGGCCTATTATCCCCAGCCAGTAGTTTGGTATAAGGTTTGCTAGGAGGGACTCTACCCCCTCCAGCATTGCGTCCACGCCCTTTCCCTGCGGGCTTGGGCTTAGGAGGTAGATTATACTTGGCAGCAGTGTTACTGCGAAGAGGGCCTTAAACTTCCTGGATCCAACCATCCTAGAGAACTCTGACTCGACGAGCGCCATGAAAGGTGTAATCGACCGGGTCACTGCGCCTCCCTCCCCAATTCCAAGCTGAAGTGCTTCATGAGCATCCTCTCGAGTGGGCTTATGTGGGGCTTGAAGAGCTTGAGGGCTATCCCGTTATCTGCCAGGAACCTTGGAATCTCGTGGAAGAACTCCTCCATCAACCTCTCATCGAGGCGGACCCTTACAACCCCCTCCTCCACCCACGCCTCCCTCACGTAGACCTTATCCCGGAGGAACTCTAGGAGCCTCTCCGGGTCAGAGACTATTACATCGTAGTCTTCAGACTCTACATTGACGATGTCACGCAGCCTACCCTGCTCAACCAGCTGCCCATCCTTTATGAGCCCCACATAATTGCACATCCTCTCAACTTCCCCCACAATGTGGGAACTGACGAAGATCGTCTTCCCCCTCCTTGAGAGTTCCAGAACCTTACCGATGAACTCCATCCTCCCTAGAGGGTCGAGGTTGCTGGTGGGCTCATCGAGTATGAGGAGATCCGGGTCGCCGAGGAGGGCCATGGAGAAGATAACCCTCTGCCTCTGACCGCTCGACAGCTCCTTTATCTTATAGTAGGCTAGCCTCCCCACCCCGGTGAAGGCCATCACGCTCCTAGCCTGCCTAACCGCCTCATCCCTTGGAAGGCCTGCTAGGCGGGCCATATAGACTAGGAAATCATGTATTGTCATATCCTCGTATGCAAGGGGCTTCTCGGGCATATAGCCTACCCTAGCCATTGCCTTAACCCGCTCCCGCGGCATCTCGTGACCTAGGATCGTTATCTCCCCATAGGATGGCTTAACTGCCCCCGTAAGCATCTTGATCGTAGTCGTCTTCCCCGCCCCGTTGGGTCCCAGGAAGCCGTATACTACGCCCTTTGGGACACGGAGGTTGAGATTGTAGACTGCGCTTAGCTTTCCGAAGAACTTTGTGAGCTCCCTTGTCTCGATAGCGTACTCCTGCATCGCGACACCATAATCCCATGCTCTAGGATAGAGTATTAAGTGAATCGGCTACATATATATCTACTAGACTAGTAATGCCTCAGCCCCTCACAGGGCCCTCCCCGCCATGCCTTGATTAATAGATTTATGAATGCGGGCTAACTCTATTATAATAGGGGTCTAAAATGCCGCATCGTAAGCTCATCCTTATGACCCCTGGACCCACTCTCGTGGACCATGAGATCCTCCTCGCCATGGCAAAACCTACTGTGAACCACGTCTCGCCCGAGTTCGAGGAAGTACACCGTAACGTCCTCGCGAAGCTGAAGCGGGTCTTCGAGACAAACGGCGAGGTCCTCCTAATTCCCGGTAGTGGTACTAGTGCTATGGAGCTGGCGTTGAGAAGCGTCGTAGGAGAATCGACAAATGTTCTAGTTTTGAAGACAGGCTACTTCGCCAACTACTTGGAGAAGGGAGCTAGACTCCTAAATGCCCGTGTAATCGTTGAACAGGCCCCTCTAGGGTCCGGCTTCACAGCGGAAGCCCTTGACAGGGCACTAGAGAAGCATAAAGATGTCGATGTGGTGGCGCTGCAGCATGTGGATACTTCAACCAGCGTCGCGAACCCCATTAGTGAATTAGCTAAGACTGCTAAGGGGCATGGGGCGCGGATTGTAGTAGACTGTGTAGCCTCCGCCGGAGGCATGAGGTCTAATATGGACGAGAGGGGAATCGACGTTTGCTTCACCGGCTCCCAGAAGGCACTGGGAGCACCGCCAGGTCTTGGAATAGTTGCTTTTAGTGAGGAATTCAGTAGAGATTTAGAGGCCAAATCAAAGTCGCTCTACTTCGATATCGACATGCTGAGAAGGGAGATGGAGACGACGAGAAACTACTATGTCACACCATCTGTCAACTTAGTCTACGCCCTAGACAAGGCGCTGGATATAATATTAGAGGAGGGGCTAGAACGGAGGTTTGAAAGACACAGGATCATGGCGAGACTCGTTAGATCAGCACTAAGCGAGATGGGAGTAAGCCTTGTGGCGAAGGAAGGCTTCCAAGCCGACACTGTGACGGCAGCCTATCTCCCCGAGGGAGTAGACTGGGCCAGTCTCTACAGGGAGATGCGGAAGAGGGGTATAGAGATAGCCGGAGGGCTCGGCGAGTTGAAGGGCAAGATATTCCGAATAGGACATATGGGTCAAGTCGGCTACAACGAGCTGATTGCGACTATAGCAGCTCTTGAGAGAAGCTTCACCGCGCTGGGCTACAGAGTTGAATTGGGAAGAGCATTGGCAAAGATGCAGTCCATTCTCGCATCAATAAACGAGTAGGCAACCCTATAAATCAACCACGGCAATAAAGAAACGATAAGATTAGGATTATTAGAAATAGCTATATTTGTATTATTGCGGGGTAGCCGTCTCCCCTCGGATCCGTTGCAGCCCAGACAACGCTATCCCCAAGCATGACGGCGGCCGCAACCCCGGTCCTCCCATAAACCACCTCATAACCCGGCGGCACACGGGATTCCCTAGCACATCTATCGGCGACTACGCGGCAGCTACCAGGATCCCATAGGAGGCGTGGCAGCGCCACCGCCTCACCCAGCGTGTAGCCGTGGTCCACGATGCTCGTCACCAGATAAGCGTGCTGCTGGGGTCTAAAGTGTCCACCTGAAGCCCCCAATGCAATGATCCTGTCGTTGGACTCCATTATTACTGCTGAGAGGGTGTGGAGGGGCTTCTTCCCCGGTGCAACAGTGTTGGGCCTCCCTGGCTCCATGGTGAAGCCGCTCGCCCTCCCGTGTAGGGTGACCTGGTACTCCGGCTCAGTGACCGCGGAGCCGAATGGCATGAATAGGCTCTGTATCCCGGAGACAACCATACCCTCCCTGTCTACTACGGCGTAGTATGTTGTATCGCCGAATCCCGCCCCATTGTTCACGCCTGCACAGCTCGGAGGGCCCCTCGCAGCCATACTCCTCAGCATGCTAGTATAGTTGGGGGAGAGAAGCTCCTCAACACTCATAGTCATGTAGCGGGGATCTCCGAGCTCGGCGTCCCTAGCCTTATAGGCGGGGACTGCTGCGGAGAGTATGTAGTAGAACCTGTCGGAGGGGTCTCTTGGAAGACTCCACTGTTCTAGTATTGAGAGCATGTGGAGTGTTGTCACACCCTGAGTATTCGGCGGCATCTCCCAAACCCTCCAGCCCCTATACGTTATTGAGACTGGAGTCCTCCACTCAGAGTGGTACCTACTCATATCCTCGTGGCTCAGCACTCCACCCCTCTCTGCGAGGTACTCCTCAATCCTCCCAGCCGGCTCGCCCTCGTAGAAGCTCCTTGGGTCGTCGGCGATAAGTTGGAGCAGCTTTGCCAGCCCTGGAAACCTCACGGGGTCGCCGGGGCGCAGCTGGTCTCTTCCAAGATAGGTCTCCCTGGAACCAGGGTCTTGTGAGAGGATGCTCCTGTATGCCTCAACCGCCCGGGCTAGGCTTGGCGGGGCAGGGAATCCCTCATCCGCTAACCTGGCTACTCTCATAACTATGCTCTTCCACTCTAGGCTTCCAAGCCTCCTCCACATCTCGTATAGGGCGTCTATCATCCCCGGAACGGTAGTGGAGAGGGGGCCTCGGCGGGGGACCCTCTCATATCCCTTCGAGACTAGAAGGTCTCTAGTCAGCTGTGAGGGTGCGGGGCCGGATCCATCTATGAAGAGCGTCTCCCCACCAGGGGTATGGATGAGGGCGAAATAGTCCCCGCCAATACCCCCCAGGTGGGGGGCTACGACGGCCAGTGCGAGGCTGACGCCAACCGCCGCGTCTACAGCGTTCCCTCCCTGGGAGAGGATCCATAAGCCTACGGCTGAGGCTATAGGCTCCTCGCTCGCCACAGTCGCTCCGCGGGGTGAGTATGCTTCCCTCACAATTCCCTGCTCGACGCCCAAGACAATCGCCGGATATACAGTCTAGGATAAATCATGTATTTATCGAGACCAGTCCCAGCCTGGCTCGACTAGATATTTTTATCCGGGGAACGCTTTACAAGTGTATAATCGAGTGGTGCATTACTCGTGACAGAGCCTAGACCTATGACTAAAGAGGCCCTTCTCTCCGCCTACGCGGGAGAGTCGATGGCCCACATGAGGTACCTCATCTACGCAGAGGTCGCTGAGAGGGAGGGATTCCCCAACGTCGCTAGACTATTCCGCGCAATCGCCTTCGCAGAGCAGATACATGCGAGAAACCACCTGAGGAGGCTCAAGGATGTAATGGCGGATGAGAAGATCACCGCCGGCGCCCCGATAGGTATAGGGAACACCTCCCAGAACCTGGAGCTAGCGATAATGGGCGAGGAGTTCGAGATAAACGAGATGTACCCCATATACATAGAGATAGCCAAGAAACAGGGGGATAAGGCTGCCGAGATAAGCTTCTACTACGCCCTCTCAGCCGAGAAGATACACGCAGAGCTATTCAAGGAGGCCAAGAAGTACGTGGACCAGGGCAAGGACTGGCCCCTCAACGGCTACATCTGGATATGCCCGATATGCGGCCACACCTACGTGGGCAAGGAGCCCCCGCCGAAATGCCCAATATGCGGAGCACTAGGAAAAGACTACGTCAAATTCTAGAACCAGCAACCCACTAATACCCCTTGACTCTTTCCCATAAACCACCAGCAGCCCCACCTATAATATGGATGAGCAATTCAACCATCCAACACGAGAATACCGCTGACATGCACGCGGGGCTGAAGCCGCGAATGACCCGTGAGCCCAATAACAAGCCGGGAGAGGGACCCCACACTATGAAGAGGGTAACATACGACGACTACCTAGAATACATCAAGGAAAACGACACAGTACAGGTAGAGAACACAAAGATAAAGCTGGAGCCAATCAAGGTCAGGAGGCTCCATCCCACGCAAGATGAGCTAACAGATACGAGCACTACAGTGTGGAGCTTCCCGAAAAGGGGCAGGTGGGCGACTCACAGGGGAGACTACCGGGGAAACTGGCCCCCGCAGCTGGCTAGAGCCTTAATCCTCGCTTACACTATGCCGGGAGACACGATCCTGGACCCCATGATGGGTAGTGGAACCACCTGCATAGAGGCGAAGCTGCTGGGGAGGAACTGTATAGGAGTAGACATAAACTATGATGCAGTCATACTAGCACTCCACAGGCTGTACTGGCTGGAGAAGCATCTGGAGGAGGCAGCAGTACTCCAAGAGGGACTCAAAGGTAAAAACCAGATTGAGGGTCCCTCCCCAAGCCAAAACGCCACATTAGAGGAGATGCTGGAGGCCAAAGTGGAAATATACCACGGTGACGCCCGCAACCTAGACAAGATGAGAGACGAGACCATAGACCTGGTAGCAACCCACCCACCATACTACAACATAATACGCTACGGTAAGAAGGGGGAGAAGACACAGGGAGACCTCTCCAGGGCAAAAAACCTGGGGGAATACCTTGAAATGCTACGGAAAATAGCCGAGGAAGCCTACAGAGTCCTCCGCCCAGGAAGGCACATGGCGATCCTCCTCGGCGACACAAGAATCCGCAAACACTACGTTCCAATAACACACTACGCACTCCAAGAACTCCTAAAAACAGGATTCATACTAAAAGAAGAAATAATAAAAATCCAGCATAAAATGAAGACGACACGGGAGAAATGGAGCAAGCTGAAGGAGAGAGACTTCCTGCTGATATATCATGAAAAGCTGTTTGTGCTGAGGAAGCCGTATGTGCTGGACGAGCACAAGAGGTACATCTAAAGCTCGCGTCCCGGCACGAACCTGTTTCGATCAATATTTTAAAAATATTAGTTTAATACATAGAAAATTAATAAATCCAGCCTCGCAAAAGAGCAGGAGAAAAAAGGACTACACCACAGTTGGGAGAATATAGTACAGTAGCCATGGCTCACCCTCTGGGGTTCTCAGCTTGAACAAGACTGATCCTATCATAATCCTGTACAAGACGTTGACTACTCCATCCACGTCCTTTAGATCCAGCTCCCCCAAAGCCTCCTTGGGGCCGCGTGCAACGAGATTTACAACTATCGTGTCCATATTATCCAGTCTTGAAGTCTGCAGTGGAACTACATCGCGTCCCACTCTGCTCAAATTCCTCACGTCCTCATATACGTATCGGAGAGCATTCACCATGCTGGGGAGCAGGACGGCGAGGTACCGTCCCTCAGCTTCACTTGGAACATTTAGATCGATAAGGGTTCTAAACTTCCTTCGAGAGCTCGACGAAATGTACCCTCTCGTATCGAGCTTTAAGTCATGGAGAACCACTATTATTACGGATTCACGCTGGCCAATAGTTCTTCTTAACAGTATAAAGTCTATCCTGGGTCCAGATTTCCTCCTCCTTGATCCGCTCTTTGCATAGGTTTCCGCAGGCGGGGTTATACCTAATGCTTGAATGCTCGAGGACCTTATAGCCTCTGCTTTGAGCTCAGCACTGAGTGCGTCTACGCCGTTAAGAATAGCTCTCTTTAGATCGCTTACATCTATGTTTTCTTTCTTTTTGACCAAGTAGCTTGAGTAGACTTTCTCTAAATCAGCGGCCAGCTCCACCACTCTCCTATCTCTCAAGAACTTGAGCAGCAGGTCTGCGATACCAGAGCCGCTCAAGGCGTTTACGAACCTATCTCTTGAGGCTTCCGGATTGTAGTATTCAATGATTACTCCTTCATGGATGTCAGCGACCTTGGGGAGGCTTGCAAGAGCGAGCATCGCCAAACCGTGCGTGTAAGACTTAACGTATTCTAATAGTTCGCTACAGTCGCCTCCAGCGTTTATGATATAGAACTCAAAGATTCCCACTATAGTTTTACCCAGCTCATCAAGCTTGCTTAAGGACCTCATCCTAGACCAGTATGCGTCTAGATTAACCAGTGTAGCGCCTCTAAATGGTTTAACAGGAGTCATTTCAACGTAGCTCTTTTTGAACGCCTCAGTTAGAGATCTTTCGGGGGACTCGCCAAAGAACATTGTAGCCTTAGGAGCGCTAGCCAGGATATCGGAGAAGATCCTAGAGACAATAGCTTGCCCTTCCCGGGTGGTGCGCTCGCTCTGCGCTGCGATGACGAGTTTTAACCTTCCCGCATGCTCGAGTAATAGAGGCATAATTTCATCCTTTATGTATCCCATGGCGGCCTCGCTCGCTTCAGCTATGTCATCAAGTGCAAGAATGATCTTCTTCTCCCCCGCGTCTTCAAGCTCTTTTTTAACATTATCTATTAAACTATTAAACTTTTGAAGTCCGCTTCCGCTGAGCATATCTCCAGGGACGTATTTGAACTCCCATTCTGGCGAGTGATAGTGTTGCACATATTTCATAAGGAGGGTTTTCCCGCAACCCCTCCCACCTAGGATTATTATTATGTTTTTGTCGAAAGCGCCTTGGCTTCGAATATAATTGAACACAGGGTTCTGGTCGAGGCCTTTACTAAGCACCTTGCCTAATTCGTCGTATGATATCCTGCCCACCATCCTGCTTAGAAGTTTTTCAACTCTTCTCCTGCAGTCCTCACCTGCCTTCACGGCGCACCACCTACTCCCAGATATTCTTTACTATTAACATAAATCTATTAGGACGTATAAAAATTGAGTCATATCCTATACCTCTTGGAGGCAGTCTCAGCACCGGCTCCCTTGTAGTTGCAATGTGAATCCCGTCAACACCGGACTCTATAAGTAGAGCTAGGGAATCTGTGAAAGAGCTCGATTTGTACAACAGCTCGGTGGATATGCTAACCGAGCCTATTGAGGCCTTGATCCTCCTCAGGATATCCGATTCATCCCAGAACTCGAGTATTTCCTTAGCAACCTCTTCAATATTCGAGGTGAAGCCTGATCCTTCACCGTGCTTCTTGATAAGCCGCGAAACAGCTACAGCTATATCTGCAGGAGTGACGGCAAAAGTGTTGCGCGCTTCTATTGCGTACTGTAAGAGTATCGGAGAGAGGAAGAGCAGGCTTGCTAGGGCTGAAGCCGCTCCAGCATATATGCCTTTTCTGGGCGCAATGAGCTTCATCAAGTCTAGGGAGATGGCTCTCCTGCCTGCGAAGTCCTGGAGGGCTACCATATAGGTGGCGGCCGCATATGTCATGACATCGTCTCTCACGAACCACTTCCACTCCTGGAAATCTCTAGGATGCGTTCTAGGTCTTAGCTTGACGAACAGCACTGCTCTCTGCAACTTATTTATATATTGGCCTCTCAGCTCAACGCTCCTTGAGAGGAGAGACTTCTGCACTTCGTAAAGCATATAGTCTAAGTCGTGCTCGTGGCCTTCTACCTTCGCCAGCGATCCTTCAATATTTCTAGCAAAAGATTCTATTTCATTTCTCATAGAGTAGAACAAGTACTGATACTTGTATACTCCCTCGAACACCTTATTCTCCATTATCTGATTTACCAGCCAGAGGAA
Organism: Thermodiscus maritimus; assembly: GCF_055382595.1. Classification (NCBI taxonomy): domain Archaea; kingdom Thermoproteati; phylum Thermoproteota; class Thermoprotei; order Acidilobales; family Acidilobaceae; genus Thermodiscus; species Thermodiscus maritimus. The sequence goes on from NZ_AP042434.1 coordinate 162,557, forward strand.
GGGCATGAGGTCATACCTTACCCCTTCCTCAAGAGCTTGGAAAGCCGTGTAAAGAACATCGTGGGCCCTTCGGTTTCCGCTAATCTCCCTTATCAGATTCTCTATAAATGAAGACAGTAATGAGGGATTAAGAGTCCTCCACGACGGTATCATCTCCGAAGATGAACCCGCCAGCTGCAGCATTCTCCCAAATGCGAACCAAGCCAGCAGTGCGCGCCAGGCACCCCTCGCCTTCCAATCGACGACCTCCTCAGTTAGATAACTATCTATCTTGCTATAGTGTCCTTTAAATAGACTTACAACGAACCCCCGTACAAACGCCCTGTAATTGCGGAAGGTGACCGTTTCCTCACCTATATCTCCTGTCCTTATAAATATGAGCGACTGCCTTTCAATCACACGCCAAGCCTCCTCATTCAATAGAGGCAACAGGAAAGCCACATCGATAAAGGGGTCGTTCCTAATAAGCTCCACCTGCCTCCTACGGACCCTCATCTAAACCACCCTAAAATACTTTCTATTTGCAACTAAATGCTTCAAAGCATCCGCGAGATCCTGTTCTTCAGTAATATCCTCTCTAAAACTCACACGATTCTCCGTAAAGAATTTGTATGGGTTCCCCTTAAAATCTAATTTAGCCGGAAGGATAACCTTATCGCGCCCCGGCGGGTCATGGGGTCCCTTCCCTATCACTATGCCGACCCCGTTCTCATTTGCATATCTCTTAAGGATATCCAGATCCTTTTTGTCTCTAGGCTCTCCCTGTAGTCGAAGTATGACTGAGTCATATACGCCGGACTCTTTATATCTTAAGATCTGTCCAATCTGGTTCAGTGCTGTAGTCACTGAAGGCTTTGATTCTACAGCTACTACCAGAGGAATGAGCAACACTGCCTCCACATCCGGACCGTGAGACCCCTTCCCCCTCCAAATGAGAGGAACTTTAAAGCCGCCTCCCATAGCTGGTCTCCTCTGTGTTAGTTATAGTTCGTCTACAGTAATAAGGTTTTCTTTATCATTCATCTTCTTTCATTCATATTCGTCCGCATCTTAGTTCTTCGTAGTAGTTCAGCTGTTCTGAACCGCTTTGTGCTCGACTCTGAGAGATGAAGCATCTTCCAATTCACGATTACTGCGGCATAGAGTTCTATAATTTCAAACATATTATTAAAATAAATATAATTCATGGAGAGATGGTGCGCCCTGCTCCAATGACCGAGGATGAATGGCAGGAGTATATTTTCCTGGACAACAGATGTCCATCCCCCTGCGTACAACCTGTGCTGATCTTCCCTCAACTGCTCGGATGGTCATGTCCGGTCTGGGCTTGCACAGCTGCTTAATCTCCCTGAGACAGCAACCGCAGCCTGTAAGTACAAATATCTCTCATGGGGCATTCATGGCACTTGGGGCTTCTAGCGCTGCATATTTTTCTGGCGAAGTCGAGCACGCCGTAGCTGAATTCCCTGGCTAGGTCTGGATCTTTTGGAAGTAGCATTTTCGCATAGCTCCACAGCTTGGGATCTGTGTGGGGCCTCTTCCTGGCGGACTTTACGCCGAGGACTCTTTCAACTACTCTTATCATGTTTCTGTCGAGGAGGGGCTCTGGCTTCCTGCAGGCTCCTAGAAGAACCTCTGAGGCTATGTAGTCTCCTACTCCGGGCAACTTCTTCAGCTTTTCCTTGTGGCAGGGTATGATGCCCTTGAACTCGTCTTCTATCTTCCTGGCCAGGCTTATTAGGTGGCGGGCTCTTTGATGCTCGATGCCCAGGGGGCGTATGATCGCTCTGACCTCGTCTTCCCCTGCAGCTAACAGGTCCTTGGGGGAGGGATACTTTTTAATAAACTCCTCGTAGACTCTAACCACTTGTCTTGTTGTGGTTTTCCTAAGAAGGAACGCCGCTACAAGTATCTCCCATGCACTGGCTGTTCTCCTCCACGGCAGGTGCTTGTCTCCATGCCTCCTGTACCACTCTATCACTCTCCGCCGGAACTCTTCAATCCTATCCGCGTCGCCCTGTAGCATAGAAGCCGTCAACCCCCGCTGTGCATTAATTAATACACAGAGGTGGATAAGCATATTGCATGGGATGCCGGGTGCCGCCTTTAACTGTTCCCTTATGCAGGCAGCTGATAGAAGAAGCTGTTAGAAGGGGTTCTCTCTCGATCGAGTACCTGCACTATGAGGACCCCCGCCGTCGAGTTCGGCGTGCAGACACCTTATGTGAGGGGATTGTGAGGGGGCGTGATTGGGAGTCTTTCTCAAGCGTAGATGAGCTGCTTGAGTGGCTGAGCTGGAGCACTGTACTGCTAGATGAAAAAGACTACCTTACCGCGACTGTCCACACGCTGAGTCTAGCACCCAAGATAGCCGCTACGGACTACGGGACAGCGAGGCAGAGGGATCTTGGCCAGCTGGTAACCGATGCTGTGAGGGGCTTTCTTGGCGAGATAGCGCTTGCAAAATGGCTGAAAGCACGGTTTGGGATAAGCGTGAGCCTCGATTACCGTAGGGGGCGTCTAGCCGAGTTCCTCCCCTCAGATATAAAGCTTGTGAATGGTCGGCCTTCAAACCTTAATGTGAGCATTAAGACAACAAAGCTTAGGGGGATGTGGCTGGACATTCCCTTCAAGCAGATCGAGCACAGCCACGTGTTCGTTCTCGTCCGCGTCGGGGTCTCTCGAGAGCACTTTCTCGCGTTCCTCAAGGAGATAAGCGCGATCAAAGACAAGATCCTGGCTAAGGCGTTCGAGATGGGGATTGTATCCGAGGATGAGCGCGATAATATCTGGAGGGCGATCCCCAAGTTTACCAGGATACCGGCCTCCATCGCCGGATTCTTCGACAAGAGAGAGTACGAAGACGCCGTTAGCGAGAGGACCTCGATAATCCTCGCCGGCGGCGAAATGAAGAGGAAGAGATTCATAGTTAACCTTTTCGCCGGCTACTGGCACCCTGAGAGGAGGGAGTACAGGGAGAGGATTCTCGAAGTACTAAGAAGACAGGGATACAGCGTCCCGGAGAACGTCAAAATAGAGTTTGCCGGCATAGGGAACTTCTCGAGAACCCTCCACTTTATAGTCAGCTCCGGGGCCCTAAGGCGGAGGAGGGAGGACTGGGAGAGGCTCGTCCGGGATCTTTAAGCCAGATCGTCAAGGACTGCTGCTAGGGCTTCAGCTATCCTCTTAGCGGCTAGCGGTGGTACTGCTTCGCCTATTTGCGCTCTTATCTCGCTCTTTCTGCCGTAGAAGAGAAAGCTGTCTGGGAACGTCTGCAACCTAGCCTTCTCCCTAAGAGTGAGCGTCACCCTGTCTCTGTCGTAGTGGTATCCCCGGGTTCCTCCTCCCCCGTAAGCGACTACTGTATAGGCGGGCTTCAGGGGATGGATCCTCTTATAGACCAGGCTTATCCCCCTCCCCTCAACCTCCCAGGGGGTCCCTCGTACAAACTCGTGGTTTTCTCCAGGGGGGATCCTCTTCATCCTCTCAACCACAGCGGGGTCCTCTCTCGGCGGGTCTGTTGTGGAGTCGGGGAGTGTGAGTTCTTCAACAGGCTGACCCAGGTACCCAAGCTCCCCGAGCACCTCCTCGTGGTGCCGCAAGGCCTCCTCAAGCTCCTCGGGCGATGACGCGGCAACCTTGTTAGCGGCTAAGTAGTCCTCCACAATGTTGAATGTGAGCCTGTCCCACACCTTCTCCTTCCACTTTAATGCTCTCGGCGTGCCCACCTCGCGCCAGACATTCTCCCACTTCTTCATGACATCCCTATACTTGCCGTCTAGCTTGTCGAGCCTTTGCCCTTCGAACACCTCGATAGGAGTGAGCGGATACTTGTAGAAGAGCCACCTCCTTCCCCCTACAGTGGCTCGAAGCTTTGCCCAAAGAGTGAGCAGCTCGGCCATTCCCCTTCTGACCAGGTCCTTCCTCACACCTATTATGATAAGCCGCTCTCTCTTTTGAGGGACTCCTAGCTTGGAAAAGTCCACGATGCTGTTAAAGGCTATCTCGTAGCCCTCAACTCTGCTCGAGCTGGATGCGGCTATTACCTTTCTGACCTCATCCCAGCGGATTTTTAGATTGGCGAAGTCTTCTAGTATAACCTTGTACGCCATCCCCTTATTCGCGCTGACGAGGCCGGGCACGTTCTCGAAGACAAAGGCTTTGGGCTGGAGGGTTACCAGAGCCCTCACAAAATGAGCGTAGAGCCTGCCCCTCTTTACCTCTATCCCCCTCCTATCCCAGTCGGGTCCCCGGACAATCGAGAAATCCTGGCAGGGAGGACCTCCGATGACAACATCAATATCGGAGCCAGATAGGCTGGTGAAGTCCACACGGGATACGTCGCATGCTAAAATAGTCCCCGTCTCCGCAGGCTCAGCTCCACTCCCGCTGCACAGCGAGAGTTTTAAGCCAAGATTGTTGGAGTATGTCTTGGCGGCCGCCGGCTTGAGCTCGTTGGCGAACACTATCTTGAACCTTCCCGTCTCAGCAAAGCCCAGATCAAGTCCCCCTGCGCCGGAGAATAGGGATACAGCTGTGTACTGCTTCAAGACCCTCTGCCTCCAATATTTCTCTTAGTATAGTATGAGATGATTGACTTCTCGGAGAGCCACGACAAGACAATATTCCTGACAAGCTCAGCATCGTCGCTGCCCATTATCCCCCGAAGTTTTTCAATAACCTCCCACTGCTCCCTCGTAAATGTAACCTGGACCCTCTTAGCCTTACTATTTCTCTGACCGCCCAAACCACACACACCAAACTCTATTAGCACACATTGGATACACAAGCCATATAAGTCTTATACTCATTTAACCTGATCCTGCCTGCTAGACTCCGCGGCCCCTATAAAAGACTGCTGCAGTTCACAGCACGAGAACCCAGCAACACAACCAACGGCGATTTGCACTAATAGAACGGCTAGAATATGTGAATGCACATAAATGCATGATGGTGCGGCCGCCGGGATTTGAACCCGGGATCGCCGGCTTGGAAGGCCGGCGTCCTAGTCCAGGCTAGACGACGGCCGCTCTCCGTTGATTGTCTTGTTTTGGCTTGTGGGTTTATAGGTGTTAGCTCTTGGCTGGTGGTGTCATGGTGTTGTATTTGTTAACTGCTTTTACTCGTGGTTTATAGACCCTAAGAGTGTGAGGGTCCCTCGCCGGGTACGGGTTTGGGTGTCTAGACTGTTGAGACTGCCTGTCGCTATACGGTATATACTGGTCCTCCTGGTGCTCGTGGCAGCGTCTAGCGTTAACCCTGCGTTAGCCGACGCTGGTGGCGGTGTGGTTGTTTCGGGGAGTCATGAGAGTGTCACGGTTGTACTCCCCACTCCCACTGGAGGGTGCAGCGTTGATGTGAGAAATGCTACTATAGGGTCCCTCGTCGTGGTTGTTGGGGATGGGTGTAGAGGGGCTAGTATTGTTGTCTCCAACTCGTCTATCGATGAGTTTGAGGCTTGGAGTCGTGGAGGAGTGTTGAGTAACGTGCTTGTTATGGAGTCGCATGTGGGCACCGCTGTAATTGAGGGTGCTGGCCTCTTGGATGTGGAGGGGTCGAGGCTGGCTACTCTCAACGCTTCCGTTGACTCGCTTAATATTAATGGTAGTGTATTCGGGGGTGTGGTGGTAGCCTATACTAGCAGGGCTAGCGTCGAGGATTCTAGAGGCGGTGTCCTCACTGCTCGGGCTCGTGGTGGGAGCCCGGTCCTCATAGTACGTGATCTGGCTATGAGCTGTTCTCGGCCCTTCGGGGGCTTATACGCTTCCGGCTCCGGCGGGAGCGTGTACGCCTCTAACGTTTCCATCACGTGTACAGGGGGTAGGTCGGAGATGTTGTTGGAGGGATTCTCCCGCGGGATCATTGAGGGCCTGGTGATGAATAACAGCAACTCTTCCCTCCAATGGGTTAGCGGCAGATCGGGGGTGCTCGTCGTCAACGATTCAGTCGTATATGGCAATGTGAGTATAACAGCTCTCGGGGCCGAGGGCCGCCACCACCTCCCGCCCGGGAGTGGGAACAGCGCCTACGCCTCCCTCCAGCCCACGGGAGCATCCCAGGTATTGATCATGAATAGCATTGTAGGCAAGATTGTGAGGACGGGCAACGAGTCGAGGCTCCCAGCGGTCTCAGTCTCGATCACCGCCCGGGAGGTCCTGCTCGTGAACTCTTCATCGAATAGTGTCCTCATGAATGTCTTCGCGGGGAATACTAGCATAGTTGATTCGAAGCTGACGGTTAGGAGGCTATCACTCTTCCTCCACGGGCATCTCAAGGTAGCAGGCACGAGGCTCTCGTCTCCCGAGGCATATGTTGTCGCGGTGGGGGATTCCAGCGTGGTATTCAACGGGTCCCAGATTGCATCGAAAGGGATAGTGTATTGGGTGTATAATGGGACATTCAACCTCTCAATTACAGGGTCTCGTGTGCTCGGAGCGGCGACGATGTCGGTGCATATTGTAAACTCTACAGTGTACCTTGGAGTTAACGGTTCCATAATCGATAGGAGTGCTAGAATACTCCTCATCGGATACCCTCCTCTCAAGGGGAAAGCCTTCTATGCAACATCTAAATCATACTATGGATCCATCCTCGGCCCAGCCATCATCGTCGGGGACCGCCTTGTAAGGCCTGGTGGTGCGGTGGTGGAGTTTCTCAACTTAAACGCCTCCATCACTGTGAGGGACTGGTATGGGGACCCAGGCCTCCAACACCCCTATATGGGGGCTCCGGAGAACACCACTGTAATCGAGGTCGCTAATGCCAGCGTTCTCCCAGCACTGGAAATGCTCCCAGGCAGTAACAGGAGTGTTTACCTGGTAAGCTTTGAGAGGCCTGTGGGGGTTGTCAAGCTCGTTTCAAGCGCTGGTGTCAGCGTCGAGGTCTACAGTGGAAGCGAGCTTATAGCCTCTGGCAGGGGTGCTGGTGTTGTTGAAGTCCAGCTTCCAGGCGAATATCGGGAACTGGTACTCGTAGTAAGAAGGGTCCCCTTAGTGAACACTACATCGCCGCCAGCTGAGGCTTCTATAACCACGTCTACGAACCCCCCATTACAAGCCTCTAGGAGCAAGGGTGTCCTTCCTCCAGCCGTCTTGTTGGCGGCATTGGTCCTGCTCGGTGTCATCTTCTGGGTTTGGATCCGGTCGCGGAAGCCTTCTTCTTATACCGTGTAGGTTCACGGATGGCTTGGGAGCCGCGGTATGGAGGCTGTCATAGCGACTGCCCTGTTCATAGTGGTGATACTGGCTATAGTCTCCAGGGCTTTAGAGGAGGCTGTAGCCGCCCTGGCAGGAGTAGTGCTCATGGTGGTGCTCACCAGCTATACTCCCATAGATGCATTCCACTACATTGATTGGAATGTTATGGCGATACTCTTCGGCATGTGGGTTCTAACAGGTTATATGGTGAAGGCTGGCTTCTCGCAGGTTGTCTTGAGCTATATTAGGAGGCGGGTCCAGAGCTATAGGAGCCTAATACTGATGCTGGCAGTCACCGCGGGGTTCGTATCCCTCTTCGTCGACAACGTTCTAGTCATACTATTGTTCGGGGGCCTCGCCATAGAGGCGGCTAGGAGGAGCGGTGGGAACCCGGTTCTCGCGGTTGTCTTAATCGGCCTCTCTGCCAACTTCATGGGCACAGCCCTCTTGATGGGAGACCTCCCCCCACAGCTCCTCCACAGCATCGCTGGCGCTGAGTTCTCAGACTTCATATGGAGCCATGGAAGGCCCAGCAGCTTCCCCCTCCTAACAATCACATTCATCCTAACCCTCGCAGCATACTATCTCCTCTATATCAGGGAGGAGCCTGGAGAGCTGAATACAATCTACGATGATGAGGAGGGTGTTGATAGGGGTCTGCTGTTGCTTTCTACCATCTTTTTCGCCCTAACAGTGGCGGGCATGGCTATTAGACCCCTACTGGGTGTCCCGCTTGGCTTCATAACTGTGACAGGCGCCGTCCTCCTAGCCTTAACGGTTGAGGCTACTAAGAGGATGGGCCGGGAGTGGCCTGGCTTCGACGAGATACTTGGCGAGGTGGAGTGGAGGGCCCTCCTATACTATGCCGGGCTATTCGCCCTTGTTGGGGGGTTGGAGCACTCTGGAGTGCTTGAGATGGTGGCCGAGTGGCTCATACCATACCTTATGGCGGGGGGAGTTGCAGCCTACACTATATCGTATTGGGTTGTGGGTGCGCTCTCAACAGTGGTGGAGCATGACGCACTACTCCTAACATTCCTCTACATTATAAGGGACGCTTCCGAGGCTGGAGGCTTCAACCCATGGCCCCTCTACTGGGGGATGGCGTGGAGTGCTACCCTAGCCAGCAACACTACTACGGCCGCAGCGCCCGCACTCTATGTTGCCGTCACTCTCGCCGAGGAGAAGGGCTACAGGGTCTCTGCAGGGGAGTTCCTAAAGTACAGTGTACCCTTCTCTCTCACGAGCCTATTCATACAGTATATCCTGTCATCGATGGTCTGGGCCCCCCTCATCCATTAAGGATGGGGGTCGAGGCTCGTCTCCAACCACTTAAATACCGGGAGGCATGGAGGACTTGATAGAGGAAGAGCTTGAGATGAAGGCCGCCGACGCGGAGGCTAGGCTAAGGCTGCTCCTAGGCCTCAACAAGTATGAGGCGAGAGTCTACATTACGCTTCTGAGGAAGGGGCCAAAGAAGGCTGTAGACCTATCCTCTATCAGCGGCGTGCCCCGGGGAAGGGTCTATGATGTGCTGAGGAGTCTTGAGGCTAAGGGGCTGGTGAACAGGCAGGGCCATGAATACTCGGCTGTACACCCTAGGAGGGCTCTTTCAAGGCTGGGCCAGCGTGTTCTAATAGAGGCGCTTGAAACTATCAGGAAGCTGGAGGAGCTTGCTGAGGAGCTCGAGGAGGAGTACAGTGAGAATGTTGTTGAGGAGGAGATAAGGCTCATACACGGGTTGAGGGAGAGCCTCGCCGCCGCCCTATCAGCCGTCGCCAACTGCAACGAGATCGTATACTTCACCTCCTTCAAGTCCGCGGAGAAGATCGAGGAGCTGTGGAGCCTCCTAAGCCCACTAGTGGAAAGGCTGTCTCCAAAGGCGAGGGTATTAATCCCACCCAATATAAACGTGCCCCTCGAGATAATAAAGACCGTCACGGATAAAGGGGTGGAGGTGAGGAGGCACCCAACAGCCATGATCGACTCAATGGTGGCCTGCGACACAGTGATAATAGGACTACCCAGCTCCTCCTACGAAGTCATATCAGTATATGTTAGGCACAAGGACTTCTCCCGCAGCCTCTGGAGGAGGCTTGACGAGTTCTGGAGGGAAGCGGAGCCAATAAGGTAGGGGTTAGCCACCTTTTCCCATACTGGGAATATTGACGATGTCCCTATAGGGTCCCAGCCTCTAATCCATAATTCGGGGTTTCCCCGGAGGTGGCGCGGGTGTCGCTGGGCAAGGTTAAGATTGGAGGCTTGATCCTATTCACCATAGTATACGTTATGACACTAGTGTCGCTCCACAACTTCCTAGTCAAGACCCCCGAAGTGTACGGCGGGGTGATGCTCCTGGCGGTCCTCTCAACAATAGTCTATGCTGTAGGGGTAGTGGGGCTGCTTAAGATGTCAGAACCACTCTCGAAGATTCCTGGCAACCAGGAAGAGGAGGGCTAGCGACATAGCGAGGAGAACGGACGCTGATGCACTAGCCACTCCCAGCAGCCTCCCGGCCCCGTATAGGTTATAGGTTAGTACTCCAAGGCTCCAAGTAGACGGCTCGGTCAGGACGAGTGTGGCTCCGAACTCTCCAAGGCTCGATGCGGCTGCGAGCATGGCGGCTGAGACTAGGCCGGGTCCCGAGGACCTTGCGAGCAGTGTTAGGAGCCTGTAGCCCTTCAATCCTACCATGACCATGAACTCCAATACCTCTCCTGGGAGGCGGGAGAGGGCTGAATCGACTGCTCTAGAGGCGAGTGGGAGGGCCATCGCTATATGGGATAGCCCCACGAGGAAGAGGATTGTCGGAATATGCCCTATGATGCCGTGGAGCCTAGTATAGTATACGAGGTACAGTGAGATTCCTAGGGTGACCGGGGATATGACGAGTGGAGATACCCCGGCTAGGCTTCCGAGGAGCCTCCTCTTACCAGCCACTAGGGGGAGGGATACCAGTATTGAGCCGGCTACGGCTATAGAGGCGTAAACGATGCTGTTTAGGATGCTCCTTGCGAATGAGGCGCCTGGGGGGACTGGGAGGGGCCCTTGTATAAGCCTAGCATAGTTGTCTAAGCCGATGCCCCGCCCGGTCGTAAAGCTCATCAGTAGGACCCCTAGTATCGGGGCGTAGAGGTATGCTAGGACAATAGTGGAGTAGGCGTCGAGGGCGAGCCTCCACCTCGTCTCCCTCGGCCTCCTAGTAGCCTCCCCCAGCTCTGCCGCGGCCGCCTTGAACTGGGAGCGGAGGAAGAGTACTGCCACTATGGTGAGGAAGCCCGCCTGTAGGAGGGTTAACAGGACCGCGAGGATCCTGTAGGAGGGGAAGCCCCTGAATATCGTGTAGATCCACGCCTCCAGAGTATAGTATCGGTATGCTGAGCCCTCAACCATCAGGGGGGCGGCTAGGCCTGTGAAGGAGTAGATGAATGTGAGGATCCACGCTGATAGGCTCCCCCTTAGAGAGGCGGGTATTAGGAGGAGGCGCCAGATCCTCCAGCCCCTCACCCCTATTGATTCGAGGTAGTCCACGATCTCCCTCGAGACCCCCGCGATGCTAGAGTATACCAGCACTGCTGCGAGGGGGATGTTGAAGTATGAGTGGACCACTATGATCCCCCATGGCGCCCTGGCAATCCATTCTGGCATGTAGGGTAGGCCTGCTAGCCAGCGGAAGCCTAATACTACTGCAACTGATGGCGCCATGAAGACTGGCAGGCCCAGGACCCTGTACAGCCTCGCCGGCCTCGACCCGTAGTAGCCTGCCGCTATACCCACGGGTGCTCCTACCAGGACTGCTATCGTAGCCGAGGCTGCAGCTTCTAGGAGCGTCCACTCAATGATCCATGAGAGGTTTACCTGTGTGATGAGGCTTAATGGTGCCCTGGGGAGGTAGAATAAGAGTGGGATTGGAGCGGTTGTGAACAATAATACTATCGTGTAGGCTAGTATTTTCACTGACTTCGGCAGCCTCGCTGATACCAGGCTCCACTCGTTGCGTTTCAACAGTGGCCTCCACTATCAGCGGGTTTAGCCGCCCATTATTTGAGTCCAGCTCAGCAGCCATGACTCGTAGTTGGCCTTGATCTCGTCTGGGGTGAGGAGGTTGTTAGCTATTATGTCCACATCGTCTATTGTGAGGGCGTACTTGTAGTAGTCTGGGAGGGGCACCTTAGAGTTTGCGGGGAGCATCCACTGGTTGCTCGGTATCAGCTCCTGTATCTCGTCGGAGAGCAACCAGTCCACGAACTTCTCAGCCAGCTTCGTGCCGGGCTGATCCTTTACTACAAGTGCTCCCTCCACCTGGAGCCAGGCTGTTGACTCTCCATTATAGTAGATTAGGCTGGCGTTTATCGTGGGGGCCCCGTTATTGCTCCATGCACTATATGCTGGGTCTGTGCCGTAGCTCACCACTATTCCACGGGTCCCTCCCTCTCGTAGGAACTCGTCGTATGCATCCCCCCAGCTCGGTGCAACCATTACGTAGTCCTTGACGCTGCTCCACCATTCCTTCCAGTCCTTCCCCTCGAGCTTCGACTCTACGGCGATCTCCCAGTAGAGGAATGAGAGTCCTGGGCTGCTCTTAGTTGGGTCCTCTACGATGAGCTTCGAGGCTATGTTGGGGTTTGCTAGGTCCTCGAATGTTGGCTTGTCCCTTAGGATCTGGAGGGTCTGGTTGTCGAGCTTGCTGGGGTCGTAGACTAGGGTTATGAGGCCATAATCTATTGGGGTGACGCACTTTTCGGGATCCAGTACGTTAGAGATCTCCTCGGGCACTGTCTCCTCTGCTAGGGGGCTGTAGTAGCACTCTAGTATGCCTGCCTTCTTCGCCTCGTACACCAGTATATTGTCTACTCCTATTACGAGGTCAGCGGTCCTCACACCCCTATTGTACTCGTCTATGACTGTTACGAGGGCGGTCCTCGCGTCATCGAATGTTTTAACAACCACCTTTACACCGTATTTTTCCCCGAACTCGTCGAAGACCTTATGCCATACTTGGTCAGGGTTCTCTCCCCACGCCATGAAGTCTTTATACACGTATATTACAAGCTCCTTCCCTTCCTTCCCCGGCTGGAGAGCGTAGTAGGCTATGCCTGCAACTATAACTGCTACTACTATTAGTCCTATTACCGAGTAGAGGGTCTTCCGGGCTCCATCCGTCATCTCCGTCACCGTTGAGATAAACCTGCCGGGACTGGCTTATAGAGTTATTTACGTAATGATAACCATGTTATCGCTTTAGCCTGGGGTCTTAGACGCGTAGCTCACCAGCCAGTCTGGGAGTATCTCGTGTAGGCCCAGCCTCACCAGGGTCGACTCCAGTGGGATACCGTTGCTGGTCCAGCCCCTTGCAGCGTAGTACTCGGCCCTCATCTCCCTGAAGGCCTCTTCATCTACCACCTCGCCTTTACTGGGCCCTCTTTTTATGGGCTCCTTGAAGAGCCTCTGGGGGAGGGTATCGTCTCTAAGGGGGTCCAGGCCTAGGTGTAGGTTTACCAGCCTCTCTAGGTTGACGGTCCTCTCACCTGTGAGGAGGAGGTCTCCTCCTGTGGCAGGGATTCCTGTTAGACTGCTCCATAGGGGGGCCACGTTCTCGGGCTGCAGTGTTCCGCGGGAGAACTTGCATATTCCAGTGTTGTCGTAGAATGCCATTAGGTCTTCTCCATCCCTTACCAGGCGGCCTTTACCCTTGTATGAGAGCCTGTCGACGCCTTCATACCTCCAGAGCCTGCCGTAGAGTTCGAATGCGTAGGCGCCGCTTGTTAGGTGGTCTGCTCCCCTGCTTGATACAGCGTATCCTAGGGCCATACCCTTAAGTCCCCTGGCATCGTATGCGGGGGGCTCCAACCCCTTTACGTTGACGAGGAGCTCCTTGCCCTTTCCGAGCTTCTCCGTAGCCTTCCTCGACCCGTCGGCTAGGAGGTCCCCGATCCCCCTCCTATAGGCTATGTCCCTGATGAGCTCTGCTATCTTTTCCGTCTCACCCCAGTGGATGTCTAGGTCTAGTATCCCCTCTTCAGAGGCGTGTATGGCCCAAGCTATGGTTGCCCCTAGGCTTATCGTGTCGAACCCGTAGTCGTCGGCTAGCTTGTTGAGATGGGCTATGTCTTGGATCCTGCATACTCCTATATCGGTGCCTAGAGCGTAGACTGTCTCGTACTCGGGTCCGTCAACCTCCGAGCCATTCACGCGGATTACCTGGGTGCAGGGCCTTCCACATCCTATGCAGGGGTTCCTCCCAACCCTGTATTTGGGGGCGAACCGTGATAGCTCATCATATGCCTTCTCCGGGTTGGGGCACCATGAGAGTGTGCTTTCCCGCCAGTTTAGGCTTGGCAGTACGCCGTAGGCTCTACCGGTATAGTTGACCATCAGAGGGGTCCCGTACTCGACTAGGTTCTTAGAGGCTGGGCTCCCGTGGGTTTTCGCGTTGAGCTCTCTTATTGCCTCGAGGACCCTCTTTTTATCATGGATTCTTGGGGTGAGGCTTCCCTTCAACATTACTGCTTTAATCATCTTCGCCCCCATTACAGCTCCCAGCCCCGTTCTTCCCGCCTGCCTCCCACCAGAGTCTATCATGGCTATCGCTGACCTGTTTTCTCCTGCGGGCCCGATGAGTATGTCGGCGTACCCCTTGTAGCTTTCCATCAGCCTCCTCCGGGCCTTGCTGATGGTCTCCCCCCATAGTTCCCCTGCCGGCTCAAGCCTAGCCCCGTCACCGTCCACTACTAGTATTGAGGGCTCACTCGCCGCGCCAGTGATGGCGAGGAAGTCGTAGCCTAGCCTCCTAATCTCCCATCCAGCCCTACCCCCAGCTATAGCGCGGCCGAGGAGGCCCGTGAGGGGGCTCCTAGCGACATAGGCTGTCTTACTAGCGGTTGAGAGGCCCGATCCCACTAGGCTGCCTGGAGCTATAACTAGAGGGTTATCCGGGGATAAGGGGTTCTGGTCTCCCCCCACCGGAGAGCATTATCCAGGCATAGACTGCGAGACCCCTTCCACCCGATAGGAGAGTGTATATCTTTGGATCCAAGCTTACCTCGCGGGACTCTACCCTCGAGCCTCTTATGTTTACGAGGAGTCCCTTACCCCAGAACCAGTCCATGACGTTCAAGCCTCCAACCATACCCGGCGGGTTAACTCCCAGTTCTAGATGTGATGTATTGGGACTAGTAAATTAATCGCTGCCAGATTGCATCTGCACCTGGCGATGCGTGGGGTTGAGCGCCGGCGCTAGGGTCTGGGTCGAGGATGTAAGTAAGAGGTATGATGGTGTAGAGGCACTCCGCAGCGTGTCCCTCGAGGCGCTTCCGGGAGAAGTCACTGTGATAGCCGGGCCTAGCGGGAGTGGGAAATCAACCCTCCTCCGCATCATAGCCGGGCTAGAGGAGCCCGACGAGGGGAGGATCCTGCTGGACGGTGTCGACGTGACGAGGGAGCCTCCTTGGACTAGGAGGGCTGTGATGCTCAGCCAGAGGCCGGTTCTCCTCCCCCACCTCACTATACTCGAGAACATAGTGTTAGCGGCGGAGTCGCAGGGGCTGGGTAGGGGGGAGGCGGTCGAGGAGGCTAGAAGGATCGCCTCCTACCTTGGGATAGAGGGGGTCCTTGACCGGAAGCCGGGGACCCTCAGCGGGGGCAGCTGCAGAGGGCTAGCCTAGCCGCAGTGATCTCTGCTAGGCCAAGGGTCCTTCTCCTAGATGAGCCCTTCGCCCACCTCGACCTACCCCTGCGCGAGTCCTTCAGGAGGCTGGTTAGGAGGATTGCGGGTGAGAGGGGTGCCACCATTATACAGGTTACCCACGACCAGGATGAGGCGCTCGAGGTGGCTGATAAGCTCGTGGTCCTGGTTAATGGTAGAGTTCTAGACTCGGGGGACCCTCTACGAGTATACCATGAGCCCGCCGATCTCGGGGTTGCCTGGTTCCTCGGCCACAATATCGTGTGTAGTCCTCCACTCGCACAGGACGGGGGGCCCGTATCCTTCCCGCCAGAGGCTGTGATAGTGGGGGAGGGACCCTACACGGGGAGAGTAGCATACTCTGCCCCCCGCAAACACTACACCCTAGTAGCCCTCGAGAGCGGGGGCTCTACTGTGAGAGCCGTTATACGGGGCGTGCACCGGTGGCGGGTGGGCGAGGAGGTGAGGTTTGCAGTCGACGAGGATATGGTTAGGGTGTGGGGGGTTGAGGGTGGCTGCAAGGAGGCCTCAACCGGACTGGAGGGCTAGCGTCTAGCCTGGAGGCGCTGGGAGATCCTCTTTAAGAGTGGGTGGCCAACGATCATTGCTTCGGGGCTGAGGAGTCTCACTGCGACAATAGTCCATACCAGTGCGTGGGCTAGCAGGCCCAGGGTCCCCAGCACTAGTATGACTGCATCCCCGGTTATTCCTGCCGTTGAGACCATGCCGAGGAGGGAGTAGGGGTCTAGTGCGAGTAGGATCTTTACTGGTGTGGAGAATCCTGTTAGGTCTAGGCCGAAGAACATTGGGAAGAGTGGTATTGATAGGATGAAGCTGAGGTAGCTCGCAGCCATCTGGCTGCTCCTAACATCGCCCGCCTGGCTCCCGATCATGAAGCCATAGACTATGTTGGTGTAGAGGGTGAGGGCGAGGCCGAGCGCGAGGACTATGAGAGCCGAGCCGGGGATGGATAGGGATAACCCGCCTCCCTGAGGGGATAGCCCCGCAAGCGCCAGCTTGACGTAGATGTAGAAGCCGATCATGTAGCTCGCAACCCCTCCAATAGCTAGAATCGATACAGCCGCCAGCTTCCCTAGGAGTAGCTCCCTCCTCGTCACGGGGAGGGTTAGGAGCTTCTCAAGCGTCTTAGCCTCCTTCTCGAGGCCGAAGCTTATCGCCGCCACCTGAGCTGCTGCCACTGCAGTCATAAGCAGGGCTAGGGGTACGGCTATGCTCACACCAAGCACTAATCCGGTGATCTGCTCCCCAGACACGAGCTCGCCTCGGTAATAGTAGGATACCTGGAGCATGACTGGCTGGGCGAGGAACTCGGGCGTGGCCTCCGGCAGGCAGTCTCTCACCAGCGGTGTTATCGCGGTCCTCACAGCCGATTCAACAATCCCACCTATCTGGTCCGGCTTCTGCAGTGCTATGAAGCCGAGGGTCCTGGGCTGGTATACTAGGAGCGTCCTGCCAGGTTGGCCCCTTGTTATATTCTCCTCGAAGCCAGGTGGTAGTATTAGGACTGCATCATACCCCTCGCCCAACAGCTCTACGGGGCTCCTATTAGTGTAGAGTGGAGAGTTGAGGGCTGAGGCTATCATCCTTGCAATTATCCCGGGCTCGCTTGTAGTATTCTCCAATACTGCCACGCTGGCCCTGCTCAACGCCTGCCTCGCAGTCTCCCGCGTGGCGAGCGACGCCGCCCCTCCCAGTATGATGTACATTATGAGGGGGCCTAGTAGGAGGCCGAAGAGGACTATCCTCTCCCTCGAGAGCTCCTTAAGCTCCTTCCTAACAAGTATCTTATACTTGGCCAACCATCCCCGCCTCCTCCACCGCCTTTATGAATGCGTCCTCGAGGTTCTCTGCCCCATACTTCTCCTTCAGCTCTCCGGGCTTGCCGGTGGCGATTATTACTCCACGGTTTATGAACGCCACCCGGTCGCAGAGGTATTCCACCTCGAGCATGTTGTGGCTAGACAGGAGGACTGCGGCGCCAGTCTCCCTCACATACTCCTTTATGATCCCCCTCATAACCACGCTGTGATAAACGTCGAGCCCACTTGTTGGCTCGTCCAATATTGCTAGCCGGGGCCTAGTCATTAGCGTCGCAGCTATTAGGAGGCGCCTCTTCATCCCCTTACTATACGTGCGTAGAGGGTCCCTCAACCGGTCCCCCAGCCCCGACACCCGCCGGGCCCAGTCAACCATTGACTGGGCCTCTCCACCATCCTCAGCGTAGACCTCGGCTATGAACTCTAGGAAGTCGAGGCCGGTAAGATTCTTATAGACGCCAGCCTCCTCTGGGAGGTAGCTTATGAGCCTCTTAACCCTAACATCCCCCGTTTGGGGGCTGAGGCCGTAGATTCTAACCTCCCCACTGTCTGGTCTTATCAGACCCGCAACTATCCGGAGCGTCGTAGTCTTGCCTGCCCCGTTGGGGCCTATTAATCCGAAGATCTCCCCCTCCTCTACATCGAAGCTGACCCCACGAAGGGCTTCCACCCCATCATACGATTTCCTTAAGTCTCTCACGACGAGGGGCTTGTCCTGAGGCAAGCACCGCACCATGGGGATCGTGTGCTCATCCGGGATAATATTAATCGCCTTCAAACAAGTGTTTACTGTTGACCGCCCGCCTCGGCCTCACCCCTCCTCTCTCCTAGGAGGTGTGATGGGACCCCAAGGGCTTCTGGGGAGAGGTCTATTACTATACTGCTCCTCCTGTCAGCGGTTGCTATCGTGTATAGTAGGTCGAGGTGCTTCTTCAGCATACTGTATTCTTCATCGTCCAGCTCCTCTATCCTCTTAATCATCTCAACGAGCAGCCTCTTCTTAACCTCGAGGGGGGATGGCTCCTCCTCAGCCATAACTATCCTTACAAGTCCAGCGGCCATTGTGGAGACGAAGAAGGTGAACATGCCTATCCCCACAAGCATTAATGAGGCCGCGACAAACTTGCCTGCAGGCGTGGTGGGGACAACGTCGCCATAGCCGACTGTTGTTATTGTTGCAAGCGTGAGCCAGAAGGCGTCAGAGAGGGAGTGGATCTTCGCGCCTGGAGCACCAGACTCGACTATGTAGATGGTGAGGCTGCCGCCTGCTACGGTTACCAGGGCTAGGATTCCGGCCTGGATTATACGTGCGTCGAGGAGCCTCCCCAACCTCCCCATGCCCGAGGCAAGGTACTTCACGTCGTAAACGACCCTTGCTAGGCGGAGGGCTAGAAGGCTTAGGGTGGGTAGACTGCTACCTGGTACAACCATGTGGGAGGCCATTGAGACAAGTGTGGCGGGGAGGCTTGTTAAGGCTAGGAGTGCGAGGGGGACCCCTGCGAGCACCCCTGTCGCGAATATGATGATGGAGAAGAGGAGGTCGGCCTGCGAGGCCAAGCTGCTGCCGGGGCTTACCATGTAGCTGTAGATTATACCCGCGCCTACAGCTGTCGAGAACAGGTCTAGCATTGCCCGGAAGCCTGGAGTGAATACCCTACCCTCTCCTTCGATCTCCTCGTTTATCAACTCGCAGGGCCCCCAACGGGATAGACTTTAATTAAGGAATAGTGTAGAAGGGTGGCGCCTAGTAATACCCCTCCCAGCACTCACACTAATATTTTAAAAATAAATTTTGGTGATAGGGCTCTGGGTGGAGAGGGACCCTCCTACAACTATTATACTGGCTGGCATGATCCCAGTGTATATCCTAGTGGGTGGGGGATGGCTGGGGTAAAGCTCCTATTCCAGGAGGATAGCTATCTCCGGGAGTTCACGGCCAGGGTTGTAAGTGTAGACGGCGAGAAGGTAATGCTTGATAAGACGGCCTTCCACCCTAGGCCCGCTGGTGGATTAGACGCTGACACCGGAGTTCTCAGGAAGGGTGGGGAAGAGTATAGGGTGGTGGATGTAATCGTTGAGAACGGACAGGTAGTACACGTTGTCCCCGGTAACAGGCTGGAGCCAGGCGACGTTGTGACGGGCGTGATCGAATGGGAGAGGAGGTATAGGATGATGAAGCTCCACACGGCAAGCCACATCCTTGCAGCAGTTCTGTACGATCGATACGGTGCCCTCGTTACAGGCGGCCACATCACACCGGAGGTGGCTAGGGATGACTTCGACCTATCAATGGTTGAGGGAGACTGGAAGAAGGTGCTCACCGAAGCCTTAGAGGAGGTTAACAGTATAATCAAGAAGTGCATCGAGGTAAAAGTCTACTGGCTCCCCCGGGCGGAGGCCTTGAAGATCCCGGGCCTAGTGAAGCTGGCCGATAAGCTGCCGCCCGAGGAGGAGAATGTCAGGATTGTGGAGATCCCGGGAGTAGACATACAGGCTGATGGAGGGCCACATGTAAAGAATACCTGTGAGATCGGCGGCGTTAGACTGGTTAAATTGGAGAGTAAGGGTCGGAGGAGGCGTAGAATATACTATACTCTAGCATAAACCCCTAGATTGAGAACTGTATTATAGGGTAGCCTCCCGCCGGGTGTGATTGAAGAATGCCAGTGACGGTAAGGGTCTACGCCACCCTAATCGAGGAGCTGGGGAAGAGAGAGGTGACACTACCCTTCAGACAGGGCGAAACAGTCGCAGACATGCTTAGGAGGTCGGGGGTATACAGTCTAGTAGTCGAAAATGGGAGGGTGAAGAGCCTCTACAAGGTCCTCCTCAATGGGAGGGATATAGAATTCCTAGAAGGCCTCGATACCAAGGTTAGGGATGGAGACGTGATCGACGTATTCCCACCTGCCGCCGGGGGCTAACTGGCGCCGCGAACAGTCTATTTATCGGCGGCTTCGATCCTACCTAGCCTAAGCCACACTGCCGACAGTATGAGGAAGACTATGCCGAGGGAGAGCAGCATTAGCCAGTCCAGGTGCCTTATCTCTACGCTAATAATCTCTCTTAGCGCGGCGAGCATGGCGGCCTCCACAACTATCCGGATCGGGAACCTCCTCCTCACCACGCCCGTCAATAGGGTCCTGAGTATGTCTATAGCTAGGAGGAGTAGTAGTGTAATATCTAGGATCTCGAGCACCGAGGTCTTCTCAAGCATAGGCTGCTCCACTAGATCCTCGTAAAGCAACATGAAGAGCTTAGCGGAAGCTATAAGGATTGAAAGCGTAAGGATTATAGCCAATAGTATCTCGAGGGAGTCTATGACTCCCCTCATCACACGGTAGCCCTTACCCTCGCTACACCCTTCCCCCGTCAACTCCGACCATTAAGGGTTAAGTCCCCGTCCAGCTATATTAAAATCCTTATTGACGAGTAAACTATCACATGTAATTATAACATTGTATAGGCAACATAATATAGGTATCAGTATAGTACAATGTGAAAGTGGTGTAGTTGATGGGATGGCACGATTGGAGAAAATGGTGGCGGCGGGGTAGAGGATGGGGAGGAGGCCAATGGCCATACTGGGCGATGCAGGACTCTTCCAGAGCGAGAACAGTGGAGGTTACGGCTGAAGCCTTCCCCCTGAGTATGGCGAGGCCAGGGGACGAGGTCGTTGTTAAAGCGATAATGGCGGGGCAGGGAGCCTACTATAGGGCATTAAGCCTCGGAATAGCCCCGGGGACGAGGCTGAAGGTCATCGATAACCCGATACAGTATCCGTGGAGCCCCGTCATTGTTAGGATCCGCGGTGTCGAGGTAGCCCTGGGGAGGGGGCTGGCGGAGAAAATACTCGTCGCAAAGGTTGGGGAGGCGGAGAGTGAAGGGGGCGGAGAGACCTAGTACTACCCCCCGATCCTATTAGAGGCTCTCCCCCAGGCGGGGAGTGAGACACCTCTATCCTCCACATCCATATCGAACCCGGCTTGTCCGTGGGCTGCAGCCTGCTTCCGCTGGGATATAGGAGAGAGTTAATCCCTGCAGGGACTGGTTTGTTACTCGTTGCAGTACATGGGGTTCAATGAATAGTTCTCTTTGGAATGCTCTAGCGGTTGAGACTATTCCCGCCACACCTTTTCTCTCAAAGTCTAGGTATGCTAGGCCCCCACTACTAGAATTGCACGGAGAGGGCGTAGTCCATTCTGAGTGTAGCGGGGTATTTGGCTTCATTCACCAGGTATACCCAAGCTTCTCTAGAGCCCTCCGGACGTGGTCGAGGCTCTCGGGGTTCTCCATTACGGGCGACGCTTCCACGCTAACCCCCCTGGCCATTGCTCTTATTACTCGCCTCATTATCTTCCCGCTCCTTGTCCGCGGCAGGTCCTCTACTACTAGGATCTTCTTGGGCTTGAAGGGCTTACCCAGCTCAGCCGCAACCCTGTCTGCTAGGGCTTCTAGGTCATCCTCTTCTATCACTGCTCCCGGCTTCGGGGTTACTAGGCACAGTATCGCTTCGCCCTTGACTGGGTCTGGTACTCCTATGCAGGCTGACTCCTTAACCTTCCCGTGCTTGTTGAGTATCGCCTCGATCTCGGCGGGGCCTATTCTCTTCCCCGCTACCTTGATCACGTCGTCTGCCCTCCCTAGGATGTACCAGTAGCCGTCCTCGTCTATGAGGGCTAGGTCTCCATGGTACCACATTCCGGGGAACCTCGACCAGTATGTCTCGAGGTATCTCTGGGGGTCCCTCCAGAGGCCCCTGGTCATGCTTGGAGCAGGCTTCCTGGCAACCAGGTATCCTGGTGTACCCCTCACGGGCTTGCCGGAGTCGTCGACCACGTCAACGTCCATTCCAAGGCCTGGCCCCCATAGTGTTGACGGCTTCAACGGCACCACGGGGCTTGGGAGGAGGAAGCAACCGAAGATCTCTGTTCCCCCCGAGAGGTTTATCATGGGCCTCTTCTCCTCACCCACATCCCTGACTATCCACAGCCATGTCTCGGGGTCTATCGGCTCACCGGTGTTCCCGAATGCTCTCAGGCTTGACAGGTCGTGGGCCTCTACAGGCTCCAATCCGTAGCTTCGGAGCATCCTCGCAACTGTGGCGGCGAAGCCGAAGTGGGTTACCCTATACTCTTCTATAAGCCTCCAGACCCGGTCCTTCTCGGGATAGTCTATGCCTCCCTCCACGATTAGGTGGCTTGCACCGTGGAATTGCGTGCCGAAGACTTGCCAGGGACCCATCATCCACCCTATATCGGTGATCCACCACAGTCTATCACTGCTGCCAGGCTTGATGTCTAGGTTGAAGTAGTGCTCCTTCGCCGGCTGCAGGAGGGTCCCCGCGTGGCTGATCACTGCCCCCTTAGGCTTCCCGGTTGTTCCGCTCGTGTATAGGAGGAGTGCTGGGTCCTCCGCCTCGGTTTCCTCCGGCTGGGGCGTCGGTTTCTTCCCTGCCACCGCCTCCTTCCAGGATATATCCCTTTCCATGCTCCACTCGACTTCGATGCCGAGCCTCTCGATCACCACCACCCTCTCCGGGTAGCCTGCCAGCCTAACTGCCTCGTCGGCGTTCTTCTTCAGGTTGATCTTCCTACCCTTCCTGAGGTAGCCGTCTACTGTGACCATGACCTTTGCCTCTGAGTCTCTGAGCCTCGTGGCGACTGCGGGTGGGGCGAAGCCTGAGAATATTGGGCTCGCTATCGCCCCTATCTCTATGGCTGCGAGCATTGCTGCTATGGATTCGGGGAGCATGGGGGCGTATACTGCTACTACATCCCCCTTACCCACACCCTCCTCTCTCAGGTATGCGGCGAACCTCCAGACTAGGTCTCTCAGCTCGCCGTAGGATACCCTTCTAGCGGAGCCTTCCTCTCCCACCCATGTGAATGCCTCCTTTCCAGACCCATACTTCTCCGCGGGGAGGTCTACTACATTGTAGGCTGCGTTGAGCCTTCCCCCAACATACCACTTTGCCCACTCGGGGCCCTTGGAGAGGTCTACTATCTCCCTCGGCTCCCTGAACCACTCGACTCCGAGCCAGCCTGGGAGGTTGCCCCAGAACCACTTTATGTCGCGGCGGGATGCGTCTACTAGCTCCTTATAGGATTTGAAGCCGTGCCTCTCCATGAATGAGGACACGTTAGCAGTGGCGACCAGGTCTCGGGGAGGAGTCCAGATATATCCCACTCTATCTACACCCCACGTATTTACCTGGCTTTAACCTAAGTGTTAAATGTTAATTCAACCCCAGTTTATACCATGAGGAGTCTAGTCTTGGAGAGAGCCGCTATTATCGGCGTGGGGTGGTATGGGCTCAAGCCCGCCACCCCCGAGGTCTCCTTCAGGGAGATGATGTTCGAGGCCGCTTCAAGGGCCTACGCCGACGCGGGAGTTGATCCGAGGAGGGATGTAGACGCCTTCCTCAGCGCGCAGGAGGACTTCTGGGAGGGTATAGCTATCGCAGACGAGTTCGCCCCCGAGCCGATCGGCGGAGTGCTTAGGCCCACGGTTACCGTTGCCGGTGACGGGCTCCAGGCCCTCGCAAACGCTGTTATGCTAGTCAAGACTGGCTACTTCGACATAGTAGCTGTCGAGGCCCATGCCAAGCCAAGCGATATAGCCACACTCAGCGAGATCTACGAGCTCGCACTCGACCCCCTACACCATAGGCCCGTGGGGCCCGCGAACCCCCTCTTCATGATGGCCTTCGACGCCCAAGCATACATGCTTAGGACGGGAGCGGACCGGTCTCACCTAGCCCTCGTAGCGGCTGAGAACAGGACGCGTGGACTGGCTAATCCGAGGGCTAGCCTTGCTGGTAGGGTTACCATCGACGACGTACTCGAGTCCGAGCCAGTCATGGACCCCCTGACCAGTTATGACATCGCCGGCTTCGTAGATGCAGCGGTAGTCGTGGTAGTTGCCAGGGAGAGTATCGCGGTGAAGCTGACCGATAAGCCCGTCTTCATCGACGGGATAGGATACGCTACCGAGACAGGTACCGGCACGCTCGAGTGGCATTCCTGGGGGAGGATGCCTAGTATGAGGATGGCCGCGACAATAGCCTACGGGCAGGCTGGGATCGGGGACCCCCTCTCCGCCACCGACTTCGCCGAGGTAGAGGATAGGGCTAGCGTGTACCAGCTCATAGCGCTCGAGGAGCTCGGGCTCGCCCCGGAGGGGGAGGCCCACAAGCTCTACGAGAGGGGAGAGTACGAGCTGGACGGCGCCTACCCTGTTAACCCGAGCGGCGGCTCGCTCGCCATGGGCGTAGCCCTCGAGGCCACGGGCCTAGTGAGGCTCCTAGAGGCTGTCCTCCAGCTTAGGGGGGAGGCTGGAGGCAACCAGCTGAAGGGGGTTGAGAGGGCGATCGTCGCCTCATGGAGGGGCCCGCCAACGACGACCTCTATGGTCGCTGTCCTCTCGGGCCCGGAGGCTGGATTCTAGGTGGAGGGGTGAATTGGTGTGAGGGCTAATCTCCACGTGAAGGATAGGGTTGCGATAGTTGGGGCTGGGATGACCCTCTTCAGGAGGAGGTTCCTGGAAACCCCGAGGGAGCTGGCGTGGGAGGCGGTTAAGCAGGCCCTTGACAGCGCGGGCCTCACGCTCCGCGACATAGACTGTGTCGTGATCGGCACCGCCCCAGACGCCTTCGACGGAGTACACTTAAACGGGGAATACCTCGCTGACGGCAGCGGGGGCTTCGGGAAGCCCGTAGACAGGATCTACATAGGTGGCGGAACCGGGGTAATGGTGCCAATATCGGCATGGTGGCACGCGGCAAGCGGCCACTGCGACACGGTTCTAGCAGTGGCGGAGGAGAAGATGAGCCATGCAATGAAGCACCCACAGTACGTCTTCTCCTACATATGGGACCCTATACTCGAGAGGCCCCTCGGCCCCAACCTAATATGGATCTTCGCAATGGAGATGAGGCGCTACATGTACAAGTGCGGTGCAAGGAAGGAGGATATAGCGCTGGTGAGCGTGAAGAATAAGAGGAACGCCCTAGACCACCCAGCAGCACAGGCGGCAGCTGAGATCACAGTAGATGACGTGTTGAACAGCGAGCTCCTAGTATGGCCGGTGAACAGGCTCGACATAAGCCCCGTGAGCGATGGGGCCGTCGCACTCATTATAGCGAGGGAGAGGGAGGCGAGGAGGATAACCGACTCCCCCGTGTGGATCGAGGGGGTGGGATGGACCCTCGACAACACCCACTGGTACAACAGGGAGCTATCCTACCCGAGATACGTTGAATACGCCGCCAGGATGGCCTACAGGATGGCTGGCATCGAGAGGCCCTGGAAGGAGATCGATGTCGCGGAGCCATACGATCCCTTCGACTACAAGGAGCTACACCACATAGAAGGACTCCAGCTAGCCCCCAGGTGCCAGGCGTGGAAGCTCCTCAGGGAAGGATACTTCGACAGGGACGGAGAGCTGCCCACGAGCCCCAGCGGGGGGCTGCTGGGCGTAGGCAACCCTATAGCGGCCGCTGGCTTGATGAAGGTAGCCGAGATCTTCTGGCAGCTCCGCTACGAGGCTGGGAAGAGGCAGGTGAAGAAGCCCGTCCATAAGGGTGTCGCCCAGGCTTGGGGCGATCTCATGCAAGCGGGGACAGTTATTGTTTTGAGCAACTAGATGGAGGTGGATTGGTGTGAGTAGTGGTAAGGGTAAGCCGGAGACCCCCCTCCCAGGCACCTATCTTAAGCGGGACGAGTACATGAAGCTCCCAGGCATGATAAAGTACCAGGCTAGGGCCAGGTACCTCTTCTCCGCCGGCCAGGCGCAGTCGAGGTTCCTGAAGGGGCTGAAGGAGGGGAGGATCCTGGGCGTGAAGTGCCCTGTGTGTGGGAGAGTATACGTGCCCCCACGGGCATACTGCGAGTACTGCCACGCCCCAACCACTGATTGGGTAGAGGTGCCCGGGACAGGGAGGATACACACGGCTGTGGTAAGCTACATCGCGACTGATAGGAGCAGGCTCGAGGAGCCCGAGATCGTGGGCGTGATAAGGCTGGACGCCCCAGGCTACAAGGAGGGACAGTACGAGTTCGCAGGCCTCTTCCACAAGATCTGCGGCGTAACACCGGAACAGGTCATGGACGGGTCAGCGATAGGATTGAGGGTTAAGCCGAGGTGGAAGCCTGTGGAGGAGAGGACTGGCAGCATAACCGACATAGAGTGCTTCGAGCCTGTAGAGGGGTGAGTTAGGGGTGAGCTGGGATAAGAGGGCGCTGCCCGGAGACATAATACACTACCCGGGCAAGCAGGAGCCAGACTACTACCTCTACCCTCCCGGAATACACGGGCTGGAGGCCGTGGAGATCCTGAGGAAGGGGAAAATACCGGGGATGCTCTGCGGAGACCAGCTGCTCCTCCCCCGAAGACATTCTGCCCCGACGAGGAGATGAGCCGAGGAGAGGTTGTCGAGCTGGAGGGACCCTACACGATAACACTAGCAACAGTCATCCACCGGGACTTCTACGGGAGGAAGCTGGAGGAGCCGCAGGTGCTGGCACTGATAACGGTTCCGGGAGCGATTGGAGGCTACCTGGGCGTGGTTAAGGCGGACCCAGACACGGTCTACCCGGGGATGAGGGTTAAACCAGTATTCAAGCCCCCGGAGGAGAGGACTGGGGCAATAACAGACATACTCTACTGGGAGCCGGTCCACGACTAGTGGACCGAGGAGTGCAGGCCCCCACTAACAGGTATCAACGCCCCCGTGATGTAGGAGGCCCTCGGCGAGGCTAGGAAGGCGACGAGCCACCCAATATCACCGGGGAGTCCAAGCCTCCCCAACGGGACCCCCTCAGCCATTTTTCTCAACTCCTCCCCAACACTTGTACCCTTCTCCCGCGCCCTGGCCTCGGCAACCTGCCTGAGCCGGTCAGTCTCAATATACCCGGGTATCACAGCATTCACCCTAATACCGTCGGGGCCGAGCTCCCGGGCCAGCAGGATCGTCATAGCGTGGAGTCCGGGGCGGAGAACGCTGCTCGTAGCTATCTCGGGCAGGGGCTCCCAGGCAGCGATGCTCGTAATGAAGGTGATCGAGGGATTCCCCGACTCGACCAGGTGGGGGTAGGAGGCTGAGACTGCCTCGACAGCCGCCTCGATCAAGAGACGGTAGCTGAGCCTCCACAGCCTCATGCCTAGAGACAAGAACCGCCCTCCAGGAACAGGGGGAGGCACGTAAACCAGAGCATCCAGCCCGCCGAGAACCCTTACCGCCTCCCGTACAAGCCTCTCAGCCTCACCCTCAACCGACAGGTCAGCTGCGACGCCATGAACCCTCCCCTCAAACCCGGAGAGCCCGCCTAGAGCCCTACGAACACCCTCCACACTCCTACCATTAATAACAACACGAGCCCCACACTCAAGCAAAACCCTCGCAATACCCCCACCAATACCCCGAGTCGAAGCAGTAACGAGAACACGGGCACCCTCCAAACCCAAACCACAAGCCAATCAAACCACCCAAACCCACCATACACCCATCAAACCAAAATAAATACAACAACCAAAAACACTACAGGAAACAACACCCACCATAAAAACATAATACAGTATCCTACTAGTTTTGCTTGTTTTCAAGAGGGGGAACGGAATGAATGGGAAAATAAAAATAAACTCTTAGTTTTGCTTGTTTTCAACTTGTCAATGATAAGCTCGTCGAGATCCTCATCACTCTTAGTTTTGCTTGTTTTCAACAAGCTCTATCTAGATGGGAAGCTGTTGAAGACGTGGACTCTTAGTTTTGCTTGTTTTCAACCAAGCAAAACCCTAGCCCCCCGGGGGGCTAAGCCCTGGCTCTTAGTTTTGCTTGTTTTCAACGTGGAGCTAAACAACACCTATCCATTCATGCTATTCGGCACCTCTTAGTTTTGCTTGTTTTCAACCTTGTATGCGGTGTGGATCCATAGGACGCCTAATACTCTTAGTTTTGCTTGTTTTCAACTAATAATGGGGGGGAGTCTCTATTACATTATAATACTCTTAGTTTTGCTTGTTTTCAACGAACAAGCCCTTTAACAGGACTCCAGGACACATAGCACTCTTAGTTTTGCTTGTTTTCAACGGTGGAGTGATTGGGAAAGCCAGATTTATTTTCGGCGTCTCTTAGTTTTGCTTGTTTTCAACCGAACAGCGATGGTTTGCGTCCGCTTCACAAGGCTCTTAGTTTTGCTTGTTTTCAACTCTACAGGAATATTAATGGTGTAAAAACACTAATATGGTTCCTCTTAGTTTTGCTTGTTTTCAACTCGGGAGGGGTGTATGGGAAGCTGGAAGGAGTGTGTTCCGCCGAGGCTCTTAGTTTTGCTTGTTTTCAACGTGGAGCTACCCAGCCCCGAGAGGTTAGAGCACTCTTAGTTTTGCTTGTTTTCAACTTACACTACCGGGCTGGCTTGAGCCACATAACTCTTAGTTTTGCTTGTTTTCAACTAATATCAAGGTTGTCGCCGCGGGTAACCCGCCCGCTCTTAGTTTTGCTTGTTTTCAACAGAGGTGAGAAAACGTGAGTAGAGTAGAGGAGGAGATAACTCTTAGTTTTGCTTGTTTTCAACTAGTTATCCCTTTTTCAGGGCCCTGATAAAACTCTTAGTTTTGCTTGTTTTCAACTAACAAAGTACATGTACAAATAATCCTAACCATAAACTCTTAGTTTTGCTTGTTTTCAACAAAAAGAGGGAGATAAAAAATGTATGAAGAAATAACTCTTAGTTTTGCTTGTTTTCAACAGGCTACTATCTACTGGTCCACCGCACGGTAGACGGGGACTACTCTTAGTTTTGCTTGTTTTCAACACGAGCTTTGTAGTCCCAAGTCATCACCGCCTCTCTTAGTTTTGCTTGTTTTCAACTAAGTAGAACACGGGAGGCGGGTAGACTTGACGCCTCTTAGTTTTGCTTGTTTTCAACCTGATGGTGAGACTGATTCAATAACGTTTTTGCTCTTAGTTTTGCTTGTTTTCAACTAGCCTGTTTGTGTGGTTCTTTTTCATTGTTTTTGTCTTGGGGTGGGGAATCCTAGTTCTAACTGGATCCCCGCCCCGAGTGGCTCATGGTGTCTTGTTGATCAAAAAGTTTTTAAATGTATCTGTATGGGGGTGGTGCTGCAGCCGATTTTACGCCGGAAAAAACGAACCAGTTGTATAAATAAAATAGTCGCCTAAATGGTTGTATTGTTTTGTTTTTGTGTGGGCTTGGTTGTGGATGCGGCTAGCTCGTGGGTTGGGGGTTCTTGGCATTAAATTAATTCATGCATAATTTTTTACTCATCGAGCTCGAAGGCTACTGTCTCGGGGGCCTTGAAGCCTATTTTGGCATGCGTTCCATCGCAGAAGGGCTTGTTGTTTGAGCCGCCGCACCTGCAGAGCGCTGTTTTTATTTTTCCATCGACTTTTATAAGGTATGGACCGTTGCGTGATGCGATTATTTGTATCTTCGCCATCGGGGATCACCTTTCTCGGGGTTGGATGATTGTTTTCGGGGTTTGATATGGGAGTGTATGTATTATCTGGGAGCCCCCCGGGTGTTTTTCCTCTTTTCTGGTTATGGTAAAGCAGGTAATTTTCCCATTAGGGGAGTTTCTATTCTTAAATCATTAGATATTTTCCCCGGTCTTCCTCCAGGTTAGACTGCCCGGGGGTGGGCTAGGTGGTTCACTCGTCTCCAGAGCACGGCGATCCCGGAGATGACTTCGAGAATGACCCTCTAATGGATGAGTGTCCTAGGGACTTGCTAGGCGAGTGGGAGTGTAAGGGTACTGTGGCCGCAATTGATCTCACCGCTGACATGGTTGACGCCGGCTGCAGTATGGAGGATATTGAGAAGGCCGTTGACATGATAACTGACCTGATGGAGAATGAGGGCGTCCACATGTTTACCTGCAGTAATGGGGTTAAGGTTACTATAGTTGTGCATGAGGGTAAGATTGACTACTCGCTAGAGGAGCCAGGCGAGGACTAACCCACAATAAGAATATAAAAAAATTATTATTTTACATGTCCTAGCCGTGCTGATCCCACCCCAAACCATTATTTTCCCAATATTTTTATAGTGTATAGATTCTGGGTCAAGCCCCACTATCCCGTACTCCTCCCCCCGGGTACTATCACAGCGGCCCCAAACGGGGGATTGCCGCCGCATGCAATGTTTGGAGGCATGCCGTGATTTGACCGATACATTGTATTGGAGAGCTGGGCCTTGCATGGGTGGGCTAGATGGTGGGTGCCAGCTGCGGGATCCACCTCGGACTGTCCAGCCCGCTGCTTCCGGCTGGGTCCCTCTTGAACCATACTAGGGCCGCTGGCGCCCCAGTTTCTAGTCTTCCAAGAGCCTCTACTGGGCCTCCGGAGGCTTCCGCGCTGCCCCTCGTGTAGTAGTATATAGTCTGCTTCCTGGATAGGGCCTCTTCGCCCCTGCAGGCTGGCTGGCTGCACCTTGACTCGGCAGCAGATACCGTCTCCCCGGGGTCTAGGGGCTCTACTGGAGCGTCTGTGGAGAATGCGAGTCTTACTCCCGCATCAGCCATTGTTTTGAATGGATACGCCCACCTCGCCCTCTCCGGTCCGAGCCTGTCGGTGATCCACCAATCTGACACCCTGAAGCGAGGCTGCACCACTACGTGGGAGCCTAGGCTCGCCAGCTTCTCCACTTGGCGTGGCGTCGCGATGCTTGCGTGCTCGATCCTCCCCTCCGACCCGACCCCCAGCTCCTCGTAGGCCTCAATCACCTCTGATAATGCCGCGTCCCCTATCGCATGTATCGCCAGCCTCAGCCCCCTACCGAGTACTCCCTCCGCTAGCCTGGTTATCGCCTTCTTGTCCAGGAGGAGCATGCCCCTGTTCCCTGGGTCGTCGGCGTAGTCTTGGGAGAGGTATGCTGTCCTCGCCCCTAGGCTGCCGTTTGCGAAGTCCTTCACCCCGGCAACCCCCGCCATCCTCGAATCCTCCAGGGCCCGCATAGCCTCTTCCAGGTTGTTTATCCTGGGATAGCATGCTACCCTTACTGGGAGGCGTCCTCTACGCTCCAGGCTTGCTAGGGCTCTTGCCTCGCTCGGTGGGCAGGACATGCTTGAGGCGCCAGCGACCCCGTGCTTCACCATCTCCTCTATAGCGTCCCTTACTATCCCGGCTGTGTTGACGTGGGAGAGGAGGCTCTCAACCGCATGGTATACTGCATCCTCCCGTACTATGCCTTGCTCCCTATCTACTAGATCTGGGTATTTCTCGTGTATCTGTGAGAGCCGGAGGGCTATCGTGTTCAATACTGCGAGGTGGCCGCAAACCCTCACTGCGACGGCCGGCTTGTCTGGAACGTATTTGTCAAGGAGCTTCCTCGTGGGTAGGGTCCCTCTCTCGGTGAACTCTTCCTGGTCCCACCCCCTCCCATAGGCTAGTTCTCCACTTGCCCTGGAGAGCCTCCTAGCCACCTCCTCCGGGCTCTTTGAGCCGCGTAGGTCTACCCCGTTTTTAGCCAAGCCGATCCAGGTGATGTGTAGGTGAGCGTCTATGAACGCGGGGGTGATGTAGCCTTCCACTCTCACGTTGGAGGCGTAGCTCGCCCTCCCGATCCTCTTGATGACTCCCTCCTCTACAAGTAAGGCGTCTCCTACGAGGTCAAGGTGCTCATTGTAGATGCCCTGAGCCAATATGTTGTAGGATGCCATGCTCGGTGACACCACCAGCCCGCTTGTATGCATACGCTCTCACTTATCATTGTTATCGAGGCTTCAAATCCTGTTATTACCAAGGGATATAATGTAGAATGCTAGGGTCGACCGTAAATCTCCCATGCGTGCTTCGGGGAATAGTGTGGGTTAAAGGGTGTCTTCTGGGTTGAAGAGGGTGGGGGTTGACGTTGGCGGCACCTTCACGGATATTGTAGTGTTCGACGAAGACTCCGGATTGGTGTGGACGGGTAAATCCTCCACTACCCCGGCTAGGCCCGTTGAGGGTATCATGGAAGGCCTCCGCCATGTGCTGGGGGGCTTCGAGGGTGTTGGAGTGTTTGTCCACGCCACTACTATTGGGACGAACATGTTCTTCGGACAAGTCGGATTGGAGATACCAGAGGCCGTGCTCTTCACCAACATGGGCTTCAGGGATGTATTGGAGATTGGGAGGCAGAACAGGCCCAGCCTCTACAACATGTTCTATGAGAGGCCCAAGCCCCTCATACCCAGAGACCACCGTGTGGGGGTAGGGGGGAGGATCGATGCCCGGGGCAGGGAGCTGGAGCCCCTTGATGCTGAGGGGGTTGCCCGGGAGGCCCGGAAATGGTGCGGTAGGGGTGTTAGGGTGTTCATCGTATCATTCCTCCACAGCTACCGCAACCCAGTCCACGAGGCGAACGCTAAACGGATCATACTAGATGCCTGCCCCGGCTCCATAGTGGTGGCTAGCCACGAGGTCGACCCGCAGCCCATGGAGTATGAGAGGACGAGCACTACCGTCGTGAACGCCATCCTCAAGCCAGTGCTCTCCTCCTACCTCTCCCAGCTCGAGGAGAAGCTGGAGAGCCAGGGATTCAGGGGAGTGATACTGGTTATGCAGAGCAGTGGTGGAGTAAGTGGGGTGAGGGAGGCTCTCGAGAAGCCCGCTGCATTCATCGAGAGCGGGCCCAGCGCCGGCGCGGTGGCGGCAGCGTATCTCTCCAGGATGCTCGGGGTGAAGTGGGCCCTCGGCTTCGACATGGGTGGTACTACTGCTAAGGCTTCCAGCATAATCGATGGGGAGCCAGAGGTTGTAGACGTCTATGAGGTTGGCGGCCGCGTCCATATGGGGAGGCTTGTTAGGGGGAGCGGGTACCCGGTCCGCTTCCCCCACATAGACCTTGCAGAGGTGAGCGCGGGCGGGGGGACGATTGCATGGGTTGATCCGGGGGGAGGACTCCGGGTAGGGCCCAAGAGCGTGGCGCCGATCCGGGGCCTGCATGCTATGGTAGGGGTGGGGTCGAGCCTACTGTTACTGATGCTAACCTGGTGCTTGGCAGGCTTCCAGAAGTGCTCTCCGGGGGCCTCCGGCTCCGGAAGGACCTTGCTCTACAAGCTATCAAGGAGAAGATAGCGAGGCCCCTCGGTCTAGACCCGGTGGATGCAGCGTGGACGATTATTGGCTTGGCGAATAATGTGATGGCCAGGGCCCTAAGGCTTGTGAGCGTTGAGAGGGGCCACGATCCCAGGGTTTTCACCCTCTTCGCATTCGGCGGTGCTGGACCCCTTCACGCCGTGGAGCTCGCAGGGGAGGTAGGGGCTGAGAGGGTGGTAGTTCCACCCTATGCGGGCGTCTTCAGCGCCTTCGGCTTGCTGGTAGCGGATTACAGGCACAGCTTCCACGAGCCCGTAGTCAAGCCTGCTGACACCGTTGATGAGGGCCTCCTAGAGGAGGCGTTCAGGGTGATGATGGAGAAGGCTGAGGGGATACTGGGCTCTGAAGGGGTCCCCGCCGAGAAGAGGAGGTATGCATTATTCCTCGATGTAAAGTACTGGGGGCAGGCCTACACGCTCCGAGTCCCCTACCGTGGCAGTGTCAGGGGTGCGGTGGAGGAGTTCCACAGGCTCCACGAGGCGCGCTATGGCTTCTCGAGGCCTGGGGAGAGGGTCGAGATCGTTCTCGCCAGGCTTGAAGCCTACGGCTTGACGAGTAAGCCCTCGATTAAGCCTCCTAGAATGGAGGGGGACCCCCTCCTTGGGGAGAGGGAGGCCTTCTTCAACGGCGGCTGGCACACGGCTGCAGTGTATAGGAGAGAGCGGCTCCCACCGGGGAGTAGAGTTGAGGGGCCAGCTATTATTGAAGCCAGTGATACTACGATCGCCGTCCCGCCAGGCTACTCGGGCGTCGTGGACGATCTAGGAGACATCGTCATAGAGGGGTGACCCGGTGTGGATAAGCTTACTGTCGAGGTTATCCGGAACGCGGCGATATATGCTAGCGAGGAGATGGGTATTGTTTTGAGGAACACCGCCTACAGCCCAAACATTAAGGATAGAATGGACCACACCTGCGCCGTATATACTCCGCGGGGAGAGCTTGTAGCTCAAGCCGAGCACATCCCCGTTCATATTGGGAGTATGGCTGTAGGCGTCCACAATACTATGGAGTACCTGGAATCCCACGGGGTCAGCCTGGATCCCGGCGATATAGTTATGGTTAATGATCCCTTCATAGCCGGCACCCACCTTAATGATGTTATGATGGTTAAACCCGTATACTATAAGGGAGTCCTGGTTGCAATCGTCGCCAATAAGGCCCACCATGTTGATGTTGGAGGCATCACTCCGGGGAGCATTGGAGGAGGGGCGAGAGAGCTCCTGCAGGAGGGGATCATTATCCCTCCAGTTAAGATTATAGAGGCAGGCAGGCTCAGGAGCGATATCATAGAGCTCGTCAAGGCTAACGTTAGGACCCCCGACATCTTCATGGGCGACGTGAGCGCGCAGATAGCATCATTGAATGTTGGCGAGAAGAGGATAATTGAGCTAGCGGAGAGGTATGGGGGCGAGACCCTCTTAGAAGCGTGGAGGGAGATCCTAGACTACACAGAACGCTATACGATGGCTAGGATAAACGAGCTGGGCGTTAGGGGGAGGTGGACCGGCGAGGACTATATAGAACTGGCGGAGGGGGAAGCCAGGATAAGGGCGTCCGTCGAGATAACCGGTGATAGGGTCAGGGTAGACTACTCCGGCACCAGCCCGCAGGTTGAGGAGCCCCTGAACGCAGTCTACGGTGTAACTGTTGCCTCAACAGTCTACGCTTTGAAGACAGTGTTAGACCCGGACATGCCGGTTAACCATGGCTTCTTCAGGGTGGTCGATATAACTGCTCCGGAGGGGAGCCTAGTAAACCCCCATAGGGGAGCTCCTGTTAGCGGTGGCAACACGGAGACTAGTCAGAGGATCGTTGACGTGGTGTACAAGGCCCTCGCCAAAGCCCTACCAGGGAGGGTCCCCGCGGCCAGCTGCGGGACTATGACTAATGTCATGCTCGGAGGAGTCCATCCAGACGGGGGGATGTGGGCTTTCTACGAGACCATCGCTTGCGGCCAGGGAGCTAGGCCCGGGAAGGACGGGGTCGACGGTGTCCACACGAATATGACCAACACCCTTAACACCCCCATAGAGAGGCTCGAAGCCGAATACCCAGTATTGTTCGTAAGGTACGAGTTGAGGAGTGATAGCGAGGGCCCTGGAGAATACAGGGGCGGCTTGGGAATCGTGAGAGCCTTCAAGCTAACCCAGGGAAGGGCCACCCTCACTATAGTAGCGGAGAGGTGTAGGCGCAGGCCGTGGGGGCTTCATGGAGGAGGAGAGGGGGCGGCGTCACGCCACTACCTCGTGAGGGCTGAAGGGGATAGATTGGAGCTTGGATGCAGGGCTACTGTCGAGCTACGGGAAGGGGATACCGTGTATATCAATACACCGGGAGGTGGAGGCTACGGGGACCCGTGCTCGAGGGATCGGAGGCTCGTTGAGAGGGATACGGTTGAGGGCAAGGTGAGCATGGAGAGGGCCAGGAAAGTATACTGCTATAGGCCCGACGAGAGCGGAGAAACCCTTTAACCGAGGCTTGTCCGCGCCAAATTTTTGCCCCCACCACAGCGACTTATTACTGGTGCCTGGGGGTATTGGCGTCTGAAAACGTCACCATGCTTAAAGTTCCATGGAGGATCGGGCCTGGAGAAGAGATAGTGCTTGGAGAGGCTAGTATTAGGAGGAATAGCTATGGAGACCTGGAGGCCTGCGACCGGTATGGATGCGTAACCGCGAGGGTCCCTCCGGAGAGGCTCGTCTACGCGGTCCCGATCCCTGCAATATACAGGGTGTTATCCGCGACCCCCTTCATCTACGTGGACTTCAGCAAGCGTATACTGATCGAGGAGGGTGAGGACTACTGGACACTAGCCCCGATCGAGCTGGAGGTTTACGCTGGAGACCTTGCACTGGTCCGCCTCTCACCTGTCATGGTCAAGCACACTCTCATTGGCGATGTAAACGATGGGATCCTTGCCAGGTACCATAAGGCGGACGCCGTCTTCGACGAGGAGCAGCTCGAGTACAAGCTTGGGACAGCGATAGTAAGGTTCATAGTTAGAGGCTCCAGCGTCCTCCTTCCAGGCGTCGGCTTCAACGCCGGCGGGGTGGAGTTCTACGTAGACGAGGATGGCAGGCTCTACTATCCCCTCCTCGAGGCGAGCGTTGAGGGAGGATTAGTCAGCGTTAAGAGGATGGATGCGCCCCCGAAGAAGGGGTTGAGACCAGTAGAGCTTGGCAACCACAGCTACTACAAATACAGGAGGCCCCTCTTCCCAGTCCCAATCTCCTATGCAGCTTCATTCACCATGAAAGTCGATGTTGTGAAGAGGTATCTCCCACAACCCTAGTGGAGGTGATGCCAGGCATGAGCACTTCCACAGCTGGAGGGGGAGGAGATACTGTAGCTGGAATACTTGAGTCTATTAAGGGGAATGCCTTGAATGCTCTCGAAGCAGTAGTGATATTCGCTATAGGACTCCTGTTCGCTGTACTCATTAGGAATATTATGAGGAAGAGCCTAAGCCACAGGCTCCCACCACACGTATACAAGCCCCTCGAGGCCGGAGTCTACTACAGCCTCCTCATAACAGCCGGTGTACTAGCCCTCGCACCCTTCGGGATCAGCTTGACATCACTCCTAATAGCTGGAGGATTCGCGGGCATAGTCGTAGGCTTGGCTACTCAGAACGCTTTGAGCAATCTCGTGAGCGGGATCATGCTTCTAATAGAGCAACCCCTCCGCATAGGGGACCCCGTGAGCATAGCAGGCTACTCGGGTGTCGTAGTGGGAATCAATATACTCTCTACTCTGATAAGGACGTGGGAGGGTCCCATAGTTAGGATTCCGAACAATGAGGTCTTCAACAGTATCATAATGAATTATTCAAGGATGAAGGCTAGGCGTGTAGAGTTCAATATAGGGATACATTATGATAGCGATCTAGAGAAGGCTATAAGCACTATAAAAGCCCTAATGGAGGATCACCCCCTATGCCTCGTAAACCCCGCGCCTGAGGTTTTCGTAGACAACTACGCGGATAGCGCTATAGTGTTGAAGATGAGGTGCTGGGCTCCAACCCAGGCCTGGTTCGCTACCAAGATAGACCTCCAAACCAGGCTCAAGCCCGCATTGGACAAGGCTGGTATAAAGATACCATACCCCCAGCTCGACGTCCACTTCCCTGAAAAGCTTAGAGTGGGCTTGAATAGAGACGAGGAGAAGTGACTTCTACATAGAAGTATTTCACATCATAATTAACCCATCCTATTAAACCTTGCCAACCAATGTATTCCTGGGAGAAGAGGATTGCACAGCCACAGCGCCACCACCAACATCAAATCAGTAGCCGAGAAACTATGGGACTGCACCATTAAGGTAGCGCTGGTGGGAGCACCAAACGTGGGTAAAAGCGTTCTCTTCAACACCTTAACCGGCCAGCAGTCCATGGTAGCCAACTGGCCCGGCGTAACAGTAGATATACAAATTGGAAAGATCAACGTTAGAGGTGAAAAAGCGTGCATCATAGACCTCCCAGGCGCATATGGGCTAGTACCTACAAGCCCCGAGGAGGAGGTCACGCTGGAAGCACTACTCACACTCAAGCCTGACAAGATAGTGGCTCTCCTCGACTCCACTAACCCCGAGGGCAGCCTCAACCTAGTCTTACAGTTGATAGAGGCCGCCCCCGAAAGGGTTGTGGTAGCGGTCACAAAATACGCTATAAGCCACGCTATGGGAGTCCACATCGATGTTGAAAAGCTCTCGAGAGTCCTAGGCGTGCCAGTGGTGCCGGTCTCAGCCCTCGAGGGGCAGGGATTAGACCAGCTCCTAGCCCACATAGCCTCAAGGGAAACATTCAACACCCATAAGCTATGGATAGACTATGGACTGTTGAAGGAGGATTTAGAGGAGCTGGCAAACAATAGCATGGTAATTGAGGCCGCAGAGCATTTTAGGGTTACGCCCGAGTGGCTCGCTATACAATTGCTGGGGAATAACGAGTCGCTCCTATCGATCCTCGAGGAGCATGGATACCATGATCTAGTATCACTAGCCATGAAGGCGTATGAATCCGCCATGAAGAAGACCGGGTTGAGGCCCGAGCTATACATAGCTGAGAGGAGGCTCGCCTTCATAGAGCATCTAGCATCGGAGGTGGTTGTTAGGAGGAAGCCTGCAGGGAGCTATTGGCAGAAGATCGCGGATGTCTTGATCCACCCTGTTATCGGTCCTATAGGGAGCCTCGTAGGCCTCCTCCTCACGTTTGCCGCTGTGTTCTCAGTGAACACTGGATTCCCGCTTAACATAATCTTTAGGGCATTGGGTTATGAGGGGGTCGCCAGCCTCCTAGACGAGTATAATCTGGCGAGCCTGCTTGACTTGGCCTTCACATACCTCTCCAACATAGTCAAGGATGTTATCCCGGGTCCCGCCGGGGGGCTTATAGGAGACGGGATTATTGGAGGGGTTGGATTCGTACTCAGCTTCCTCCCACTAGTCATGCTAGTATACCTGTTCCTCGGACTCCTCGAGGACTCCGGGCTAGCTACGAGGATGGCGATAAGCTTCCACCCACTATTCTACAGGTTCGGCCTCTCTGGGAGAAGCGTGTTCCCACTCCTCCTAGGCATGGGCTGCAACGTGCCGGCAGAATACGCCACTAAGAGCCTACCCGAGGAGGAGAGGCTCCGGGCAGTGTTCGCGGTCCCCTTCATACCATGCCAGGCAAGGCTAGCAGTGATCATCGCGATCACTAGCGTTATGGTAACCAGCATATTAGAGCAGAGTATAGCTATAACAATTATTTATACAGAGGCGATTATCGCCGCGCTCCTCACGAGCCTCATAGTGTCTAGGGTGGTACAGCCTAGGCTAATGAGCGAGAAGGCGAGGCTCCTCTACCAGCCTAAGCCCGAGCTGATAATGGAGCTGCCTCCAGTCCACAAGCCGCACTGGAGGGTAGTGTGGTGGTATGTTAGAGACAACACTATGCACTTCATCCGTAAGGCTGGCACCGTGATATTCCTCCTAGCAGTAATAACATGGGGTCTCCTATCATATGGGCCAAACGGGTATACTGCTAACCCCGACTATAGTTATGGGGCTATACTGGGAGACTACGTGGGGAAGGTCACCAGGCTCATAGGAGTTGGGCCAGGCAAGGATAGGATCCTAGGCCTAGCTCTACTCGATGGCCTGATAGCCAAGGAGGGCGTCCTCACCGCTATAGCGATAAGCCTGGGCTTCCAGGAGGAGTCGGTGCACGAGGCTATAGGATCGCTCGGGCTCACATTCCCCCAGGCCCTGGGCTTCCTAGTAATGATCACCCTCTACTTCCCATGCATAGCCACACTTGCGGCGATGAGGAGTATAACGAGGTCTTGGAAGCTCGTATTAGCTTACGCCGCCTACTCCATACTCTTGGCAATTACCTTCGCGACTATAACATACCATGTGGTGGTGCTGGTTGACTAGTATAGTAGCTAGGATGCTTCAGCTCCTTGAGAAGGGGTATACGCTGGAGGAGGTGGCGGCCGAGCTGGGTATAAGCGTTGACCGGGCAAGGCTCATAGCATCAACCCTGGTTGCGAGCGGGCTGGCTAAGCCAGCTAGGCTCGATACGGCTAATTGTGCCTGTGAGACCTGCCCGCTGCGGAGGGTTTGCGGGTTCACTCCACTCCGACGCGCTGAGCGGTCTTAACCATCTCCAGAGCAGCTATCGGGAACCTCATTATGACCGAATAGTTCCCCTTCTCCACTACGAGCTTCCTCCTCATTATAGCGGTCAGAGGGTTCACCTTGCCAGAGATCACGTCTAGCCAGTCATCATAGCTTGCTGACAGTATGAAGGGCGCGTCTGCCTGGCTGGAGTCATCGTACCATTCCACGCCCTCGCACTTTCCATTGTTGAGCTTTAGGATGAACCCCGGCTTTTTCCCTCCAAACTTTTCCTCCAGCTCTCTGGGCATCTTGGTTACCTTGAAGAGTATCGGCCACACC
The DNA here is from genome assembly GCF_055382595.1 of Thermodiscus maritimus. Lineage (NCBI taxonomy): Archaea > Thermoproteati > Thermoproteota > Thermoprotei > Acidilobales > Acidilobaceae > Thermodiscus > Thermodiscus maritimus. The sequence goes on from NZ_AP042434.1 coordinate 202,325, forward strand.
CAGCCTTTACCGCTCCTCTCATAGTTGGGGTTGGAGTTCAGCTCTTGACAGTAGGCTTCAGCCCATTCACGGCTAGGAAACTTAGGCATACAAGTACACCCCTCCTAAATTATAGTGCATACCCGTATTAGTACTTGCATATGGGGGACCGTTTAGTATAGCTTGTCCAGAATCTCCTCCAGCTCCTCGGGCGTCGGTATTATTGGGGCGAAGGCCATGCTTGGATCGTGGTACGCCTCCTCTAGAACCCAGTGCTTCGCCTCTATGAAATCCTCCTCTCCAACGCCGTGGTCCCTCAGCCTCGGCTTGAATCCCAGTTCATCGTAGAACGCCCTTATATGGTCTGATAGGCTTTCCCGCTTCTCCCAGCCGTGTATCTCCTCGAGGACTGTTTTTAGCCTCTTGTACTTTGCAGCGACATGAGGGTCCCTACTATTATATTCTACAACGTATGGCGTGACTATGCCAACAGTTGTTCCATGGTGTATGTGGAGCTTAGCCCCTAGCGGGTGGGCTATCGCGTGTATAAGGCCTAATCCGCCATTAGTGAATGCTATCCCAGCCATTGTCGCTGCTAGGTGGACGTGGGCCATCGCCTCCATATCTCCTCCTACGGCCTTTGGAAGCCATAATAGGACCTCCTCCGCCGCCCTCTCGGCGAGTGCGTCGGTTAGGGGTGTTGCTTGATTTGATGAGAGGGCTTCAATGCTGTGGCCTAGAGCGTCGAGGCCGGCTCCCACAATGATGTGTCTCGGCGCGCTCTTGGGCAGCCGTGGGTCTAGTATGGAGGCATAGGGTATGATCTCGTAGCTTCCCACATCAATCTTCTCTCTATTCCCTCCCTCCTCCTTTGTGAGGACTATGCCGTAGCTGGCATCACTGCCTGTCCCGGCGGTGGTTGGTATCGCTATTAGTAGGGGCTCCTCGAGGTCTATACCGAGGGGGTTGAAGGGGGCTACATCCTCGACTCCCACATCGGGTCGGAGGAGCTTGACCTTAGCCGCTTTGGCAGCGTCTATCACACTACCCCCTCCCACTGCTATGATAGCGTCTATTCCATCTCGGGGGAGTGATGCAGTGATCTTCTCACCAATATCTATGGGTGGCTCTGGGGGTACGTCATTGTAGACTATTACCTCTACCCCAGTATTCTTGAGTGATTCTGTGATGCTCTTGAACCAGTCGAGGCCGGATAGTACTTTGTCGGTTACGACGAGCACCCTCTTGAGGCTGTGCTCGCTTGCGAGGGTGCCTAGGACGTCTTCTACGCTCTCGCCCCAGTATATCCTTCTAGGAAAAGCGTGGAGGGTCAAGCCTTTACACCCCTTTTTCCCATGTAATTGAGGAATGTATAAAGCGTATAGTTTTGGAAGAATGGGAGGCCAGTGGCTATGGTGCCCTCGCTAGGTTCTGGGAGCCCTGACCTTGCCGAGAAGGGCTTTGACTATAACCATCTTCTGGACCTCATTGGTCCCGTCGCCAATCTCTATCATCTTTATGTCCCTATAGTAGCGCTCTACAGGGCTCTCCCTACTAAATCCTATACCCCCTAACACCTGCATCGCCATCCTGACTAGGTCTACTCCCCACTTTGCGGCCGCCAGTTTTGCAAGGCTGCTCCAGAGGGGGTAGTCTGGCTCCCCGTTATCTACCTTTACCGCGGCAGTGTATATGAGCTGGCGCGTCGCCTCTAGGAGCAGCTTCATCTCTGCTATCATCGACTGGACCATCTGGTGCTGTATTAGGGGCTTGCCCATGGACTCCCTTTGCTTGCTGTATTCTAGTGCCTCGTCGAACGCCGCCTGCATGATGCCTAGGCCTGTGGCGGCTGTTATGATCCTGCCCTCGTTTAGGGCGTCCATAACGATCTTGAAGCCCTTGTTCACCTCTCCAATAATATTTTCCTTGGGGACCCTGCAGTCTTCGAAAACGACCTCGCTGGTCCCACTCCCCCTGTAACCCATCATTTCAAGCTTTGAAACCTCAATGCAGTCAGACTTGTCGACTACGAAGAGAGATACGCCGCGGTGGCGGTCCTCTGGACTCCCAGTTCTAGCCGCTACTAGGAAGAAGCTTGCATAGGGCGAGTTTGTTATGAATGTCTTCCTACCGTTTATGACCCACTCGTTCCCGTCAAGCCTGGCCCTAGTGGTGACCGCGGCAGCATCTGTTCCACAGCAGGGCTCGGTTAGGGCGAAGGCTCCGATCTCCCCATCAGCCAGCCTTTTAAGGTACCTCTCTTTGATCTCGTCGCTTGCATAGTGGACTAGGGGGTATGCAACCATAGTCCCCGAGACCGTAGCCATTATAGCTACGGCGCTGGAGTACCTTGCAAGCTCCTCTACTACTATGGCGCTCTCCAGGGTTGACAGGCCGGGTCCGCCATACTCTTCGGGGACTCTTAGGGCGAAGTAGCCCATGTCTGCGACACTCCTAATAATATCTTCGGGGACAGTGTTCTCCGCGTCAATCTTCTTGGCGACGGGTGCAAGGTATTTCTCGCCGAACTCACGGACACTGCTCCTTAGGAGCCTTATGTCTTCGGAGTCGAATACTCCTACCATCGCAGGAACCCTCAGCTATTATTATAATTGGGTAGCCATGTTAGATAAAAACTTGAATTAAATCCCCGTACTTGTATAGGGGCGATGAGGGGGAACCCGGGAACAGAGGCGTAGAGGCTGTGAAGACTGCTCTAAGAGCGCCGAGCCCCACTACCACCTATCACTTATAAGGGGAGCAGAAGCTACTGGGTCATATGGGTGGCTAGGCGTGAGTGTGAACTATGCAAGCCTTGGAGAATTGAAAAAGGGCAGCTATATTGTGATTGATGGAGAGCCCTGCAGGATAGTGGAGATCACGAAGGCTAAGACGGGTAAGCATGGAAGCGCAAAGGCCCACGTTGTCGCCATTGGTGTATTTACTGGGCAGAAGAGGACCCTCATCGCCCCCGTAGACACTCGTGTCCAGGTACCCATAATCGAGAAGAGGCTGGGCCAGATACTGGCCGACATGGGAGACATGGTTCAGATAATGGATATGGAGACCTACGATACCTTCGAGGTCGAGAAGCCCGAGGACGAGAATCTAGCCGGGAAGCTAGAGCCTGGCGTAACGGTAGAGTACTGGCTGATCATGGGGAAGCCCAAGATCATAAGGATTAGGGAGAGGCAGGCCTAGCAAAGGCCCCCACCACCATTATTATCGAGAATTATATTCGCTATTATCGCAGTCCTCCAATACCCCCAGTCCGGCACACGTATGATCTCCTCTACCCTACCAGAGCAATCCTCTACAGAAGAGCTCGTGTAGCACAGCACTATCGGTGTTGAGGCATCGTAGAGGGCTGAGAGCTCCCCTCCCCCAACCTCCCCCTCATGGAGGAGCACAGTCACTCCATCCAGGATGGGAGGCTCCTCCAGGACTATCGCGCCCAGCCTCTTCCCGCGTAGAACCGCTCTAACCCAGCCCTCACTTGTATCCGCATCTGGCCTCAAATGGCGGACCCAGTCTCCAGGGGCAATGATCCACTTCCCACCGACCCAGACTATAGAGGCCGTGTCCCTCCTTATCCCGTTGCTTATGAGTAGTGACATTGATAGGAATCTCGCCGCCTCCCTCAGGGTGAGGGGGCCCGGTGCTATGTGTATTCTATTGTAGCCTTCTAGGAGAGTCCTAGCCTCTTCAGCAATCGCTTATCCCTCTTCAACCTCTTCATCATAACCTTGAGATTCTTATAGTAGGCTAGGAGCTCCTTGACATCCTCCGTAGTGGTCCCCGATCCTATGGCTAGCCTCCTCATCCTACTCCGATCTATGATCTCGGGCTTGTCCAGCTCCTGGTATGTCATGCTCTCTATTATAGCGAGCCACTTCTTGATCTTCTCCTCCCCGAGCCTCGCTGTCTCATCGTTTATCTTACTCATTAACCCGAAGCCTGGAAGCATCTGGAGTACCTTGTTGAGGGGTCCCATTTTCCTCATGCTCTTCAGCTGCCTGTATATGACCCTCATGTTGATCTTTCCTTTCAGGATGTCCTCGGCCGCCTCCTCCAGCTCCCTAGCCTCCTCAAGGCTTTTGAGCTTCTCCAGCAACGCCTCGAGGTCTCCGAGGCCGAGTATCCTTCCCACGAACTTCGCGGGCCTGAAGGGCTCGAGCTCGTCGATCTTCTCCCCTGTCCCTATGAATTTAACAGTGGCACCCGTAGCTCCGAGCGGCTGATAGCACTCCTCCCCCGCGGGCTGTGCCGTCGAGCTTTGTTACTATGAGGGACCCTATGGGGGTGGCCTCATGGAACTTTCTGGCGAGCTCGTACGCCTTTTGGCCTATGGCGGCGTCGAGGACGAGTATGACCTCGTCAGGGTTGATCGCTGTGGATATGCTCTTCATCTCGTCTAGGAGGGCCTCCTCGTCCCCGAACCCGTGTCTCCCCGCGGTATCAACTATTATTATCTCGGCCCCCCTCTCTAGAGCGTACTTTATGCCCTTCTCAGCGATCCTTGCAGGGTCCCCCTTATCCTCGCCGTAGAATATGGCTCCAGCCTTCTCGGCTAGGGTCTTAAGCTGTTGGAGGGCTCCCGGCCTGAAGGTATCGGTGGAGACTAGGGCTACCTTGTAGCCTCTCCTCGTATAGTAGTATGCGAGTTTACCCGCAGTTGTTGTTTTACCGCTACCCTGCACTCCTACGAGGAGGATTATCCATGGTGTCTTTGGTGGGAGGATTCTGGGCTGCTGGTCTCCTCCGAAGAGCTGGGATAGCTCCTCGTACACGATCTTTAGGAGCCACTCCCTCTTACTGGCTCCTGGCGGGGGCTTCTCCTTGCTTGCCCTCTCCTTTATCCTCTTAGTAAGCTGGAATACCAGCTTAACATTCACGTCTGACTTGATCAGCTCTTTTTGCAGGTCTCGTATGAACTCCTGGACTGCCTTCTCGTAGGTTCCGCCTCCTTTGAGGAACTTAGCGACTGCCTCTCTTACCCCGTCTAGCACCAAATCATTTCCTCCCCGCCAATCAGTGTGGAGACCCTTATCCTCTCCCATAGAATAGTGTTTGGTGGGGGAAGTTATATCGTGTTCCATGTTACGGAGACATTAATGGTGTGCCCCGAGGATGCTGCTGGTCGCTCTGCTGGTTGCCGGTATAGTGGCTGGGTACCTTGCCGGCAGGGTTGGGTACGAGAGCGCCGCTAGAGTCGTTGACCGCATAATGGAGGCGGTAGTCATCCTCATAGTCTTCTTTGTAGGCGTTGAGGGCGGTCGAATATTGTCGGGTGCAGGGGGCTCATTAATCGAAGTCCTATACGCGATACTACTCCTCCTAGCCTCCGCCATGGCAGCTAGCCTAGCCGCGGCTATAGCTGCTCATAAGCTGAGGTGGCTCTGCAAGTGAGGATCCCCTACCTCCTAGCAGTACTGGTGGCGTTATCAGCAGGCGTGGCGGTGGGAGCCCTCAACCCAAGGTATGAGGTTGAAGGACTAGTTAGGATCCTGCTCTACATACTAGTGTTCGCCGCGGGAGCGGGTATTGGAAGGATGATCCATGTTGAGGGTCCCCCGCCGGGGAGGACTGCGCTTGCAGGGAGCCTACTGGGAGTGGCTGTTATGGCTGCTGGGTGGGCTTCCGGCTACACCGTAGGGCTCCTACTAGGTGTTAACCCTCGGCTGGCAGGATTCGCGGGCCTAGCATCGGGCTGGTATAGTATAGCGGGCCCGCTGGTATCGCTATACGACCCCCTCCTGGGGCTAGCCGCTTTTGGAGCAAACCTGTTCAGGGAGGCGCTTCACATAGCCCTCTACCCCCTTCTCTCTAGGAGGGGGTACAAGTGTACAGCGGTAGCGCTCGGTGGAGCTACAACAATGGATACCGGTTTACCGGTTATCGTAAAATATGGGGGGTTGGAGGCCTCAGCGCTGGCCCTTGGCCAGGGCGTCATCATCACATTACTAGTCCCGGTTGCAGCCTCTCCCTCCTGCCTTAGACCGGCTACTCGCTCGTAATGCCTATCTCTCCTACTAGGATGTGGGGTAGGAGGCTGGGTATGCCTACCTCCCACCACTCTATCGGCCACCTAGTCCTGCCGACGGCCTCTACGCTCTTCATCAGTCCTGGTAGGGATCCCGTTATCCTCGCTCTCGGCGCGCATCCGACAGGCTTGCCATTCTCGACCACGAATAATGCGTCCCTAGTGACCGTGGAGAATAGTCCCTCAGCGTAGTTCTGGAACCTAGTGTACCAGTTGTTTGTGGCATAGATGCCGTTTCCTAGGGCTTCCATTAGCTCCTCGTCGTCGAGGTCTCCCGGCTCCACCTCTATGTTGAATGCTCTCGGGAATATGACTCCAGCATTACCGGTCGTCTTTCCTCCTAGAAGCCTAGCCGTCTTGGAGTTGTGGAGGAACGTCTTGAGCACCCCCTTCTCTATGATAGGCTTGTTTATTGTCGCGACGCCCTCGTCGTCGAAGCTCGCGAATCCCGGGAGCTCCTCCATGAGGGGCTTGTCATGGATCGTTAGTTGTCCGCTGGCAACCTCTCCTCCAAGCTGGTCTGGGCGGAAGAAGCTCATCCCAAATATCACAGACGATCCCGAGGCGGCCCGGGCGATATACTCTATTAGGTTACCAGCAACCATAGGGGATAGTAGAACCCTGTATTTCCCAGTCTCTAATTTTATGTTCGGCAGCTTGTTGCACTCCTCCGCCAGCTTTATGGCTGTGGTTATGGCTTTCTTCGCTGAGGCTGGATCGTAGCGGGTTGAGGTCCAGCTCCACTGGCCACTCTTATCGTCTGTTGCAAAGACGCGTATGTATCCGTTGAAGTGGGTCTTAGAGCCCTCCAGGCTCGCCCCATTGCTTCCCCTGAGGACCTTCCTCCTTACCGATACTGTTATCGCCCCGGCAGCGTTTGGCAGGTTCTCTAGCTCTAGGTCCTCGATGAGCCTGGTGACGTCTCCGGTGGTGGCCATCTCCTCTATCCTCTTATCTACTAGACTGTACGGCCTGCCGGTCGGCTCTGGTAGGGGTGCGTATAGTGGTGATGGCTGGAGCTTTTCTATTATCCTCGCAGTCTTCTCAACTACCTCCTCCGGCCTAGTTGAACGGAAGGTTGATCCCACGATCTTCTTGTCCTTGGCAGCATAGAGTCCTACCTGGTAGTCTCTCCACGACTGTATTATGCTCGGCTGTCCATTGGCGAGCTTCAGCATTGTTGAAGAGCCTTCCTCTATAATCACAGTGTACTCGTCAACCCTGCTCCCGATTACCCGGGCTACCTCCTCCGCGAGCTCTACCACGTTCACAGGATCCTCACCCCCCTCAACCTTATGTGGGGTCCACCGAACCATACGGGCACCCCTTGGCCGGGCTCTCCCTTCCCGCAGGTGCCCGCGTAGAATTGTAGGTCTCTTCCCGCGGCGTCCACGCTCGAGTAGAACTGGAGGCTGTTGACTTCCAGCGCTGGGTTCTTTACCGGTCTTCCTATCCTTCCATTCTGGATCTCATACGCTTCTAGACCCACGTATCTAGCGACCCACCTGTAGTCGTCGATGTTCCACTCCATATACTTCTTGATGTAGACTCCATGCTTCACCCCCTCTATCAGCTCGTCCACCTCGTAGTCTCCCGGGGCGAAGTAAGTGTTGGCCATCCTCACTATCGGCTCGGCCCACCACTCCTTGGCCCTCGCAGCAGCGTTGCTATGGGTCCCCATCGCGTATGCTGTCTCCCTGTTGTGGAGGTACTCCTCCAGTATCCCGTTTCTTATAAGGTACCGCGGCCTCACAGGGACTCCTTCATCATCGTAGAGATAGAATCCATAGCTCCCCGGTATCGAGGGATCATCTATGACCGTTGAGTAATCGCTCCCTATCCTCTCACCCGGCTTCATCTTACGCCTATAGCTTAATCCAGCCTGTGCAGCCTCTCTACCCATAACCCTGTCTGCCTCGCTGGGGTGGCCTGCTGACTCGTGGACCGCTAAGCCCACTATCTCGGGGCCAAGGACTACGTCCATTTCTCCCCTTGGGGGTTTGCCGGCGTCAACCAGGTAGATCTTCAGGCTCCTCAAGTCGTCTTCCAGGTTCTCCTTCAGCTTTAGCCCTTCTACCAGCTCTAGGCCTCCAGTGGCGCCGAGCTGGTTCCACCTATTCGCCCTCTCCCCCGCATACTCTGCCGTCACCGAGTAGAAGATCGCGACCCTAGGGATCCTAGACTCTACGTGTGCACCGTCACTGGTTACGAGGATCTTATCCTCTATACTATATGAGAATCCTATCAGAACGCTCTTTACATCTACCCCCACATTAGTGTCTATCGACTTGTATATCTCCTGTATGATTCCAATCAGGTCGCTGTCATCCACGCTACCCAAAGGCTTCCTCTGGCTAACCTCGTACCTCGCAGTGCCCAGCCTCTCGTTGGAGAGGCCTATCTTCTCCTTCGCCAGTGACGAGAAGGCTCTCGCCCCCCGGATAGCCCTATCGACGGCCTCGTACAGCGATGCTTCATCCAGCGAGTCTGTGGAGGCGAATCCCAACCCTCCCTCCACAAGCGCACGTACAGCGTAGCCGGTGGAGTCGCTGTAGGATGCTCCTATGAGCTGTCCATTCAATAGGTTGAAGGAGAAGCCCCTCACCCTGTGGAATCTCGCCTCCGCGTATTCAGCCCCCGAGTCGAGGGCCCGTCCTACAGCTTTTTCTAATAGCTGAGGATCAATGTATGGAGTTTCCAAGGCCATGCACCTTTGCCTACCTATCCAATATATTGGATAGGGTTACTTAAGGGTTTGTAGGAGTGTAAGGTGTGGGTTACTCCACGCTTACCCCGGTATTGATCCTCCTATAGGTGTACCAGAGGCTCTCCTCTGATATAGTGTGGGGTCCGGGTCTGTGCTTATCCTGTAGGAGGGCTGCTGTGAAGGACGGGAGCCCCTTGGATAGGCCCTGGGTATATCCGCCCTCGAGGACCACTACTATGCCTGCTTCCAGGGACTTGATCTCTTCAGCGATATACTCGTAGCCAGCCTCAGTGATCCTCATGTATGCGAAGTCCCCGAGAAAGGCGTCGAACCCCGCTGAGACCACGAGATACTCGGGATCATAGTCTCTTATCCTCTCGAATGCCTTGCTTATAGCATCCATGAATATATCATCGCCGCTTCCAGGGGGGAGAAGGATATTCACAAGGTTGTTGTGGGCGCCTCGCTGCCACGGATACCCTGTTCCCGGATAGATTGTTGAGGGATCCTGGTGTATATCCACGTGGAGTATGCTTGTATCCCACAGTATCTCCTGCGTCCCATTCCCATGGTGGAGGTCGAAGTCCAGCACAGCAGTCCTACCCTGCCTTGAGAGTAGGGTGGCGACTAGGGCGGAGGTGTTGAATATGCAGAATCCCAGTGTGGGTGCGCCGAGCGCTGGCCCCTTCCTCCCAGCGTGGTGCCCTGGAGGACGTCCCAGTATGAAGACGGGTCCCTCATTCCTTTGTAGTTGGTCTACTGCCTCCTCAACCGCCCCGGCGAGCCTGTCGAGGGCTCTAGGGGTTCCCGGGGAGACGTAGGTGTCTGGGTCTATGAAGACTGGACTAGGCGATTCCGCCGCACGGTATATTTGATCCATGTACTCGGGAGAGTGCACGAGCGTGTAGAGGCTCCTAGCATCTCCTAGGGGAGGCTCTCTCCACTCTAACCCCTTAATCCCGATTAGTGCGTTTACAGCCTTTTCAAGCCTCTGAGGGTTCTCGACGTGCTCGTAGGGTTCGGGGCTGTGGAGGAGGAAATCGCTATGGTAAATGACGGTCAGCCGGGCGGCCTCAGCGATGCGGAGTCACCTCACCGCCTAGATGGCTCGGTAATCGGGGTTCCACCGCATAGCCGCCCTGGGGGTACACCGTGTATTTGCGGGGGCGATATAATTCACTTCGATCCATCCTCTCCGGCCTCGTTGAACTTGGTGATGAGAGCGTGGCATAGGATCACGTTTTCAGCTATGTCTATGATTCTTGCAATATCTATGATCTTGGCTAGGAGGTAGGTGAATGCTGGACTATCGTTCTCAACGATCTCCCTAATGTTGCCCTCCAGGTCTAGAATGCTCCTAACCTTCCAGTAGGACTCCTCAGCCTTCTTAACACTCGGCGGCTCCAGGCTAAGCACCACAGTCGACACTGCCACCTCTAGTACTTGCAGGAGGAATGATAGCCTCTGCTTCTCGCTCTCCGACAGGTTCCCCATCATGTAGAGGAGATCTAGGGCGAACTTGTAAACCGAGTCATTCACCATGCCTATGAGGTTGGAGGCGCTAACCATGTACCTGGCCTTCCTCTCCTCCATTATATCAGTGGTCTTGACACTGTTAGCAGTCCTCAGGAGGCGGTAGTTGAGCTTTAGGAGGTTCTCATACTCCATATCGAGTTCTTCTTTAGTGAGGTGTACTTTCCCCTCTAGGAAGCCGGAGAGCCTGTTCAAGACCCTGCTTATACTCCTCCCATAGTCTACTAGGAGGTCCAGCAGGTCCTCGCTCTTCTCTCCCAGATCCACTATGATCCGCTGCTTCTCCTCAACCTGGACCCTAGTTCCCGGAAGTATCTCTTCCATCTTCCCTATCCTATCTATCACAGGCTCCTTTATTTTTTTATTAGATTTAAAAATGATCTTATCGAATCCGAAAACATATGTGCAGAGGGTTATCCTAGGAGCATGCTTCTCTACACTGAAATGCGAGAGGCTGAAGTCTAGTGTGACCTTCATCGAGGCGTTCTCTGGAGCGATGATGAGCTTGTCCCCATCATCATAAATATGAAGCATGTCTCCAACATTCACCTTGTTCCTCCTAGCCCAATCCTTAGGGAGAGTAACGATGAGGGAGGAGGCTCCTAGGCGTTGTATCTTCCTCTTGAGCGAACCCCCGTTATGACCGGTCAAGCCCTTACACCCTATATTTCCATATGAAAAAGTGTGGTGGGGGAACCCTTATAACTCTACCAGGTTTTTTAAGCCGGGTTATTGTTTAAGTATGTATGTATTACCATTGTATAATCATATATTTATTTAGTGAAGATTCAGCTATATCTCAGCATTGAGCGAGACATATATAAACCCTTGATTAAATAATACTATACTAGTGGTGCTCTAGATAGAGGTGAATAGTAGTGTTCGAGGATAGGAGCTGGAAGCTCGTATTAAGGAAGACAGCTAGGGGGCCGGTAATACAGTTCCGCAGCAGCACCATGCAAACTAGAGAATCCACTATGATTAGGATGGGCGGCAAGATGGCTGAGGACATCTTCAAGACCATGGTAGACGTCCTCAAGAAGTACGACTACATCACCGAAGAGGGAGGAGACGAGTCCAGGTACAAGTGGTACAGGTTGAAGCCCGAGATCGGCCCTGTGGTAGGCGGATTCATAGTCCTCATCAGGAGGAGCAGGCGTCCACAGGACTGGATCCCCTACTTCGAGGGCTTCATAAAGCAGGATCCATACAAGGGAGCCCACAAGTTGCTGACAGAGGCGCTTGCTACGGCCTACCAGCTGAGCCAGGACTACCCGCCGCCAGAGAGGGTTAGGATGCAGCTTCACCCCAAGGTTCTTGACAGCGTAAGCGCAGGGTTCAAGGTCATCATAAAGAAGCTCTGGGGAGTTAAGAAGTAACCCCTCCAAGACACTCTCTAATCATTTTTATTATAAATGCTTTACACTTTCTCCCCGGGAAAACTATCAAGCCATCCCCCGCTACTATATAGTAGGATTCACCCAGTAAGGCACAGAGACCAGCCGAGGCTGCTAATACCGCATCGTAGATATCCTTCCCTCCAATGACTGGGAGCCTATGGATCCTACGGATACTTCCAGGATGGGTTTCAAAGACTATGATGCCCGCCTCCACAGATAGGTGGAGGATGGAGTAGCCGAGGAGTGACAGGAGCCTCATCCCGGGGAGGCCGCCTGGTAAGAGCCTGGCGCCCGGCACGTTTTCGAGGAGCATCCTCTCCGAAGCCCTATACCCATGGTAGGGAGGGTGTAGTGGGGCGTCTACAACAAGTATGCCGGGCCGCAGCCTTGGAAGGATGTCTTCAATACTCGCCTTGAGGGTCCTGCATGACGTTACATGGGAGCCGGATACTATTAACTCTGCGTATCCTGTCTCTCCTCTAGGCGCAGGGTCTAGGCCGGTTATCCTGTTCCAGCCCTTACTCCTGGCTCTGCTGAGGGCCCGGGCTGCTAGCTCCGCGTACCAAGTATACCAGCTGCTAGGATGGGGACTATTATGGTGGCGTCCCCGTACACTACCACCTTCGATGCCTCCGGCTTCACCTTCCCCCATGTTATAGCCTCCCTTGGCCTAGCCCCACTGAGGCTGCCGTCGTACTCGACGGCGGTGGTTACGTATACCGTGTAGTCTAGGCCCTCTCGGAACTGGCTCCACCATATTGCGTGGTGTTTGCTTATCCCGCCGCCTATTATGAGTGCTGTAGCCTTCCCGCTCCTGTCGAAGAATATGTCTGAGAGCAGCTTCATGTCTATGTAGTAGTCTAGAGTTACACCCCTCCCCGCCTGACTCTCCATGAACATTGCAGTGCCGAAGGCGCCGTCGGGCCAGCCGGGTACGAAGATCTTGGCTCCACTCTCGTGGGCGGCCCTGAGTATGCTGTTCTCATCCTCGATCATTGATCCTGCGAGGTCGAGTATCTCGTAGACGCCCCACCTCTCCTTCTCCTTCCTAGCCTCCTCAACGAGCCGTCTCACGAACGCCTCAACTTTGGGCCCATAGTCCTCGACTGGGATGAAGATGTTGCCTAGCCTATGGTATCCTTCCCGGGCAAGGCTCTTATCATCAGCGTCGAAGTAGCCCTTGAGATACCTTCCACCATTAGCCCTGGCTATGTCGTGGTCCAGGGTCCCTGCAGTGGTGAAGACAACGTTGAAGAGCCCCTCCCGTATAAGCTGGGCGAATACTCCTCTCAGGCCCGTCGAGACCAGGTTCGCTGTGAAGGTGAGTATACGCAGGTTAGACTCTCTCAACGCCCTCCTCAGGAGCTTTACAGCTTCAACAAGGTGTCCCGCCATGAACCCGTGGATGCGCGAGTACCACTCGATCAACTCCTCTATCGTGGCGTCGGGCCTAACTCTTACGTCCTCGACAGGCTCCACAATAATACACCCTCCGAGTGACATGTCTCGCCTCCTTATAAAGAATTGTTCATTCAAACACCAATCACCATCCCTCCTCCACCACCATTAATCGATGAGAGGTGGTCGAGTGGTGAGGAGGAGAGGACTATCACCCCTCATAGCGAGCGTCCTCCTAATAAGCGCGACAGTGCTGGGAGGAATGCTGGTATACCACTACTTCCAGGACAGCTTCACCAAGATCAAGGGGCTATCCGAGGACGTAGTAGTCAATCCATCAGCCCTGGTGCTAAACGCCAACACCACTCTAGTGAAAGTGACTATCTCGAACCAGAACGACCAGCCGATCACAGTTGTAAACGTGACTCTCCTAGACGATAACGGCAACACTATCAAAGCCAGCCTGCTGAGAAGCGGCACTCTACCGGCAGAGGTCCAGCCTGGAGAGAAGATCAACGTAATGCTGAAGACTAGTGAGAAGCCCGCCGCAGCCTATGTAACATACGAGGTCAACGGCCAGGTTTACGAGTCCGAGCCTGTACAGCTGGCGGGATAGCACCGCTACCCCGGGAGGGTCCCTAGCCTTGAATCTACTCCAAAAATTTTTCCAGAAAAGCAGGAGTACTGGGAGGGAGGCTAGAGCTAAACCCGTCGCTGAAGAGGCTGGTTTCGTCGAGCCGATTGACGCGGGTAGGATTAAGGGACACTACAAGGTGGGGCCTGTAGAATACTACCTCTACGTAGACGAGTACGGATTCTTCCGCCTCCGCATAGTAGAGCCCCGGGAGCCCCCGGAAGACGTTATATACGATATAATAGCGGGTGTAAAGCACCCTCGAGGGGATGCAGAGAAGTACCACGCCCGGAAGAGGGCAAGCGGCTACGGGAAGCTCTACCCCCTCATAATAGACGATAACATAGAGGAGATCACAGTTGACGGTCCCGGCAACAGGGTCTCAGTCCTCCACAGGTTCATACCAGGCTACTGGATAGACGTAGACCTCACCCTGGGAGAGGCTGAGCTGGACTCTATAGCAATACAGCTGGCCAGGAAAGCCGGGAGACTCCTCAGCCTCGCAACACCCTACGCTGAAGGGATCACTAGTGACGGGCACAGGATAGCCGTAACCCTCGGAAGGGAGGTAACACGGCATGGGACAAGCATAGTGCTCCGAAAGTACCCGGAGAAGCCCGTATCGATAACAGACCTCCTAGCAACCCGCGTATTAACACCGATCGCCGCAGCCTACCTCTGGCTGCTGGTAGAGGCACACAGCTTCATAATGATAATAGGGAGCATGGGGGCCGGGAAGACGACGCTCCTCCAAGCACTCGCAGGCCTCATCCCGCCGCATCACAGGATCGTCACGATAGAGGACACTCCAGAGGTGAGACTATACCATAGGCACTGGGACTCACTCGTAACCAGGCCCCGGATACCGGGAGAGGATATAGAGGAGGTTGACCTCGAAGACCTCCTCCGCTTCGCCCTAAGGAGGAGAGCAGACCACGTAATAGTAGGCGAGGTGAGGGGAAGAGAAGCCCGCCTACTAGCCCAGGCGGCGGCAAGCGGCCATGGAAGCCTCACCACGTTCCATGCAGACTCACCCGAGGCGGCAATACTAAGGCTTAGACTCGATCCCATCAGCCTCCCACCCCTATTCCTCCGGATAATCACGGCCTTCGTACACATACAGAGAATCCCTGTCGTTGGAGGAGGCTTCCTCAGGAGGGTTACCTCGATAACAGAGATACAAGACGATGAACTAGTAACAATCTTCCAATGGAAGCCCGAGGCAGACTCCCTCACCCCTAAGAGGAGCGAGGAGGTGGTTGAGAGGAGCAGCGCGCTCCGGGAGGCATGGGTCAGACTGGGGATGCCTGGTGGGAGCCTAGAGGCAGAGCTGGAGGAGAGAGCCCGGTTCCTCGAGGAGAGGATTAATCATCCAGGAGAAGTATTCTACGCCAGCCTCGCAAAATACTATTCGAGAAAGTACGGGGTGGACTCATAGAAATGCCCCTCTCACCCATCAAGAAGCTCGCCGAAGCCATCGAGTCCGAGGCGGATAGGGTTGCATTGAGCACTGCTAGCCCCATCCTTCTAGGGCCAAGGGCCTCCGCCACTATGAGGAGGATCATGCGCCTCACACTACTAACAGCCCTCCTTCTAGCCGCAGCTTCCCCACTCTCCCTACTGCTGCCAAAACCCTACGCTCTAATCCTACCCGTGGTGTCAATTCTCCTCGCACTCACACCCTACATACTCCCCATGGCCTGGAGGCTGGTCCTAGCCCATGAAGTCTCTAGGGAGCTCCCCTCCCTCCTATCATACGCTCTCCCATACTCCGCGGGGCCCAAGTACCTGGCAAACGTTCTAGCCGCTGCGCCCAGAGAATTCTTTCCATGGTTCGAATGGGAGGCTGACAGGCTGAGGTTCCTCCTAGACCTCGGCCACGACCCTATTACAGCGTTGAAGGAGCTCGCATCAACCACCCCCTCTAGGAGGCTGCGAGAAATACTACTAGACTACGTCCACTCCCAGGAGATCGGGTCGCCTAAGAGCCAGGTAACCCTCAGCCTCCTCGAAGAGGCGGTTAACGAGACGAGGAGCCAGTGGAGATCCTACATAGACCTAGGCAGGGGCCTTGTAGAGGCGCTCACCGCAACCGTTCTAGCATCAGTCGTACTGGCGCCGCTAAGCCTCTTATCAGGCTACTCTGGAGCCCCAGCAGTATTAGTCGCCGCCATTCTATCACTAGTATCCGGCATATTATTGGTGATGACTAGACCCAACTTGGGCGAGGTAGAGGTAGGGGTATACTATACCCTAGGAGCACTGCTCGCAGCTATCATCTCCTCCCTAGCCACGTATATCTCTGGAGCCCTAGCGGGGCTAGCCGTGCTCGCTATAGCTGCTGGCCTCTACGAGCACCTACACAAGCGTTTCTCCCGGATCGAGGAGGAGGCCCTCTCAGCCCTGAGGGAGGCGGCTGCGGGAGCGAAGTATGGGAGGTTCCTCGAAGACCACCTATCCCGTGCAGTACCCGTTGCATCGAGGTCGATAAAGGCGTTGATCAAAGCACTCGGCTACGCCGGAAAGATAGGGGCGGCGGAGGCCCTGTCAAGCATACTAAGGATCGTAGAGTCTGCTAAGGAGGCTGTCCATTCAGCGAGGGGGCAGGGGCTAGTATTGACGGGTCTAGCAACAGTGATCCCGGCAGTCTCAATCTACATAGTGAAGGCTATAGCGAGCATAGGCTCGACGGGTCAAATGCCGGGGTTGGGGGCTGAGGGCTTGGAGGCGATGGCCTCCCTCATACTGGCAGTCTCTCCCCTTATACCCATACCGGGGACCGTGCTGTGGAGGGGGAGGGTCCCCTCCCTAATACCCTCCCTCGCCGCCCTTTCCTCCTCGCTCCTAGTTACTCGGCTATGAGAGGCTCTGGGTCCTCCTAGCCTCATAGTAGGTTACCACTCCATAACCGTCAACGATAGCGACTACCGGGGTGAAGCCGTCCCTCGCCGCGAGCCTGCTCCACTCGGCTATGTCGCGGAACGTCGTCTTGGCCCCCTCGCTTAATACGAGAACCTCTAGCTCCCTACCCTCTCCCCGGGCGACTCGGAGAGTCCTCTCCCTAATCCCCCTCCTAACCCTCCTACCCCTACGCCTCAAGTCATAGTAGACTATGAAGAGATCCGGATCCCCCACAGTCATGCTTGCAAGCTGGATACCGCCTATCCAGCCCCACGGGAGCCCCTCTACTGCGAGCCTGCCCCTCACAAGCTGGTACGCGGCCTCCAAGGGGTCAATAGTCTCCCCCCTCTTCGCACCAGCCCTCTCCAACTGGTTGCAGAACACCTCATTCAAGCATTCCACCAATAGAACCCTACCCTCCCCAAGCCTACACTTTGCATCCATATGCACTCCCAGGCCTTAGCGGTGCAGATGACTAGCTTTTATTAGCCGATAGGAGGGGGGAAGCCAATGGGTGTGGGCTAGTGGAGATGCCGAAGGAGCTCCAGGAAAAGCTTCTAGGGAAGCTCCACGAGGAGGCGGAGAAGGCCCTCAAGGAATCGCTGGCTAAGATCGAGGAGAAGCATCTAACCTTCACGAGGCTCGTTGAGGAGAGGGGGGAGGCGCTCGTCAGGGAGTTCAAGGAGAAGGTTTCCGGCTAAACATCCATCCTCCTCAACGTCTTCCACAACAATAGGATCATAGCAGTTATCCATATCACCAGGCCTGCTACTGCATGCAGGAGATAGCTGGTTGGGATGACCTGGACCTCCACCCCTCCAATGTACACGGTCCCCGCCTCCTCCGGGTGTAGGAGCCCGTAGACTGCCCGGCTAAGGAATCCTAGATCATAGATAGGGAGGTACGCTCTCGCCAGGTTCGCAGCCTTGAAGGCCAGCTCTTCACTATGCCTCACAGCAACATAGTAGGCGGCCAGCATACCAACGGATATAGAGGATACAAAGTAAGCTACGAAGCCCAAAACATAGCCGGTCACAGGCTTACGGAATTTCATCCCAAACCATGCAGACAGTAGGAGTAGAGGGAGGGACCCTACCGCTACAAGCATGGAGAGCAAGAGAACCTCCAAGAAACCAGTCTGGGGCCCCCCAATAATCCAAGCCGCCCCATATACGCTTACACCGCCCGTTATGAATACTGCGAGCATCATTACAAAAGCAGCAAGCGCCTTCCCGAGAACGTATTCTAGCCTCGATATCGGCCTAGCGAGTACGAGGGCTGCTAACCCGTCTACTAGGTCCGCCGCCAGCAGGTCACCGCCGAAGAGTATAGCTATCAGCCACCCCCATGATATCACGCTCAGGGTAGTCACTCCTAGAGCCGCCAGTGAATCCCCAACCCTAAACCCCATGATGGTGGCCCAAAGCATAGGGTCACTAACACTGGAGCTTGCATAAGACCTCACGATGAACGCTACAATAAGCGGTAGGGCCATGAGGGCAATAACAAGCCAGAGAGTCCTCTTATTAGACTCCCTTCTAAGCTCGAAGGCTGATATCAATGCTACAGGTTTAAGCCTAGCCATTATACACGTCACCTCACAAGCCTCATATATGCATCTTCCAGGCTTGCCTCCCTATACTCGAACCCCTCAATACTAATCCCTCTCTCCTCGAGAAGGCCCAGGATCCTCTTGGGGCTAGATTCATTCTCAACCTCCACTCTCAGGGTCTTACCTGTAACCGAGAGGACCTTGTAGCCCTCATTCTCCAGTATCCTAGCAGCATCTGGGGCTGCGGGGGTTGTAATGGTTACAATCCCCTTCACGCCCACGATGGAGGCGAGCTCTCGGAGCGTTCCCTCAAACACCTTCCTCCCCTTAGACAGTATCACGACCCTGTCAACAATCTCCTGGAGCTCCTTTAGTATGTGGCTGCTAACCAGTACTCCTATTCCACTATTCCTCCACTCGAGGATCTTCCTTCTAACCGCCGCCACCCACTCGGGGTCTAAGCCGGATACGGGCTCGTCTAGGAGGACATAGCTCTTATCCGTGAGCACAGCCTGGGCTAGAAGTATCCTCTTCCTCTGCCCCTTGCTGGTCATTTTCATCTTCCTATTACAGAGGCTCCTCACCCCGAATTCCTCTAGAGCCTCCAAAGCCCTTCTACGCGCCTCCACTCTAGATAGGCCCTCGAGAACCCCCAGGCTCTCGAGGAGGCCGCATACCGTAGCCCATTCCGGCGCTTGAGGGATCTCGGGGACATAGGCTATCTTCCGCTTCACGCTGGGATCCCTAAGTGGGTCAACGCCATCGACGAGGATGCTTCCCTGGTCTGGGACTACTAGACCGAGTATGGATTTTATCGTAGTAGTCTTCCCCGCCCCGTTAGGGCCTACAAGACCTAGGACCTCCCCCTCCCCCAGCTCGAAGCTTACATTGTCGACTGCTGTAAGGTATCGGTATCTCTTTACGAGGTTCCGTACCTCGATCAAACTAGTACCCCTCTCCTATAAGGCTGGAATCCCGCTATTATAGGCTCAGAGGCTAGAGTGTATAATGCTCTTTACTCTCGAAGGGCTATCTAGGAGTGCCGGAGTAATGGTGGAGGAGTTGATGAAGAAAACGATTAGCCTTGCGATCCTCGTCTTGGGAGTGATCCTCGTCGCCGCGCCCATAGTATACCTCTACTATGACCATACTGTTATGAGTGAAACAGTCGCTAACTCAACGTGGACACTAAATGGAGGCTCCGGAGTCTCCTACATGTTCAAGGCGCCCAGCGAGAGTATTCTCACTCTAGCCACTGGGAGCGTTAACGATAACACTACATACGTTGTCATCGTAGACTCGCCTAGAGGGACCCTACTAGAGGAGAGTGTTACGAGTGTAAGGAGCTGGAGGTTGATCCTAGCCGGAGGCGATTCCTATGAGGTGAAGATAATCAACCCCCTCAATACCACGGTTAACGGATACGTTCTAGCCAGTATCGAGTATAAGGTGCCCGTAGCAGCCTCTCCAAGTGCAAGCACCTACCTACTCATCGCTGTGCTGGGAGGCATACTGGTGGGTTGGGGCGCGGGTAGATCATAAAATCCTAGAATTAGGATTCCCTCCCATAACTGGAAATATATCCCGGCACCTTCCAATAGGGCTATATGGTGTTTTAGGGTTGACCCAGGAAGGGATAGAGTATATCTATACAGATAAGGCTCCTAGGCCCGTAGGCCCCTACAGTCAGGGTGTTAAGGCTGGCTGCTTCCTCTTCATAGCCGGCCAGATACCAATAGACCCAGGCACGGGCGAGCTTGTGAGCGGGAGCTTCGAGGAAGCGTCGAGGAGGGCCTTGGAGAACGTGAAGGCGATAGTGGAGGCCGCTGGGGGTAGTTTAGACAGTATAGTTAAGGTTACAGTCTATATCCGTGACATTAAGAGGTTCAGCGAGTTCAACAAGATATATGCTGAGTACTTCAAGCACTCGAAGCCCGCGAGGGCGGTTGTTGAAGTCTCTAATCTCCCGTTAGACGCGCCCCTCGAGATCGAGGCTATAGCTTACCTCTGCTAGCTTTGAAGGTGGACACGGTTGGCCAGCGGCAAGGAGCTAGCGCTCGAGGTAGCCAGGAGGAGCCGTGAGGCTAGAGAGATAATATCAGAGTACATACATGAGACTCCCCTAGAGGAGTCTGCAACCTTCTCCCAGATGAGTGGTTCCCGCGTCTACCTTAAGTATGAGAACCTCCAGAAAACCGGAGCCTTCAAGGCTAGGGGTGCCCTCTACAAGGTATTCAAAGTTAAGGATGAGTATAAGGGGCTTGTTGCGGCAAGCGCTGGAAACCACGCTCAGGGGGTAGCTTATGCAGGCAGGATTTTCGGGTTGAAGACCGTCATAGTCATGCCCGTCTCAGCCAGCATCTCGAAGATCGAGGCTACCAAGAGCTATGGAGCCGAAGTCGTGCTAGCCGGGAGAGTATATGATGAGACCCTGGAGGTCGCTAAGAAGATAGCCGCGGAGAGAGGCTACGCCCTAATACACGCCTTCGACGACCTCGACGTAATGGCAGGCCAGGGGACAATAGCCTACGAGCTACTAGAGCAGCTAGACCAGTTCGACACAGTAGTCGTCCCCATAGGAGGGGGAGGCCTCATCTCAGGGGTTGCCTCGGTGCTCTACAAGGAGGCGCCCCACGTGAAAGTCTACGGTGTAGAACCGGCTGCCGCACCAAAGACCCTGAGATCCCTCGAGGCTGGGAGACCCGTGTATATTGAGCCCAAGCCTACTATAGCTGATGGACTGGTTGTGAAGAGGCTGGGAAGCCTCACATTCCAGGTGATACGGGAGCTTGTATCGGGCGTCACCCTCGTCGAGGAGGATGAGCTGGCCCACTCCATCTACCTCCTCCTCGAGAGGGGTAAGGTGCTTGCCGAGGGTGCCGGTGCTGCGGCTCTCGCCGCGATGATCCATGGAAAGCTACCGATAAAGGGGAAGACCAGCGTGGGGATAGTTAGTGGTGGCAATATTGACCTGACACATATCTACAGGATCATATTGAGGGGTCTCTCGAAGGCTGGGAGGCTCGCTAAGATAACGGGATACGTCCCCGACGCTCCTGGCCAGTTGAAGACTGTTCTAGAGATTATTGCTAACCATAGGGGTAACGTGATAGGTATATTCCATGACAGGACCAGCCACTCTATCCCAGCATGGAACGCGCTTGTCTCTATAACGTTCGAGGCGCCTGGCAGGAGCGTGATCGAGGAGATACTGGCTGAGTTGAGGGGGAGGGGCTACGACTTCTGGCTGAGCGACTAGCGCCTCAGCTTCTCCCTCAACTCCCTCCCTATACCCATCCTCCCCGTAGAGAATATGATCCTATCCATTTCCCTTACTTCTCCCCTTATGATCGGCTTGAACTCCATCTTATCAAGTATGTCCTTCTCGATATCAACGCCCGGCGCCACCTCTACGAGCTCCAGCCCCTGGCTGGTTAGCTTGAACACTGCTCTCTCTGTTATGTAGAGGTGCTCTCTCTCCTCCTCTATAGCGTTGCAGGGGCAGTAGAGGATCTTGTATACGTTTTCGACGAACTTCTTTATATTACCATCCCGTACTATCTGGATCCCCTTCTCGCTCACCCTGATGTCTTGCTTGCCCGCAGTAAAGTGGCCGGCGAAGTAGATTCTGGGGGCACCCATGCTTATGCAGGGGAAGCCTCCGGGGCCAGTGAGTCTTCCTGGAAGGATGCTCGCGTTCACGTTGCCCTTGCTATCGACTTGGAGGAATCCCAGGCTGGCTGCATCTATGATCCCGCCCTCGTAGAAGACGAACTGCTCGCTGAGGGGGATTATGGCTCTGGGGCTTATGGCTACGCCGAAGTCTGGCCCGTGGAGCGGTATCCCTCCCCAAGGCCCAGACTCTACAGTGGAGATTACGAGGTCGCTGATGCCCTCCTCAGCAGCTATTGTGCTGACGAGGCTGGGGATCCCTACTCCCAGGTTCACTACTATGTAGGAGCCTCTCTCCTCGACGATCCTGAGCATTTCAAGGAGGACCCTCCTCGCTATAACCTTCCTAGTGTTCAGCGGCTCTGGCTTCACATCCAGGTACTCTACTGGGACGCTTACCTGCCCGCTGATCCTGGGGTCGTATTGTATTGTGGCGCTCTGCCAGTGCTTGTCCTGGGGCGCCCTCACGATGTAGTCTACTAGGGGGCCCGGCACAACGACCTTCTTCGGATCTATAGTTCCGCTCCTAACGGGGTATAGTATCTGGGCTATGACCAGCCCCCTGCGCCCCTTAGCCTTAGCAGACTGGGCTATCTGGAGTATAGGGCCTATAATCCCTTCCTCGTCGAGGCTTATATTGCCCTGCTCGTCAGCCCTGCTCCCCCTAATTATCGCCACATTGGGGAGCGGCGCCTTGTACATTAGGAACTCGTTATCATCAACCACAACTACCTCGGTCTTAGCAGTCCTCTTCTCCTTAGCCAGGTCGTTGAGGGCTCCACCATCGTACCTTGGGTCCAGGAATGTGCCTAGTCCCACCCTTGAAATAGTACCAGGCTTCCCGGAGGCTACGTCTCGGAACCAGCTGGCGAGGACGCATATGGGCCAAGTGTATGCTTCGAAGAGGTTCTTCTCAGCCATCAGCTGGAGCCACTTACTCCACCCATAATAGGCTACCAGCATCCCCCTTATGAACTCCTGGGACTCGCCCTCCTCCTTGTAGAGCCTCTCCGCAACCCAGTCCAGCCCCCTCCCTGGGGTGCCGGGAAAGGTGTCTGATATTATGAAGAGGTTCTTAGGGTGGCCTGTTGTCCTGTAGAGCTGGTAGAGGCCCTGGACGAGGTACTCTGGGGTAAGGGGCATGTTGAAGCCAGATATAGCGATGATGCTATCATCCCTAATATGGCCTAGAGCATACCAGGCCTCCACGAACTTGGATACAGCCTTGGGTAGCGTCACTCCAATTCACCGTTAAACCCAATACTATAGTTTCATACCGTAGCCTATTAGAATGCTGTATTATGGGGCTGCCAGTGAGGAATGCCCGGTCCCCCTATCCGACCCTCCCGGGTTTGGGGAGCGGGGCCTCTGCATCCGAGGCGGCCCCCTATTATCACACATTATTATTCTCCTGCCTGTTCACTACTTGGGTTGGTGTGAAGTATTGCCCAATTTACGGCTGGGCCCTGTGATAGTCCCCGTTGTCACACCCTACGACGGTGATCTTATCCCAGACTATGACGCGGCGGAGTCGCTCGCCTCCCGCTTCGCATCCCTGGGGATCACAGTTTTCGCCGCAGGTACCACGGGCGAGATGCCTCTTCTCATGCCGGACGAGAAGAGGAGGCTGGTGGAGAGCTTCAAGAAGGGGGCGGCGGGTAGGGTCCCTGTGCTAGCGGGCTCTGGGTGGCCTAACCCATACATGGTGCTTGAAGAGGCGAGGATCCTCGCTGGCGCCGGTGCTGATGCGATCCTGGTCCCTCCTCCATACTACTACCCGGTCCCACAGTACTCGCTTGTAGGCTTCTACCAGTGGATTGCGAGGAGCATAGAGGTCCCCGTTCTAATATACACTATCCCGAGTCATACTGGAGTCGAGGTATCAGTGGAGACCATCGCCGCCCTCTCCAGGGAAGACGGGATCATTGGTGTAAAGGCTACTGTCCCAGACATACTCTTCCAAGCCAGGCTCATCAGGCAGGTGAAGGAAGAGAACCCCTCATTCCACGTCTACTCGGGGCTAGACGCTCTCCTCCTCCTCAATCTCTCTCTGGGGGGTGATGGGGGAGTCGTCGCTGGATGCAACCTCACCCCAAAACTCCACGTCGAGCTCGTCGAGGAGTGGCGCTCGGGGAATGTTAGGAGGGCTGAGAGGCTCAACAGGCTCATCAACAAGATCTCCTGGGTGCTGGAGCCGGCTAGGAGTATACAGGGGGGTATCAAGACCATTCTATCACACGAGGGCCTCATACCAACAGACAATGTAAGACCACCGCTCCCACCAGAGGACGAGGCTTCTAGGAGGCTTGTCCTGGAGAGGTGGAGGGAGAGCGGGCTGCGAGACTACCTTTAGGTTGAGAAGGAATGGCCTCACGGGATCGTGTCGCGGGGCTCGATGTAGGCACGAGCAGGGTCAAGCTTGAAGTATACGATGGAGGAGAAATTATAGCGAGGAGGGAGCTGGTCAACGACTTCATTATTGAGGGGAACAAGGTAGAG
This sequence comes from Thermodiscus maritimus, assembly GCF_055382595.1. Classification (NCBI taxonomy): domain Archaea; kingdom Thermoproteati; phylum Thermoproteota; class Thermoprotei; order Acidilobales; family Acidilobaceae; genus Thermodiscus; species Thermodiscus maritimus. Next base: position 226,643 of record NZ_AP042434.1, read on the forward strand.
CACGATCCTAAGAGGCTCCTCCATAATGTAAAGCGTCTCATCGATGAAGCTAAGAAGCTGGAGGCGGGCTGCATAGGCGTAGCAACCTATAGAGGAAGCATACTTGCTTGGAAGCCACCAGCAGAACCCTTGACTAACATAGTCACGTGGATGGATAGGAGAAGCCTTGAGAAGTACGGGGAGATACCCTTAAAGGCGAGGATAGCCTCAAAACTACCGGTTATCGGGGCGATGCTATCCCCCGAGTCACCCATGGTTAAGCTCAGGATCCTCTCAATGGAGAATCCACGGCTCGATAAAGCCCTAAGAGAGGGCCTCATACACGCGTGGAATGTAGACGCATACCTGCTTGAGGGGCTTACACGAAGCTACTTGAGCGATCCGAGCAACAAGGCCCTAATGGGCGTCATTAACCCCAAGAGCCTCGAACCCGTATGGGCTGCGGCACGCCTGCTCGGCTTGCCAAAGATACCTATCCCGGAAACCCTCTACCACGACGAGGCTATACAGGTCGAGGGCTACAGTATTGGACCCTTTATGGGGGACCAGCAGGCGGCTAACCACGGACTAGCATGCCTTGAGAAAGGCTGTATGAGGATAAGTATGGGGAGCGGGGTTTTCGCATCCCTCACCACTGGCGAGCCCAGGCTCTACTCTGGTAGGGGGATAGTACCACTCATCCTTTATAGGAGCCGTGGGAGCGGAGTCTACGGGCTGGAGGTCTACATCACTGGTCTCGGGAAGGCTGTCGAGTGGTTCGTAGACAACCTCCTAGGCGGAGACTATGGAATACTAGACGAGGCCGCGGGGATGCCGGGGAGGCCCCCTATTGTGCTCCCTTTCTTCTGGGGGCTGAGATACCCGAGGATAATGAGGGGGGTTGCCGGGGTCATTGATATACAGCCGGGGCATGGTTTAATGGATATCGCGAGGGGAGTGGCCCACTCTGTAGCCGCATCGATAGCCTTCCTCGAATCTCTCCTCGAGAGGGTTGCTGGCAGGCCTGGTAGGATAGTCTTGACCGGCGGCCTCTCGAGGCTACATCGCCTAGTAAGACTAGTAGCAACATATCTCGGGAGGAGTGTTGAGAGGAGCCTTCAAACCGATGCCCCTGCAAGGGGTGCTGCGATTCTTGCTGCCAGGGCCTGCGGGATTGACGCACCGCCCCCGTTGGATGCTGAGGTGGTCGAGCCCCTCGGTGATGTGGATCTTGTTGAGCCAAGGCTATTGTTCGACGTGGCCGAGAGTATTAGGTAGGGGCCTTCATCTTCATTCTAAGCATTTCATGGAAGACGCGGGACAGCTTGATAGCGTGCTCCCTCTCTCTATCCCTAAGCCCAGCTGCTCGAACTATCTTCTCCGTCCACTCGAGGGGTTTTAGAGCGCCTGGGCTGGTGTCTGCTCCTTTAACAGCGTATACCACGTAGACTAGCTTGCTGGCCGCCCTGCCGAGCGTGCCCCGGGCTTCCCCTACAACGGGATAGACTCCGGCGACCCCGGCGCCATAGTTTTCGAGGGAGGCTATAATGTCGGAGACGACAGCGATTCCCTCTCCACTCGGGCTCGAGATGAACAGGATTAGCCGCGCTCCCAGCCTCGCTCTCGAGAGCGAGATGCGGAGAGCACGCACCACGTCCCGCCTATAGGCTTCGAGATCCCTAGTGTCTATCTCCTCCCATGAGAGGCTAACGTTTTTACCGGCGAGGTGGGCGGCGTGAGCGTAGAAGAGGCTTAGATCCTTGTACGTCTGTAGCCCCGGGTATGGGGGGTCGGTGGCCACAATATCATAGCCGCGCCCCGGAACAGTCTCCCTAGAATCCCCCCGTGTGAATGAGGGTGGTATAGTGCACCCGTCAACCCCGCAGCTCTCCGTGTAGGATCCTATCACTGAGACGAGGGTCCCTCTACCCACAGGCGCTGCCCCCCGGCTTGGAGTGTTCGGCATACCCTCGTGGGAGAATGGGTTGAGCTCAACCGGGTTCCTGGGGAGCCAGTAGCTCTTGACAACCATCCCCGGGTTAACCTTTGCGAGGGGCTGGTAGTATATTGCTAGTAGGCTTGTGCTGGGAGATGCAGTTGCAACCGCTAGCCCCGCTTCGACCCCGCAGTTCCTCGCCTGGGATAGGAACTCCCTGTAGGAGGTGTTCTGCCTCCAGGTGTAGAGCTTATCACTCCTCGTCCTACCGTGCCTGTAGAGGCGCCTGGTCTCCTCCATGAGGGGAACGGGGATCCCTCCAAGGGACTCGCTCAGCCTCCTAGCAATCCCTCCTGTCTCCTCGAGAAACCTCCTCCACTCCAGCCCCTCCCTGCCCCCGCCTATTAGCGAGATCCACCTCCTCCCCTCTCCCCTCCTGTAGACTTCTAGGGCGTAGGCTACGTAGCCATCCGCCTCCTCCGGGAGCCCCTTCGGGAGATGTATCGGCGCCTTGGCCTCCTCGATGTGACGAGGGTCCCTCCACTCGAGTCCTCCATCGTCTCCTATAACCAGTATCTCTTTGGGGGCCCTCCTACCCCTCCTACTTGAAACCCACCTGGGAGCGGTGCATGGGGGGCACCTGGCTAGGAGGACGTGGATTATACACCATCCCTTTAAGCACCAGAGGCCTCGTATCCTCTGCCACGCCCTGGCGAGGGCAGTCCAGAGGCAATCCGCCTTCACCCTGCAGGCTCCCGTGCAGAGGTCTGAGGCGCTCGTAGCGAGGGCGTGGGCGTATGGGTTGATATCCTGCCCTACAGCCTCCAAGCCCAGCCTGGAGGCTTCGATAGGTATTACCCCGGATCCCGAGAATGGATCGAGGAGCTTCAAACCGCTCGCTAGACTCCTAACCCTCCTCACAGCATCCATACTACCCTCCGCAGCCTGTAATGCAGTTTCAGCGTCGGCGCCGACTGCTAGAGCAATGAAGGCCCTGACGAGGGGGAGGGGCCTCCTACCCCACCACTTGAACACAGTGGGCCTCCTGTTGGACTCCATTCTCGATGAGAGCCTGCTGAGCCTTGCAAGGAACTCTGGTGTGACCTCTCCCCTTATCCCCGATCCCCCTCCTATCAAGCGTATTGGCGCGGGGCTTTGTTTTAGAGGGGATAGGGAGCTAATTATATACCATTAACACCCGTAGACAGGAACGGTGCAATAGAGTGAAGTGCTTGGAGAAGGGCGTGGTGGTCTGGCTAACCGGCCTCCCCGGCAGCGGGAAGACGACAATAGCCAGGGGCGTCTATGAAAAGCTTGTAGGGGAAGGCTACAGGGTTGAACTCATAGATGGAGACTGGGCTAGGAAGACTATAAGCGTGGGAGCAGGCTTCACTAGGGAGGAGAGGCTCAACCATCTAAAGAGGATCGCCTGGGTCACACGCCTCCTTGCAAGGAACGGCGTGGTAGTGCTGGCAAGCTTCGTCTCCCCCTACAGGGAGGCTAGAAGGATGGTTGAGGAGATCGTTAGAGAGGAGGCCGACTTCCTAGAGGTATACGTAAAGGCTAGCCTGGAAGAGGTTATTCGGAGGGACCCTAAAGGCTTGTATAAGAAGGCTCTCGCGGGAGAAATCAAGCATATGACCGGGATAGACGACCCCTACGAGCCCCCTGAGAACCCATGGCTAGTACTAGACACCGAGAAGCATTCAGCAGAGGAGAACATTGAAACTTTATACCGACAGGTTAAACGAGTATTAAACCGAGCCAGAGTTGTATGTGAGGGTTGAGATATGACTGAGAAGGTTAAGATCGAGATCAGCAAGGATGCCTATGAGAAGGCTTCAAAGCTCGCGGAGGAAGCAGGGTTCCCAAGCGTCGAGGCCCTGATAGAATTCCTCATAGACGAGGCCACAGAGTCGACTGAGGGAGAGGAGATCTCGAAGGAGGATGAGGAGAAGATCAAGGAGAGGCTAAGGGATCTAGGCTACATCTAGCAGTCTTAATTATACTTAATTAACCCCCGTCCCCTGTTATTTATCATCCCGGTGCAGGATCCTTGAGTGAGGAGAAGGAGAAGACCAGATACACCACGGTCTCAATACCCGTCACCCTCTATAATAGGATAAAGAAGATAATCGAGGGAACAGGATTCACCAGCGTCTCACAATTCGTCGTCTACGTCCTAAGAGAGATCATCGCTGAGCACGAGAGCCAGCAGGGAGAGGAGCCCTTCACCGAGGAGGACAGGGAGAAGATCATCGAGAAGCTGAAGCGGCTAGGATACATCTAGAGTGGTGATATGCGATGACTAGTAAGCCGCATGGTGGGAGGCTGGTTAACAGGGTCGTGAAGGGTAGGAGGAGGGATGCCCTCCTTGAGGAGGCCCGCGAGGTTCCAAGACTAGAGGTATCCTACGAGAGAGTCATCGACATTCTAGACATAGCCCACGGCGCCTTCAGCCCACTCGAAGGGTTCCTCTTACAAGAGGATTACATTCACGTACTACACGATATGCGCCTCCACGACGACACGCCCTGGACCATACCAATAATCCTAGACGTAGACCCCGAGGAGATAGCTGGTATCAAGGAGGGAGACGACATAGCATTATACTACAAGGACTCGCCAATAGCACTAATGAGGGTTGAGGAGATCTACGGGTGGGATAAGAAGCTCCACGCACAGCTAGTCTACAAGACCACCGACCTCAACCACCCGGGCGTAGCTAAAACCATGGAGAAGAAGGAGCTCCTCATAGGTGGGAGGATTGACCTTCTAACAGAGCCCCCTAACAAGCACGCAGACATAGTGCTGTGGCCTATAGAGACCCGCGTCCTCTTCAAGGAGAAGGGATGGAGAACTATAGCGGCCTTCCAGACGAGGAATGTGCCCCACAGGGGCCACGAGTTCGTCCAGAAGGCGGCGTTAACCTTCACAAACGGTCTCCTAATACAGCCCCTCCTAGGGTGGAAGAAGAAGGGAGATTACAAGGATGAGGTGATAATCAAGGCCTACAAGGCGCTGATAAAACACTACTATCCTAAGGACGTCGTCGTCCTCTCAGGCCTCATGATGAACATGCACTACGCCGGCCCAAGGGAGGCTGTGCACCACGCAATCGTTAGGAAGAACTTCGGGGCAACCCACTTCATTGTAGGCAGGGATCATGCTGGAGTAGGAAGCTACTACGGCCCCTACGAGGCGTGGGACCTATTCTCAGAATTCCCAGACCTAGGCATAACGCCCCTCTTCATACGCGAAGCCTTCTACTGTAGGAAGTGCGGTGGTATGGCTACTGAGAAAACCTGCCCTCACTCTGAGGAGGATAGGCTGAGGATTAGTGGAACCAAGATAAGGAATATGCTGAGGAGGGGGGAGATACCGCCAGAGCATATGATGAGGCCGGAGGTTGCCAAGGTTATACTCGAGTTCGACAACCCCTTCGTCGAGTGAGAAGGGTATTGGTACAGCGAGGAGTGAGGTATGGAAACATGCCAGAATACCCTTCTACTCCTCCCCAACCTCATATCGGCCGAGGAGGACAGCCCCATAGCCACCCCGGGTAATAGTGCTATTGTTAGCCGGGTATTCTTTCCACAAAACACTGCCGGGTGAAAGAAACCCTTAAAAAGCACACCATGCTATACTCTCTAGCTGGCGGGTGGGCCCGTAGCTCAGCTTGGTAGAGCGGCGGGCTCTTAGCAGTAGAGGGGCCTATCGCCCCTTCGGGGGAAACCCGTAGGTCCCGGGTTCAAATCCCGGCGGGCCCGCCACAAACCCCCACAATGGGGCTCCTAACAACCCTTCATTCCTCCCTACAAGTCCATTATTACCGCCAGTATACAATCAGGGTATTACGGGACTGACAAGAGATGAACGGGGAACTGGTGGCTGTCGGCGAAGCGGGTAGAAAGGGAATACTATTAGTGGACTCGATGCCAGCAGTTTACGTTAGCCATGCAGACGCCTTCATACTCGCGGACCTCCACCTGGGGTACGAGGAGGTAATGGCTGGAACAGGAGTCTTCCTCCCAAGGATCCAGTATAAAAAGATAGTGGAGGTGCTTGATAGGCTCTCAAAGGTGAGGCCAGGCAGCAGGATCATACTGGCAGGAGATGTGAAGCATTGCTTCCAGAAGCTTACTAGGCAGGAGAGGGTGGAGCTAGCCAAGCTTGTGAGGGGGTTACAGGAAATGGGGTTCAGGGAGATCCTCGTCGTCCGAGGGAACCACGACAACTATGCTAAGACAGTTCTCTCTCCCATGGGCGTAGAGATGATAGAGGATCACCTCGATCTTGGCAAGGGGATTGTCGTAGCCCATGGCCACAAGAAGGTGGAGGCCGACTACGAGTTCATCGTAATAGGCCACGAGCATCCTGCGCTGAAGGTCTCTGTTGGAGGAGGGAGGGCTAAGTTCCCCGTATTCCTCATCATGCCCCTCGAGACGGGGGCTTCAGCAGTAGTCCTCCCGCCCACCGGAGCCTATCAAGTAGGAAACGTGGTCTCCACTGATAGAAGAGACTATCTGAGCCCCGTTATCCGGGAGCATGGCGTGCCCGAGGAGGCCCTGCCCATAGTCGTTGACGATGAAGCCGGCTTAATGCCTCTAGTCAGGCTGTCGCTGCTCGAGGAGATCCTAGCCTACTAGATGCTATGGCGGAGGGACCCTCGGAGCTCAGCACTGCTCTTCATAAGCCTGGAGGCTTCAGTATTCCCAGCCGCCCTCATAGGGTCCCTTCATACCACTAGATAGGATTATAGCGAGTCAACGCCCTATTATTTTATATTATGATGATTTATGGTATAAGAGGTTCAGTCTGCGGGGCCCAGTATACACCCGGTCTCCTTTAGGGTTTTGTAAATGTTCTCCACGGCCCTCTTCACGTCTTCCTCCTTCTTAGCTCCAGTAATAACCATCTTTCCACTACTGAATATTAGCAGGACAACTTTAGGATCATTCATCCTATAGATGAGGCCGGGGAACTGCTCGGGCTCGTACATGCTTCTCTCTAGGACGAAGGCGGCCTTATCGAGATCTATATATACATGCAGGTTGGCGCTCGCAACTATGTTTTGGATCTGGAGCCTAGGCTTACCTACGATCTCTATACCAGAGTCCCTGAGCCCCTTAATGATCTTCTTGACTGCTAATACAAGTTCGGATATGCTCTTGGCTCCCGTAACGACCATCTTACCCGACTTGAATATTAGAGCAGTCACCTTGGGTGTCTTGAGCCTATATACTAGGCCCGGGAAGGTGTCTGGGTTGTAGTCTACATCGGGTATCCTAGCCTCGATCAGGTTGAGGTCGAGGTTCTGGTCGAGGATCACTGTTGCTACTATGTTCTCGATTCTCGACTCTGGCTCGGGCAGTGTTTTTTCTTTGTGAATTTCCTCCTCCAATACATGCACCCCTTTTTAAACTACCGCCTCCGACTATTTAAAGGAATTATTGAAGACTCGTATAAACCAAGGTTCACTGACACACCTGGGATAATAAGCCTACATTCCAAATCTTCATTCTGGGGCGGCGGTGTGAAGAAGCGAGCAGCCAATGACTCGGGGAAGGGTGAAGAGCCTAGTCTCACTCGGACCGCCGCTCCCGCAGCCCTGGTAGAAGGAACAATAATAATAATAGATATAGATAAAATGGAAGATATTGTTCGGGAGAGGGGTTGGAGCGAATACAAACCCAACCCCGCAACAGGACTCCTCACCGGGCTAATCATGGAATTCGCCTCCAAGTGGCGCGCCATCGTAGTCTACGGGCTCGATGAGGAAAGAGGCACTGAGGAAGCGGTGCTCGAAGTACCCCTTACAACCCCCAAGGAGCTGGCAAACGACCTTGTCATGATCGAGGAAGAGCTATGCAGATACGCAGATGTAACGGCAACTATAGTAGCAATATCCGCCCCCGTAGGCTCGAGGCCTGCCCGTGGCAGGAGAGAGGCTTACACAGGCTTCAGGAGGGAGGTCAAGAGGATCCTGGAGTCATTAAAGAGAAAGGGTGGCGGCGTAGTTTATGTAGACGGGGAGCTTGTATACTCTAGCCCTTGCCGGAGAAGGTGACCCCTCTAGCCCTTATGATGGGGGCGCAGACTCCGCTTCTGCACTCCTGGGGTTCGGCGGCACCGGCGAACCGCTCGCCAAGCACCTCGTATATGTTATCGGCTATTACAGCACCCTTCACGGGCCTCGTTATAGAGCCGTTCTCGACTAGTAGCCCGAAGCTCACAGTTGCGTTTATCTGCCCGCTGATGGGGTTTGACATCCAGCTCCCTATAGTCCTCACAACTACGACGCCTTTCTCGACATCGCCTAGGAGGTCTTCTAGGCTCCGAGAAGCACCCTCAACTGTTACGACGAGGTTCATGGGTGCTGGCGTGGGCTTCGCCCAGGGAGTCCTCCTATAAGCATTCCCGGTAGACTCCCTGCCCTCCTTGCTGGCAGTGTAATGATCGTATAGGAAGGTCTTGAAAACCCCGTTCTCGAACACGTTCTTCCTCATAGTAGGATGGCCCTCAGAATCCCAGCTGGCAGAGCCCGTCTCCCATGGGAGGAATGGGTCGTCGATTACGGTTATCCTCTCATTCAGAACCTTCTCCTCCAATCTTCCCTTCAACGGGCTCCTCCCCTGCTGCGCTTGTTCCGCAGAGACGGCTGGGGATAGGAGTACTCCTATAATGGAGCTGGCCTCGTCCTGGAGTAGGATCATGTCTCCCTTGAAGGTCTCTATGGGCTTGGCCTCCGCGGCGAGGAGAACCTTCTCCACAGCATTCCGGGTAGTTTCTTCCACCTTCTCCGGCATGTACTTCGCCTTAGCGAAATAATCGTAGAAGGTACCCTCTCCTCCAGCAGTCTTTGACTTAAGCTCTACAACGTAGGCGAAGGTGGTTGTCAGACCATCTATGACTCCTCCATTAGTATTCCCATACTGGCTCCGAAGAACCTCTCCGGAAACAGCCGCTTCTGCGAGTGAGACTCCCTCCTTCATAGTCACGGTCTTGATCTGGCTCCCTAGCAGCTTTACGAGGTCTTCCGGGGAGAGGCTCTCAATACTCTCATCATAGGTCTCGGGCACCGTGCTGGCCCTACCTACTTTGGGGTTGAATCCCGGCCAGTCCTTATCCTCGCGGGCAGTCCTCGCTATGGATATTGCTCTCTCGACTACCCTCTCGACATCTTTATACCCACTCACTATCCCGCCGGCAGCCCCTATCCTTTTACCAACCGCTACCCTCACACCTACCCTCACGAACTTTTCGATGACGGCGTTCTCTATCGAGCTCTTTCTCGCAGCGACCTCGGTGGAGGTGATAGTGTGGATGCAGGCCTCTGCCTCACTAGCCCCCTTTGCCTTGGCGAGCTCGAGTATCTTCTCAACATCTAACTCCATTCCTAGCTCACCTCCCTCCAATTATCATGCCCCTAACTCTAACGTGGGGTCCCCCAGTGCCCACTCTAACCATCTGCCCAGCCTTACCGCATCCTCCGAAAACGCTTGTTTCCACCTCGAAGTCCCTCCCGACAGCATCGATCCTGGAGAGGACCTCTAGTATCTGGCCTGAGAGATTGACTCCTCTAAGGGGCTTCGAGATCTTACCGTTCTCTACAAGCCAAGATACCCCTGCGCTGAACGTGAAGGTCCCCATACCCGGGTCTACCTGGCCACCCTTAGACCCCTTCGCAGTCGCGTATATACCGTAATCTATGTCTTCTAGCAACTCCTCCAGCTGGTAGTCTCGGGGCTCCATGTAGTAGTTTGTCTGCCTCACAATAACCGGGTCCGAGAAGGACATCACCCTCCCGTTGCCGGTGGGCTCCTGGTTGAGCCTCTGGGCGCTCGCTCGATCAGTAAGATAGCTGGATAGGATCCCTTTATCCACGACCTTCACCTTAACCTTCTCTACCCCCTCGTCATCGTAGGGCACATAGTATCCGCCCTCCACCCGGCCGTCATCATATATTGTAACTATGTCTGAGGCCACCTTCTCACCTATCCTCCCTTGAAGTATGCTCGAGCCTGCATCGACGAGGTCGCCCTCGCTGGCGTGACCGAATGCCTCGTGGAGGAGGAGGCCCACCATTCTAGGCTCCAGTACAACCGTGTATTCTCCTCCCTTGGGAACCTCGGCATTTGATGCTAGGATTGCTAGCCTTGAAACCTCCCTAGTCATCTCCTCCCAATCAACTGAGCGGAGGTATTCGAATCCCGCCACTCTAGAATCGTAGTCTGAAACATACTCCATACCCTTCTCGCTGCGCGCCACTGATGCGTGGGATAACCCGGTCATAACAACCTCGACGTCAACGTGTATCCCGTCGCTTGTGAGGACTGTCCTCTTATCCCTCTGCACTCCTAGCCTTGTAATCGCAGACACTATCCCCTTCTGCTCCATAGCTGTCCTGTTCGCCTGCTCGGCTATCTCGAGCTTCTCCTCTTCTACGCTGAACGGGTCTATGACGTAGCGGGACGCGGCTCTTGCCACGAGCGTCTTATACTCTGCGAGGCTGACCTTCTCCTTAACGTTGAGTGATAATGCCTTCGCGGCCTTCAGTGCTTTGTCTACAGCCTCCATAATAGCCTCCTTGCTGAAGTTTGTGGTGGAGCTGTAGGCTACAGCTCCCTGGTATATCACCCTGAACCCTATTCCCACTCTAGTGTTATAGGAGTGCTCCTTGAGGCTTCCATTATCATATACTATCAGCTCGTAGTCATAGGACTGGAGCCTAGCATCCACGTAGGAAGCTCCCCGCTCCTGTGCTTTGAAGAACGCTTCCAGGATGTAGTCAACTATTTCATCCAAGCTCTCTCTCCCATCCTTTAAATGGGGGATGACATCATTTAAAGGGTTAATCTATGGAGGTTAGGGGAAGCTGTTAGGGTTGGCCAAGGGTCCCTTCTGGCTGCTTTCGACTAGTTGCTCTCCTGTAGAAGTCTAGGAGGTCCCTGGTAAACCGTTCTGGCTGATCGAGGTACATTGCGTGCCCTGCCCCCTCGTAGACTATTAGGGGGGCGTTGAGTTTTCTAGACAGCTTCTCATGTATCTTCCTGGGGACGAAGTCCCTCTGCCCCCTAATGATTAGAGCCGGGGCTCTCACATGGCGCACCCTGCTCCATATGGGGTCATCTTCCCTCAATGCGGGAGAGGCTAGTAATAGGCCCGGTAGCTCTCTTCCCACGGCATAGTAGAGTGCCACCCTTCCCCCAAGGCTTGCTCCAACTATGAAGGGCTCCCGACCCCCGAGTATGCTCTCTACGACCTCCCTTATTGCTTGCAGGTTCAACTCGATGCTCCTTGAGTGCTTGCTGCACTCTGTTTTCTTACCATAGGGCATGTCCGGCGCCGCAACATCTATCCCCTCTTTAACAACTGCATTGATTATCCCCGCCTCGCTCCAAGTGTTTCCAGTGAAGCTGTATCCGTGGAGGAAGAGTATAGGGGGCCCGCTCGTACCCATAACAAGGTATGAGACTCTGCACTCTACCCCTCCTGCCCAATAGATCCTGGTCTCGAGGCTCAACTCCCCCATCACCCAGCGATAATGATCTAGTATAATCATGGGTTTTTCACAGCGCCTATAACATTCGTTGGGGGACCCTCCCAGTTTTATTAGACAATAGTCTACTAGTCTATCGTCGAATGGCTAAATGCTTAAATCCTAGTAAAAACTTCGTTAGAACCTAGACTCCAAGGGGATTACAATGGCGAATTCAAGCTCAAGTATAGCGCCCGGCAAGGCCGGGATCCATGGTTGGGGCGGCTACATCCCCCGCTATAGGCTCCCCACCAGCGAGATAGCTAGGGTTTGGGGATGGCCCGAACACCAGTATAAGGGGCTGAACGTCTCCCACAAGTCCGTTGACGGTCCAGATGAAGACTCCACCACTATGGGCTTCGAGGCGGCCTACAACGCTCTTCTCCGCGCCAAGATAGACCCAAAGCTCATAGGCGCAGTATTCTTCGGGAGCGAGTCCAAGGTCTACGCCGTGAAGCCCTCGGCAACCCTCATAGCGGAGATGATCGGTGCTACACCAGACACGATGGCCAGCGACCTCGAGTTCGCCTGCAGGGCTGGGAGCGAAGGGTTGAAGGCCAGCCTCGGCCTAGTCTCATCGGGCATGGTTAAGTACGCCCTCGCAGTTGGAAGTGACACAGCGCAGGCGGAGCCCGGCGACGTCCTCGAGTTCACAGCCTCCAGTGGAGCAGCAGCCTTCATAGTGGGCCCCGCTGATGGGGCGGCCGCGATAGTGGAGGATACGTTCACGTATGTAACGGATACCCCCGACTTCTGGAGGAGGGCTGAGAAGCCCTACCCGAGGCACGGCGAGGGCTTCACTGGAGAGCCAGCATACTTCGCCCACATTATAGGGGCTGTTAAGGGCCTCTTCGAGAAGACAGGCCTGAAGCCCGAGGACTTCGACTACGCAATATTCCACCAGCCTAACGGGAAGTTCCCCTTAAAGGTAGCCCAGAGGCTCGGGTTTACCAGGGAGCAGGTTGAGGCTGGACTGGTAACGCCCATGATCGGGAACACTTACAACGCTAGCGCTCTCCTCGGGCTTGCCAGGGTCCTCGACTCAGCTAAGCCGGGGCAGAGGATACTCTTGGCCCCCTTTGGGAGCGGGGCGGGAAGTGACGCTTACAGTATAATCGTCACCGACGAGATCGTTGAGAGGCAGAGCCTTGCACCGAAGATCGACGACTACCTGGCAAGGAAGGTTGAAGTGGACTATGCATCCTATACGAGGTTTAGAAGGATCCTTACAATGCTGCCCAGGGGGTGATCGTGAATGGTGTATGTGACAAGGGCTGGCATGGTTAGGGTTGGAAGACACTACGAGAAGGGGCCTAGGGACCTCGCCTTCGAGGCGGTAAGGGAGGCCCTCTCCCACGTGGATGCTGACAGCATAGACTACCTCGTGGTAGCATCGAGCATGAGCTACCTCCAATCCCCCCAGCTCGACCTCGCAGCCTATATTGCCTCCAGCCTAGGAGTGCATGTAAAGTCCGCTCTAGCAGTGGAGGCGGGAGAGAACAGCGGTTTAGCCGCAGTAGAGGTCGGAGTCAACCTCATCAGGGCCCACGCTGCGGAGAAGGTTCTAGTAGTGGGGGTAGACAAGCTAACAGACTATCAGAGCAACCCGACCTATGAGATGCTCGAGGCAATCTACGATACCGAGAGCGACGCGGTCTACAATATAGGCCACGCGGCCCCCCTAGCCCTCCTGATGAGAATGTATATGGAGAAATACGGGGTCGACAGGGAGACGCTAGCCTACTGGCCCGCGCTAATGCATGCCCATGCAAAGGAGAACCCCTATGCAATGCTGAGATTCGCTATAAAACCGGAGAAGGTGGCGTCGGCTATGCCGATAGCAGAACCGATAACGCTCCTAGACGCCTACCCGCTGGGAGACGGTGCTGCAGCAGTCCTCCTATCGAGCGAGGATGCTAAGGGAGACCACCTCGCCAAGATAACCAGTGTAGCGAGCGCAGTCGGCACTCCATCTATAGCTCTAGCAGAGGATCCGCTCAGCCTAGACGCTGTAGCTAAGCTCGCCTCAGAGCTGAATATAGCCTCCGAGAAGATCGACGTAGTAGAAATACACGACAGCTTCACCATAACAGGCATCCTGATACTAGAGTCGCTAGGCCTGGCGCCGAGGGGTAAGGCTGCCGAGCTTGTGGCTAGCGGCCACTTCTCAGCCGACGGCGAGGGTCCCCTTGTAAACGCGAGTGGAGGGCTCAAGGCGAGGGGTAACCCGATAGGCGCTACTGGAGTATACATGGTCGCCGAGCTGGCGCTGCAGCTTGCCGGAAAGTTCCCTGGTGTGAGGAGGGATGGCGCCGAGAAAGGCCTCGCTGTTGGAGTAAACGGCCACGGATCCTCGGCTAGAATGATTGTTTTAGAGAAGGCTTAGATGGAGGGGTGATGTGGAGTGGTATTACCCAGGTGGTGGAGGAAGAGGATACCCAGATACAGGCTGATTGGGGCTAGGTGCAGGTCCTGCGGCAGAATACACTACCCACCCAGGAACGCCTGCCCCTACTGCGGCTCAACCGAGCTGGAAGAGGTCCAGCTCCCCAGGACTGGAGTGTTGGAGAGCTACACGGTAGTATATAGTGTTCCCGGCGACTCCAGGCTACACGCCCCAGTACTAGTTGGCCTCGTCAAGCTCGACAACGGTGTCAGGCTGGTGGCTGAGCTAACCGATGCCAGCCCCGAGGAACTGAAGACCGGCATGAGGGTAGAGGCTGCTATGAGGAGGATAAGGGAGGACGGCGACACCGGAACAATAATGTACGGGATAAAGTTCCGGCCAGTCCTGGGGAAGAGCTGATGAGCAAGGATCTCGACGAGATACTTGAGAAGCTTGAGAAGGGAGAAATATCATTATCAAGGCTCGAGAAGATAATTGGAAACGCCAACCTAGCAGCCCTTGCCCGGAGGATTTTTTTAGAGCGCAAGCTCGGAATAAGCCTGTCCTCGATAGCCAGCACGATCCTAGATTTCGAAGTACTCTATGGGAGAAACATTGAGAACCCTATAGGCGCCGTACAGATCCCTGTCGGAGTAGTTGGACCTCTCCGCGTGAACGGGGAATACGCTAGGGGCGACTTCTACGTCCCCCTGGCAACAACCGAGGGAGCCCTGGTAGCAAGCATATCCCGCGGCGTCAAAGCAATCACCCTAAGCGGGGGCGCAACAACAAGGATAATCGCAGACGGCATGACGAGAGCCCCTCTAATAAGAACTGAGAGTGTAAGCGAGGCCGTGAAATTAGTAGCGTGGATCAGGGAGCACTGGGATATGCTCCGGGAGGAGGCCGGCAAGGCTACTAGGCATGGAGCACTAGTAGACTTCTACCCTTACATCGTGGGAAACCTGGTCTGGATAAGGATGAAGTATAGCACGGGCGATGCTATGGGCATGAATATGGCTACTATCGCCAGCGACAGGGTCTGCAGGAGAATACTAGAAGAGTACCCAGGCAGGATAGAGTGTGTAGCTCTCAGTGGGAACATGTGCTCTGATAAGAAGCCGGCTATCGTGAATAGGCTCCTTGGGCGAGGCAAGTACGTGGTAGCAGAGGCATTGGTGAAGAGAGAGGTCGTTGAGGAGAGGCTGAAGACAACGCCGGAGGCGATACACTACGTTAATATATCGAAGAATCTCATGGGCAGCGCTGCCGCGGGGAGCCCCTCCTACAACGCCCACGTAGCCAACATTATCGCCGCGATCTTCCTAGCCACCGGTCAAGACGCGGCCCAGATAGTAGAGTCGAGCCTAGCCTTCACCTGGACCGAGCCCCGCAGCGAAGGACTATACATCTCGGTAACACTCCCCAGCCTGGAAGTAGGGACTGTCGGGGGAGGAACAAGGCTCCCAACTCAAAGGGAGGCTCTATCAATAATGGGTGTAGCAGGCGGCGGCGACCCCGTGGGATCTAACGCCCTGAAATTCGCTGAGATCGTGGCAGCAACGGTGCTGGCGGGGGAGCTCAACCTCCTAGCCGCTCTAGCCGCAGGCCACCTGGCCTCGGCCCACGAGCTTCTGGGTAGGGGGAAGATCCGTGGAGGACAGAGTTGAATGCAGGGGGAGAAGGGTAGCATTCACCTCGAGGATAGAGGAGCTGCCAAACGGGGTAAAGCTGAGGGTTGATAGAGTAACCTTCCCCAACTCAGTCACAGTACTCCCCATCACGACTAGGGACTGCACAGTCTACCTGATAAAACAGTATAGGCCAGCAGTAGGCGAGTGGCTATTGGAGGCTCCCGCAGGGGTTATAGATCCCGGCGAGTCTCCAGAGGAGGCGGCGTCAAGGGAGCTGGCCGAGGAAACAGGGCTGCATGGTGGAAAGCTAGTTAAGATCGCCGAAGGATACACGAGCCCCGGCTACTCGACAGAATACATGTACATCTATCTAGCATTAGACCCTGAGCATGGAGAGGCTAGGCCGGAGAACTACGAGGTTATTGAAGAGCTGGTTAAGCTGAGCATCACAGAGGCTCTTTCAATGATAAGGGAGGCCAAGATAAGGGATCTCAAAACAGTCTACTCCATAATAGCCGGTAAGGACTATTGCAGCGAGTGACCCTGCTGGGCGTTCGAATAGATGACCATAATCTTTTAAAAAGGAATCGAATTAACAGCCCTAAATCAGGTGTTAAATTAATGAACACCACGAGTAACAATGTGTTTACAGAGCCTCTACCAGTCGTGGGCTTCAGCCTATTCCAGCTAGCAATATTCATCATAACGTTAATCGTTGGAATAATCATTGTCAGGGTTATCTCAAAGCTCCTTAGAAAAACGCTCGAGAAGGCTGGGGCACCACCATTAGTAGTAGGGTTGCTTGACAGTATTGTGAGAGTTATAGGCTACGTATTGGTAATACTCGCAGCCCTACCCGCCATTGGAATAAGCACCGGTACTGTAACACTAGGACTATCCGCAGTAATTGGCCTCATCCTAGGGTTTGGCCTCCAGGATACATGGACCAATATGGCCGCCGGGGTATGGCTGGCTATCATCAGACCCTTCAACAAGGGAGACTTTGTAGAGGTGGCAGGCTACTCGGGTATCATAGAGGGTATCGGAGTAATGTCTACTGTCCTAAAGACGTTCGACAACGTCGTGATAACCATACCCAACAAGAACGTATGGGGAGCCCCAATAGTCAATTACACGAGGGAACCAATTAGGAGGATAACCCTGGACGTGGGAGTCGCCTACGGTACAGACCTCGATAAGGCGATAAACGTTGCCATGAAGGTTATCAAGAGCCATCCAAAGGTGCTCGAACAGCCCGAGCCTGCAGTGGTTGTAACAGAGCTAGCCGACTCCTCCGTTAACCTGCAGCTCCGTGTATGGGTGAAGAAGGAGGACTATGGAGCTACAAAGGCTGATCTTGTGAAGGCGATCTATGAAGAGTTCTCAAGGAACGGTATAGAGATACCGTTCCCGCAGCTGGATGTCCACATAAGAGACATGCCCAAATAAGAAATTTAATTAATCACATAAATTATTAAATATTTTTCCCAGATTCTTTCATGATCCTTTCATCCTAGTCAAACAACTAATAAACAATCAACCCACGAATGTTCTAGCGAGAAGAGATTGACAAGGGGAATGCGAGAGTGAAGCCGAGGCTGTCAATAGTGTATAATATCGGGGACCCTGCCGGTAGAGGGGCAGCTGAGAAACTGCTCCAGATACTCGACTGGAAGCAAGCGGCTTGCACCGGGGCCCAAACCTGCTATGAGATCCCGAATACGGCAGTGCTTGCAGGCTACGACACAGAGCAAGTCTACTTCGACTTCCTAGACGAGTCGCCGGACCCAGATGCAGACGCGGTCATAGTCCTCTCGAGGCATAGCAGTTCGAGTGCAACCCCGAGCCTAACAACCCACCACACAGGAAACCCTACCTCCAAGACGCTTGGAGGCGAGCCCTACAAGCTCTCAACAGCCGCCCCACCATTATCTAAGGCGTTATTATCAAGGTACAAGGAGACAGCCGGCTCACGGGGGTTGCTGGGAGAGTACGATCTCACCCTGGAAGCGACGCATCACGGTCCCACGAAGCCGACGAAGCCGCTCGTATTCATAGAGATTGGCTCAGTGGAGGAGAACTGGAGGGATGAGAGAGCACACTGGGCCATGGCTGAAGCCGTCGCCGGAGTGGTGGAGGAGGGTTTCGGAGACTGCACGCCGGCAGTAGGCTTTGGAGACACACACTACCCGAAGAAATTCACTCAGATACACCTCGAGACAGAGTATTGTCTAGGCCACATTATACCCCGTTACGCCTTAAGAGAGGCCACTAGAGAGGTGATAATCCAGGCAGTCACCAAAACATGGCCGCGCACGCCGGAGGTAGCGTTCATACAGAAGAAGTCGGCGAGAGCGGAGACCAGGAACATGATTAAATCTATCATGGAGGAGCTGGGCGTCGAGGCTAGGATCATATAGCTAGAATGGTCCGCGAGGTGCTACAGCACGGATGGAGGATACAGTGGGCTATCTACTCGCACTAATATCGGGCCTCCTATTCGGGGCCAGCGATTCCCTGGTCCGCGCTGCCTCAGCAAAGCTTAAGCCGCAGCAGAACCTCATTATAAGCCTCCTTGTAGGCACCCCCCTCATATGGGTAACAGCTCTACTTCTAGGCGAGCCGAGGCTTAGCGTGGGCGGAGTACTCGCCTATATAGTAGCTGGGCTTCTCAACTTTGTAATAGGCAGGCTACTATTCTATTACTCCATCACCTACAGCGGGGCTACAACAGCGTCGATCCTAACGAGCCCAACAGTAGCGATAGCAGCGCTGCTTGCTTTGATATTCCTTGGCGAACCACTATCATTGAGAGGAGCTGCTGGAGTGCTCCTCGTCACGTTGGCAGTGCTTATCGCATCCTATAATCCATCGGCGAAACCCCTGCATGGGGGCAAGGCTTCCCTAGGCGCTGTAGCCGGTGTCGCAGCAAGCATAGTGTTCGCTTCAACGGCGGTCCTCGTGAGGGCAGCCTCCAGCATCTGGCAGGCGGACCCCCTCTATGGAGCCGCCATATCCTACACTTCAGCCCTCCCAGTAGCTCTCGCTTGGGCTAGGGGAAGCCTCAAGCCCACAGAGGATAATAAAAGACACCTCTACTACATGGTATCTGCAGCCATCATTGTAGCGTTGGCCCAGGTGACAAGATATTATGCACTCTCAACACTATCAGTCGCGAAGGCAACCGTGCTAATATTCCTCTACCCGTTCTTCACACTATTCTTCTCGTCGATAATGAGGAGCGTGACAGGCGAGAGGCCTAGACCAATACACTTGATCGCAGCGAGCCTGGCTGTTATAGGGATTTTCCTCGTAGAATATGGTTGAAGGAGGGAAGGGAGTGGTAGCCGGGCGGGGATTCGAACCCCGGTCACGGGGGTTCTTCTAGCGGGCCCCACCCCTCTGCCGCATTCTACCACTATTCGCGAACTGGCCTTATAAAGGAATCTCTGGCCCGCCAGCATCCTTATGTAGAGAATATGGATGCGGGGTGGGGCCCGCTATCCAAAGCCCCGCATCCTTGGCCGCTAGACGACCCGGCTACCCTCTACTATATTTAGATCTGGGCCGCAGTCTATTAAACGCTTCACTTCCAGGGCTAGAAGAAGTCTGTGAGAGCCCGTATCTTTCTCCGGGCTCCCCTCCTCTCTTTCTCCCTCGATGCTCCAGCAGCTAAGTCGCTGATTATGGCTTCAACCAGCTCTTCCCAGCTTGCTTCACCGGTTATCCAAGCCATAGCCTTCTCCGAGTTCTTGGAGAGACTCCGGAGGAGGTCCTGCCATCTAAGCCCTGCCCTGTGCATTTCCTCGGACCAGTGGTCCCAGAGGTATTTCGGGAGCTTGTTGCCAGCGAATACTATGTATTTCGCCTTTCCTCCCTGAGCCTCGTAGAGGGCTCTTAATGCCTTCTTCACAGCCTCGGGTTCTGGAGGAGGTTTTATGATAGTCTTATCCATGCATAGCCCCCAGCTATGGTAATAGTCGTCTATCCTAATAATGATTGTGAAAACAACGCTTGTAGGCACTCGGATATAGCCTGTAGGGGAATGGAAAAATTATTGTTTTCGAGGGTGGTAGGGTCCCGCGGGTAGCCTATCTACCCTTGAACTTGGGCTTCCTCTTCTCGAGGAAGGCAGTTACTCCCTCGATCACGTCTTCTGTTGAGAAGAGGAGGCCGAATAGGTGGGCTTCTAGGGCTAGTCCCGCCCATATGTTGGACTCTAGCCCATACTCTATAGCGTACTTGGCGGCCATGAGGGCGAGCGGCGGCTTCTCCGCTATCTTCAGTGCCAGAGCCCTAGCCTCCTGGTCCAGCCTCTCAGGCGGTACAACCTTGTCTACTAGCCCGATCTTCTCCGCTTCCCTGGCGGGTATCATGTCTCCCGTGAATATCAGCTCCTTGGCCCTACCCCTACCTACTAGTCTGGGGAGCCTCTGGGTTCCGCCAGCTCCTGGTATGAAGCCTAGGTTTATCTCGGGCTGCCCTAGCATCGCGTCCTCGCTGGCGATCCTAATGTCGCCGCTCATCGCGATCTCTAGGCCTCCGCCTAGCACGTAGCCGTGGAGTGCTACTATGATCGGCTTGGTGTAGAACTGCATCTTCAAGGTGAGCTCCTGGAACCTTCTCGAGAACTTTGCAACAGAGATCGGTGTTACCCCTGCAAATGCGGTAACGTCTGCGCCAGCACTGAAGGCTCTACCCTCTCCCTTCAGTATGACCACCCTGACGTCGTCATCGTCCTCTAGCTCGTCTAGGGCCTCTCCTAGCTCCTTTAGTAGCTCGGGGCTGAGAGCGTTGTATTTCCTGGGCCTGTTTAGGATTACCCAGGCTATCGGCTTCTCCTTCCTTATTATGATTGTATTCTTCTTGATCTCCTCTACCTCACCGTACTCGTAGAAGCCCTTACCAGTCTTCCTTCCAAGCTCTCCCTTCTGAACCTTCTCCACTAGGAGAGGGTCTGGCTCCATCTCTTCTAGGCCGAGGTCGGTCTTCAGCTTTCTAAGGGCCTCAACTATCTTGTCGAGACCGTATTCGTCCGCGAACTCGAATACTCCCTTAGGCCATCCTAGGCCCAGCTTCACAGCCTTATCGATATCCTCCTTGCTCGCCACGTCGTTCCTCAGGAGCCATGCCGCCTCGTTGACTGCTGGGGCTAGTATTAGGACGGGGTCCACCTTGCCCGCCAGCTCTTTTGGTATGTTAGGCCTGGCATACTTGCCGGGGGCTGGATAGGTGTAGAAGCCTTTACCAGTCTTCATACCATATTCCTTGGCCTTAAACTTCTCCTCGTAGAGTGGGCACGGGGTTATATTGAAGCCCCTCTCCTTCATCGCCGTGAAGACATAGTAGAATACGTCTATCCCCGAGTAGTCGCTGAGCTCGAATATACCCATAGGGAGGCCAAGCACATATCTTACTGCAGCATCGACCTCCTCTATAGTTGCGAGGCCCTTAGCTACAAGATGGCAGCCAGTGTTAAGGAACCTTCCCAGGATCCTGTTGACTATGAATCCGGGAACATCCTTCTTCACTAGTACAGGCTGCTTCCCGAACTTCTTCGCTAGAGCCATAATGGTTTCAACTGTTTCATCACTAGTCTTCTCACCGCGTATCACCTCTACTAGCGGCATTAATGGTGGTGGGTTGAAGAAGTGCATCCCAATGACCTTCTCGGGCCTCTTAGTTGCAGCGGCTATCTCTGTTATGGGTAGGCTGCTAGTGTTGGTTGCAAGTATGGCGTGCTCTGGGGCGTGCTGGTCGGCGTAGGCGAATAGCTTCTGTTTGAGGTCGAGCCTCTCAATAATAGCCTCGATCATAACATCGGTCTCTTTCAGCACTTTAGCGAATTCCTCTGTATAGTTCCCGTTCTCGTCGAGGTTCACTATGGGCGTTATCCTCTCCATTACGGCCTCCACGCTATCCCTCAGCATCCCCTTCTCGGCCAGCTTTGATAGGCTCCACTTGATCTTCTCGAGAGCATTGTCTAGTATCTCCTTCTTGATATCAGCCAGGTATACCTTATACCCGGCTACAGCGGCCACCTCGGCGATGCCATGACCCATCGTTCCCGCTCCAACCACGGTTATCGTCTTTATATCGTCTACTTTCACCATAGGATCTCACACCCTTGACTCGATTATAGGTAGCAGTAGTGTTAGCTAATATTCGTGTAGCCGTTGCTGTAATTGTTATCTATGATAAGGGGATATATTTAAAACCTGCCCGTTAGACCGGGGGTTAATCGGGTGTAGCGTGTGAGCGAGTACATAGATGAGGTAAAGAAGCTAGTTAGGGAGGAAGCCCAGAAGTACGGGCTAAAGATACTCCCCCGCGGCAAGAACTCGTTCAGCCTAATGAAGGGCGGCCAAGTATATATGACTATAAGGGATACCGGGGACAACGTGGAGATCAGCTTCCAGGGGCAGAAGTACCTGTACGACAAGTTCTATACCAAGCCAGAACACCTAGCACAGGTAGTGTTCAACGTTCTAGAAGCCCAGCACAGGGAGATAAAGGAGGAGAGCTAACCGGAACCACCCGGTCCATAGCCTCCTCCTTAAACCACTAAGGAGAGCGTAATAATATTCTCTGCCGGATTCCAGATTATTCCAATATCCTTAGAGTAGGGTGTTTAATGCTCGCCATTCTAAAGCCGATGCTTACCATACCCTAGCACTCCCTACCGGCCCTATGCCCGTATAACTGACGTAACGGAGCTCCTCGGGGCCAAGCCGCCAACCGTTTTAGGGATGATTAGGCGCCTGGAAAGTAAGAGCCTCGTCAATTATATGAAGCATCACGACGTAAGGCTTACCGAAGAGGGGCGGAGGCACGCTGAAAAGATCGTTGAGGCCCATGAACTCATAAGAAAGTTCCTAATAGCTATTGGCGTTGACGAGGAGAAGGCTAACACGGAGGCAGAGTTAATAGAACACTTCCCAAGCGAGGAGACCCTGCAGAGGCTGAGGCTTGTTTATGAAAAGCGCATTAAGAACTGCAAGCTGTGACGAGTATAATTAGGTTACCTTAACCATGCCTACAAGCCTCACCGAGACAACGGCTTTCTAATTATACTAGTCCTGCACAATATCCTTGGCTCGGGGTAGTGGGTGGAGATGGCCTGGTCCCTATACTGTCCGAGATGCGGCTGGGAAGGCGCCGGGGAAGAGTACCACCCCTATTGTCCTAGATGCGGCGGGCCCTTAGAAGTCAAGGGGACCCTACCAGTTCCCCCCAGGCCCATCCTCGGCGAGGGCAGTACTCCCCTAGTGGTTGATCATGAGGGGGCCGCTTACAAGCTGGAATACCTCAACCCTTCCGGGAGCTTCAAGGACAGGGGTTCATCCCTATCAGTCTACCTGGCAAGGCTCCTCGACTATGACTGCGTCGTAGAGGACTCCAGTGGTAATACTGCATTATCGGTTGCAACGTATGCTGGGAGGCTCGGGCTGAAGGCTAGGGTCCACGTGCCCGCCACCGCTTCGAGGGGGAAGCTTGCCCTCCTAAGATTTCTCGGTGCTGAAGTAGTGCTCCACTCATCCAGGGATGAAGCTGGGGAGGCGGCT
Source organism: Thermodiscus maritimus (assembly GCF_055382595.1). Lineage (NCBI taxonomy): Archaea > Thermoproteati > Thermoproteota > Thermoprotei > Acidilobales > Acidilobaceae > Thermodiscus > Thermodiscus maritimus. The sequence goes on from NZ_AP042434.1 coordinate 249,684, forward strand.
AGGAGGGAGTCTGGGTCATGTTATTATGTGGCGCACTCCACCAGCCCCGTCTTCCTTAAAGGGGTTGAGACTATCGCTTCCGAGCTTGCTGAGGTTGCACGAGACCGGACTATATTTGTTCCAGCCAGCTCGGGGAGTTTGTTAATCGCGCTCTACAGGGGATTGAAAGAGCTCGGCCTGGAGCCTAGTATAGTGGCTGTACAGTCTCCGGCCGCCGCGAGCCTATCTGGTAGGGTCCCAGTCCTTGCAAGGCTCGGCTCTGAGAGTAAGATGCTCGAACGCACTGGTTCTCCGCAATCCTCCCAGGCTTGATGAGATGGTTGAGGCCGCTACTAGAGGCGTGGTTGTGGTGGGGGACGAGTATGTGAGGGGCGCGTGGAGGAGGCTTGCGAGAAGGGGCTTTATAGTAGAGCCCTCGTCTGCAACTGTACTAGCGGCGGCTGAGGCTTTAGGAGAGGAGTGCCCCCTACTGGTGCTGACCGGCAGTGGATTGAAGTACTACGAGAGGATGGCTGAGGAGGTTGAACAAGAGTAACCAGAAGCACACGCTGCTAGTGGGGGCATTACTGCTCTTCGCCCTATCAGGGCTGAGCCTAATACACCTAGCTGGAGGCATAGGCAACTTCATTAGAGTCATTGTTGAGATAGACTATAGGGTTCTAGTCGCTATGGTCTTCCTACTCCTAGCAGATATCGTGAGGGGTGTGAGGCTAGTCGCTCTCTCCAAGAGCATGAATAAAAGGGTAGGCCTGCTCTGGGCAGTGGTTAGCAGGCTTGTTGGAAGGTTCTTCGGCATACTAACCCCCGCCTACTCAGGCTCCACCCCAGCCCGCGCGGCAGTGATAGCGGCGGAGACGGGGATGCATGCGGGTACAGCGTTTGGCCTTGCAACATTGGAGAGCCTCTTCGACACATTCCTACCCATAACTATAACACTGATCCTAACAATCCCCCTACTACCCAGAACCTGGCTCCCCTTTCTCACATCACTCTTCCTCGGAGTCATGTGGATCGGTGGGATTGCATGGGCGAAGACGGAAAAGTTTACGAGGTTCATAGAAAGAAGGTTTAGAGGTAAAAGCTACACATGCTATCTATTGAGGCAGAGGGATCTCTTCTTAGAAAGCCTCTCCTCTATCGTGAAGGATAGGTTCATCGTAGTAGTTGGAGGGACCCTTACACTGATGGCTCACCTGCTCGAAACATTCTCAATCATGATCCTATCCCCCACACCACTAACCCCCCTAGACTGGAACGTTCTCTGGAATCTATGGAGGTCCTTCCTAGCCCTCGAGATCTCAAATGTTATGGTTATGAGCCCCACGCCAGGTGGAGCATTATTCTTTGAGTATGGGCTTGCAGGAGTATTGGATCCAGAGACCCTGATAGGATGGCGTATAACCTACATACTCTTCAGCCTTATACCCGGCTTTCTCCTCATACTCATAACTGGCAGGATGAGGAAGTATCTTGAGCACGTTGTTGAAGAAGAGGTGAGAGCCTGTGATCGTGGCTAAGTACTACGATATGCACATACACCTATACGAGTACGAGGACCCCGAGGCCGCCGCGTCTACTCCAGGAACCCTTCTTGTAGCTGTCAGCGACGATCAAGCATCACTCTACAAGACAGTCGAGCTGTCGCACTCCTACGATAACGTCATACCCTGCGCGGGCTACCACCCATGGAACCTTAAGAATGGAGGCAGCATACAGGAGGCGCTCGAGGTTGCGAGGACCGCGTATAGGCTGGGAATACACTGTATTGGCGAGGTTGGGTTAGACACGAAGTTCCTCCCCTCTCCAACACTCCCCATGCAGGAGGAGATCTTCAAGGTATTCCTTGACCTCGCAAGGGAGCTTGATGCCTACGTGACTATACACTCTCCGGGAGCTTGGGGTAGAGTGTTATCAATGCTCGTAGATGCCGGGGTGGGGAAGGCTATGTTCCACTGGTATACCGGCCCCCTCAGCCTCATAGACGAGATAGTAGCAGTGAACTACTATGTATCAATAAACCCAGCTATAGCTATACAGGAGAAGCACAGAAGGGTAGCTGAGATAGCCCCCTTAGACCATATGGTGTTTGAGAGTGACGGTCCATACGTTTACAGGGGAGTGAGGCTGGGCCCTGAGCTAATACCACGCTCCATATCCTTAGTCGCCGAGTTAAAGGGAGTCCCCGAAGAGATTGTTAGAGAAGTAGCCGCTAGGAACTCGCATAGGCTTCTCTTCTCCTAAACTCTTGATTTCTCTACAAGCACCACCCTGCGAATTCGCAACTCCCACTCGTAGGGTCCCTTCTTGACAGGCTCTCCCTCCACATGCAGCTTCCTATGGAAATGTGGAGCGTCTACTACTAGCGTCTCGGCCTCGCCTCCCTCGAATGCTGGGTGGAAACCGTGCTTCTCCGAGAGCATTATGATCTCCTCGACCTCCTCCCGCCCTATCGGCTTACCTAGAAGTCTCGAGGGTAGGCCGTATACTGCTATCCTGGTGATTATGAATGTGAATCCCTCCCTCACCAGCCTCCTCATATACTCTACCGGGTCCCTCCCCCAGAGTGGCGCGTAGACTTCCACACCAAGCCTATCAGCTATCCATGCTATCCTCTCGTACTGGTACCTGCTGGCTAGGGCTCCAACTGTCAGTGCTTCGAAGCCGACTCTCTCTTTGAGCTTGGCAAGTATCTTGGCCAGCTCCTCCACCTCCCTCTCCTTTACCCCGCTGACCCCGTACTCATAGTAGACTTGCATTAACCCCATCGCTTCAGCCTGGTACCTTGTTAGAGAGGTGTAGGGTACATGGAACATCCAGCTATCGCTCCGCCCGGGTCTTACCGATAAGATGCATGCTGGATGGTAGCCTTCCCGGAGAGCCATATAGAATGCGTAGTTGCTGTCCTTACCCCCGGATATTAGACCGCAAACCCTCTTCAACTCTCCAGCCACTCCTCCATCTTAGCAAGGCAGTATTCTCTAGCCCTCGAAAGGCTTCCTCCTGCAGGGTCGCTCTCGCTACTAGCTGTGAGCCTAAGGTTGATTAGCTCCCTCCTCCCTGGGGTTTCGAGGATCACCGCTTCACAGCCTGGCGCTATGGTGGTGTAGCATATCCTAGCGTTTATGCTCTCCTCCCTTATCTCCTCGCTGCAGTCGGGCTTCTTTTCTAGGAGCTTGTAGGCGTCTATACTGTACAGTCTCTTCCCGGAGAATTCTATCTTCACTACCCTGTAATGGTCTTGGAAAACCTCTTCCTCTAGGATATAGCCGGGTATGGGGGACCCCCCTTACTCCTCCTGTATGGGAGTCGCTACCACTAATTGCCTTCCACAGAATGGGCAGCGGTAGTTTAGCTTCCTAGCATCGGCTGCGCAGAAGTATGCTCCATAATCCTTAGCACACCTGGGGCACGTGTATACTACCTCTGTCTTCCTAGCCGCGCCGGGGTGCTGGCCTGTTAGGCTTAGGTATCTACCGCAGACCCTGCACCTAACCAGCACCCAGCCCATGTGGCCGTGCGCATTTGTTCCCCGGATCAGCCCTATGGTCACTCTATTATCCACCCGACTATTCCAACGGGGATTGGATGGGCTTAAAAGAGATGCTATTCAACCCGTCTTCCCGACCCATACTCTCTGCTCCAGCAGGTGCCTATACTTATTATCCAGCAACGTGGCATGCTTATTTCCGATGGTGGCGGGGGGTAGGATTGAACAAGATAAAAATGATAATAATTATATCATTTGCGGCAACGCTTGTATCAGCAGTGGTAGGAGTGGCGATCTACTACTCCTACCTGCACCCCTTCAGGGTGGCGGCTCATACTGGGAACTTGGAAGAAGTCTTATCACACGTCACATACTTAGAGTATAATGCTACTGACCAAGATGGACACAAGTATCTAGTAAAACTATGGAATTACCCCTCCAACAAGTCTGGGAAAGCAGTGCTCTACACCGACAATAATCTCACCTACACACTCTACTACCAATACTCTGGGCCAGGACTCACCTACGGAAAGATCGTATACCCCAATGGAACAATACAGGAGTATAAGGGTGCAGATGTCGTTATGATCGAGGACTACTTCCTAACCAGCCTCGAATTCTCATACGACAGTCAAAACAACACAGTGTACGCGTTCAAACCATTCCCCGGCATAGCCCCAGTTTACCTCCACAAGTTCCTACAAGAGAGGGTCCAGATCGACTGGAGTAAGGTAGGCAAGATAACCAGACAGAACGAGATAAGTCCACTCGTAGATGTAAGGGTCGGAGCTGGAAGTGTAAAGTTAATGAATAAAACACTAAACGGCGCTACAGTGCAGGTTATCCCCCGCGTTGTGGGTGCACCGACACCATGGGCCCAAGTACTATTCTCGCTAGCTATAGTGGATTATAATGGGCAGGCGCTTGTACCGGACTGGACTGCCACCATCACCGTCCCGGGGAAGGAGTATAGGGTCTCATACAGCCTCATCTCAATACAAACCTCCTAACCGGACGTATTACCCTTACCTTTAAACTTAGGGCTTGAAGGATAGCCTCCTATTAATTATTAGGCTACCGGAGGTCTCCGTGGAGAGTATTACTTCCGGTCACCCCTCCCCCAATTGGATACCTTGTACCCACTTCCTACAAGATACCCTATCAGCCAAGATCCTCCAGGGGAGAGAAGAGATGGCTACATCAATACCAATCATAATTGAGTATGGAGACTACAGCTACAGGGAAAAGCTCAGAGTAGTCACATTCAAGATCGAGCCGTCTAGGCTAGAAGAAGTAGACAAGGCAGCGCTAAAACTCGGTCTTTCAAGAAGCGAGCTCATCCGCTACGCACTAGACAGAATCATCGAAGAGGTCCTCAGAGGAAAAGCAACACTCAAAAACCCGAATCCATAGACCTCCTATTGGAAACGGGTGCCGCCGTAGCTCAGCCTTGGCAGAGCGCCGGACTCATACGGCACAGTCCCTGCCGAAGTCGCAGGGGCCTGGGAGATCCGGAGGTCCCGGGTTCAAATCCCGGCGGCGGCACCAATAAGCCTCCCAGGCCCCGCACACGCTTTCCTCTCAAATCAAAGTGTTGAGAATATTCTCAACCATATCCGGGGATTACGACTTAATAAGTATTTCATTGGACTGTCCTTACAGAACAAATATATCTATATAGATACCCCTCTAAACAATTAAACAACACGTGCGGATAAGGTGACGAGAGTGGCTAAGCGGATTGTTTTCCTTGGCGGGGGAACAGGTGGAATAGTAGGTTCTCTTGCCCTCGCTGAGGCTAAGAAGAAGCACAACCTAGACCTGGAAGTTACCGTGATAAACAAGGACGAGTGGCACTATATGCCACCCCTATGGATGGACGTAGCCCTCGAGGGGTTGCCAATTGAGAAGACTAGGGCTCCAATAAAGAATCTGGAAAAATATGGGGTCAACGTCGTTATCGGGGAAGCTACCAAGATAAATCCAGACGAGAGGAATGTCGAGATTGCCGATGGCAGGAAGGTTGAGTACGACTACCTCTTCGTCACGCTAGGCCTGAGGAACGGCTGGGAAGCCTACCCAGGCCTTGCCGAGGCAGGATACCACAACTATGACCCCGAGGCAGCTCAGGTTTTCAACAAGGCGCTCAACACCTTCAAGGGTGGGAAAGTAGTTATACTAGTCCCAGAAGTTCCGTTCAGGTGTGGAATATATCCAATGGAGTTTGCAAGCGTCCTAGGATACAAGCTCAAAGTCAAAGGGATCAATGCCAAGATAACCATCCTAAGCCCCAGTATGAACGGTATGGATATCTCGTGGGGTCTCGGCCCCGACATTAAGAGGCTGTGGAACAAGTACTTCAACAGGTTCGGAGTAGAGATCAAGACACACGAGGGTATAGAGAGAGTAGACCCAGAGAAGAAGGTGGTGGTAACCAAGAACTACGAGGAACCCTATGATCTCCTAGTAAAGGTGCCGCCGCCCAGACCCCCTAAGGTCCTCGAGGACCCCATGTTCCTCTTCGAACACGATAAGAGGTTCGTGAAGGCGAGGCCAAGGGACTTCCGCCACCCAGAATACGACGACATCTTCCTCACTGGAGAGCACTCGATGCCCCCAACAGGGCTGGGGACTGCAGGCGTATTCATACACGCAGCCACCTCAAAGGCCGTCAACCTCCTCCTAAACGAGCTATACGGTGTAGGAGAGGTACACGAGCACACTCCAGTGGCGTGTGTAGCCTACAGCGGCGACAAGGGCTTCATGGGAGTATGCGAGGTGACCTTCGACGGCGAGAAATATAACTGGCAAAAGTGTTATAATGTGATGGAGAGCTTCGCCATGAAGCTTGTAAAGAGAGCCTTCTACCAGGGATGGCTTGACAGGCTCAGGATGTAATGTGGGGGTGATGTGTAATGGTTAATGGTATAGAGTATAATGAGGTTGATGTAAAGGCTCTAGAGGACCTCCTCGAGGTAGCTAGGGAGCTGAAGAAGACCGGAGTACTAGGCATGCTAAAAGAGTTCGCAGAAAGCTACGAAGCTATGATGGAGGGCATGCAGGCCGACGTGAGCACCTTCAGGCTGGGGCTGCTATTAGGAGCTATGCTGGAAGCCTCCAGGAGGCTTGAGGCAGAGAAGGCAATATCCCTGAAGATGAACACTGAGGACGCGGCATACTGTATATTCAACAGTCTAGCCGAGACAAAGCCCTCCGAGGCCCAGCCGAGGGGAATGATAGGGCTAATGTCAGCGCTTAGGGACCCCAACGTCCAGAAGGGTCTAGGCTACCTGATTGCCATCGCCAAGAATCTTGGAGCGTGCCTCAAGAAGCTCAAGTAATAAAATATTTTAATTTTCAACAGGTATTTTTATACTATAACGGACCCTCCTACCATCCCTCCTCTTCTCAAGCAATCCCTCATCGCTGAGCTTCTTCAACACCGCGTATACGCGGTGCTTATTCAGTCCCGTAGCACTGATTATCTCGCTAGGACTCGATACACCATTCCTTATCGCCTCTAATACTATCCTCTCAGCCTCCTCGTCCCCGCCAGCCTCCACGCCACCAGCAGGTCCATGTAAGTCAGCGCCGCGATATTCATCCCCATCCATATCACTATCCGGATTCACCTCCACATGCTCCCGCTCCTTCATCCAAGCCTCTATCTCTTCAAGCCTACTCCTAAGAAGACCCACCTCAGCCTCAAGAGCCTCAATAGTATCATTAGCCTCCGACAGCTCACTCTTCAACAACTCAATAACCGCAGCCTGCTCGCTGGCAAGACTTCTCAGGTTACTGTTTAACTCCTCCAGCTTCCCGATTCTCTCCTCGAGGCGCTCAACCCTCTCCTTCAACTCGTAGTAATCACGGCTATCGAATCCCAGTATAAGTCTCATTAAACCCATAAACCCGCACCCGATAGTATACTTACCCCCGTCCACACGATTAGGCAGGAGAACAAGTTAATACCACGATAATAACGTGGTGTAAAGCCCAGTACGACCATGTGGGATTTGTTATAGTTCTATAAAACGGCGCTGTGATCTCACTAAAGATAAGGCATACACCCACTCATATTGTTGTAAAACCTTTGGAAGTGAACGGGCCTTGAAGGCTCATGTAGGTATGTTCACGAGGGTAAGGGCACACCCCTAAGGGTCATCTTCCAATGAGACTCTAGGAGAATTAAAAGTTGGTGAGGTGTTACAGTGTTGGAGTAATGAACGTATTCTAATAAGGCTCCTGTAGAATCGGATGATTTTGGATATAACATGAATTATATCTAAAAAGAGAGTGCCAAGAGAAAAGAAGGAGTAATATGAGAGCTGAAACCATATTATACCTGATGACGCTACTGAACGGCTTCAGGAGGTGATGCCCTAGTTATCCTAACAGTATGAATAGAAAGGGCAAAATCTTTAAACCTGAACTCAATATAATGGTACTAGGATGCTCAAACAAAAGTTTATTTACCCTATGATCCAGAAGAGACACAAAATGTAAGATGTTTAAGGAATTCATGAAAGGAAAAATGATAAATCTATACTCAACGGTGGTACCTATGGTTAAGATTATAGATAATAAAAATAAAAAAGTCGCTGAATATATTAGTGAACATATTAAAGATAGCAAGGAAGCCAAATTCGCAATAGGTTATTTCTTTATAAGTGGTTGGAACTTGGTTAAAAATAATTTTCCGGAAAATGCAAAAGAGGGATTCCTTAAAATTGTCATGGGTGACGAGACCACAGAGGCCACGAGCAATGAGCTTGTAAGGGGTTATGACCCTAAGCTGAGAATGTTGGAAGATTTATCGGATATAAAGGATCTATCTAAAGTAAGGGAACTACACGAATTAATAAGGCAAGGCAAGATTGATATAAGAGTTTATAATAAATCAAAGCTACACTCAAAATTATATCTGTTCTTAAAGAGACCCGAGGAATTGTTTAATAATTCTGGAGAATCTCCCGGGGTTGCCATCGTCGGGTCCTCGAACTTCACAGCAAAAGGATTGACAAAGAACAAGGAGTTGAATGTCCTATTAACAGACAGAGATGCCATAATTGATCTGAACAAATGGTTTGATGAACTTTGGGCAGAGAGTGAAGATTTTAGAGGAGAACTTCTAAGAATACTTGAAATTGCCAAAGAAAGAAAGATAGAGATTGGAAAATTTGTTACCCCAAGACAGTTATTCAAAGTGCTTGTGTGGAAGTGGTTTGATGGCAGAGTTGAACCTATTGAGAAGAAAGACATTTTAGCAGAATTTCAGCTAATTGGAGTTATCAATGCCATAAATATAATAAACAAACATAATGGTGTCATAGTTGCAGATTCGGTAGGTCTTGGCAAGAGCTTTATTGGGGCATCAATTGTTGAAGAATATATTATTGGAAAGCTTCCCGATTGGGATCCGAATAGGGTTGGAATTAGCAAGGATCGGAAGGCCCTGCTGATCTTGCCACCTTCCTTAATTCCACAATGGGAATACTTATTATTTAATAGTGGTTATTTCTTTAGTGGCCAGATCTACGCCAAGCAAAAACCAACACCTACTGAGAGATTCAAAGTATATGAAATCTACAAAAGGACGGATAATGGAGCAATAAAGCTTGGCGAAGTTGCCCTAATGTCCCTTGGGATCTTCAGTGGGTATAGTGAGAAAGACATCGTGGATATGAACTTAAACTATGATTATGACCTGATCCTTATCGATGAGGCTCACAAGTACAGAAATCGCCAGACCAATAGGTGGAAGAACGCAAGAATGTTAAGATTCAAAGATCCAGACAATCCCAATTCCTTCCAAAATAAGTTCATCCTTCTTACAGCCACCCCACTTAACAATACTATATGGGACATTTATAACTTGATCAAATTATTCTCAGATGACTTGTTTTCAACATTCAAGGCTGAGGGGGTTAATATAACCCAGCTATTCCAAGACTTTACTGATTTAAAGAAGAAGTGGAAAGAAAATCCAAAATATGAATCCGAACTACGTCTCAAGGCACAGGAGATCAAAGAAAAAGTCTTGGACAATATCATGGTTCTTAGAACGAGAAAATATATCAAAGAAACGTTTGGAAAGGATGGTAAAATCAAAGTTGGAGATAAGGAACTTACATTCAAAGAACCTAAACCTGAAAAGGTTTTATATGATGATATAACCAAATACAAGGAATACTGGAAGTTCTTAAAAAAGGTAAGCAAACTTCTTGAGGATTTGGAATTTGCATACACCAAGCTTTATACGAGTGGTTTTGTTGTCATAGGTAATTCAAGTTCTTCGTCATTTGCAGAAAGGCCGGGGGATGCTGAGGAGGAGAGTATAGCCGTTCCAATTGACACTATTCTCAAGCTGTTGTTGTCGAAAAGGCTTGAAAGCAGTATATTTGCCTTCGAAAAGACGTTAGATAAAGTACATGACAAGAATATGAAGTTCTACAATGTCCTAAAGGATTTTAGTAAGAGAATCGATAAACTGTCCTTGGATGAATTTATAAAAGAATTGGAGGAAGTTGGAAATCAGTTTATAGCTATTGCTGAAAAGGAAGATGTTGTCAGAAAATTAACCGATGAAGAAGACCTCTCTACCGAGTATCAATACAATCCAAAACTCAAGATGCTAGTTAATTTCATTTCAAAAGGTCTTGGAACAGGAATGTTACCGTTACCTGAACCTAGAGATGAGAAAGAACTCTTTGAAATGCTTAAGAAAAGACCAGAATTACTCAAAGCTCTAAGGAGAGGCATTAACCTAATGGTTGAAGATCTTCAGAGGGATAAGGAGATATTGGAAAAGATAAAAGATGAATTAGAAAAAATCAAGCTAGTCGAAATCCGTGATGAAAATGATACATACCCAATTTATGTTTACAAAGATCCTAAGCTCGAAAAATTAAAGCATTTGATGTATACAGAATTTGTTGGTAAGAAGTACATCATATTTACACAATACAAAGATACAGCGGAATATATTTACCGCAACCTCGAGAATTGGATAAGAGATCAGAAATCAACCTTAACATACCTCTTCGATACTAAAAGAGGTTCTCTAAAGATTGGACTAGTAACCGGAGATCTAGATGTCGAAGAAAAGGAGAGAATGATAAAGAGGTTTGCTCCAAGAGCTAACGATGGTTGGAGGGAGGTTGATAAATTGGGAGAACTGATGATCCTCGTATCAACTGATTCCCTGAGTGAAGGGGTTAACCTGCAAGATGCTGATGGTGTCGTAAACTACGATTTACCTTGGAACCCTATGAGAATAGTTCAGAGAGTCGGTAGGGTTAATAGAATAGGAAATGAAAAGGACATATTTGTTAAGAATTTCGTTCCTGTTCAAGAGATTGAAATCTCTTTGGGTATACTTGCTAAGTTGCAAGAAAAGATTAAGGATATTACCTTATTAGTTGGAAAGGAGTTCTATATTCTTAGTGCGGATGAGGAAGAAATTTCTATCGAAACATTTGGAGAAAAATTAAAGGGGTTGGCTGAACTAAGCATTAGTGAATTAGAAGAAGTCTCTGCTAGTGAAGACTCAAAGTTAATTAAGGGTGGCATCCCAGAGGAAGTTTTGGCCGAATTTGAATTGTTGGACTTCGTGCAGAATAAGTTAGGATTAAAGAGGCAAGACTTTGAGGATATCCTACCGTTAGCATCATCTAGGAAGCCTGTTTATACACTAATTAATGGAGGTAAAGTAGTTTCAATGTTCGAAATTTATCGGGGCGACAGAAAAATTGGGAAAAAGGTTGTAGTTTACGAAAATGGCAAGCTTACTGAGTCCACTTGTAGGGAGTTCATTAAATTATGGAACCATACGGAAGCACAGAGCGATAGTATAGATTTAGCAAAGATAGCTGAATTGACTTCCGAAGTAAAGAAAAAATTCGAAGAGGATATATTACCAAAGCATAGGGGCAAAATAACTCAGACCGGTCTAATTAAGAAAATATATAACTATCTCTATCAGCTCTCAAGACAAAAACAATTCATCCAGACAATAGATAAGAACAAGTTAAGGAAAGTGCTAACATACTTAGCGTGGTTTGAACTCAATTCTCAAGAGAGAAGAGAGCTCAAAGAACATCTTATAAAGACTGGAGTAATCAGAGTTAAGAATAACAATTATGATGTAACAGACCCAGCTGGGCTAGTCGACATCATTTATGATTACTTCAAGGTTGGTGATATTGAAAAACAACTAAACGGAAAATTGGTGGGGTGGTGGTATTGAATATTAATGAATTGTTAGACTATTTAGACTATGATAATCTTATCAAATATTTGAGAAAGAGGTACAAGGAAGTAAGAGAAGGAGAGTTTATTGTTTTCGAAGACAAGGAGCTTGAGATATACAATATCTTGGTGGTGAGAAAGGGTCAAAACTACAAGGAGGATGTAAGCAGGCTAAAGAAGGAAATCGAGAATGACGCGGGCGTTGTAGAAGGTGAAAGGAGAGAATACGGCATCTTATTTGTTGGCAATCAAGTGGTGTTCTTGAGAAGGGTCATAAAAGGGCTGGAGTCAAAAGTTGCTGTCTTGAGGAAATCTATCGATAAAATTACACCAGCCTTTAAAAAGAAACTAAGGAAGCTTCTGAAGGATGTTGGAAATTGGCAGCACTGGGAGGAACTGTTCGATAGAAGCGACATTATAGAGGAATTCTACAAGCTCTATATTAAGGCTAGGGAGAACCTGCTCAATAACATCAAGGGTATACATGATGATAATAAAAAGGAGGAATTCGCAGATAACCTGCTAATGCAGTTATTGATAATCTGGTATCTTCAGAAGCGGGGATTCCTCAACAATGACCCCAACTACCTAGTAAACAAGTTCAGGGAGTATAAAAGGCTTGGATTCAAAAGCTACTACGACTTCCTAAGAAGCCTCTTCACAGTTATGATGGATGAACCCAACGATGGAATCTATTATAGGGATGATAGATTCGACAGGATTGTAGTTACCGGTCCAGCACCATTCCTTAATGGACCCCTAGAGGAAGTGGAGATTCCAGACAAAGTATTCTACATTGAAGGAAAGACAGACCTTTTAAAGAAGGTGAATCCTAAAAAGATAAAATCATTTGACGTTCCAATTCTTAACTTATTCGAGAGCCGGGATTGGACGGAAGGAAACATTGATGAGTACGTGTTGGGGGCAATTTTCGAGAAGCTAATGACGGCTGAGGAGAGAAAAGAGAAGGGTGCATACTATACTCCGGAACCCATAACAAAGTATATTTGCGACAACACCATCAAGCCATATCTAACCGATAGAATAAATGAAGAATTCGGTACAAAGTATAAAAGCCTAGACGAGTTCTTCGAGGAGGATACAGTCGAGGAGCATTACAAGTTCTTGTTTAACGAATTACAGAATATAAAAATCCTTGACCCAGCGAGCGGGAGCGGTCATTTCCTCGAGACAGCGATTAACGTCCTTGTAGAAATCTACGAGAAAATACGAGAGCGGGCGAGGAAACTTGGCTTCTCCCTTGGGAACTTTGTTATCACGACTGCTAACGAAAAAGGAGAGATAATTAGTGAACCGCTGTTAGCAATCGAGGATGAGGATGAGAGAAAACTCAAGCTCAAGTTCCACATCATAATCTCAAGGAACATATACGGGGTCGACATTCTACCGAGTGCTATAAAAGTTGCAAGGGCAAGACTATTCCTGAGCCTAGCAAAGCATTTCGATGCAGAGAAAGGAGTATACGTTAGATTCCCGAATGTCCACTTCAATTTAAGGGTTGGGAACTCCCTGATAGGCTTTGCCGATACAAAAATATTTGAGAAGGGACGGAGACAAGTAACGTTAGAGGAGTTCTTCACTAATAAGTATGGAGAACCCCTAAAAATCAAACTCAGTAAGAAGCTCGAAGACTATATTAAGAAAATGGACAATGTAATTGGTACAAACGCTTATCCTCTCCTAGTTGAAGTCCATAAGGAATTTAATAAAAAGCTAACTGGAAAAATTTTAGAAAAAGTCTTGAGGCTGAGGAGCGATCTAATAAAGATTCTACTCGTATCCTTGAACACAGATTACGCTGTTGAACTTAAGAGGTTAATTGATGAGATTACAGATAGGTTCAATGAGAAATTGAACGAGGAATTTGTGAAACATCTTAGAAGACATGGAATCAAGATCGATGTGAATGATCTAAAAGAGAAGATCGGTTATTTCCACTGGATAATGGAGTTCAGCGAAGTGTTTTTGGAGAAAGGGGGATTCGATGTTGTTGTGGGGAATCCGCCATATGGGAATATTTTAAGTGATGATGAAAAAGAAATATCTCGAGTTTATTCTTCATACACTAGAGAAATTGCATCTGTGTTTGTAGAAAGAGTAATGCCTTTAAACAAGGATAAAGGATACCTGTCTTTTATTATTACCTATGCAATTACTTTCAGTAAAGATCTGTGGGGGACGAGGGAAAAGATTTATAAAAACTACAGGGAATGTTTTATTTCAACTTTTGACAGGGACAAATGCAGGTTTTTTGATAATATGACCCAATCTGTTTCAATAATGCTATGCAAGAAGAAAACTCCAGGCTCGAACTGCAAATTTTATACATCCAGAATGTTTAGGGAAATGCCTGAACTTGAAAAGATAGAGTTTCAGTATGCTAATGATTATTTATTGGGCAACAAAATAGGAGTTTCATTTACAGATAAACACCGATTGCCTAAAATAGGCGACGAAATCACTTTGCACATTCTAGAGAAATTAATTGAAAATAAATATTCCCTTAATGATCTGATTTTAGAAGATTCTAATGAAAGAATTTGGATAAGAACTAGTGGAAATTACTGGTATAATGCTTGGGATAGGATGCCATATCAAAGTACAGAAATTAAAGCAATTAAAGTAGATCCTATTTTTAAAGACTTTCTGCTTATCTTGATAAATAGCTCTACATATTATTTGTGGTTCAGGATTTATGGTGATGGAAGACACATGAATACGGATATAATGAAAGCTTTCCCAATACCACAAAAAGAGAAGATCTTGCCTCTTACCAAATTTTTCTCTTTTCTTTCCTCATTATTAATGGATTTCCTCTTTTACAATTTTGATGAAGAGCATAACCGCTTTGAGACTTCCAATGTGAAGCCAGTTATAGATTTATGTGATATTGTTATTGGAAAGTTATACGGACTTACAAAAGAAGAAATTGACTACATTCTCAACTATGAAGACATAATAAGAGGTGGCAAGAAAATCCAAGATTTGTTCTACACATTAGTAGAGTACGCCTTATTAAGCCTCTACAAAGGCAGGAATACCTTGGATTATTCAATAATAAAGTTTCTCATTTACGAACTCTACTTTAAAGAGAAATTCCACGAAGATGGGCTTTATCCACAGGCTAAAGAATATTTGCTAGAGCTCGTTTCAAGACATCTTAAGCCAATAAACTATGATAGATGGAGTGAGTTGTATTGGAAGAAGCAACTTGAAGGTAATCTAAGTGAAGATGAGGAAAAGGAGTTAAAAGAACTTGAGGAACAAAACCTGAATACGATAAAGGAGGTTTATGAAGAGCTGTTGAATGATGAACAAATTCAAGAGTTAATCAGCAAAATTAAGTCTCATGAATGGGTCAAAACTATTGAAGGACAATTCAATTAAGAGGTCCAGCCACGTTCATGTCTCATCAACGGTATTACTTCTAATATGCATCACTAAGAGACACATCCAAATAATCAGAGGGGGTAGTGAAATGGTTGAGATTTTCTATGTGGATGGGGTGTACAAAGAGGAAGAGATAAGGCGAATATTGGAGAGGATGAATACAGCTGTATTAGGTGGTGTCAGGCACACCATAAAGAGAAGGCTTGTGATGCAAATATCCAATATTTCCGGGAAAGTTATTGTGCTGGAAGAGCTTGATTCACCTTTTGTTATACTTTGATATACAACCATTGTGTCATGAAGTATAGCATTGGAAAGTGCTATCCATACGCTTCATATAATGCAAGCCAAGTGTAAAATCACGGGAGGGACCCTGGTTAACCCTTATCGAGCTAGCTTAAACAATGATGCGGGCTGCGTAGGGCCCTATTATTGGAGGAGGGACCCTCATTAGGTTATCAACTAAGAGGCATATTACAGGCTCAGAACCCTTAATCACAGGTGTCGCGAGTGCTGGGTTATAGGCTACTAGAGGGGCCCTCCAAGCCTACACTAGGTTATTCAGGGACCGTCACGCCTTCCCCGATTTAACAATAAGGGTCCCTCGCACAAATCGGATCAACAGGATCCCTGGGGAAACCTGTTAGTATGGCTAGGAGGCTTCTATAGGACACCTTGGAGTATCCACTAATAACGCTTTCAAGACAGTCGCCCTTGACCCTAAAACCCCAGTAATGCTTCACCGTACGAGGAGTCTTGAAGAGCTCGCGATGGTAAGTGAGATTATATTTTTTATATTACTCAATACCTTAAACCATATAGGGTGATATAGGGTTCATGCCAGTCCTAGCCGTAACCCGAATCGGCAAGTATTATAGGACAACTGTCCCACGAGAAGTTAGGAAGCTTCTAGAAATCAACGAGGGTGATAGAATTGAATGGGTCTTCGAAGAGGGTAGGGTAATTGTTAGGAGGGCTGTGAGCCATGGCTAAACACGCTATAGTTATCGCGGACAGGGAATGGTGTGAAGCAGCAGCTTCAGGGAGCATTAAGATATACGACTTTAAATATAGGCGGCGGCAAGGAATACGTGCCCTAGCCCCCGGCTCCATCTGCATCGTAATGACCAGGCCCACATCAAGTAAGCCTTCCGCCTTCTGCGGAGAATTCACGGTAAGGGAGGTAAAGGAAGTAGACCCGCAGGAATATAATAGGCTTGCAAGCCAGGGGCTAATAGATAACCCCCAAAAACTTAAGCCGAATGAAAGGAGATGGATTATATTATTCGACGAGTTCAAAAAATACAAGAAGGAGGTTCTAAAGAAGGAGCTAACTGATGTAAAGACTCCGACAAGCAAACTGCCTATTGCTGGATGGATAATAAGGGGCCTGCATTATATTGATGAACATGTGGTTAGAGAGATTAGGAGGAGGGCTGGGGAGCTTCCGCCGGAAACGGAGCTGGGAATAATCGATGAATTGATGGTTTCTATAAGCCGGCTTTTAGATGTCCCAGAGGATCGCTTCCACATCACGCATACTTGCGCGGAATACATGTTGATGAGTATTGGTAGAGACCTGGATTTTAAGGTCTATACAGCCGACCCCTCGAGGGAGTGCAGTGGTAGAAAACTTAAAAACATTGCAAACATGAGCAAGGAGGATCTAGGTGAACTCGCTGGCCAAATTATTTTGAAGCCCCTGAGCCGGATTGATGTAGTCTGGTACTCTGATGAGGCGCGTAGATTCTATGCATTCGAGGTTGTTATTGGTGGTAGCATGCGTGATGCCCTACTAAGGCTCTCTGCAATACGAGGGCTCGAGGCAAAGCTATTCATAGTTTCGGGAGAGGGGATGCGGAGAGAGTATGAGAGAAGCATTCGGAACCCAGCCTTCAACTCTATTAGACGCAAGTGCCTATTCATATCGCTAGGAGAGCTCGCCAAAATGTATATCCTAACAAGGCTATGGAAGAGATCGGTAGAATTACTCCAACTACCCTATACGAGTAGGTGATCCCCTATGGTTAAGTACCATATTTGGCTATGAGGCCGATCCTTCAAAGTTCAAGTTCTCAAGGGACCCTTGGAGTTTTAGATTCTATGAGGTAGGGAAGCTGGAATGTCTAAGATGCCATAAGCGTATTCAACTACTACTGTATTAGCCTAACAGGCCGGGTGCGAGTTCGTCATTGATGTTAGCCTAGGTTAAGAAGAACAAAATAGATTTTAGAATAATATCTTAAAACCAGGCATAGTGGTCCAGCATGCTCATGAGACCGAGCTAACCCATCCCGTTTATCTTTTAGTACTCTTCAGCTTGACTATGCTTTGAGGCGTATTTGCTTGGCTGATACCTACTAATCCTACTAGGAGCTATCCTTTCAGCCAGTATTCCCATATGGTATTATACAATACCCCCTTATCTCCTATCCATTAAACCATGTCTATATCATGCACCTCTATCGTTTCATCGGGTTACAGGACTCTACTATACCAAAAACCATGAGTACATCTAGCCTCGGATTCAGACGTTAGCCCATATATTGTGTGGTACATCTTATGGTGTTCTGGGAGTCATTGTGAATAAGGGAATCTTGAGTAGTGTTTCGACGTGTTTTGGGGGTGTGGAGCCGCCGGCGGGATTCGAACCCGCGACCACCGGCTTACAAGGCCGGCGCTTTGGGCCCCGCGCAGGGGGTCTGCCCGCTGAGCTACGGCGGCCCCCTACAGTGGTGTCCCATGTATTCTACCTTGTATTATGGTGGTTTGGGTTTTTAGGGTTACTGTGGAGGATTCCTTCCCGGCTATGTTCTCCGGCCCGCGTTTATTGATAGTGTGTGGCCTGTTATCCCCCGCGACCAGACTGGGTCTGCCAGGAATAGTATTGCGTTCGCCACGTCTCTTGGCTGGAGTATTATGCGGAGTGGGTGCAGGTTTCTGACCTTCTCCCTCTTCTCGGGGGTG
Organism: Thermodiscus maritimus; assembly: GCF_055382595.1. Lineage (NCBI taxonomy): Archaea > Thermoproteati > Thermoproteota > Thermoprotei > Acidilobales > Acidilobaceae > Thermodiscus > Thermodiscus maritimus. Next base: position 267,799 of record NZ_AP042434.1, read on the forward strand.
TCTAGGAATTGCCTGGTCATGTCTGTTTCCACGAAGCTTGGGGCCACAGTGTTTACTCTTATCCCGTACCCTGCCAGTTCTACTGCCAGCCTCTTAGCTAGGCCTATCAATCCGGCCTTGCTCGCCGCGTACGCTGGGCCTGCAACCACGTTACCCGACTCCCCGGCTATGCTTGAGACGTATACTATTGAGGCCCATGGAGCCCTCCTGAGGCTGGATAGTAGCGCTTTGGTTGCGTAGTAGGCTCCGGTTAGATTTGTGTCTATGACCTCGCGCCACTCTCTAGGCTCAAGCTCCTCTATGCCTCCCAGCTGGAGTATTCCAGCGGAGTATACTAGGACGTTGAGGTAGGGGTACTCCCCCTCTATCCTCCGGGCCAGCTCCTCTACATCACCATAGAGTCTAACGTCTACCTTGAATGCATGATGGCTTCCGTGGGGGTTGCACTCCCTTACTTTCTCCAGGGTCTCCAGTGCTCTCTCCCTGCTCTTATTGTAGGTTATCGCTACATTGTAGCGGTTGCAGGCGAATAGCCTCGCGGTCTCTGCCCCTATGCCCCTCGACCCTCCTATTATGAGGGCGTAGCGGTCAGGCGGGCGATCCTCTTCACGGTGATCCGGCAATCCAGCCATCATCATTCCCATTATATCTATAGTCTTCCCAGTGGTTTTTCATGTTTACCCTTTATTGCAACTGTTCCTTCTCCATTCCCATCTCTACGATTGCCTGGTCTAGGATCTCCCGGCCGTACCTGGCGTACTTTTCTAGGTCTGCCCTGGCTTCTATGCTCTCATCCATCGAGCTGGCTATGCGCTGGATCCCGTCCACTATCACCCTTAACGCTTCCAGCAATTCGCTGGTCATCGTATAGTATTTTGCCAGCTGGTACTCTATGCTCCTCCCGCGATTACCTGTTACCCAGGCCCGGTAGCCCTCGTATATGAGGAGGGTTGCAGCTTTAGCCTCGTCTCTAATGTTCTCGGAGTTCGCGTAGATCTTTATCAGCCTCTTCATGCTGTCCTTATCCTTTATCTTGATCGAAGATGACCTGGTTGATCTTGGGGAATAAATCATCGGCATCCATAATCGCCTCCATCCTTGCTAGGCCTGCATACGCCTAATAAGGTGATGGTATAGACTGAAGGGTCTCTCTTATGACTCCTCGATTTTGAGTTGATTCTTCAACTCTTTGAGGAGGCTTTTCGCCTTCGAGAGTCCTGCCATGTCGAGCAGCGCTAGGTCGTCCTCGCCCAGCTCCTCTACGTGGAATAGGAGTATCGCTGGGAACCCCCATTTTGGGAGGTATAGTGTTGTTATCCCATGCCCCCTTGCCAGCTCCATTACTGTATCGTACCCGTTGTACTCTAAGAGTACTACTGGGCCAGCAACTGACACTATCCCCTCCTCTCCCAGGGTCCCGGTCCTATCTATTACCAGGTGCGGCTCCCACCTGTAGGAGAAGCCTGCTACGCGGAGGGCTAGGAGGATGTAGTAGTGGCCTTTTATCCTCGCGTAGGGTCCCCCAGCCTTCTTGACCCTGTTGGCTGTTACTCTAAGGGGGACCCTCACCAGCACCTCATCCACTGCAGTGACACCGGCTGCCCCTTGTTATTTTCTCACGGCGGGTAATACTAGTAGTGTTGATATTATGAGTATCCACGCCGCTATTGGTACTCCTAGGGGGTGGGCTGAGAATGCCGCTAGGGGGCTGCCCTCTACTACCGTTACTACTGCCACAATTATGGGCCCTGATAGTATTGAGGAGAGGGCCCATCCCTCACCCTCTACTCTACCGGCCCACGCCGCTATCGTTGCTGGTGCCAGGCTTAGGAGGATTAGGCTTGAGAGCACGCTGAGCTGAACTATGTAGCTCACCCTGGAGAGTGCTACTGCAGCCATGAGTACTCCTACCACGATCACGGCCGCCCATGCCGCCCTCTTTTTCCTAGCCTCGTCGCCCTCGACCAGGTCTACCGCTGCCACACTTGCCAGTGTTAATAGTATGCTGTCTGCTGTGGAGGCGCTCGCAGCAACTATGCTGGTGAAGATTATCCCTGCGAGCACAGGGTTCATTGTTGAGAGTATGAGTGGTGTGACCTGGTCCTTTCCGCTGGGTGTGATGTTTAGGTATCCCGCCTCGACAGAGGCCCTGGCGTATAGTCCTACAAGCGTGACTATGATGGTGTAGAGGAGTCCGAAGACGCCGAACCATCTTATCATGGATGCTAGGCTCTTCTCGTCCCGGGGCATGTAGAGCCTCTGCACTACCTGCGGGTTTGTGACTGCGAAGAAGATCCATGGTAGGGTGAATGCTAGGAAGGTGTTGAGCTTCCAGAAGCCGTTTAGCCCTGTGAGCCCCTTGTCTTCTAGCAGGCTCCAGGCGCTGGATAGGTCTCCTGCATTACTGTTCCAGATCAATAGGATGTAGCCTAACAGGATTAGGGCTGAGAATATCATCCAGAGCCCCTGTAGGGCGTCTGTTACTGCAACGCTCCATATCCCTGCTATCATACTCCATACTATTATGATGAGCAGGCCTATTACGACTCCCCAGGCGTAGTAGCCTCCAACCATGCCTGCAATGCTCTCTCCGATACTCTTAAGCTGGCTAGCAGCGTATGGTATGAGTGCTACCAGGTATATTACCGCGGCCGTTACTGCTACAGCTTTCCCTCCTAGTAGGTCTCCCAGCATCTGGCTTGGCGTTATCCAGCCTCTTTCCCCGGCCATCCTTCTCACTTTTCTAGCGAAGAGGACTAGTAGCGTTAGGGTGGCTACGAAGTATGCGAGCTCGAAGCCGAGGGACCCTATGCCAGTATAGTAGGCGAAGCCTACGAGACCCACGATCATGAATCCACTGTAGGTTGTTGCTGCGTATGTCATTGCTGAGAGGAAGCCTCCGAGCCGCCCCATACCGGTGAAAAAGTCTTCCAGTCCTCCCCTGAGACTCCTCCTACTCCATAGTGCTAGTAGGGTCCCTAGGACTAGGTATAATCCTAGCACGGCCGCGGCTACTAGTACTTCACTCACTCCTACTCCACCTCCCCGTCTCAATCCATGCGTAGACTAGCGTGGCGAGCGCTACTAGGCTCCAGTAGGTGTATAGGGCTAGTCCTTCCAGGGCCCCCTTGAAGGCGTATGGTAGGTACATGAGCAGTACCATTACGACTGCCACTAGGGCTTCGAGCTTCATCCCCCTCCACCGTTAGGAAACAATTGTTTCCTATACCAGGCTATATATTTTTCAATCCCGGATCATTATAATAGGCGTGATGTGAGTTGCCTAAGAAGAAAACATCGGAGATAAGGATACTCTCCCTAATACTAAGCCACGGCTCCCTAAGCGCATCCGAGCTGGCTAGGATAACAGGATACTCGCGCAGCTGGGTTTGGAAGACCCTGCGCCAGCTGGAGGCTGAGAATGCGCTTAGGCTAGAGAAGAGGGGAGGGACCCTCATAGCCCACCCTGCAGAGAAGACGTATAAGAAGCTCATCCGAATAGGCATACTCCGCGCCTCAGAATACCCCTACATAATCCCCTTCGCCAAGAGGCTTAGGGAGAGGTTTAACGAGGTCGAGATCCTAGTCTATGATGAAGCATTCGAGCTAGCCTATGATATCGCTCTGGGGAAGGTGCACCTCGGCATGGCTCCAGCCATCTCCCATCTCATAGTCCACAGGGTGAGCGGTGGCCTCTCATACATCTTCGCCGGCGGCAGCAGTGGAGGGGCTGGGATAGTAATGGGGGAGAACGGGGTCGGCCACGCCACAACAATGGCCTCCACCATGGAGGTATGCGCTGAGATCAAGAGGCTCCCCCCTCCACGATTATACTATAGGAGGGGATGGGACATCGTGGAGAGCGTCCTCCAGGGCAAGGTCGCCATGGGAGTTGTTTGGCAGCCCTACCTCTACCTGGCTGAAAGGAGGGGATTGAGGATAGAGCCCTGCAACCTACCCTTCTGCTGCCTCCTCGGTGGGAACGCTAGCCTCCGGGGCGAACAGGAGGTTATAGCTAAGCTCTTCTCGGAGGCTGTCGAGGAGGCTAGGAGGAGGCTCCAGGACAGTGTATTCATTGAATCCTATGCCAAGCTCATAGGCTTAGATCCGGAGCTCGTCAAGGCCACCGTTACAAGCTACGAGTTCCTAGAGGAGCCGCCAGTCGAGGACTTGTCGAGGCTCCTGAGAGTATTGAAGGATGTAGCCTTTCCAGCCTGGATACTAGACCAGGCCATCCTATAGGAGGATTAGTGAGGCCGCTATGATTATGAGGGCCTCGAAGAGTAGGATCACGAGGACAACTTCGCTCTCCTTGACCTTCGTGGGGCATCCTCTCGCCCTCTTAAGCCATACCAGTAGTTTTAGGGTTAGATGGGTTACACTGTAGGATTTCTCGCTGGGAGGGGCTAGGCTCCCATCCCCACATACCTTCGCGAAGTTGACCTTCTTCACGCCGTCTATCTTCGCTCTTAGGTATAGGGCGAACTCGAGGAAGTATGGGAGGAAGACTGTTACCCCGTACTTCTCGAAGTTCCCTAGTATAACCACTCCAGCAAAGTAGGCTCCAACGCCATAGGTGAATGAATTCCCTGGAAAGGTCTTGGCGGGATACCAGTTGAAGTAGAGGAAGCCGAGAATCGCAGCTACCCCTACGATCGAGGCTAGAATGACGAGGTTCAGCCCCTTAACAACCCCGACTATTAGAGCGGATACGAGTAAGAGAACCCCCATTCCAGCCTCTAGCCCGTTGTAGCCTGCAAGCATGTTGAATGCGTTGGAGGCTCCAATCACGCCTAGGGGTACTGCTATCAGGGGATAGGCCAGGCCCAGATCCACTACCCCCACTAGGGGGATGTCGAGCCTACTATAGCCAGCTTTTATCGCAACTAGGGGGAGGGATATGGGCGCCATTAGGAGTACTCTTGATGCGGGGCTTAGACCCTCTACCGCGGACTCTCGGCTATAGCTTAGCAGGCTCAAAACGTCGTCGACGAAGCCAAGGAGGGTTGAGAGTACCGCCATGAGTGATAGGGCCATTATTTCGGGCTTGTAGAATTCATCGCCATGTATGTAGATCCGCAGGATCTCGAAGGTGAGGATGCCTAGGGCTACAGAGGCCATGGTAAATGTTCCACCCGCGGCGGAGGCTCTAGGGTAGCCGGGCTTGTTCTTGTCTGGCACTAGGAATATGCTTGCCTTACCCGTCAAGCGTATCCAGACCCTTGTGAGGACCATATTTAGCCCTGCCGCTACCAGTGCTGATATTAGCATTTCCGCCAGCATCCACCCGCCTAGACCATGCTCCTGCATCTCTGAACCTCCCACTCCAGGTACGCGATAACTTGGCTCGTCTGGTAACTATGGGGTCCTATATTCGCTTTAATTTCAACGTACTTCTCGAGCCTAGCCAGTATTTCCCGGGGGATATCAACGTGTGACCCGAGGAGGAACGCTATCCTCTCTCTTACCGGTAGTCTCCGGCGGTCGCCCTCCTCAGTTAATAATACAAGCTTATATCCAGCCTTCCAGAGTATTGGAACGATCTCCTCCGGGAATAGTCTTGCTACCCTGAGACAACTGCTCCTCCCCTGGAGGACTCTGCGCAGCTCTCCAACGGCCTGCCTCTCCGATGAGAGCTTACACCATGACCTCTTATAGAAGATTGTTTTTGGCGGGCTCGGCGGGCCCAAAAGGACTGCTATTAGGAGGGAGTCTGGGTTCCATATGCTTAGGAGGTCTCTTGCAACCTCGTCTATCCTCCCTGTTCTCCCCGCATAGCCCTTCTCGGGGATGAAACCGTCGGTCCTAGCTGTAGGGGAGATAGTAATGTAAATAATCTTGGAGTCTTCTAGGAGGTTTTTGAGTTCCAGTGTCAAGGATCGCTCACGATCCTCTCTATGTTCTTTTTAGCCTCCTGGTACGCCATCTCCTCGTCTGGCTTCGTTGTCGCTGGGTCGAAGGGATAGGTTCCTAATACTAGTTTGACTGTTCCGTCCTCTAGCTCGGCGAAGAGCTGTGGGAGGGCTGCCATTCCGAGATTGTTCGTTAATCCGTGCTCTATTGCGTATACGTAGTCCTCCTTCTTAACCTCTAGCTCCACCCCTAACTCCTGGGCGAGTTTCTCCGCGAGCTTCATCCACGCCTTGTGTAGTGGGTGGAACTCTGCCGTGTCAAGTACGAGCTTCTTAATTTTCCCCATACTAGTCTTCACCGACTCGATTAGTACAGAGCGGGTTTTTATTTCCTCTTTTCCATGCAGATCTTCTTCATTAGGAGTGCATCCTTTTCGAGTATTGGGCTCTCGCTTATGATGACTGCGTTGATCCCGGTTTCAAGGTAGGCTTGGCAGACGATGCTCCACTCTGGCCCGTATTCTTCCTCGCTTAGCGTGTGGTGCTCCTTCTCGCCGCCCTTCCCATATTCTATCTTCGAGAAGTGTGTGTGGAGAGGGTCTACCGCGTGCTTGCCTAGGTTTTTCTCGAACTCTTCCACGACCTGAATCACGTCGTCGACCGTTTTCACTCTCTCTCCCTGGTATCTAGCGTAAAGGTGGGCCCAGTCTATTGTGGGCCTGCATCTTTCAACCTCAGTGCATATCTGTATCACTTCATCTATGTCTCCTATCGCTGTAGTCCTCCCCATTACCTCGGGGGATACCTCTGGCGTCTTCACCCAGTCTGGGAGCATCTCAATGGCTTTACGGTATCCTTCAATAGCCTGCCTTACTGCATCTTCTTTCGACTTGTGTCCTTTATAGTAGCCTGTGTGAACTACTACTGCGTAGGCTTGCATCCATTCCGCAGCTACCATAGAGTCTACGATCCTCTTAATGCTCCTCTCAACAACGCTGGGGTCTGGGCTCGCGAGATTTATGAAGTAGGGAGCGTGTATACTCAGCACTACCCCGTGCCTCTTGGCTTCTTCTCCTAGAAGTCTGGCTTTCTCCTCGCTTATCCTAACCCCTCTTACCGCCTCATATTCTAGAGCGTCGAGGCCGATGGCCTCTAGGAATTCTGGTACTTTCTCCATTTTCCCCTTGAATGAGAGTGGCTTTCCCGCCGGGCCGAATCTTAGCCTGCCCAAAACCTACTACACCCGTGTATATAGTTATTCTCCGAAGAGTTTAAGGGGTATGTGTATATGCTAGTGGGCAGCTATCTTCCTGATAATCCTATCTATGCTTAATTTCCTCGTGACTTTTATTATCTTCTCCTCATCAATCGAGCTAAGAATCCTAGTCAGCCATGAGGCGGAGTGGGGGTGCATTACTACCATGTATAGTTGTAGCGAGTTATACTCTGCATAGTTGAATGCCAATCTTATATCTACAAGAGGCTTCCTGGAAGCGCTCCACACTAGTAATATTTTCTGATCTCTAAGACCGTACGCATTGACCACTTCGACAGCCTCCTTCACAGCCCTGTAGGGCTCCGGGGGCCCTTCAAGTGCTGATGTTAACGAGTAATCTCTCATAGCTAGATCGTAGCAATTTAATTCGCACAACGGGTAAGCCCTGTTGCCGTACAGTATTATAAAACTCGTGTATTCCTTGTTCAGGAAATAGTTTAGAAATTCTAACCTAGCCTCCTTCTTAATACTCCTTGTATAGTCGAGGAGGAGCCCGACTCCCACGTTCAACTCATGGTTGCACCCCACTGCATTGAAAGAGTGTTGCTAGTGCTCCTTTCATATCCTCTACATGGCGCCACTCTATCATACCAGTTTTAGCTAGCAAGTTAAGCTCCTGAGCGATCTTAATCCTATCCTTCTGTCCCATTGTAATGATGCATGTCCAGCATCCCGTATTATGGGCGAAGGCTACGGCTAACTCGAGTGGGGCTCCCATGTTTAGGTCTCCGTCTGTTAGAACTATGATCTCCTTCCTCCTATGCGATCCCCTCAGAAGCTTAGCAGCCTCGATTATTGCGTCTCCAATAGCGGATCCCTCGTCCGTCCTAGTAATGAGTGAGAGGGATCTCATTACGGCTTCCAGGCGATCTGTGGGTGGGAGTATTGGGAAAGCGATACCGTAGAAGGCGACAAGGCCTACCCTGCCCTTTAACTCCTGTATCTTCCTAGCGGCGGCCTTTGATACCAGATTTACTATTGCTAATAGCTTGTTGGGGCGGAAGTCTGCATGAGCCTTCCTCATGCTTAGGCTCGCGTCGATAACATATATTGTATCTGTCAGCTCCATTTCAATCACCTTAGTAGATCGTATAGAGAAGCGTGGTAAGTGTATGGAATACTATCCAGGGACATTAATGTTTCCCGATACTGTATTTCATTAATCACTCCCTTGCGGAATGCGTAGACTAGGAGGCTTATAGACGGGATTATCATTATTTTCCTCTCTCGGGCAAAGTTTTGGATGTATATATCATCTGTTACAAGGACGCTACCCGTCTCTTCAGCATACTTTATGATAGAATATTCATGGCTCGTAACGAGGAGGGATTGTGGAGGATTCCTCAGTCTTACCTCTACTAGGGGGAGGGCTCTGGATGGCTTCGAATTCACCCTAACAGCGCGGACCCTGAGTAGATTGTAGTAATTCCGCATTATACTGGGTACCTGCAGTTCAAGCGTCACAATCTGGTCTATTACACCGCTTAATGTTGACGTGTATATTACGTAGGCGGAGCTATAGTCAAGAACGTAGCTAGCGTTTTCATCTACGTTTGGTGGGGGATCTAGAAAGCCTAGCCCCGGTGTATATCCCTGTAGAAGGAGATAGTCTATAAAGGCGGGGCAGGGTGTATCGGAGAAGTGGCATGCATAGTGTAGTGATGAGCCCTTCTCCAGGTATAGGTTTAAAGCGATCTTTCTCAAATCCAGGGACTCGAGCATATTCCTGATTGCGTCTCTTACAGCTTCTGATACGCTCGCATATATCCCTAATTCTACTAGTCTTCTTAACTTCTCTTCCAAGACTCCAGAGATTTCCACGCTGACTACCAATTATTTTCTTCCCCGCCCCCAAGAAAAGTTGGCTGTTGATAGATTTATAAATGAACCTAGTATGGGTATGGGTGGGAGAATACTATATTAGTAAAAATAAGAAAGGGTTTTGGGTAGTTATTTTATTTTCTACTTTGGCTAGCCCTTCCTGGAGAATGCTCCGTATGCGGCTATTATTAGCACTATTATTAGTAGTACGACGCTGGCAATGCCGAAGTTCTTGACTGAATCACCTACTTGGTTAATGTCGCTCCTTGTGTTCGAGCCTAGATCGTTAATGGCGTTTAAGATGTCTCCCTTAGCCTTCGTCATGTTATTGTGTACTGTGTCGATTGAATTCTGTATGTCGTCTAGCTTCTTGTTGATCTGGCCGAGCGTTGTCTGTACTGCGTCTACCTTGGTTGATACCGCTCCTACGTCACTGTCGACCTTATCTACCTTGTTGCTTAGGTTGTCTAGCTTACCAGAGAGGTCGTTGCCAGTGTTGACTATGGTCGCGTTTATACTGTCTAGCTTGCTGCTAATGCTGTCCCTTAGTGAGGCTAGAGCTGATTGTAGGTGCTGGATGTTCGCTGAGATGTCCTGTAGGTCGCTCTGTACGTTGCCTAGAGATGCGTTGATGTCGTTAAGGCTGCCGGTGATGTTGCTATTCATTGCAGTTATGTAGTTCTCGAGGTCGACTAGCATGCTGGTTAGGTTACTGTTTATAGCCTCTAGGGTCATGCTGAGCTCGTCTAGCTGGCTGGTTAGGTTCTCCATGTTCTCCATCATAGCAGTGATTATGTAGGTTAGGGTCTCGTTAACCTGGTCGAGCATGCTGGTTAGGTTGGCGGATATCTCTGTTATCATCTGCTCTAGTTCGGCTAGCTGCCCTGATAGGGTCGCGTTAACCTCTACTAGGGTGGTCTTGAGCTCCGTTATGGTGTCATTTAGCTGGGCGATCTTGTTTGATATTTCCTCAACCTTCATGTAGATTTCATTTACTGTCTCGTTGATCTGTGCGATTCCGTTGGATATGTTGTTCAGCTTGTCGTCTAGTACTCCGGATACTGTGACTACTGCTAGGTCGTTTGCGGTTGTGAGTGGCAGGAATGAGGCAAAGTGCCCGGTAGCGTTTACGAATACTGCGAGGTCCTTGCCCTTCACTGTGTCGTTGAGCTGGAAGGTGTAGTGCCATAGTCCGGGTATGCCAGTGTACTCTGCCTGTTCACCGGTGGGTCCGTTTAGGCTCACAGTAGTGCCAGAGCTGGTGTACATGAACACGAATACTCTTACATCGGGGACCTGGGAATCGTTGGCCAGTGCTCCGTTGCTGAACCTGACTAGTACCCAAACATCCAGTGTATCTCCGACTAGCTTCGTCTTACCGGTGTCTACCTTGACTAGTAAGGCAGGCGGCTGGCCTAGGTTGATGGCCACTATGTCACTTAGGTTGCTGTTCTCAGGGTGCACCGTTATGTGGTAGATTCCGTTGGGCTGGTTGTAGAGGTATATGCTTGTCCTTAGTACTCCGATGAAGCTTCCATTCGCATCTGTGTATACCTGGCCGGATAGGTCGAGCGTCTGTATGGTGAGGTTGACGTATCCTAGTATTGCTAACTCGTTGATGTCCCACTCCATCGGTACATTGTCTGGCCATCCATAGCCGGATATGTTGACGTCCATTGGTCCGGGGATGAAGACTGTCTTCACCCACATTCCTGAGAGCGGGTCTTGTAGCGCGGTGGTATGGGTCACGTTCACTTCTGGGAATGGTGTTGTCTCAGTGATGCTTGGATCAGTCACGTTATAGACGACCACGTTATAGTCGCCCATCGGCGTCTCTGGCACGTGGACGTTCGTGAAGAGTAGGTAGCCGTATACCGGGGTTACATTCGACTCTATCTCTACCGTGTGGGTGCCATCGGTCAGGTTGATGGATACAGTACTGAAGTTGGTCGGATCTAATCCTATTACTTCTACAGTGAATACTCTGTACTCCTCCATTTCCCAGACGGCTGGGTACGGGTATGCCGGGCTAAGTCCTAGCTCTATGTAACCATTGTTTGCGTTAACTATGACTGGTGTTGGGTTGACGTATACCTTCTGGACCCCATCTGCGTTGTCGCCAAGGACGAACTCGAAGGTGCCTAGGTGTGTCCCCTCGTCGCTTGGGGTGGCCCCGTTCGCTACTATCTTGAAGGTGTTGTTGGTCCAGACGTCTGCAGGTATCTTAGCTATTGCCAGGAAGGTTCCATTGCTGAGGACGTTTATCTCTGGGTTGGAGGTACCATAGGATGCTAGCACCTGCAGGTTGAATAGTACCTGTGTTAGGTTCGTGGCTAGGTTCGCTGTTAGGGTTACTTGTTCCTTGAGGAATCCGTGGCCTTTTACGAGTATGTAGTCTCCGGGCGCCGTGGGGCCTGCTAGCGTGGCCCTGAAAGTCCCGTTGTCTGTGGCCGCGAAGGCCTCGATATACGGCATTACAGTTACGTTGGCTGATGGCAGGCCTATTACATCGCTGCCAGCATCATCTACGGTTGCCACAAATACATAGCTGAGCCCGCCATATGGGTGCTCGGGTAGTAGGAGTGTTACGTTCGCCCATCCACTCGCGTCAGTTTGTATGGCTCCGTTTATGTTGAATGGGAGGAAGCTGGTGTATGCATGGGCGTTGGCGTCGTAGAGGTACATTGTGATCGTGGTTATGTTGCTGTTTGCTGGGAAGTTGTGTAGTTCTAGCGTGACCCGGTCGTTCGGGTTGACCTCTCCTGTGGGGGTGTTTAGCGTGGTGTTATCGGTGAACCCGGTGTATTCCACGCTGGGGTAGATCTCTATCTCGTCCGGGTATTTCAGGGATACCTTGACATCGTCTAGGCTGTAGTTTGTTACAGGGTTATTGACTACATTATTGTTGATTATTAGTTTAATGGTGCCGTTTAGCGGGATAGAATTGTTTCCTACCACCTGGAATGTTACGGTGAACTCTGCATAGTTTATCTGGTTGATACCCATTAGCTCGTTGGTGTAATATAGCCCCACAGTACTGTTTAGCGGGAAGTCCTTTAGGATTCCATTGAAGAAGACCTGGGTCTCGCCACTGGTGTTGTTGGTTGTAGCGGCGAACTGGGTTATGTTGAATATGTCGCTGGTAGGCGTGGTAGTGTTAGCGTTGTTGGCCACATCAACCTGGAATGCGGTGAAGTTGAAGCTCGGGTTCTTTGTGGATGTGAATATTACCTTTACGGTACTGGTGTTGCTGCTGTTAAAGTTGATTTGCTCGGCTGCTGTGAGCTGCGCATTTATCCCCGTCAGGTTCGCGTCGAACTCGAAAACGTTCGTTGTACCCAGCGCGCCAGGCGTATATGCTAGTTTATGAGTGTTTACTGTAATGTAGTCTTCGGGGTTTGCGACTATCATGAATCTGGCGGATACAGCAACGTTGCTACCGTCTGTCACCTTCAGGAATAGGTAGCCAGAGGTGTTGTTCCCTATTAGCTTGCTGAGATTCGCCCCGGAGGGAGCTAGGAGCGTTCCTGCTACGTAATCCATACCGGCAACGTAGACGCCACTGACTGCAACGACGTCGTTGTTGGGGTCTATTGTTGCGTAGCCATTGTTGCTCCAGTAGAGTGATACTTGGCTACCGACCCATCCCAGCGTGTTCCTCAAGTATGTCAGGTTGACAAAGAAGGGGACCGGTGAGCCGGGGGATACTGCTGTCGGGATTACTTCTACTCCTCCTGTCGCGGCTGCCCTAGTTGTTACTGCCGGTACTACTGGTATGACCATTAGCAGTACAAGTGCTACCGCGAAGATCGTCTTCCACTTCATGGGTATATCCACCCTCCTTATACTATACACTTATAGCCCAAGGCGAGAGCTCGGGCTCTGTTATTTATGGCATGCTTGAAGTCTCTATTTAAGGATTAAGCCTCCTCTCTAGGCTTTCCTCCCCCGGATAACCCTGGGATTTTCCTGGTCTATTAACTATAAAATAAATAGTATTATTTAGCTATTCCATAAGAGCCTGTAGGCAAGGCCTGCTGGAATAAACTGGTCTCCAGTATAGCTGGCTAAAATTATTAAGTACAGGCTTTGAGGCTCTATGTCGAGTTCGCTTGAAGAGCATACGGCAGTCGAATTTATCGCTGTAGAGGGAATGTAGCTCCCACTACTTGAAGCTTCAATCACGCAGCCCAGACTAGCCTTTATAGAAGTTAGATCTATGTAGTGGGCTCCATACGTGTATAGTATCCATTCTTGCTCTTCGCCTGGGAATGTTAGGTTTGCTATAAGGATCTCTTGCTTGTAATCGCTTCCCGCTATCAAGTATTTTATATTATAATTATATTTTATTTCTATAATGTATGGTAGGTGGCTGGCTAGGGGAATAGGCTTTGAAACGGTGTATCCTGTCACAATGTAGCCGTGCTTGGACCCGGAATTGTATTCTTTCTCTGTTATTTGATAGGAGGATATCGGGTCGATATTGTATCCTCCCATAATAGTTATGCTTGCATTGAATGGATCCTTGTTGTATATTCTTAATATGGTGTTGGGCTCAATGGTAATGAAGCGCGTGGTGCCCTTGTGAGTTATCTTGATCTGTGGATGTGCTAGGTTCCAGTCTTCATTCTTTATTGAGTTTATCGCTTCTGCTAGAAAGTCCGCTGGTTTAACTTTTAGTAATGGATGAGTGATTATAGTTAGTTTCTTCGTTATGCCTAACTTGTATGTTTGTGTATTGGTTATTGGGATTATAATTTTAGTTATCTCGACATTAATCTTCATATTGAATGTGAAATACTTTAATTTATTAGTCGATAAGAAGATTAGGATTGGACCCGTACTGGCAACCTGAGCGGTGGAATTGGCTGTTTGCACTACCTTGTAAGAGTAGCCGTTTGGGATTACTGCTGTTTTAGAGTATACTTGCCCTGTTACTATGGGACCGTATATTATTGGGAGGTAGGTGTCTTCTAGGGAGCCATACGTGTAGTAGTGTGGGACTTTCGTATAATAGACGTGGTTTCCTGTTAGCCTCGAGTATACTTTTGCTTCTATTAAGGTGCCGGGTGATCTAGGTGTTACTTCCAAGTACCCGTATACTGTCTTATTTGTTGTATTTATATTAATTGATAATGAATATCTAATATTTCTCGCTATTTCAACACTATAGGAGCATGACCTTGTTATCCAGGTATCATCTCCGTACTTGATGGTGATACTACACGCCTTTGAGCCATTGTCGAAGATCAGGGCCCACCCGGACATTGTTAAATTATATATTCTACCTATTTTTATAGGTATACCCGATATTATTTGTGGATAATTTAAACCTATAAGTGGAAATCCGGTGAATAGGTCCCCTGAGCCCTCTCTCGGCGTTTGTGAACTCGTATCTTCAAGAGAGATATTACATGTGAATAGCCTAGGATCTTTTAAATCAAAGTTACCCCCTGCTTGTGTTATTCGAGGGTCCCTCAGAGCATTGTATGCATAGAGAGCCCCGGAGGAGCTCTCGACAAGGATGTAGACGGGAGAGCAATCATAGTCTTCGACAAGTGATGCGTTGATGTAGTTAACGCTTGCTTTTAACCTCTTAACTATAGTATAATTTTTTGATAGAACATATACAGTGGTGTCTTCGCCATACCCTACTGGAGAGATGTATACTCGAAGAACTCTTGTACCATTCTCCTCTATAATATAAGGTAATATTATAGGGGGATTTGATTGATCCAATAGCGTCTCCATTTTACCTGTAAAGTAGTCGTCGGCTCTCTCGAGAGAGCTTGATAGCGTGACGCTAACAGTCAATGCAGCCGACACCAGTACAAGAAGAACTATCATCCCGCCGATAATCTCGCTTAGTCCCCTTCTCTTCAACCTTCTCCCCACTTTGTCTAGCCTATTTTATTGGGGGCGGAGGGGGTTTGGTGGAAGTTATTCCGCTATAATTTCATTATTCTTGCCCAGCAATGCTAATGGGTGGGGGAGAAGTGTGTACAGCGAGGAGGAATACGAGACTATAATAGATAAGATTAGTGCTGGTGATGTGAAGCTTAATGTCATGGAGCGTACTGGTATTGATAGAGAATCAGCCAAGGAGGTAGCCAGGCAGCTCCTTGACACACTACACGGATACAACTACGAGATAATACACTCTGACGACATTATAATCATTAGGGTGAAGTTACAGAGATTCGTCATCCTACTTCTACCCTTAGGTTATAAGAGAACCCTCACGGGTCTTGAGAGCTTGAAAATCTTCGAGAAAGCTTTAAAGCACGTGAATATGGATGAAGGTAAAATTGTGATAATATATTATTCTCCAGGAGGAAAACTACTTACTTCAGCATACTTGTTCCTAGGTCATTTAATAGAGAAATATAAAATTGGTATATTATTCGTTAACGGCGGCCCTGAGGAGGTTATCGAGGTTTTGGAAGCACTCAGAGAAAAAGGTGAATTCACTCCGAAAGAAGAGGATTATGTAAAGATAGTATGAGCTGGCTATTTATCTATCACTGCGGAGCCCTTCTAGCAGGATTCGCTTCTCAATACTCGCTACCAGCCTCCTCGTCCTTATAACAGCGTCTGGGTTCACGCTTATACTGTCTATCCCGTTCCTAACTAGGAATTCTACTAGCTCGGGGTAGACGCTTGGGGCCTGTCCACATATACTGGCTGTTATATTGTTTCTGTGCGCGGCGTTTATTATCATCTTGATAGCTTTTAGTACTGCGGGGTCCCTCTCATCGAAGTATCCCAGCTTCGCTAGGAGGGCGCTGTCCCTGTCTGCTCCCAGCGTCAGCTGTGTGAGGTCGTTGCTACCTATGCTGAAGCCGTCGACCATTTTCGCGAATTCGTCAGCGAGGAGTACTGTGCTTGGCACCTCGACCATTATCCATACCTTGAAGTCTCTCCCCCTGTATAGCTCTTCATCCTCTAGTATCTTCAGCGCCTTCTCAAGCTCCCACGTGGTCCTTACGAAGGGGAACATTACCCAGACGTTGTTTAGGTTCCACTCTTCCCTCACCTTCTTGATGGCTCTAACCTCTAGCCTGAAGGCTGGCTCGAACTTTGGCGTAATGTATCGTGAGACTCCTCTCCAGCCTATCATCGGGTTCCTCTCTTCTAGGTCTTCATATTTCTCCCCGCCTATCAGCCTCTTGTACTCGTTTGTCTTGAAGTCGCTGAACCTCACTACCACTGGCCTCGGGTATATTGCCGACGCAACCTTAGCAATGCCCTCTGCTAGCTTGTCGACGAAGTATACTCCTCTCCCCTGCTCTATGAGGTAGAGTGGATGGTATCTTATCCAGCTAGATATTATGAACTCGATCCTCATCAGGCCTATTCCGTCGAAGGGGAGGTCCTTGTACCTGTCGATCTCGTCTGGCTGGCCTAGGTTCATGTAGATCTTGGTTGCGGTGACGGGGTATAGGTTTACCAGTATTTCTGCCGGGAGCGCTGTGGGGGCCGCTGGCTTCTCCTCCTCCTCTGCCTTGAGTATACCACTATACACTACTCCCCTGGAGCCGTCTACTGTTACCACCTGGTTGTCTTTTAGAACGCTGGTGGCGTTACCTGTTCCAACCACTGCCGGTATACCCAGCTCTCTGGCTACAATAGCTGCGTGGGCGGTCATTCCACCCTCATCCGTTACTATGGCAGAGGCTAGCTTCATATACGGAACCCAGTCAGGATCGGTCATCTTTGTTACAAGGATGTCTCCCTTCTCCATCTTCTTAGCGGCCTCCTCTACTGTAAGGGCCACCTTAACCTTGCCCGATGCTACTCCTGGACTAGCTGGCACACCCCTTACCAGGACCTCTCCTTCCTTTACGGTCTCCGCTAACTCTTCCTTTGCTTTTTCAGCGCTCTTCTTCTTGCTCCATACAGTCTCAGGCCTCGCTTGAACGAGGAATATGCCCTCGGGCGAGCCTATGTCCGCGTCTATAGCCCACTCTATGTCTACGTGGGTGCCGAAGTGTTCTTCCACTTTTTTAGCAAATGCGGCGATCTGTTTAACCTCCTCATCTGTTATCGACTGGGCCTCTGGGAACATGGCGTACTTCTCGATCATCTCGGCTATTTCAGGGTGTTTCGCTTTCAACTCTTCGAGCTCCTCATCGTTCTCCGGTAGTTTTATCTCGACGTTCATCCTGCTCCTTGGATCGTAGAATAGAGCCTTCTCCTTCCTCGATATCCTCTTCTCCACGATCTCTAGGGTTTCCTTATCAACCGTGAATGAATCGGGTGTAACAATGCCTGCAACCACGAACTCTCCCAGGCCCCAAGCGCTCTCTATGACGATCTTGTCTTCATCCCCTGTTACTGGGTGGATTGTGAATAATACCCCACTACTCCTACTATTAACCATCTTCTGGACTACAACAGCCATGTACGCTTGCTCGTGGGATACGTTGAGAGAGTCCCTGTAGCTGAGGGCCCTAGCCGTCCACAGGCTACCCCAGGCTCTCTTCACGTGCTCTATTACCTCCTCTACTCCTTGAACGTTTAGGTAGGTATCCTGCTGGCCCGCGAAGCTGGCTTCGGGCAGATCTTCCACTGTAGCGCTGCTTCTCACAGCTACCCTCGGAGCCTCTACTCCGACTCTCCGGGCTAGCTCCTTGTAAGCGGCCTCGATCGCTTCCCTTATCTTGTGGGGCATCGGCGTCCTAACGAATTTCGACCTTATAAGCTCGCTGGCCTTCTCGTACTCCTCGGGCTTCCCACTTATTATGACTTCTTCTAGAACATGCTTGATAAACCCGGCTATCCCCGTCTCGTATATGAAGTCCTTGTAAGCATCAGAAGTAACTACGAAGCCTGGAGGGACGGGTATCCCAGCCTTGATGAGCTCGCCTAGCCCAACTGCTTTCCCACCGACTTTTTCGTGAAGTGACTTATCGATTTCCTCCAACCATAATACATAGTTCCTTTTAGCCACTAGAACTTCACCGCTACCCTACGTAGGGGCTTCCATTATTTAAGATTCCCACTTTCAATATGAAAATAATTTAATATAATATTATTTTAGTAAACAACACTAATTACTTCGACCGATAATCCACACTATAATATCATCTCTATTCTCTCAAACTCTACTTCACGGCGCTCCCCGGTTACGGAGTCATAGACTGTTACTTTTCCATTAACCGCCTCTTTTTCACCTATAAAGATCAGGTATCTTATTCCCAGCCTCTTCGCCTTTTTACGCTGCGCCTTCTGGCTCGACCTTGAGAGGTCTATTCTCGTATTAACTCCGGCTTCTCGCAGGCGACTGGCCACTCTCCATGCATAGGAATAGTAGTTGTGATCCAGTACTATGACCTGGGCCTGTGTTAGCGTCTTCTTCGAGAGCGAGTAGATTCCCAGCTCAATGCCTGCATCTATTATCCTCTCGATACCAATGCTCACTCCAGTGGCTGGAGTCGGCTGGCCTGTGAACATTCCAATGAGGTTATCATATCTCCCGCCTCCCGCTACGCTCCCGATCCTTGGCCTGTCTAGTACCACCTCGACTATGGGTCCCGTGTAGTAGTCTAACCCCCTTACCAGGCTTAGGTCGATCTCGACTGGGCCGTCTCCTCCTACCAGCTCGATTATGGAGTTGAGGTGCTCTATTGCCTCGGACACAAGCTTGTTCCCACTATACTTCTCCTCAATCCATTGCAAGGACTCATCCGGCTCTCCCCTAAACCCTATAATGTTCTTTATCTTATCTATCGTGTCGTCTCGCAGCCCGATCTTCCTAAGCTCGGCTTCTACACCCTCAAGCCCTATCTTGTCCAGCTTGTCTATAGCCCTGTATACTGGGAGGGGATCAGTTATCCCCAGTTCCTGCTCGAATATTCCCCGGAGGAGCCTCCGATCATTTATCCTAACCCTGAACCCCTCCTTGAATCCAAGTGCTTTCAAGGCGTCAATGGTTAACTCTATGATCTCCGCGTCTGCCTCTGGGTAGGGGCTACCGACTATGTCCGCGTCGCACTGGTAGAACTCCCTATACCTGCCCTTCTGGGGCTCTTCGTGCCTCCAAACCGGGCCTATGTGGTATCTTTTGAAGGGCATTGGCTGATCCCTGTGGCTAGCTATGAAGCGGGCTAGGGGGACTGTTAGATCATATCTTAGCGTGTACTCCCGCCCACTCCATGGATCCTGGAATCTCCAGATAAGCCTGTTCTCTGCCTCCTCGCCATATTTCCCTGCTAGAGTCTCCCAGTACTCTAGGGCGGGGGTGTCTATCGGGTCAAACCCATATCTCTGGAATACGCGTTCTAGTTTGGAGAATAACTCCTTTCTCAGTATCATCACGTCTGGGGGGAAGTCGCGGAACCCCCTAGGAGGCCTCGGAGTCTTCATTACTCTGCTCCCACCAGGCGATTCTCTGGGTTTACAGCCTAATCAGTATTAGCCCCGTCACACTCTATTTGTTCAACGCTTACAATAGGCTCTCTGCTCGGAGTAGGATATGCCTCTATTCTCTCGCATCCCCCATCTCTATGTATTCGAGTGTATACTACTGTCCCCGTCGGGGTTACGCTTTCATACCATTTCTTATCAACTAGAGCTGTTCTCCTAAGCCTATTCCTCGTCTGTACCGCGTCCTTAAAGGATGCTGGGCAGAAGTGGACCGGCGCCCGGATATTCTCCTCAGCCCACTCCACTAGCTCCACCGCGGCTTCATAGGCCCCCTTCACAGTGAACGGCCTCCTCCTAGATTCTCGCAGACCCCGTTGAAGGAGCGCCCTAGCATTAGGCTCGACGAACTCCATCTCATTCAGGTTTATGAAGTCCACGCCTCTAGCATCAGCCTCCTTCATGATTCTTTTAGCCCATTCAACAAGGTTTGGCGCGATGGGTATCTCGAGCCCTACATCCATAGAGGTGTACTTCTTCGCCACACTTATTCTATCCACAAACCACTCAAGTGTGGGATGGAATCTTATCTCGTCGAGCCCGGCCCTGTCTAGCTCGACTAGAACCTCCCTAGTAGCATATCTCCCGCTAGTGTAGAGATGTATGTGGAACCTGCTCCCGAACCACTCTTTAAGCGTCTGTATCACCGCTAGAGTCCTACTGTACCTTGCTAGAGGGTCCCCTCCCGTGAGGCTAGCTCCCTCAGCCCCGCTCCTCGCTACTTCAACCACTACATCCTCTATAGATGAGACTGGGGTCTCATTGACGTAGAAGACGTTGTGGCCCAGTCTGTTCCGGTTGACGGGGCAGTAGTAGCAGTGGTCGTCGCATAGCCCTGTCACAAATATAACTGCCTTTACTCCGGCGAAGCACAGATTACACCCTGCCGCCATTTTCGGCTTTGATAGCAGGGCTCTACCTCCATATCCCAGCAGCTCGTAACACCTCTAGCCCCTTACTTTCCGCGGATCTTCTTAAGCACAACACTATACAGGGGTTGCTACCGGCTCGTAGGGGGGCGGGGTTGACACGATAATCCCCAACAGCTTTAGTATTCTTCATATTTTAATCATACCTAGATAGTGGCTCGATACAAATATACCCTCTCTCAAACATATACGTATAAACTCCTCCATATATACCAATTCCTAGGGGGTGTGCGAGTGTGGAGTCGAACATCGAGGAGAGGAGAGTCCAGAGGCTGGGCACGAGCTCATTAATAGTCACATTACCCAAAAAATGGGTTAAAAAAGTCAATATTAATCCTGGAGATAAGGTTACAATGATTATAGAAGGCGACGAGATCCGCATACTCCCTCCAACTAAGAGACCACAAGAAAAAGGGAAACACTTCATCGAGTTAAAAAAACTAGAAAATGATATTCTAATATCCGAAGTCCCACTATGCCTCTATATACTAGGCTTCACGGATGCAGTACTTGGAGCCAACAACCTCGATGTGTCAACTATAAACAAGATCATTACAAGAGCCTCCAACCTGTTAGGGGTTAGGGCAACATGCCTAGGAGATAATAGAATAAAAGTCAAAGTACTCATCGATACAGAGGAGAATATATCATCAATGCTATGGTCCATATATAGGGATCTAGTCCTCCTAATGAGAACTATACTTAAGGTCATCCGCAACCAGGATAAGTTAAGCAGTCTCCTCAACGATGCCAAGATGCTGGGTAATGAGATCTCCAAGAACTACTATGCTATAGTTAGAACCGCTTATCAGTCCCCCTATACTCCTCCAGGGAGGATGGAGAAGACAGGTAACAGCCTCCTTGCCCCCTCCCTATCACTCCTAGCATATCTTATGAGCCAAATAGCTCTAGACACCATCGAGACTCTTAGCATGTATCAACCATCTAATATATCAAACATTATTATAGAAATAACTGAAACATTGATAGATGTAATCGAGAAACTCTCAAATGCCCTGAGAAGCGGGGACGTTGAGATCCTGAAGGGCGTGATGGCGGACCTTGAAAGGCTAAAGGCTGAGTTGCCGGATGCAGTTAAGAAGGATGGTGGTACGTCATTATATTTGTTCGCTAAGACCCAGGACTTCCTACGATTATTAGGGACCGCGACGGATAAGCTCACATGTTGGCTGACGATATCATCTCTGATAGAGAAGGGCTTGATACAACGAGCTTAATCCCCCTCGATAAATGGAACATAAAATGACATGCCATTAACTTTAACATACCTTAGCTCCACACCATACGTTTCCTCTAACACCTCTTTGTCGAGCCCTTCAGGGGGGCCAGTGTAGAGTATGCGGCCCATGTTCATTACGCTGACAGTATCAAAATACCAGATATAGTGTATCTCATGTGTAGTAAGGATCACGACTGCATTGTTGATGCGAG
The DNA here is from genome assembly GCF_055382595.1 of Thermodiscus maritimus. Lineage (NCBI taxonomy): Archaea > Thermoproteati > Thermoproteota > Thermoprotei > Acidilobales > Acidilobaceae > Thermodiscus > Thermodiscus maritimus. The sequence goes on from NZ_AP042434.1 coordinate 289,554, forward strand.
AATACTCTCTCAGCATCCTTAGTACTATTGACTGGTTCCTAACGTCTAGGAAGGAGAGTGGCTCGTCAAGTAGTACTAGTCTTGCTCTCCTCCCCAGGGTCCTCGCGATCCATACCAGCCTCTGCTCTCCACTGCTGAGGGACGAGTATCTTCTCCTAATGTAGCTTTGAAGCCCTAGTCTTCTTAGATATGAGACTGCATCTTCGAAACCTCCCCTCGAATTGTATACTCCTGCCCTAAGCACGTCTTCTACGAGAGCTAATTGGTCAACGATTGGAGTAGCAGGGGAATAGGCTGCCTCTGCAGGATCCAGTCTCCTACCGTCATACACTATTCGGCCGGATGTGGGTATTAGCCCTAGTATGGATTTTAGGAGCGTGGTTTTCCCTGCCCCGTTTGGCCCGACTATACTGTGGACTCCAGGCCCTAGTTGGAGGTTTACGTTTGATACTATCCTCCTCCCCTCTATCGTGACATTCAGGTTTTCAACAACGAGGATTCCGGGAGTCACCTTTTACCACCCGGATTTCCTGGAGAGGTAGAAGAGGAGGGGGCCTCCGAAGAGGGCTGTGAATGCTGTGAGTGGCATCTCCTGGCTGGGGGATGCTATCCTTATCGCCATATCCGAGATAAGTGCGAGAATTACTCCCATAAGCATTGACACTGTTAGAGTCCTGCCGAACTCGTTACCTGCTAAGAGTCGAGCGAGCCATGGTGCTGCTAGCCCTATAAAGCCGACTGGACCAGCTAACGCCACCATTGCCGATGCTATTATGGCTGATAGTATGAGTGCAGTGTACCTAGTTCTCTTTACGTTGACCCCCATGCTCTCGCTCACGTCGTCTCCGAGTATGAGCGTGTAGATCCTCTTTGATAACATGTAGAGTGGTACTAAGCCCCCTACTAGGATGATGGTGCTGTATGTTAGGGTTTTTAGGAGCGTATACGCTACTGTGCCGAACAGCCACATGTATGTCACGTTTATCCTGTTAATATATTTTGTCATAATCATAATAATTATTCCAGTTATGGCGTAGCTGACCGATACCCCAGCCACTATTATAGCCGTAGGGGTCCCCCCGCTTCGAGCCCCTATCCCTATGACTATGAAGAAGGTTGAGACTCCGAATAACATTGCGATAGCGTATATGAAAAGGGGGTTCGCGTTCCCATATACTACGAGGGCAATCACCACCCCTAGAGCAGCGCCGGAGGAGACTCCTAGTAGGAAGGGATCTGCAAGGGGGTTCCTGAGGGCGTACTGCATCGTAAGCCCAGATGATGCTAGACCGGCTCCAAGTATCGTGGCAGCTAGTGTTCTGATCAGCCTATACCTTATGATCCCCGCTTTCCCTTTAATTCCGCCGGTGGTGAAGAAGTTTATGATGTCTGAGAGTGTGACTTTGTGGTAGGGTCCTATTAGGAGGGACCCTGTGAAGAGAACAAGCAAAGATAATATTAAAAATAATATTATTACTTTATTCATTATTCCACCATATCCTAGGATGGAACCGATGGAACGCTTGGAACACTCGGCAGGGATGTAGAGTTAATACATGACGGAACAGTGCTCGGCGTGTACCCATATACTTCAGGGTGTATTATGAGTTGGAGTACTACTATAGCATTGATTATCCTCGGGCTTGGCCTGTTCAGCATGTCGCTGTACGGGTATCCTATACAGTATACCCTATCATTGGCTATGGCGGGGATCTGATTTGCAGAGTCGCCCAGCTCCTCCTCGAGGAGGCTTATTATTGCTGTCTTGTTTACACCAACCCCTATTATTATGTCGGGTGATGCTTCAAGCAGCTGCTCTGCGCTTATTGTCCCCCACCCCGTGTAGTTGGCGAACACGTTAACCCCTCCGGCCCAATAGATTGCCTCTGATTGGAAGGTGTTGTTTCCTGTGACCCAGATTGGGTTTAGCCATACTATTAGGGCGACCTTTGGAGTAGATGTGTAGTTTGCGAGCTTTATTCTGGAGAGGTCTGATTCGAACTGCATCGCGGCTTTAACTGCCTCCTCGATGTTGCCTGTGGCTCTCCCAACAATTAAGAGTGATTTCTTTATGTCGTTGAGGCTACTCTGGGGTAGGAGGATAACTGGGATCCCATATGCTTTAAGTATTTGCTTTACCTGCTGGTGTGCAGTCACCCCTGCTACGCCAATGACGAGGTCTGGTTGTGCTGAGAGGATTGCTTCAACACTTGGATTGAAGAAGCCTCCTACATCGACTAGGCTTCCATTATTCCTCGCCTCAGCCACCCACTCTGGGTAGTCACTGTAGGAGTCCACACCGACAAGCCTGTCAGTAGCGTTGACATAATAGAGGATCTCGGTAACTGATGGGGCTAGCGATACTATTCTTTCCGGCTTGGATGGTATGAGTACCTCATCACCGCTCCCATCTATTATGGTTGCGGGGAAGAGGATCTTGTCCTCCAAAGACTTAACCTTCTCCTCCAGCTTGGTGATCTGCTCTATGAGATCCTTCTGGCTCTGGTTGATAGATGATTTAAGGAGGGTTATCTCTTCAGCTATCTTGACTAGGTCCTGGGCGGACGCCACGTTCTTAAGGCTCTCGTTTATATTTTTAATGGCCTCGGCTAGCTGGGAATAGCTCTCTAACTTCGCGTTTTGCTCCGCCTGTGTCTTGTTTAGGGCTGTGAGCTTTTCGGATATCTCCGACAGTTTCTCGTTCGTTTTGCTTATCTCGTTCGACGCTTTATAGAACATGTACCCCGCTATTGACAAGCCAATTATTGCTATAATGATAGCTGTATAAGCTACTACTGCCAATCCCTTCTCAGTGGACACGGTATCCAGCACCAGGTGTTGTCTTACCAATGCCCACGTAAAAATCTATCGCATCCTACCAACCCCTACAGGGAAAAGTGGAAGGCTGCGGGAGCCTCTTGCTCCGTGTTAGATGCCTCGGTGCTTGCACCCTTCAATCACATTTCAGTCCTTTATGCTCTCCTCACCGGCCCATCTACTCCGATATATGGCGTATAGGATATATAATTACGGGCTGCATAGAGTATGATATAATATGATCTAATGTGCTTCCCAGGAACCATTCTATTAAGCTCTTTTTCACAGTCCTCCCTACTGCCAGCGAGGCTCCCATGGACTCGGCGAACTTTATTATGAGCCTTCCTATCTTACCGTTCTGAAGGATCGCTCTCTTCACATGTATTCCTGCATCTTGTAGGCGCTCATATACCCTTCCACCAAGACTATTAGCTTCGTCCTCTGATTCTTCATGCTCTTGGACGTGCAGTATTATCAGCTCCTCGGTGTTCGCTATGGTTGAGAGCTCCTTGATATAGTCTATGAAGTTCTCCGTTGTATTCCTGTCTACCGCCATAACTATCTTCTTAGCGAAGTCGGGTCCTCCATGGACCTCGACAGAGCTCTCTCTCTCCCTGTAGAGGACGTGGAATAGTAGTATTGGAATCTTCGCGATTTTTACTAGTTCAACAGCGGTTCCACCAATCAGGGTGAACCTTTTTACATGCCACCCCTTCTTTAATAGTAGTATCTCGCTGGCACTGACTCTAGATGAAGCCTCATTTATAGCAATAGCCGGGTCAGCGATGGGGATCTCCTCGTATACCTCCGCATTGATGCCCTCTGATTCCAGCTTTTCCCGGTATGCTTCAAGCTTCTTCCTGGCCTCTGCCTCCATATTGGAGATTATCTTTTCTGGGTCAAAGCCGGCTGCAACGTGTTCTAGTATGGCTGAGTCTATTGCGTGGAAGAGTATCATGTCGCTCCTATATCTCTTAGCGATGCTCGCAGCCAGCTCTACTTGCTTGTCGCTCACAGGGGATAGGTCCAGGGGGACTAGGATCCTCTCTAAAGGTCTCATTTTCAACCCAGCCACCAACCAGATATTGTAGCGTAGATGCTTATATGCAGCCCTAACACTTCTATCAATATGAAGTAGATGATTAACAGGACTATGCCGAATGGGACCCCTATCCTCGCCCATTCCCTACTCGTTATCTTAAGCCTCCCTGCTGCAACTATGTTTGGTATGTTTCCTGGTATCAGCATTCCACCGGATATGAGGAGGCTCATTAATGCACTCCTTATCTGCTCGACTGTGAGGGCTTTGTTGATCTCAGCCGCTGCTAGTGTTGCATTATCGACTACTGCGCTTATGGTGTTGAGCCAGTACAGGGCCCATGGAGGTATCTTGCTGAAGTAGCAGTAGGCTAGGTATGAGAAGCTGTGCCCCAGCAATTCTAAGGCGGCTACGAAGATGTATACGCGTATGGTCCTCTCTATCACGCTTCTCAGGCTCTCTCCGTAGGTCGCTTCGACACCGTAGATTCTAACTCCTCCCCGCTTAATCTTGTATGCGGTGTAAGCTGCTACCAGGATTACTCCAGAGATAACGTAGACTCCAAGTATTCTTAGGAGGTAGTCGAAGCTCTCTTCCAGCTTGGAAACAACTATGGTGCTGAGAGGCTCTCCCACCGGTGTGAGTGCTGCCCCTAATCCTACAGCGAAGGAGGCAAGTACAACGAACTCTACCTTTGCAGCCCTCTCCATTTTCAGGGCTGCCGCGAGCTCAGCTAGTATTACCGCCGTTACTATTACAGAGATTATGCTTGATGTTAGCCCGAAGAATAGGACTATAACGAATGCGAACGCGGTGAATCCTATCTTCTTGATCATGGCATCGAGGCCTCGGTAGATCCATTTGTGGAAGTAGTAGAATAGGAGGCCGAATATGAAGACAACCTGTGTTATTCCGATTGGCATCCCAGATATGGATACTGGTGTTATGAGAGCCTTCTTCGCCACCATATGGATTTCTTGAATAGTGGTCTCTCCGAAGAGGTAGTTGGCTGTAATCGCTATTATTCCCATTAGGAGGAAGAAGGGCTCTAGGTTCTCCTCAACCTTCTTGGACTTGAATGGTAGGAAGAGTACGAGTAGTAGTATTGCTAGGAGTGTAATGGTTAACCCGGGTATTGGCTGGCATGCCACGCTGGATGCTTCGACCACCCCTGGAACCCGGGTTGAAAAAGAACTGGGGGCTGATTGGTATTAATGGATAATAGGTTTGGTGTTGGGTCTAAGTGTATCGCTACTTCCTCCTCTCCTCCAGCTTCTTTATCAGTACTGGTAGGAACTGGTATAGGTCGGCGACAACCCCATAGTCTGCCTGCTTGAATATCGGGGCAGTCTTGTCCTTGTTGACTGCTACTATTATCTTTGAGTTCATTACTCCCGCCATGTGCTGTGGGGCCCCGCTTATGCCTATTGCTATATAGAGTTTGGGGGAGACCCTCTTACCGCTTATACCTATCCAAGCGTCTTCTGGCAGCCACTTGTAGTCGGCAGCTATTGGCCTTGAAGCTCCTACCTGTGCTCCTAGGAGTTCTGCGAGCTTGAATGCTAGTTCTAGGTCCTCCTTCTTCTTAAATCCTCTCCCTACGCCAACTATTATCTCTGCCTCCTCCAGATTAATTCCGCTGAGAACCTTCTTCTTTACCTCAACTAGCTTCACAGTCTCTCCGGCTGGAGTCAGGTCAACTATCTCAGCCTGACCGGCCTGCTCGAAGGGCTTGAAGACCTTCTGGTTGATCAATACTATAGCGGGTAGGGGTACCTTCTCCTTAGCTATGGCCCTCTCGCTGAGGAATCCCCTCGTGTATATTATAGAGTCCTCTTTGATCTCGAGGCTTGTCACATCCGTAGGCATTGGAAGACCGCGTTTTCCAGCGAAGTATGAGAGTGCAGCCCTGTTGTTCTTGGTTATCCATCCAATCACGATGTCCGGCTTGAACTCGTCGTAGACCTTCTCAACCGCCGCCACTATATGGTCGGGGTGGCTGGATTTGAGCCTATAGACTTTGAATCCCAGCTGCTGTAGCTGCTCGTCCTCCGCAGCATTCCCATAAGCTAGGATAACCTTCTCCCCTGCCTGGGAGACTGCTCCAAGAGACTCCTTGATCTCGGGTATACTGGATCCAACTATGAGCGCCTTCACCATACCCATTCACCCCCTCCTACTTGAGGACACCCTCCTTCTCGAGGGCCTCGATCAGCTTCTCAGCGATCTCCTCGAGAGTGTCGCCCTCAATTATCACCTGCTTTCTCGAGACGGTGAGTATCTTGTACTCCAGCCCCTCCTTAACGGGCTTCACGACGCCTTCTAGGTCAGCTACAGTATAGTAGTTCTGGGGCTTCTTGCCCGCCCTCCTAATCTGTATGAGTGTGGGAGGCCTGGGCTCGTTGATCTCCTGGGTCACGCTTACAACTGCAGGCATCGGGGCCTCGACTACTTCCACGTGCTCCTCTAGATCCCTCTCCGCTATGATCTTTCCATCCTTAACCTCTAGCTTCCTCGCGAAGCTTATGAATGGGAGCCCAAGCATGCCTGCGACTCTGCCCGCGATCTGCCCTGTGGTTTGATCTATTGAAGCCTCAGCTACAAGTATGAGGTCCGGGTTGAGCCCGGCCTTCTTAATAGTAGCTATCACTGCTGAGGCAGTTGTTAATGGATCGCCCGGGATGATTGAGTCGTCAGCAACTATGTGGGCCTCGTCAGCCCCCCTAGCAAGGGCCTCCTGCGCAACCATCCTAAGGTCCTTGGACCTCTTACTTGAAGGCCCCCAGGTCAAGACTAGTATGGCTGCGACCTTTCCTCCAAGAGCCTTCTTGAGGTTCTGTGCCTCGAAGAGTGCGTTGGCGTCGATGTCGTCGAGCTTTAACGGGATTGCGTCGAGGTCGACTGTTCCGTCAGGCTTAGATCTAACCATGTCGGGGTTGAGCGCTGGCTTTACGAGTACAACTATGTCTCCCATACTCGTTCACCAAGGGTATTCCATAACTGTGTAGGATTCTCCTCCTACAATTATAAGATGTGTTATCTCCCGTATAGTCAACCAGCATACCGTGCTCTATAAAGCCATAGCGAGGCGGGAGGATCCTCCTTCCAGTACAGCGTGGGTTAACTCGGCTAGTAGGGGAACTTGAATACTTGAACGTGTGGGAGACCATTAACCCATAGAATAGAGTCTTTAGCAACCAGTCCCTTCTCTACGGCTAGTTCAACGATCCGCTTCCCATAGAGTACTGCTACGTCCGCCTTCATAATCGCTTCCAGCGCCTCCTCCTCACCTACAAGGGTTCCTTCAGAGAGGATTTCGGGGACCCTCAAAACTATTCCTTTCTCCTCGTCCCTCTCTACCCTTCCCACTACATCGTCGTCCGACAAATACACTATTACTACTCCGCCCGGCACTCCCCTATTGTCGGCGTATAGGCGGTAGCCCATTATAGCACCCTGTTTGGAGTGCGGAGTGAAAGGAGGGTTATTTTAGTAGCCTCCACTGTTTCGTTGAGGCGTCGAAGTATACTGTACCCGCCCTTCTAAGCCTAGTGAAGAGGTCCCTGTATATGCCCATCTTGTTAGCCGCCTCCTCCGGGTCACTCGTCTTGACCTCTGAGAGCTTCCGCCTGAATTCCTCATAGCCTTGCCTGGACATTACGCAGTAGTCGCCTTCCAGGTCAATTATCTCCAATCCCAGCCTTCTTGCAACATCTAGGAGTGTATAGCCGCTTATCTTAAGCTTCGACCTCGATGTGCTGGCGTATATGCACCTCTCCTTCTCGACTGCTTCTAGAACCTTCTTTGCTAGAGGATCCCTCACGCGGGTGCTGGGACTGTGTCCTCCCCTGCCTGCTGACTCCACGCTCTTATCTAGGCGCTCCTCTATCCTCTCTAGCTTCTCCTCAACCCGTTTCACTGCCTCCTTTAGCTCGTTCAGCTCTCCCAGTATGGGCTGGAGGAATTCTGCTACTGTTAACTCCACTATCCTTTTTATATCCTTCTCGTCAATCCTACGCTGGCTTACAGGAGTACCCCTCTTCGCGTCGTCGAAGTAGTCGCTCAGCTTTCTAGGCATACTTACCGCTCCCATTGTGTTAAAATAGGAGGGTTTGAGGGTTTAGATGCGCTATGCTTCTAGGACCTTCTCCTTGAATATATCCCATGGATTTACTAGTGGCTTCCCGTCGACGTGCACAGGCCTCTTGCCTGGCGGCATCTCTCTATAGTTTAGTATTATCTTGCTGAGCCTGTCCTCGAAGGTGTCTTTTGCTATGTTCCTATAGAATACTCCAAGCGGTATCTTGTCGCCCCACTCGACTAGCTTTAGGAGTATCCTCGGCATCTTCTCTAGATACTCGTCGTAGGTTGATACAAGCGGATCCCAGTCGGGCTCCTCCTCGTGCAGGTAGTATATCCTCTCCTCATACCAGCGCTTGGTCATGATATTGTTGTATGTGGGGCATGGTTGTAGTATTTGGACTAGGCTCGTCCCCTTGTGCTCAATCGCCTGCTTTATCAGCTCCTTGGTCTGCTCCACGTGATAGGCGTATCCTCTGGCTATGAAAGTGTAGCCGCTGGCGAAGGCTAGGAGGACTGGATTAATGTTGTCGTGCAGGTTGGGGCCTGGGAGGGCCTTCGTCTGCACCCAAGCCGGTAGAGTGGGGCCCGCTTGGCCCTTGGTCAGCCCGTATACTGAGTTATCATGTACGATCACTGTTATGTCTATGTTCCTCCTCCCAACTGATACGAAGTGCTCTACACCTATACCCAGCATGTCGCCGTCTCCGCCGAGCGCCACCACTGTTAGACTTGGATTAGCTAGCTTGATCCCTGTAGCCGCCGGTATCGCTCTACCATGGAGGACGTGCATGTTAGAGCCCTTAATGTAGTAGCAGGATCTCCCTGAGCATCCAATACCGGATACTACGGCGAGCTTGCTCGGCTCTATGTCGAGCTCGGCAAACGCCCTCTGCAGGGCTGCTAGTATACCGAAGTTACCACATCCAGGGCACCACTGGACCCACGCAGGGGTCTTATAATCCATCCAGCTACGCGCCACCCTTCACCACCACCTCTTCCTTTCCAGTCTCAAGGATCTCCAAAACAGCCTGGGCCACCTCCGTGTCCCACAGGGGCCTCCCGTTTAGCTTCTTCACGTGGTGCTTAATGCTGAATCCTGTGAAGCCTCTTATGAGGAACGCGGCTTGTAGGAGGTCGTTCTGCTCTATATTGATCACGGTCTCGGCCCTGGTTAAGACATCTAAGACCTCCTTGGCGGGGAACGGGTAGAAGAGCCTGATCTGGAGGAAGTTTGCCTTCACTCCCTTCTCCTCTAGTAGCTTGAGGGCTTCTAGTATTATCGGCTTTGTCGAGCCCCAGGAGACTAGGGTGATCTTAGCATCCGGGTCCCCGTGGAGTACCACCTTCTCCTCTGGCGGGATCTCCTTGGCGATGGTCTGGAATTTTCTCCTCCTCTTAGCCATCATCTCATCTCTTACCACGGGATCCTCTGTGGGGAATCCCTCCTCAGTGTGCTCTAGGCCTGTGAGTATCATCTCCCTCGAGCCTATAGGGGCGAATGGGCTTATCCCGCTCTCGGTTATCTTGTAGCGCTTGTAGTCGCTCGGCGGCTCCTCCAGCCTCTCTCCTCTATCTATCACTACCCTAGACGGGTCTATCTCTTCAGGATAGAGGGAGGTTGTTGTGCTGGCTAGGTACTTGTCTAGCAGGTGGATTACTGGGGTCTGATACTTCTCCGCCCAGTTGAGTGCCTTCACAGCGTCGTAGAACGCCTCCACATGGTCTCCGCTAGCAAGGACTATCTTGGGGTTGTCTCCGTGGCCCGAGAACATTGCGTGTAGGAGGTCTTGCTGGCCCTCCTTTGTTGGCAATCCTGTGCTGGGGCCTCCCCTCATCCAAATCGTTAATACAACGGGTACCTCCGCCATTATGGCGAGGCTTATGGCCTCATTCATGAGGGCGAAGCCGGGGCCGCTGGTGCTGGTTGCAGCCCGTGCCCCCGCGGAGCCTGCGCCTATAGCCATCATTATCGCTGATAGCTCATCCTCGGTCTGAACTATTACAGTGCCCAGCTTGGGTATCCCAAGCTTCTCCCTCGCCTCCTCTGTGAGCTCGTTGTACCTGAACCTCTCCATGTATATAGCCTCGTCGCTTGCCGGTGTTATCGGGTAGTAGCTCTGGAAGGTTAAGCCGCCGGTGATCTTACCCATAGCAACCATATCGTTGCCGGTGGCTAGCATCACCTTCTTCCCCGTATTGGGACCGTCTGGGAGGAACCCCTTAGGCCCTCCAAAGTTAGAGTCAACATATTCTACTGCGAGCTTTGCGGCCTCCACGTTTATGTCTGCAACCTTCTTCTTCGCCGCGAAATGACTAGCTATCCCCTTCTCAATGAAGGAGGGCTCGACACCCATAAGGTAGAGTAGTGTAGTTACACCCATAGTGTTAACGGCCTTAGCAACGGATGTGAGGCTGGCACCTGTCCTCTCAGCCAGCTTCCTCACGAGTTCCCTCATGGGTAAGCCTATAAGCTTAACACCATTCTCCTCCGCTAGCTTCGCTGCACTCTCAGCTATGGGCGGTAGTCCTTTGGATGCGAAGAGGCTCTTCAGCCTATTCTTCAACGCCTGCTCCATGGGCTGTATAGTGTCTATCTTCGTATTGAGCGAGCCGGAATCATAGACTAGTATACCTCCCTCTCTTACATCGTTGAAGTGCGTTAATAGGCTCTCTGCGTCAAGAGCTACTGCAGCGTCTACTGGGAAGTGTATGGCTCCAGGCCTCCTGAACGATGCTCTTATAGTATAATAGCTGTGGGCCCCCATAATGTTGCTTTTATAGTCCCGTGTTCCGATGACCGCGTATCCTTTGAGGACTAGTGATTTGAGGGCGATTTGACCGGCGGATTCGATCCCGCCGCCCTGTGGGCCTCCTATAAGGAATAGTAACTCGGGATCATTCAATACCGCTTCACCCACTCCATTCATGTAAAGGGGTGCTAGAACACACTATATAGTTCCTCTCTAATATCTGGGTCAATATACGCACCCCTATGCACCCTATGACCTTTCTCACGAAGCCTAATTGCCTCTTCTCCAATTATTCTAGTCTTGCAGGTGGAGCACCAGTAGAATTCGTGGTCGTTTATTTTTAACTCCTCCCACTTGTCGCAGGAGTAGTCCTCCATAGTTAGTCTGCCGTGGAGGTCGCAGTAGCCTATGAAGGGATAGTGGACGTGGGGCCTCCAATATTTGCAACTATAGCAGCGTTTCTCCACGTGATCATCGCCCCTCGAGGCTCTCTCCTCCGGTGGTCGGCTCGTCACCCAAGGGCACCACGCCCTGTCGGGACCGGGCTGAGTTAAAATACCGGGTTTGAAGGATTTATTGTTAGTCTCGATCAAGCTGGAGGAGTTTACTCCGCAAAGGTAATTAATAACGTTGAATGATATTAGTATTAGGGTGATCGTGGTTGGCCTCATACACGTTAAGAACGGGGCTGGTGATCGCGGGAGGCTACGCCGATAAGGTTAGACGGGTCCTATTCGCACAGCTTAGAGACAGTATTAAGAAGGGAGAGCTGTCAAACAGCGATGTAGCTAGAGCCGCTGCTGAACTAAACAGGCTGTTATTCGAGATCCTCGTCAACAGGCTCATGATCGACAAGGGCGACGTAGTCAGGATAGCTATCGAATACGATGTTGAACCACCAAATATAGTGTGGAGGCTTGATACGCTTCAGATACAGGCTTGGAAGAGGATCCCCGACGAGGAGATCGAGCCAAAGGTAAAGGAATCCCTGGCAAAAGCAGAGGAATACATGAGGGGCGAGATCGCGATCGAGGCTAGAAAGCTGGGTGAAACCGATACGGGAGACATTGTATACGAGCTGCTATACAATAACATTAGAGTAGGAGCACTTCTAGTCACACCACTAGATGGATCAGCAGTAGTCCGTGGAGCTATAACAGACCCCACTCCTATGGTGTTGAAGCGCACAACAGTCGAGGTCGAAGGAGACTTAGACGAGTATATTGAAAGACATGTATCAGAGTTAATCAGTAATGCTAGAAACGCTGAGAAGAGAGAGGCTCAGAAAGTAGTCAGAGAGATACTAGCCCTCATCCCCGCTGAGGAGGTAGAAGAGGGGGAGGAATACGAGGGGGAAGAGGCGTAATCCTCTTAAACACCCCCCGCCGAGTCTAGCTTATAATGACGGGTGCGGGGGTGCCCGAGCCTGGCCAAAGGGGTCGGGCTTAGGACCCGATGGCGTAGGCCTGCGTGGGTTCAAATCCCACCCCCCGCACCATGAGTTTTTAACATAATTTCCCTACTGGCAAGTATCTTGAATATTACTGGTGGCTGTCATTTCATATTTTGGTTCGTTTCATTCTGCACTTTATTATTAATTCGCTGCGAGTGGGGGTAATATGAGGGCTCCGCGAGTATATTAATTTTAAATTTTAAAGTTATTTTTATTATTAATATGCTATGGGTATGCATAGATTAGTATGCTGAGAATAAGGGGGAACAGCGATTCAATTATACTCCAGCGGAGTATGAGTGACGCTTCATCACGCGAGAGTTTCGACATGTCCGCATATAGGATCTTGTTGAGCGAGGCTGTTGCTATTGATAGGAACATTCCGGATAGAGCCAAACGTGCAGGTATCTCTCCATAGACCGTTGCCAGGGATAGTATTGTCGCCGTCGCGTTTACTAGGCCTCCAAGGGCTGATATGCCTAGTGTAGCTATGTCGAGAGGTAGCAGGTTTTGGAATCTCCCTATTAGCTGGAAAGTAATGGTTAGCAGTAGGTAGGCAAAAGCACTCTTTAACGCCAGGGACCATGAGAGAGGGCTCTTGAGGGTTATAATTCTCTTCTCGCTTTCTCCCTCTAATTTTACCCTTCCCAGGGATATTGCGAGGTGGACTAGGATTAGAATCAGGGTTGCCATCGCCGCTACCGTGCTAATGGTTCCTGTGAATATGTATAGGGCAATGAGTATTAGACTGGCCGCCCTTATTTGCAGCACTGCCAGTATTATTTTGACCGCTGCTGATAATAGGTTCTTCCTTAAACGCTTGTCTTCGATCTCGCCTATAAGTAGTGTGATCCCGCCAATAGTTGCCTCGCTGTTCACGAGGCTCCCAAGGCCTGCGGCGTATAGGATACCTTTTCCGCCCCATATTTTTGCTGCCGCGTAGCTTATGAATGATAGGAGGAGGACAATGGCGAAGAATACGTATACCTTGTAGATTATGTCTAATCCCGACTCTTGAGAGTAGGAGTGGACAATGGGGCCTATCACTAGCGATATGGCGGCGACCTCGAGCATTGCCAGGATCTCGCCATAGCTTATTTCAGAGGCGAGCCTCTCAGCCGGATACTTTAATGCTAGGACTAGTGTCACGATAACGCTTAGTGAAGCCGATTCTAGGAGGAGGCCTAAGCCAGCTAGGAATCCCACGAGGAATGTGATGAACATTACCAGGTAGGTTGTCATGCCGAGTACTCTCTGCTTAACCATTCGTGTATAGGCGTGAACCACCACTATCAGTATGAGGGCTAGGAAGGAGAGGGGTAGGATAAAGCTCCCCCCATATAATTCCACGGCGAGATTCTGTGAAATATACCCTGCCACCGCCCCGTAGATGCTTAGGAGGCCGAAGCTCCTCATACCCGGCATTGTGCTGGTCTTAGGGCTGGCTTTAGAAGGCTTTAACTGGGCCCTCTCCCTCTCTAAGCCTATTAATGCTCCGCCTAGCAGCGCTATTATCACGTCAATGACGAAGTCAGCCCCCGCTATCGGCATGAAGCATCACCTGGATAGCATCTCGACGAGTCTGTTCAGTTCCTCGATTATTCCTAATAGTTCTTTCCCCGAGAACTGGAATGCGGATGCTGGTAGGATGCTTGGCGGTATAGTTGCCCGGGAGCGCCTACCAAGTTTGAATATGGTTGAGCCGCGTATCTTCTCAGCGAAGACATACCTCCCCCTTATAATCCCGTAGGCGACTAGCCTTGGCTTTCGCGATATGATCCTCCACCTTCCCTCACTGGGGAGGTCCTTATCCCCCCTACAGGATACTTTGACCTCGAAGACTTCAGCAGAGGCTACACGGGATATCAGTTCTATTACTCTACCTATATTTACCAGTGGGACTTCAACCACGATCCTGCGATTAATCTCGTCTTTAGCCGTAATCTTGCCGTGACTTGCCAGCTCACGGAGGGTCCTAGTCCACGGGACCCCCTCGCGAAGCCAGATCGTAGCCACCGAGTATGCTTTGCACGCCAACACACTCCACCCCTGCACGGTCAGACGGGGATAACGTCGTCACCTACTCCGGTTACCTCGATTACATCATCCCGCAATGAATCCTACGCCCCTTCAGCAACACGAGCCATCCGCATCCCCCAGCGAAGGGGGTTCGGTTTCGTGGCGCTCTACATCCGGGGCATCACTACTAGTAGTATTAAGCGATTATGATTCTTCCTCTCCCACCCCTCGGGCGCTAGAGGGATCCAAGCAGAAAGTATTAGGATTTGGCCCTAATACCGTCTCTTGCACAAGGAGGTAGTCCATAGACTAATATCCACCAGCCCCTATACTATAATATAGGGATGGATTAACATGTATAAGAAGATACTTGTTGGCGTAGATTTTAGCGATGCTTCCCTAAGAGCCGCTAGGAGGGCTGCTGAACTCGCCAAGAATAGTGGGGCGGAGCTCACCCTGATAACAGTTATCCCCCCACCAACGGCCTTCCTAGGCGAATTGATGACACCGGAGATCATAGATACTACCCCCCTACTCGAGTCTTCCAGGAAGAGGCTAGGCGAACTAGCTGAAGAATTGAAGAAAGAGACGCGAGTTGAGCACGTTACTGTGGAGGTCGTTGTAGGAGAGCCTTCCGATACTATAATAGATTTCGCTGTCCAGGAGGGCTACGACCTAATAGTGCTGGGTAAAAGGAGGCTCTCTGGTTTAGAAAGATTTATTCTAGGGAGTATTACTAAGAAAATAGTTGAAAAGTCCCCGGTAGACGTGTTAATAATAAAGGGGTAGCCAGATAATACTTCTATAGACGTTGCCCATCCAGTATCGGGCTAGGACCGGGCGCCGGGGTGCCCGAGCGGACCAAGGGGACGGGCTTGAGACCCGTTCCCCCATACGGGGGGCGTGGGTTCGAATCCCACCCCCGGCGCCAATCTTCACCAACTCTAGAAACCGCTACGGGGAACAGAATTGGAGAATAATCGGAGACTCTACTACCTTGCGCTAGCCGTGATCGCGGCATCCATCCTAGCTTTCATGTTCTATTCATTCTCCAGTAGGGGAGAAAAGCCGGAGCAAGCTGCGAACCCGGAGGCTCCTGGCGTCAAGGGTTATTGCCTGCTGGAAATGAATAGCCTTGAGTGCAAGCTCCTCGTGAATAATACTTTCAATGGTAACACCTACTATTTAAGCAGAATAGTGTTAAACCATGGAGGAATGAATACAAGCATAGATCTGGGCCTATCGGGGATCACCGTTTCCCCCTACCTTGATTCCAGCATAGTAGTCCATGTGATGCCGGAGAGAACCGTGACTTACCTTGAATCCTATATCCAGGAGGCAGTTGTAGAGAGGAAGCCGGAGGGCTCACCAGTAAAGCTGGTAGAAGAGCTGAGAAGGGATGAGCCACACATGTACGCGCGTAACCTCACCATATACCGTATACTTCCCCCTGGGGAAGGAGTCATACTCCCCATGGATTACAGGTTCAATATTACTAATTCGAGCATCGCCGTTCTAATCCACGTTTCGAGTAATATTTCATCACTCTACCTAGATGTCAAGGAGTTCGCCTGGAATGATGTCATCTACTACGAGACTACTAGACATGCAGGGTCTGACGACTACATCCTTCTACCTGTACCAGGGTCTAATAATAATCTCATTATTAGCAGGATCGTTGTTAACGTGATTAATGATAACCCTATCCCTGCCAACGTTACTGTGTCGGGATATCTCTTCGAAGTGCCCTCCATGGATGTAGACCTATACTTCGTAGGGTCCCTTCAAAGACTACGAGTTCCCGTCATATGCTATGACTGTCTCATAAACACGATCCATGAGGGCTGAAGCCTCCTATATACTATATTGGCGGCTTCCAAGGATAACATTGCTATGAGGAGTCCCATGAAGACGTCTAGGAGGTAATGGTTACCAGTGTAGATGACTGTTATGGGCATTAGGAGGGCCATGAGCCTCCCGCCCCACACCAGCCATTTCCACCCCCTTCTCTCCCCTGAGACTATTATGGAGTAGTATGCGAAGAAGTAGGAATACGCGACATGCATGCTTGGCATAGCTGCGTATGCGTTGGGGTCTATTGAAGTACTCCTTCCTATTACCCGGAATAAATAGTTGGGCATCCTCGTTATACCAGGCACCGCTATCCATGGGGGAGCCACAGGCCATAGTATGTAGAATGCTATAGCGACTGTGCTAGCGACTGTGACTGAGATGAGAGCATGTTTGTATACCGTCCTATCCAAAACCAAAATAAACAATAATAATAATATGAAATATAATGGATGGAGCGAGTATATGACCGAAAAGAACACGTTGAGAGGCTCCCAGGAGAACGATTGGAAATAAACCGCCAGAGGGGCACCGAAAAGGTACTTTTCAAGTAAGAGCGGAGCATTATAATCTATAGCCAGATCAATCTTGTAGGCTAGGCTCCTCGAGTACTCGTACAAGATAGATATGAGTGCCAGGGGTAGGATTAGGATGAAAGCTTCGACCCCCCACTTCAAGCCTTTCATGACTCGATGCTTGAGACCTCCCAACCCTTCTACACCATTGTCGATTAAGAGCCGCCTTTAGCCTTCCACATGCGAGGATAGAGGCCTGGCTCCATTATCACCCTCCTCGGCTTGAAGGCTATACCCCTCTCAGCAGAGAGTATTTCCTCGGACGACATCTCAGCCCTAGCTAGACCGATTAGCTCTCCCTTCAAAGTGAGAAGGGCTACAGTGTCCCCCTTCTCTATCCCCTCATGAAGCATTGCTATACCAGGCACAGCTAGCATGGCTCCGTTCACTATACTCTCTACAGCGCTATCCCTTACTACGACTTTTGGTAGGTGGCATACTGAGTACTCGCCTGGAAGAACATATTTGCGGAGGAGGTCCTCCTTTCCCTCATCTCTATACCTTATTAGTGCATAAGCTATATCCTGCATTCTAACCAGGCCGCGTTCTTCGGTGAAGGGGCCGGTCCGGATCCTCCTCAGCTCCCTCATGTGGGCCCCCGTGCCGAGAACTAGGCCGACGTCCCAGCAGATCTTCCTCATGTATGTCCCCGCCTCAGACCATATATGGAGGAGTGCATACTTCCCCGTATACTCGAGGAGCTCGATCTTGTACACCCTCTTCTTCCGCAGCGCCCTCTTAACACTGCTACGTAGTGGAGGCCTCTGGTAGATGACGCCCTCGAACTCATTCAACACTTCCCTAAGCCTCTCCTCCTCGACGGGAGCGTGCAGCTGCATTACGCACACGTACTCCTTATCGCTGTGTATGACGCTTCCAACTATCCTTGTCATCCTCTGCAGGGCTACGGGCAGGACACCAGTTACCTTGGGGTATCCCCGCCCCTCCGGGAAGCTAGTAGCTTACCCGGGAGGGACTCTAGGGTCCCCCCGTGCCCTGCCCGCTTAATGTTGAACATCCTCTTTATCCAAGCGACCACCTCGTGGCTCGTCGGTCCCGGGGGCTTGTCAAGGTTTATGACGCCATACTCGATATACTTGTCTATAGGCCTCTTCGTAGGTATGAACCCGTACTTTTCATCTGTTGGCTCATCTATCTTCACGAGCCACTTCCTATTATAGCCGCAGAACTCGTCGAGTGACTGTATAAACTCTCTCCCCTCACTGGTGACGTCAGTCATTCATTCCACCACCTGGGAGTATGGAGTCGCTAATGGGTCTCAAATAGGTTTAGGCCAGAAGGGGCTTGGATCGTTTAAGGGATGCGGGGATGCACGTGTCTAGGATTATATGGCGGGGGCGGGCTTGACCTTCTCCTGCATGAACTGGATTAGGCCAGCCTTTGTTAAAGCGTCGAGGACCTCTTGATCGCTTGCCCCCTTGCTTATCTCGATCTTCTTGTCCAGCGGCTCAATATGGTCGACGTTGGCCCTCCTCCTCCTTACTCCAGTCAGCTGCTTGGGCCCTGTTATTAGGACGAAGTTCTCATCTATTATGTCGACGATTACGCATTTCCTGCCGGCCTCTCTACCGTACAGCTTCACACAGAGCCTCCCAACCTCTATCGCGGGCACTCGAATCCACCCCACTCCCAGTTGGGCTGTGCAGTGAGAATATTAAAATGACTGCTACACTAGTCTCCCGACCTCGTATCCTAGAGCCCGGAGCTTATACTCTACATAGCCCTTGATGACCCTATACGTTTCCTCAACACCTAGCATGGTATTATCAATCACCAGGTCGAACGCGCTGGTAGCCTGGGTATCATATCCGTAGTATGCCTTGAACCTCATCCACTGGCTGAACTCCCTAACTCCCGTCTCCACGAGCACCTCATCCAAGGGTCTCCCCTCCCTCGAGGCTATCCTCTCCACCCTGACAGGGAAGCTGGCGTTCACCAGTATCCTGACATCGGCTGTAGTAGATAGTACCCAGCCGGCCAGGTGGCTGTCTATCACTACTCCACCCTTCTTAGCCCTTTCAACCGTCTCCTTATCGATCGCAAGGTCTATGCTGGGATCTCTCTCTGCCAGCTTGCTCAGCTCTTCCAGCGATATACCCATCTCTCTAGCCATAGACCTGAATATGTCTCCTGTGGTGAGGTAGTCGAGGCAGAAATCGCTGGCCAGGCGCCTAGCGTATGTGGACTTGCCAGAGCCTGGGGGGCCGGAGACTACTATGACTGGCCTCCTATTATCGCTTCTCTTAGGAGCTCTGCAAGGCACGATGGGCAAAGCACACCACCATAGGGCCTCTCCGGCCTCTTCGACGTTTTACTCATGTTTCTTATCACGTTGGGCCTGTACCTGGGGACTCCTGCCAGCGGCCTACCGCACCTAGCACAGCGGGCGGGGCCTGGCTTCCTCTTCTCATATAAGGTGACGACCCTCCCGCCTGGAGTCCTCCTCTTCACCCTCCTGAGGCTCCTGCTCCTCAGGGCGGGCCTCACCATGGCTCCGGCACCCTTCATTAGAGTATCGGATGCAGGGACGCTATAAGAAGGTATCGCGTATCGCTAGGAAGACGACAACATAGACTAGGAAGTACAGCAGGGCCGATACAATATAGTATCCTCCATCGGCCGAGACGGTTAAGGGCGGGAGGCTGAAGGGAGCCGGAACCGCTGGGACGTATACGAATACCAGTATGCTTCCCAGCATGTATGATATTAGGAGGAGAGTCATCTTTACAAGTATGCTCCTCGTGATTATCCTCTTAGCCCTCCTATACTCGGGCTCCATAGCCTTAAGCTTCTTCCTAGCCCTCTTGCCCGAGCCCAGCTTAGCCTTCATCAGCCTATACTCCGTCATCTTATCAACTGCTCTCTTTACCTGCTCGTAAGGGTAGATACTCCTATACGTGTAGGCTGCTGAAAGAGAGAGAACTAGTGGGGTTACGAGCACCAGTAGGGGGGTCGGATCCAAAGCCTACACCTAGAGGTTCTCCATGTAGGATAGCAGCTGCCTCGCAGCCTCCTCAGCCTGCCCCTCCAAGTTCTCGATTATCGCAACAGTTGAGGCGTAGAATACTGCGCTGGCGAAGCTGGCGGCCCTAGCATACTCCATAAGCCTCCTCACACCCTCCACGCCGCCGAAGTCAGCCCTATACCTAGTCTTATCCCTAGCCTGCCTGCCCGCTACAACCTCGGGGGGAGCCTCAATGACCGCAATCATGTCTGGCTTCAACTGGTCTATGACGTGCTTTGGTAGACCAGGCCAGTAGCCCGCCACAGTCCTAACGAGGGCATGAGTATCTATAACCAAAAAGCCCTCGCTCCCAAGCTTCTCCCCAGCATACTCTATTATCGCCTTCGCAGCCCTAGCCTGGAGGTCTAGCTGCTTCCTCAGTGGGAGGGTCCTGATCTTATCCCTATCCTCGATTATACCCTCCTTCACCGCGTAGTTGAGCATGAATGAGCCGAAGTTGACTACCTCAACTTTGAGGCCCTTCTCCGCGGCGATCTCCTTCAAGTGACTGATTACCGTGGTCTTCCCAACACCGGGAACCCCCGTCACTATTACGACCTTGAATGGATGCCTCATCCTCATCACCCTTCTCCGAGCAACTTCCGGAGCAGCGGGTATGTCTCGAGAGCCCTCTCGTATGATATCATCATATAGTACTGGTTTATAATTCCGACAGCCAGCAGTATACCGGTTCCCGTTCCATAAGCCCCGAATATATCGGCCACTATAGCTATCGCCGCCACTATGAGGCTGGAGAGGAGGGTTAGCGGGTAAATGTACTTCGCCAGGATCGACTCGAGCACTCTAGGATTCCTCCTCATACCGGGGACCTCCATCCCGCTCTCAATAAGCCTCTCAGCCTGATCCCTTGGGTTCAGGCCGGCCAGCTCGACCCACATGAATCCGAAGGCGACGGCGAGGATCGTCCAGGATACTGTGAAGGTGACCGTTCTCAGGGGGTCGCTTATGGCTGGGATTATTCCTCTAGGCGGGGTCACATAGTATACGAAATCCTGGTAGTAGCGGGCCCACGTGCTGGTGGGGCCGGCGAGGTTCTGTATTATTCCATTGAATAACTGGAGGTCTGCCACGGCTATACCGACTAGTAGGATGGGTATGTTGGTCACGTACATGAACTGGAGGGGGACCCTCGTCCTAATACCCCTAAGTCTAGCCGAGGTAACAGGGATCTCAACCCTCATAGCCTGGACGTATATTAGGAAGAGGATCATCGCCACCGTAGCCAGCAGGCCTGTTAGGTCGGGGTATCCGTTTGGCCGGGCTATTAGGAGGAGGCTCCTCTCCTTGATCAGTGCTGGTATGAACCCGTAGGTCTCTGCGACTCTCGGCACGTAGCCCAGGAAGCTCCAGAACACCTGGTGGGCAACTCCAGCGAGGATGAACAGGCTTATCGCGCTCCCGATCCCCCAGCCCTTCTGGAGCATCTCGTCGAACAATTGGACCAGGAATGCTGCGAACGAGAGCTGTAGGATTACGAGGAGCTTCACACCCCAGCTGGGAGTGATGCCCGTCCCCTGCCAGTACTTGTTCCCTATAACATACATTGTGGCCTCAAATATTGCGAAGAGTATGGCGAGGCTCTTCTGCGCCGCAGTGAAGGTCTTCCTGTCCTCTGGGTTGTTCAAGTCTATGTCGATGAGCTTCGCGCCGACGAGGACCTGGAGGATGAGGCCAGCCGTGACTATCGGGCCTATGCCGAGCTCCATGAGGCTCCCGGCGCTGCTAGCGAATATGATCCTCTGGAGCGAGACGCTGGTCTCCGTGGCCTGGGCGGGTATCCCGTAGAGGGGGATGTTAGCCATAACCAGGTATAGTACTAGGATTATCCCTGTCCAGGCCAGCCTCCTGTAAAGGCTCGGCCTAGGAACCGGCTTCTCTACTGTAGGGAACCTGTTCTGAGATGGCTGCCAGGAACTCTAACACTCCCACACTACTTCACCGTAACGCCGACGACGCCCCTACACCCACCAGATACCAGTATTCCCGCACCCCCATACGGGTTAAAAAGTAGGAGACACAGGGAGGGAAGGGTCTCCCCATCTAAGGAATAGCACGATTAATAAACCCGGGCCCAGTTATATGATTGAAGGACGGGTGCGGGGGTGCCCGAGCCTGGCCAAAGGGGTCGGGCTGAGGACCCGATGGCGTAGGCCTGCGTGGGTTCAAATCCCACCCCCCGCACCAGTGCACTCCTGGAGCTGAAGTACAGTGGCGGGCAAGCGCGGTCTTACAGCAATCATAATAGCCATCCTAGTAGTGGCGGGTATCGCCGTCTACACTATTCTAGGGGGCCACACGGGACCCTCCAATGGCGGAGGAGAAGCACACACCACAACCACTACTACAACCGGCCACGCCGGGATAGGGGGGATCACGCTCGGCAACGTGTCAAGGACGGTCCTCATTTACGACTCCCTGTACCGGGAGTTCCCAGACGATGAAGTACTCGATCACATTGTTAGGGCTTTTGAGGAGGCGGGCTTCAGTGTAGACGTATATAAGGGGAGGAACGCCACCCTAGACCAGCTCGTTGCAATGGGCAAGTACGGGATCGTTATAATCAGGGCTCATGGAGCCTACAACGGAGACCCCTCCACAGGGAAACCTCTAGGGGCGTACGTCTATACAGGCCTATACGTTGTAGAGGCTGAGGCCCTATACGGTGTAGACACGGTTGAGGAAGGGATAAGGAATGGGCTGTACGCCCCTGCAGTTATACCGCGAGAGGGGGTCCCTCTAAGCCAGCTTCCCAAATACCTCTCAGTAAGCCCCAAATTCTTCAAGACAATGGCTGCATCACTAAACAATACCATAGTATTCTTTACAGGGTGCTTTGGGATGACCGACAATAGGCTCGCGGAAACCCTCTTATCCCGGGGAGCCAGCGTGTTCATAGGCTGGGAGGGCAATGTTACCTGGATATACTCGGACGAGTTCCTTGAAGCGTGGGTAGATGCGCTCATAAAGACCGGGGACCCTGTTAAGGCGGTGGAAACTGTTAATGCAACCATGGGCCCAGACCCGGATACCGGGGCACAGGTAAGATACCTTTCAAGGTGGTAGGCGTCTTGGCTGGGAGGACTAGAGTGTATATTGTAGGCCTGCTCCTTGTACTCTTCTCCCTCATATTCTTCGCGGCATCAGTAGCCCTAGCCGTCAGGGGCTACATTATAGCAAGCCTAATAGGGGTCTCATCCGGCTCCGTCGCCCTAATAGTTGGAGCCGACCTCCTCAGGGAATCCTAGCGAAGTACGCGTCCACATCCCCAGCGGCACCGGTAAGATAGAGTAGGAGGGCGTATACGATCACGAATCCGAGGAAGGACGCGGCCCTCCCATATCCTAGAGCCCTTACCCAAACATACGCCCCCACACCGAGTATTATGGCGAAGAATGCCAGGAGGTTCGCCCTGGGAGATAGGAGGACTAAGGCATACACCAATGCCTCCACAGGCGCTATCCTGTTCCTGGAGAGCCACCTGTAGAGGGACCCCACGCTCGGAATGCTCCTCCCCGGCAGGAACACCCATAGGGCTAGGAGTGAGAAGAAGACTGTTGAGGCAACACCTGCTAAAGCATAGCCCCCATCCCCCTGGAAGACCTGCTTGGATAGTGCTGGGAGGTAGCTTGCCTTGGGGGCATAGTTGTGGAGTATGTAGGCGTAGAGGGTCCCGTAGGCTGCGAATGGGAGCGCCTTCAGAATAGTATACGCAGTAGGACGCCACGTTACCGATGGGTTATCTGAGTAGATGAATAGCACGACAGAGCCTGCTAGGCCTAGGAGGACGGGTATACTCTGATCAACCACGTCCAGTACTGTGTAGCCGAGGAAGATCATAAGGGACCCTGCAACCTCCCATCTTGAGAAGCATAGGGCTACCCCCAGCAGGGCCAGCACTGCCCCCACAAGTACCAGGGTGGTGAATGATTCTAGGAGGAGGGCGGCCGTGACGCCATACGCTCCCAGGAGGGTGCAGGCGAGCCTAACAGAGGCTCCCCCTCGACAGCATCCTCCCGATTCTCGCCGCGTAGCTGAAGGCTTCACCCTTACTCGCCACAAGCCCTAAGCCTACCCCTATCCTAGCAAATCTGTGCCTCCACTCCCTATACAGCTTCTCCTCAACCCTCCTCACAGCCTCCTCGAAAGGGGATCCTCCCACTGGAGCCACCAGCAAGACGAGTGTCGTACAGGATGTGGATGGGAACTCCTCGAGCACTCCTAGAACCCTGCCTAGGCTGACTCCAGGGGCTAGGAGTATTATCTTCGCGGCGGAGGGGGGAGTCCTGGATAGGAGGGAGTAGAGGCTGTCCTCAAGCTTAACCCTGAACGTTGAGTTGTCTGGCCCCACGAGGCTGAGTCTAAGGCGTAGCGCCTCTATGGCGTCGGAGCCCTTAAGGGGTCCCTCGACCTCCCATACTTCCCCCCGGAGTATAGTGTACCATAGGCTTCCTCCCGATGAAACCGCTTGGCTCGCGGCTGTCAGGGCGATCCTCATTATCCAGTCTGCCGGGGCATCTCCGGGGGTCCCCGGCCAGCTGGGCCCGGAGAGGTCTGCATATACTGCTACATCGACCCTTACATCGCTGAGCCCCTCCCACACCATGAGCCTCCCAGTCCTTGCAGTCGCAGTCCACGAAGCATAGCGGAGGTCGTCTCCATACTGGTATTCTCGTATCTGATAGTATTCAAGGGAGGCTCCCCTAGCCCTGGATACTATGGGTTCAACCGCCCCAAGTGCATGTCCGCCCCGGGCCGCCTCTTTGAGGGATAGGGGCATTACAGTTATGCTGGAGGCGGCCTTCACCTGCCTGTATGCTTTGAATAATCCCAGCGGGTCCCCCGTTGATAGAAGGATGCCTGTGAACACCTGGTATCCTGGAGCTGGCCTGATCACATACCATGCCTCGGCTCTCTCTCTGGGGCCTAGCCCTACCCGGCCCTTGTACCCCGACGCCCTCGACCTGGATGGGGGCCTGTCCTCTACTGTGAGGTATGGGAGGCTCTCCACGCTGAGATTCTCGACTGTGATTGTGACCCGATCCTCCACTCCTTCAGCGGTTCTAGTTGGTGTGCGACGCTCCACTCTTAGGGTTGAGAGGACGCCCGCCGCCCTAGTGGCCTCTGCATAGGCTACAGCGAGGGTTGCCGCCGCTAGAAGGGAGGCGAAGACTAGTATGAGGGACCCTCCCTTTAATAGCGAGAGGGCTGTTAGTGCTAGAGCAATGAACCCTACCCCCACCGCTTTAACCGTGGGCTCAGCCTTCAAGCCCCACACCATTCTCATGGAGGCTCTACTTGGTCTAGGGCTCCATCCACCACCGCCTCGGGGGTTGCTCCAGCGAGCCTGGCTTCCGGCTTGAGTATTATCCTGTGATCTAGGGCGTGATGGGCCATGCGCTTCACATCGTCTGGGACAATATAGTCCCTCCCCTCAAGGACAGCGTAAGCCCTTGCCAGCTGGATCATTGAGATGACCGCCCTAGGGCTACCACCCAGAAGGACCCTGGGGTCCCTCCGGGTTGCCTCAACAATAAAGGCGGCGTAGCGCTTTATGTTGTCATCAACGTGCACCCGCCATATTCTCCTCCTAGCCTCCAGCAACTCCTCCCTCGTTACAACGGGCCTGACCGGCCACTCCTCTATAGCCTCAAGCCTATCGATGATCTCTACCATCTCGTCGATCGAAGGGTAGCCGAGGGTGACCTTTGACATGAACCTGTCAACCTGAGCCTCGCTCAATGGATAGACTCCCTCGAACTCGATGGGGTTCATGGTTGCTATTACCGTGAAGAGCGGCGGGAGGCGGCGGGTCTCACCCCAAACCGTTACGCTCCTCTCCTGCATAGCCTCTAGGAGCGCCGCCTGGGTTTTAGGGGGCGCCCTGTTGACCTCGTCCGCCAAGAGTATCTCTGTGAAGACGGGTCCAGGGTGGAACTCGAACTCCCCAGCCTTATAGACCATGGTCCCCGTTATATCGCTTGGAAGGAGGTCTGGGACGAACTGGACCCTCTTGAACTCCAGTCCTAGAGCGGAGGCGACTGCCTTCGCCAGCAGGGTTTTCGCCACCCCAGGGACTCCTTCCAGGAGAACGTGTCCCCCCGCTATGATAGTTGATATGACCGCATCCACAGCGTCACTCTTCCCAACTACTACCTTTGAGACCTCACCGTGTATCTTCTCCCTCAGGTTCACCGCCACTCCCAGCCACCTTCAAGACCTTCCTTGCAACCCTGTTCACGTCAAGGCCTCCACGTTGGGTTTCAGCCTCCACCCCCACCCTGGAGGCCTCCACGGATAATAGCCACTCCATATGCTCTTCGAGCCTCGACTTCCCCCATCCCGGCGGCCGGGAAGGGTAGAGGAATATGAGGGCCCATGGAGCACTGGCGGCGAGTACTAGGAAGAGGAGGGTCCCCCTACTCATAGACTCAGTCCTCTCCCGGAGCTGGTCTATAGAGGAAGCCACCTGGCCCGCTAATCCTGTTAGATAGTATAGTCCCCTATCGCTGGGTGTATAGTTGTAGTGGGTATTATCGAAGATGACTAGCCCGTTGAGCCCGGCCTCCCCTACTATCATGAGGACCACATTCCTAGAGGGTGGTAGGAGCTTGTAGTCTCCCCTATAAAGGAAGTTTGCGAATATAGATGAGTCTCCTACCACGATCACCGTGCCATTACCCACCTTGTAGGAGGCCGCTGCTGGGGATCCATCGCCGTACCTGCAGATTACCCTAGAGCCCGGGGTCTCCCTCACCCTTACAGCCTTCGTCGTGTAAATTGTCTGGTTTAGGCAGGTTAGCTTTACAACCCACTCCCAGCCCCCGCCGTGAACGGTCTCATTGTATACGGTTTCTCCAAGAACGTTGAGGCCCAGGGCCTCCAGGAGGCTCCTGGAATTGCTGGTCTCATCCGCTACCAGGAGTGTTAGATTACCCTCCTCCACGCTCCTAGCGATCAGCTCGGCCTCCGTGTCGGTGAATGGCTTGTCTGGGCCTATCACGAGGTAAAGTCTAGCCCCCCTTGTCTTCTCCAATGTGTGGGGGCCTCCTAGGATCACGCTAGCCCTCGAGGAGAGGTCTTTGTAGAACCAGTACGAGCCGCCTTCACCCGGATTGTTGGGGCTGGTGGAGAGCCAGGGATAGTTCCTCGTCTCCACCGAAATCGAGGCGCCCGCCACAAATAAGACTAGCGTCAACGCTATAATCACTACCGCTACTGTTCTCGGAATCCCCGCCACTCTTCAACCAGCCCCTCAACCAGGTTACTGAGCTCCCTAACCTCTTCTTCCCCTGGCTGGTGGTTGGAGTACATGAGGTAGGAGTATTTCCTGGCGAAGCGGAGTGCTCCGCCGCCAATAATGCCTGCTATCTCGTAGGCTGTCTTAGATGATAGCGGGGCTCCAACCGCTTTCTCAACGTGGGCTCTCAGCTGGAGGAATGTGCTCCGTAGGATGGCTCTTGCTCCCGGGTAGGTGTATGTTGAGAGAAACGATCTCCCCCTAGCCGCCTCTGCGTTTTGGGGGAGCCTGGGCTCTCTCCTGTACCCAACCACTAATATGAGGGAGGCCGCCACTAGTACCAGTATTAGTGCTATGAGGGAGGCGAGCGCGTACGAGCCTATAGATGCATTCAGTACTTGGTTTGTTGTGCTGGTTGTTGTTGTAGTTGTTGTGCTGGTTAGTGTATTATTGGTGTTGTTTAACGGCGCCTGGATTATCCGGGCTACCGGCTGACCCCTTATAGCATCTGGTATGACGTGGTGCTGCGAGTAGATCGGCACGATCCCTCTGCCTCTAGACTACTTCTTCACGAGAGCCAGTATTATCCCCACTATTACTCCGAGTGATGCTGGGCCGACAATCGTTGCCCCAAGCGTTATAGCTAACTGCTTTAATAGAGGGAGGAACTCCTTAAGCTGAACTCCCAGCTGCTTGGATATGCTCTCAAGGTTCCCTCCTAGGCTCCAGGCGGACATCATGCTGCCTAGTATCAGTATTCCTATGAAGGCTAGGAGGTACCTGACCGCCTTAACCCCCACGTATCCTAGAGCGACTCCCAGGATGAACTCGACTAGTATGGTGAAGGCCATTCTGGGGTTAGATACGGCGGCTGAGACGACTTGTCCGAGTGTAGTATTGCCGGTGGACGTAGTGTTTCCCGCCACGGTTGTAGTGTTGGCGGCATCTGCTACGGCTAGGCCTCCAACAGCCACTATGAGTAATAGTGCGGATAATGCAAGTATACCTCGTAGCATACAGCATCCCCTTATACCCTACAGTCTACCGGGCTATATAATCTAAGCTGTCACACTGGTGGGCGTATAGAGAATGCTGTTATACCCTTGGGATTCTCATATTAGAATGGCGGTGGAGTTTGGCTCATAGGGAGGTAGTTGCTGAACCGGGACGCAGGGTCCTCATGCTAGGTAACGTGGCCATCGCGAGGGGAGCATTAGAGTACGGTATAGGATTCGCCTCGGCATATCCAGGAACGCCGTCAACGGAGATCGTCGAGGCACTCTCATACGCTTCCAGGAAGCTTGGAGCCCCATACGTAGAGTGGAGTACTAATGAGAAGGTCGCGCTCGAAGCGGCTTATGGGGCGGCGTTGGCGGGCGTCCCCTCACTAGCGTCAATGAAGCATGTGGGCGTAAACGTTGCAGCCGACCCCTTGTTCAGCAGCGCCTATACAGGTGTGAGGGCTGCCTTCGTGATAGTATCAGCCGACGATCCTGGAATGCACAGTAGCCAGAACGAGCAGGATAACAGGTGGTATGGAGTACACGCTTACATCCCCGTAGTGGAGCCTGCTGGCGCCCAGGAGGCTAAGGAGGCGGCTATCGCTGCCTTCAAGCTAAGCGAGGAATTCAACCACCCCGTCATGTTAAGGACCTCGACGCGGGTAGGGCACACGAGGGTCCCTGTCGAGACGGGCGAGATCCCCCTGGAGAGGCTGAGGGCTAAGGGCAGGTTCAGAAAGGAGATCGAGAGGACAACCCTTATACCAGCGCACGCCCGGAGGCTCAGGGTGGAGCTCCTCGAAAGGTGGGAGCAGATTGCTGAGAGGCTCTCCGAGCACCCCCTCAACAAGGCGGAGGGCCCGGAGGATGCAGATGTCCTCGTAGTGGGGGTGGGCCTCGGCTACAGGTTCGCTAGGGAAGCCCTCGCGATGCTCGGCGTGCTTGAAAGGGTTAGACTACTCAAGCTCTCCACACCAGTACCCCTGCCGGAAAGACTCCTCCTCAGGGAGATCGATGGTAGGGAGAAGGTGTTTTTCGTAGAGGAGGGGGAGCCGGTAGTAGAGACCCTCACGAAGAGCATGCTGTTTGACAAGGGAGTCCATGTAAAGGTTGCCGGTAAGGGCAACGGCTACATAACGAGGATCGGAGAGCTCACACTGGAAAAGGTACTGCCGGGGATGGCGAAATTCCTAGAATTAGACTACACGCTGCCAGAACCGCCGAGGGTGGAGCTCACTCCTCCCCCGAGGCCACCAGTCCTGTGCCCTGGATGCCCGTACAGGTCAGTTTTCTATGCTCTCAGGAGGGCTGTTGGGAAGGCTAGGGTGAGGCCGATCTATAGTGGAGATATAGGATGCTATAGCCTCGGAGTGCTGCCTCCCTTTGAAATGCAGGATACTCTCGTTGAGATGGGCGGTAGTATAGGGTTGGCTAATGGTATGTCTCATGTAGTAGAGGATCAAGTTCCTATCGCGATAATAGGTGACAGCACGTTCTTCCACGCGGGCCTTCCTGGACTAGCTAACGCCGTCTACAACAAGGCTCCTATGCTCATCTTGGTTCTAGACAATAGGACTACAGCGATGACCGGACACCAGCCGCACCCCGGAGTGGGAGTTACTGCTAGAGGTGAGGAGACTGTTGAGCTGGACCCGGTCCGTATAGCCGAGGCCATGGGCGTTGAATACACTGCTGTAACCGACTCCTTCGACGTGAAGGGCCAGGAGAAAGTCTTCTATGAGGCGCTAGAGTATGTTAAGAGGGAGAGGAAGCCAGCACTAGTAGTGGCGAGGGGAGCATGCATACTCCTAGCAATAGCAAATGCTAGGGCTCAGGGCGTCAGCTATCCCATCTACTACGTCGACGAGGATGCCTGCACGGCGTGCGGCCTCTGCTACAGGGCCTTCAACTGCCCCGCAATATCCCCCAGGGAGGATGGGAAGGCTGTAGTAGACCCCCTGCTGTGCACTGGCTGCGGCGAGTGCGCCCAGATATGTCCCTTCAACGCCTTCAAGCCCGGTGAGGAGGCGAGCATGGAGTGGAACAGGATCATGAGGACTGCTAAGCCGAGGTGACCGCCATGACTGGTAGTGTTGGGAAGGTAGACGTTGTAATGGCAGGTGTTGGAGGCCAGGGTGTAATAACCATGGCCTCAGTCCTCGCCGACGCCGCGCTTAGGCTAGGGTATAACGCTATAGTTGCTGAGACTCATGGGCTTAGCCAGAGGGGTGGAACAGTAATAGTCCACGTTAGGCTCGGGGACGTCGAAGCCCCACTTATAATGGAGGGGAGCGGAGACCTGCTGCTCTCCCTTGAAGCCAACGAGGCAATACGCTACCTCAAATACGTTAGGAAAGGAGCCGTGGTCGTTACCGACATGAGGATTATTAGGCCCCCGCTCCCAAACATAGAGGTCCCCTCGCTGGGAGAGATACTGGAGGCTCTTGAAAAGGCGGAGGTCGCCGCGTACCCTGTAAACGCTGTTGGGGAGGCGGAGGCTCTTGGAAACGCTAGGGCGGCTAACATGTATGTTCTAGGATACGCTCTGGCGGTGCATGGATATGGCGGGATGGTCACGCTGGACTCTCTGAAGGAGGCGGTGAGATCACGGGTTAGGAGCCCGGAGTCTAATATACGCGTGTTGGAGAAGGGCTATAATGATGGTTTAAAGGCCTCTAAAATATAGAGGGTCAACCTCTAGACTCTCTATTCTATCCTCCTCTTTATCCAGGGTCCCTACATCCATAATCCATCGCCGCTGTTCTCACCGGAGTATGATCCTAGCGTCGACTGCCAGCACTCCCCTATCATAGGCGATTAGAGGGTTTACGTCTACCTCGGCTATACTGGGGTGGTTTGAGACTAGCGAGGAGATCTTAACGATGGCGTCAGCGATCGCCTCCTTGTCCCGTGGAGCCATACCCCTATAGCCTTCCAAGAGCCTCCTAGCCTTTATCGATCCGAGCATCCTCATGGCTCTGCACTTGTTGGTGGGGGCTAGGCTTATCGCTACATCCCTTAGAGCCTCGACGAAGACCCCTCCCAGCCCGAATACTACTATTGGACCGAATGAAGGGTCCCTCTTTCCCCAACGAAGACTTCAAGCCCGGAGGGCGCCATCTCCTGGTATAGTACTCCCACGACTCTAGCGTTTGGAGCGTTCCTCCCTATATTCTCTAGGATCCTATCGAACGCTTCCACCGCCCCTTCTCTCCCGGCTACACCTAGTACTACTCCTCCCACATCCGACTTGTGGACTATGTCTGGGGATACTATCTTGGCCGCCATCGGCTTGCCTATGATGGATGCACACTTGCCTGCCTCATCCCTGCTTGTTGCTAGGCAGTACCTTGGCACCGGGATCCCGTATGCTTCCATGACTGCTAGTGCCTCGTGCTCCAGGAGCTTAATCCTACCCTCCCTTCTAGCCTCCTCGATGATCTCCTCTGCTCTAGGAGGTGCTGGTAGGCCTCCGCCAATGGGGCATAGAGGCTTCGAGGATTCCATCAGCGCGTACAGGGCGCCTGCAGCCCTATCGGGCATTGTATAAGCAGGGATCCCGCGGGAGTCCAGGTATTCTTTCACTAGGAGGCCGTAGTCGGATCCGATCGTCATTACCACGGCGGGCTTCTTGTTCCTCCAGACCCAGTCGGCTATTATGTCTGCTACGCCTATAGTCATAGTCGCAGGCTGTACAGGGGCTAGTATGAGGAGGGAGTCGTAGAAGTCCTCGCCTTCCACCTCCTCTAGGACCAGCTTATAGTCCTCATCCCTCGCCTGCCCGGTTAGGTCTATTGGGTTCGAGAGAGAGACTATTGGGGGGAGCTTCGAGGCTAGCCTCTCCCTAACCCTGTCTGGGAGCGGGGGGACCCTCAGCCCTCTCGAGGCGAGAGCGTCAGTAGCTATAACCCCGGGGCCTCCAGCATTTGTTACGACTAGCACGTTGCCTTCTCCCCGGAGGTGTGACATGTAGGAGAGGGCCTTTGCCCAGTCTATGAAGTCGGAGGCGCTCTCAGCCTCTACTGCTCCTGCCTCCTCCATGGCCGCATGGAATATGTTGTAGTCTCCAGCTAGTGAGGCGGTGTGGCTTTTAGCGGCCCTCGACCCGCTTAACGTCTTCCCTCCCTTCAATACTACCACGTTCTTCCCCGCCTCCCGGGCTCTCCTTATGGCCTCTACTAGGGGCCTTCCCCTATCCGGGGCGACTCCCTCAATGTACATCATTATGGTGCGGACGTACTCTTGGCCAGCGTAGTACTCTATTATCTCCGCCTCGTCAACGTCCGCCTTGTTCCCGATGTTTATCGCCTTTACTATACCTACTCCTTCACTAGCGAGCCAGTCCATCATGGTGGTCAGGAATGCCCCGCTCTGGCTTACGACTGCGATATAGCCTCTCGGGGGCCGCTTCATCTTCTCTGGGGGGAGGAAGAAGGTGTCAAGCCCATTCACCGCATTATAGACTCCTATACAGTTCGGGCCCACGAGCCTCACATTATACCTCTTAGCGGTCTCGACGAGCTCTTCCTGGAGCCTCCTACCACGCTCTCCTGTCTCAGCGAAGCCTCCAGCAACTACTATTACGCCCCTTACCCCTTTCTCTCCAGCCTCCCTGACCGCTTCTATAGTCCCCTCAGCCTTCACAGCTACTACTGCGAGGTCGACCTCGTCGGGGATATCCAGTATGCTTGGATAGCTCTTTACGCCTAGGATCTCCTTATACTTTGGATTGACTGCATAGACTCGGCCCTTGAAGGATCTCGCAAGGTTCCGGAGCATCTCGTGGCTGAAGGCTCCAGGCTTTCCAGACGCTCCTATGAGGGCGACTGTCCTAGGGTAGAAGAATACCTCTATTGAGCCCTTACCCATAACTGTTCCCGGAGACCACTGTGCTGGTACCATAATAATTAACGATGCCTGCACCCCGGCATATACTGGCTTGAAGGGTGGAGGTAGAGTGGATGGCGGCTTCATCAGTACTAGGAGGGTTAAGGAGCTGGAGCCTGGGTCGAGGGTTAGGGTTCGCGGATGGGTTTATAGGCATAGGGATCTTGGGCGGAAGGTTTTCGTGGTAATGAGGGATGCGGATGGTATACTGCAGCTGGTTGCTGATGAGAGGTATACGCCCAGGGAGTACGTTGAGGAGGCCCGGAGGGCTACTATCGAGTCTAGTATAGTGGCTGAGGGTGTCACCTCGAGGGACCCCAGGGCTCCCGGCGGCGTAGAGGTGAAGCTTGAGAAGTTCGAGATTGTTGGGCTGGCCGAGGACTTTCCCATAAAGGGTGGTGAGGGTATAGACTATCTCCTCGACATTAGGCACCTCTGGATAAGGAGTAGGAAGATGACTGCGATGTGGAGGATAAGGCAGAGCGCCTTCAAGGCGTTCCGCGAGTATTTTGAGTCCAAGGGCTTCTGGGAGGTGAGCCCGCCAATGCTGACCCAGGCTGCGGTTGAGGGGGGCGCTACCCTATTCAAGGTCGACTTCTTCGGCAAGCCCGCCTACCTGACACAGAGCAGCCAGTTCTACCTAGAAGCAATGATCTTCAGCCTCGAGCGTGTATGGACGCTTGCCCCAAGCTTCCGGGCTGAGAGGAGTAGGACTAGGAGGCACCTGTACGAGTACTGGCACCTCGAGGCGGAGGAGGCTTGGGCTCACATGGAGGATGAGATGAGGCTGGTAGAGGAGCTAGTAGCCTATACCACTCGGAGGATCCTTGAGGAGAGGCTCGAAGAGCTATCGATTCTGAAAAGGAGCACGGAGGCGTTGGAGCCGGCGCTGGAAACCCCATACCCGAGGATAAGGTATGAGGAGGCTATAAGGAGGCTGCAGGGGAGAGGCGTTAGGATAGAGTATGGGGACGACCTAGGGGCTGACGAGGAGAGAATACTGACCCAGGACTTCGACAAGCCCTTCTTCATAACACACTTCCCCGTAGAGTTGAAGAGCTTCTACATGAAACCCGACCCCCAGAATCCCCGTGAGGCTCTTGCATTCGACCTACTAGCCCCCGAGGGAGTGGGGGAGATTGTTGGTGGAAGCGAGAGGCAGGACGACTACGAAGCACTCTACAAGCAGATCGAGTCTAGGGGATATGATCCGAGAGACTACCAGTGGTACCTCGACTTGAGAAGGTATGGGAGCGTCCCCCACAGCGGTTTCGGCCTCGGCGTTGAAAGGTACCTGATGTGGGTGACCGGCGTTGACCACGTGAGGGATACTATTCCCTTCCCCCGGTTCCGGGATAGAATATACCCGTAAACCCCACCGCCTCCACTACTAGATTCTCCTATAATAGTCGATGTAAACAAGGAGCGCTATGATATCTATAACTATAACCCCATACGCCTCCAGAACCGCGGCGCTAGGCCACCCCACTGTCACGGCCAGTATTATGGCTACAGGGAACGCTGCGACTGCGGCTGCGAAGCCTGAGAGGGAGGTGGGTGTCTTCATCCTCCTCCATAGGCCTAGGGTGACCAGGGCTAGGGAGACGTCGGCCTGTATAAAGAACCAGGTTGAAACGAATGTGTGAGGCCTAGTTCCCTCATAGAACACTCCTATTAGCATAAGGAATACTCCTGCTAGAACCATGTAGGCGCCCCCGGAAACCTCCAGCTTATTCTCCCCCAACCCCGCGATGGCTACCCCGTACAGGGCTAGTAGGACTCCAACAGTGATCAGGCCGTAGTTATAGAGTCCCGGGCAGCAGCTGTTGCTTCCACCGAAGTCGCTGAAGGCGTCTCGAGTGAAAACGAACCAGTCCCTGTTCAGGTACCATGAGGCCCCGATTATTATCCAGGCGAGCACTACTGCTATGGGGCCTGTATGGAGTAGAGTCTTCCATTTCAACTCGGAGGCTCCTCCCAACACGTTAAATAAATAAATATTTATTATAAAAATAATGAATATAAGGTATGTTTAGGCTGGTCCAAGTATCCTCGCTATCTTCTTACCCGTGTAGGGGCTTATGGCGAAGGCGATCTTGACCTTCCTGCCCTTCTTAGTGGTCCTTATCTCCACAGTGTACTGGTCGGTCTCGAAGGGCTTCTTAGCCACGATGTCGAAGAACTTCAACTTCTCTGCCATACGAGTCCACCTCGATACCTTCATTATTTATTCGCTAGGCGAGAACCGATATAAGCGTTACGCCACGATATCATAGTCTCTTAACCTGTAAATCAGCGACTAGCATGTAACGGCAAAACTTTGATAAGCCGGAAACCGTCCTATGGGCATAACCGGAGGGCCCGTAGCTCAGCCAGGACAGAGCGCCGGCCTTCTAAGCGCGCGAAGGCCTGCCTGTGCGGGAGACGCCGGCGGTCCCGGGTTCAAATCCCGGCGGGCCCGCCACAAACCCTGCAAAGAGGGCTCCTATCCCTGCCCTCCCATATCCTCCTTATGTAAATACTCCACTATGAATACAGGCATTGCAACTCATAACACGGCGCTTGAGTATAGTATTGAATGTGGTGAGCTGCAGTGGATAGAAGAACTGGTGGGATCATTGGAACGGTCGCCAGCATAGTGGCGGCTATACTTATACTCTACGTCCTAGTCGAAATCTATTATTCCGGGATCGATAGAATATTTGAGCCTCCAGTAGTCTACGCCATGATCGCTTTAATCGCTTCAGGCGTGTTCGCTCTTATCGGCTACTGGTATTATACGGTGGAAGCCGCCTGGCACATGAGGCACCTCTCCCCAGTAGCCCTACTCCTAGGAGCTTTGGGTGTTGCAGCAGGCTATTATTACGGGCCCGTCCTAGGAGGGTCCCTCATAGTGCTAGCATATATTGTGGAGCTGTTTGTGGGGGTTAAGCTCTACAGGGACTTCCTGCGAGAGTCTAGGATGGGCGCGCTCCTCTTCCTCGTCGGGGTCGTCGTATTCATGGTATTCCTCCCCGTGATACTTGTGGCTCCGGCCGCTTCACTCGTATCAGCAGCAGGTGATGCCGTTAAGACTCTTGGCCTCATTATTGTTCTCTGGCGCATGATTAGATAGAGGATCCCACGCCGCCGCGGGTCATTTACCTTTACCTGCTCCTGCATGTATTGTCTAGCAATAATATCGATGTTAATAAGCTGGTTTCCCCATCTATTTCCCACGGTGTATCTGGTTTGTCAAATGAAGGGGCTAAAGCTCACAAGCTGTCAAAGGATGTATTCATAATTGACGGGGTAAGAACGCCTATCGGAAAGTTCGGTAGGAGCCTAAGAGACGTACCAGCCGTTGATCTGGCAGCGTTTACTATAAAGAAGCTCTTGGAGAGGACAGGGATAGACCCCTCCATAATCGACCACGTCTTCTTCGGCCACGTTATAAGAGCTGGAACCGGGATGAACACTGCTAGGCAGGCAGCGATTAAGGCTGGGATACCCTTCGGAGTCGACGCCACAACAGTCGACATGGTGTGTGCTAGTGGTATGAAGGCTATCATTGACGCTGCCCAGTACATTGAGTCTGGGGCCTTCTCCATTGCTCTAGCCGGCGGTATGGAGTCGATGAGCAACGCGCCATTCACCGTCACCAGCAGGGTCAGGTGGGGTGTTAGGCTCGTCTACAAGGGCTCCCTGCCAGTGCTGGATGCAATGGTTAACGAGGGACTATACGATCCGTTATTCGACAAGGTCATGGGCGAGGAGGCTGATGAGACTGCTAGGGAACACGGGGCTTCTAGGGAGGAGCTGGACTGGATAGGATATGAGAGCCATATGAGGGCTGCTAAGGCATGGGATAATGGATGGATGCAGAGGTATGTTGAACCATTCGAGTACAATGGAAAAGTGCTGTTGGAGACCGATGAGGGCATACGCAGGGATACAAGCCTCGAGAAGATCAAGAAGATTCCACCAGCATTCCTCAAGGACGGCTTCCACACGGCTGCAACCAGCAGCCAGATCAGCGATGGGGCTGCAAGCCTTATAGTCGCCTCCAAAGAGAAGGCTGATGAGCTAGGGCTAAAGCCCATAGCAAGGATCGTCGGCTGGGCGGTCGGCGCAGTCCACCCCACAAGGTTCCCCTATGCACCAGTAGTTGTCGTTAAGAAGCTGCTGGAGGAGCTCGGATGGAGTGTTGATGATGTGGACTACTGGGAGAATAATGAAGCGTTCGCGGTAAACAGCTTCCTCATGCATAAGTATCTCGGCGTCCCCTATGAGAAGATGAACGTTCACGGCGGGGCTATTGCAATTGGCCACCCTCTTGGCATGAGCGGTGCTAGAATAACGCTTGAACTCGTGAATGTCCTCTCACTGCATGGTGGAAAGAGGGGTATTGCCAGCATATGCCACGGCCTAGGAGGTGCAGCGGCAATAGCCCTCGAACTCGTCTAAACGAGTGGATTTTGCCTCTAGAGTATGGGATCCCTTCTCCCTACCCTTATCTTGTAATCCTCGAGATGTATTAATGGCGAGGAGACGGATTCTTAATAGTATATTATTAATAAAATTTATATTATTATGCTACATCCTGATTAGTATTCGCGTTGGAAGACCGTTCTCATAGACCACTTCCAGCTCGCAACTCAAGATCCCCTAGCTTTGAGAGGGGCTCAACCTCCTTCCTTACCCTCTCCATCGCTACTATTCTGTTCTGGAGGCTCCTAACAACATCTACGAGAATATCAAACTCCTGCTTTGGCGTAGGATTTACCACAGCCTTCGCAGTGCCAAGCGATATCTCGGTACCCCCGATCTTAGCGCCTCCAGAAGTCTCAGCTAACAGGCTCTCGAGCCGGACCAGGACCTCGGCCTTCGCCTTAGCACCTTCTAGCCTTCTTAGGAGTTCGCCTAGCTTACTCCTCATCTCGACAAGCTTAGCATCGAGATCCTTGAAGAAGTCAGATACACTATTATAAGTGACCATATCGATTAGCTTACCCTCATCAGCCACTACCAAGCCACCCCTACGATTGGGCCACTTTAATCTTCTCTATGACACCATAATAAAGTTTAACCGGAGCAACCACTATCGATTCCCCCGGGTTATGGTTATGTTAAGCGACCGCATGGAAGTGGCTAAAAGGATCGCCGAGTCCTTTAAGTCCGATCTCAAAGCGTTCATATTCGATAAAACTCTTGTGGATTCCAGGGTTGTTGAGACAATAATCCGCCTCTCCGGCTTCGACAATTACATAGAATCTCAAGGCAGGGGAAACATTGTCGCCCATTATATTAGCACGCGGAAGATCCGGAGGATGTGCCTCTATGGCGATTGCGCTAACGCATCCAGCGAAGAGGTTGGGAGGTGTTTAGCTGATTGTATGGCTAGGATTATAGAGAGCATATCCAGCGACATTGCTGATACCGTTCTGGAGGTTGCGAAGAGTATGAAGCCCTAGAAGAATCAGCCTTTACGCCCCCTACTTCTTACAGAGCCTCCACAACCTATCCTTAAACGAGGACTGCACATCTTCCCTAGAGGAGGACGTACAGCCCGCCTCCTCAAAGTACTCGACTACAGCCATTACGGCCTCTCTAATGAACATGCTCTTTGTAACCCCAAGCATGTCAACTATCCTATTGATCCTCTCGAGATCCTTCTCGCTCACCTTCGCAGTTATGGTTCTATTCTTGGATAAACCATTCGAGACCATCGACAGTGGGTAGTCCTCCCTCATTATATTACCTGCCATCCCATAGTCACCATAGAACTATCCTGCTATTGCTTATGGTATTAGCGGAATAAAAGCTATTCAAGCTTAAGAGTCGGCCATTGAATTTAAATTCCAAGGGTGGTTTGATGAGTGGCGAGCCATGGATCGACTCGGGCGAGATGCCTGCTGGCGAGAGGCAACCAATACTATTGTATCGTGGAGTCGTGACTTGCCCTGCATGCGGTAGGAAGAGTCTTGACCTGAAAGAGTACTTATACGATGTCCCATACTTCGGGAAGATAATAATATCGTCTGGGAAGTGCATGAACTGCGGCTACACCTATAGGGATGTAAGGCTAGCGGAAGCGACGGAGCCGAAGAAGATAGTAGTCCGTGTTAGGGGGGAGAAGGAGCTGAGATACCTTCTAGTCAAGTCTGCTTACGCCTACCTCGCGATACTAGAGAAGGGTTACGAGATGATACCTGGCCCCGCGAGCCAGGGGTTCATAACTACTGTAGAGGGGGTTCTCCACCGCTTTATGCAGGCCTTAGAGGCCGCCTGCAGGGGTAGGTGGGAGGAGCCTGGGTGCCGAGAGAATAGGGAGTGGATTACGAGGGCTATTGATGGGAAAGAGGAGTTCACCCTAGTAATCTGTGACTATGAGGGGACCAGCCGCGTCGCTGGAGAGGGCGTTGTCGAGGAGCCTCTAGACGAGTTCTGCGAGAGTAAAAAGCCGGAGTGGATGTATTCGCCCGTTTAGGGGTCTCGTGGTTTAAGTGGTTGAGGGCTACTCTATCTTTACCTCTTTGCCCTCCTCTTCCTTCTTGGCCTTCTTCTTCTTGATCTTTATCTCTAATACGCCGTTCCTATAGGAAGCCTTAGCAGTGTCTGGGTCAACCTCAGCGGGTAGCTCGACTTCCTTGTAGTACTTACGATCATTCTCAGCCCTGATAATGACCTTGTTCTCAGTTGCCCTAACCTTTATCTTCTCCTTGTCGACTCCAGGTAGCTCGGCGATCACCCATACCTCATCGTCCACCTCCATCACGTCTACAAGTGGCTCCATCTCCTCCTTTAGGAGGGGCTTGCCGGTCTTCGTTATCTTAACGTTACCAAACTCCTCTATCCTAGGGACTCCATCGGGTCCTATGGTTATCCTTACACCGTAGACGAGGGGCTTCCCTTCGCTACCGATCTTCTCCAGGTTCCTTGCGAAGCTCTCCCTGATCAGGTCCCTGAACATCTCCTCCATTCTCTTGAACTCCTCGAATACGTCTTCGAATATATCCTCTATATCGAAGTAATTCCTCCTTTTTCTCCTGCTAAACCAGCTCATTTCATCAATCACCCGCTTAAACTAACCCGTAACATTTAGGGCTAATAATGTTTAGAGGAAGCGACACGCGACTATAGCATTATTCCAATTCTACCCGTACGCCGGGAGAGTCTGAATTTAGATTTATTTGGGACTGCTATACTGGTTCGGGACAACGGCTTGGTGAGTGCGTGTGGCTAAACAGTTTGACTACGATGTTGTCATAGTCGGTCTGGGTCCTGCTGGCTCCTCGCTGGCGTACCAGCTTAGGAAGTCGGGGCTGAGGATTGCGGGCGTGGACCTGGTTGACATTAACGGTATTTGGGGGAAGCCATGCGGGGACGCTATAGGAGAGCACCACTTCCACGAGACCGGCATGCCTTTGCCCTCTGGAGAGGCACTAGCGAACAATGTCGAGGGCATAGACCTCTATAGTCCGAGCGAGGAGGTTAGGCTAAGGGTTAAGGGAAAGGGATTCATGATTAACAGGAACGCCTACGGTAGAATGCTCGTCAGCGAGGCTGAGAAGGCTGGTGTAGACATCTACCTGGAGACCTACGTTAGAAACCCTGTGCTAGAGGATGGGAAGCTTGTTGGCGTTAAAGCTGTCCGCGGGGACGAGGAGATCCTCTTTAAGGCCAAGGTGATCGTAGACGCTACGGGCACCAGCGGCGTTTTGAGGAGGAGACTACCGAAAGAGTGGCCCGTCAACGAGCCCCTCAAGCCCGTTGACATGAACATAGCGTATAGAAGGATCGTGAAGCTGGAAGAGGAGATAGAAGACCCCAACTACATAAGGATCTACGTCAACCAGGAGATAGCACCTGGCGGGTACTGGTGGCTCTTCCCCAAGAGCTCTAGCGTGGCGAACATTGGACTGGGAGTTCAGGGTGGTAGGGGCTATCCGCACCCCAAGAAGATCTATGATGAGATCCTCATGAAGAGGAGGGACGTCGGCAGCCAGGTTGAAGTCTACGCAGACGCGGGGGCGGCAGTCCCGACCAGGAGGCCTGCCAACACGCTCGTTTGGGACAACTTCGTGGGGATAGGTGACAACGGCTACACCGTCAACCCCGTACACGGCGGTGGTATGGGTTATGCCATGAACGCGGCCTACCATGCCTCTAAGGCTATAATCGAGGCTTTCCAGGCTAACGACTTCACGAGGTACGGCCCGCTGTGGAAGCTCAACCTTGGATACATGAGGGGTATCGGGGCTAAGCAGGCGAGCCTCGACATATTTAGGATATACCTCCAGGAGCTGAGCAACGAGGAGATCGAGTGGGGGCTCAAGAACGGTATAATGAAGGCTGAAGACGCATATGATACCAGCGTTACTGGCGAGTTGAAGGCGAACTTCAGCGTGTTAGACAAGGTGAAGACGCTCTTCAAGCTCCTCGGAAGGCCGAGCATGCTGCAGGAGTTGGTAACCGTCTCTAGGTACATGAAGAAGGCTAAGGAGCTCTACCTAAACTACCCAGAGACTCCAGGCAGGCTCGAGGATTGGATTGAGAGGGTAGAGGCGCTTTATAGGGAGTATAAGGGGAAGCTTGGGATCACCTGGTAGGCTTCCCCGCTAGCCTAACAACCATCACGTAGGCGTCTTCCCCGTCGCGGTAGTAGTGGGGTATCCTTCTAACCACCTTAAACCCGTATTTCTTATATAATCTTATAGCCGGGGTATTCGATACCCTGACCTCTAGGAAGAGAGACTCCACCTTGTAGATGTTCTTCATAACATTTATTGTCTCCGAGAGAAGAGCGGAACCTATACCCCTCCCCCTATACTCTTTCAGTACTGCAATGGATACCAGGTGGCCAGCCTTGCGCGGCTCTAGCCACCTATTGTAGATTGGTAGCGTGTTCTCGTCGAATAGCCCGAGCAACAGGGGGTCTCCGGTGTCTTCAACC
Organism: Thermodiscus maritimus; assembly: GCF_055382595.1. Taxonomy (NCBI): domain Archaea; kingdom Thermoproteati; phylum Thermoproteota; class Thermoprotei; order Acidilobales; family Acidilobaceae; genus Thermodiscus; species Thermodiscus maritimus. The sequence continues at coordinate 331,247 of NZ_AP042434.1, forward strand.
CTAGACATAGCATAGCCTACTATCGTATTATCAACCTCTGCCACGAGGAAGGACTCGGGCCAATTCATGAGTATATACTCGTAGAATCCGTACCAGTAATTCTCGGGAAGGCTCCTTAGGTTAACGGCCATAACTGATGGTATGTCTTCCTTGGTAGCTCTTCTAATCCTGAAGGAGACCCCGCTCCTCGCCTCTACCGTCTCCAAGCCGGTCTCCACCATGATACTAGATTTATGGGTAGGGGTAATATCAGAGAGTACTGGAACGTGGGGAGTGCATGGTATGACTGGGAGGCTTCCAGGAGAGCATCCGTCAAAGGCGATTGAGGCGAGCGTCAACGACTACCTAGCTGGTAGATGCATACTTCTCGGGGTAACTGGTAGCGTCTCCGCCTATAGGTCTGTTGACGTTGCGAGGTGGTTGATTAGGAGGGGTGCTAGGGTTAAGCCTGTTCTAACCAGGCCAGCCGCCCAACTGGTAGCCCCCATGTTATTCCACTGGGCTACGGGAGAGGAGGCTCTAGTAGACTATACTGGGAGGGTTGAACACATCCTCTACTCTAAGGACTGTGACTCGATGATCGTTGCCCCCGCGACCCTCTCCACCATGGCTAAAATAGCTTATGGTATAGTGGATAACAGCGTCGCCCTAGCTGCTGTATCCGTGCTGGGTGAAGGGAAGCCCGTACTGATTGTACCAGCGATGCACAAGAGCATGATGGATTCACCCGTTTACCCGGAGATAGTTGAGAGGCTCGAGTCCATGGGGGCAGTTGTTCTGCCTCCTAGGATCGAGGAGGGGGTGGCCAAGTACCCTGACGTGTGGACTGTCGCTAGGACTGCTGCGGCCCTAACAGCTAGAGGCCGGGATCTTGCAGGTAGAAGGATCCTTGTAACCGCAGGGGCCACGAGGGAGTGGATCGACCCCGCCAGGTTCATAAGCAATCCCAGCAGTGGCCGTATGGGGATAGAGGTCGCCGTTGAAGCGTGGGCTCGCGGTGCGGAGGTCTACCTTGTCCATGGGAGTACGAGGCACGTGGTGCCTCACATGGTAAAACTATACAGTGTTGACACGACTGAAGAGATGGCGGAGACCGTCTCCCGCATAGTCGATGAAGAGAGGATCGATATTCTCGTTGCAGCAGCGGCCCCTGCCGACTACAGGCCCGCTAGAAGGATGGGGGAGAAGATTAGGAGTGGAATAAGGGATCTCAAACTAGAGCTGGAGCCCACCCCCAAGGTTATAGGAGGCCTCGCTGGCAGGGTCAGGGTCCTAGCAGCCTTCGCCGCGGAAACCAGTGAGAGCCGGGAGGATCTGGAAAAGGCGGCTTTAGAGAAGATGGAGAAGTATGGAGCTAGCATAGTTGTCGCTAACGTGGTTGGACGCGAAGGGGTTGGGTTCTCCTCCAAGGACCTCATGGCTCTACTAATCTGGCGCTCTTCTGATGGACGGCTTCATAAAGACTTCATCGGCAAGATTGATAAAGAGGTGCTAGCTAGAACAATACTCGATATAGCGTTGAAGGTCGAGTGATGATTCATGGCTAGAGTAACGCTTGAGGATGTTGTAAGACTCGATTATGGGAAGATCGCTGACGGGATAACATCCTTCCTCCGAGAAGAGCTTGAGAGAACCGGGGCCTCCGGGTATGTTGTAGGGCTTAGTGGAGGAGTCGATTCAGCGACTGCATTCATGCTCGCTGTAAAGGCTGTTGGGAAGGAGAGGGTGCATGCCCTCATAATGCCGGACTCGGAGGCAACGCCCCCCGAGGACTTGGAGGACGCCAAGTCCCTCGCAGAGATGGCTGGAGTAGAGCATCACATCATAAACATAACCCCCATAGTCGAGGTGTATAAGTCTGCCCTACCCATATATAGGGGTGGCGATGAAGACAGGGCTCCATTAGGCAACCTGAAGGCGAGGATAAGGATGAGCCTCCTATACTACTACGCCAACAAGATGAACAGGCTCGTCCTCGGAACAGGGGATAGGAGCGAGATCCTGATAGGCTACTTCACCAAATACGGTGATGGCGGTGTAGATCTCCTGCCAATAGGCATACTGTATAAGAATCAGGTCCGGAGGCTCGCCGTCCACCTTGGTGTTCCCGAGAAGATAGCGTTTAAGCCAAGCAGCCCCAGGCTATGGCCGGGTCAAATGGCTGAGGGAGAGCTCGGCGTGAGGTACGAGGAAGTAGACGTTGTACTATACTCGATATTCGACCTCGGCATACCGGTGGATGAGGTCCCAGAAGCCACGGGCGTCCCTAAGAAGGTAGTTGACAGGATAATGGAGCTCCACAAGAAATCCGAGCACAAGAGGGTCCCTCCACCAACACCGCCACTCAGCATTGTAAGGGAGGCAAGGGTATGAGAATGAGTGCATGGTGCGCAGACTCCCCCCACCATATAACAAGCATATTCTACCCCGTAAGGAGCAGGGACCCTCTTAGAACAGGCTCAATAGGCGTAGGGCTCGCAGTAGAGCCTCGCCTCACTGCATGCTCAACAAGCACCGGAGGAGAGAGCAGGATAGCCTCACGGGTAGTTAGGCTCATGGGGCTCTCCTCCCCTCAGGGCGTGGACGTAAAGGCTCCCCTTCCACACTCGGCAGGCTATGCCGTCAGCGCTGCTGTAGCGGTAGCCTCCAGCCTGGTAGTGGGTAGGGTCGCTGGGAGGGGCTACTGGGAGTCGCTTAGGACCGCCCACCTAGCCGATCTCTTCGAGGGTACTGGGCTGGGTGATGTACTAGCCATATCCTGCGGGGTCGGAGTGGTCTTGAGGAAGAGTGCTGGAGCCCCCGGACTAGGCGAGACAGAGTGCCTCCAGCTTCCCGGCACCCTCAGCATCCTATCATTGGAGACGGGCTTCATGAACACCAGGGATATGCTTGCAAGCCTGGGGGAAAGGGTCTACGAGCTGGCGAGGAGCGCGCTTAAGCGCATAATCGATAACTTCACGGTGGAGGAGTTCCTACACGAGTCAACCAGGTTCTCGAAAGAGTCCGGCATGCTTAAGGCGGCCCTGGGAGGGAGGGAGCTGCCAAGCCTGAGGGGCCTCGCCGGCGTCTATGGAAAGAAGAGGGTCGTTATCCTATTGTTAGAGAGGGAGTGGCTCGCCGACGCCGTGGAGGATCTCCGGGAGAAGGGGTTTGAGCCAAGAGTTTTAGAACCCTCCATGGGACCGCCTAGGCTCTGGTGGACCTGATCTTGACGGGCAATGACATCCCCAAGAGCCACCCAAGATACCATTCCCTCCTCAAGAGGGAGAAGCTTGTAGAAGGGTTTAAGCTGGGCCTGGTTGTGCCGCAGGGTCTAATAGCGCACGGTAGGGGGGAGGCGTTCGACTACATATTGGGTGAGAGGAGCCACGACTTCGCTCTCCAAGCCGAGCGTGTCACTGCAGCCTTATTCCTACTCTCCAAGAAGCCAGTTATCTCCGTTAACGGCAATTATGCTGCCCTAGCCCCCGAGGAGATCGAGGCGTTATCCAGGGAGACGGGGGCCCCGGTTGAGGTGAACCTCTTCCACAGAACCGAGGAGAGGGTTAGGAGGATATACGAGTTCCTCCTAGACCACGGCGTTGAGAACATACTGCCCCCAGACTGTGAGAAGACGAGGGTCCCTGGCCTGGAGAGTAAGAGGGGAATAGTCTGCCGGGATGGGATAGCCTCTGCAGACTTCGTCCTCTTGGCAATTGAGGACGGTGATAGGACTGAGGCGCTCGTGTCTTGGGGTAAGAGGGTTGCAGCTATAGACCTTAACCCGTTCAGCAGGACTGCCCAGAAAGCCACTGTAACGATAGTTGACGAGGCGATAAGGGCGACTAGGAATATTGTTGAATTTGTCAGGGAGCTTAGGGGGAGGAGTAGGGATGAGCTGTCGAGGCTAGTGGAGGACTATGATAATAGGAGGGTGCTCTCCATGGCTTTCAAGGCGATGCTAGATAGGCTCTCTCTCGCGGCTTCTAAGGGGGTGCTCTAGCCCCCCACTGTATCTCTCGCCCGATCTGGAAGCTGGGCCTACGAGCTCCTCGAACAAGTCGAGTATAGATTCGGCGACAGCTATCTCCTGGGATAGCTCGTCTGGATAATCGCTCTGAGCCCTCTCAATGAAATCCACTATTAGGGGTAGATCCTCGAAGGCTATCCTGCGGAGCCTAGCTTTCTCAGCCGAATTCAGTCTTCTCCTCTTAGACAGCCTAGTGAGGAGGTCTAGGATCTCGTATGGTTGCAGGGAGTAGAATTGTATCCTGAGCATCCTAAGCCGTGGATCCTCGGGGTCGGGTTCGGGCCTACCTTCCCACTCCCTTACAATGGATTCTAGAGTCCTCCTGTCTACGATCCTCCACCAGCGCTGGCTGCTCGACTTGTAGCTGGTCTCTATTACGCCATACTCTTTCTCTAGCTTGGAGAGGAGTGGGGCCGGGTTATAGTCTACCCCCATGGATTTGAGCACTGCTTTTACATCCTTGAAGTTAAAGTCTCCTAGGCTGAAGGGCTTCTTAGCCCTCCTCGCAGCCTCCAGTATAGCTTTTAGCACCAGGTAGCCTCTCTCACCGTACTTGGCGATGAACTCTTCGAGCATCACCTTCTAGGCCCCTCTATGTATAGCCTTGCGGCTGGAGACTGCTCGCGCATTATTGATCGATTACCTGGTACAGGGTTAAATCCAGTTACCACCATGAACACTACTGTTTTTTCCCTTGGACAAGAATCGACAAGAAGCGGGATAGGGGCCTGGTTCATGAGCTACGCGGTCATACTAGAGAGTGTCTATAAAAGGGTTAATGGAAAGGTAATACTGGAGAGTATAAACCTGAGGGTCCCTAAGGGGAGCCTATTCATCCTAGCAGGACCTAATGGCAGCGGTAAGACCACGACTGTGAGGGTTATGCTTGGCCTCTACAAGCCGAGTTCCGGCCGGGTAGAGGTGCTTGGGGCAGAGCCCCGCGGAAGGGGGTGGAGGAGGATTGTGGAGAGGATAGGATACCTGCCCGAGGACGCCGCCCCCTACGAGAGGCTCACGGGGTATGAGAACATACTCTTCTACGCCAAGCTCTACTCGCGCGGAGACAAGAGTAGAGAGAAAGAGTATTTCGAGCGTGGAGTGGAGCTCTCCGGGCTCACCCACGAGCAACTGAGGATGAAGGCTGGGGAGTATAGTAGGGGGATGAAGAGGCGCCTCCTCCTCGCCACCTCCCTAATGCACGACCCAGACCTGGCGGTACTAGACGAGCCGACCAGCGGCTTAGACGTATTCTCATCATACCGGATAAGAAAGTGGATAAGAAGCCTAGTCGAACGGGGTAAGACGGTTATCCTTACGACGCACAACATGCTGGAAGCCGAGACCATAGCAGATCATATTGCATTCATTGTTAGGGGCAGAACTATATTCTCCGGTACTGTGGAGGATGCCCTAAGAGAATACCGTGCCAGCAGCCTCGAAGAGGCATTTATCAACGCGGCCTCTCCAGTAATAGGGTACCCGGGAGCATAACAGTTACTCCTAATATTTTAGGTGGAGCAGCAAAACTCCCACACGAAGGCTTGGGGTGCACGCTGTGTTTGGAAAGAATCCTGTAGATATTCCTGGCTCTCTTAAAGGGGAGAGGGTCTGCGAAGCTCTCCGGATGGCTATTATTGCGGAATTGGATGCTGTAAGCTTCTACATGCAGCTGGCTGAGAAGGTCGAGGATCCCCTTGTTAAGAAAGTCTTCATTGATGTCGCTAACGAGGAGAAGGAGCATTTTGGCGAGTTCTTCTACCTCCTCAGGAAGTGTGACCCCTCCCTGGAGAAGTTGATGGAGGAGGGTATGGAAGAGGTCAGGGAGATGGAGAAGAGTCTGGGGGATGAGTGATTAAAGGGAAGACCGTGCTGGTTACGGGTGCTAGTAGGGGTATTGGCAGGGCTATCGCGGTAGAGTTCGCTAGGCTTGGGTACAGGGTTGTGATCAACTATAGGAAGCGTGATGGTGAGGCGAGGGAAACGCTCCGGCTGGTGGAGGAGGCTGGGGGTGAAGGCCTCCTGGCTAAGGCCGACGTCTCGGATCCAGTGCAGGTTGATGGGATGTTTGAGCGTGTAAGGGAGAGTTTTGGTGGAGTCGACATACTGGTTAATAATGCCGGCTGGGGCTTCCTAAGCCCTATCGAGACTATGGATGATGGACTCTGGGAGCGGCATATCAGGGTTAACCTTAACAGTGTCTTCTACTGTACGAGGAGGGCTCTTCCATACATGATCTCGCAGGGGTGGGGTAGGATCATCAATATAACAAGCATCGCTGGGCTCCGGGGGCTAGCCTATCTTTCAGCTTATAGTGCCGCGAAGGCGGGTGTGATCGGCTTCACTCTTAGCATTGCACAGGAGCTGAGAGGGACCGGTGTCACGGTTAATGCCATAGCAGTGGGCTTTGCCAAGACTGATATGGGGTTAAGCTTCTTCCGCGCCTTAAACATCGACCTGGAGAAGTTCAAGAAACGCTATACTCTAACTGGCGACCTCGTTGATCCCGCGGATGTGGCTGGACTCGCCATCTACCTCGCCAGCGACCGTGCCAGAAACATTACTGGCAGCGTGATTTTGGTGGATTCGGGCCAGATGCTTGCCTACGATCCCACAGGACTGGTTGGTGGAGGAGATTGAAGGCGGCAATACTCCACGGGCCCAGGAATCTGACCGTGGGAGATGTTAGACTCTCTAAGCCCAGCAGCGACTGGGCGGTAGTAGAGGTTGGTGTAGCCGGGATCTGTGGGACTGATAAGGCCTTCTACACTGGGAGCTACCCTTTGTTCAAGAAGCCCCTTATCCCGGGCCACGAGGTCTCGGGTGTCGTTGTTGAGGGGCCCGAGGAGCTTTTAGGGAGCAGGGTTGTTAGCGAGATTAACTTCGCCTGTAGAAAGTGCCAGGTCTGCCAGGCTGGCATGTACACCCACTGCCCCTACAAGAAGACTCTAGGCATAGACTTTGATGGGGGTATGGCGGAGTACTTCACCGCTCCAGCCTGGGCTCTTCACAGGCACAACATGCCCCATGAGAGGGCGTTCGCGGCGGAACCCCTCGCGGCGGTGCTCCACATGTACCGGATGCATCCTCCCAGGCCCGGTGACCTTGTAGCCGTCTTGGGAACAGGGTTCATAGCCTACCTCTCAGCCCAGGTAGCCCGTCTTCTAGGAGCGAACGTTTTGGTGATCTCGAGGCGGGGGAGTGTGAAGGCTGAGATGATAAGGGCGGCGGGCTTCAGGGTCGTCGATGCAAGTGAGGCGGTAGAGATCGCTAGGTCGGAGAGCAGCCTGGGCCTAGGCTATGATATGGTGGTGGAGGCGACGGGATCGAATGAAGGCCTTAGGACCGCGGTTGACCTGGTGAGGCCCAGGGGCGTGATCCACTTGAAGAGCACTCCTGGAGGCATCGCTTCTTTCCCTCAGACGGCCTCGGTGGTTAAGGAGGCCCAGGTGATTGGGTCTAGGTGCGGTGACTTCAGAGACTTCAGGCTCGCCCTCAGCTTATTATCGAGTGATAGGATCGATGTGCCTGTTAGCGGAGTCTATCCATTAGACATGGTTAGGGAGGCTTTTGAGAGAAGCTTGGAGAGGGATTCGTTTAGGGTGCTGGTTAAGCCTTAGCTGGATGCTACTCTTTGATATAGGGTCTGCCAAGGGCTCTAGGCGCTACGGCTTTCCTGGCTGTAATCGTTATCGCCGCCAGTGTTACGAGGTATGGTATAGTGTTTATCAGGTATGCTGCCGCGGTAGTGTTGCTCGTTATTGTATAGTACCGTGCAAGGGCATCGCTGTATCCGAATATGAAGGCTCCTAGGAGGGCGTAGAGGGGGTTCCAGCCGCTGAAGGCTACGTCTGCGAGCGCTATGAAGCCCTTCCCCGCACTCATCAGTTTCACGAAGCTCCCAATATAGTCGACGCTAAGGTAGGCTCCAGCTACTCCAGCAAGCATCCCCCCGACTATTGCGGCCGCCATCCTTATACGGTAGACGTTGATCCCGAGCGCCTCCGCGCTTCTTGGATCGTCTCCGACAGCCCTGATCCTTAGGCCGAGCCTAGTCTTATCCAGGATATACCATGCCAGGACTCCTACTATTATTGCCAGGAAGAACGCTATACTCACCCTCTCCCCCATCACGATGATCCCGGGCGGTCTCACTCCTATCGGGGGGCTTTGCCCATAGTTGCCCCAAGCGGCCCTTGTTAGTACCGCTGTTAAGCCGGCTGCAGCCATATTCAAGCCGACACCCGCTATTATCTGGTCTCCTTTGAGGTGAACGCTTATGATTCCGTGTAGGAGGCCTAGTATGAGGCCTGCTAGTAGGCCTGCAGCGTATCCTAGCAATACGCTGTGGGTTGATATGGTGGCGTAGGCTCCCAGCCATGCGGATATGAGTAGTATACCCTCTAATCCTATATTAACTACGCCGGCCCTCTCGGCTATGACCTCTCCCACCGCGGTGAGTGCTATTGGAGTCATAGCCGAGAAGCTTATGATCATCGTTATTAGGGCGTCGTGGACGAGCATCACTTCCACCCCTTCATGTACCTGTAGATTATCCTGAACGCTTCAGGCGCGGCGAGGGCGATCACTATGATTCCTATAGCTAGGTCTGCTCCCTCTTTGGGCACATTATAGAGTGGCTCCACTAGCTGGCTGCCTGCTAGGAGGGTGGAGAATATGAAGCTTGCCGCCAATATGCCTAGGGGGTCGTTTCGGCCCATAAGGGCTACCCCTATACCGTTGAATCCGTAATTCCTTACCGTGCCGCCTAGGACGTCTATGCTGTAAGAGTAGCCGAGCACGTGTATAGCTCCTGCTAGACCGGCTAGGAGTCCAGCTATCACCATTGATATGAGCCTGTAGAATCTCGTGTTTACACCCCTCTCTCTGCTAGCCTCCTCGTTGGCGCCTGAGAATCTTAGGAGGAGGCCCTGCCTGGTCATCCTGACATATATGAAGAGTGCTATCATCACGGCGGCTGATACTATGATTGTTGACGGGATCCCCCTTATTGTTGGGAGCCTCGCTGACACCGGTACTTGTAGAGTCCTCTGGGGAGTCGTGGGGTCTACCAGGTATACTATGACCGTGTAGAGGAGTACCCAGTATAGGATCCAGTTCAGCATTATGGTGCTGAGGACCTCGTTTACCCCCAGGTATACCCTTAACCCCCCGGCAAGGAGGGATACCGATATACCAGCTCCGATTCCTGCTAGGAGGGATAGCGGGAGGCTCCCGGTCTCAAGCGCTGTCCAGAGGGCTACAAGTGCTCCGGCGTAAAGGCTTCCCTCGGCCCCGATATTGAATAGGCCCGCGTATAATGGGATGCTGAAGGCTGCCGCAGTTAATGCGAGGACGGCAGTATACTCTGCAACCATGTCTGGGAGCGTTGCCCATGATGTTAGGAGGGCCTCGAGCATCCCGGTGACGGGGGCTTTGAAGTAAACTGCCACAGCTACTACAGCTACCAGTCCTATCGCGAAGGCGGCTGCTACTAGGAGCGCCTCGTAAGCGATTCTCTTAGCTAGCTCCCCCACTACCTCCACCCCCCATTAGCACTCCTATCCTCTCCGGGGATGCCTCCTCTCTTGAGAGCATACCCGCTATCCTCCCCCGATATAGGACGATTATCCTGTCGCTGACATCTAGTATCTCGTCCAGGTCGCTGCTGACTAGGAGGACCCCGGCGCCCTTCAAGGCGTGCTCGACTAGGAGCCTCCTCACATAGCTGGTTGTCGCAATGTCCAGGCCCCTCGTAGGGTTCACTGCTATTATTGCCTTGGGCCTTAGGCTCAGCTGGCTCCCCACAAGCAGTTTTTGCTGGTTGCCCCCGCTTAAAGTGGATATCTGGGCCCATGGCGAGCGGGCTACGACATTGTATCGCTTCCTGATCTCCTCGTAGAGTGATAGTATTCTCCCCGGCGTTAGTAGGCTGGGGCCCTTGTGGGCGTATACTAGGAATGCTAGGTTCTCAGCTATGCTCATCCATGGGACTAGAGCCCTCGTTCTATCTCCGGGGATGTATGCGCCTCCCCGGATTAGGAAGTCGCGGGGTCCCCTCACCTGTTCCCCTAGGAGGAGGACCTCCCCCTCTAACGGCTTCAAGAGGCCTAGGATAGAGGCTACTAGCTCGTCCTGCCCGTTCCCTTCAACGCCTGCTACCCCCAGAATCTCACCCTCGTATAGAGCGAGGCTTTCAATGTCGAGGCTGATCCTCCCTCTCACCCTTAGGTTTCTCACCTCTATGACTGGCCGTCCCCTTCTGGCCGGGGGTTTCGGCTTAGGCTCTGGGAGCTGGCCTACCATGAGCCTTGCTAGTTCTTCTAGGCTCGCCTCTCTAGCTGGTATTCCCTCTCCTACTACACGCCCCTTCCTCAGCACTGTCACTGTGTCTGCTATGGCTTTGACTTCGGGTAGCCTGTGCGTTATGTAGATTACTGAAAGGCCCCTCTCCTTCATGTTCCGTATCGCGTTGAAGAGGCCCTCCACCTCTAAGGGGGTTAGATTTGTTGTCGGCTCGTCCAGTATGAGGATCCTGCCTCCGGCTGCAATGCTCCTTATTATCTCGGCTCTTTGGAGTACTCCTATCGGCGCATCCTCTACTTGGAGATCATATGGGATATTGAATCCTGTTATCTCCTCGGCCGTCTTAAGCCTCTTCTCCCTCTCCCCTCTGGGGACCCCCGCGTTGTCCATGTATAGCTCTATGTTCTCCCTTATGGTTAGGGTTGGCACCATTCTAGGATGCTGGTAGATCATGGCTATACCGCTTCTAATAGCGTCTAGGGGGGTGTTGAAGCGGACCTGCCTCCCCTCTAGTAGGATCCTTCCTCGAGTGGGCTTTATCTCGCCGTAGAGTATCCTCATGAGAGTCGTCTTACCAGCCCCGTTCTCTCCAAGGAGGGCGTGGACCTCTCCCTTGTAGACGCGGAGCGTTACCCCGTCCAGTGCCTTCACTCCATCCGGGTATACTTTAACAATGTCCTCCAGGCTCACTACAGGGAGTGCTTCCTTACCCAACACTACCCTCCAATTATCAACGGTGGACTGGTGTAGATAAGAAAATAATTGGGATGGGAGTAAGCGCTAGCCGCTGGTCTCCAGCGCCGCCTGCAGGTTGCCCTTCTCCAGCTGGTTTATTATCTCCTCGTACTGGTCGTGGCTTGTTGGAGTGACGAATTTCACTTCCCCGTTCTTGATCGCCTCTTCAAGCTGGTGTTCGAGGTCCCAGGCGGTTTGACTGATGTACTTCTGCCTCTGCTCCTCGACTATCTTGACTACCTGCTCTGGGGTCATGTCCTTGGGCAGCTTGCCCTGGTCGGCCGCTATCTTTGCGAAGTACTCGATTATATTATCATCGCTGATTCCTAGCGCCCCCTCCTTCAAGCCTAGGCTGTGTATTCCTCCCTGGAAGTTCCCGTCTACAACGCTCTTTATGGCATCGTATACTGCGACGTCAACCCTCTTGAGGCCGCTGAGTATTATGTGCTCTGGATCATACCATTCCTGGCTTGCGTCCTCGCCTATTGCTAGGGCTAGTATACCCTGCTGGTTCGCCTCCCTTACGGCATCGAACATGCCTATGTGGGTGAGGCCTGCGAGGCCGTATAGGACCCTACAGCCCTGGCTTATCATCTGCTGGGCGGTCTGCTTTCCAAGCGCAGGGTTCTGGAAGTCGCCCGTGTAGATGAACTTGAGCGTTATGTTGCTGTTTGTGTGCTGATTGTAGTATTGTATCCCGTAGAGGTATCCTATGTGGAAGCGCCATAGTGGTGGTATATCCATTCCAGCAACTGCTCCGGCGCAGTTCGATCCAATATTCTTGGCCATGTCGGCTGCTAGGACCCCTACCAGGCTCGCCACCTCCTGCTCCCTGAACACGTAGGCTGCGAGATTGGGTATCGGGTTCTCCGGCGCAGCGTCGATAATAGCGTATTTCTGGTCGGGGAACTGTGGGGCGACTTTAACCATCGGGTCTAGCCAGAGGAAGCCTATCCCAATGATCAAGTCGTACTGCTTAGACTGGCTGACGCTCTTTAACAGGCTCTCCATAGCGTCTACGCTTGCAGGGGTCTGATAGTCTACTTCTACGCCTAGCTCATCCATAGCCTTCTCCGCGCCCAGCACCGCCATATCGTTGAAGCTCAAGTCTCCCTTCCCGCCTACGTCAAAGAGGACCAGAACCTTGATCTTGGCCGAGCTTGTACTTGTTGCTCCGGTAGTGCCCTGGCTAGTCGCTCCTCCGCCGCCTCCCCTCATGAGGAGGGCTCCTGCACCGGCCAGGATTATTACCACTATAATGATTATTGCTATTGCTTTTGAGGAGACTCCTCGCCTGTTCATGGAGAGGACTTCACCTCCGGGTTAAAGCCTATCCCTTCCTGCTCATTTAAAACATTGATTATCACATTAGAGAATATGTTCTAGTATTGCCTTGAGGAGTAATTAACCCTGCCCAGTAGACTAGGATCTGGTAGGCTATGCCCGGGTGCACTTACAGGCGTTCGGGTCTATATTGATCTTGTCGATCCCGGGCCTCCTCCCATCTACTAGGATTAGGGTCCCTTCATCCCTGTAGTCTCCTACCAGGTAGCGTATTGCTATGAGGGCTTGTAGGCTAGCTACTATGCCTACGCTGGCCCCTAGGACGGGTATCTTCCTCTTAACATTGAGGTTGGATGGGGCTATGCATTCCAGGCACGCTGTCCTGCCGGGCACGGATAGGTATACTTGACCGTAGTATCCCTCGACTGCGGCGTGGAGGAGGGGTATACCGGTCCTCCGCGAGTACCTGTCCAGCACTAGCCTGGTCTTCCAGTTGTCGAGGCAGTCTAGTATTAGGTCGGCTGAGGGTATGAGCTCGCCTATGTTGTCATCGCTTATCCTAGCTTGCCTCCACTCTACTCTTATGCATGGGTTTAGGCTCTTCAGCCTCCTCGCCGCCAGTGGGGCTTTGGGGAGGCCTATGCTGGCCGCATCGTAGAGTAGTTGCCTGTTGAGATTGTTCTCTTCCACTGTGTTTGCGTTTATAATTATTAGTTCTCCGATCCCGGCCGCTGCTAGGTACTGGCTTGTTATGCTACCGAGGCCTCCTAGGCCTACTATGGCTACTGTTGCCTTTGAGAGCTTTTCCTGGCCCTCCTCCCCGATTAGGGGTATTTGCCTGTCGTAGCGAGGGTCCCTTGCCGGCGGGGGGCAGTTCATCTGTTCCACCTCCACGTTGTCTTGTCCTTCTGGTCTAGGAGCTGTATTCCCAGCTCTGCCAGCCTAGCCCTGATCGTGTCTGCGAGGTCGTACATCTTCCTTTTCCTAAGCTCCCCCCTCACCTCTACTACCAGGTCTATTATGCCTCCTAGTAGGTCTTCCTCCGGCCTAGCAGCCTCCTCGGGGGCTAGTATATCGTCTAGCACCGCGTAGACCTTGTTCATCTGGATTAGGGCTTGGTAGGCCTTGTAGAGGAGAGCCCTGCTCTCAGAGTGCTCGATTTCCCTATAGTATAGGTTGGTTAGCTCCCATGCCTGCCTTAATGCTCCCGCCAAGTTGAAGTCGCTGCTCATCTCCCTATGCCATTCGAGGATGATCGAGTCAATCTCCCGTATCACTTCTAGGTCCTTGCCCTGAATGTAGTGTATGGGCTCGTCCTCCGCCAGCCTCTTCTGGAGCTTGAACGCTGCATCCCTTAGCCTGGAGAGGAGCCTCCTTGCCTGGTTGAGGCTCTGCTCGCTGTACTCTAGCTGGGTCCTGTAGTGGCCGCTTAGGAGCCATAGCCTAAGTGTCCCTGCACCCCATTCCCTAAGGGCGTCCCTGAGGGCTATGATGTTGCCTAGGCTCTTGCTCATCTTCTCCCCCTCGATTGTTAGGTAGCCTGTGTGCAGCCAGTACTTGACCCAGGGGCTCGTGCCTAGGTATGCCTCCGATTGGGCTCTCTCGTTCTCATGGTGGGGGAATATGAGGTCCATCCCGCCGCCGTGTATGTCTAGCCTTCCCCCAGCATACTTGATGCTCATTACACTGCATTCTATGTGCCAGCCCGGCCTACCCTTGCCCCAGGGGCTCTCCCAGTATGGTTCTCCAGGTTTGGCGGCCTTCCATAATGCGAAGTCGTAGGGGTTCTTCTTCTCCCGTGCGTATTCTTCCTCCTGTGTCCATGACTCCTTGTTCTTCCTCCCGCTGAGCTCCCCGTAGCCGGGGTACTTGTCGACGTCGAAGTATACGCTGCCGCTTGGGGCTACGTAGGCGTATCCTTTCTCTATGAGTTTTTCGGTGAACTCTACGATCTCCTTTATGTGGTCTGTGACTCTTGGGTGGACGTCGATCCTTATACGGAGCTGTTTGAGAGCTTCCAGGTAGTCTCTGGTATACGTGTAGGCGATCTCTCTCCAGGATTTACCGGTCTCCCTGCTCTTGTTGATTATCTTGTCATCTATGTCTGTTATGTTTTGTATGTGGTAGACGTCGTAGCCGCGGAGCTGGAGATACCTCTTGATCCCATCGAATGCCACGAAGGACCTAGCATGGCCTATGTGGGTGTAGTCGTAGGGTGTTGGCCCGCAGACGTACATTTTGACTAGTGGCGGGTTGAATGGCTCGAACTCTTCGATCCTCCGCCCAAGCGTATTTCTAACCCTTATAGCTGTTGGTCTAGCCACTACTACCCCCTCATAACTTGAAGCGGCTGTCGTTTAAAACCCGGGTGAAACAGTGTAATATTTGTAGGCTGGTACTTAGCGAGTCCTACTGTGTAGACTCAGATCTCTGCATCCTCCTATTGTAGATGTAGGTAGCTATCACCAGTGCATAAGCTGTTGCAACGAGGTATGGGTTGCCTGTCACGGCTAGTATTCCTATTATGGATAGTATGATTCTCCATGCCTTACTCTTTATGTGGCCTCCGAAGTAGCCCGCGAAGCCTGCGCTCGCCGTTACTACGACTGCTGTTATGGTTACAATGCTCCAGGCGAAGTCTCCTAGAGTCATGTATCCCTCGAGAACCGGTATGACTAGCATTGCAGGGTTGACGGCGAATACGAATGGGAGCACGTACTTTGTGAAGCCGAACCTGGTTGCGTTGACCGCTGTCTTCCAGAAGTCTGCTCTTGCTACTGTCGCGCCGGCGAATGCTGCGAGCGCTACTGGTGGGGTTAGGTCTGCTAGTATGCCGTAGTAGAATACGAACATGTGCGCTCCCAGGACTGCAGCCTTCACTGGGAGGCCCAGCATTGTTGTCGCAGCCTTTACTATGGCTGCGGCTCCTAGGAGGCTTGTTATGACGTAGTTGGCTGTTGTGGGGACCCCCATTCCCACTAGTATGCTTAGCAGGCCTATGAGTATGAGGAGGATGTATATGTTGTTGTGGGCGATGTTTACTAGGGTCTCTCCGAGCCTCGTGCTTAGACCGGTGAGGGTTAGGCTCCCCTGCACTATACCCGCGAGGGCGGCGGCCATGAAGACTGGTACGCTGTTCCTCACCGCCTGCTCTATACTGTCTATTATCACTTGTCCGAAGCCCCTGTAGTTCTTGGTGAATATGAAGAGCATTGATAGGATTAGGAAGAACATGCCCGTAAAGTATACGGCTGCCCTCAGGTTCATTCCCGCCATCCAAGCTATTAGGCCGATGATGATCAGGGCGATCGTGTAGGATATCTTGAAGGAGAGTTTGCCCTCCATTGCCCAGGCTGCTGAGAGGAGTGCTAGGCTGAGGCTCGCTACTACGCTGTGCTGGGGCGGAAGCCTGAGTACGAGGAGCAGGGTTATGAGTATGACTGGGCTGAGGAGGTAGATCTTGCCCATGAGGGCCTTAACGTTGGGGAGTTCTTCCTTGGAGAGTCCTCGTAGGCCGAGCCTCTTCGCCTCAAGGTCTACGAAGTAGTACAGGCTTAGGAAGTATATGGTTGCGGGGATGAATGCCGCTATCACTATGTCTCCGTAGGGGCGGCCGATGTAGCTGGCCATTATGAATGCTGCGGCCCCCATTATCGGGGGCATTATCTGACCGCCAGTACTGGCGCTTGCCTCCACTGCTCCGGCTACTTCCGGTGGGAAGCCGCTCCTCTTCATGAGGGGTATTGTGAAGGTGCCTGTTGTAAACACGTTTGCCACGCTACTCCCGGAGAGCATGCCCATGAAGCCGCTCGAGACTATTGCAACCTTCGCTGGGCCTCCAGGCCTGTTTCCGAAGAGGCCGAGCATGAGGGTGGTTATGTATTCTCCTATCCCTATCCGTTCGAGGAATGTCCCGAAGAATAGGAATGCGAACACGTAGGCTGCCATTACCTGGAATGGTATGTTGAAGAGACCGTAGCTGGAGTAGTACATGTCCTTAGCCCACTTGAGGCCTATACTGTAGCCTGACAGCAGCGTGTTTGCCTTCCAGAAGTAGAGGTAGTATCCTAGGAAGAATGCTACTACTCCTGCGAGCCAGGGTCCCACGGCTCTCCGTGTAAGCTCGAATGCTAGCAGGGTCCCTATTATCGCGAATGCTAGAGCTATATTCTCGCTACCCGGTGGGAGCTCTCCCTCGTTGGCTTCAACGTAGGCTCCCAGGTGGGCTTGATAGATGAATGCCGCCAGTGCAATAATGGCTAGTATCCAGTCGTAGAGGGGGACCCTGTCAACGTACTTCTTCTTGTACTCCCTCAGCTCCTCCTCGCTCGCCTTGAGCGGGGGCCTCCTCACCGGGAATATGAGGAAGCCCACGCTAATAATGGAAGCCATCACTAGCCCTAGTACAGACCTGCCCGAGACATGAAGGGTCTCCCTTATCCACGCTGCAGCGTGAGGGAAGCCTATGGCTTCTATGAACTGGGCGAACGTAGTATAGAAGTTCATAACGTAAAGTATTTCTATGAACGCCATGAAGAGGGCAAGGCTGAAAACGAACCATCTCACGACTCCGGTTCTAGCCCTCATCTGGACTACTGAGAACGGGGTCAGCTGTTGCTCCTTTCCAGTGCTAGCCACCGTCTTCCCCTCATGTAATCACATAACTATCTATTGGGTTATACGCGGGGGGTCGGGTTAATATCATATACTTGTAGCAATTCAATTCTTGATAGATATTATTCCATGGATAAATTGTCTGCAAACCGTCGTTGTCCTCCCGTCTTGGCTTACTAGGATTGTTCCATTGAAGCTCGGGTTTCCCAGGATCTCTAGTCTCTCCCCTATATTGTAGTGTATGTCGTAGACCATGTAGTCTTTCGAGAAGTGGAATGTGCCGTTAAACTCTTCAGCCGAGTAGGGGTGTCCTGCTCCGAAGGATTGGGTTACAGCTCTTATTAGTATGAGGCCCTTTGGGGTTACATTGTAAACCTCTATTATGGGGGTCTTCTCTACGCTGTGTATCCACCTGTACGTTAGGGTCGTGTTGGGTTCCAGGGGCAATTCTATAGTCTTATTGTCGCAGGTTATTAATAGTTCTGGGCTGGAGGCGGCGCCGGGCCTATTTTCTAGGAGGTATGCCGATGACAAGATAAAGGCGAGAATAATAATAGTAGAAAAAATTATGTTTTTATATTTCATTTAATCCTTTCCCTCGAGCCTTAACCTGTGGGCTTGAACTCGTCGGGTACGCTGAGGCCCTTCTCCTGATAGTACTTGTAGGCTCCGGGGTGTAGGGGTATGCTGAGGCCCTCTAGTGCGTGGTCGAGGCTTATGTACTGGACGCTCTGCTTCTGCACCTTCTGCTTGAGCTCGTCAGCGTGCTCGAAGAGGATCTTCACCATAGTGTATACTACGTCGTCTGGGACGTCCTTGTGGACTAGTAGCATGCTCATTACAGCGACTGTCTGCACGTCCTCGTTCACACCATTATAGGTGCCTGCTGGTATGGTCTGCTGTATGTAGAATGGATACTTCTCCTTCAATGCCTGGTATACTTCGGTGGGGACTGGTATGATCTTTATGTTGACCTCTGCAGCTAGCTGCTCGACCGCACTGGTAGGTATACCCGCTGTTAGGAATGCAGCGTTTATGTTGCCTAGCTTCAAGTCATCGACGATCTCGGAGAACTTCTTGTACTCGGGTATGATCTTATCCCATACACCGGCGGCCTCGAGTATCTGCCTGGCGTTCCAGTAAGTTCCACTACCCTCTGCTCCGACAGCCACCTTCTTGCCCGCTAGGTCCTGTATAGAGTTGATCCCGCTGTCGGCGAGTGTCACGATCTGTATTGTCTCGGGGTAGAGGACTGCCGCAGCCCTTATACAGTTCTGGGGGTTGTCCTGGAAGTCGGGGATCGTGGTTCCGTGGTAGGCGTAGTAAGATATATCGTTCTGGGCCAGCCCAGCGTTTGCCACGCCGGAGCATATGTCCTTTATGTTAGCAACGCTGGCCCTGCCCTCGGTTGCAGTCGCCTGTATGAGGCCGTTGCTGTACTTGTTTAGGAGCTCTGCATACGCCGTGCCTACCGGGTAATATGTTCCAGCCGTGCTGCCAGTCAAAATCGTGACCTTGTAGGCTTCACCTGTCTGGGTAGTGCCTCCACCCGTGGCGGACTCGCCGCTCTTAGTCATATAGTATGCGGCTCCTATTATTATGAGAATTATTATAATGACAACCGCAGCTATTGTGGCTGTGGATGCGCCTCTCCTATGCTTATGCACTCTCCATTCACCCTCAAACAACAGTTTAACTAGTTATCATATGTAACCATCTATAGGGTTATATATTGATATGGCCTGATTTCTGGGTGAATCTGGTTTATAGGAATGAAAAATATCTATATAAAATTAATAGAACTGCTAGAATGTAACCCTGCTTATCCTAATGCTTCTAGCAGCCTCGTAAATCCGGAGCCAGTCCTCTCTTGAGAGCCTCCATCCCATAGCTCCAGCGTTGTCCTCTACCTGCTGGGGGGACTTAGCGCCAGGTATTGGTATTATCACGTCGCTGTACATTATGAGCCAGTTTAGGACTACTTGCGCTGGTGTCTTCCCGTGCTTCGCTGCTACCTCCTTTATAACATCGGCTACCTGGAGGATTTGCTTGTAGTTTTCTGGGTGGAATACTGGGTCTCCCGCCCTCACGTCCTCCAGCTTCCTCACATCTTCCAGGGTGTACTTGCCTAGTACTGCTCCCTTGGCTAGAGGGCTCCATGCTAGGAAGCTCATATCGTTCTCTTCAGCGTAGGGTATGAGCTCCTTCTCCGCATCCAGCTCTACGGGGTTGAATCTTGCCTGAATGACTTCCACGTCAGCCCTTGCTAGGCATGTCCTGGCAGACTCTACTAGCTCGACTGGGTGGTCGCTTAAGCCTATCGCGTTGATTAGGCCCTGGTTGAGGAGTCTTTCGAGAGCCTTCATGTACTCGCATGTCGGTATATTGTGCCAGCATGGCGGCCAGTGGACTTGCATGAGGTCTATGTAGCTTGTTTGGAGCCTCTCCAGGCTCCTCCTTGTAGCCTTGAATACGTCGTCGTATGAGAGCATCTCTCCGGGTATCTTGGTGGCTATTACCACCTCGTCCCTCTTTACTCCGAGATCCTTGAGGGCTCTTCCAATGAACTCCTCGCTCATCCCGCGCCCGTAGACTATTGCAGTGTCTATCAGGTTGATTCCGAGCTCTAATGCCTTGGATATGATCGCCTTTGCCTTCTCATAGTCTGTTACGCCCCAGGACTGGCTGAACTGCCAGGCTCCGAGGCCTATCCTTGAAACCTTTATCCCGGTCGAGCCGAGCTCCGTATATTCCACGTTAGCCATACGTGTCCACCTGTAACCTGTTGGTTATGGTGGGGGAGGTGGATAATATGTGGGCGTAATTACCCGTGGATCTCCCTTGCTATCCTCCGGTAGAATTCAACGCTTTTAGCTAGATCCTCTAGTACAACGTTCTCGTTGGGGCCGTGTATATTGTAGCCCCGCGGCCCATAGTCTATAGCTTGAGAGCCGCGTGGACTGTAGTAGCGGGAGTCGCTCGCCCCTCCAGCCTCTATGGGCTCCGGGTCCAGGCCTAGCGCCGCGTTGATCCCTGTGGCTAGTCTTACCAGGTAGGCGTCT
Organism: Thermodiscus maritimus; assembly: GCF_055382595.1. Taxonomy (NCBI): domain Archaea; kingdom Thermoproteati; phylum Thermoproteota; class Thermoprotei; order Acidilobales; family Acidilobaceae; genus Thermodiscus; species Thermodiscus maritimus. The sequence goes on from NZ_AP042434.1 coordinate 351,254, forward strand.
CTGGGAGTGTAGAGGTATCCCACTCCACCCTTTACCTCGAGGGTCCCTCCCCCTAGGGCTTCTGAGACTACTGGCTCCAGGGGTCTCCTAACATTCTCCGCCCCCGTGAGCATTGCCCGTATATCGAATACTACCGCGTGCCACCCGCCACTGTACTCGTAGACGTTGGGGTTCACAGTCACTCCGTAGTCGCTGTACTTCTCCGTTGGTATCGGGGCCCTGGATATTGGTAGTAGTGCCTTCACCAGCCTAGTCAATGCCTCATCCACATCGAGGCTGCCGGCGCCATCTCCACGCATGTAGTTGAGGGTCACCTTCCGGGGGAGGACGTTGTTCTTAACCCACTCCCCCTCTAGGCTTATGACTTCGGCCCTGTTGTCCCTGGCCCATAGGCTGGCCTCGAGGAGGGCGTGTGTGTCTACTCCGGGGGTGAAGTAGGCGGAGTGCATTGTCTCCCTCTCCCTTATGACTGTTTCGAATACTCTGCTGGCGGGGGTCCCTCTTGCTGGCTTCTTCTCCTCCCTCACCTCTACCCTGGCTTTGAATGCGCTCCTCCTCCTAATGATGACCTTGGAGAGGCTCCCGTCCCCGTTGACGAGGTGGTCTGGGAATAATCCCTCCCTCTCCAACCGTTTAGCCAGCATTCCGGCTCCGTCTGCTCCACCTATCTCCTCGTCCCCGGTGAAAGCTATGATGACCGTGCCCTTGCTGGGCTTGTAGCCTGCTAGTGCCACTGTTATCGCCGCTACGTTGGACTTGTCGTCTCGCTGCACCCCTGCCGTAGAGCCTCCCATTCCTTATGATTGGCTTGAATGGTTCTGTAACGGTCCATCCGGGCCCCGGGGGGACTACGTCGAAGTGTGCTAGGAAGAGTGTGACGGGTCTGCCCTCTCCTGCTACGTGGAGGAGTGTTGGGACTCCATTGTTGAGTATGAGGTCGGTTTCGAGCCCGTACTCTGCGAGTATCCTCCTTACCTGCAGCGCCTCCTCGCTGCCCACCCTGATTCCACGGGCTGGATCGTTCACTGTGGGTATTGATACGAGCCTCGATAACAAGTCGACTACGGGGTTAGCCGGCAAGCTTGACTGCACCGTGAATGCCGTGGTGGATGGGGTGGAGTATTATATCCACCCTCATTGATAGCTCTATAATTTTGGGCTGTGAGGAGGGCCTAGTAAGCGGAGGCCTCTCAGGGCGGGCCGGTGATGTAGGTTAGGGGACTACCCTCCGAGCTCACCATAGATAGTATTCCCTCCCTCACAAGTGAGACCGCGAATCCTGCGAGTATCAGGCTCATGAACTTGTCTATGAAGAGCGCTCCATGCCTCCCTATCAGCCTAAGGATGAGGCCTGACGATGCTAGGATAGGGTATGCTACGAGTATGTTCACTGTGGTGGCTGCGAGGGCTGTTGGGAGGCCGTAGACGTACTTTATGTAGATCACTGTAGATATAGAGCCTGGACCCGCAAGCAGCGGCGTTGCTATGGGGAACAGTGCAACCTTCTCCGGCTCCCCCTCACTAGCCCCTATATGGATCTCGAATATCGCGGCGACAGCGTAGATGGCTAGTATTATCCCCGCGGCGATCTTGAAGTCTGCTATCGTCACATGTAGCAGCTTGAAGAGTGCGTCTCCTAGGAGGGCGAAGGCGAGGAGCATGAGGTAGGCGAAAACCACCGCCCTCTTAAGCACATACCCCCTATGCTCCACAGGCACCCGCTGCACAACAGCCTGGATGTAGGGTAGTATCCCGAATGGATCCAGTACTACGAAGAGCATCAGGTACGGCGTTGCATCGGTTGACGGCGCCAGGTTCAACTCAGATCCACCGAGAGGGACTAGTGGTTCCCGAACGTGTCTAAATAAGGGGGAGGTTAACCCGCTGGAGGCCAAGCATATAAAGTGATATAATATAAAATATTATTCAAGTCTTTACAAATAATACTATACAAAACCTGCCTAAATCACGAATAATGAGCTACGTTAGATGAGAAGGGAGACCAGGATTAGTGGGAAGCGCCGCTTCAAGGAACGACCCCTACTCCCAGAGCCCGCCCGGACGGTTGCGTCCAGCCGCCCGCGGGCAGGCCCCACCCTTGGGGCTCTGGGCCCTTCTAGGGCCCCGCTTTCGGGCTACAACCGTTATACGTTGTGCAGCCCGCCCCAGGGTGAGTACCCCTGCGGCCTCGGGCGATTGGGAGCGGCGGGCTGAACCTCTCGGGGGCCAGTGCCCCCTCGAGGCTTACACCCCCGCCCCATCAACCCCGTCTTCTACGGGAGCCCTCGCCGCCCCATATGGGGCGGATGGCCGCCTCTTTTCGGGGAGGGGTTCCCGCTTAGATGCTTTCAGCGGTTACCCCACTGCGGCGTGGCTGCCCGGCGCTGCCCTGCCGGACAACCGGTACACTAGAGGCCGCGGCGCCCCGTTCCTCTCGTACTAGGGGCACCTTCCCCTCAGGCGGCCGACACCCCCCGCGGGTAGAGACCGACCTGTCTCACGACGGTCTGAACCCAGCTCACGTTCCCCTTTAATGGGCGAGCAGCCCCACCCTTGGAGGCTGCTGCACCTCCAGGATGGGAAGAGCCGACATCGAGGTAGCAAACCGCGGGGTCGATGGGGGCTCTCGCCCGCGACGACTCTGTTATCCCCGGGGTAACTTTTCTGTCGTGCCCGGCCCCCACCGAGGGGGACACGAGCGTGCGCTAGGCCCCGGTTTCCCGACTGGACCCCTTGCCTTCAGGGGTCCAGTAAGGCCGGCTTTTGCCCTTGCACTCTACGGCGGGGTTCTGACCCGCCTGAGCCGACCTTTGGGCGCCCGTGTTACCCTTTCGCGGGCATGCCGCCCCAGCCAAACCGCCCACCCGACGCTGTCCCCCGCCCGCCCGGGGCGGGGTAAGGTCGACGGGCGGAGGAGGGTGGTGTTTCATGGACGCCTCCCCGTCCCCCGGAGAGGACGGCTCATCGGCTCCCACCTACGCTACGCACCCCCGCCCGTCGACCAACGCCGGGCTGCGGTAAAGCTCCACGGGGTCTTCTCTCCCTGCGGGGGGATGTGGGACTGTGCACCCACTCAGGGGGTTCACGGGGCCACGGGCCAGGACAGTGGGGACCTCGTTAACCCGTTCATGCGCGCCGGAACTTACCCGGCAAGGCATTTGGCTACCTTAAGAGAGTCAGGGTTACTCCCGGCCTTCAGCGGCGCTTCGCCGGGTTGAACCCCGGTTTCACGGACCGCCAGTGGCCAGGGCTCACCCCCCGTACACACCCTTTCGGGCTAGCGGGGAGCTATGTTTTTGTTAAACAGTCAGGCCCCCCTAGGCACTGCGACCTGCGGCCCCAGGGGTGTACCCCAGGGTCGCAGGCACCCCTTATCCCGAAGTTACGGGGCCAATTTGCCGAGTTCCCTGGCCCGCGTTAGCCCCCAGACGCCTTGGGCTACTCACCCAGGGGCACCTGTGTCGGTTCTCGGTACGGGCGTGGGGGATCCTTCCCGGTCCCCTTTTCAAGGGCCCCAGGGGTCGGCGGAACCCGCCATAGGCGGGCCATTCCCCCCTTCAGCCGGTTCTCGCCATGACGGCACTCCCCGGCCTTCGGGCAGTTAGCCAGGTCGCCCCCGTTACGGGGGCCCCTGGTCCGCCTACCCCGAGGCGTCGGAGACCGGGCCTTGCGTTGCCGCGAAGCGTACCCCCACGGCACGGGAATGTTAACCCGTTTCCCCTTCCCGGGATCCGAGTTACGGTCCCGGTTAGGACCGGCTAACCCCCGGCCGACGACCGTTGCCGGGGAACCCTGGCCCTTTCCGGCGGCGGGGATTCTCACCCCGCTTCGCTGTTACTACCGCCGGGATCCGCACCCGAGGCGGCTCCACCGGACCTCACGGCCCGGCTTCTACGCCACCTCGGCGCCCGCCTACCGCACTCCCCTCCACTGGAGGGGAGGCCCGGGGTCTCGGCGGCCGGCTTAAGCCCCGACCAATCTTCGGGGCCCCCCGCCTCGGCGGGTGAGCTGTTACGCACTCCTTAGAGGATGGCTGCTGTTAGGCCCACCTCCCCGCTGTCTTAGGCGGGGGACGCCCTTTCCCTTGGCACTTAGCCGGCACTTTGGGGCCTTAACCCCGGTCTGGGTTGTTCCCCTCTCGGCCCCCAGGCTTACCCCGGGGAGCCCCACTCCCGCCATCTACGGCGGCCGCAGGTTCGGAGTTTGACTGGGCGCCGGGGGCTACTACGCCCCCTGCACGCCCAATCAGTAACTCTACCCCACGGCCCGTCCTCCGGCGGGGCTGGCCTAAGAGCCACTTCGGCGGGAACCAGCTATCACCGGGCTAGATTGGCCTTTCACCCCTAGACGGGGGTCAGGGGAACGATTTGCACGTCAGAACCCTTGCGGGCCTCCACCGGGGTTTCCCCCGGCTTCGCCCTGCCCCCGCCTAGATCGCCCGGTTTCGGGTCTCACGGCCGTGACTCCGGGCCCTGTTAGGACCCCGCCCCTCGCCCATTAGGGCTGCGGGCCAGTCGGTTTCCCTACGCCTTCGGGGGTGAACCCCTTAGGCTCGCCACGGCCGTGAACTCCCCGGCCCGTGTTTCAAGACGGACGGTGCGACCCTGGTCCGGGCCCCTCGTACTCCCCGGTCGCCCGGGTTTCCTTCGGGGCCATCACCCCTTCTGGGCCGCACCGTTTGTAGCCGTCCGGTTTCAGGCTCTTTTCACTCCCCTACCTGGGGTTCTTTTCAGCTTTCCCTCACGGTACTTAGTTCGCTATCGGTCTCGGGACGTATTTAGCCTTGGAAGTCGGTTCCTCCCAGCTTCCCACGGCAATACCAAGCCGTGGTACTCTGCTCCACGGCGCGGGCCACCACGGTTTCGCCTACGGGGCTGTCACCCTCTACGGCGGGCCATTCCAGGCCACTTCGGCTACCGTGGCTAGGCCCGCTGGGGCTCGAGGCCCCAGCCGTGGAGCCGCAACCCCTCATCCCCCCACGGTCCTCCCGTGGGGGATTGGTTTGGGCTCTCCCCCTTTCGGTCGCCCCTACTCAGGGGATCCCTGTTGGTTTCTTCTCCTCCCCCTACTCAGATGCTTCATTTCGGGGGGTTCCCGCCCCCTGCCGGGGGCGCCACGGGCTCTTCGCCCGTGGCAGGAGGTCCCATTCGGGGATCCCGGGTTCAACGGCTGCCTGCGCCTACCCCGGGCTTATCGCAGCTTGCCACGCCCTTCCTCGGCGCCCGAGCCGAGCCATCCACCGGACGGCGTGGGTGCCGCAGGCCCTGGGGACGGGGCCCTAGCAGGACCCAGAGCCTAAGGGCTCCCACGGGGCCATGCCCAACGGGCGGCTGCTTGACGCCGCCCAGGCGCTGGACTCTGGGCTGCTAGGGCCGTTCCTTGAAGCGGCGCTCACCGGGGCCCCAATACCATCAAGGGGGTGCCAGCATTCAGCGCCCCCTATGGGGGACCCCTAACGCCCTACACCCGCGAGGCTACGCCTCGCGAGTTGCATCTCGGACGCTAATCGTAATCATTGATTGGGGCTTCGAGGCGAGCCCTGCAATGGCCCGGGGGTACCCGAGGCCTGGACCTCTCGCGCAGCGGCCCTCTATGGCCCGCCCGGCACGGGAGGTGATCCAGCCGCAGGTTCCCCTACGGCTACCTTGTTACGACTTCTCCCCCCTTGGGGGGAGGGGGTTCGACCCCCACCCGGCGGTGAGGGCCTCACCCCCTCCCCCCTCGGGTGGAGCGACGGGCAGTGTGTGCAAGGAGCAGGGACGTATTCACCGCGCGATGATGACGCGCGGTTACTAGGGATTCCACGTTCACGAGGGCGAGTTGCAGCCCTCGATCCCAACTGAGGCGGGGTTTGAGGGATTGCCTCCCCCTTTCGGGGTCGGATCCCGCTGTCCCCGCCATTGTAGCCCGCGTGCAGCCCGGGGGTTTAGGGGCATGCTGACCTGCCGTTGCCCCCTCCTTCCTCCGCCTTAGCGGCGGCAGTCCCCCCATAGTGCCCCCAGGGTCTCCCCTGGGATGGCAAATGGGGGCGGGGGTCTCGCTCGTTGCCTGACTTAACAGGACACCTCACGGCACGAGCTGGCGACGGCCATGCACCTCCCCTCAGCGCGTCAGGCAAGGCCTTCAGCCTGGCCATCATCCTGCTGTCGCCCCCGGTGGAGGTTCCCGGCGTTGACTCCAATTAAGCCGCAGGCTCCACCCCTTGTGGTGCTCCCCCGCCAATTCCTTTAAGTTTCAGCCTTGCGGCCGTACTCCCCAGGCGGCGGGCTTAACGGCTTCCCTGCGGCACTGGGCGGGCCCTCTCGCCCGCCCAACACCTAGCCCGCATCGTTTACAGCCGGGACTACCCGGGTATCTAATCCGGTTCGCTCCCCCGGCTTTCGCCCCTCACCGTCGGGCGCGTTCCAGCCGAGCGCCTTCGCCACTGGTGGTCCTCCCGGGATTAATGGATTTCGCCCCTACCCCGGGAGTACCCTCGGCCTCTCCCGCCCCCTAGCCCGGCAGTATCCCCTCCACTCCCCGGGTTGAGCCCGGGGCTTTAGGAGGGGACTTGCCGAGCCGGCTACGGGCGCTTTAGGCCCAGTAAGCACCCCGACCACTCGCGGGGCTGGTATTACCGCGGCGGCTGACACCAGTCTTGCCCCCCGCTTATTCCCCCGCCTACCTGCAGCGGGGAAAAGCCCCCACGAGGGGGGCACTCGGGGTAGCCCCGTCACGGTTGCCCGCATTGCGGAGTTTTCGCGCCTGGTGCGCCCCGTAGGGCCTGGGCCCTTGTCTCAGTGCCCATCTGGGGGCTCCCGCTCTCACGGCCCCTACCCGTCGTAGGCTTGGCGGGCCATTACCCCGCCAACTACCGTGATGGGACGCAGCCCCATCCTCGGGCGCACCGCCGGCGATAACCCCCGGCGGCGCCTTTCGGCGGGGAACCATTCCAGGCCTCCCCGCCTATCGGGGATTAGCTCCAGTTTCCCGGAGTTATCCCCGTCCCGAGGGTAGGTTAGCCACGCGTTACTCAGCCGTCCGCCACGCCCCGCAGCGGCGGGGCGTTCGACTCCCATGGCTTAGCCCTACCCCGATAGCGGTCGGGTCCGGCAGGATCAACCGGAGTTACGGCCGCGGCTGCCCGCAGCCACGGGCGGGCCAAGCATGTGGGCCGCTAGATCGCGGGCCCAGGCCCGGGTAGCCCCCGGGCGCTCGCAGGCTCGCCTCGAAGCCCCTGTCGGACCCGAACTTCCCCAGGATACCCTTCCTGGGGGTGTTCGGGTCCCCACTTATCCTGGTAAGCGTCTCACCCTGGCCCCCCGGGGTATCTGTTTCCTCCCCGGGGCGGCCGGGGATTTACCTATTCCCGATCCGGGGATTTAACCCTTATGGTCCAGTATCCATGGCGTAATACTTAAACCCCCATCTTAGGTGTGCCCGCGGCTGGAGGCTGGAGGGTCATTCAACCCGTCGCACGGGCTTCAGGGGGCTCAGCCCCCCGTCCCCCCGCGCCGCCGCCGGGAAGCCGCGGGCGGGTTTTAGTATCGCTCCTGGAAGGTATAAACTCATAGCATGCATGCTCGAATAACACGCTGTATTCGAGATGGTGCTGCGCGTCTCTCTATAACTAGATGTCCTGATATCGCCGCCTAGAGATTGATAGTCAGGGTTGGATCCCGTAATGGGTGGGGCTGTGATCTATTTCCGGCTATCCCTCCTCTTGTGCCCGTAGTATACGAGCCTCACTGGATCCACTGTTATGAGGCCCTCCTCCACGATCTCCTCAATGTGGGGGAGCACCTTCTCAATATTCCCAGCCTCATCCACAACCTCCACCACGACCGGCAGGTCCTCGCTCAGCCTCAGGATGTCCACCGTGTGTATCAGGCTATGGCTCCCGTAGCCTGCGATGCCCCTGTATACGGTGGCACCCCTCACCCCCATTCCCTTCAGGTACTCGAGTATGTAGATGTAGAGAGGCTTCCCCTTGTACCTGTCGCTCTCACCAATATAGATCCTCAGCCTAAGCCACTTGGGCCTCTCATCTATAGACAAAGCCCGCCACCACGTACCCTGCATATACCAGGACTAGTCCCAGGATAAGAGTTGCGGCAATATAGCCTGCAGCGTCCACCGAGGACTCTGCCATGAGCCTTAGGCTCTCATACATGAATGTGCTGAAGGTTGTAAAGGCTCCCGCGAAGCCGGTGGCGAGGAAGAGTCTAGACTCGTGGCCGAAGACTCCATGTATTATATAGGCTCCCATCACGAAGCCTATGAGGAAGCTCCCGGCAGCGTTTACTGTAAGGGTACCCCAGGGGAGGAGGGGTGACGCCGTCTTCTCCTGAACGTATGCGCTCAGGAGCCATCTCGCTATTGCGCCTAGACCTCCCCCCATGAACACTACTAGCAGGTCTAGGCTCGACGCCTTCACAGACACCCACCGAGCCCGCACTATTAGGAGTGGGCGGTTTAAACATGCCTGGTACTGATATATCGTAGTGTATGGATCCATGGGAACTCCATAAACCCGTGGCTTGAGGGCGGCTCAGCCCTGCGCGGGCTCGTCATAGGCGTCAATAGGGGGCGCCTAAGCCCTTTCGAGCCACTTCACAGCCGCCCCACGAGTGTACGGGGTGTGTGGAGGGTATTAGGGTCCCTACCTAAGCCTTCACAAGCCTAAGGCAGACAAAGCCCTCCCCACCAGTATATTCTACCGGCCCCTCAACCCTCTCCCCAGCTCCTGGAGGATACGTTATAGTGGCGGCAGCCCCCTCTAGGCGGAGCCCGGCCTCATAGGCTATGTTGAGTAGCTCTTCAACAGTGTAGAACCTAGCATGCCTGTAGAACGGGTGACCCCTCCTGCCCAGCTCAATGTAGTGGCGGCCCCACTCCGAGTCGCGGGGGACTATGCAAGCGACGAGCCTCCCGCCATCCACGAGCACCCTGGACGACTCCATCAGCACCCTTAACGGGTCGTCTACAAAGCAAATAGTCACAACCATGAGGACCGTCGGGATCCTACCCGAGGATATAGGGAGGGCCTCTCCCCTCCCAGCCACCGCCTCCACACCCCTCCTCCTAGCCTTGGAGAGCATCATAATGCTCGGATCCACGCCTACCTCGCAGCCCAGGCGGTGGGCGAACCATCCAGTCCCCACTCCGACCTCGAGGCAGGGGTGCTTGTAGTCACCCAGCGCCTTCTTGGCGGCAAGGTACTCGCTCTCCGCCAGGCCGGGATGCCTCTCATACCAGGAGTCGTACCTCTCATAGTACTCGTCGAAGATCCGTGCAGTCGACAAATTAAGGTGCCCTCCCATGTAGGTGAATGTATTGTCTAATAGAAATTAATCCATCGACTTCATATAACCCTTAGAGACGGTGGGGGATGACAGGGCAGGGACGTTCCGAGCCCTCTGGATACTTGGGCTGTGTGGAAGGTCTGGAGCGAGAGGGACCCCAACGCACGGTGCTGTAGGGTTGAACGTGGTAGGGTTCATCGAGGAGCTCAACGAGTTTGGACCCATAGGCTTATTCCTAATATCATTCATAAGCAACGCCATCCCCGGATTCCCAGCCATATACCTAGCCTTCGTAGGCAGCTACGCCCTCGTAGCCAGCGATATAGGGCACTCAATCCTAGCCATAGTGGTCTCTGGGGTTGGGGCTGGCCTGGGGAAGGTCCTCGTATTCATGTCCTCCAGGGCCCTAGGCCACGCCTCGAAGAGGCTCCAGCGTGTGAGGGAGAATACGGAGTGGCTGGGGGAGGAGGCTGAGAAGGGCGTATTCATACTCGTATTATTATTCGCCGCCCTACCCCTCCCAGAACGATCTACTCTACATACCCCTAGGACTCACAGGCTTCAAAGCGGTATCCTTCACTATCGCGGTTGTACTCGGGAAGATCATCCTCACCGGCCTAGTATTCTTCCTCGGAAAGGCCTACAAGAGCGCGTTCAACGCCCTATTCGCAGCCCAGGGCCAGGAGAACCTCGGCCTACTAGTAGGGGGAATGATTGCTGCATCAATAGTCGCTACAGCAGTAATATTCTCGATGGACTGGAAGAAGATATACATGGCTTACAAGAAGGAGGGATGGGTTAAAGCGACGATAGTCCTAATACTCGAGCTCATCAGGGTGCTCACATTCAACCTTATAGGACCGGAGAGGAGGCCGTCGAGGAGAGAGGCAATCATACTGTCAGCCTCAATCCTTATAGGGGCAGCCGCCGGGTGGGAGTGGCTGGAGTGGCGCGGCTCCATCGCTCTAGGAGTGACTATGCCAATAATCGCCTCGATGATCCTATGGCTAGACAAGAAGCTTGTGGGGGAGAAGAGCAGTGATAAGAACGGTTCTATGGAAGGAGCTGCTGGACCTATCGAGGGATAGGAAGACCCTCGCCTCAGTAATCCTCCTCCCAATGCTGGGCCTCCCAGGGCTCGCACTCCTCGCAGGAGCCCTAGCCTCCACGCAGACAATACTCGTAGCGATAATACAGGAGGATGAGAACGCGACAAGCTTCGTTGAGAACCTGTCATCAAGCCTCCAGGAGGCGGTGGCTGGGATGGGCTATAGGGTTAACGTCACCATATACCGTGGAGGGGCTCCTGAAGCAGCAAACCTGCTGGTTATCGTTCCCAAGGGGTTCACTGCTAACCTTTCAAGGATAGATGGGCGAGCTAGGCTCCTCGTCAGCATAAGCCTCGGGCCCGGCGGTGAGGCCGCTTCCCAGGCTCTCCAAAAGGCTCTAAGGAGCATATCGGAAGAGATAGTCCTAGAGAGGATAGAGGAGCTTGCATCAAGGGCGAACGAGACCGTAAACCCCGAGGGAGTGCTGGATCCGATCCAGGCTGTGAGCATGTACCATGAGGCGACCGGGGCACCAGCCCCGCCAGGCAGGGCTGAGGCCGCCTTCACCGCCAGGCTCCTCGAGTTCGCCTTCCTCTTCGTAGTAAACCCTGCAGTCGTGTACATGGCTGACAGCATAGTGGGTGAGAGGGAGAGGAGGACTATGGAGAAGCTCCTACTAGCACCAGTCTCTAAGCTCGACCTGCTCGCAGGTAAGATGCTCGCCTCCTTCATACTGGGGTTCGCCGCCAGCCTAATGGATGCCGCGGGTATCCTCCTCTTCTTCCTCCTCTCGGGCCTACCGGTAACAGTCACCGGGGGACTCGCCATTGTTCTGGGGGGCCTCGGCTGCACTAGTGATACTAGTCACCTCCGCCCTGGTAGCCGCCGTATCCGCTAGGAGCGAGACCGCGCGCGGAGCGCAGAACGCCTCATTCATAGTGCTAGCCGCCGCTATGGCCGTCTACTTCGCAGCCCTCCTCGTCGACCTCTCCAGGGTCCCGGAGGCGGTCTCGCTAGCCCTCCAGCTCATACCCTTCACCCACGCCGCGCTGGCAGTCCACACCTACGCTGTAGGAGAGCCCAACGCACCCCTACTCCACATAGCCGCCCTACTAGGGTTCCTCGCAGCCTTCCTACTCCTAGCAGTCAGGAGCTTCGAGGAGGAGAAGCTCGTCATGTACAGGTAGGGGGCTCGGAAGGTTAATCCCTCCCCACACGCTGCGTCGGAGACCGCTATCCTCCTCACAGCCCAGTATAAGGGGCCCTCCCCGCCATGATAAAGATACACGTCGAAACACAATAATAGTTGGCCATAGTTGAGTCATTAAGACAGGCATATTGTGGAGTGGTGACCCATTCTGGCAGGCGACAGGCTAAAATACGTGATACTAGTAGTGTTCGCCGTAGCCAACATTTCAACGGCATCCATCCTAGTAAGGCTTGCAGGTGTACAAGGCTTCGTAGCGGCATCATGGAGGCTAATACTATCCTCAACCCTAACACTACTCCTACTACTAGCCTCTAAGGAATGGGTTAGAGTGGATCTAACACTAAGGGACCTGGCATTAATGACTATTAGCGGGATCGCGCTAGCACTCCACTTCGGCCTATGGATGATGAGCCTATTCCACCTAACAGTAGCGGCTAGCGTGACAATAGTCGACAGCTACCCGGCCATACTAGCACTCATAGGACACTACATTATAGGAGAGGAATACAATAAATGGCAGCTTGCAGGAGCCGGCGCTGCAATGATCGGAGTAGGGGGCTTAGCATTATCCTCCAGCCACGGGGGTCTAGCACCGCCGGGAGGAAACCCCCTGATAGGATCCCTCTTATCCTCATCAGGAATGGTGGCAGTAGCAGTATACTTCTCGATAGGCAAGACCATGCGGGCGAAGCACGGGACCCTCACCTACACAGGGATAGTTTACACTATAGCCGCTGTATCCTCAACCATTATAACATACATGCTTGGCTACAAGCTCACAGGCTATAGGCTAGAGACCTACATGTACCTAGCTGGACTAGCACTATTCCCAATGCTCGGGGGACACACAATCATAAACTATGTTTTAGAGAAGCTAAGCCTCCTAGCAGCAACAGTACCCGTGCTAGGAGAACCAATAGGCGCAACAATACTAGCATGGATAATACTAGGAGAACCAGTGACGGGGGAAGAAGCCCTATGGATGGCCTTAACCCTCACTGGGATAAGCCTCGTCCTGTTGAAGGAGGAGGGCTAGGGACCCTGGCCTCACGGAACATCACCTTCAAAGCACTTAGTTCTACCAGTCGCTCAGAAGACTGCTGGGTAAATAGATGCTCACGTGGAACTCTTACCACCAAGCCTCCTATACTCGCCACTCTTCCTAAGCCACTTCTCCTTCTCCTCGGGCTTAGCTATATGGATGTGTATTGGATGCATCCTAAACCCGGTTATATCAACCAGCTTCTCCTCTAGTTCTTCAACTCTAATCTTCTCTCTTGAAACTACTAGGAGGTCTACATCGTGGGACCTGTCGACTTCTCCCCTAGCAATTCCACCGACAAGGTAGACTTCGAACTCTTTCAACACTTGGCCAATAGCATCTATAAGGTGAGGGACCCACTTCCTCCACTCTCTCTTCAACCTCTCCCTCTCGGCTAGCCTACTATCAATGATGTGGGATAACCTCCTACCAGTAAGCCTCCTATACAATCCCTCCACGGTGAAAGACGCCGATAATAGTATGATGAAAAGCGCCACTTGAACCGGCTCCCGAACCATAGTGTGATAGAGTAGAAGCACCAGGGCGGTAAGTGATGAGAGGAAGCCTAGGATCTCTAACACCGGGTTGACTTTAACCTCTCTCCTCAACCTGTAACCGGCTAGGCTTACCATAGCAAAGATCACGAGGAAGCCTGCGCTACCCGCAAACGCAATTCCATCCAGTCCCACGCCATTAACTAATACAAGTGATATAAACGCGGTCAATAATAGGCCCTCTGGAGCCTGCCTCCAAACCACCCTGTCCATCGATCCCGGCAATTCCCCATACCTTGCTACAACATAACTTATCCCAGCCGTACCATATAGGGTGGCATTTATCGCTGAAGCGGTTGAGGCAAGCGCAGCGGCTACAACAATATAGAATCCCATAGCCCCCGCTGAAAGGCTGGCGACCTCGGCTAACGCATAGTCCCTAACCCGGATAACTTGAGAGGCAGATAGTACTCCAGCCGACACGAGAGCTATCGCTATGTAAACCACAGTCACTACGCTCACGGAAGCATAATAGGCTTTAGAGAGATCTCTCAGCGAGGAGGCTTCGCCCGCAGCATTAGCTATTAGTTCAAAACCCTCATACGCGAGGAAAATCACCATGCCTCCAACCACTATATTGGAGAATGATGGCCAGTTGCTCGGTGAAAACTTCCCCCAGGAAACCATCCCGATTCCAGAGACGACTACAAATAGTAAGACGGCCAGTTTGAACCCAACTAGTATATCCTCCACTCTACCCGAAGTCCCCCCGCCTAATGCATTGATGATTGTAAAGGCTATTATCACGAGACTTGCAAACACGTGGATTAGAACCAACCCCCCGCCGAAGACGCTGGCACCATAGCTTCCGAAAGCGTATGCGTAGAGAGCCACCATTACAGTATAGCTCACTATCAACAGTATGTTCAACCCTCCGGCGAGCAACCCGGGTCCAAAACCCCTGACTAGAAACTCGACTGTACCACCTCGGCTAGGATACCTCATAGTCAGTCTTGAATAGGAGTAGGCTGAGAGCAGTGCTACGATGCCAGCGATCAGAAAGGATACTGGTGCACCGTTTCCAGCTAGTTCAAGGCTTAAGCCGAGGACTGCGAAAATACCGCCTCCAATCATGCCCCCGACTCCAATGCTAAAAGCTTCCTTGAATCCTATCCTACCCTCCCTCATACCAATTCCTCTCCAAGCTAGCCTGATCTAAGACACTATACTTCAACTGGGAAGCCATGTTGCCATTAACGATGAATAATACATGCATTGAGCTCTCGCCCCCTACCTCCACCAACACGTATCATTAACAATGAGTTCAAACCAGCCCATCTCGATTCAACCGGGCCCAACACCTCAAAAAGCTTTTAGGGAACCCACCATAATACTAGTGCCAGTAGCAACATGGTTATCCAAGAGTTGAAGTCAGCCCTCATTATCTTTGAGCCGTCGAGTGGTGGAACCGGTATTAGGTTGAATAATGCGATCCAACCGTTCACCATGGCCACGATCCTTAGGAAAAACGCCGACTGCCCTGCTAGAATATAGCTGGCTAGGAGGGCGGCTAGCCCGATCACAATGTTGGCTGCGGGTCCCGCTTCAACGCTCCTCACAGCACCCCTAGCAACATAGGGGCTTGATGCATATATCCCCACGTAGCCGGGGGCTAGTATGACTAGGCCTGGGATGAAGCCGCTGCAACGTGGAGGCTCATAATCTCCTCCGCAATCACCCTCGCCCTCCTCGCTGCGACCCGCGAGCATAGAGGGGCCCGCATAACCGTGAAAGACGCCGCCCTAATGATAGTGGCAGGCATAGCGCTGGCACTCCACTTCGACCTGTGGATGGTGAGCCTCTTCCACCTCTCCATCGCGGCCAGCGTGACTATAGTCGATAGCTACCCTGCACTCCTAGCAGTTGTCGGGAGGCTCCTCTTCAAGGAGGAGTACGATAGGCTCCAGCTAGCGGGCGCCCTCGCAGCTATGCTCGGCGTGGCGGGCCTAGCCCTCTCCTCCGGAAGGGGCTCACCAATACCTACGGGAGGCGACCCAGTCAAGGGGTCCCTGCTGGCGTTTGCAGGGATGCTAGCGGTGTCAGTGTATTTCTCAACCGGTAAGAGCGTGAGGGCTCGAGTAGGGACCCTCACCTATACTGGTATAGTATACAGTATAGCCTCACCGGTATCCCTCGCCGCGACGATAACGCTAGGCTACAGGCTGACCGGGTATGGGCTAGATACATACCTCTACCTGGCCGGGCTAGCCCTCCTCCCCATGCTGGGCGGGCACACGGTGATCAACTACCTCCTGGCTAGAATGAGCCTCCTCGCCGCGACAATACCCGTGCTAGGCGAGCCCGTAGGAGCATCGCTGCTGGCATGGGCTATCCTAGGAGAACCAGTAACCCTGGTTGAGGCGGGGTGGATGCTCCTAACCCTCGCCGGGATCAGCCTCGTACTACTCCGGGGGGCGGGTTAGGGACCCTGCCCTCCCTCAGCATAACCTTTAACGCCTCCAAGTAGGGCCCCTTAATCCCTAGTGCCTCTAGGTCTCGTATAACAGGGTCGACATCATACTTTACCCTCCCGAATGCTACTCTGCCATCCCCGTCTATGACAGCGTAAGCCGCCCTGGGGTCCCCGTCTCTGGGCTGCCCAACGCTTCCAGGATTGACAACTAGCGCACCGTTGACTGTCCGGAGGAACTGGATATGGGTGTGACCCACCAGGTAGACTCCACTCACACCATCACAGCCCCTCCCCCTGCCCCTCAGCCTCGCGCTGGGGCGCAGCATGCTACAGACCTCCTCGTCGCCAAGCCATGGGTGGAGGTATGAGTAGAGGGGGTTGCGGGGCGCGGCATGGACTAGGAGGGCTTTGATGGAGCCCAGATCCGCATTCTCCCTGGTAGGTAGGCGGGCTAAGAACTCCTTATCACCCTCATCCAGCAGCTTGCTGGTTATATTCTCCCTGAACCATACGCTCAGCCAATGCGTCTTCTCCCCACACCTGCAGTCGACACCATAGGCGACTGCGTGGTCGTGGTTCCCCCTAACTATTAGCGCATCGTGCTCCCTCAGGTAGTCTATGACCTCCGCTGGCCTCGGGCCATAGTCTACCAGGTCGCCTAGAACGACGATCCTATCCCAGCCCCTAACACTCTCAACCACCCTCTCCAGAGCATGGATATTCCCGTGGATATCGCTTACGACAAGGATCTTGCCCTGCAACAGTATCATTCCCGGGTTGCCGCGGTGTGTAGTGGTGGGTAAAACATTCTTGCATGTACATTAAGTAGGGGTAAGTAGGCCTGCATGCCTTGATCGAGACGGCGGCGTCACGGCTCGTTTCTAGACTGGCTAGAGTGTGGGTTAGGAGCCATCAGCTCCCAGCCGCGTTGGCTCCATAGCTTCCAAAGGCGTAGGCGTAGAGGGCTATCATAACCGTATAGCTAGCTATAGGGAGCATGTTGAGCCCGCCAGTTAAGACCCCTGAGCCATACGCTCTCACGAGGAACTCCACAGTCCCCACGGCTTGGATACCTTGCAGTGAGCTTAGCATAGGAGTAGGAGGTTAGGAGGGCTACAATACCATCTATTAGGAATTAGACTGGAGCCCCGAGCCAGCGAGTTCAAGGCTCAAGCCAAGGACGGCGAAATGCAGCCCCTAATCATACCTCATACCTCTAATACTATAAGCCTCCCGAAACACTATTCTCTCCCTCCCGCCTTCCGGAGGCATTGTCTAAGCCTCTAATCAACTCTACCAAATGGTGTAGCACTCCATGATCGGGGGCCTCCCTGATAGAGGATCTTTGTCCCCTGGAACCTTGAAGCCTCGAACTCCAGCCCTTGCCTCACGGCTAGATCGATTATGGTTGGGGAGGCTAGCGCCTTCAGCCCAACGGCCTCGACAAGATATGGCGTGTAGTACTCCATCCTCTCGCTGGTGAGGTCGGATGAGAGATGCGATATTATCGCGGCCTCCACATTCTTCCCGGCAACGTATACAGCTCCAGCTACCAGGGCGGTCCTCGTAAACTCGGTTGCCCCGGCTAGGGCGTCCCTTAGCCCGACTCCCCTGGAGAGCTGTTGCGCGAGCCATAGTGTTAGGAGGTGGCTGTCAGTATACCTGCTGGGGTCCACCCCTAGCTTTCTAGCCAGGGGTTCAGGGTGGACTGATCCATTGTGAGCAAGGTAAACCTCTCCATACCCCGAAATCCCCGGGATCCCCGCATTGTAGGGGTGTGCATGTAGGGTCCCTCTTGGCGTGTTCCTGCTCGCCTTCCTACTGTGGAGGAGCAGCACCGCCGCCTCCGCGCCATCCAACAGTTCTGTGAGCCGCCTCGATTCCTCCTCTACATGGCTTAGATTAGCTTTGCATGACTCCTCTCCCTCCCCTAGAAGGTCTGCTGCATCATGCTTGTGGTAGTGGATCACCCACCCGCTGCCATAGTCTGCTAGGAGCAGGTAGCCGTAACCATGGCAGTGGCGCCCATCGCCCCGGGTTAGCTTTGCCAGGTAAGGGTCGCTTTTGGTCGCTAAGGCGTGAAGTCTTATTAGGGATTGGAGGAAGCGTATTCCCTCCTGCCTAGCCATCGCCACTAGTATACGGCACAATTCATCCAGTCCTCCACACTAGATAACCCCTTGTACTTGTACTATATTGTTTGAGGCGGCTTGAAATAGGAAGAGGGGTATTATGCGAACGTCCCTACCCAAAAAGGCTATGAGTGAAGCCTCAATTAACGCTGGGGATAATAAGGTAACACTCATCTCCTCGTGGAAACCTTGAAGTGGTGGAGCTAGGACGCCTCAGGGTCGCAGGGGGTCTATTGACGGAGAAGCCTATAGCCTCACAAGCCTCGGAATATAAGAGACAGTCTTCAAAACTCGGCAGAACACCCCGGGGGGATAACCCTGTGACTGTGTGGCTACTCTTCATAGACTTAGATAGGACCCTATGGGACCACCCCAACGTCTCAACACTAAAGCCTCCATTCCACAGGCTCAGCGAAGACACTATAAGGGACTCGGAGGGAGCCGAGATCCACCTAAACCATGAAATTGTACGGCTCATAGAGTGGGCCCGTGGGAGGGGAGCGGTAGTATCAACCCTCAGCTGGAATAAGCCAAGCCACGCCCTCGCAGCCCTCGAAGCATTCGGGCTGACAAGGCTGTTCGACTACCACGCGATAGAACCCCACCCAGACAAGGGCGAGTATGCCGCCCGCATAGTAGAAGCCGTGGAGAGGGAATATGGTATAAGATTGAAGCCCTGCCAGATAGTCTACATTGATGACAGGAGGATCCACCTAGAAGGAGTGCGAGAAAGGCTGGGGCCAATAATATTCCTCCAGGCATGGAAAGACTTCAAATCCCTCGAAGAAGCCAAGGAGAAGATAGAGAAAGCACTATGCCCAAGCTAACCACCGCTCTAACCCTCCAACACCATAACTATCACATAATAGACCACGCCGGCGCCATCACCAGCTGGGAAGACATGGGAGAATCGAGGGTAGGAATCAATAAAACACTCTCACCAGGCTAGCTAATATCGAGCGAGAGAAGGAATGGGCCCGTAGCTCAGCCAGGACAGAGCGCCGGCCTCCGGAGCCGGCGGTCCCGGGTTCAAATCCCGGCGGGCCCGCCACAATTATCATATTCTTCCGATTCTGTATTGCATGGTTTCAGCCGGCTATAGATTCAAGACGAGTTTTTGGTTTGTCGAAAGCATTGGGAGTCTTTCCTCGAGTAATGCTAATACATAATAGATATCTATTATGTATGATTATAAAGTGGTATGCTCTGGGTTATCGGTGGGCTCAATGGATGGCGAGGTCTTCTTCGTGGCCTTTGATGTAGGAACCACTAAGTTGAAGGCTGGACTGGTTGAAGGTGGGAGGTTTAGGGTTGTTAGGAGGCTTTCCAGGCCGGCTGATGTGCTGTATCCTAGGAGTGGGTGGGCGGAGCAGGATGTGGAGGGGCTCTGGGACTCTCTAGCCGGCCTAGCCAGGGATCTGGTAGATGGGTTCGAGGACAGGGTTGTGGGGGTGGCGTTCACTGCTCACATGGCGGGTGTTGTACCGGTAGATGATAGTGGAGCTCCTCTAAGGAATGCCATTATATGGCTCGATGAGAGGGCAGCTGGCTATCCAAAGAGCCTTTGGAGAGGGTTTCCCCGCGTCTACGGCTACAACCTCTTCAAGCTGGTTAGGTTTCTGAGAGTGACTGGCGGCGCACCGGGGAAGACGGGTAAGGACCCCCTGAGCAAGCTCCACTGGCTCATGGATAATGAGCCCGACACGTTTAGGAGGGCCTATAAATTCCTCGGCGTTACTGGCTACCTTGTCGCGAAGGCTACGGGCTCCTATACAATGAGCCCCGATGAGGCGAGCCTTACCTGGCTCGCCGACACCCGGGGCAACCGGGTAGTCTGGCACGAGGGACTCCTGCGTGAATATGGGATCCCACTGGAGAAGCTGCCTGTGATAAGGGATTCCACGAGCATCGCGGGGAGGCTGCGGGCTGATGCCGCGAGGGATTTGGGGTTGAGGGAGGGGATCCCCGTCGCTGTTGGAGGCGGGGATATGACTGTTGCCGGTATAGGCTCTGGAGCCGTAAGTGTAGGAGAGGCCCACGTCTATATTGGGACTAGCAACTGGGTGGCTGCACATCACACTAGGAGGCTCCTCGATATATCCCACTACATTGGCTCGATCATGAGCGCTATTCCAGGATACTACTTCGTGGTGGCAGAGCAGGAGGTAGCGGCTGGAGCGCTCGAGTGGTTCCTCGAGCTGACGGGTAGGAGTGGTGGATATGATCTCGTCGAGGAAGCTCTCGAGAGGGTCCCTCCCGGGGGCTCCGGCCTATTATTCACTCCATGGCTCTATGGTGAGAGGGCGCCTGTCGACGACCCATACCTTAGAGGGGCCCTCTTCAACATATCCCTGCACTCCACCTGGGAGGACGTTGCGAGGGCTATCGTGGACGGGATCATATTGAATATAAAGTGGGCTTACAATTACTTTGAGAAGCTTGTTGGCAGGCAAAATTATCTAGCATTAGCGGGTGGTGGAGCCCTCTTCGAAGAGCTTGCTAGGAATCTCGCGAGTGCTCTCAACAGGCCTGTTAGGAGGCTTAGGGACCCCCAGGATGCAGGCCTCCGCGGCGCCGCTGCACTAGCCTGTACCGGCACGGGCGTCTGCTCCTCGGTCAAAGAGGCTGCCAGGCGGTTCGAGTATGATAGGGAGTACCGGCCAGATCCCCAAATATGGAGGGTCTACGAGGACCTATTCAAGCACTACACGAGCCTCTACAAGTCTACCAGGGGGCTCTACAGAGCCTTGAACAAATGAGGGTTTAAGTGAAGAGCTTGCTTACAGCCCTCCGGAGGAGCTCCTCGACCAGGTCTGGGTCGAGATAGTGTATCAGCTCGTCTACGAGAGCCAGAACCTCGCCGCTCAATCCACTACCGCCTCCTCTTGAGAGTCCTAGGAGAGATAGAACCTCGTCTACACTCGAAGACTCGATCACTCCTGCCAGTGATGCCACATCCTCCTCCCTCACGCTTGGATTCTCGAGTGCTTCCCTCCTAGCCTCTTCGAGGTCGTGGAGGAATTCTTCCACTATACTCGAGTGGGCGGGGCTTATTGTTAAGTGGATGCTCTTGGGGAGACCCAGCTTCCTCGAGCCGGGCTGCACCTGGATGTACCAGCCCCTCCTATGCATTGCTGTGGCGAGGCTTGTAGGCGATACCTCTCCTGTGGTGAAGGCTACTATCCCTCCATGAGGGTCCCCTAGGACCCTGAAACCAAGCCTGCCCAGGCCATCTATAATCCTCCTCCTAGTATAGAGGACCTTCTCCGCAAGCCTCCTGTAGCCCTCCATGCCAAGCGACTTGAGAACCAGCCACGACGCGGCTAGGGGCCCGGCGCTCCTAGTGGAGAGGACAGCCATATTCACGATCGGGTAGCCTGGCCACTTGGAGTGGACGAATATCTGGTTCAACCTGTACTCCTCGCCCCGGTACAGAATTATAGAGGCGCCCCTGGGAGCGTAGCCGTACTTGTGTAGGTCCATTGAGAGAGACGTTACGCCTGGGAGTTCGAATCCGAACTCGGGCACCTCGTCTCCAACATCCCGGAGGAATGGTAGGAGGAATCCGCCTATACATGCGTCAACGTGGAGCCATGCCCCCTTATCAACTGCTATATCGCTCAGCGCCTTTATGTCGTCGATAACCCCCATGGGGTAGTTGGGGGCTGAACCAACGATCATCACGGCTTCACTTGTGACCTCGCTCTTCACAGCCTCCACGTCAACCCTATAAGTCTCCGGGTCAACAGGGACCTTAACGAGGTCAACGCCGAGGTACTCCGCGGCCTTCACGAAGGCGGGATGACCCGTTATGGGGAGTACGAGCTTGAGCCTCCCACCCCTACGCCTGTAATAGTCGCGGGCAGCCTTCACAGCCAACATAATACTCTCCGTGCCCCCATAAGTGAATGCCCCAACAACACCATCACCACCCCCCACCAGCGATGCAGCCATCCCTACAACCTCTCGCTCAAGCTCCAACACACTAGGGTATACTGTGAAGTCCAGCATGGTCTTGTCAAGAAAGATCATGAAAGCCCTGTGAGCCGCCTCCTTAACCTCGTCGAGGCCAGTATCATAGACGTGGCCAAACATACGCTTCGAGTTGGGATCAAAGTCCCGGGATGCCATGGAGCGGAGAGCCTCTAAGACCTCCTTCGGGTCCCTAGAGGACTCAGGGAAACGAGCCATCGCGAGCCGCCAATCCTATAATATGTATACCAGGATATAATAGGTGAAGGCATTCCCAGCCTAGGGTAACAGGGACTGTAGCGATAACCAACATAATATACCATAATATCATATATCGCTATGGGGTAAAGGGGGCACTCTATACCCCATCATCTAGAGGGGGAGATAAGGATAGTGCGGGCTGACAGGGACCCTCCATTCATAGATGCCAGCGAGTATGAGCGGGTCCTAGAAAGGGCTCTAGGCAAGCTGGAAGCCGCGGTCGAAGAAGGCACCGTAATGGTGGGAGGGGAGAGATTCCAGGTCTATGGAGGGGCATGGCTTGCCTCGGGAAAGAGCCCCTCACCCCGACCCGTCACTGTGGTAGGCGACACCCATGGAGACCACTATACCTTCAACAAGATAATTGAAAAGTACAAGGACTCATTCATGATCTTCCTAGGAGACTACGTTGACAGGGGACCCCCCGAAGGGCAAGTATACGTGTTCCACACCGTCCTCAAACTCTTCGCGGAAGGCAAAGCTCTAGTCCCGCTCCGGGGGAACCACGAGCCCCCACCAGAACTGATCCCATACCCCCACGACTACCCCCAAGCCCTCACCATACTCTACGGCCCCAGGGCAGGGAGGCTCTATGAACTCTCCAGGAGGGTCTTCGACCACCTCCCCTACGCGCTCCTCCTAGAGGATAGAGCTTTACTAGTCCACGGGGGACCCCCAATAACAACCCTAGACACCGCGAGGGACCCCATAGAATACCTAGGAGGAGACAAATTCCCTCCACAACCAAGCCTGCTAGAAGAAGTCCTGTGGAGCGATCCCCTACCCGAAGAGGCCGGGTTGGAGACGGTAAGAAACCACGTGAGGGGAGCAGGACTCCTATGGAGTAAGAGGGACACGGAGAGGGTGCTTGAGAAGCTCGGAGTCAAAATGATAATAAGGGGGCACGAATGGACTCCAAACGGCTACAAGTACGACCATGGAGGGAGAGTACTCACACTATTCTCAAGGCTCGGCCCACCATACCCAAACACAGCCGCAGCAATACTACACTGCAAAAACTTCACAAGCAACAAGCTCGAACAGCTAGCCGAAAACAGGACGGAAGAATGCATAGATGAAATCACATGGTAAAATTGTTTCAGTGTCTTTTGGATTCTTCTAATCATTGTTTTTCTCGGGGGCCTTATATATTCCTTGCGGGGCTTGATGGTCGCACCATGAAACACCCCATCAACCCCGACCAATATACAAAATTCACAGTAGGTCCACTGTATATGATCGTTCTTAAATATAGGTCGGTGGTTGATATGGATCGGGTGCTGATATGTGTTGGAGAGCGTTATATCTAGGAGGCCTTGGGCGATAATTGCTGTGTGGCTGGTGATAGTAATACTCTCCGGGCCGCTAGCGGCAGGTATCAATGATGTAGTGAAGACTAGTGAGAAGGAGTTCCTCCCCTCAACAGTCGAGAGTATTAGGGCTAGCGATGCCATGGAGAATCTCTCAAGTGGTGCGCCCAGTGCTTCTGAGAAGGGCGGTGTTCTGCCATTTCTAGCCGTTGTCTCCAATGTTCCGGTTACTCTAAATGATTACTGGAAGCTTAAACCGTGGTATGAGGGGTTGAAGAAGAAGTATGAGAGTGCCACGTTCTCCTCGTGGATCGATATAGTATCGGCTGTCGAGGCTAATGTTAGCAGCGGAGTAGAGGTCGGGCTCAACCAGTCCTTGCAGGCTGTGAAGGGTCTAGTCGAAGTTGCTAAGGCCTACAATGAGACCCTGGATGGAGTGAATCAGACCGCGCAGCTGGTTGGGGCTGTTGATGAGGCCTATCATGGCTACTGGGTGGCTGGCTCCCAGCTGCAGGCTGGGGTCCCTGTGGTGGAGGAGACTGCCTCCGCGCTTAACACTTCATGTAACGTGTTCCTCCCTGCGGTCGCGACGAGCTATTATGATGTTGTTAGGGCTGAGGCGCTTTTGGAGGCGTTGACCGATGCCTATACTAGTCCTCCCATAGACCAGCAGGATATAGCGGCGGTTGTAGCTGCGAGTAATGTTAGTGGGGCCTGGCCTCTTGACCCCGCACTGGTTGTGGCTACCTATAACGCTACTGTATCTGCTGGCGGTCCTGCGGTGTTCAATAACAGTCTAGCCTCCATGATAGCGTCTAGGATCGCCCTGCAGGCATTACAGGCTAAGGGGGTTCCCGGAGAGGCATTGGCGTTCTTCAACCTCACCGCGAATGTGTGGTCTTCAACCGTGGATGGCGGAGATGATAGGCAGATCGTAGCAGGCTCCCAGAACCTGAGCATAGGCCAGATGCAGCTGCTCCAGAAGATTGCCTCTGAGGAGGAGGCTGTAAAGCCTGTGCTCGCGAGGAGTGTTGGCGAGGCACTAGCCTCCCAGCTCCCACCTGAGGCTGCGCCGTTAGTTAATGCCACGGTTGATGCTGTATTGGAGAGCAACTGCACAGTTAATGATCAAGTAGCCGTCAGAGTGCTGGCAGGGGTCCTGGAGGAGAAGGGGATACCTGCCGGGATAGCCGAGATTATCGCTAGCGAGGTCTACCATGGTAATTACACTATGGATGAGGCACTGAGGCTCGCGGTCGAGACTGTAAACACTACTCTATCCCAGAAGGGAGTAGTGGTGCCAGGAGAGCTCCTAGAGGCGATAGCTTCAATTGTTAAGAGGTATGATGGGAACGCGGCGGGCGCTCTAACCGGGCCCTCGAAGTATGGTGTGGCCGCGGTACTCATAGCTGAGCAGTCTAATGCAACCCTAACCCCGGATGTGGAGCAGGAATTATTATCGTCGAAGAGCCTCGATGAAGCCGCCTTGAAGGCTAGTAGGGTAGTATTAGCCTCTAAGGCTGGCGAGCAAGCTGCCGGCATGCTGGACCTCCTAGCCTCTGCGGGCCTGCTCGGCAGGGGAGAGAATGCTATACTCGATGCTGCACCGAAGCTCCTAGCACAGGCAATGGCTGGGGGGATGGCTAACATAACCCAGGAGCAGGCTGAGGCCTTATTGAGAGAGGCTGCTCGGGTCTATAAAGGTGAGCTTTCATTCGATGCCGCTGTAGGCGAGCTCGTAAACAACACTATGAAAGAAGTCTTCCCTAAGATAGTTGAGAGGTTTAAGGGTATACTTGTTGAGCGGGATGGCAAGGGGTTCATAGTAGGCTTCAACGTATCTGGCGGCAACCTAGATGAGAGGGTTGAGAAGGCCAAAGCAATCAAGGCTGATATGAAGGATGGGCTCAAGGAGCTCGGATATAACGCTAGCATCCTGCTAGGCGGGGACGACTACATGAGCTATGAGATGAGCACCTCGGCAAGGCAGGATATTGAGAGGAGCGACAGGCTCAGCATGGTCTTCGTTATCATAATACTGGCACTGATAATGGAGAGTATAGCCGCAGTGTTCCTACCGTTCATAGGGATAGGCTTCGGCCTAGTGGTGAGCCTAGCACTCGCCTACATTCTCGGCAAGTACGGCATAATAGATATCACAACGCATAGCAGGACTATAATGTTCACCACAGGCCTGGGGCTTGGAATAGACTATGCCGCCTACGTTTCCAGGAGGTTCAGGGAGGCGGCGGCCAAGGGCCTCAACAGCAGGATGGCGGCCGCCGAGGCCTACAGGAAGTCTGTAAAGCCGGTGATGGCTGGAGCAATCACTGCCATGATCGGGTTCGGAAGCATGCTCCTGGCATGGGACTTCCCATTCGTATCCAGTATAGGGACGAATGTCCCCCTAACCATATTCTTCGTCATGACGGCTAGTATAACATTCATACCAGCCCTCCTAGCCTACGTGGGGGAAACCAGGTGGTTCTGGTGGCCACGTCACCCGGTTGAATCCGCTAAGAAGACCCCGAGATTCATGGGTGTCGGGAGGGCAGTTGCAGGCAAGCCCGCGATCCCCCTAGCGATTGCCGTGATACTAGCGGTTTTCGCAGGCTACGTGATGGCCGGCTTCACGGGGAGCTATGACCTATCCATAAACCTCCCCTCAGGCTCTGAGGCTAGGAAGGCCCTGGAATACATTAACACCAACTATGACGCCGGCATACTCTACCCCGTCTACATTGTAGCGTCTAGCAAGGATAAGGCCTCGGAGATAGCCAATGCCGTAGAGAACCTATCATGTGTTTCACAGGCGAGCGTGATGGAGGGCTACCAGGGCAGAGTTGTCAAGGCAGTCATGAACGTATACCCGCTCAGCAAGGAGGGAGTAGACTGCGCCTCCCGGATAAGGAGTGTTGCCCATAAAATCGACCCCGAGAGTCTAGTAGGCGGGATGAGCGCTGTCAACCTTGACATGAGGAATCTTATAAACGACAGGTTCTACCACAGGGTCTATCCGGCTGCAGTAACGCTCATGTTCCTCACCTTCCTAGTAGCGTACGGAGGCGTTATTACAGCACTATCAGCGATAGTAGCAGTAGTGCTAGCAACCTATGCTGGAAGCGCGCTCACCATAATACTCTTCCAGAATCTAATGGGCGAGGAGGTGGCATGGTACCTACCCGTCATAGTGTTCACCGCGATACTCGGAGTAGGAATGGACTACAACAGCTTCTACATTGCAAGGGCCAGGGAGGAGTGCTCGGTCGAATGCTCCAGGAGCGGGGTAGCTAAGAGCATAGCGTACGCCACCCCAACAGTTCTCGGCCTAGCAACTATAATGGCTGGCGCCTATGTTGGGTTAGCCCTAGCCTCTAGCCCCGGCCTAAGCACTATGGGTACAGCCCTCATACTGGGAGTACTGCTAGCAGGGCTGGACGCGAGCCTAATACTCACACCACCACTAATAGCGCTACTTGGAAAGGCCTCCTGGTGGCCCAGATACCCGGGAAAGGTGGAGGCCAGTGGCCAGCGATGACCGAGTAGACCCTATAAAGTACAGGATAAGGTTTCTTATACTCACAATCCTAGCCCTCAAGCCGACCCACGGCTACGATCTTACAAAGAAGATCCAGGAGGTAACCGCTGGAACCCTCAAGCCGAGCCCTGGAAGCATATACCCGGTTCTCCACGATCTAAGCGAGGAGGGGCTCATCGAAGAGGAGCTGATAGTTGAGAAGGGGAGGGCCCGGAAGATCTACAAGCTCACCAGGAAGGGGATGGAGCACCTCCTCCAGCAGCTGAACCTCTTCTACGAGATAATGAACAACATATACATACTATCCATGGAGGCCCGGAAGATTCTAGAGAAGAAGCTACATGGAGAGAGCGAGGGGTGCGTGCCGAAGAGTATAGTAGAGAGCCTCGAGAGGATCAGGGAGGCGGCGGGCGCCTACCTGAAAGCGATTAGAGACTCGGGGAGGATCTGCGAGGAGGACTAAGCCTTTTTGAATAAACCAGCCCAAACCCTCAATCCCCGCTCCCTGAATACTTCGGGGAGCCTCAGGCTGGGCTTCTCTTCACCGCTCATGGGCTAAGCGGTAATACCAGTCATCATCGGCTCAACAGGTTTTCACTCCTCGCTGGAATCGTTTAGGCTCTCGTTTATAAGAGGCCCCCACTTCTTAGAGTAGAGCACCATGACCATATAGTTGCGTTTAGCGGCATCGGGCTCCATGCAGTTGGTCGACTCGACGCTCCCATCCCTGAGCCGGGCTATTATCTTCTTCCAGCCCTCCGGCTCCTCACAGTCCACCAGCTCGACCTCCTTGACTAGGCCAATCTGAGCCTTCCCCTCCAACTCTATTATCTTCGGGTTGAGCAGTTTATCGTCCGCCACACCAGTCACCCTTCCCGTACTCGCCAATGATTACCTGGTGAGGAGAGGATCGTATAAAATAATGGTTAATACCCGCACCAATTCCCTGGAAGCAGGAGTTAGTTAAAGGGGATGCTTGGTATGAGCGAGGAGAAGAAGCGGAAAAGGAGGATGACGCTCCCCAAGAAGAGGGAGGATATAGAGAAGGTCGTAGAGGAGGTCTCTGAAAGACACGGGCACGAGCATGAACACGAGCACCATCATCACCACCACGGAGACGTCAACGAGCTGCTAACCGTCATCGAGCTACTGCTCGACTCCACCAACGCTACAGTAAAGGTCCTGGATTCCAAGGTGAAGCAGCAAGCTAGCGAGATAGCTATACTCTACCGTGTCCTGGCTAAGGTGGTTGAAGCCTGCCTCGCCAGCGAGGATGAGGATGCTAAGAGGAAGAGCCTAATGGAGGCGCTAGAAATCCTAGGAGCCGCCACCGCTTCTACTAGGGAGCCTTCTAACTAGTCCCGGGTACTCTCTCAAACCCAAATATATGACCCCCTCCTTCGAGGAATAGGCTTCTAACTCGAATGCTCCCCCCTCATATAGTAGTCCTCCAAGATTATACTCGTACGAGACTATCCAGTAGTCTCCAGCCCTGACGCATGGTGGGTAGAGGAGGGCTCCAGCCTGACCCGGCTCTACATTGAGCACGGCCCGGATCCTCTTAACTGGAGGGCTTATAGTGTAGTAGCTCCTCAGGGGTGGGCAGTGCCATTCTATGGGAGCCCCTGTCCACGTCACCTTATAACCCCACAGAACACCCCTCCTCCAGGATAAGTCTATCTCTGGGAAAGTCGTGATCCCTCCGAGATCATCCCTTGAGGGACCCCTTCTATGGCTGGCGAAGAAATCATACATCCTGACAGCGGCTTCCCCATAGACTATTAGATCCACGTTTGACTCCCCATGGGGGATCCCCAGTGCATAGGAGCCTGTGAGGCCGAGATCCTCTACCGACACTCCCGCCTCTCCCGCTAGGTCTGAGATAAGCGAAACAGCCCCCTCCGCCCCCTCATAGGGGTGATAGACCAGCCTCCTGAGAGCATCTACGGGGTGGAGTAGTAGTGTCAGGTTCTCCAACAGTTCATAGGGCATCCTTGCACCGTAGTTGGGGTCCCTTCTCCACCTCCCACCCAACCGGTTCATCACCCTCTCCAGCCCCCGAGGCCCATAGGATGGTATGATCCTGCAGAGGTTCCAGGATAGCATCCTCCACGGGCTGGGCTCCTCGCAAGCCACATACTTGGGTATATAGGCTATCATGCCTGGAGGGGTGGGGATGCCTACCGCCTGCCCCCATACTCCGCTCCTAGTTAGGATTATCGAGGAGTGGAGGCTGCGCCCATTCAATAACGCCACCGTGGTCTGGGGATAGTATTGTGTGCCCGTGACTGTCAAGCCTCACCAGCCCGCGCACCCTGTAGTAGCCTGGGGGGAGCTCCTGGTATCTAGTCCTCCACGTCTCAACTATAATCTCCCCGGCCCAGCCCATAGGAGTTGTGGATGCCGGGATACCCATATACCTGGTTGGAACGGTTATCGGTTCCCCGACAGGTTCTAGGTAGAGGATCCCATCGAATACTCCGAGCGGTGTGAGTGTATCTGTGCACTCAGCGTCCTGGAGCACTGTCAGGAGCCTGAGAGTATACGGGATACCCCTATAGCAGGAGTCTGTTAGGCTTCTCTCGATCCTTTCATGGTCGAGGGCCACTCCCCCCGGCCCCCTCCCCCGCTTAGCCATAACGTCGCCCATCTTGCACTGGTGGATCAGCCCGTCCTCGTAGAGATCCCTGAGTGCTTTAAGGATGCCTTTCCTGTAGAGGCCCAGTATGTCCACGTCGCTATCCTGCCTCTCACACCCGACTGCATAGGAGCCCGTAACCCCCGCCCACTCTAGGCCTAGGCGGTCGACGAAGTCCCCGATAACCCTCCTGACCCTCAATGGTAGGGTGGAGAGCGACTTTGGGCCGGAGAGTATTCTTACGACGCTCTTTCTAGGAACAGTATAGGCGTATACGCCGAGGCAGTGAACATACTCCCTCACAGCCACAGGCCTACCCCTACAGCCCGATACCCTATAGGGTTCCACCAGCAAACGGCCTGGAGGGTGCCTGTACCCCCTTACCATATAGTAGCCTGGGATGCCAGCGACTGTAGCCTCAAAGACAACCCCGTCAACGTACCCAGGAGTCGAGGCCTCCAGCAACAGGCTTCACCCTCTCCGGTATTAGGTGGGTCCCGTCGCAGCTGGGCGCGTTGAACCACTCCCTACCGGTGAAGCCCTCCCTGCAGTGAGCGTACTGAATCCCCATGCGCCTAGCCGCCTTGATCACGGGTTTAAGGAGCCTCTCCCTTTCCTCCCTCGGTAGGTATAGGTACCCGTTCACCCTCACCCCGCGGGACCTGTAGAGCTTGTATATGCGCTCTCCTAGACTGTCCAGGCTCCGACGGATCCTGGCAAGGTTGTCTGGCCTAGCCTTATAGGTCGAGGTTACTATGAAAACCGCCCCAGCCTCCGCGAGCCTCCCAACAAGATCCTCCAGCATGTGTGGGTCGTCGTTGATGTATGGAATTATGGGGTCAACTCTAACCCCTACAGGCACGCCTGCCTTCGCGGCTCTCCTCACAGCATCGATCCTTTTCTCTGGGAGGGGAGCATTGGGCTCAACCCTCAAGGATAGTAGTGGGTCGAGCATTGTTATGGTAGGTGTTACCGCCACGTTCCCATTGGAGATCAAGTCTAAGTCGCGGCTGGCGTAGAGGGTCCCCTTCGTAGTTATCAGTATACGGTATCCTCGGGGTATGAGGTATTCTAGAGCCTGCCTTGTTAGCTCATAGTAGGCTTCCTCGGGAGGATACGGGTCGCTACTGGTCCCGATGTTTACTGGTATTCTCGGGGGCCACCGGGCGGCGTCCCTCTTAAGCCTCCTTAGGAAGTCCTTCTTCGGGCTGCTGTCTCGTTCTCCAATATATGCCGTCGCATAGCAGTAGAGGCATCTTATACTGCAACCCGTGTATGGGTTGAGGGAGAGCTTGAATGGGCAGGTGCATAGCTCGCTCTTCCAGGGGTCGAAGGGGGCGAGGACTGAGCCTCTCCGTGCCCGGCTATAATTCGATGTTGGCATGCCTATTCCTCATCTCGTCCTCAGACACCCTTAGCCTCTTCATGAGCGCGTAGACTACGCCGTCCAGGAATATGAGGGTTGTATCCTCGAAGAGGGTCCCTAGGGGTGCTAGGGGCTCGTGTATTCCGAGGATCTGCCTGGCGAAGTAGTCGTCTAGCTTGCTGTGCTTAGTCCTGCCCGGCACCCTCACCACGAGGTCTGCAAGCTTTCCTAGGGGGCTGTCTGGATAGGTTGTTATGGCTACGACTGTCGCGCCCACATTCTTAGCCGCCTCCGCCGCGGTTACGATGAGCTTGGTCTTACCACTACCCGATATGGCTATAACCACGTCCTTATCGCTGACGCTGGGGACGATCGTGTCCCCTAGAACATAGGAGTTATAGCCGAGGTGGAGGAGTCTCATGGCGAACGCTCTTCCAACAAGCCCGCTCCTCCCAGCCCCCATTACCAGGATCTTCCGCGAGGGATCCCCGTAAACGCTTACTAGTAGGTTGATTAAACGCTCAACATCGCCCCTGTCTATCTCGCCCGCGGCTTTTTCAACGAACTTAGCTATCTCAACCATAGCTTTTAACGCGTCATCAGCCGATCCATACACCACCGCCGACACCAGTTCGACCCATCACCAGACGGGCATTATAAGGAATTAAGATGTATCCCGGACGCTGCTCCTCGAGGAGCCATAGGAGGCTGCAAAAACAATGCCAGCGCAAATTATGTTATCCTCGCCCGATAATAGCTGTAATTAACGGCCCCGCCGGTCTCACGTCCGCCGAGACCCCATGATGGGGGATGAAGATGGAGGCGGAACGGTAAGGCGGGGCACACTTGGATTAGAGGAGATAAGGGATTAAACCTTAGGCTCCTACACTAGAACTCCGCGGCTGTGAGGAGCCCTTAGCCCGGCCCCGAGCCCTCCCGGGGGCTGTGAGTAGGCCGAGCCGGTTCCGAGCCCTCCTCTCCCTCCGGGCACTCCTCCTCTACTGAACCGGTTATCTCCTCTATGATCTTGTCAAGCTGGTAGACCATGTTGCTGCCAGCAATAGTCTCCTCAAGCTCCTCGAGCCTATGCCCGGTAGCTCCATCTATTATCGCCGCGATATCCACGTAGTTCCCATTCTTCCTCTTCCTGAACACCCCTATGTAGAGGGGATAGTATATGTTTAGAGTCGACTTGACTAGGCCGAACGCCCCTACTATCCTATCCAGCTTGTTAAGGTCGAATCCCGGCTCGAGCACCCTGGAGCAGCGGGCGGGTCTCCCCTCGGTTAGAAGGTTCTCCTCCTTCAGGTAGGTGAGAGGGCTGACATAGTTCTCTAAGCGTATGGGGCTTATGTGGAACAAGCCATTATAGTCTGGCTCTAGCAAGCCAAGCTCTACGAGCACGTCGGTTATGATCCTGGCCCTATCAGTCTCGCCAAGGTGCTCGGCTATCTCGCTAATACTCGCAGCACCCATCGATGAAATTAGCTCCAGTACATTGATCGCGTCGTCGTCGAGTTCACCGAGCCTGACTAGCTCGTCTCTTATATAGATCACGCCATCCCTAACGCCTACGAGGCTCCCACTGGCTGTCTCGAAGCAAAGACTTGTCTTGCTGGTCTCTAGGACCTCGTCATCCTCGCCCAGCTTATGTATTAAGACCTCATAGCATCTAAGCGGGAAGTAGGCTAGCTTCAACCCGATAAACCGGAGCTTCTTGGAAGA
This sequence comes from Thermodiscus maritimus, assembly GCF_055382595.1. NCBI lineage: Archaea > Thermoproteati > Thermoproteota > Thermoprotei > Acidilobales > Acidilobaceae > Thermodiscus > Thermodiscus maritimus. The sequence goes on from NZ_AP042434.1 coordinate 383,748, forward strand.
TAGGACACCGCCGAAGAGCCCGAGAAGATCACTCTTTACCCTAGTCTCAAACACCTTTCTAGCGCTGCTGGTATCAAGCCTCGGAATCACCGTGTAGTCCTTAACCTTCTCTTCAACCTGCTTGCCCCAGACCTCTGCCTGGGTTACTATAACCCCAAGGGCTCCAGCCAACTCCTCTATCTCTTTTGAAGGCGGGTCCCTTGTGACTATGATCGCAACGGGTATTAGCTCCACTAGCCTTATCTTAGCCAGCTCACGTATAATCTGGGCATTAGCCGTCTCGGCCACGACTATCAAGCCCTTTATCGGAATAGGGCCGACCATCCCCTGGAACTTACATGGTCCTGCGACAACCTTGCTTCTCGCCCCATTCGATAGAAGCTCCTTTCTGCACTCTAGCTTGAAGCCACGCTCTTTAAGCAGCTTCAGCAGGTCGTTAGCCAACCCAGCATCCCCACGCTCTGAGACAACCGCTCACCTAGCCTCTGTATAATTGGATTCTTACAGGAGTTAATTAAAGTAGGCTGGCACAGTTGTACGCGAGCATCTAACCTTCACTTTACAAATGATGATCCAGTATTAGTGTAGCGGTTGCTAAGGAGACCTGTTTAGCTTAAGTTGGAGCCCATACCTACTCTCCTAGAATGGACGCATGGAATAGGTGGTCCTCTAATGGATGAGGGGGAAGGCTTCACAATAGTAGAATATAACGGGTCTATCATAAGGGTCGAGAAGGTTAATGGTTTATACAAGTGTCCTTACTGCGACTCTCTCTTCTACTCGGAGAGAGATCTCTTCCGCCACATACTAGCCCATGTAACTAGGATAATCGAGGCTAGAAGGGCCAGCGCTCACAGGTGGCATTAGGCTATCGCCACATCCACGTAAAGGTCCCTATCCACGAGCGAGTCGTTCATATCTCTGTCGAGCACGGGTTGCCCGTTAGTTATAACTCCCAGGATCAGATTCTCTAGCCTATCCAGGGCTTCCTCGCCCTCTCCAATACCCAAGTCATATACTTGGGGTTCTCCATTAGGGTCCTCAACTATTATCTGCATTCCACCGGTTCCAAGCCCCACGCCGAGGGTGGGGTTAACGAGATAGTATGGGTCATCCTCGACTTCAACGTAGATTCCATAGCTCCTCCACAGCCTCTCAGCCACGCTCCATGCTAGGCTGGTGAGGTGTAGGGCTGCGACTCCTGTTAGCTTCACCCTTATTCTTGGAAGATACTTTGCGGTGTGGGATACTAGTGTCACCAGACACCCCCAACCGGATGTATTGGTTGGAGAGCTGTAAATAAGAAGCAAGCCGGAGTATACCGTGGTAACACCATATAAGCCATAAAAACCATCAACCATGAAATAACAAAAATATATTATATTATATCAATGATTTCTCTATCAACTCTATATCCGAGGAGGAGAGCCTCCACCCCATAGCCCCGATAAACTCCCTTATCCTCTCAACCCTCTCCGATTTTGGTATAGCGACTACTCGCGGCCTGGATATGAGATAGTTGAGAGCAACTTGCACGGGGGTCTTCCCATACTTCTCCCCGATCTCCTTCAAGAGATCTATCGTGTTAACCCTGCCTCTTTCTATAGGTGTATACGCCTGCACAGTTATACCCTTCTCGATAGCTAGGGGGAGGAGGGTTTTCTCCGGATGCCTGTAGAGGACGCTGTAGTGGATCTGGTCAACTACTATCTCGTGCTTCTTGGTCGAGGATATGGCCTCCTCGAGGTCGCTGGCTTCAAAGTTGCTTACACCAATATACCTTGTGTAGCCCTTTTCGGCTAGGAACTCGAGGCTCCTAATCTGGTCCTGGATGCCTGCTACGTTGTCGGGCCAGTGTATTAGGACTAGGTCGACGTAATCGAACGCCTAGCCGGGATAGGCTCCTCTTCATTGCCTTCTCAGCAAGGTCCTCCGAGCGGAACCTGTGGGGGAGGAGCTTGGTTGTTATGAACACGTTGTCCCTCCCAACCCGTTTAACGCTTCTACCAACAACCTCCTCTGCGAGCCCGTTCCCATACATCTCCGCAGTATCCACGTTATCTATACCGTTACTGAAAGCATAGACTAGGGCCTCAACCATCCTATCCGGGTCCCTTATAGCCCACGTCCCGACCCCGATAGCTGAGACAGTCTCTCCCGTGGAGCCTATGGGCTTCCTGTCACTGTTATCTATGGGGAAGAGCGTCATCTCCAATCGCCAGCTAAATATTAACCCTTCATAGGGTTCATATTCTTTGAATATGGGTGTGCGCTGTTGAACCCAAGAGAACTCCTCGAAATGGTTATCGAGAAGACTCGCCTCCAGAACAATTGGAGGCTCCGGGAATCCATTAACCTTATAGCGAGCGAGAATGTCATGAGCCCCCTCGCCCTGAAAGCCTACCTCTCAGACTTCATGGACAGGTACGCTGAGGGCAAGCCCTTCAAACGCTACTATCAGGGGGCAAGATACATTGACGAGCTTGAGGTTGCGACCGCGGAGTTCATAGCTGGTATGCTTGGAGCAGTGGGCGTAGAGCTAAGGCCCACGAGCGGGACGATAGCTAACGCCGCGGTCTTCAGGGTCCTGGCTGAACCTGGGGATAAAGCGGCTATAGCCCCTGTGCAGGCTGGGGCCCATGTAAGCCATACAAAGTTCGGGACCCTAGGTGCTCTAGGAATTATTCAAGTGGATCTCCCCTATGATGAGGAGAACATGAACGTGGACGTGGACGGTGCCATCAAGGTTATCGAGGGTGAGAAGCCTAGGTTCGTGGTCCTCGGCGGCAGCGTGTACCTCTTCCCGCACCCGGTCAAGGAGATCGCTGAAGCAGCCCATAGTGTTGGGGCGAAGCTAATGTATGATGCAGCCCACGTCTTCGGCCTAATAGTAGGGGGAGCCTGGAGGAATCCGCTCGAACATGGAGCAGATGTAATGACTGCTTCAACACATAAAACATTCCCTGGCCCCCAGGGAGGCCTCATAGCATTCAACGATAAAGACCTCTACAAGAAGGTTTCCAAAACAATATTCCCATGGTTTGTCAGCAACCACCACCTCCACAGGATCCCTGCCACCGCAATCACCGCCGTCGAGATGGCTGTTAAAGGCAGAGAATACGCTAGTACAGTAGTTGAGAACGCCAGGACTCTGGCAGAAGAACTCGCAGCCCAGGGATTCAACGTGCTAGGAGAGCACCTAGGCTATACCAAGAGCCACCAGGTCCTCGTAGACGTGAGAAAGCAGGGTGGAGGTGCAAAGGCCGCTAAGCTACTCGAGGACGCGAACATAATAGTCAACAAGAACCTGCTCCCCTGGGATCCCCCGGAAGCAGTCAAAGACCCGAGTGGTTTGAGACTAGGCGTGCAGGAAATGACGAGGTTCGGCATGGGTAAGGATGAGATGAAGCAGATAGCAGAGTTCATCGCTAGAATTCTCATTAAGAAGGAGGAGCCGGAGAAGGTTAAGAGGGACGTGATAGAATTCAGGAAGAACTACACGAGAATACACTATACTGTTGAGGGAGACCTTGAGACCATGCTAGACCTCCTAACATGAACACTTATCCCAGGATATACCGTATAAGCCCCCATAAACCAACAATTTCTATTTGCGCGCCAACCCGCCGACTGGGCCGAGCGGCCCATGGGATGAAAGCGGGTACTACAATACCACAAGGAGGGGTGCGGCGGGGTGCCTGGGAAAGAGCCTATTGCCTGGATAATAACGGTGGGGAACGAGATACTTGTTGGTAGGATTGTTAACACCAACTCCTCCTGGCTTGCAGAGAAGCTCACCTTCATGGGCTTCCGCGTTGAGAGGATCATCACGGTCCCGGATAGGCTAGAGGATATAGAGGAGGAGGTCGGCCGCGGCGTGAGTAGGGCAGACGTAGTTGTGACGACAGGAGGTCTGGGTCCAACCTACGATGACATAACATTAGAAGGGGTGGCTAGAGCGGTGGGGAGGAGGCTCGTGTTGAACCAGGAGGCCCTAGAGATGGTTAGAAGGTTCTACGAGAAGGTGGGGTACGAGCTGACAGAGGAGAGGCTTAAAATGGCCTATCTGCCGGAGGGATCCAAACCCCTCCCCAACCCCGTCGGCGCTGCTCCAGGCATGCTTCTAAGGCTTAATGGTAAAGTTATAGCCAGCCTCCCAGGGGTCCCCGCGGAGATGAAGGCGATATTCGAGCAACACCTAGCCCCCCTACTCAGGGAGATAGCACCCCACAGAGAGGCTGTGGACTGCTACTTCACATTAACAGGGGTTCCGGAGTCCGGCCTGGCGCCATGGATAAAGAGGGCGTCTAGGATGGAGGAGGGAGTCTACCTCAAGAGTCACCCGAAGGGCCACGAGACCTCCGGTCCTGTACTAGAGATCAGGGCACTCGCGTCGGGAGAGACCCGCGAGGAGGCACTTGGGAAGGCGAGGAGAGTGCTAGAATATGTCAGGGAGAGGGGAGAAGAGCTTGGCGGGAAGGCGTCCGAGATCAATTGTATCCTACAAGATTAAGCTCACAATACTAGTAGCCGGTATCGGCTCTCTAGCAACAATACTAGGCGGGCTATCGAGGATCGAAGCATTATTCATCGCTGGGCTTGCCATCGTTGCAGCCTCTCCATATATATCATTGGCCCTCACACTACGACTCATTAGAAGAGAGGACTACGGCTAAACTATACTGGTTCTTAAATAGCCTAGACTGAATCAATAAGCCTGGTGTATTTAGATGGCTGATGAGAAGAAATTCCCCATAACAACTGGGCCGAAGGAGATAATTGATAAGGTGATAAAGGCCCTCAAGGAAGTATACGATCCAGAGATACCCGTAAACGTCTACGATCTAGGACTCGTATACGAGATCCACGCTGAGGAGGTCAAGCCGGGCAAATACTATGTTAAGATAGTGATGACGCTCACAGCCATAGGCTGCCCCGTAGTAGGCCAGATAGCGGCTTATGCTGAGGAGGCCATCAAGGAGATGGTGCCCGAGGTCGAGGAGGTAGAGGTTGAGGTAACCTTCGATCCGCCTTGGTCGCCAGACTACGTTACCGAGGAGGGAAGGGAGCTCCTCAAGGCGATATACGGTTACGACGTTGTAGAAGACTGGAAGCGGAGGATGGCCGAGCAGTCTCTTCAAGGCTAATTACCTCTACAGATACCCATTACTTGTAGATGGTGTGTAGCTTGAGTGAGAGGGATCGCCTTATACAGGAGCTAATATCCTTAATAGAGGATAACGATGTAGCCTGGAGGAAGGCTGCATTCTACAGCGACCCGAGAGTAGAGCCGATATACGAGAGGCTGATCAGGGCCTGGCTCGACTCGGGAGAGAAGGGTATCCCCCTAGACTATGCGAGCGAGGACGAGCTGAGAGAACTCGTGCTTGTAGCTAAAAAGTATGCGTTCATGAGCGAGGACAAGGCTAGATCCCTCGCTATGGCTAGGATGAGTGGGGGAGAAGGGGAGTTCGAAGGGTTTGGGAAGTTCATTAAGCGGCTCCTAGGCCGCTAGCCCCTGGATGAGGGTATAGGGGGTTTCCTCCTGGGCTCGATGTAATCCTTTGGAGCCCTCTCGAACGCTTCAAGGTACCGCTTAAGCACCTTAGGTATCTTGACAGTCCCGTCCTCCTCCTGGAAGTTCTCGAGTATAGCTGTTATCGCTCTAGTGCTAGCGATTCCCGTCCCGTTCAGCGTGTGGACATAGCCTCTCTCCATCCCCTTCCTCCTTATCAGGCGGATCCCCAGCCTGTAGGCTTGCCAGTCTGTGCAGTTGCTTGCACTAACCATCTCCCTGTACCTGCCCTGCGCCGGCATCCATGCTTCCAAGTCATACTTTTTGACGGCGCATGCACCGAGATCTCCGCTTGCTATGTTCACTACTCGGAACGGTATCCCTAGCCCCTGGAAGAGCTCTTTTGCATTGTTGATCAGTTCTTCGTGGAGCCTCCTGCTCTCCTCTGGTGTCGAGAATATGAACTGCTCCACCTTGTGGAACTGGTGTACCCTGAAGATCCCCTTAAGATCCCTGTTACCGGCGCCCGCCTCCCTCCTGAAGCAGGGGCTTATACCCACGAGCTTGAGTGGGAGCTCGTCATCGTATAACTCGTCCTTGTAGTAGAGTGCCGCGAGCGGGTGCTCTGCGGTGGAGATTAGGTATAGGTCGTCGTTCTCGAGCTTGTAGATGGCGTCCTTGAAAGTCTCAATATCGATAACCCTAGTCACCACTTCATGCCTTAACATATAGGGTGGAAGGACCAGGGTGTATCCCTTCCTAGTCAGGGTGTCTATCGCGTACTGGAGGAGGGCGAAGTCCAGCCACACTAGGTCCTCGAACAAGTAGTAGAATCTGGAGCCAGCCACCTTGGCAGCTCTAAGTGTGTCTCCCAGCTTTAACACGTTCTCCAACATGTCAGCATGGCCAATAGGCCTCCAATCTATAACGTCGAATTCAACGTTGAACCCCCGCGTCTCCTCCATGAACTGCTGGAGGTGGCCCCTCCACACCCGGGGCCTCCCCCAGAACTCGATCGGTCTAGTAGCGGACTCGTCGCCAATGGGGACGTCTTCCTCAACTATATTGGGGAGCATCATTAAAGCCTGCTCCCTCTCCCTTTCAACTCTCTTCAACTCCTCCTCCAGTGCCTTCAACTCTTCGAGGAGCCGCTTAGCCTCCCTTATCAGCCTCTGCCTCTCCTCGGGGTCCCTAGTCCTCCCTATGCTCCTACTTGTCTGGTTGTGCTTATGCCGTAGCTCGTTAACCCTGGTGAGTAGCTGCCTCCATTCCTTGTCTAGTTTAACCGCCCTCTCAACCAGTGACTCGTCCATAAGCCTTATCCTGACATAGTACTTCAACCTCTCGGGGTCGTTGCGCAACAGCTCGAGTATAGACCAGACCAACCCTACCAGCCCAGGGAAACACACACTATCCTGGAAGGTTTTAACTTAAAGGGGCCTCGGATTGTGGTCCACTCAGCATCCCCACCGGTAAGCCTGGCTAGGAGTCCTCACAGGCCCTCATTATCCCTCCCAGTAAACGCCCTATAATCTTAATAGAATAGAATGATCCCTTACCCTGAGAGTCCGGGTGTAAAGACTACACTAATAGGCGTCGCTCGTTAAGATAGGTCCTCATCGCATTAAATCTCTATGGAGGGCGCAGCCGGTAATTGTCAGTGTAGGTGTAAGTAGCCCCAATGGAGCACCTTCTGGTAATGAAGATTGCCTAGGGAGGCAAGTCCCGGGCGTGAGGTGTTTAGCTCATCCAACTAGTCCTTCCGGCTCTAGCCTGCGTTTAGCCTCCTCTCTGGCCTCCCTGATTACCTCTTCTACCTCCTCTCTAGAGGGGGTGAAGTCTCCCATGTAGCTAGGCGTATCTGGTGATGCGGGCGCTGTTGAGGCTAGGACTTCGAGCATGTCTGTTATCTCAGCTAGATACTGGGTGAGCCCTAATGGTATGGATGATGAGAGTTCGGAGGCCTTCTCGACCACGGCTTTGGGGACTATGAGGAGGTCTCGGGTGATTATCCCCGAGGCAAGTATAGTTTGTAGCCTCAAGGCAACCCTCTCTAGAATGATGTCTATGGTTTCGAGTGTAACTATGAGGTTATTATACTCCTCTCTAGGGACAAGCCTGGACATGCTCCTTGCCCGGGCCTTTGCCTTCTTAACCTCTAGCTGGGCCCTTCTAACTGTTGACAGCGTGTTCAGCACCATCCTCATAGCGTCCTTCCTGCTAGTCCTCCTCATCTCGGATCACTACACTCTAGGCGGTTCCCAATCAATGCATGCTCCAAGAATATAGAAGGGCTGGGGAGTGTATAAGAGGGGTTTTCAAGGCCTACCCGGTCCACTGGTATATGAATACCACTACCGCCAGCATGGTATACCTGTCTGCGACCTGGTTGACTATCGGGCAGGATATGCTCACTGCGACGGGCTTGAACGACTTGAACTGGCTCTCTGGGAAGAGGTATTGGATCTGGTAGCCTCCCGCCGTGCTCCTAGCGGCTGCAACCGCCATAACCGCGGCCTGCGTCCTGTTAATTATAGCCTGGCATGAGGAGTCTGCAACAGCCACATTGGGGAGAGCGTATATTCCATTGATCGCCATCTTGTATATGAGAGTATTCCTCACCCTGGACACGTTCTCCTCCGGCTGGCCCACGAATCCCGGGAACTCCACCCACTGCTGCCCGCTGCTATCTATGTAGAGGCTCGAGTATGGCGTGAAGAACACTGAAGTGGTGAAGGGTGGTATCCTATAGGCGATCTTCAGCATCTGTGTAGACTTGGGGAAGTCTGCGAATCCGTGGATCACTGCTCCTGGGATGCCCTGCTGGGGCTGCTGGATCGCTTCTGGCTTGGGGTAGAGGATTGTCATGTTATTCTTCAAGTCAACTACGCCTTCGAATATCTCGTAGAACACTACGTAGGTGTTGTTGGGCTCAGCGTGGAACACGTTCTTCAAGAGATAGTTAGCCTCTCCCTCATCGCCTGTAAGTACCCTAGCGAGCGCCCTGATCTGGGTCTCGTTGAGGGTTGCGCCATCCGCTACAGTCTTCCTACCAGTATTCACGGTTATCCAGTACCCGTAGTCCCACCAGCTCACGATGAGGGCGTCCTCTCTAGTATTGTTCTTGATCCAGTCGAGAGCGTTCAGCCAGGCCTTGTTTAGAGGCACCACTATACGAGACTGACCCGAGGAGCTGAGGAGCGTTAAGGGAGACAATCCAGAGGTGAGTATCTGGGGCGCCCTATACTCGTTGGTCTTGTACGACTGAACCCCGTAGTAGACTCCTCCAATGCCGACAACGAGTATTATGAAGATCCCAGCCAAGACCCTCAGGGGATCCCTTACCTCGTATTGGCTAGCAGCCCTGGAAGCCCTCTTACTCTTAGGCTCCGAGACCATAACGGAGCCAGCTATTATATCTGCCACTGCCAGCCCGGCCGCCATGGTCACGTAGAATGAGGCCATCTGGGTGAAGTAAGCTAGCTGCTTATTCGCATATACTAGGAATAATGCCATGATATAGATCATCGACCCGGTTACGGCCTGGTATAGTTTGATCGACCCCCTCACCACCCTGGCCGCGAATACTATGATCCCAGCCAGCGTGAAGAGGAGGGCTAGACCGTACTCCTGGAAGATCCTTGCAATAGAGGTTGGCTGGTGCTCCTGAACACTCTCAACCAGGGGGCTAAGGTTCCTAATCCCAACCGCCGCCAGCAGCCTCTTGCTGACAGGTACAAGGCCAGAGTAGACGGATATGAAGGCCGCCGTTATTAGCACAATGAAGAGCCACAGCTGGAACCGGGGGGTCACGCCGTCAGGCAGTATCCTCGATGCTAATGGGCTGTTTTCAATGTACACCTCGATAGCATATATTATTAGGCTAGCTATGAGAGCGCCTCCCAGGCTTCCAATGAAGTATTTGAGCCCGATCTTCGGGTACGCGGCCGCCACGATGATATAGAATAGTGATAGTATTGCGTATACCTTCAGCCTCTCCCTACTCGGCTTAGCGAAGATCGGGTCGATGAGAAATGCTAGGGAGAACGTAAGTGTTACCACATGATAGCCTCCCCACAGGTAGCCTACGAGGCCTCCAGTTATCCCGGCTAGCGCCGCGTATATCATGCTTCTCAAGCCCTTGTTCCGGAGCGCCAGCGCGAAGAAGGTGTAAGCTAAAGCCACCACGGGAACCGCTATACCAGTCTTCTCTACGAAGCCGACGGTGGTTCTCGCGATGGCTCCAGGGGTTAGGGCGAAGAAGGCCGCGCTGACTAGGCCGGCGAGCTTAGACCCCGTCACCACGTATACTAGTATGAAGAGCATTACTATTGCAGCGGCTCCAGCGAACACCGGGAATAGCGCCAGCCATTCTTTCAGTGTCAGGCCGAAGTGTGCCCCTATACTATATGTTGCTGCGGCTAGCCATGAGACTCCCAGAGAGTCTGTGCGAGTGAAGTCCCTTCCCACCGGCCACCAGAACGACTTGACATCGTGTAGCCCCTGGAAGTTGAAGAGCCCGTGCTGGTGGAAGTATTCCGCCTCCCAATACGCTATCCATGGGTCGTTGGCATCCAGTTCCAGGCCATACCGGATGGCTGGCAGCACCCTAATGTATACGCCAACCGCCACTAACACTGCTAGGACAAGTATTGATAGGAGCGTTGAGTACCTCGCGGCAAATACTGCCAGCCTGGAGGTTATACCGCCAATCTCTCCTCTAGGAGTACCTCCCTTAGACTCCCTGCTCTTCACCTTCGCCAACTATGGCACCCTTTAACCCGCCGCCGTTCCGGTTCAAGTTCCATAAAAGAGGACTTAACTGTTACCCAAATAGGGGTCCCTCCATAAGAAACCTCTAATTCCACCCAGCCACCCTTCTATTACCCGGTGATAGTTGATGGCGAGGCCGGTGAAGGTCGTTATAATGGGAGCAGGCGGGAGGGACTTCCACAACTTCAACGTCTTCTTCAGGGACAATCCAGAATACCGCGTGGTGGCGTTCACCACCGCCCAGATCCCCGGCATCGAGGGGCGCCGTTATCCCCCCGAGCTAGCAGGGAGCCTGTATCCATCCGGGATACCGATAGTCCCTGAAGAGGAGCTTGAGAGGATCGTTAGAGAGCAGGGGGTAGACCTCGTAGCACTAGCCTATAGCGATCTACTCTACGATGTAGTAGGTCGTAAGCTCTCAGCAGCCCTAGGCGCGGGGGCCTCATTCATGATACTAGGCCCCAGAGATACAATGCTCGTATCCTCTAAGCCGGTTATCGCGGTTACCGCGGTCAGGACTGGCGCGGGGAAGAGCAGCGCCTCCAGGGCAGTGGTTAGGGTATTGATGGAGAAGGGGTTGAAGGTCGTCCCTGTAAGGCACCCCATGGCTTACGGCGATCTGGCTAAGATGGCCGTCCAGAGGTTCGAGACAATAGAGGACCTTGACAAGTATGGTGTGACTGTTGAGGAGAGGGAGGAGTACGAGCACTACCTCGAGAAGGGCCTAATAGTATATGCTGGAGTAGACTATGGCGAGATACTGAGGAGGGCGGAGCGTGAGGCAGACATTATTCTCTGGGACGGAGGCAACAACGACTGGCCCTTCTACAAGCCAGACTACATGATAACTGTTGCAGACGCCATGAGGCCCGGCCATGAGATCGGGAGCTTCCCCGGCGAGGTCAACGTGAGGATGGCTGACGCTGTCATAATAAACAAGGCAGACCAGGCCACAAGGGAGGCTATAGAGAAGATCAAGAGAAACATCTCCACCGTGAACCCGAAGGCAAAGATAGCGGTCGCGGAGAGCGAGGTTGTTGTAGACGATCCAAGCGCCGTGAGGGGCAAGAGGGTGGTAGTAGTAGAGGACTCACCCACAGTAACCCACGGCGGCGCCCCCTACGGGGCCGGATACGTGGCTGCTAAGAAGTATGGGGCCGCCGAAATAGTGGACCCAAGGCCCTACGCGAAGGGGATCATAGCGGAGATGTACAAGGAGTACCCACACATGGGACCCGTGGTCCCGAGCACAGGATACACTCCCGAGCAGATAAGGGACCTAGAGGAGACGATCAACAGTGTGCCAGCCGACGTTGTAGTCTCGGGGACCCCGATAAGACTCGACAGGGTGGTGAAGGTGAACAAGCCAATAGTGCAGGTGAGGTACGAGGTCAAGGTCATCGAGGGGCCAACAATAGAGGAGATGGTCGAGGAGTTCCTGGAGAGGACCAGGGAGAAGCTGAGGTACTCCCTAGAACGGTGAAGCATAGAATTGGAGACGATAGTAATAGCTCTAGGGGGCAACGCGATACTAAGGAAGGGAGCAAAAGGAACCCCCGAGGAGCAATGGGAAACAGTGAGGCAAGCCACCAGGGAGATAGTTAGGATAGCCGGCAATGGAGCCAGGGTAGTTGTGACGCATGGAAACGGCCCCCAGGTAGGCTACCTGATCGAGGCGTTCGAATCCCTACCCCCCGAGAAGCCGAGGCAGAGCCTAGACCTAGCCGTGGCGATGACGCAGGGGTGGCTAGGATACCTCATAGCCCACAGTATCGAGAGAGAAGCCAGGAGCCTAAAGATTGAAGCTAAAACCGCGGTTATAGCCACCAGGGTAATGGTCTCAAGGAGGGACCCCTCCTTCCAAAACCCCTCCAAGTACATAGGCTCCTACTACACCAAGGAAGAGGCTAAGAGGCTGGCGGAGAAGTACGGGTGGGTCATGAAGAGGGACCCCCGTGGAATGTATAGGAGGGTAGTACCCAGCCCTAAACCCCTCATGATCCATGAGGCAGACAGGGTCAAGAAGCTGGTAGATGAGGGATACATAGTAATAGCTGTTGGAGGCGGTGGAATACCTGTCGACGAGGATATGAACCCGGTCGAGGCTGTCATCGACAAGGATCTCGCCAGCAGCCTTCTAGCGAGGACCATAGGAGCTGATAAGCTGATCATACTGACTGACGTGAAAGGTGTAGCCTTAAACTATGGGGAGCCTAACATGAAGTGGCTTTCCAAGGTAAGTGTGGATGAGCTTGAAGAGTACTATAGGGAAGGCCACTTCCCGCCGGGAAGCATGGGGCCGAAAGTCCTCGCCGCAATAGAATTCGTCAGGGCGACTCGGGGGACTGCTTCCATAGGAAGCCTAAGCGAGGCATACAAGGTCTACAAGGGGGAGAGCGGGACCCTCATAGTCCCACAATCCATAAAAAACTAGCTCCCACGTGTAATCGAAGGGGTGATGAGTGGTATGACGACTGCTAGGGAGGCGTTTGAGGCAAAGAAGCTAGCGCAGAAGTACGGCGTTGTAGGCAAGGTCGCCGGCAGGTATAGGGAGGCAGGCTACCAGGTGGACGTGGATACTATTGATGAGGATGCACCATATAATTTCACAGCGTATAAGAAGGGCGAGAAGCTGGCCGTGAAGGTAGTGTATAAGTCGGGTCCTGTAGAAGACAGTGTGGTGGAGAAGCTAGCCGGTGATGCAGGGGAGAAGGGCTACAAGCCAATCCTAGTCCTATACGGTGCAGGACCCAAGGTTTCAGAATCAGTGCTGTCCAAGGCGAAGGAACTCGGGGTCTCCATTAAGAGGGTACGGGGCTAACCCGTCGAGACCCCACTCTCCTCCATTTGAAGACCTATTCTCCTAAACGGGCAGGTCCTCCAATAATTCTCGCATTTGATAGCCTCGTCCTTGGTTAGTGGTCTGCCCAGAACCTTACAGTAAGCTATGTATGCACCGGACTCCTCCTGGTAATGGAAAAATTCGCATTCGGATCGGGGCCGGGTATATAGGAGGTGGATCGGCTTGTATATGACGTTTGCCTTCCTCCTACCGCCCGTGTATCCTTCTAGGTTATTCGACACTCTACGGGTACCTCCGGTCTCGGAGGGTCCCCTGAGGCTTTATTACTGTGACAGTTTGGCTAGCAGCTCCTCGAGGGTCTTCCTCGCATAGTCTAGCTTCTCCTTCAGCGCCTTGTTCTCGTTCTCCAGCTCCTCTACCCTCTTCCTGAGAGACTCTACCTCCTCGCCTGCTATCGGGAGCATTATCTTCAGCTTACCTGTCTTTAACATCTCATAGGTCTCCCTAACCAGCTGGCCAGCCTTAGTCTTGCCCTGCAGGTGATTCCTAATAGTGGTCTCAGTCCTCCCCAACTCTTCGGCTATCTTCGAGATCGGGTAGCCGGCCTTCTCCCTAGCTAGGGCCCCGGCTGCCACGGCGAGGCTATCGACCCACGTGGTGAACTCCTTGGGCTCCGTGATCTCCTTGAAGACGTCTGGGCGGAGAATCGTTCCTAGGATTAGGGCTATCTCGAGCTCTCTAACCTCCTTGGCACCGATGGGCTTAATGGGCACGCTTGGGAACTCGACCTCATAACCTGTGGTCATACTATCACCCCTTTAGTAGACATGTTCTACTCCATTACCATAGTATATAGTGAGAGGTTATAATCGTTACGATAAAGAGGCCCGCGCAGTAATTATGGAGGGAAGGTCGCTGGCCTAAAGCCTCCTCATCGACTCGGTAGAGGCCGAGAAGCCCGCTCATCCCCGAGCACAGTAGCTGCTGGCCAGGGTTAATAGTGTGGCTATAATCCTCCTGCTGGGGGCCGCTACGAAGACGAGCCTGTCGCCCTCGGCCTCCCTCATTAGGGTGTGGAGCTTGTCGATAAGGCTACAGGCTCTCGCCGAGGCTTCAAGGAGGCGGCCCTCCCTTATAGACTCGGCGAGGCCGTAGGCCTCACTGTATACTCTTCCCAGGGCGAGCTTCCACGTAATGGCCTCGTAGGCTGCGCTGGTATTGCCGTTGCGCTCGAAGGCCTCCGCCGCCCTCATAAGCCTCTCCATATCTCTCTCCAGCAGCTCTAGGGTGAACTCTAGATCTACCGGTAGGCTCGTTGCATCCATGCCCTGGGAACCCCTGCAAATCATGGTTTAATACTCTACCTGTATTAAGGGGTTCGGCCGAGTATACCCTTATGGGTTGGAACACCATGCCGCGCTGGTGGGGTGGGGTAAGGGAGCCGTGGTCTTGGATCCTAGCTATAATAGCGTTAACCTTCTCGGTAGGGAAGATCTGGAATGTCACTAACCCCTCGTTCTACACGGGACCCTACTTCATAGGGATACTGGTCGCCTTCATATCCCACGAGCTAGCCCACCGAGCAGTTGCTAGAATGTACGGGCTATACTCCGAGTTCATAGCAGTACCAGCAGGCTTGCTGATCACCTTCCTTACAGGCTTCATACCGGGCCTAGTCATACTCACTCCAGGCTACGTGGAAGTATACGCTCCGGGACCCCGCGGGTGGAGGGGGGCTATTCGCAGCGTTGAAGCCGGGCCCGCAGCGAACATCATACTGGGTCTAATAGTGCTCGCAGCAGGCATGGCTGCAACCCCCTACTGGCATTACTATCTAAGGATTGTTGCAGAGGTGAACTTCTGGGTCGCCCTATTCAACCTGCTACCGATCCCTCCACTAGACGGAGCGAAGATTGCGAGGAGGGACCCTCTCGTCTGGGCCCTCTTGTTCGCAGCATCCCTAATCTTCTGGTGGATTCCCTGACGATAGGCCTCCCGGTTATAGGGGATAAAAAATAATGTCTCGGTCTCATACATTTCAAGAGCGGGTTAGAGGGGAGGTGCTGAAAGGCATGGTAGACGTAGAGCATGAGGAGAAGAGGGAGGAAGAGGACCCTAAGAGGAAGTGGGTAAACAGTATGGTTAAGAGTGCTAAGAAGTATCACAAGCTGTGCCCATACTACGATAAGAAGACCGGGCAGTGCCTGCTAATGGTCACTGTAGAGGGAAGGCCTGGGAGATGCGATAGGGACGGGAGATTCGACGGGTGCCCCGTGTTCACCAAGTTCCTGGAGAAGATGTATGACTACTATACGAGCAGGAAGAAGATATTGCCGAGGGACTTCCAGGACGTTGTTAACCAGGCCTACCTTATGGGACCAATATAATAATATAGTCCGTAATTATTTAATAGTATAAGAAATTTTATTTTAATAATATTCTCCTTGGTAATCTACAGGATAATCCTCCATGGCCCAGTCATACTCGCTATAGTATTCTCCCTCGATCTCCTCGGCGAGCTCTGCTGGGTAGAAGTACCCGTTCCTGTCAACGACGACCTTGTTATCCTTTAAGAGGTCGTTGAGAGCCATGCGGATCTTATCCTCGCTTGCCAGCCCCGAGAGGTGGGCGTGTAGCTCCCGTATATTCATCTTCTGATACTTTCTCAGAAGGTCTAGGAGGATGTCTTTCAACTCGTCCTCGTTCGGCGCGGTATAGACTATTATATCCTCGTCCTGGTATATCACGGTCAGGTTCCTAGTTATATCCTCGCTCGGCCTGTCCAGCTCCTCCGGCATCCACGCTTCACCTGTCTAGTATCGGGGATCAACTAGTGTCTATCTAGTTTTCTATCCCCCCTGCATAGACTTCTCCAATGGGGTGGTGTGAGCGTTGCCAGAGAGGGTGAAGAGGGCCCTGATCTTCGGCAGGTTCCAGCCTTTCCATAAAGGACACCTAGCTATAACTAAGTGGGCCCTAGACCAGGGATTCGATGAAATAGTCTTCCTGGTAGGGATGGCCTCGGAGAACTATACACCACGCAACCCCTTCACCGCGGGCGAGAGGATCGAGATGATTAGGCTGAGCCTCCAGGACGAAGGCCTAGGCCTGGAGAGGTTTATAACAGCCACAATCAGGACGCTGGAGACCAGCATTGGATCCGTATACTACGTCCTCTCCTATGTGCCGAGGGTAGACGTTATCCTAACCAGGAACCCGGTCATAGGGAAGATCTTCGAGGACGCGGGGGTTGGGGTGCTCCGGCCTCCAGTGTTCAACAGGGAGGTGTGGAGGGGTGAGAGGATCAGGGAGCAGATGGCCTCCGGGGATCCAAGGTGGATTGAAGCGGTAACTCCCCGGACAGCCGAGTACATATTGTCCATAGGCGGGATCGAGAGGTTGAGGCACTCTCTGGCGAAGGACTAGGATAGCCTCCCTGGGGAGGCCTACCTTGAAATCTTATACCTCAGTATACCTGCCAGGCCCCCGAAGGTGTTCTTGAACCACTCAGACTCGGGGAGGCTGCTGGGTATGACCACGACTTTGGCTCCACTGTAGTTCTCGGCCATCTCCTTCCACTCCTCCAGGTCGTCTCTATCCTCATGTATCAGTAGGAGCTTGACTGCACCCATCTCGAGCGCCCTCTTCAAATCCTCTTCACCATATACTACCATGCCCGTGGCTCTGGCTAGGTGGCTCTTGAACTCCTCCATAGCCTCTATCGAGTCCCTGTAGAGCTGGATCTGGACTGCACCATGAGCCTTCATAACCACCTCCTTTAACCCCTGGTCGCCCTGGTAGGCTACATCAACTAGCTCGTCGGAGACCAGGTTCTGGAGCCTATAGTCTAGGTACTTGCCCTTCACGAAGTCCCGCTTCGCATAGCCTGGGCCCGCCACTATGATCCCTTTGAGCATCCCCTTCTCAACGTAGGGGAGGAAGTGTCTGGCAGCGTGCTCCGCGAACCTCTTGAAGAAGTCATCCACCATCTGCTCTATTATACGGTCGTATCTCCTCTGGCTCTGGCCTCCCATCTTATGCTTGCCTGGAATATAGTCTGAGACCTCCTCTAGGACCTCGAGCCGGGACCCTCTAAGTATGCCTATAGTCCCCTGGTCCCTCTCCACAATAAGTATCCCTATCGCGTCTCGATCCTCAACCATCTCCTCCAGGAAGTCTGTTATAAACCGCTTATCAGTCCTATAGTAGAAGACATTGATCTTCTCGGGCGGGCTGAAGACGTAGCAGGCGAAGTCCCCAGTATCCATGTTCTCGCCGCAGAACATAACCAGGCCGTTTGGGGGGATCTTGGGTATCATCTTCAACCTATCTATAGCCGCCGAGAGCGCCCTCTTCACAGCATTCCTAGTCTTCTTCAACTTAATGTTATCAGCCACGCTCAGCTCCTCGCTCAAGAGGTTCATAACATCACTAACCGGCCTACCCGGTGGAACGTAGAGGCTTAGGAGTACTGTAGCTGGAGCACTCCACTGTTTGAGCTCCTTCAGGAGCTTAGCTAGCCTCCTCCTAGATATCACTAGCTTTGTCTCGTCTATTCTCCCGCGTTGCACCCTCGATGGCACCTTCCTAAATAGGGTTCCCCCTCTAGCCTTATTATACTTCAGTCGAGAATATCGTATACTGGGTGGAGACCTTAACCCATACTCTACTTCGCGAGCCTCTCAAGGGTGGTTGAGTGTGGAAATGGTCGAGGCTAACTGCTACTGCCCCACCAACGACGTAGTAGAGCTGGCTGTCGATACCCTTAGGAACGCTGGACTAGTAGTAGCCCCAACAGATACAGTATACGGCCTCCTCGCGGACCCCTTCAACGAAGAGGCCCTCGAGAGACTTTACAGGGTTAAGGGGAGGGACCCTGGCAAGCCAGTCCCACTCCTGCTCGGCGAAAGCCACCAAGCCCTACTCCTGGTAGAGCCAAGCCCCCAGTTCTGGAAGCTAGCGCTAGCATTCTGGCCCGGCCCCCTAACAATAGTGGAGAAGCCCAGAGAGAACCTGCCAGGACGCCTAGGAGAATGGAGGGGGGTGGGAGTCAGGCTCCCCAAATGCCCCCTAGTCAGGGAGATAGCCCGAAGGCTTGGAGGCATAGTTGTCGGCACAAGCGCTAACAAGAGTGGGCGGGCGCCTCCTAGAACGGCGTATGACGCCCACATAGAGCTAGGTGATAGCGTTGACCTCTACATAGATGGGGGTCCCACCCCCACCGGGAAGCCTAGCACCGTGGTGGACCTCACCGGGGAGGAACCAGTTGTTCTGAGGGAGGGTGGGATAAAGGCTAGTGAAGTCATAAGACTCCTGGGGAGAGGCTAGGATGACGCCGGGTTATAGTTGGCTATCCCTATATCCCCCTATCTGTTCCAGCAACGTGGTTCTTCACTCATGTTGCGAGGAACTTGAACACGTCTAGGGAGAGCGCTACCGTCACCTATATAGTTGACCTTCCACGGCCTAGCTCCAGAGGTGGGTGGAGGGTCCAACGTGATAAGGATTTCTTGATAAATCTTGATAAAACTATAAACATGTTTAGTTTGGCATCGATGTTACCCGGCTACTACCAGGCTTGAACCGGTATCATGCCGCCGGACCCTACTTCTCTTGAATGGGGGGTTGAGGAGTTGGCTGATTATATCATGGTTACAGTCTATACGGGGCCGGATGAGGAGAGCAGGCTTGCGGAGAGGATTGCTAGGGAGGCCCAGGTATTCTTGGCGAGGGAGTACGGTATCCCCGTGGAGGTGGCTGTGATTAGGGTCCCTCTAAGCGGGGAGGAGGCGAGGGAGGAGGGCATCCCTACAACGCTGGTAGAGGATATAGCTGTCGCCAGTGGAAGGGCTCCCTTGATGGTTGAGATCGTTGACGCCGTGTTCGATAAGATAAAGGAGGAGCATGGTTTGACGGAGCCCTTATTCGATCTAGCCAGTGTAGAGGCTTGACCCCGTGGAAGGGCTCCCTCCTCCTAAGGGATTAGTGTGGCGAGGACCGCCTTCTGTATGTGGAGCCTGTTCTCAGCCTGATCCCATACGATGCTCTGCCCTCCATCTATCACCTCATCGGTTACCTCCTCTCCCCTGTGGGCTGGTAGGCAGTGCATGAATAACGCCTTACTGCCCGCAGCCTCCATCAGCTTGGAGTTCACCTGGTATGGTTTGAGGAGGCGGATCTTCTCCTCCCTCTCAGCCTCCTGCCCCATACTGACCCAGACGTCTGTGTATACCACGTCGGCCCCGCTCACGGCCTCGAAGGGATCCTCCACTATCCTTATCTCCGACCCAGACTCCTCCCCAGCCTTCAGGGCGGCGTCTAAGAATCCTCTTATCCGGCTGGAGCTGCCTGGGTGTGGCGACGATCACGTCGACCCCAAGCTTAGCCCCCGCGACGAGGAGGCTGTGGAGCACGTTATCGCTCCCATCACCAACGAAGGCAAGCCTCACTCCCCTGAGCTTCCCCTTAACCTCTAGTATAGTCATGTAGTCTCCCAGCGCCTGCACAGGGTGGCTCAGGTCGCTTAGCCCATTGATCACAGGGACCCTCGAGTGCCTAGCCAGCTCCTCGACCTTGCTGTGCTCCTTCACCCGTGCAACTATACCGTCAACATACCTTGACAGAACCCTCGCAGTATCGGCTATAGTCTCACCCCTGCCTAACTGGAGCTCCCTCCAGCCCAGGTACAGCGCCCTAGCGCCGAGCTGCCAGGCGGCGACGTCGAAGCTTACACGAGTCCTGGTGCTGGGCTTCTCGAAGATCATCGCTATACTCCTTCCCGAGAGGACTGGTATGACCCTCTCTCCTGCATAGTACCTCCTCTTAAACTGGAGGCCCATTTCGATAAGGGCCCGGATCTCGTCGGGGGAGTACTCTGTTAGGCAAGTGAGGCTCCTACCCTTCAAGTTATACAATGTCACAGCCAACACCCCAGGGACCCTCATAAGGCGTCATAGAGGGTTATAGGCTCTAACACATCCACCGGCACAGACGGGTGTGGTTTGATGGCGTCTTACAGGGCTAGGATGAAGGAGAAGGCGATCAAGAAGGCCCTGCTCCGCCAGCTGAGAGAGTCCGGCGCGGACCTCGATGACCTCGTGGAGTGGCTCTGGGACGACTTCGGTAAGAGGGTGAGGAGGGACTGGAAGAGCATAGAGCAAGCGATACTAGGGGATAACGAGATAACCCCCCAGGACATCGCAGTATACATGATAGACGCGGGCCTCCAGCCCAACGAGGGTGCATGGGACGTTGAGCCTGCAACAGGCCTGCCAGGCCGTAAAGGCCGTGTTGAAGGCGGCTGAGCCTAGGCGGGGCGGGAGCACCGGCTACACCGCATATCATGTGGTACAAGCCCTCAGGCTCCTCTCCCAGGAGCCCCCCGTTGGAAGGCCCCGCCTCCAGAGAGAGCTCGGCATAGGCGAGGCGGCGGCTAAGACCCTCCTATCCAGGCTGGAGAGGCTCGGCCTAGTGGAAAAGGTTCCCGGCGGGAGGGGTCATAGGGCCTCCCAGGCGGGGATCCAATACCATGCTGTCCTGTCGAGGCTGATACGCTTCCATAGGCTGAGGGCCTCCCCTCTAGGAGACTCCTACGCCCTAGTATCAGGGGTGCCCGAGCCTGTAAGGGATCTAGTTGGTGTATACAATGTAAGAGACTATCTGGTAGCCGAGGAGTGCAGGGTAAGCATTATAGGGGGTGTAGAGGCGGGGGTCCCCCACTACCCGGGCATACCCGGCGGTGAGGCTGAGACCCTAACGGCATGGGACCCTGGAGTCGAGAGGGGAGTGGTGGTGATAGTCCCCCGGGAATGCCTGGGTAAAGCCTACACCGGCCTCCTCCGCCTCATCATGAGAGAGTACTGCGGTGATACCTAGGGGACCCTCCCTAGTATCTCCTCCAAGCAATAATCTCAACCGGGTGCCTGCCTAGTGGACGATATCGCCGACGCAGTACGACGAATACTCAGCGAGGAGAGGCAGCGGGAGAGGGGCGGGCCGCGGAGCAGGATCGTGGAGGCGATAATGGTCCTCCTACTATCCCGCCCCATGAGGAGCTCGGAGATAGCCTCGATACTAGGCTTTGAGACCAAGTACGTGTCAAGCTACCTCTCATACTGGAAGACCAGGGGCTACGTGGACTACTCGAACGGGTACTGGACCCTCACCCCGAAGGGGGAGGAGTATGCTGAGAAGGTCCTTGAGAGGGAGACCAGTGAGGACTTGGATAAGATGGCTTCCATAGCCAAACGTATATTGTCGAGTGTAAACGTTAAGGAGACAATAAACTACAAAGACTCCCCCAGCCGCGGGGGCCGTGGCCGCGGTTCCTTGTCATTCATTGAGCCTCGAACAGGTAAGAGCCACAATAAACTACAAGAAAGAGCTCGGAGGGCCGCATGCGTGCTGAAGGTGTACAAGGACGACCTAGACGAGGAGGAGCTGGAGGTGCTTTCAAGCCTCCTCTCACACTACGCCAAGTGGGGGAACACTTACATCTACCTGGACAACCTCGCGGAGGCTATGGAAGCAGACTACAACTGGCTCCTAAGGGTGGCTAGACGACTCCAGAGCAAGGGTATAGTATACATCTACACCGATCCCAGGCTTGGAGTCAGGATAGGCCTGACTAAGAACATGAAGGAGTCTCTGGAATCCTGTGTGGAGGCGGGTTAACATTACACATACTACTATACTGGCCCGGTATTATGGTGGTGGAGAGGCGGGTTAGGCTTGCCTCGCGAGGGACCCTATACTAGCGGTTTGCATATTGATGTTCAATAATACCTGGCGCGGAGGGGAGAATCCAACAAGAAATACAGGGCAGGGTAGCGTATAGTAGATCTTGGCTAGAAGAAGTCTGTAACCCGGCTCCTCCGGAACCTCCCCCATGGGAGAAACCTGCTCTCAGAGAGGAGCTTATCAGGGTTATCGTGGAGCCCCCTAACAATCGATTCAAGCTCCCCCAAGGCAAGCGACGAGGCTATAGGCCCAGACCCCATAGCCCTCCGGACAGTCTCCCTAATATGCCAGTTTCCTACCGGAGCATAGTATGAGGGGGTTATCTCCCGCAGTATTACAACGTCGGCCCTCCTACCCCTCCTAGCCAGGTGCTCTAGGACCGCTATCTTGGCTGCAGAATAGCCTCCGTCCTCAGCCGTCTTTCTGCCGAGGGGGTCTTCTTCAACCCTCCAGATTACAGGGTCCCTCGCGCTCCTAGTCCATAGCGTGTTTGGCTGCCACGCCTCGATCCACTCGATGCTCCCGGGACCCGGCATGAGTATTATGGTGAACTTGTTGCCAAGGTATTCTCCATGATATACCTCGACCCTGTCGAGCTCGGGCTTATCCCTCAGCTTCTCCCTCAAGTGCCTCGATATAGTCTCATCCACGGCTGTTATAGCCCACCTTGTAGGCACGACCCTCCTCGCCCTGAGCCTGCCTAGGAAGCCAACGCTCATGATCCTCTGGATCGAGTAGACGTCCAGCCCCGCCTCGTATAATTCTATTATAGCGTCTGCGGCGGGAGCGTCGTCCCAGATCATCCTCTCAGCGGGCTTCGGGAGGCGGGGGTTGCCAGCCACCCTTATCCTCTCCACGGGCGCGGAGGGACCCCGGGGCTTGCTGATCCCGTCGAAGGATAGCCTAGGCACTGGTGGCTTGGCGAGCTTCGCCTCACTATCAACGGGCTCCTCGGAGACCGCGGCGAGGCCAACCTCCTCCTGGTACAGCCTGTAGGGGTCCCTTGCATCCACGCTCATACTGGCTGATAGGAGCTCGCTGCGAAGCGTTATGATCCTGGAGAGGGGCTCCCTCCTCACGGCCCATAGGGTTGGCGCTTCATGATACCTCGCCTCCTCGCCGTGGAGGCCTGGGGGTATCATGTAGTAGACTCTAACTTTCGGGTAGCCGTGCTCGCCCACAAGTATCCCTGGTGGGGTAGCTCCCTCTACGAGGGTCCCCCTCGCGCTTGTAGCCGCTTTAACCTGGGCCCTGAAGGCTTCTAGTATAGGGCATTTCGGGAGCCCGCAGAGCCTCTTGTACCCCTTGCAGCGGGCGCAGAGCTCGGGGGGTATGCGGGGCATCAGCTACACCTACTCCTCCTCTATCTCCTCCAGCTCCTCTAGTCCTAGCTTGTGGAGGGATCCCAGGATCTCCTCCTCGTCCTCTACCCCCTCTGGACCGGCCTCTTTGAAGTACTTTACTAGGAGCTCGTCCCCCTCGCGGAGCACGTAGTCTGGGGGTACGGGGAGGATCCACTTGGATCCCCTCTTGACCGCTAGCACTTCTACTCCATAATCTGCGAGCTTGAGGCTCCTTAGGGGGACCCCGTCGAGCTCCTTGGAAACCCTTAGCCTCGTATACCCCTCCTCCGCCTCCTCGACAGCCTCTCCCAGGAACTCTGAGTACTCTTCATATTCTGGGGAGAGAACTATCCTCGAAATGAGTACCGCCGCATCAGCTATTTCCTCGAGGGCTGTGGCGAATATGGAGATGCTGACGGATTCCCTCGCCTCCGCCGGGATGGATGATGCGTAGGAGTTCTCGAGCACGTCGAGGTAGAGGCCGTCGATCCCCGTCTCCAGGTCCCCTATGAGGGATGCCAGGCTCCTATCAACATATACTAGGGCGTGGAAGGAGATCTCTAGCATAAGCCTGCTCATATTCTTCAATCTTAGGAGCCCATCCGCGAGCTCGTCTCCCGCCAGTGCTGCGGATACCAGGTAGCTGTTGCCTAGCGGGGTCCTGTCTCCGGGCACCTCCAGCTGCCTTGAGACTTGAAGGACTTCTTCAGGAGTCCCTCTTATGACTAGGAGGTCGCCTTCAAGTATCCTCTCCTCCCGGGGTGCTAGGATGTAATTGTCTCCCCTCCTGACGAGTAGTATATCGACGTTTCCATCCAGCTCTGAGACCGTCTTGGAGGATCTTATCAGTCCTATGACCTCCCCGCAGCAGTTCACAACGCTCCTCACATACCTGTGTATTGGGTAGTCTCTTATCACCAGCCCGGCCAGGTCTCCGGCAGAGTCTGTTATCCTGTCGAAGGCCCTGGCTAGGTCGGTTATTGCTGTCGCGAGGCCTGTTTGATCCGGGCTCCTGACTGATAGGCTTGCTTTAGCAGCGATCTCCCTGACTAGGTCGTCGATCCTATTCTCTATGTGGAGGACCTCCATCGCGGCTATCTTGCTCCCGCTCGCTAGGGAGTAGAGGGCTAGGTCTACCGCTATGCTCGAGTAGTATTTCGCCTCCTTGATAAGATCCTTAACCGTCCTGCCAAAGCCCCGGGGCACAGAGCTTCAACCCCTCTCTTTCAGGGAGTATAGTATTATGCTGGCCTCCGCTATGGGGCCGAGCCTCCCCTCGACTCCGCGGAGGTATATGGGGGTCCCCATCTTCGCCTCTTTAACAGTGAAGTCCGGCTCGGAGCCCTGGAATACTATGAGCACTCTGCCCTCATATACTGGCGGGTTGCTGGGATCGTATTCCTCCTCCATGTAGTCCCGTGTGACTATAAGGGTCTTGTCCGGGGCTAGGAGTTCTACTGCATCGTTTAGGTCTGGCAGCACTATAAGCCTCTTCCCCTCCTTCAGGGCTATCCTTGTGGCCTCGGGTATCCCGGCCTGCGCGGCGCCCCCGTAGGCCTTGGTTACAACGAGGGTCTGGTAGCCTAGACTATAGACTAGCCTGGCCATATCGCTTACCCTTTGAACGCTGCTGACATTGTGGAGTACAGGTATCACTTCCAACCCTGCACGGCACCCTCCTATACCTCGTTGAGGGCGTGGATTATAGACTCTGCTATCGCCATGGCGAGGGGTGGGGGGACAGCCTCCCCCACCATATCGTATTGTGCATCCCTGCTTCCAAGGAAGATGTGGTAGTCTGGGAACCCCATGAGCCTAGCCTGCTCCCTCACTGTGAGGAGGCGGGGGTGGATTGGGTGTATGAATCTCGACGACCCCATAACGGTGGGGGCGATCCTGTTCGGGTGCAGCTTGATGTAGTTTGGAAGCCTCCTCCCCCCGGCGCCTGTATATGTTATGAGGGAGTCTCCCCACCTGAGCCTCGCGAGCCTCCTAGCATACCGCTTGGAGAGCTGTGGGGGTGGGTCGTGGTTCGCGGGGTATCCTGCTCCCGGCTCTGGGAGGCCCTTCAACGCCTCCATTACTGTTGGGGGCCTCCTCCTCGCCGGCTTGAGTCTTAGGTTTGAGACGAACACCCTGGTCCTGTGGCTGGGGGTCCCGTAGTCCTCTGCCTTCAGGGTGTTGAAGTATACTTTCTCATAGCCCTGCCTCTTAAGCTCGTCTCGTATTGCTGCCTGTATTGGCTTCTCAAGGATGCCGGCCACGTTCTCGATCACGAATACCTTTGGCTTAACCTCCCCTATCAGCCTTATAGCGTGGAGGAATAGCTGGCCCGCGGGGTCCTTGTAGAGCCTGTCTAGGGGGTTCTTCATCCTCCGGGGGTTTGCTCCCGTGAAGGGCTCGCATGGAGGGCTCGCTATGACTACGTCGAAGTCTCCCCTAGTGTATCCTGTCAGATCTTTTATAACGGCTAGGTCCACCTCTTTTATATCATCGGCTATAAAGTATGCACCTGGGAAGTTCGCCTTATACGTCTTCGCGGCTGGGGGGAAGTTGTCGACTCCCAGCACCGGTTTGAAGCCGGCCTCCTCGAAGCCCCTCGCGAACCCGCCGGCCCCGGAGAATAGGTCAAGGAGCTCGAAGGAGTTCCTCATCCCTTCTTATCTCCTCCTCGAGCATGGCGATGCGCTTGCGGAGGTACTCCTTAACCCTACTGTTGTCCTC
Source organism: Thermodiscus maritimus (assembly GCF_055382595.1). Taxonomy (NCBI): domain Archaea; kingdom Thermoproteati; phylum Thermoproteota; class Thermoprotei; order Acidilobales; family Acidilobaceae; genus Thermodiscus; species Thermodiscus maritimus. The sequence continues at coordinate 409,645 of NZ_AP042434.1, forward strand.
CTCTACCAGCATAGTGTTGCACTTGGGGCATGTGAAGTCGAACTCGAACGCCTCCTCGAACGTGTACCTTAACCCGTCGGTGGGGCAGCGGAAGAAGGTGTTGCTCTCCTCATACTCTAGCCTCTGCCTGAGCTTCTCCAGCACCTTCTTCTTCCTCCAGTAGAGGCTCATGTTGATCCCAGTATAGTCTGGGTACCAGTAGTATCTCGTCGCACCGGTTGTGGGGTGCCTACCCCTCCTATACCCGACCATCCTGAGCGAGTAGAGCATTCGGAGCACGTTCCTTATCTCTCCCTGCCTCAGCTTCGTTATCTCCGATAGCTCCTCGTCGCTCAGTCCCTTCCCATCGGTGGCTTGGAGCAGGGTTGTGAATATCTTCACAGCATTGTCTGGGTCTAGCCTGTTCTTTAAAGCGAGCCTCCTTATGAATTCGAATAGTGCCTCTGTCTTCCGCTTGTTATCAGCATTCGACACCGCCTGTCACCGTTTTACCGCGGGGGCTAGGTACTATCCTAGCCCTGGCTCCATAGAAGATACTATATAGTTCTCGGCCCCTATATAGTCTATCCAAGAATACGGCTAGCGCTGCGACCTCGCTGTGAGGCTGGTTCCCAACCGCCACATTATAGTCTGCTGCATCATAATAGTACCTCTCAACCTTGCTAGCCCCCACAACTATCAGCTTCGGCCTAGTTGACGAGCGGATCTCCTCTATCACATCGTCGACAGGGACCCCGTACATTGTTAGGTGGATGACCTCTCCTCCCATCTCGTGCCACTCCTCCACCTTCCTCCTACCGCTCACTCCGCACTCGTACTCGACCTCCCCACCCCAGCACTCGAGAGTCCTCCGGAGACTCCTCTCCACACTGTCGTCGCAGGCGCCTGCTAGGATGAACCCGTTGGCCCCGAAGGCTCTCGCTACCAGCGCTACATGGGTTGTGATCCTCTTATCCCTCTGGGGCCTGTGGCCTAGGCGGAGCACGTATACTTTACCGTAGGGGTCCCACGGTTTCGGCAGCTTCTCCTGCAATTCTCAGGATCACCTCTAGCAGGTCTCCTAGCCCCGCGCCAGTCCGGGCTGATACTGGGACTATAGGGGTCCCTGGGGCGAAGCTTCTGGTTATCCTCCGTATGTAGTCTATCTTCTCCCTGGCCTCTCCGGGTTCAAGTAGGTCGATCTTGTTGGCGGCGATTACTAGTCTCCCGTCGAGACCCGCGGCCCCTATGTTTGCGAGTGTCTCGAGCCCCGCCTCTATCTTCTCGGCTATGTCTCTGTCTGGCTCGGTAGTGTCTACTACGAATATGATCACGTCACTGTATGCTACCTCCTCGAGGGTTGAGCGGAAGGCTTCAATAATCTCGTGGGGGACCCTCCTTATGAATCCCACTGTGTCGACGAACACGATCCTAGCCCCCTTATAGGATACAGCCTTATGCTTGGGGTGGAGTGTTGTGAAGTACTCTTCCCCGGTTGGCTTGTCCTCCCTTGTGAGGGTGTTGAAGAGAGTCGTCTTCCCGGCGCTCGCGTAGCCCACGATGGAGGCGTGGATCATGCCCTGCCTCCTTCTCTCCTCCAGCCTGTTAACCCTCCTCTTCCGGAGCTCCTCCAGCTGCCTCCTTATCCTGGCGAGCTTCCTCTCAAGGCTGTACCTGTACCTGTCTATAGCGTATTCTCCTGGGCCGAGGAAGCCGGGGTCCTCGCCCATCCTCGCCCTCCTCACGTACTCTCTTAGGAGGGGGAGCTGGTGCCTTATCCTCGCCGCCTCTATCTGGAGCTTTGCCTCCCTGCTCCCCGCGTGGCGTGTGAATATCTCGAGGATTAGTGATACCCTGTCTATCACCCTCCTCCGGGTCGCCTTTTGGAGGGCGTAGATTGTTGTGGGTGGGGGCTCACCGTAGTATATTATAGTGCCTACTCCGAGCTCGTCCGCCTCCATCATTATTCTCTCGATGGTCCCCTTCCCAGGTCTTCCCGGGTTGCGGAGCTTGATTATCCCCTTTACCCTGTAGCCTGCTGTCTGGGCTAGTGCTAGGGCTTCGTCTAGGTAGTCGAGGTCTCTCCTGGGTATTAGGAGGAGTGAGTCCTGGTCTGGGCTAGTCCTCGTCCTTCCTGACAATAACTACGTCACCCAGGGTGAGGGTCCCTGGATCCGACCTGTAGTCCTCCTCCATGTCGGGGAGCTCGGTCGGCTCCAGCAATTCTATCTTCAATAATGACTCGATCTTTCTGGCAAGGCTTATGGAGGGCTTCATCTTGCCGGACTCGATCCTCCTGAGCATTGTTTCGCTTATCCTAAGCTTCTGGGCTAGGACGCTAGTAGTCCATCCCTTAGCCTCCCTAGCCCTCCTGATCCTCTCATAGTAGTCCTCCACTAGTTCGTACTGGTCCAAGGGTAGGGTCTTGGGGGTCCTCCTCTTCAACACGGGCTTCTTCTTAGGCTGGCTCCTAGGAGCCTCCCTCAGGAGGACTGCACGCCCGCTCCTGGAGAGTTTTAGATAGCAGCTCGCGCAGAGGACCATCTCCACGCCGTCGACCACCGCCCTGTAGGGGCGGCCCTCGATCCTCCTACCACACATCTCGCAGTAGTATACCTGGCCCGTCCCAGGCAATTCTAGCCACTCTCCCTAACCTATCACGTCTAGCCCAGAGCCTTAATACTCTCTCCTAGGATCAAGGCACCGTTACACAATTAACGGCGAGCGATACTCTGCAAGCGGGCACCTGGCTGGTTCCTGGGGGGATGGTGCTCTCCCGATAGTAGCGTGGTATATACTAGGATAAACAAGGCTAGCCTCATTATAAGGGTTGTTGGATACTAGTGGTTAAATGGTGAAGCTGGGGGTTGTCGCTGAGTACCAGTGGTAGGAGGCACTTCGACGACGTCGAGGAGGAGGTGCGGTTCCTTAGGGAGAGGGTAAAGCACCTCATGCAGATCAAGATGAGCCTAGAGCAGGATCTCGACAGGTATAGACGGGAGATTGAGAAGCTGATGAGCCCCCCGCATATTGAGGCGACTGTGCTCGAGGTCCTGGATGATGGATTTGTGATCGTCAAGAGCACTACTGGGCCAAACCTTGTGGTGAAGGTCTCCGAGAAGATTGATGCTAGGAGCCTTAGGCCCGGCATGAGGGTGGCGCTCAATAACAGGGGCTCCACGATTGTTAGGGTGCTCCCCAACGTTGTAGACCCCATGGTTAAGGCTATGGAGGTTATAGAGAAGCCGAATGTAACCTTCGATGATATAGGCGGGCTGAGGGATCAGATAAGGGAGCTCCAAGAGGTCGTAGTACTCCCCCTCGTGCAGCCAGAGGTCTTCAGGGAGATGGGCATAGAGCCTCCGAAAGGGGTTCTCCTCCACGGCCCGCCGGGTACTGGTAAGACCCTGCTCGCCAAGGCGGTGGCGAGGGCGTCTAATGCTAGATTCATCCGTGTTGTGGCTAGCGAGTTCGTGAACAAGTTCATAGGGGAGGGTGCGAGGCTCGTCAGGGAGGTGTTCAGGTACGCTCGGGATAATGCCCCAGCCATAGTCTTTATCGACGAGATCGACGCTATAGGGGCTAGGAGGGCGGACCTAGGCACTAGCGGTGACCGGGAGGTCCAGAGGACGCTCCTCCAGCTCCTCGCCGAGATGGACGGGTTCGAGCCCCTCTCCAACGTGAAGGTTATCGCGGCCACCAACAGGCTGGACCTCTTGGACCCAGCGCTCCTGAGGCCCGGCAGGTTTGACAGGATCATAGAGGTCCCGCTTCCAAACTTCGAGGGTAGGCTGGAGATCCTTAGAGTGCATACTAGGAAGGTGAAGCTCGCGGGAGACGTTGACCTCGAGAGGATCGCTAGGATCACCGAGGGCTTCAGCGGAGCCGATATAAAAGCCGTAGTAACCGAGGCAGGCTACTATGCTATAAGGGAGGGTAGGAGGAGGATCAGTATGGAAGACCTCCTCAGGGCTGTGGAGAAGGTTAGGGGTAGGATCAGGGGCTCCAGCAGTTCACCATCCCAGTCCCTCACCCAACACTATTAGACTCCCCTCTTACCCTTCCCTCCCCTAGGGTAGTATGGGGTTGAGGCGTAGGCTCTCGGAGAGCGATGCCATGCTCTTGAGGGCCCGGGCAGCGTATCAGTGGGATTGGAGCGTGGCCCGGGCCCTCATACCGGGCCCCGAGGGGTTCATGGTTGATATTGTTAGGGGTAGGATGAGGTACGTTCTCATGGAGGGATCCGTCTACCTTACCCTTAGACCCAACGACGGCTTGTTCTCCCCCTCACTCGCGGCGGCCCGGAGGATAATTGCTGCCTCCGAGCCCCCCAGGTATAGGATTATTATTCGGGGGGATAGGGAGGTTAGGGGTAGTATACTGGCCAGGGACGTGGCCGGGATGGATCCGGAGCTTAGGCCTGGGGACGAGGTTGTAATAGTGGATGAGAACGACGCACTGGTTGGGGTGGGGAGGCTGAGGGTCCCCTACCGGATGATCGATGGCCTAGTGTATGGTGAAGTGGCTAGGGTTAGGTCGAGGGCGTGATCGCGATGGGAGTAGAGTTGGTCGTAGACGTTGATAGGAGGGAGCTGGAGGGAGCAATCTTCGTAACAGGCTTCCGGGGCTTCGGCATGGTCGGGTACCTTGTATCCAAGTACCTAGCCCTCCTCCTCGGCGGGAGGAAGATAGGCTACATTATAACAGATTCCATGCCGCCGCTGGTGCTCATTGAGGATGATGGGCCCGGCTACCCCTACGACATATACCTGGTAGAGGAGCCTAGGACCGTGATAGTAGTCAATAGGGCCCTGCCGGAAAGGGAGCATACCGACGAGTACGTGTGGGGCCTGAGCGAGTGGGTGAGCAGGATCAAGCCTAGACTCGCGGTGCTGGTCGGCGGGTTGAGGGTGGAGTATAGGCCCGAGGGCGAGGAGTACGGGTACAGGTATATCGTGAACAAGTTCTACAACGGCCCCCAGCTGGAGGCGCCGCCGATGGAGGCTGGCCTTGGAGTGATGGGCCCCCTAGCCCTCCTCTACATGCACCTAGACTACTTCCAGGTCCCAGCCGCGATAGTGCTCCCCTATACTTCGGCGGAGGATGTTGACTGGACTGCCGCCGCCTTCGGGGTCAAGCTTATAGCGTCTAAGTTCCTTGGCCGGGAGGTCAACGTTAAGACTCTCGAGGAGATGGGTGTGAGGCAGAGGGAGCTGGTAGAGCAGCTGATGAAGATGATGGAGGAGGAGTCGAAGGGTGAGGGGGAGAAGGGGAGGCCTGGCATACACATGTAGCTGAGCCTACTGATCCTGTAGCCCCAGCCTCTCACGTATGAGGCGGGCCGCCTGCAGCCTCCAGCCCTCACCATCCTCAACAGTAACATGGGCTCCTGGGTAGTGGGTTTTAATGAAGCCGGCCACGTACTCTGCCAGCTCCTCTACCACTGCCTTGGGGACCCTCCTCTCAGGGTAGTTGAAGTGGATTGTGGGGTAGGTGCCGCAGAGCTCCTCTGGTATAATGCCTAGGTAGGGGGTGTAGTATGCTGTGAGGGCTTCTCCGGGAGGCTGGCTTCTGGGGCACTCGTCTCCACCCTTTGGGTAGGGTTTCAGTATTATCCTGTCCGTCCTCCTCCCCCTAGCGTATTCCTCGATCCTCTTCCTGTAGAGTTGGATCTTGGGGTGGCTTAGGGATTCCTCGCCGTAGAGGCGGAGGCCCCTTACTACCCCCTTAGAGTAGGGGGTTGTTGATTCCAGGTACTCCTTGAAGTCTTTGAATGCACGGAATGCCTCGTAGGCGGCCGGGTGCTTCCTAGAGATCTCCTCGAGGAGCTCCCAGAGCCTTCCCTCCCTTATGGCCTGCTTAGCCCTGTCTATCGCCCTCCGGATGGCGTATAGGTTGTGTAGTGCGAGCAGCTTCACCCTCTCCTCCTTACTCATCTCTAGCAGCTCGCGGGGCGTGTACTTTGAGCATACGGGGCATGTGCATGGGAGGTATTCGAGCCTATCCAGCCTCTCAACGCCGTAGTCTGTTATGATTCGGTCGTCGCGGGCGTAGAGTATGTAGGATGCACTGTCGAAGGCGTCTACCCCCAACGCTATCGCCAGGGTTATGATTAGGGGGTGGCCTGCACCGAAGAGGTGGACTGGCTTTCCGCCTGGGAGGATCCTCTTAGCCGCGTGGATTGTTTCTACTACTGTTAGGTAGTCGTACTGCTCCATGTAGACTGTGAGTCCCCCTATCCCCAGCATCCCGTAGCTGGGGGCTAGCCTCCTCGCGGCTTCAGCACTCGCCTCTACAAGGTCCCTGTAGCCTGCGCCCTGTACTGGGAGGACCCAGACTATGGGGGAGTCCTTGATCAGCTCCACCGCCTCCTCGGCCCTCTTGATGGTGGCGTATACGCTCTCCCTAGCCTTCTCGTAGCTGGCCATGCCTGTTGGGACGTCTAGTATGACTCCTATATCGCTCCGGATCCTCTCCTGGTAGCGTATTATGGTCTCCTGGTCCACGTCGACTTCTCCGTACTCGAGCATCTGGTAGGCTCCGCTATCCGTCATTACGACTCCGTGGAAGCCTATGATCTCGTGTATCCCCTTCTCAGCCGCCTTCTCTCCGAATCTCTTGAGGGTTAGGTAGGCGTTGGTTATGGCCTGGTTGAAGCCTGCCTCGCGTATCATGTCTGGTGGGAGGTCCTGCCTGTAGATGTCTATTACGGGAAAGAATGCTGGCGTCTCAACCACACCGCTCCTGGTGTGGAGCCTCCCGATCCTTCCGGCTAGGTCTACGTCTTTGATCTCGAAGGCTCCGGGGGTCTTGGTCAATCTCCTACTCCCTTCCTCCTCAGGTACTCCCTGTAGAGTGTGTAGATCTTCTGGGCTAGGGGTCCTGCTCCCTCCACGCCGTCCTTTGAGACCTTAACGCTCCTCGAGACCTCTACGATGTTTAGGTCATCATAGACTCTCACCTGGTGGAGGGCTATCCCGCCGTGCCTTACCAGGAAGTCGGCGAACTCCCTCGCATCGAATATCGCGGTCTCCTCAACCGTGATCTCCGCCAGGTTGTGGCCTGTAACGAATACTAGAGGGTGCTTCCTCCCACCCTGCTCTTCCACGTTGGTTAGGACTACGCTGAGAGTTGACTGGTCGAAGCCGTATAGTATACCCTTATACACTTTCCCCTTCATAGTATGGACTATCACACTCTTCCCGAGGAGGGCGTTGAGCCTCGATATAAACCTCCTGGAGGCTTCCCCTACAAGTGCCATTTTTACCCCCAACGGGACATCGTTGAGGATTGGGTTTAATAGGTTAGCAGGGTGGGTGAGTGATGACTTCACCGTATAAGAGGATGACTGTGACCGTGGAGGCGGTAGAGCCGGGTAAGTTGAGGGGGCAGAGGATAGTAAGGGCTAAGAGCAGGAGGGTCCGCGTTGAATTCGACCTCATAGAGGACCTTGTTAATGTTGAGAGCGGGGATAAGATCGTGCTCGAGTTCCACAAGGAGAAGCCGAGAAGTATGGACAAGTACATATTCTGCGGGCAGGGATACATGGCTTCGAAGCCTGAGGACGAGTTCACCATCTTCTCAATATGGGGCCTGATCTTCCGGTTCGAGCCGAACATAGGGCTGGAGCCCGAGGTAAAGTACTACCTATGTATTAGACGGGCTTGAGGAGTGTATTCAACGAGAGATCCGGAGGCCCCCCTCCCCCATTGTTATCCAATCACCGGTCCTATACTGGGGTCTAGTTGGAGCTTGGGGAGAGGGTCCCTCTATGGGCTAGGATAGCTCCGGGCCTAGCTGGTGCACTGATCATCTTATGGCTAACTGGATTACTACACCCCCCAAACCCGGGCCTACAGGTCATGGTGTACGCGGCATCCGCCTCCCTGGCGGGGGCGGGTGTTCTCCTCGCAGCCTATCGGAAGAGGCGTGTCCCGCGAGAGCATGGCGACGAGTGCGTGGTTTACGGTGTGAGGGTGAGGGATCCCAGCGGCATCCCCGCGTTTAACAGGCTGGTTAGTGAGAGGGCTAAGAGGGGCTACGCCTCCTACCTCCTCCTCTCATACTATAACAGGGATGGGAGCGTCTCGTCAACTCTCCTCGTCTGCGGTGGCGGCGGCCTCCTCGAGAGGGAGACGGAGATCTTCGAGACCCTAGTAGCCTCCATCTCGGAGGGTGCAAGGGTTGAGAGGAGGGGTGTTATCGATGCGTCCCTGGTTCTCGATCTAGCCTCGGGGGCTCCTAATAGCGGGGTTCTAGTCAACCCTATCACAATGCCTCCCTCAAGGAGGAGGCGGCATGGGGGCCTAGTCTACCTGGGAGACAACCTTGACACTCCAATGCCGGAGCCTGTATACCTAGAGCGCGCAGACCTCGAGGGGCACGTTGGAGTATTTGGTTCAACAGGCTCTGGGAAGTCAACGACTCTCAGGGTGATAGCGTTGCAGGCTAGCGGTTTGGGATGGAGTGTACTACTTGTGGATTGGACAGGGGAGCACTCCGGAGTCCTACCGCAGGCGGCCGCGGGGCCTGGGAGGGGAGGGGTGCCTGTGCCCCTGGGGGAGCTTCTCGAGAGTAGGGAGGGTAGGCTCATGCTCGCCGAGATCCTATCCCACAGCCTGGGGCTAACTAATCCGCAAACCTACATGTTATCCAGGGTATTGGAGAGGGCCCCGTCTACGCTCGGGGAGATAGTTGAGCTTGTCGAGTCCTGGCCGGAGGAGTCCAAGTGGGATAGGGAGGTGAAGAGGGGGCTTAGGAGGAAGCTTGAGGCCCTCACTGTTGCTGGGGATGCTTTCGAGGGGAGCCTCCGGCTCGGTGAGGGCCTGGTGGTTGTAGATGCATCACGGATACGGAGCCCTCGGGCTAGGGCGGCGTACGTGCTCTCCCTCCTCTCCTATATTTACTTCACGGCCCCGGCGCGGAGGGGTAGAGTGCTGGTGGTTGTTGATGAGGCACACAACCTCTTCCTTGGAGAGTCGAGGATCTTCGAGGAGATACTGGCGGAGGCGAGGAAGCACGGGGTAAGCATAGTATACGCAACCCAGTCGCCTAGTAGTGTACCAGACAGGGTTTTCCTCAACACCAACACTAAGATCGTGCACGCGCTGCGCGGGCAGAGGGATAAGATGGTTATCCAGTCAACTATGGGCCTCGACGAGTACAGGCTCCACCTACTAGACAAGCTGGACCGCGGCGAAGCTCTAGTTCAGGCCCCCTCAATACCCGAGCCTGTACTTGTCAAGGTCAAGGCTCATGCTCCACCTGGAGACAGCCTCAACCAGTCCCGGGTCCCTAGCTATCCAGTCGATCCTGACACCGGTATCCCACGCCTCTAGCTTCTCGAAGAAAACGTCTACAGCCTCGGCGGGTGAGAGACGGGTTGTGTCAACCTCTACCACGTAATGGCTTCGATCAGCTAATTCCTCCGCCACTACATTATGGGATTCCGCTAGAACATTCTCCACAATCTTATCTCTAGGCCAATCGGGGCGGGAGCGCTTGAGCCTCTCGTATAGTGTAAGGGGGTGAGTTCGTAGTAGAAGTATTACGGGCACGTGGTCTTCGAGGCCAGCCTCAAGCCACTCCACAGGGTAGAGGGTCTCCAGTACAATGCACTCTCCAGCCTTTAAGAGTAGGTCCACGGCCTCCCCCAGCCTATCAACATCTACGATCATAGTCATTCTCCCAGTAGGGTCCCTCTCCGCCAGGCCATGCCTCCTTAGGAGGCTCGAAGAGTTGACGTATCTGCATCCTAGGAGGCGGGAGAGTAGCGTTGACGCCTCCGTCTTCCCCGTTCCCGGCACACCAGTTACTGGGATAACGTATCTTGTATACTGTGTCAACCCTGCACTGCACCCATCATAGACGATGGATTTTAATCCAAGAGTAATTATCTAGCCTGTTCTAGGAGGATCCTCCCACTATAACTAGCATTTTAAAAATGAATTAAAGAAATTGATCCTGAGGTAAATCGTACTGGTTAGAGAGTTAAATGGGGATTGGGGGTTTACTTCTTGCCCTTACCGGACTCTTCCTCCTTGGTCCTCCTGGCGGCGATGACGTCATCGATCCTTAGTATCATGGTTGCTACCTCGGTGCCGGCCTTGAAGGCGTTGGCCTTCACCCTTACAGGCTCTATTACCCCCTTCTCCTTCATGTTGACTATCTCGCCGGTGGCTACGTCGATGCCGGCCCACTTCTCGCCCTTCTCGTGGGCGCTCCTCAGCTTCATGAGTATCTCTATTGTGTCGAGGCCAGCGTTGTAGGCTAGGGTCTGTGGGAGCGCTTCTAGCGCCCTGATGAATGCCTCTATTGCTAGGCTCTTCTTGCCTTCAACGGTCTTAGCGTACTCTCTCAGGTGCTTGGAGAGCTCTGCCTCGACAGCGCCTCCGCCGGCGACGATCTTGCCGTCCATGACAGCGTCGGCTACTGCGCTTAGAGCGTCGTGGAGGGCCCTGTCAGCCTCTTCTACGAGCCTCTCGAAGCCTGCCCTGATGAGTATTGTTACGCTCTTGGGGTTCTTTGCTCCTTCGATGAAGATCATCTTGTCTTCTCCTACTCTCCTCTCTTCTACTAGCTCAGCGTATCCTAGGTCGTCGGGGCTTATGTCGTCGATGTTGGTGACGATCTTTGCTCCCGTCGCCTTAGCTATCTTCTCGATGTCGCTCCTCTTCACCCTCCTCACAGCCATAATACCCTTCTTAGCGAGGAAGTGCTGGGCAACCTCATCAATACCCTTCTGAGTAATAACCACATTAGCCCCAGTAGCAGCAATCTTCTCGACCTTCTCCTGGAGTATCTTCTCCTGCTTTTCTAGGAGCTTCTTTACGAGGTCGGGGCTGGTTATGCTGACCTCTAGGTCTATCTCTGGCTTCTCGATCTCTAGTGGCGCGTCTAGTACTGCGATCTTAGCGTTCCTGACCAGCTTAGGCATGTCGGGGTGGACAACCTCCTTGTCAATCACAACACCCTTTACGAGGGTGGTGTCGGTTAGGCTGCCGCCGTGCTTCTTTATGATCTGGATGTTGTTTAGGTCAACGTACCACTTTCCATCCCTCTGCTCGGCTACCGCCTTCACGGCCTCAACGGCTAGCTCTGCGAAGTGCTCCCTAGCCTCACCCACGGCCTTGCTGCTTAGGCTGGTTAGCGCGATCTTCTTGAGGGTCTCCTTGTCGTTTATGTCTATGGGCTCAGCCATCTCGTCGAGGAGCCTTAGGCTCTCGTGTAGGGCTGCCTTGTAGCCCTCTACTATTATGGTGGGGTGAATGTTCTGGGCTAGCAGCTTCTCCGCCTCCTTGAGGAGCTCGCCGGCGAATATCACGCTGGTCTTAGTCCCGTCTCCGGCCTCCTCGTCCTGTCCCTTCGAGATCTGGACAAGCATCTTTGCGGCCGGGTGTTGCAGGTCGATCTTGTCTAGTATGGTTGCGCCGTCGTTGGTTATGGTTATGTCTCCTAGGCTGTCTACGAGCATCTTGTCCATTCCCTTGGGCCCGTAGGTGGTCTTCAGGATCTCCGATATGGCGCGTACTGCCATTATGTTGGATCTTACAGCTTCTCTCCCGTAGGACCTCTGGGTTCCCTCCTTAAGTATAATCACGGGGACTCCCATCGTCTCCATTGGTATTCCTGCGGCCATCTCATGTCACCTTTTCCCTAATTCGACTCCGAGTTTCCAAGGGGTTATCACTTCTATATAAGCGTTGCGCCCATCCTGGGAGGGGGGAGCGAGTTATACCTTTAAGTATCCAAGCCGGATCCCCGCCCATGCGGGGAGAGTGGATGGGTAAGGTAAGAACCACCCTGGTCAAGAGGACCGCGAGGAAGCTGCTGGAGAAGTACCCCGAGCTATTCACAGGCGACTTCGAGCATAATAAGAGAGTAGTCTCCCAGCTGATAGAGTATGATAGTAAGAAGCTGAGGAACCAGATCGCCGGCTACATAACCCACCTAGTAAACCTGCAGCGGAAGAAGGCTGAGAAGGAGGCCTCGGGCTAACCCATACTCTCTTGCGTCCAGCATAATAGGCTGGGCTAGCTTATCCTCTAGAAGCGGGGTTATAGGCTTGGCTAGGATAAGGGTTAAACTAATGGCTACTCTAGCTGAGAGGGTTGGGTCTAAGGAGCTCGTCGTGGAGGCTGATGATTGGAGAGAGGCCCTCGCGAAGCTTAGGGAGGAATACGAGCCGCTTAGAGAGGCTCTAAACTCCAGTGGAGAACCAGGTCCCAGCTACATGGTCTTCGTGGATGGTGTAGATTACCGGCTCTACGATGGAGGGACCCCTAGGGAGATAGTGGTCCTCCCCACTATCCACGGTGGCTCGAACGGCGTGGATATTGAGATGGTCGACTGGACCGCTATAGACGAGGGAGTCGATGAGATAGCCTCTAAAATTGAGGATTCGGGCTTCAAGCCGGAGGTCATAGTCGGGATCATGAGGGGAGGAGTAATACCTGCGAGGCTCGTAGCCGACAGGCTGGGGGTCGAGGACCTGACTATGATGGAGATCAAGCTCTATAGGGGGACAGGGATTAAGGGTGAGAGGCCCTACCTGCGCCAGCCCCCTATACTCTCCCTGACGGGTAGGAGGGTGCTGATTGTCGATGACATATCTGATTCGGGGCTAACCCTCCAGCTCGCTGTTGAGGCGGTGAACCTCTTCATGCCCGGGGAGGTGAGGACGGCCTCAATATACATCAAGCCCTGGACAGAGTTCGTGCCAGACTACTACGCCTATACCACTAGGAACTGGATCGTCTTCCCATGGGAGCGGGGCGAGTTTGCCCGGGAAGAGTAATGCCCGCGGTAACCCTCCTCCCGGGAGTAAGAGTCTACTTGGAGTTCATAGAGTATAATGGCTCGCCGGAGGGGGCGGGGGAGGCGTATAAGTCCCTCCCCCCTGAATGCCTGGATAATACAGTCATAGCCGCCCTCCCGGGGGAGCCTATGAGCATGTGTGAGGCTGCAGTGGGGCTCCTGCACGCGCTCGACTCCAAGTATAGGGGGTCCAGGGTTAGGAGCACCCCTATACTCTTCATTATGGAGGTGCTCGGGTACCGGCAGGTTAGGGATGTGGTTGAGAGGGTTAGGAGCCCCGACTACCTAGTTGTCGCCTCGATCAGTATGGACTGCTTCTCTACAGCTCTCACTCTAGCACGCAGCCTGCCAGGGGCCGGGGCACCTGTTAGTGTAGAGGAGTGCGATCTCTGAGGGCCTAGCTCGGAGGACTACTGCATCTGTTAGGAGGGGGCCCCGGCTCTCCTAGAACCCTACTATAAGGGATCCGGGGGAGGGTTAGAGGAGGTGGGATACATCCCCCGGTATCCTTGGAGGGTAGCCTGCGAGCTCCACTATACCCTCCTCTAGGTCCTTCACAGCCATGATCACGTCTATGTGGGGGTTCTCCCCTATGCTGACTTTCTTGGAGATCCTCTTCTTCTCTGAGTGTATGTAGGGTCTAACGGTGAGATAGCCTTCCTCCGCCTCCCTAGCCCCAACGTATACTGTCACTGCTGGCTTGATTGTTGACTCTATCCTCCTAACCTCGCCGGAGAGGCTTGTCTTTGTTGTCTCGATCATACCACTCCTATACCCTTCACTTATGAGTCCCTTGTGGACGCTCTCTGCCAGCTTCGCGATCTTCTCGTCTACAGACGGGTCTCCAACCTTTATCGCCACCACCGCGAACTGTACTGGTGAGAGGGTGAATGGCATTCTTCCCTTCGCGTAGTCGAGGTATACGCTTAGGAATCTCTCGATGGAGCCCATTAGGGCCCTGTGTATAATGAATACTCTAGTGTCGCTCCCGTAGATCTCGCGGACCGCGTCGTAGACCTTGAATCTTCTTGGAAGGTTGAAGTCGAACTGTGCGGTGCCGAGCTGCCACTCTTTCTCGATACCGCTCTCCTCAACCCTCATGATCACGTTTATCTTGGGCCCGTAGAAGGCGGCTTCCCCCTCCTCCTTGTAGTAGTCGAAGCCGTAGCGGTCTCGGAGGGTCTTGGCCGCCTCCTCGAGAGCAGTCTCCGAGGCCTCCCATTCCCTCCTTGTCCCCATGAACTCTGACCCGATCTTCTCCTTATCGGAGAGGCTGAGGCGGAGGGTTATGTTCTGGGGGTCGAGCTTCATTAGGAATAGTTTTTCGAGGAGGAGCTTCATCTCCTCGAATACTGAGACTAGCGAGTCTACGGCCTTATCCTCCGGGGTTATGATGTGGGCGTCGTCCTGGGTGAATGCCCTCACCCTTAACAGCCCGTAGAGGCTACCGCTGGGCTCGTACCTGTGGACTCTTCCGGCCTCGAATATTTTGAATGGGAGCCTTACCTTCTGCCTATACCTTGCTAGGTGGCTTAGGAAGATTAGTATGTGGTATGGGCAGTTCATGGGCTTTATTGCGAAGTCGTGGTCTTCTATCTTGAAGAGGAACATGTTCTGCCGGAAGAAGTCCAGGTGGCCGGAGACCTGGTATAGGTAGGTGCTGGCTATGATGGGTGTCTCGGCTATAAAGTAGCCCCTCCTAGCATGGAACCTGGCTAGAATATCTATGAGCGCGTACCTATAGTAGCCCCCGCCCAGGCTGAAGAGGGGGACCCCCGCCCCTGTAAAGGCTGCGTATTCACGCTCGAAGAGCGGCGCTCTAGAATCGGGCTTCACGACCAGGTCTAGCTCGTAAGCGTAGTCCATGTGTGTCTTCACGTTTCCTCCACTAGCTCCCTGCAATCCCAATGCACCGTCGCTAAAGCCGGGATCGTGGAAGGGATTCGGGTCGAAATTAACTTTTTACGGGCTCAGCGAGGGTGACATATGCTCATCCAAGCAGGCGGCCTCGTGGGCCGCGTCACAGCCGTCACCACTCATCACAGCCCTCACCCTTACCCTAATCCCCTCCACTCCCCTTATGGTTTAACTCCTAAGCCTGGATATCCAGTCCCTGCATAGGGGGAGGCAGGGGTTCTCGATAATCACCGAGCCATCCTGCTCCATCCTGATGGAATACGCTATGATCGGGACACCAGCAATGTAAGCCTTGCTGAGAGCCTCATAGATCCTAGGATCCCCCTCCCGGTATGGCTTGAAGCATTTGGCGCCGGGGAGGGCGGCGGTGAAGACCAGCGCGACGCGAACACCTTGAGAGTGAAGCCTTGTTATGTGGCGTATATGCCTCAGGCCCCGGTCGCTTGGACAGTCGGGGTACATGGCCTCATCATTAGGGCCCCTGAGCACTGCGCTCTTAGTCTCCACAACCATCTCTCCGCCTGGACAGTCTAGTATGTAGTCGAACCTGTCCTCGCCTACTCTGGGCTCCTTCCTTGAGACCCTGCACCCGCGGATCCCGCAGATTAAACTGGCTTCAACCGCGGCCTCGAAGGCCCTAGACTGGGTCCTCGTATCTATAACTGCGTAGGCCCCCATATCCTCTACTGCAACGAGCCTGTATTGGAGCTTCCTCCCCCTTATCGGTGTCGCGAGGCACCTCCTCCCCTCAGTGAGGTATTCCGTGAGCCTCCCGGTATTGGTTATGTGGATCCTCCCGGGGGATCCCCCTATTAGGGCTTCTCCCACAAACCTGTTGAGCCTCTTAATGAAAACGCATCCTACTACTGGGACCTGGAGGAGCCTCTTCAACCCTTCCCCCTCGGCCTTGCAGCATAGAATATAGCGACTCCGGGGGCCTTCTTGATCACCTCGACCTCCCTGAACCTCTTCTCCAGCTCCGCGACCAGCTCCTTGTCGGTGAGCATCCTGTCTAAGCTTGCTAGGAAGCTCTTGTAGGTTGGGAGGAGCTTGGGGCAGAGGCTGACTGTAAGGGCGACTGGCACCATTATTATTATGTATAGTTTTATGATCGAATGGAGGATCCTGCTGGTGCTCCTGTAGAAGTCTAGTATCGCAAGTCTACCGTCGGGCTTCAGCACCCGTGCTATCTCATCTAGGGCTTCATAGTAGTCTACCGCGTCCCGGTAGGAGAACATCGCTGTCACCCCGTCTATGCTGCTGTCCTTGAAGGGGAGGCGTTCGAACCTGCCCCCCAACCTTATGATCCGGGGGTCCCTCACATTGTCATGGGAGATCATTAGCATCGGTATCGATGGATCTACAAGTATGAGTGTTGAGTCTCCCATCTCTTCCCTGATTATCTTGGCGGAGGCCCCTGGCCCCGCTCCTAGGTCGGCGTAGGATCCGTTATCCTTGAGTACCAGTCTTGCCGCCTCTCTCCTCAGCTTGTTTACGAGACCTAGGCTTAGGATCCTGTTAACCTTGTCGTAGCAGCCCGCCTTTGCCAGGAGCTCGATGTTCTGATACGAGGGCCCTCCAGTCCAGCTCTGTCAACAGTGTCACCCACGTACTACTATGCCTCCACGCTGATACCATTGAGGATATACATAATGGATATATGGGTGGGGGATCAGGTGCCAAGCATACCGCTACTACCGCCTCCCCGGCGTGTTAGGGATTACAGCCTGGAGAGGGCTGTTGAGGCTTTCCTAGACTCTCTCTCAGCCAGCGGGGCGTCTGCGAAGACTGTTAAATCGTATAGGGCGGCCCTCAAATCGTTCCTGGCCCACGTCGGGGGGAGTGTTAGGGCTGGGGAGGTGGGTGAGGACCACTACACGTCTTGGCTCTCGAGCCTGAGGAGGAGGAACCCCTCACCCAGCAAGTCCACCCTCCACTACTACAGCATATTCGTGAGGCGGTTCCTCGAGTGGCTCGGTAACACGAGCGGCCTGCCAGCAGTGCCCGGTGGGAGTAAGGAGTTCAGCCACGCCCTATCCTGGGAGCAGGTTGAGGCCCTAATGGCGGCGGCGAGGGATTATAGGGAGCTGGCCATGATAGCAGTGATGGCCGAGTCCGGCCTCAGAGCTAGCGAGCTCCTGCAGCTTACTTGGAGGGATGTGGACCTGGGTAAGGGGGTGGCGAGGGTTAGGGGGAAGTATGGGAAGGAGAGGATCGTGCTCCTAGGCCCGGTTTCCCGGGAGGCCCTCGCCGCCCTTGCAGAGGAGGAGAGGCCTAGACTCTATGATAGGATCTTCCCCTTCTCATACCAGGCGCTCTATAAGAAGGTGAAGAGCCTCGCCAGGAGAGCCGGGGTCGATCCGAGGCTCGTGAGGCCCCACGTGTTGAGGCATACATTCGCCACCGAGGCGCTCAGGAGGGGGATGAGCCTCCCAGCCCTGCAGAGGCTGTTAGGCCACAGTGACATCAAGGTTACGCAGAGGTACCTCCACCTGGTGACTGAGGATATCGAGAGAGAGTATGCGAGGGTGTTTGGGGGGATAGGCGCCTACCAAGGCTACGGTGTCGGGTCTAGGAGGATCCGCATAACAGGCTAGTTAGCTCGTCTAGAGTGGCGTACCTGTAGGCCTTATCCCCGGGGACCCCCTCGACGAACTTCACTATAACCGTGGACTCGGCGGCTCCACCCCTCTCGAGTATGTTCCTCGCGACAGCACCCTGGGTTGAGTCGGAGAGGGGGCCTACTATGACTAGGTAGACTTTGGCCTGGGGGCACTTCATGCTCGCCTCCAGGAGTGTCTTCCAGAACTCTAGGGTTATCTCCTGCCCATCCTTACCGATAACCCCCACTATACCGGTGTGGAGGGACACATTCCTAACCACGTCTATGCTGGCGGGGGTTAGCTTCCCGTCTTGGAGGAGGTATGTGCCCTCCAGGGTGAACCTGAAGTCGGAGGAGTAGGGCTGGGTGCAGAACCAGTCGCTCGGAGTCATGGTCCTCGTCCTGCCCGTGAGAGTAGCGTTTACGATATACTGCCTGTTGCCGAAGAGGGGCTCCCCCTTACCGTAGACTGTATAATTCGCGTCGACAAGGATCCCGTTGCTCTTATTATATGCCAGCACACCTGTGACTCTGAACTGGCCAGTTGAGAGGTTCATGGAGTAGACGTATACGTCCAGGACCCTCCCGGTTAGGTTAAGGCTTCTCTCACCCTGTAGGGTTAGGTTGGCGCAGGCTCCCGTGTTGACTGCCGGTATTATTACGGGTACACTCACAGTCTTCTTCCCTAGGAGTTCTAGGGGTAGGAGCAGGTTCCCCACAGCCATCTTGGCGGACCCAGTACTGTTGGAGCCCTGTATATGGTATACTCCAAGGAGGAGGGGCCACTGAATCTGGGTTATGTTAACCGTGTAGATGGTTGACTGGGAGACGTTACCCTCACCCGTGGTGTAGGAGTTGTTGTAGGCTATAGTGCTTCCAACCGAGATTCCTAGCGTGTAGGTTTTCTGGCTGCCTAGACTAGCGTTTCCGGGAGCCATGGTGGTTGTATTCTCCTGGGTTTTCGTGCCTCCCTGGCTGTGGGAGAGACCGAGGTACACCATGACCCCGCCGATTACCAATATTATTAATAATAGTCCTAATAGGGTGTTTCTGCTCGTAGCGCTTCACCAGGGTAGAGCGTGGCAGGCCACTAGATTATATAGGCTCAACCCGATCCGCCCTGGAGAGCCTTCACGATCCTCGATGCTATAAAGTCCAACAGAACCTCCCTGCTCCCCTCCCCGATATCCAGCACCCTTGCATCCCTTGACAGGCGCTCCATCCTACTCCACCTCTGCAGCCCCCTACCCCCCAGAGCCTGGGTAGCGGTCCACGCCGCCTTCTGCGCCGCTGATGCTCCCAGGTTCTTCGCAACCGCAGCCTTCAACGGGTCCACTCTACCCTCAGCCTCCGCAGCCCTAGCAGTACTGTAGACTAGGGCCTCGAGCGCCTCCCTCTCCATTGCAAGCTCCGCGATCCTCCACCTCAACCCCTGGTAATCTATCAGCCTCTTCCCAAACACGATCTTGCTTGAGGCGTGCCTCACTATCTCCTCTAGAGAGGCGTCTATTATGCCGAGCGCTATCGCAGCGTAGCCTAGGCGCCCCATGTTTATACCGTTGAGGGCCTCCCTCAAACCCCTCCCAGGCTCGCCAACCCTCCGGGCAGGTGTATCATTATATACGACCCTAGAGCTGCCAGTCCCCCTTAGTCCTAGGAGGTCGAGGGGCTCAACCTGGATCGATTCATCCCTCTCAGCAAGGTACAGTGTAGGCCCCTCGGGACCCTTGGCTAAGACTAGGAAGTACCTCGCATAGGGAGCGTTGCTTGTGAAGAGCTTCTCCCCACGTATAACCGCGGAGCCATCCCTCTCTCTAGCAGTAGTCTTAAGATTACCGAGGACATCACTCCCCCCGCCAGGCTCCGTCATGCTAAAAGCAACAATCCCATCCACACTGCCAAGGCCGGAGGCGAACACCGAAGTAGAGTGAACCAATACAACATGAGCCATACCCGGACTATGCCTGCTAATACTCCTAACAACCTGCACTATCCCGAGAGGGCCGAGTCCCGCAGCATTGAAAGCACCAGCCCCAACAAGCTCCCCCAATGCCTCATCGGGGACCCTATTCTCACGATCAGTCACAACAGCATACTTCGAAGCTATCTCCTCAACCCTCTCAAGAAGCTCTAAGGGTGCATCGGGCATAACGAGACCCCACAATAGCATGGGTCTGGAGAGAATTTTAACTTCTCCATGAAACGCTTATACAGTATGGAGGCGGGGGTGCCCGAGCCAGGCCAAAGGGGGCGGGCTCAAGACCCGTTGGCGTAGGCCTGCGTGGGTTCGAATCCCACCCCCCGCACCATAATATAATTCTATTAATTTAAACTCCCAGAACACACGGTAAATTTTGTATATTGGTCGGGGTTGATGGCTTGTTTCATGGTGCGACCATCAAGCCCCGCAAGGAATATATAAGGTCCCCGAGAAACACAATGATTGGAAGAATCCAAAAGACACTGAAACGAGAGGCCGCTACAAAAAGACGACCAACTATATCCGGTGGAAATAACCATACTGAAGAATCCAAAAGACACTGAAACGCAGACACGCCAATCACGCGCGGCGCTTGCTTATTGACCGCACGCTTCCACCTCGAAGAATCCAAAAGACACTGAAACTGGTATAGACTCGAAGGCGTATGCTCAATTGAGGAGGCGAAGAGGCTAGAAGAATCCAAAAGACACTGAAACATAGCGCTTTAAGTGATTACCGCGAGGTATGTCTATGATTATGTTAACCTGAAGAATCCAAAAGACACTGAAACAGACCGCATAAGGAACAAGTGCGCATACCGCGCGTGGTGAACAAGCACATCACGAAGAATCCAAAAGACACTGAAACCGAGAAGGATCTAGTAGCCGTCCGCCCGCTAGCGCTCGGTGCACCTAGACTTCGAAGAATCCAAAAGACACTGAAACGCGGAGGTCTTGGACGCTCGCATAGTATAGTGTCACGGCGTGTTCACCCCGTGACTCTTACTTTGAACCAGCACAGTCTATTATCAGCGTCCTCGCATGCCAACCAGTAAGAACATGCTGTGTCAAGATACGACTTGCCCAGCTCGGTGAACCGTGCGAGTCTCTCGTGACCCTTTCTCCTCAGGAAGCGGGCGGCGTCCTCTAATTCACGTGAGAGTCGACCGCCGCGACATAGTTTATCGAGACAATACGTGTAGGCGTCTATGCTTGGTAGAAGAGTGTAGATGCGTTCATATTCTAGGAAGTCTGCGCCCATCCGGTCGAGACCACGGACAACACGCGTTAACCTCTCCACGCCTTCCCTTGCATACCACAACCCCTCCGTGTTACACGCGCTTCTAGAAGGGGGTTGGCGGGTCGGGCATGGCGTCGCGGGTGGCGGTTGACGGTCGAGGTCGTCATCATATAATAGTAGCAGCTCCTCATCTAACTCTTCATCCTCTGTAGTATGGTCATAGTCCCAGCTCAACCGAGTGTACACCTCTATGCCGCGGTAGAAGAGGGGAAGAGGAGAGTAAAAACCAAGAAATAGAATAATCTCGCGGGTCGCGTCGCGGTGTCTATGAGCTTAGGTCTCTTATCTTCCCTTGTCCCCTCAGGTGCTTGAAGACGGTCTCGCTGATGTAAACATAGACTCCCTTGTTCACCGGCTTCCCTGGTATGGCGGGGTTGGTGATCTTGAA
The DNA here is from genome assembly GCF_055382595.1 of Thermodiscus maritimus. Taxonomy (NCBI): domain Archaea; kingdom Thermoproteati; phylum Thermoproteota; class Thermoprotei; order Acidilobales; family Acidilobaceae; genus Thermodiscus; species Thermodiscus maritimus. Next base: position 430,627 of record NZ_AP042434.1, read on the forward strand.
GTATTGCGTTGGCATAGTAATGCTTTTACCGGGAGAACCCAAAAGATACTGAAGGGTTATGGGATCAGATGGATGCATGTATTTGAAGGAAATCTAAAAGACACTAAAGCGTGTAGGGGATGATCCGCCGGTGACGAGCGCTCTGCCCCGATCCCCCTGTTAGGGGAGATGTGGTTGAACGGGTCTTTGTAGGCGGTGACCCTCTTGCTAGGCTATTATGTGTGGTAGTCTTACTAGGTGTTTGAAGCCTGTCTTTGTTATGAGTACTAGGTCTTCTATCCTTATACCGTATAGGCCTGGCAGGTATACTCCGGGCTCTATAGTTACGATCATTCCTGGTTCGAGCACGGTGGTGGAGGCGGGCCTCAGGTAGGGTTCCTCGTGTATGTCCACTCCAACTCCATGGCCTAGGCCGTGTATGAAGTATTTGGCCAGCCCCCTCTTACGCAGCACGGTTCTCGCTGCGTTGTCGACGTCTCCAGCGACTACTCCGGGGGCTAGGACGTCTAGTGCCGCCTCCACTGCTTCCTCTACGCTCTCTAGGTGGGTTTTGAATTGTTTGGAGGGGCTGGAGCCCCACCATAGGGTTCTCGTGGTATCGCTCCGGTAGCCAGAGTATATTGCGCCCCAGTCTATGAGTACGGGTCCCTCAACGCTCAACCTATCCATTCCAGGGGTGTGGTGGGGGTATGCCGTGTTAGAGTAGAACGCCACGATGGTGGGGAAGGCTAGACCCCACCCTCCATTGTTCACGATCGTCGAGTATATTATGGAGGCGATCTCAGCCTCGCTCACACCCTCGCCTAGAGCGTCTACTGCCCGCCGGAAAGCCTCCTCGGCCAGCCTCGCAGCCTCCTGTATGAGTTGGACCTCGGAGTCGCTCTTAACCATCCGGGCCCGCGAGATCCTCTGGGTCGCATCCTCCACGCCTAGCTTCTCAACCAAGGTTCTTCCTAAACCATAGTTGGCATATCCCAGATCTGCCAAGATCTTTCCGTTACATTGATCTAGCGTCTTGGATAGAGCCTCTACTGGGGATCCCTTTATGAGCTTCTTTGGGGGTATGTCGGCTTCAACCCCCTCCTCTCCTCCACGGTAGAATGCATAGACTTCTATATCCCCGGGAGTCATTGAATGTATCCTATAGTAGTCGAGTAGGGGTGTTATGATCGAATCACCGCACTTCTCTGACAGCACAAGCATGCCTGTAGGGTCCCTTATCCCGGTAGCGTATGTCATGTTCGATGCACTGGTTAGGACCAGTGCGTCGGCATCATTCTCTTGGAGGAGCTCTTTAAGCTTTCTACGATTCTCTGTCCATAACTTCAAGGGATTCCACCTAGTTTAAATGATGTTGACGGGGTAAGGTATAGAAGGCTTTGCTATGATGGGTTCTCCCTAGCTGCGGGATGACTACTCCTTGTCATGAGAAGGATGGCGGCGATAGCATATAGGATGGCGGCGGTCAAGGGCACTATCTCCTCCAGTTCGCCTGCTAGAGAAACGCCCTCTACTACTTCACTTATGGCCTCCCACATCATCCAGGCCCCTAGTAATACAAGTGTACCGCTAAGGATTCTGAAGAATACTCCGATAGGTAGCCTTACTCCGTACCTGTATATAGTATAGGCTATGATCGTTGATAATCCTCCGCCTACGGTGAGCCCTATAATAGCGGAGAGGAATTCTACGCTGGCTAATGGTAGCGCTATCAGCGCGATCTCAAGAGCCTCCCTAACGACGAACAGGAATGTTAGTCCTCCAAGAATCCAAAGGCTTCCACTCTTCCTAATACTTGCCTCAATATTCCTTGTACTGGTAGATGACCAAACTACTACCCAAAGCACGATAATTGTTGCCAGCAAATACGATAACGCTTCAGCCATCCAGGTGTCAAGGCTGCTAGATATTACGCTGTATGCCAGGGACCCTAGCGAAAACCCAGCTATTAGGGCCAATAGCGTTGGAAGGAGAATGTACTGTAGGGTAGCCACGTTCCTCTTCTTCGCTACGGCTAGAATGAGTGATATGAGAAGCGCTATCTCAAATGTTTCCCTTAATCCTATTATTAGAGCTCCAGTTACTATAGCCGTATTCAACGCTTATTCCCAGGTCTAGAGGTCAATATAATGCTTATGGTTCAACCTCTATACCGTCCTTCCGCTATTGGTCTTCCAGTATGTATTCTGTATGGACTTAGGGATTTACGGCGTTGACACTAAAATGAGAAACATTCTTTCCAACATTAAATTCCATGATTTCTAAGTGTGTATTCTCCGCCTTGCATGGAGAATTGGCTGGTTGGTTGTGCAGTTTGATGATAAACTATGCTCTTTATGTGCGGCTAGATATTAAACCGCAGGTTGAATAATGCTATTTGCTGGTTTATCTCTTAATACTGCTAGATAGGAGATTAGTTCCGAGCAGCTGGCTTCGTGTATAGAGTAGAGTTATGTTAGCTAGAGTGGTTTATAGGAATGCGATGCTGGAATGCCCTGCTTTAGACTATTCTAACCCTATTTACTTTCTTGGTTTGCCAATTGTACCTCCTCATCCTTCTGCTCCTGCCGAATCCGCAGTGGGCGCAGTATCCCTTGGCAACGTTGAATGATCTCCTCCCGCATCTCCTGCATACTATGTGGGTTTTGCTCCTCCCGTGTTTTCCGAACGATGGAGTTCCCTTACCCATCTAGTGCCACCTTTTGCCCCACTTACTCTGCCGGGCTTATGACTATTACGTTGTCCCCCCTTACCAGTACTGTTCCTAGCTGGCGGGTTCTTCCTCCCTCGATCTCCTCTGCTTGTCTTAGGAGAACGTTTAGGTGGTTGTCGTAGGCTTCTAGTATCCCCTTCAGCATTCTTCCACCCTTGAGCTGGACGAGCACGTTCCTCTCTAGGAAGTCCTCCAGCACCCTCAGCGTCTCGCTACTCACCATGCATCCCTCCCACTATACTCTATGCCAGGCCACTGGTATTACTCGCGCACCGCCTGCCAGTCTCTAGGCTCTACTCTCGCAATATAAAGCGTTGCTACCCAATTTATAGGCTGGTGTCGCTGGATGGGGAAGGATAAAGGAGAGGGGTTGAAGCCCTCTAAACGCTACCCTGCCTCTAAGAAGGAGAGGAGGTTGGTTGCGAGGTATCTTATGGACATGCTTGGCCTAGACAGTGAGCCTGGCAGCGTGGAGCATGTGGAGTATAAGGGGTTCACAGTCTACGTTGTCGACGGTCTCCCCTGCATTGTTGAGGCTGAGGGTGAGAGGTTCCCTCACCTCCTCTGCCTTGTTAGGAGGAGGACTCCTGGGAGGCTCCCGAGGGTGGTTGTTGATAGGGGCGCTACTGCTGCAGTTGGCCGTGGAGCAGACCTGATGGTGCCGGGTATACGGAGGGTTGAAGGCGAGTTCGGGGAGGGCGATATAGTTGTGATTGTCGACGAGGCTACCGGGATCCCCGTTGCTGTTGGGAGGGCGTTGATGTCTTCAAGAGAGGTGCTGGAGAGGCTCGAGGGTGAGAGGAGGGGTAGGGCTGTCAAGGTGATCCATAGGCCTGGGGACCTGCTCTGGAGGCTGGGTGAGAGCCTCTAGTACTGTACACCGGAGTGGAGCCTGTAGTTTCTTGGATATACGGTTACAGCCTCCAGGTTCTCCGGTACCACGACCTCCGGCGGGTTCTCGAAGCCCAGCTTCTGCCACCGGTTCTTTATGTTCCTGGCGAAGGTTAGGAGGGCTGTTGGCTCTCCATGGTTTAGTATTATGTTCCTGGGCTTTGGGGTGAGGTGCCTGAGGAATAGGAGGAGCTCGCTCTGTGTTGCGTGGCCTGTGAAGCCCTCGACCCTCGCCACCTTCATGCGTACCTTCACCACCCTTAGCTTTCCATTCTCTTGGAAGGCGATCTCCCTCTCACCTTCTAGCAGCCTCCTGCCTAGGGTCCCTGGCGCCTGGTAGCTTACGAATGCCAGGATGTGCCTCTCGTCCTCTGCTAGGTGCTTGAAATAGTCTATGACTGGGCCGCCCTGCATCATGCCGCTCGTGGCTAGTATTATTGCTGGCTCGTCGCTGTAGATGACCTCGTCCCTCTTGGACTGGCTGTTCACGTATACAGTGTTCTCTGATAGGAACGGGTTGTCCCCGTTTAGTATAGCCTCCCTAACGGGCTTGGCGAAGTAGTCGACGTACGCGGTGTGTATTGCGGTTACCTCATATACTAGGCCGTCGACGTATATGGGTATGTCGGGGATCTTCTTCTCCCTGAGGGCCCTATTCAATACTAGCAGTATCTCTTGGCCTCTCCCAACAGCCATGACCGGTATGAGGATCTTGCCCTTATTCTTCACAGCCTCGTTGACGAGGTCTATGAGCTCCGCCTCAGCCATGTGCCTTGGCTGCGTCTCGGTGGCTCCATAGGTGGATTCGATTATGAGTGTCTCGACCCTGTGGAACTGGTAGTTTGCTGGTGGGAGGAGCCTTGTGCTTGTATCACCCTTTATCCTGTAGTATTTGAGGTCTCCCGTGTAGAGTATGTTATAGAGTCCCTGGCCTATGTGGAGGTGGGTTAGTGCGCTTCCAAGTATGTGGCCTGCGTTGGAGAATGTTAGCTTCGTGTCGGGGGCTACGTTTGTTACCACGTTGTATGGCATTACTATTGTCCTGGTGAGCATGAGGTTTATCTCCTTCTGTGTGAAGGGAGGCTCCCTACCCTCCCTCTTAGCAAGCTCTATGAAGTCTAGGAGTACGAGGACCGCTATGTCCCTGGTTGGAGCCGTCATGTAGACTGGCCCGCGGTACCCGTATTTGAAGAGGAGGGGTAGCATGCCCACGTGGTCTAGGTGGGCGTGGCTTATGATCACGGCGTCCAGATCCTCTATCCTGAACTCTGGAGCGTTGAAGTAGGGGAATGCCTCGGGGCCTAGGCTGGTGGGGGCGGCGCCTGCGTCGAGGAGTATCTTGGACTCTCCTGTATCGACTAGTATAGCGCTCCTCCCAACCTCGCCGAAGCTTCCTAGCCCTATCACCCTGATCCTCTTGGTCCCCACTAGTATGTCTCGGAAGATCCTCTCTCCAGCGTCTCTCAGCGCCTTCTGCCTCTCCTTGGTATCGGTGAGCGACTTCCTGAGTATGATGTTGAGAGTCCTGCTCGTTAGGCTGGGCTTCCTCATAACTACAGGCCTCCACCCTGTCTCCGCCAGGATCCTGTTGCGGAAGGAGGCGGACTTGTAGGGGATCACGCTGGGGTTCTTCGCTAGGATGGTCACCTCGCCTAGACGGTCGTCGAATTCTATATCGCCTGGGCCGACCCCGGCCTCTTTTGGTAGGATCTCGAGGAGGTACTTCTTGGTAGCCTCGTGGCTCTTCCTGGTGCTGGGGTCTGTCCTTAGAACTATCCTCTTCCTCAGCTTCTTAGCGAGTTCTCCCACGACCTTCTCGTTAGCCAGTATGTACTCGGGGTTCTTCACGTATACTGCTATCTCGGGGCCCTCGAACTCGATCCTGGTTATATCGGCTCCCCGGAGGGCATTGTATATCTCGAATATTATCATCCGCCGCAGGTCTTCGCCTGTCAGCCTCTCTCTAGACTGTACCGCCATCTTAAACACCCTTTACTCTCACGAGCTGTCCCTTGGCTCTAGGGAGAGAATTCCCGCCTGGCCCATGCCAGGCTAGGAATAACCTTATCGCCGTAGAAGGGATTACTTAGTGAAGGGTATAAATCTTTCCTCATAACCCTTACTGTTGATTATAACTACATCTATACCGTCGCCTGTCGCAGAATCCCTCCTTATAGCCGACCAGAGAGCCCTCCTCGCTATCTCGATCGCCTCTTCAACCGTAAGGTCTTCCCGGTAGTAGTCTTCGAGCACACCATACGCGACGGGGCTGCCGGAGCCTGTAGCCGTGAAGTTATCCTCCGTTATACTACCGTAAGGGTCTAAAGTGTATAGTCTGGGCTTGACATCATAGCCTCCAACTATTAGCTGGACGAGGTATGGGAACCACTTTGACGAGAACAGTATGTTCGAGAGAAGGGTGGCGAGCCCCTTAATGGAGAGCTTAACTCCATGCATTAGCTGGTAGAGCCTAGCCTCCTCCCTCACCACGTCTGCCAGGGCCTGGGCGTCTGCGACTAGCCCGGAGACCGTCATGGCTGCCCGATCTGTTATCTTGACTATCTTCTTAACCCTCCTGCTCGCTATAAGGGTTCCAGCCGTAGCCCTCTTATCAGCTGCGAGGATGACGCTGTCCCCTGCTATCAGGCCCACAGTTGTTGTCCCGTGGATCGCTTTGGGCTGGCCCCCGGTTGGCGTGAAGGACTTCTCCCATCCCGGGTACACTGTTCAATCACCTATTTCTCCAACTCCGCCTAGTTGAGGGGGAAGCTTATAGCTATATGTCATATTCCTATATCATCCCCGGTTCGAGCTGTTATTGAGGGGCTGTGCCCGGAATTGGAGGAGAGGAGCATACACGTAATAGATATCCCAAAGAAGATCGCTGTGGGATACGGGATACTTAGGAGGGCAGGCGAGTTCCTCAAAATGGTTTATCAGAGGGAGAGGAGCGTCCTAGTAGTCCTGGGCCCCAACGTCTACTCACGGTACTATCATGCTCTGAGGGAGTCGCTGGAGAACGCGGGGTTCACAGTATCATATGCGATCGCGGAAGACGCTAGCGTCGACACTGCTGTGAGAGTGGCGAACGAGGCTAAGGAGTCGGGGGCAGAGATCATTGTAGGATTCGGCGGAGGCAAGTCGATCGACTTGGCAAAGTACGCTGCGAAGGAGTCGGGGAAGGGCTTTGTAAGCATGCCTACCGTCGCCAGCCACGATGGCATTACTAGCCCCTTCGCGAGCCTGAAGGGATTCGAGAAGCCAATGTCGGTGAAGGCGAAGTCCCCGGACCTAATACTCATAGACGTTGACATAGTCGCGTCGGCACCCCACCGCTACAATATGGCGGGGTTCGGAGACCTAATAGGAAAGTTTACCTCGGTTAGGGATTGGAGGCTGGCCCATAAGCTGAAGGGAGAATACTATGGTGGATATGCTACCAGCCTTGCACTGATGAGTGCGAGGCATGTGAGCTCCTATTACAAGGAGATAGCGCTCGGCACACGTGAGGGTCTAAGGGTTCTCCTAGAAGCCCTGGTAAGCAGCGGGGTGGCGATGGGGATCGCCGGGAGCACGAGGCCGGCCAGCGGGTCTGAGCACCTCTTCGCCCACGCCCTCACGATAGTGGCGGGGAATAAGCCCCTCCATGGTGAAGCCGTGGGTGTAGGCACTATTATGATGGCCTACCTCCATGGTCTAGCGTGGAGGAAGATCAGGAAGCTCTTGAAGAGAGTGGGGCTCCCTGTCACGGCGAGAGAGCTGGGTGTGACTGATGACGAGGTTGTAGAGGCGCTGACAATTGCGGCCAGGATAAGGCCCGAGAGGTATACGATACTCGGCGAAAAGGGGTTAACCAGGGAGGCGGCTGAGAGGCTGGCTAGAAAGACTGGAGTTATTGAGAGGGCTTAGCCTCCTCTCCAGCCTCCTCCTGCTCCTCCTCTTCCTGCTTTCCAGCCTCCTCCTCGGTTTCCTCTTCTCCCTTACCCTCTTCCTCCTCCCTCTTCAGGGGCATCCTGATGGTGAGTACTAGTTCCTTCACACTGGTTAGCTCGTAGACGTTTGATAGTATTGATTGTAGGATGCTCTCCAGATCACGGACTACTATCACTGAGGCCGGCAGCTCTACCGTTGCAACTCCATCCTCGACCTTAACCTGTACGGCGTCTTCTTTCAGGGGTAGGTATCTCAGCACGATCGCCTTTATCTTATCCTCGTCCTTCTCCAGCTTCCTCACTATCTCTACCTCGATCTTCAGTGTCTTCCCGGCTAGCGGGTGGTTGAAGTCTATGTAGGCGAACCTTTCGGTCACCTTCTTTATGACTCCCCTTCTACCCTCCACCTCAACCTCTTCTCCTACCCTAGGCCTTATACCGCTCCTCCTAAGGGCCTTGACGGGGACTGTTACTACTAGATCCTTCCTGTAGGGGCCGAACGCCTCTTCGGGCTTGGCTATGATCTCCTTCTTCTCCCCTACATCCATCTCTCTGATGGCTTTCTCGATGGGGTCTAGGAGTTTGGACTTCCCCACAACTATGAATATTGGGGTGTATCTCTTGTTCGGGTCGAAGGCGTTGTGCTCCTTCGCGACATCGGCTTTCGTGGTCTCGTACAGTATCTCCTTCCCATCCTCTAGCATCTTTATAGTGTAGTGGAGCTCTACTACATCGCCTTCCTTCACGGGCACGTCATCCACCTCTCCTCAAATACCAGCCCATATCCCATATAGGCTCCACTACTCGCCTCCTTCTTCCCCCTATATTAGCTATCTTCCCAACCCCCCAGCCAAGGGCTTCTCCCTTCAAGTTAACAACCAAGGCTGGCCCCGCGGTCCATGATACGGTGTTCTCGGCGTAGACTGTTCTCCCATAGAGGAAGTACTTCTCGCCATTCTCGTCTAGCACAATACACTTCACCCTCCCACAGTGTGGAGCAAGCCTGTGTGCGAAGGGGAGCCCAGGCTTGTACCAGGAGCCGGGCTTCATCATCCCCATGTAGAGGCCTAGACTGTACAAGCTGTCCAGGGGGAGCCTTGATAGGAGGGCGAAGACCTCCTGGGAGGGCGAGAAGACCTCGACGTACTCATAGTTTATCCTCTCCACAGCTATTATAATGGGTGGGAGGAGGTCGCCATCCACCCCTATCTCGTTTAAGAAGCCTGTTAGGGGAGCCCAGTAGCCGCTTTCCGGATCATATTGTTTAATCACTGTCCTCAACGATCTACCACCCGGAGCTTGCATATGAAGAAGCCCTCCACACCCTGCACGTGCGGCCAGAACCTGCCGCACATTCTGACTCTCTCATCGAATTCCACGCCGAAGTATTCTGTGATGCCGGGGCTCGTTGGGGCTTTGAGGGGCTCCACCTCCAGGATGTCGGGGTGCTGTTCCAGAACCCTGTCTATAACCATCTCTCCCTCCTCGGGGGCCAGAGTGCAGGCACTATAGACTATTACCCCTCCGGGCGCCACCGTTTCAATGGCCTTCTCCAGCATTGTTGTTTGGAGCTCGTGTATGAATGCTAGGTCGCTTATAGTTCTAGACCTCTTCCTCCGAGGGTCTTTTCTTATAATGCCCTCCCCCGTGCTGGGGGCATCTACTAGTATCCTATCAGCTGTGGGGAGGCTGAGCCTCGTCGAGTCCCCCTTGAGTATCACGTAGTTGCTGAAGCGGAGCCTCTGAAGGTTCGACCTTAGACTCCTTATCCTCCTCGGGTGCTTCTCTACCGCTACAAGCACTGCCCGGTCCCTTGCTAGCTGGAGGATCTGGGTGGACTTACCGCCGGGTGCGGCTGCCATATCAATAATCAGCTCGCCAGGCGCGGGTTCCAGCTCGTATACTACGCTCATCGATGCAGGGTCTTGCACGTAGTAGTAGCCCTGGAGGTACTCGTGTGTTCCCCCAATGCTTCCAACCCCCTCTTCAACGACACGATAGCCGTGGGGGAGCCACGGGATCTTTTCCAGAACGTAGCCCTTCTCCTCCAGCCTCTCGACGAGTTCCCCGCAGTCTATGGCGTAATCGTTGCATCTTATCGAGTCTGGAAGGGGCTGCTCGTTGGCTTCTAGGAGGCTCAGCGTACCATCATATCCTAGTACCTCTAGGTAGCGGGCGATCATGTAGGGGAGGTAACCGTACTTCTCGGCTAGCCCTCTTACCCGGGGGTCCCTCAGCCTCTCCCTTAGCCTGGAAACCACTCTCTCCATCTTCCAATACATTAGCCGGTGCTCCCTTGGGATATCCATGCATCTCAACGATAAATAGAATATTTTTCTCAACGCAGAATCCCCCTTCAAGGTGCAGGTAATGGAGTACCCCCATAGGAGGCTCGTGGTTGTAGGCCGATTCCAGCCGCCACACCTCGGCCACGTCCACCTGATAGAGTATGCCCTATCGCTGGCTGAGGAGGTCATCGTCGTAATAGGATCAGCGCAGGAGTCCTTCACCCTCAAGGATCCATTGACGGCGGGGGAGAGGCTTCACCTGCTGGACAAGCTTCTAAAGAGCAGGCTCGGAGAGGACTACTGTAGGAGGGTGAAGCTGGTCCCGGTGATGGATATTAACATGAATAAGGTGTGGGTAAGGTACCTTGAAATGCTCCTCCCCAGCTTCGACGGCGTCGTGACAAGGAACCCGCTGGTAGCAGAGCTGTTCAAGGACTCGGGCTATGAAGTAATAATGCAGCCGATGTATGATAGGGGCGAGTGCGAGGGGACGAGGATAAGGAGCCAGATACTAGAGGGTGTAGATAGCCCATCGTGCATCCCCGATGAAATAAAGGAGGATCTAGCCCGCCTAGACTTCGCGGGGAGGCTGAGGAGGCTCTCAGCTAAGGACTAATCCTCCCAGCTGGATGGCTCTTGGAGGTGAGCCTGGGAGTGGAGCCGGTAGTGATTGATGGCTCTATGGGTGAGGGAGGAGGACAGATACTGAGGACCGCGCTCGCCATATCAGCGGTTACAGGGAGGCCGGTTCGGGTCGTGAATATAAGGGCTAAGAGGAGGAACCCGGGGCTGAGACCCCAGCATCTTACAGCTGTGAAGGCTCTCGCAGCGATAACGGGGGCTAGGGTTAAGGGGGCTAGCGTTGGGAGCATGGAGGTTGAGTTCTGGCCCGGCCCTGTTAGGGGTGGAGATTACAGGTTCGATATAGGGACAGCAGGGAGCATACCTCTAGTTCTCCAGGCCCTCCTCCCAGCACTAGCATATGCTGACAGGCCTGTCCGTCTACGCTTAACTGGAGGCACTGATGTTCCAATGTCGCCCACCATAGACTATGTTAGAGAGGTCCTCTCCAGGCTCTTGTCGAGGATGGGCTACGAGTTCACAGTTGAGGTTAGGAGGAGGGGGCACTATCCACGTGGAGGCGGGATTGTGGAAGTAGGAATCGATGACCCACCGCGTGGGTTTAGGCCTGTGGACTTCACTGTTAGGGGGGAGATCACGGGAGTTTATGGGAGGAGCCACGCTGTCCGCCTCCCTAGGCATGTGGCTGAGAGGCAGGCGAGAGCCGCCGCCGACCTCATAATTGAGAGGCTTGGGGTCAAGCCTTCTATCGAGATAGAATGGTATGAGCCCGGGAGGGACCCTCACCTGGGGCCTGGCAGCGGGATCACGCTCTGGTGTATAGCCTCGAACACCGTTCTAGGCTCAGACAGTCTAGGGGCTCGCGGTAAGCCTGCTGAGAAGGTTGGACGCGAGGCTGCATCCAAGCTTCTAGAAGACCTCGCTACGGGGGCGGGGATAGATAGGTTCGCGGGAGACATGGTGCCCGTGTACATGGCTCTAGCCGACGGGGTCTCATCTTATACGGGTGCTAGATTGACGAGCCACGCCAGGACCGTGTTCAAGCTACTAGAGATGATAGTGCCGGGCTTCGAGGCGGAGCTCTCGGGGGAGTCTCCATTCAAAGCAGTTATCCGGGGCGTTGGGCTTTCGAGGTGAGCTCCTCGGCCAGCGACTCCATTAGCCGGGACACCTTCTCCTTATCCGCGGCCACGGTCTCGTAGACCGCCTCGATCACCCCCTCTCCGAGGAGTACCTGAGCCTTCTTCCTAGCCTCCTCGAGGCTCTCTGGGTCGGGGTTGTCGACCTTGTTGAGGGCAACGTATATGGGCTTGCCCCGAGCTATCCGCCTAACATTTGATAGGAGGTCGAACTGTCTCTCAACGCTCATGTAGGCGTTTGGGCTGACGTTGACTAGGAAGAGTATTATTCCATTAAGCTCCTTTAGGGCGGCGACAGCCCTCCTCTCTATCTCGTTCATCTCATCAACTGGCCTGTCCAGGAGTCCCGGGGTGTCTATCACCTGGATCTTGCCATTAGGCATGGTGTAGTGGCCTATGTGTATCGTTGTTGTTGTGAAGGGGTATACTGCAACCTTTGGCTTAGCCCTCGTAGCGTTTCCTACGAGAGTGGACTTTCCGCTGCTGGGGGCGCCTGCCACGATCACGGTTGGGAGGGTAGCGTCTATCGCGGGGAGCCTCTGTATGAATACTACGAGGTCTCGGAGGTAGTCCAGCTCCCTCCTGCACTTCTTGAAGAGGGAGAGGATCCTCCCCCTAGCCTCCCTACCCGTGTTAACAAGCTCCCTCTTGTTCTCGGCGGCCATTAGCAGGAACCTGTACTTTTCGAACAGCTTGCTCGCCAGCTTCCTCCCCCTGCTAATGCATTTGACTGCTTTATGGATCCTGTCCCTGTCGAACTCGATCTCGATAAGCCTCCAGTAGAATGGATGGAGGAAGTCTAGGAGCGCCGCCAGCTGCTTCACGAAGTCGGTCTTCGATATCACTATGTCGTGGGTCCTCTGCAGCGCTGCCACCTCCCTGTCGTAGAGGGTCTTAGCCCTACGGGGGTACCTCGATCTTATCCTCTCGAGTATCTCCTCGTAGGTTGGGACGTGGATCTTCTCGGCGACCGCTGTGGGGTCCCTGTATGCTTGCCTGCTCTTCATCCTCTAGCAGCCCTTCTAACAGCCTCTTCAATCCAGTCCCTATATTCACGTACTATCCTTTCAAGAGTTCTCATGCTTACCCCTGTTCTCCTAGAGGCCGATTTTAATGCATCCGTCTTAGAGGCTCCCTCGCTCCTCTCCCTCACATAGACTGCTACTGCTGCAAGGGTCCTCCTCCTCAGCATCCTGTATGGGGGGAACCCTGTCTTCAACTGACTGATAAGCTCCTGGTCGACTTCCTCGAAGCCCCTGCTCCTCTGGTGCTCGCCCCACCTTCTAGTGTCTAGGCTGGAGATCACCTCTCTCATGCGCCTCTCCACCATAGCCCTCCTAGCCCTCTTCTGGTGGTGTAAGGGATCGTAGTGTGGGGGGACGGGAGTGTCGTCGAAGGGATTCTCCTCTAAAACGGTCCCGCAATCCTGGCATACGAGCTCCCCAGTTATAGGGTTCACCGCCAGCCGTGTAGAGCCGCAGACGGGGCACTTCTCCACGCCATCCCCACCGGGGGAAATGCTGCACCCGGTATTCCATAGGCTGTCGGGACACAGGGTATCACGGTGGGGGAGGGGAGGGGTGCGAGGTGGCAGTACTCCAGGTATTGAACGTAACTTATTTGGCTCTAAAGGTGGCGATCCTTGAATGAGGGTGCCTAGAGTGTCAAGCTACTTCGGCGCGACCAGCGTGGGTGTGAGGGTCAAGGATGGAGTCGTTCTGGCTACTGATAGGAGGATGTCCTATGGGACCTTCATAATGAGCAGGAATGCTAAGAAGATCTATACTATCAACAACAGGGTTGGGATAGCCTTCGCGGGCCTCTACGGTGACATAAGCGGGCTCATAAGAATGCTCCGAGCCGATATCAAGAGCTATAGTTTAATCAATAATGCCGAGCCTAGCGTGCTAATGGTTGCTAAGAGGCTCTCCCTTATAATGTACTCTTACAAGATGCTCCCATTCTACGTCGAGACCATCGTGGCGGGCCTAGACCCGAGCGGGGAGTCGAAGCTGTACGTTCTAGACTCGCTCGGCTCGATAACTGAAGAGCCATACGCGGCGGTGGGCAGCGGGGCGACTATAGCCCTAGGCTACCTTGAGGCGAATTATAGGGAGGATCTAAGCCTAGAGGAGGCGGAGGCAATAGTTGAGAGGGCTGTGAAAACCGCTATTATAAGAGACGCTGGAAGCGGTGACGGGATCGATATACTCTCCATCACCAGGGATGGGGTGAGGGAGAAGAGGATAAGGCTCGAAGTCCGCATCGCCGAGTCCAGGGAGGAGCAGGCCGGAGGGGAAGTGTAGCGGGCTTGGAAGAATCTTCTGGGGAAGTCTGCAGGGGCATAGAAGCCAGGTTCTCGCCCCAGAAGGCGATGAGGGCCCAGAGGCTCCTAGCCTCCAAGCTCATCCTTAGAGATGCTTATGGCCCCATAAGAAGGGTGGCTGGCCTCGACGTAGCATATGCTCGGAGAGGCAGGGACCCTATGGGAGTGGGGGTTGCAGTCCTCCTCTCATATCCTAGCCTCAAAGTTGAGCATTGCATAGCCTATGTAGGGTGGGCGTGCATACCCTACATACCGGGGCTCCTAGCCTTCAGGGAGATGAGCCTCCTGGCCCCAGCAGTGATAAGGTTAGAGGCGGAGGCTGGAGCAGACCTATACGTGGTCGACGGCCATGGAATAGCGCATCCCAGGGGGCTCGGCATAGCAAGTCATATCGGCATTGCTATGGATAAGCCCTCCATAGGAGTGGCGAAGAAGCGGCTCTACGGGAGGGAGGAGGAGAGGGCTGGTAGGAGGGTTCTCGTAGACGAGTCAGGAAATGTTATAGCATATGTGCTGGAGTCGGGGAGGGGCTCCAGGATCTACGTGAGCCCCGGCCACAGGATCACTCCTGCGTCAGCCGCTAGCCTGGTTGCATCGATGCTTAGGAGGGGCCACAGGCTCCCCGAGCCCACGAGGATAGCTGATAGAGTCTCGAAGCAACTGCGGAGGCTTATCGCCTCCAGCAGCGCCGGTCCCGGGTTTATTGATTGCTCGAGCAGTAGCTTCCCTCACAGATCCTCCTAATAATATCACTAGTACCCATTAAGCCGCCTGAGAATGGCTTCTTCGCCTCGAACCTGTAGACTCTTGGCCTCTTACCAGTCCTCTCCTCTACGATGTCGGCTAGCTTCTCTGGATCATATGGCTGGTCGGGGCCTAGCACTATCACGTCGGGCCTCAGCCACTCTAGAGGCTTCATTTTATCCACCGGGTCCCCGAGTATAGCTTTGTACACGTACCTGATTGAGGAGATAACTTGGAGCCTAGTCTCCTCGTCCAGGACCGGCTTCTTCCCCTTCTCCTTCTCCACATTCTTATCTCGGGCGATCACAACGTGGACCTTGCCATACCTCGAGGAGTACCTTAATAGTTCAATGTGGCCTGGGTGGATGAGGTCGAAGGTCCCCGCTACGAACACGATCTTATCGTCGACCGCTAGACTCGGCCACTCGGGCTCCAGGACACCGGTGTACTTGAGGGAGTCTATGAGGCCCTCGGCGTAGGAGGCGGCTGAGAGGGCGGTCTCACAGTCGCCGGCCTCAACATAGTATAGGGCGTCCCTAGCATACCTTCTAGCAGCGTCTAGCAGGTTAGAGTACTCCTCCCCTACCCGATCAGAGACCTTATCGAGGGCCTCAAGCACCCCTCTCGCATATCTTTCTGCCCTATCACATACCCTACCCTGCTCCATTAGCGTCAACCTTGGAGGGTGGAATCTCTTATCCGAGTATAAAGTATTAGGAGCCCTCTTTGTGGGGTTTGTGGCGGGCCCGCCGGGATTCGAACCCGGGACCTACGGGTTTCCCCCGACGGAGGCCAGGACACGCCTCCACGCTAAAAGCCCGCCGCTCTAACCTGGCTGAGCTACGGGCCCTCCCCTCACTCCAGTTATCAGTATCGATGAGCACGGGATAGATTTAAGTGTTACAATCAGTGTTATTGATCCTGGTGAAGAATCGAACGGGCCCACAATCGTGTTGCGTGGAGGGTCGCGTAAAGGCTATAAGAACCATTTAACCCAGCCATATTTCTGCGCGGAGTATGGGGGGCTTGTAAAGGTTGCCATCCAGGTCTAAGAGGAGGGTTAGTAAAAAGATACTCGAGCACGAGCTCGTGCCTAAGCATGAAGTCCTCTCCTTCGAGGAGGCGGTGGAAGTGCTTCGCAAGCTCGGAGTACCCCCTAATAGGCTCCCAGCAATCAGTATAAACGATCCTATCGTTCAGCTGCTGGGGGCTAAGCCTGGAGACATTATACGTATTATAAGGAAGTCTCCAACCGCTGGAGAAGCGGAGTACTATAGGATCGTGGTAGCATTCTAGCATGGGGTGTCGGGTAGTGTCTACGAGCGAGGGTATTATGGGGAGTGGAGAGAAGGATCCAGGATTGAGCAAGGAGGATCTATGGGACGTCTTCAAATCCTACATTAAGGGCATGGGTCTCGCGAAGCAGCATATAGCATCGTACAACCAGCTGGTATTATACAAGATCCAGCAGATGATAGATGAGATAGGTGAGATAGCTCCAGCGTGGCGTATGATTAGGAGAAGGCGCGCCCCAGTATCCCCTGTGGGACTGCCTGACGTGAGGATTAAGCTTGGAAAAGTATATCTGGGGTCCCCGGAGGCTAAGGGGGCTGGCTACGCGGCCAAGATCTACCCCTTGGACTGCAGGATCAGGAATCTCTCCTACATGGCGCCCCTCTACGTTGAGGCTTCTCTCATAGTTAATGGTGTTGAGAAGGAGAAGCACCTGGTCAAGATAGCAGACTTCCCCGTGATGGTTAAGTCAGAGATCGACCCAACCTCGAAGATGTCGGAGTTTGAACTCATCAGTATCGGGGAGGACCCCTATGATCCGGGGGGCTACTTTATAATTAATGGGAGCGAGAAGGTTATCGTTGTCCAGGAGGATCTCGCAGTCAACCGGATAATTGTTGGCCCAGCGGCGGCGGGAACGGCTAAGATAACCCATACCGCCAAGGTAGTCTCCACGATGCTGGGTGTTAGGAGGCAGGTCATAGTAGACAGGATGAGCGACGGTAGCCTGGAGGTGTCGATGTCAAGGCTAAACGCGAGGGTCCCCTTCGTCGTACTCATGAGGGCCCTCGGCTTCGTGGAGGAGCCAAGGATAGCATTCGCGGTCTCAGCAGACCCGGACATACATAGGGAGCTTATCACAAGCTTCGAGAAGGTCTCCGCCACCATAAGGACGCAGGAGGAGGCGCTCGAGTATATTGGGAACAGGCTCGCGAGCGGGCAGCCGAGGGAGAAGAGGATCGAGAGGGCCCTAGAGTTCCTCGACACCCAGTTCCTACCGCACCTTGGGACGAGGCCGGAGGATAGGGAGAAGAAAGCCTTCTACCTGGCCGAGATGGCTAACAGGGTGCTACAGCTCTACCTGGGTAAGAGGGACCCTGACGACAAGGACCACTACTCGAACAAGAGGCTGAGGCTCGCGGGAGACCTCCTAGCGGAGGTGTTGAGGGATGCGCTCAACAACTTCGTATACTCGGTAGAGCAGCAGCTGGAGAGGCTCCTCACCCAGCGCCCGGCGAACATGATTAAGCTATCACACGTGATAAGGCCCGACGTCATATCGGACAAGCTGAGGACCGCGCTAGCCACTGGGAACTGGGGGAGGGATAGGACCGGTGTAAGCCAGGCCCTCGACAGGACTAACTGGATAAGCCTCCACAGCCACTTGAGGAGGGTCATCTCGCCCCTCAGCAGGGGCCAGGTGCACTTGGAGGCGAGAGACCTCCACGGCACCCACTGGGCTAGGCTGTGCCCATTCGAGACCCCAGAGGGGATCAACTGTGGCCTCGTGAAGAACCTGGCGCTCCTAGCCTACATCTCCGTGGGAGTACCCGAGGAGGGCGTTGAGCAGCTCCTCTACAAGATGGGTGTTGTCCCGATAAAGAAGGTAGTCGATGAGGCGGTGGCTAATGGGGAGCCACCGGAGATCATGGAGACGGGGGCTAAGGTATTCCTAAACGGGAGGCCTATAGGCTTCCACCCTGACGGTAAGAGGCTGGCCGAGGAGATAAGGAGGCTTAGGAGGCAGGGCAAGATCCACTATGAGGTGAACGTGGCCCACATACAGACCGAGTACTATAATGAAGTCTACGTCAACACTGATGAAGGCAGGCTCATGAGACCCCTTATAGTCGTCGAGAACGGGAAGCCTAAGCTGACCAAAGAGCACGTGGAGAAGCTGAGGAGAGGCGAGATATCCTTCTGGGACCTGGTGAAGGAGGGTGTCATAGAGTTCCTAGACCCGGACGAGGAGGAGAACGCCTACATCGCGGAGTTCCCAGAGGATATCACAAGGGACCACACCCACCTGGAGCTATGGGTCCACGGCATAGTAGGTGTAGCCGCAGCAACCATACCATACATGGAGCACAACCAGAGCCCGAGGAACACGTACCAGTCGGCTATGGCCAAGCAGGCCCTCGGCCTCTACGCGTTGAACTTCAAGTATAGGGCTGACAGCCACGCTTACCTACTCCACTACCCGCAGAAGCCAATAGTCCAGACCCGCACCCTAGAGCTCATAGGCTATAATGAGAGGCCTGCGGGCCAGAATATGGTAGTGGCTCTAATGGCCTACATGGGCTATAACATGGAGGACGCCCTAGTATTCAACAAGTCCAGCATAGACTTCGGCCTCGCGAGAGCCCACTTCTTCCGAGTATACACTGCGGTGCAGAACCTCTACGCTGGAGGAGCGATGGACGAGATAAGGGTGCCGGAGCCCAACCTGCTAGACCATAAGGGCGACGAGTACTACCGGAAGCTGGGCCCCGACGGGATCGTGGATCCAGAGGTTGAAGTTGAGGGCGGCGACGTCCTCATTGGAAAGGTCAGCCCGCCAAGGTTCATAGGCGAGGAGCGAGTCATGGTCTCAACCTCCCTAGTGAGGAGGGACACTAGTGTCCAGCTAAGGTATGGGGAGCGCGGCGTAGTCGACACTGTAATCCTAACCCAGAACATAGACGGCTTCAAGCTCGTAAAGGTTAGGGTTAGGGAGCAGAGGATACCGGAGATCGGCGACAAGTTCGCTAGCAGGCACGGGCAGAAGGGAGTAATAGGCATACTCCTCCCACGCTACGACCTCCCCTACACGGAGGACGGGATCGTTCCGGACGTCATACTGAACCCGCACGCCATACCCTCCAGAATGACCGTCGGCCAGCTGCTGAGAGACGATCGCTGGGAAGGTTGGAGCATTGAAGGCCAGCTACATCGACGGCACCCCCTTCTATAAGGAGGATATAGACGGGCTGCGGCTCGAGCTGGTAAAGAGGGGCTACGACCCCAACGCCCGCGAGATAATGTATGATGGGAGGACTGGCAGGAGAATCGAGAGGCCCATAACGATCGGGGTCACCTTCTACCAGAGGCTATACCATATGGTAAGCGACAAGATGCATGCAAGGGCTACCGGTAAGGTGCAGCTCCTCACAAGACAGCCGACAGAGGGTAAGGCGAGGCAGGGAGGCCTCAGGTTTGGTGAGATGGAGAGGGACTGCCTCATAGGCCACGGCGCCACCGCCCTGTTGAGGGATAGGATGCTCTTCAACAGCGACAAGTACGAGATGCTGGTATGCAGCAAGTGCGGCCATATAGCATGGTATAATGCGAGGAGGGGCGTGTATGAGTGCCCTATACATGAAGAGGACGGCGACGTGAGGCCCGTGATAGTGCCTTACGCCTTCAAGCTCCTCCTCCAAGAGGTAACTAGCATGTTCGTGAAGCCCAGGCTGATCGTGAACAGTAAGATAGACGTGTTGAACAAGCTCCCAGGCTTCCAGGCATCCCTCCTCCAGAGGAGCCTCCGCGGGAACGGGAAGGATGGTAAGGGGGAAGCCAGTAGGGGGTGATTGGGTGTGAGCGAGGAGAGATATATTCTAAGCGGGATTAAGTTCGGTGTCCTCCCACCCCACGAGATCTCGAGGATGGCCCGTGTCACGGTGACAAGGCCCGAGCTGTACGAGTCCGATGGAACCCCTGTTATGGGAGGCCCGAGGGACCCGCACTTCGGAGCAATAGAGCCTGGCGAGACTTGCCCGGTATGCGGTAATAGGAGGGACGCTTGCCCCGGACACTTCGGTAAGATTGACCTCGCAAGGCCGGTGGTGATACCCTACTACAGCGACCACGTCAACGCTGTCCTCCAGGCAACCTGCCGCTCCTGTAGCAGGATACTTCTACCCGAGGAACAGGCTAAGAGGATGCTCAGGATCCTGAGGACTCTTAAGAATCGCTGGCCCCAGCTGGCATCGAACTTCGTGAAGGAGGTTAGGAAGCAGGCGGCTCAGAACAGCGTGTGCCCCCACTGTGGTGCCCGCCAGTACCGTATAAGGTATATCAGGCCAGTCATCTTCTACGAGGAGAGGCCTGAAGGAGAAGTTAGGCTAACCCCCATCGAGATAAGGGATAGGCTTGAGAAGGTCCGAAACGATGATGCCGAGCTCCTAGGCCTCGACCCCGAGTACTCGAGGCCCGAGTGGATGGTCGCGACAGTCCTCCCAGTGCCGCCGCTAGCTGTTAGGCCTCCGATCACCCTCGAGACCGGGCTCAAGTCGGAGGACGACCTAACCCACGCCCTAGTCGAGATCATAAGGCAGAATGAGAGGCTAAAGCACTATCTAGCAACGAGCGCTCCGGAGACTATGGTGGAGGACTCATGGATAACACTGCAGCAAACAGTCGCCGCCTACATAGATAACGAGCTCCCCAACGTGGTCGTGATCCATCATAGGGGTGGAAGGCCCCTCAAGACCCTCGCGCAGAGGCTGAAGGGTAAGGAGGGGAGGCTCAGGGGCAACCTCTCCGGTAAGAGGGTCAACTACTCCGCTAGGACCGTGATCAGCCCTGACCCCGAGATAAGTATAAACGAGGTTGGGGTCCCGATCGATATAGCAATGATACTAACCTATCCCATGAGGGTGACGCCAGAGAACATTGAGGAGGCAAGGAGGTATGTTTTGAACGGCCCCTACAAGTGGCCGGGAGCAACATATGTGATAAAGGCTAGGACCAGGACGAAGATAGACCTGAGATACCACAGGAACCACAAGCAGCTCGCAGAGAGCCTCGAGGTAGGAGACATAGTAGAGAGGCACCTGCTCAACGGGGACATAGTGTTATTCAATAGGCAGCCAAGCCTCCACAGGATGTCCATACTAGCCCACAGGGTAAGGTTGATGGCGGGCAAGACCTTCAGGCTGAACCCGCTGGTATGCCCGCCATACAACGCCGACTTCGACGGTGACGAGATGAACCTCCACGTTCCAAGGTTCGAGGAGGCCGTAGCTGAGGCTGAGGAGATCCTCCTAGTAGAGAAGAACATAAACACTCCAAGGTATGGAGGCCCCATCATAGGCGGGAGGCAAGATTACATCAGCGGAGCATACCTAATGACTGTAAAGTCGAGGCTCCTAACCGAGGAGCAGGTCTTAGAGCTACTCTCGAAGGCCGGCTACAAGGGAGACCTGCCAGAACCCGCCATCCTCCACCCCAGGAAGCTCTGGACAGGCAAGCAGGTGGTGAGCCTCTTCCTGCCGGAAGACTTCTCCTACGAGGGCAGGGCTAAGATCAACGCTGGCCCACTCGCATGCGACAACTACGACTGCTTCAACGACTCGTACATCGTGATAAGGAATGGAAAGCTGCTCATGGGAGTCTTCGATAAGAGCGCTATAGGAGCGGAGCAGCCCAACGACGTCCTCCATATAATCGCGCTCGAATACGGTAATGAAAAGGCACGTGAGCTCCTAGACACGCTGTACAAGTCCTTCATAAAAATGCTGGAGCTGAGAGGCCTCAGCCTCAGCCTCTCAGAACGTCGACATACCCAGGGAGGCTAGAGATGAGATAGCCAAGCTTATTGAAGAGGCTAAGAAGGAGATAGCCGAGATGATAAAGGAGTTCCACGAGGGCAAGCTCGAGCCGATACCCGGTAGGACTCTGGAGGAGAGCCTCGAGATAAAGATCATCAATAGGCTGCAGGAGCTCTTCAGGAAGAGCCAGGAGGTCGCCGTCAACTACATGGACCCATTCAACGACGTCTTCATAATGGCGAGGACAGGTGCCAGAGGCAGCGAGACAAACATCGCCCAGATGGTCGCCATGCTGGGACAGCAGGTGGTTAGGGGTAAGAGGATCCATAGGGGCTTCAGGAAGAGGACGCTAGCCCACTTCCCCCCAGGAGACCTATCCCCAGAGGCTAAGGGATTCGTTAAGGGCAACTTCCGCTATGGTCTAAGGCCCACCGAGGTCTTCTTCCACGTAGCCGCTGGAAGAGAGGGACTAGTAGACACGGCTGTCAAGACCAGCCAGAGCGGATACATGCAGAGGAGGCTGATAAACGCTCTAAACGACCTCGTGGTACTGCATGACGGCACGGTCAGAGACGCCTACGGCAACCTGATACAGATAAAATACGGGGAAGACGGGGTTGACCCGATGAAGACCTACCACGGGGACCCCGTGGACGTGGACAGGCTTATAGAGAAGTACTCGCACGTGAGGTGATGCTGGAATGGCGTACAATATATTCGTAGACGACCTTGAAACCCTAGCGGACATAGCTAGAAGAGTACTACCCAAGAGCAAATATGAGGAGATAAAGGAGAAGGTGCTAGACAATGATAAGCTAAACGAGAAACAGAAGATCTACATAGTGAGAGACGCCATAATCACATACATTAAAGCGCTAGTACAGCCCGGAGAACCCGTCGGCACCGTTGCCGCACAATCTATAGGAGAGCCCGGAACCCAGATGACTCTCAGAACGTTCCACTACGCTGGAATAGTCGAGTTCGAACGTCACCCTAGGACTCCCCAGGCTTATAGAGATCATAGATGCGAGGAGGGAGCCCTCAACCCCCATGATGACAATATACCTAGACGAGAAGCACAAGTATGACGAGGAGAAGGCTAAGGAGATAGCTAGGAGGATCCAGTACACGGTGCTCGACGCTGTAGTGAGCGAGATAGAATACTTCCAGGGAAGCAACGAGTTCACTATAGTTCTAGACCCAGAGCAGCTCGAGGATAAGGGTGTCACCGTCGAGAAGGTAATCGAGGCGCTAGAGAGAAGCAAGCTGGGAGAGGTATCCACCACCGACGACCCATATGTTATAACGCTCACAGTCTCCGAGAAGTTCCTGCCCCCAGAGTACTATTATGATCCAGGCGTCTACCGGGAGATAGAGAACAAGATAAGGAAGATCTACCTGAAGGGGATCAAGGGGATAAAGAGAGCAGTCATACAGGCTGAGGAGAAAGAGGTAGACGGAAAACAAGTCAAGGAATACTACATAGTAACCGAGGGAAGCAATCTCGCCGAAGTACTGAGAGTGAGGGGTGTAGACCATAGGAGGACGACCACAAACAACATCCACGAGATAGCCGAGGTCCTAGGTATAGAGGCGGCTAGGAACGCGATCATAAGGGAGATCCAGAGGGTGCTCCAAGACTCTGGACTCAACGTAGACATAAGGCACATCATGCTAGTAGCAGACCTGATGACCTTCACAGGCAAGATCCGCCAGATCGGAAGGCTCGGCGTCGCCGGCGAGAAGGAGAGCCCCCTAGCAAGAGCAGTATTCGAGGTAACAGTGAAGAACCTATACGATGCAGCGGCTACGGGAGAATACGAGAGGCTCGTCGGCGTCTCAGAAAAGACTATAATAGGCCAGCCCCCTCCAGTAGGCACCGGAATCGTAGTATGGTTAAAATCCCGTGAGACCGGGAGGAAGGTAGAGGCTGTTAAGGAAGAGTAGATGGACGGGTGAGCATGGATGTCGCTCTCAGTAGAGAGGGAGCTAAGGAACCTGATAAGGACCGGAGAGTATGTGCTCGGAACCAGGGAGACCCTAAAACTACTCAAGCTGGGAAAGGTAAAACTGGTGATTATGGCTAAGAACACCCCGCCCGAGATTAAGAGGAGAGTCCAATAC
The DNA here is from genome assembly GCF_055382595.1 of Thermodiscus maritimus. Lineage (NCBI taxonomy): Archaea > Thermoproteati > Thermoproteota > Thermoprotei > Acidilobales > Acidilobaceae > Thermodiscus > Thermodiscus maritimus. The sequence goes on from NZ_AP042434.1 coordinate 454,190, forward strand.
TACGCCAGGCTAGGAGGGACCCCAGTGATCGAGTACGATGGAACCAGCGATGAGCTGGGCCACGCGCTTGGAAAACCATTCGTGGTATCCCTGATAGGAGTAGTAGATGAGGGCTCGTCGAGAATACTCGAACTCGTAGGATAGGAGGGCTGGGGATGGTAGAGGAACGGATAACCCCGGAAGAGCTAAGGTATCTTTCAATTCTCGAGGAGCTGACCGGCGCGCTCGGGATAAGGTGTATAATGGACGACGACAATAACAAGCTCATATTCCTCGTCAAAGACACCGATGTGGGCAAGGCTATCGGTAGGGGCGGGAAGAACGTTAAACTCTTGAGGAGCCTCCTCAAGAAGAACATTGAGATAGTCCCCTACGCCGAGGACCTGGAGTCGATGGTGAGAAACCTATTCCCCTCCGTGAAGATCCTAGGCATAACAGTGAACGAGAGGAACGGTGAGAAACAGGTAGTGGTGAGGGTTGCAGAGGAGGATAAAGGGAGGGCTATCGGGAAGGAGGGTAGGAATATAAAGAGGGCCCGTCTAGTCCTCCAAAAGCTCTACGGCGTATCAAGTGTAGTTATAAGGTAGCCAGGGACCCTCCGCGATTAGTTTTTAAAGACCCTACCCTTACATGGCAGGGAGGGTAGTAGGGATGACCGGTAAGAAGTCGCCTGTAGGATTATTCGCGGCTAGGAAGCTTAGGAAGAAGAGGATGAAGTTCAGGTGGAGCCAGCTAGAGTTCAAGAGGAGGAGGCTCGGTCTAAAGAAGAAGTACGACCCCCTCGAAGGCGCCCCCATGGCTAGAGGTATTGTTCTCGAGAAGGTTGGAGTAGAGGCTAGGCAGCCGAACTCGGCTCTTAGAAAGTGCGTCAGGGTACAGCTCGTAAAGAACAAGAAGGTTGTCACTGCATTCGTGCCCAGGGACGGTGGAATACTCTACATAGACGAGCACGACGAGGTGATCATCGAGGGTATAGGGGGTCCTAGGGGAAGATCGATGGGAGACATCCCCGGTGTAAGGTACAAGGTGGTAATGGTCAACGGAGTCTCACTGAAGGCGCTGTGGCTCGGTAAGAAGCAGAAGCCTAGGAGGTAGGTGTGGGAGAGCTACCAGACCTCTCCATCCTCCCCCTCATCCTCTTCATCATCGCCTATATCCTGGGAGATATCGACTAACTCCTGCGTCACATAGATGGGCTTCCCCGCAACCAGCGCTAGGAAGACGGCGTGGCTGGGGATCATCTTTATACTGACATGTACTCCATCCGACTCGAAGTGTGCTGTAGCAGTATAGACTCCGGTGGATTCATCGTACTCGTCTATCACTATCTTATCGAGGCTCTCCTCTATCATCCTCCTGAACTCATCGTGGAAGGCGAGGAGAGAGAATAGGCTCTGCCTGCGAGGCGGAGGGTTCCCCTCCTTTATCATCTCCAGAGCATCCACGACCTCTGGGGGGACATAGTACATCTCGAAAATGTCGTTCCCCTCCAGGTAGAGGCGGATGCCTATAGGGAGCCTGCCTCTCCCACCTATTACTATATAGTTATCATCGTCGCCGTAGACCACCTGGTATATCGGCGCGATATCGACGACCCTGCGCAACACGCTCAACCCTGTCACCCACGGCTGGGTATAGGCTTTCCGAACTAAGGCTTATCAACTAATTGGCTACGCTTATGATTTCCAGTGGAAGTTTATAAGGGTCGGGGAGAGGCCTGGGTTTAAGGGTGCTGGATGGAAGTGTCGGCGGACGAGTATACCCTCCCGGAGGGAATAGAGGTAAGGGCTGACTCGATAAGGCTATTCGGCAAGTGGAGCTGGGTGGGGGTTGAGGTAAGGGACCCCGGGCTTAAGAGGTATATCAGTCTAAGGCCAATATGGATCCCCCACACCGGCGGCCGCCACGAGCACAGGAGGTTCGCTAAGAGCCAGGTACCTATAGTGGAGAGGCTGATCAACCAGCTCATGAGGCCTGGCAGGAATGGGGGCAAGAAGCACCTAGCCTACAACATAGTGAAGACCGCATTCGACATAATCTACCTCGAGACAGGGGAGAACCCGATACAGGTCCTCGTTAGGGCCATCGAGAACGCCGCCCCAAGGGAGGAGACCACCAGGATCGTATACGGTGGAATAACATACAGGGTCTCCGTAAACGTCTCGCCCCAGAGGAGGGTTGACTTAGCCCTCAGGTTCCTGGCAGAGGGGGCGAGGAACTGTGCATTCAACAACCCCAAGCCGATCGAGGAGTGCCTTGCGGAGGAGATAATCCTCGCTTCGAGGAGCGACCCGCAGAGCCACGCGATAAGGCAGAAGGAGGAGATCGAGAGGATCGCCCTCAGCTCCAGGTAGCCTCCTGGTCCCACACCTACTCCACTGAAACGGTGCCTTTTTAACTCCTTCCAATACAACCTCCAAATCGGCGCTAGATGTAGCTATGGGGTGTATAGGGAATGCCCGAGAAGCCGCACATGAACCTAGTGGTAATAGGTCACGTAGACCATGGAAAGAGCACCCTAGTAGGCCACCTGCTCTTCAGGCTTGGCCTCATCGAGGAGAAGAAGCTGAAGGAGCTAGAGGAGCAGGCGAAGGCTAAGGGTAAGGAGAGCTTCAAGTTCGCATGGATCCTCGACAAGATGAAGGAGGAGCGCGACAGGGGTATAACGATCGACCTCACCTTCATGAAGTTCGAGACCAAGAACTACGTGTTCACAATAATCGACGCACCCGGACACAGGGATTTCGTAAAGAACATGATCACCGGCGCGAGCCAGGCGGACGCAGCAATACTCGTTGTATCGGCTAGGAAGGGAGAGTTCGAGGCTGGAATGAGCCCCGAGGGCCAGACTAGAGAGCACCTCCTCCTAGCCAAGACGATGGGTATTGAGCAGGTAATAGTGGCGGTAAACAAGATGGACGCGCCCGACGTCAACTACGACCAGAAGAGGTACGAACAGATAGCCAACATACTCAAGAAGTTCATGAAGGGCCTAGGATTCAAGGTAGACCAGATACCCTTCATACCTGTCAGCGCATGGAAGGGAGACAACCTCATCGAGAGGAGCCCCAACATGCCATGGTACAAGGGGCCGACACTAGTAGAGGCCCTAGACCAGCTGCAGCCGCCGGCAAAGCCAGTAGACAAGCCCATGAGGATACCCATACAGAACGTGTACTCGATCCCAGGAGCAGGCACCGTGCCAGTAGGCAGGGTCGAGACCGGAGTGCTGAGAGTAGGCGACAAGGTAATCTTCATGCCGCCGGGAGTGATAGGAGAGGTTAGGAGCATACAGATGCACTACCAGGACCTTGAGAAGGCTGAGCCAGGAGACAACATTGGCTTCGCAGTCAGGGGCGTGAGCAAGAACGACATAAGGAGGGGAGACGTGGCAGGCCACCCAGACAACCCGCCGACTGTAGCGGAGGAGTTCACAGCTAGGATATTCGTGATCTGGCACCCAAGCGCCATCGCGCCAGGGTACACGCCAGTCATACACGCTCACACCGCGAGCGTCAGCGCAAGGATGGTTGAGATACTGGCCAAGCTCGACCCCAGGACCGGTAAGGTGGTGGAGGAGAAGCCGCAGTTCCTCAAGCCCGGCGACGTCGCAATAGTGAGGTTCAAGCCGGTCAAGCCGATGGTAGTTGAGAAGTTCAGCGACTTCCCCGCACTAGGAAGGTTCGCCATGAGAGACATGAACAGGACCATCGGTATCGGCATCATAACCGACGTCAAGCCAGCACAGGTGGAGATAAGGAAGAAGTAACCCCCCACTCATTCAATCAACATTTTATAATTAAGACAAACCCCTAATCTTTAAAACAATATATTCTATTCCTATATTCTCGCACCGCGAGCATTTACTTTATAACCTGGAGCACAAGCCATCTACGGTTACGGGTGGAGAAGAAGGATGGCGTTCAAGATAAGGATCTACCTATGGAGCACGGACGTGAAGAGCCTCCAGCAGGTGGTGGAGCAGATACGGGAGATAGCAAAGAAGACGGGAGCACCGATAAGGGGCCCCATCCCTCTGCCCACGAAGAGGCTCGAGGTGCCAATATTCAGGCTGCCCCATGGTGAGGGCAGCAAGTACTGGGAGCACTGGGAGATGAAGATACATAAACGCATCATAGACCTTGCAGCCGACGAGAGGGTATTGAGGAGGCTCATGAGGATCCAGATCCCCCGCAACGTGAGGATCGAGATCAAACAGGTGAGGGGGTAACCCTCAACCAGGCTGAATCCTATATAAAACCTCCCCTACAGGAATCCTATGCTGGACAGGACGGGCGCCGGGGTGCCCGAGCGGACCAAGGGGACGGGCTGGAGACCCGTTCCCCCATACGGGGGGCGCGGGTTCGAATCCCGCCCCCGGCGCCACTAGTTCTTCAAGGAGTAGGCGGTGGGAACACAACAATAGTAGTCTTCTCGGGGAGCTCGCCCTCACCCACCTCAAGGACCCTGCTGTCGAGCCGGATCCTCCTCGCCTTAGATAGTGCTAGGAACTTGTCGAGGGGGTCGAGTGGCAGCGTTGAGTAGGGGACCCAGTAGTGCATGGGTATTACGAGGCTCGGCTGCGTTTAGAGATGATCTCCCATGCTTCCTCAGCATCTATAGTGTATACTCCCCCAACCGGGATCATGAGGATCGAGGCTCCCCTCAGCTTTTGAAGAAGCTCCTCTCCAGGAACGTGGCCGAGGTCACCTGCATGGACTATAGTATAGGGTCCCGCCTCCAGCCTGTATAGGGTGTTCTCGCCTCTAAGCTCCCCCCGGGACTTGTCATGATAGCTCAGCACCCCCTCTACAGTGAAGGGTCCAAGGCGGAAGCGGCCCCTCCTCCACCTCACGACTTCCCCTGCCTCAACCATCTCCACAGCGTTGTGATCGTAGTGGTTATGCGTCACAAGCACAGCGTCGGCTCTCACCCTATACTCTGGCAGGTTAAGGCTCCCCCCATCATGGGGGTCTATAGCTATAGTATAGTCCTCGTAGGCTACCGTGAAGTATGAGTGGCCGAACCACTCAACCCTAAGCTTTCCAGCCACACAACCCACCTGTAGGAGTAGCTGGGGGAGGGGAGGCTATAATTGTATGCGGGTTAATTTGATAAATCTTAATTTCCGAGGCTACGGCTTTTTGTCTCCGGGGGTTCAGGTGCCTATCGATTATCTCGATAAGAAGATCGGGACCCTCGACGACGTATCCGTTAAGGGGAGGAAGGTGCTTGTTAGGATCGACATCAACTCCCCGATCGAGCCCTCTACGGGTGAAATACTTGACGATACACGGTTCCGATCCCACCTTAAAACGATCAGGGAGCTAGTCGACAAAGAGGCAGCAGTGGTATTGATGAGCCACCAGGGCAGGCCGACGGGCAAGGATTTCACCCGGCTGGAGAGGCACGCGGAGGTTCTCTCGAGGCTGCTCGGGAAGAGTATAGGCTACGTGCCCGACGTGATAGGCCCGGAGGCCCAGAGGAGGATAAAGGAGCTGGAGCCGGGAGAGATCCTCCTGCTTGATAATACTAGGATCATAAGCGAGGACTATGTGGAGGCTCCTCCAGAGGTTCACGGTAGGGGCATAATGGTTTCAACACTCTCCAAGCTAGTAGACTATTACGTAAACGATGCATTCGCCACAGCTCATAGAAGCCAGGCAAGTATAGTCGGGTTCCCCATGGTGCTTCCAAGCGTAGCTGGGAGGCTTATGGAGCTAGAGGTCGTAACACTATCAAGGGTTCTCTCGAAAGGGGAGAGGCCCAAGGTGTTCGTGCTGGGAGGGGCGAAGGTTAAGGATACGGTGAAGGTGATCAAGCACGTTGTCGAAGCCGGAGTAGCCGACGAGATCCTAACCACGGGGCTGGTCGCACTCCTCTTCCTCCTAGTCTCTGGGGTCAAGATTGGGGAGGCGGAGGAGCTTGTAAGGTCGAAGGTTGATGAGGGGACTGTTGAGATAGCCAGGAGCCTCCTCTCGTCTGGAGCCCCGATAAGGGTCCCCCTCGACTTCTACGCTGAGATCGACGGTGACGTGGAGCTCGTGGATTCATCGAGTATAGAGGGGGCCCCGAAGGATATCGGCCCGTCCACGATAGAGTACTATTCCTGGAAGCTGATGAGCGCCAAGATGATCGTTATGAGGGGTCCCGCAGGGGTTATCGAGGACCCCCGCTTCCGAAGGGGTACCAGAGAGCTCGTCGAGATCGCGTTGAGGTCTAACGCCTTCACAATATTCGGCGGGGGGCACTTCAACGCAATCCTATCAGAGCTCCCGGAGGAGCTTAGGAGGAGGGTTGGCCACATTAGCACTGGTGGGGGCGCCCTACTATACTTCCTGGCTAATAGGAGGCTTCCTGGATTAGAGTCTTTAGCTAGCTCGTATGAGAAGTACTTTAGGGGGTGATCCTCGTGGCTGTCAGGGTTGGAGTGAACGGCTACGGGACGATCGGTAAGAGGATCGCCGCGGCAGTTGCAAGGATAGAGGGGCTCGAGCTTGTCGGGGTTGTAAAGAGGAGCCCCGACTACGCCGCCCTCCAAGCGTTGGCTAGGGGTATTCCCGTATACGCTCCAGACGAAGACTCGCTGCAGGCCTTCGAGAAGGCTGGAGTAAAGGTGGCAGGGACCCTGGGGGAGCTCTTGGATAGGGTGGACGTCATAGTAGATGCGACTCCCGGAGGAGTCGGGGCCAAGTACAAGCCAATATACGAGGAGCGTGGTGTAAAGGCGATATTTCAGGGTGGGGAGAAGGCGGAGGTCGCTGAGGCATCCTTCAGCAGCCTATGCAACTATGAGGAGGGTATTGGTAAGAGGAGCCTGCGAGTAGTATCCTGCAACACGACGGGGTTGCTGAGAGCAATATGCACCCTCAACAAGGCATTCGGAGTGGAGAAGGTTAGAGCCACCCTGATAAGGAGGGCTGCGGATCCCAAAGAGATCAAGAGGGGGCCCGTGAACAGCATAGTCCTAAACCCGCCCAGGCTGCCGAGCCACCACGCTTTAGACGTGAAGGCAGTGCTGCCGTGGCTCGATATTTGGACCGCCGCCGTAGTTGTGCCTACCACCTTGATGCATGTACACCACCTGACAGTTATACTGAGGAGGGAGGCGTCCCGCAGCGAGGTGCTGGAAGCCCTCAGGGAAGCTCCCAGGATAATGCTAGTATCGAGTGAGGCGACCGGGATAAAGTCGACCGCCCAGCTTGTAGAGGCAGCCAGGGAATCACGGCCCAGATACGACATACCAGAGCTCGTAGTATTCGAGGACACTGTGCACGTTGAGGGGCGCGAGCTGGTATTCTTCCAGGCAGTCCACCAGGAGTCGATAGTTGTCCCGGAGAATATTGATGCGATAAAGGCGATGACAGGCCTGGAGAGGGACCCGGAGAAGGCGATAAGGGAGACCGACTCGGTTCTTGGAGTTACAAAGTCTCTCTGGTGATGGGTGGAGGAGCCCACGCGTATCCCATTATCCTCTTTATGATCTACCTCTTTAATCTTGCAAGAGGTATTAAATGATATGGGGGATTCTCGTGGATGGATATAGTAGATTCGCCTCTAAAAGAACGTCTCTCTTCAGGGCTTCAGAGATAAGGGAGCTTCTAAAGCTAACCGAGGGAAAGGACGTCATAAGCCTGGCAGGGGGCCTCCCGGACCCCAAGGTGTTTGATCCCAGGCTGGCCGATATAGCCAGGGAGGTTATAGCGGAGAGGGGCGAGCGCGCTCTCCAGTACTCTCCCACAGCGGGCGTGACGGAGTTCAGGGAGGTCTTGAAGGACTTCGCAGCATCCAAGGGGATCAGGGTTGATCCAGGCGACGATGTAATCGTTACAACTGGGAGCCAGGAGGCCCTATTCCTAGCGGCGAGGGTGCTGGTGGATCCGGGGGATAAGGTGATCGTTGAGGAACCCACCTATCTGGCTGCGGTGAATGTGTTCAGGGAGCATGGAGCCGTCTTTGAAGCAATACCGGTGGATAGCGAGGGGATGCAGACAGACGTCTTAGAGGAGAGGCTCAAAAGTATGGGTAGGGATGAGAAGAGGCCTAAGCTGGCATACCTGGTCCCGACATCCCAGAACCCAAGCGGCTCAACTATGAGCCAGGAGAGGAGGAGGCACCTCATAGAGCTGGCTGAGCAGTACGACTTCCTGATCATAGAGGATGACCCGTACAGCTTCTTCACGTTCGAGCCAGTTAATGTGGACTATCTTAAGAGCCTCGATAAGAGTGGGAGGGTGATTTACACGTCCACTTTCAGCAAGATACTCTCGCCAGGCTTGCGTGTAGGGTGGGTCCTAGGCCCAAGGGATCTAATAAGCTATATTGAGCTGGCGAAGCAGGCGGTGGACCTCCACACCGCCACCCTCTCACAGTACATAGTCATGGAGGCGATAAGGAAGGGGATTGTAGATGCAACTATAGAGAGGGCCAGGAGCCTCTACAAGGAGAAGAGAGACGTGATGATGAATTCCCTAGACGAGCACATGACTGGTCTAGCGGAGTGGACTAGGCCGGTGGGCGGCTTCTTCACAATGGTATACGTTAACGGAGAGATCGATATGAAGGCCCTCATGCTTGAGGCGATCGAGAAGTACAGGGTAGCATACGTGCCCGGCGAGAGCTTCTTCCCAGTCTCCAAGAAAAAGAACACTATGAGGCTGAACTTCAGCTACCCCTCCAAGGAGCAGATAGCTGAGGGAGTAAGGAGGATAGCCCGGCTCGTAAAGGACAAGCTTGGAAAGTAAGCCTACCCCCCTTTTTCCCCTCCAAGCCTACACGGTTAACTTCTTGGAGGATGGTCATGGAAGCTCTAAGGCCGAGGACCGGTGTAGCCATAATAAGCCCGTGGGCTAGGAGGAGGATAATAGAAGTCCTAGCCGGGGAGCTGAGCTATAGGCAGCTCGCTGAAGGCCTCGGAGTCACGGTTGCAGCGGTACACAAGTACCTTACGGGTAAATCTACTCCAAGAGATGCTGTCGTATTGAGGGCTATTGAGCTTGCAGGGGAGCTCGGGCTGTCGGAGGTCGGGGATATCATATTAGAGGACCTGGCGGGCGAGCTGGAGGCTCTGCTCAAACTCCTAACTGACAAGGATCTCGCCTCAGCCTCCAGCGTCTCCCGCCTATCGGGTATAGTGGGGAGGGCGAAGCTGGCGCTCGCCGCGGGCCTATCAACCGCTCACAGGAGCTAGGACTTGATCCGGATTATGTTCCAGTACTCCCCGGCCTCGACGAGCCAGCTAGCTAGGAGTCTCGCGATGAGCCTCCTCGCATCACTACCGCTGATACGGTACCCCAGCCTCCCCGCAGCCTCACCTGCTAGTTCTTCATCCACTCTCTCCATGAAGTAGTCTACTAGCTCGTCGAGGAGATCGGTGAGCCTCACCCGCTCCCCCTGGGAGGCTATCTCGCGGAGCCTCCTATAGTCTTCATCGCTCAGCATAGCCTTCTCGACTAGGTCCTCCCTACCCCTCTCCCTCGCAACCCTCCAGTACTCGAAGAGGAGGCTGTAGCTCCCCGCTATCCTTCCCGAGGCGAATGGGGGTAGCTTGGGCTTCTCCTCCAATGTGGTGTGCACCGTTTTTAGCAGTCTCGACTCTACCTCTAATAATGTGCCCCCCAGGGATGAAGCTTCGAGGTGCAAGTGTTGGATATCTTCGTGCTCGACACGACAAGCATAACTGAGGTGAGGCTGAGGAGGGCTCTCGGCGTCAACGACCTTGAGGGGGTAGTCTCTAAGATAGCGGAGCTGATCAGGGAGGCGAGGCTTAGGCTCCAGGCGCGATTCTATATGACCCCCTTGACCTGGAGCGAGCTTAGGAGGATCCTTATTGGGAACCAGGTTAGCCTCGACACTATACAGGAGCTGGCGGCCTGGATTACGGTGAAGGCCCCCGACAAGCTAAGCCTCCAGATACCGGCTAGTGTCTTCTCAGAATACGTTGCAGATATTAGGAGGAGGCTGTTCAAGGGCCTCCGCGTCGCTGAGACTGCGTTGAGAAGGGCTGCGAAGGAGTGCTATGAGGCTGGGGAACCCTGTATAGGCGAGTCGATAAGGGATTTGAGGGACAAGTATCGGGAGGCGACCCGTAAGGGGCTTGTGGACAGCGTGGAGGATCTAGATACTATACTCCTCGCAATGGAGTTGAAGGGGATAATAGTTACAAGTGATGCGGGGATTAGGAGGCTGGGGGAGCAATTGGGTATAATAGTAGTGGATCCCGTGGACTTCGTGAACATGCTGAGGAGAATGATCTCCTCAGTAGACCGGGCGGGCGAGCCGGGGGGACGGTAAAGGATTAAATCACCACGGCATCCTAGACCATTCTCTTGGGGGCCGCCGTAGCTCAGCGGTAGAGCGCCGGCCTCGTAACGGTCTTGATACACACTCCGAGGTCGCGGGAGAGCCGGTGGTCGCGGGTTCGAATCCCGCCGGCGGCTCCACGCCCCCATTTTATAACGAGGCCGGCAACACCGTAGTCCTCAAGGGTGAAGACCCTGTGCCCCGCATATATACTAGGACTGGTGACGAGGGTACAACGTACTGTGCAGCCCTCTCCTCCAGGGTCCCTAAAGACCACCCCCTAATAGAGTTCATGGGCGCGCTGGATGAGGCGAACAGCTTCCTGGGGCTGGCAGCCGCCTACTGCGGTGGCCGCGAGAAATCCCTGCTTGAGGAGATGCAGAGGCTCCTCTTCAACATAGGATTCTCCCTAGCCGGCTACACGGAGGTTGGCGAGGACCAGGTGCAACGCCTCGAGGAGATCGTAGACGAGTACATGGAGGGGGTTGAGCTCAAGGGCTTCATACTCCCCGGCGGCGACAAGTGCTCATCCCACATACATGTGGCTAGGAGTATAGTGAGGAGGGCTGAGAGGAGGCTTGTAGCAGCGGCTAGATCCGGGGTGGAGTTCAAGGCGGGAGAGGAGAGGGTTAAGCTGGCGTTGAAGACGTTGAACAGGCTCAGCGACGCATTATTCGCCGTAGCAGTGGGCGTACAGGCTCGGGGATCCGGGTTGAAGTACTTGTAAAGGGGGGCCTCCTGGGGACGGGCGCCCCCATCCCCCAAGGGTGGGGTTGGGCGATGGCGTACCTGTCATCGGCCCCCTCCCAGATAACATGGTAATTAGACTGTTAACCCTATTTAGGAAGACACTGCTATACATGTTTAAAGGGTGAGTTGATTGGCGGAGACGCTTGAATCAGAGATAAGGGATGTTGTCGCAACACTGCGCTACCCCGACGCTAAAAGCTTCAGGGAGTTCGTGGAGGCTCTGGCGAAGATCCTTGATGAGGCGAGATTCGATATAAGGGGTGAAGGGGTTAGGGTTGCCGGCATGGATCCTGCCAAGGTAGCCTACATAGAAGTCTTCATACCCAGGGAATCCTTTCTCGAGTACAATGTTGACGAGTCTAGGGAGGAAGTCTACATGGGCGTCCGCCTCGAGTCCCTTGCGAGTTCCTTGAAGAAGGGGAAGAAGGGGGAGCCAGTCCTATTCAAGGTATCCGATGACAGGATATTTATCCAGATCGACAGCGTCGTGGTGAAGAGGTTCCTCATACCCAACATCGAAGTATACCTAGACCTCCCCGAAAACCTAGAACTAGAACACGATGTAGAAGCGAGCGTGATGTCAGACGTCCTTAAAAAGACTGTGAAGGACGTCGAGATAGTAGGTAAGGAGGTAGAGTTCGAGGCGAGCCAGGGGAAGCTGGTCATAAGAGCTAAGGGCGAGGGCAGATCCAAGGTTGAAGCAGTACTCCAGGAGGGCGTCTCGACAGCCCTCCTCTACCTAGATGTCAGAGAACCATCAACGAGCATATACGATGTCACATACCTAAAGAACGTCTTAAACCTCACAAAGATAGCGGAGGCGGTGGAGATAAAGTTCTCCAGCAAGAAGCCCCTAGAACTAGTATTCAAGAGTCCTGATGGGAGTAGAGTGAGATACCTGCTAGCCCCCTCGATCGTCTAGCACTCATCTACTCTCCCCCTCCGACTCCAGCAGCCTCCCTGAGACGTGCTATAACAAAGTCCTTCTCGAGGAGGCTTAGGAGAGGGGCTGCCCTCGGCCCCCTATCCTCTCCAACGAATACACGGTAGAATTCACGGTAGAACTCCCTCCTCTCCCGGCCGGACAAGCTGCTGGTAGCCTCGATCATAGCCTGTTTAATGCCGTCCTCCCTCCAATCTTCCAGCTTCTCAAGCCTCTCCGCGAGCTCCGCGAACACCTCCTTATACTTCAACTCCTTGACGAGCCCGGGATCTAGGGACTCGAGTATAGAGACCCTCAACCCACTTGGCTTGTATGCTTCAACCCACCTCCCCGCCTTCTCCAAGAGCCCCCGGACCCACTCCAGACTATACTCGTCGGGCTCCTCTGGGAGGTGTCCCGTCCTCTTAAGCCTCTCCAACGCCTCCCCTATCCTCTCGGGTGGTATGAGCTGTGCAAGTATCGCTGCGTGCGTGTAGGGGACCTGGGCAGGCAGCCTCTCCGGCGGCTCCTTGGGATGGCTCAACTCATAGGTCCTCCTGAGGTATTCCTTGTCCTCGGCCTCCTCGACTCCAAAGTAGACCCTCTCAGCCCTATAGTACTGCTCATAGTACTGGGGGATCTGGAGGGGGTCCACCACCACCCTCTTATGGGGGTGGGTGTAGAAGAAGAGGAAGCGTAGGATCTGGGGATGGGCAACCATGAGCCACTCCCTCGGAGTCATACCCGTGAAGCTGCTGCTGGACATGTCAGCCTCCCTGCCCCCGAAACGATAGCTTACCCACTCATACCACTCTCCAAGCGGCGGCTCATAGTTGAACACTTTAACAGAGAGCTCGGCGCAGCTATCCCTGCTCCCCCCGGGGGTTGCGTGATCTTTCCCGTAGGGCTCGAAGTCGACGGAGAGGACCTTCCAGACGCCGGCCCACTCGATCCTCCAGTTCAACTTCACATCGGAGAGGTCAGCGTATCCATGGTAGCCGCAGTTGCTGCAAACGTATTCTACCCGGCCGTCCCCGGTAACTCTTAGGGCCCTGGCCTTATCGATCCTCCCGCATCTCGCGCAGCGGGGCTCCACTGGGATCCAGTCTTCTGGGTATGGCTTCCTACCCCTATACTTGTTGATGATCTCGCGTATCTTCTCCCTGTTGGGGAGGACCTCTCTAAGTATGAGCTCCCGGAAGGGCCCCCTGTACAACTCCTCCGTGGTAACGATCTCGATCCTTCCATCAGTAAACTCCCCCAGGTAGGGGCCGAAATCACTCCAGTAATGCTCAACCCAGCTCCTATGGCAGCCCTTTGGGTCCGGCACATCCTTCAAGGGCCACCCAACAAACCTCTCAGCCTCCCGCTGGTCGGTGAACTGCATCCGCTGCGCCTTCTTACCCTTCCAGGGATCAACCGTGTACAGTGTAAGCAGCTGCCTTACACGGTAACCCCTCCTCTCAAGCTCCCTCCTAACAGCCTCGCCAAGCAAAACCTCCCCGCGAAGACGGCCAATATGCTGGAGCCCAGAGACACTCAACCCACCATTAATAATGACAACACCCTTCCCCTCAAGCCTCCGCCTCAAACCCTCCTCCAACCTATCAACTAGCTCGTCAAGCCAATGCCGAGCCAAACCCTCTACACACCCCATAAAGGCAGGTGGACAACACCACCATAATAATAACTCTAAACAACCAAACCAGCACAAAAACAAACAATACAACCATTAAATGAAATACTACACATGTTTGGCGACTATTTTATTTATACAACTGGTTCGTTTTTTCCGGCGTAAAATCGGTCTGCAGCACCACCCCCGCACAGATACATTTAAAAACTTTTTGATCAACAAGACACCATGAGCCACGCCAGACAGGGGATCCAGTTAGAACTAGGGATCCCCACCCCAAGATAAAAACAATGAAAAAGAACCACACAAACAGGCTAGTTGAAAACAAGCAAAACTAAGAGGCCATTGTGGCAGCTCTATCCTGTATATGTGGAGATTGTAGGTTGAAAACAAGCAAAACTAAGAGTTGCGTCCGTATTCGTATTGGACCCGGACCTCTAATCCACGTTGAAAACAAGCAAAACTAAGAGAGAACCGCGTATAGCCTCCAGTCTTCATACTGTTGAAAACAAGCAAAACTAAGAGAAGCTTGAGGATTACTATGAGATACTTCCTATCGGGTTGAAAACAAGCAAAACTAAGAGTAGGCGGCGTTCCTCGTCGCGCATCTCGTTTGGACGCAGCGTTGAAAACAAGCAAAACTAAGAGCATTCCATTTAACGTAAGATTTATAATAGATCCAGTTGAAAACAAGCAAAACTAAGAGGCCATCCCGGTAGCTCTAGCCGGTATATGTGGAGTTGAAAACAAGCAAAACTAAGAGGCTATTACCCTGGCGGCCTCTAATTCCTTTTCGTTGAAAACAAGCAAAACTAAGAGATGACCAGGTGGTGGGCTTCCTCAGGGAGTTCTTCAAAGTTGAAAACAAGCAAAACTAAGAGCGTTCGACCTCTACACTTTGCTGGAGGACGGTTGAAAACAAGCAAAACTAAGAGTAGCCGCAGGCACCGGCTTCAACCCAGGGGTTGGGTTGAAAACAAGCAAAACTAAGAGCCATCGAGCTGTTCCGCCAATCCCGAAACCAGAGCCCGCGTTGAAAACAAGCAAAACTAAGAGTGGCCTTGTAGCCAGCTCGGTAGCGTGATGTGTTGAAAACAAGCAAAACTAAGAGAGTAGCCATAGCCGCTGTAGGCTTGGTGCTCTTGCGTTGAAAACAAGCAAAACTAAGAGAGGCGATAAGGGACCTTGTGCTGGAGCACGGGTTGAAAACAAGCAAAACTAAGAGGGGTGTTCTCCGCGTTCACCGAGTGCTATACGGGGTTGAAAACAAGCAAAACTAAGAGAGAGGCGCCTGGAGACCCAGAGGCACTACACGGTATCCTAGTTGAAAACAAGCAAAACTAAGAGTGGCATCTTGTTGGCGGCATCTTTCCATATCTTTGTTGAAAACAAGCAAAACTAAGAGCTGGATCGTAGTTGACGTCGGCGAATTCTGATAGCTGCTCCAGTTGAAAACAAGCAAAACTAAGAGCTTAGCAGTGGTCTAAAGGAGTTCACCAAGACAGTTGAAAACAAGCAAAACTAAGAGTCGATTCCATATTATAATCCCCTTGTAGATTATAGTTGAAAACAAGCAAAACTAAGAGGGTGCGAATGGGTTGGGGTTAGCCTGGGGGAGTTGAAAACAAGCAAAACTAAGAGGTGATGGCGGCTAATAATCCTATACCCCCGCCCAGTTGAAAACAAGCAAAACTAAGAGTGTGTCATGGGTGAAGTGATTACCGCGTGGTATGTCTAGTTGAAAACAAGCAAAACTAAGAGGCTCCTTATCAAGGATCTCTTCGGCTCCAGTAGTTGAAAACAAGCAAAACTAAGAGTGGATGCGAGCTACCCTAACCCCAACCAACCCCCAGTTGAAAACAAGCAAAACTAAGAGCCCCCACCCTAGCCTAGCGTTAAGTCCAGGGCTAGTTGAAAACAAGCAAAACTAAGAGAGGTAGGCCTTGAGCCACTTGTAGCTACTATGCCCCGTTGAAAACAAGCAAAACTAAGAGTGGATTTTTGTTATTTCTGGGTTTGTTAGTTTCGTTGAAAACAAGCAAAACTAAGAGCTAACCAGGAGAGAGTCCTTAACATAACTGTAACTGGTTGAAAACAAGCAAAACTAAGAGATTCTACCCATTCTTGAACAGTTGGCGGTTTAACCTGTTGAAAACAAGCAAAACTAAGAGCTATGGGCCCCTCTGGCGCCATAAGCTTCTCAAGTTGAAAACAAGCAAAACTAAGAGAGTTGGTGACCGAGGTGTTCAAGGAGGGTGAGTTGAAAACAAGCAAAACTAAGAGATGCCGCGATGAGAGCCTGGCCGGTGTCAGGGTTGAAAACAAGCAAAACTAAGAGGATTCTAGTGATTTGGCTATTTGTTCTATTTTTGTTGAAAACAAGCAAAACTAAGAGTGAATATCTTCCTCTTATTTATTTGGTTGATGTGTTGAAAACAAGCAAAACTAAGAGACTACTCCACGTACGTCTATCCAGCGCCGGGCAAGTTGAAAACAAGCAAAACTAAGAGTAGAAGACTAAATTACTCGCCACTACCTCGTACTTTGTTGAAAACAAGCAAAACTAAGAGGGGATTTTGCACCTGAGAGTGTTAAATCTAAAGTTGAAAACAAGCAAAACTAAGAGCTGAATTTTTTAGGTGTTTTCGGAGAGATTTTAGTTGAAAACAAGCAAAACTAAGAGTCTTTTTATTGAAAAGTATCCTTATAGTGTTTGTTGAAAACAAGCAAAACTAAGAGATCTCCGTTATTTTTGGTAGATTTTCTTCCCTCATGTTGAAAACAAGCAAAACTAAGAGAGTAGCCATAGCCGCTGTAGGCTTGGTGCTCTTGCGTTGAAAACAAGCAAAACTAAGAGTGGATACAAGTGGCATAGCCGATCAAAAAGCTGGTTGAAAACAAGCAAAACTAAGAGGAATAACTCATTTAACGCGCGTAGACTAGAGGGTTGAAAACAAGCAAAACTAAGAGCCTCATCACGATACGCGGTTAAATCATACCCTTCGGTTGAAAACAAGCAAAACTAAGAGAGTAATCGATGCAGTGCTTCATGCGATATAACCGGTTGAAAACAAGCAAAACTAAGAGATAACTATGGAAGTATGTTAACATTGGTATGGGTTGAAAACAAGCAAAACTAAGAGCAGCATTTCCACCGCCAAGGTTTGTGCCCGAGTAGGGTTGAAAACAAGCAAAACTAAGAGACGTAGCATCCATTCTTTGCTTTTCTTATGGGTTGAAAACAAGCAAAACTAAGAGATTTGTTTATAGTAGAAATCTGCGCCTTTCACGAGTTGAAAACAAGCAAAACTAAGAGAAGCACCAGCGCGGTGAGCCCGCAACATTATAGTTGAAAACAAGCAAAACTAAGAGTCCAGCCTAAGCATGCTGGGGGAGAACACGGAGGGCACGACTAGATACTCATACTCCGCCACTACGCTTCACCTCGCCCTCTCCTTCCTCCTCTTCTTCCTCCGCTCCTCCTCGTATAAGACTAGAAGGGCGAGCACAAACAAGCCTATCCCCGGGATAACGAAAAGCAGAAACACGAGGACCGCGAGTGAAATGAGTGTCGCGATTACATTCCCTAGCTTGCCCATTTTCATTTACCGCCACTTCTACTATCGTGCGTCGACATATTTTTGCTTACTTGAAAACAAGCAAAACCTAGAGAGTGGTTTTTGGAATCGGGGCTTTAGTTGAAAATAAGCAAAACGGTGGATACACTCAGCTAGTTTAAAATTTAGGGGTTTTAGGTTTTTGATTGATAGTTGTGTGAATGGGTGTGGGTGTTTTGTGGGAAAGGTTTTTATACTGCTTGCATTATTGGTTTGGGTTGAGGTGATGTCGATGCGCCAATGGATTTAGCTGGGCTGAGGGCGTCTCAGGACGCCTCCCTCATCCCCTCCTACTGGTATAATATTGTCCCGGACCTCCCTGAGGAGCTCCCTCCAATGCTCCGGCCCGACGGGGAGCCGGTTAAGCCTTCTGATCTCGAGCCGGTATTCGCTAGGAGCCTTATTGAGCAGGAGTTCTCTCGGTCGCGCTTCATAGAGATACCTGGAGAGCTGCGTGCATTGTACGCTAGGCTTGGTAGGCCGACTCCGCTGCTGAGGGCTAAGAGGCTGGAGGAGCTGCTGGGGACGCCTGCTAGGATCTACTATAAGTTCGAGGGCGTACTGCCGACTGGGAGTCACAAGATCAATACTGCGGCGGCTCAAGCCTACTATAATAGGCTGGAGGGTGTGAGGCGCCTCACAACGGAGACGGGTGCTGGCCAGTGGGGCAGCGCTCTCGCCCTGGCTGGGGCCCTCTTCGACTTGAAGGTTAGGGTTTACATGGTTAGGGTCAGCTATATGCAGAAGCCCTACCGGAAGATCGTTATGCAGGTCTATGGTGCCGAGGTTGTGCCGAGCCCTAGCGAGTACACCGAGTATGGTAGGAGGCTTCTTGCAGAGGACCCGAATCATCCCGGCAGCCTCGGGATCGCTATAAGTGAGGCGATAATGGACGCTGTTGGGAGGGAGGATACCAGGTATAGTCTTGGCAGCGTATTGAACCATGTCCTCCTACACCAGACCATTATCGGGTTGGAGGCTAAGAAGCAGATGGAGGAGCTGGGAGTATACCCCGACGTCGTGATAGGGGCTGTTGGCGGCGGCAGCAATTATGCCGGGATAAGCTACCCCTTCATGGCTGACAGGCTGGCTGGCAGGTCTGATACGAGGTTTGTAGCGGTAGAGCCCACCGCGGCGCCCTCTATGACCCGTGGGCTGCTGGCCTACGACTTCGGGGACTCTGCAGAGATGACCCCGCTGGTATACATGTATACGCTCGGCCACAGGTTCGTGCCCCCACCAATACACGCCGGCGGACTGAGATACCACGGTGTAGCCCCCACCCTAGCTGTGCTGGTGAAGCACGGGCTAGTGGAGCCGAGGGCCTATAGGCAGTCGGAGGTGTTCGATGCTGCGGTATACTTTGCTAGGGCGGAAGGCATCATACCAGCCCCCGAGAGCGCTCACGCTGTAAAGGCTGCGATTGATGAGGCGGTAGATGCGAGGGAGAAGGGGGAGGAGAGGATAATACTCTTCAACCTGAGCGGGCACGGCCTCCTAGACCTCCAAGGATACAGCGATTACCTGGAGGGTAGGCTCACCGACGCCGTGGTTGAGGGGCCGAGGCTGGAGGATATACCAGGGCTGGACGGGGGCTCCTAGCCCTCCTAATCTCCCCCGAGACTGGGGTGGCGTGGGGTGAGGCCTAGAATAGAGCTGTTAGAGGCAGCTATACCTGTACCCCATGAGCGTGTGACGCCTGCGAGGCTAGCTATTGTGGAGGAGGAGGTGCGCAGGATCAGGGCAGTTGTTAAGCCGCTGGTTGTAGATGAGGAGACCATGCTCTTGGTTGATGGACACCACAGGCTGATGGTATTGAGGAGGCTTGGAGCCCGGAGGGTCCCGGTCGTCTTCATAGACTACGCTAGGGATATTGAATCCGTGGCGGTGAACCTTCATGGGGCATCCACCAGGCGCCTTGAAGCAGTCCTTGGGGCTGGCGGCTCCCACACACGGGGTGGGCGGGGGGTGGTGGTTGTGAGGGACCCGGCAGTGCTGGTGGAGGAGCTGGCTCGGAGGATCTATCCTCCAAAAACCACGATCCACGATACATGGGCTAAGAGGGTCATCTGGAGGGTCCCCCTCAGCCTCCTCTACTAGAAGCGATTATAATTCCTTAATTAGAATATTAGTACCCAGCATTCTCCTCCAGGCACACCTGGAGGGCGCAGGGGTTGGAGCAGGGCTTCGCTGTCAGGGCTAAGGCTTGCCTTGGGCTGGTAAGGGTAGTTAACAGTTTAATGGTTGGCTTCGCTGTTCTGGTCGGCCTTGCCATAGTCGCTGGGAGGGGGGTCTCCCGGATCCCGCCGGAAACCCTCATCCTAGCCTATACGACTGGCTTCTCCATCTCTGCGGCGTCGATGGTACTCAACGACCTAGCTGATATCGAGATCGATAGGATCAATGCTCCCGAGAGGCCGCTCGTGTCGGGGTTAATCTCCGTGAAGGCGGCTTACGCCTGCTACGCCCTCCTCGTAGCGGTGGGGCTCCTCGCATCTTACCCCCTGGGGTGGGAGGCCCTCCTCGTAGCCGTGCTGGGCTGGATCGTTGGGAGCCTCTACGACTTGTGGGGTAAGAGGAGCGGGTTCCCCGGCAACCTTATGGTGGCCTTCTCTACAAGCCTCCCCTTCCCCTACGCTATGGCTGTCCTGGGGGAGTGGAAGGGCTACTCCCTCGTGTTCTGGGCTATGGTATTCCTTACAGTCCTGGGGCGGGAGGTGGCGAAGGATATCGCTGACGTGGAGGGTGATCGGGCGGCGGGGGCTAGGACTCTCCCCATAATCTTAGGGGAGAGGAGGTCTGCAGCTATAGCGGCTATACTCTACCTTGCCGCGGTCGCCCTCAGCCCCACCCCACTACTACTGGGGGGCGTCGACCCCATCGCCTATGGCGTGTTCGTCGCGGTGGTTGATGCAATCCTGGTCTATGAGTCTGTAAGGATAGTCCGCGATCAGGGGAGGGGGACTGTTTTAACGCATAAGAGGAATGTTCTAGTAGCGATGCTCCTGGGACTCTTAGGGTTCATGATAGGCGCTCTAGCGGGGTAGCTGTGTTGGAGCTGGTGGCCGAGTTCAACCCGCCGAGGGACCCTCGGAGGCTGGTTGAGCTAGCTGGCAGGCTGCAGAGGGTGTTCGACTGGATCGATATACCAGACGCTCCCCTGGGGAAGCCCAACTATAATTCCCCAGTGATCTCAGCGTACCTCTCCGCCCTCGGCTACCGGGTGATCGCTCACCTCCGGGTTGTGGACGTCAACACTATCGCTCTAAAGACTATAACTAAGACCCTGGGCTCCCTTGGAGTAGAGAGGATCGTATACCTCCGCGGGGACCCCCCGCAGCAGGGTAGCAGCGTGGGTGACTATACGCCGGAGGAGGCGGTCTATTATGCTAGGACCAGGCCGGAGGCGCCGGAGCCCGGCCTCCTCTTGAGTTTGAGGAGGAGTATTGGGGAGATAAGGAGGAGGCTCGGGGTCCCCGCGGGCTTCTACATGCTCCTAAACCTCGACTGGAGGGGGTGGAGCAACAAGGGGCTCCTGATGGAGGTGGCTGGTGAAGCCCATGGTATGGGTAAGAGGGTCTACGCATACCTCGTAATGGACGATGCGCTTTGCTCCAATCCCCGCAGTATAGTGGATCTCGCCACTCCAGCCTCCACGCTCCTAGACGGGATAATAGTCTCAGCCCCCCACAGCTTCGAGTGCGTAGTGGATGCGGGCCAGGCGCTGAGGGAGTCGCTGGGTTGAGGATCGCAGTAGTAGGGGGCGGCTTCTCCGGCCTAGTCTTCGCCTACAAGCTCGCAAGGAGGGGCTATGATGTTGAATTATATGAGGAGCACACTAGAGTAGGGTTCCCCCCACACTGCACGGGACTCGTTTCATCCGACACTGTAGAGCTGATAGGTCCCCCAGCGAGGAGGAGCATTCAAGCCACATATAGGGGGGTCGAGCTAGAGGCCGGTGGAAGCAGGTGCAGGATCAATACGAGGAACCGGGTGGTGAAGCTTGACAGGATCAGGCTGGAGTGGGAGCTCCTCGAGGAGGCGGAATCCCACGGGGCAAGGATCCGTCTCGGAGTGAGGGTTGACTCCCTCTCCCGCGAGGGAGTAGTATCAACTAGGGAGGGGGGGAGTAGGAGCTACGACCTAGTGGTGCTGGCTGAGGGCCTGCATGGGCGGCTGAGGAGCCTCATAGGGGTAGAGCATCGTGTAGTAACAACGTTTGGCTTAAACCGTGAACTCAGAGGGGAAGGCGGGGAGGATGGCGGGTACGTGTGGATAGGGTTTGAGGAGGGGCTAGAGGGGTTCAGGTGGAGGCTGTCGACGCCCGGGGCCCTTCTTGTAGGAGCCCTCTCCCGCGACCCCAAGAAGGTTAAGCGGGCAGTAGCTGGAGGGGCAGGCGAGGGGGCTGGATTGTATGGTGGAATAGTGGTCCACGGGCCCCCACTGGAGAGGCCTAGGAGGGGTAGGGTTCTGGTTGTAGGTGATGCCGCGGGCTTCAATAAACCCTTAACAGGAGGCGGACTCTACCCAAACGCTCTCCTGGCAAGCATGGCGTCCTCCATAGACCTCGCCGGCGACCGGTTGGAGGGCTTGGATGGAGCGGTCTCCAAGCTGGTTGGGAGGCTGCGGAGGCAGTATAGGATCGCCCGGGGATACTATAGGGACCCGACGCGGGCGCACGCTTATTGAAGGCGGCCTTCGACGCTGGATTGTGCAGCGTCCTGGACGGCCGGATCGACTATGATGGGCACGAGGCGCTTCTGGGGCTGGTGGCTGGGAGGCCCCTCGCGGCCCTCCGGATACTGGCGTCAATGGCTTGGAGGGCTGGTGGGGACCTCTACTCCTACTTGTTGAGCCTGCTCGGTTTGGGGTGAGGGGGTTAAAACCGTCTAGGACGAGGGAAAGACCCTCTAGGGATGGCTCCCTTGCCGCTGCGGGGATTCCCGGGCTGGCGGGGCTTACTCTATTATCGTTATGTTCTCCGGCGGGAAGCCCATCTCCTCGAGAATCTTCCTAACCCTGTGCCTATGGTCTCCCTGGAGCTCGATCCGCCCGTTCTTAGCTGTACCGCCTGTGGCGAGCTTGCTCTTGAGCGTGCTGGCCAGCTTCTTCAAGTCGAATTCCTTCTCGTTGATGCCCTCTATGATTGTTACTTCCCTGCCGAATCTCCTCTTCTCAACCCTGATCTTTATGATCTGCTCTTCCGCAGAAAGCTGCTCGCAGATCTCCGGGGGGAGTCCGCCGCACATAGAGAGGTCACTCATGGCCTTTGATACCACCTTTCCCTGCGTGATTCCATGTTACTACCTGTTAAGGGATATAAGCCTTCACCCTCCCAGTTGTGGGTTGGATGGTGCTGGAGCCTTGGCTGAAGGTGAGGGCTACGAGTGGGAGGGTGAGTTCTCGACTCTACCCTATGGTATCAAGGAGAGGCCCGTCTACTACATGTGTATTAGGTGCGGGACTATAATGTCGCGGGAGGAGCTTATGCAGTTCCACGACATGATGTGTAAGAACTGCGGTGGGAGGATCTTCGTGAAGCTTAGGCCTCCCCCGGAGACCCTGAAGAGGCGGAGGATATACGCTGTCTAACCGGGTATCCCGGAGAGCCTAACCCCCCTCCTTACTAGCTGGTTCAGTATGAGTGCCTCCACGAGTATTCTCGCCGCGAGTATGCTCGTCGCTCCCCCAGGGTCGTAGGGGGGTGAGACCTCCACGAGGTCTAACCCGGCTAGCCTCTCATCTGTTGCGAGCCCGTATAGGATTTGTAGGAGCTCGCTGGGGGTTAGCCCCACCGCCTCCGGGTTCGCTACCCCTGGAGCGTAGGCGGGGTCGAGGGCGTCCATGTCTATGGTTACGTAGATGTGCTTGCATCCGGAGAGGCTCCTCCTAATTGATGCTAGGAGGTTTAGGGGGCCTATCTTCTTCAGCCCCATGCTTGTCTCGTACTCTATCTCCCTCCGGGTCTTCGCGTACTCTATCTCCTCCTTCTCCCAGGCCCTCACGCCGACATAGTATATTCTTGGGGGCCTGAACTTCTCCACAACCCTCCTCATCACCGTGGCGTGGCTCATTCGGAGGCCGAGGTACTCCTCCCTGAGGTCGAAGTGGGCGTCAAAGGACACTATGCATGGCCTCAGCCCAGCCCTTACAAGCCCGTCGATCACACCGTAGAGTATGAGGTGTTCTCCGCCCAGCACCACTGGTATCCTGCCGGAGCCCGCTATCTCCTCTATGACGTTGCCTAGCCTCTCGAGAGTAGTCTTCGGGTCTCCGTGGACTACTGCTAGGTCTCCGGCGTCCTCGACCTCTACATCGTAGAGGTAGGCCTCGTCTACGAAGAGGCTGTTCCACTCTATATTGTAGACTGCCCTCCTAATCTCTAGGGGGGCGAATCTCTGCCCGGGCCTATAAGAGCTTGTAGAGTCGAGGGGAACTCCTAGAACAGTATACTGGGGGTTCTCCACAGTCCTCTCGGGGCCAAACAGGCACTCTCCCCTACTAGTGTAGAGCTCCCTCGCACCCAACCCCTCCAGCACCTTGTTGAGAGGGACCCTCCTGCATCGTATAAATTGGGGCCGCTGGAACCCGGGGTGTAATGGGCTACTGTGGCGGGTGTTTGGTTTGGAGAGGCAGGACCTCTACAACAAGATCATGGAGCTCGCTAGGAGGAGGGGGTTCTTCTGGCCCTCCTACGAGATATATGGTGGTGTCGCTGGATTCTACGACTTCGGCCCCTATGGCGCCGTCTTGAAGAAGAGGATTATTGAGAAGTGGAGGAAGTTTATTGTAGAGGATCACAGCAACTACGTGGTGGAGATCGAGACCCCTATAATAGGCCCCTCCCGCGTCTACGAGGCCAGCGGGCACGTTGAGAACTTCACCGACCCAATAGTGTCATGCCTCAAGTGCGGGAGGAGGTTCCGGGCGGACCACCTGATAGAGGAGAAGCTAGGCATAGATGCTGAGGGCCTGAGCCCCGAGGAGATGACGAGGCTTATCAGGGAGCACGATATACGCTGCCCCGTGTGCGGTGGGCCTCTGGGTGAGGTTAAGCTATTCAACCTCCTATTCGAGACCCAGATCGGCCCCTATGAGGGGAACCGCGGCTTCCTGCGCCCCGAGCTAGCCCAGGGGATGTTCGTCGCCTTCAAGAGGGTCCTGGAGGTTATGAGGGGGAGGCTCCCACTGGGCATAGCGCAGATCGGCCGTGTTGGTAGGAACGAGATAAGCCCCAGGCAGGCGATGATGAGGCTTAGAGAGTTCACTATAATGGAGATGGAGTACTTCATAGACCCCGAGGACCCCGAGGGGAGCTGCCCCTTCTACGATAGGGTGGCGGGGGAGGTTCTCCGGATAAGGACCTATGAGATGAAGCAGAAGGGGGAGGCTCCCCGAGAGTATACTGTTGACGAGGCTGTGGATAAGGGCCTCATTATACATAAGTGCCTCGCATACTGGATGGCGGTGGCTAAGAGGTTCATGAACAGCCTAGGAGTACCCGACGAGAACATGTTCTTCGACGAGAAGGGGCCTAATGAGAGGGCCCACTACTCCTCCCAGACCTTCGACCAGATGGTTAAGGTGTCCCGGTGGGGCTGGGTGGAGGTTGCAGGCCACAGTTATAGGGGGGACTATGACCTGTCAAGGCACATGAAGTACAGTGGAGCCGACCTCACCGTCTTCAAACCCTACGAGAAGCCGATCAAGGTTAGGGTGAAGAGGGCTTTCCTCGACAAGGCCTATATTGGGAGACTTTTTAGATCGGAGGCCGGCCGCATACTCCGCGAGGCTGCTAGGATACCGGAGGAGCGCCTCCTAGAGGCGGCTGAGAGGGGGGAGGCCATCCGGGTAGCGGGCTACGAGATACCCCCGGAGGCGATAAGGGTTGTTGAGAGGGAGGAGAAGGTTGCCGGCAAGAGGATAATCCCCCACGTCGTTGAGCCCTCATTCGGAACTGATAGGATCGTATATGTAGCCTTCGAGTACGCTTACAGGGAGAAGGCTGGCAGGACGATCCTCAGCCTCCCCCGAGACATAGCGCCCGTGCAGGCTGGGGTCGTCCCCCTGGTTGAGAAGGAGGAGTCGCTGCGGAGGGAGGCGCAGAGGCTGTACCGGTTGCTAGTCGAGAACGGCTACTATGTGCTATACGATGATAGCGGGAGTATTGGTAAGAGGTATGCGAGGATGGATGAGATAGGGGTCCCCGCCGTCTTCACCGTGGACTATCAGACCCTAGAGGATGGGACTGTTACAATGAGGGATCGTGACACGTGGAGGCAGGTCCGCCTCCCGCTCGGGAGGGCCCCTGAGGCCCTGGCAAGGTTCTTATACGATAAAGTAGATATCCATGAACTGGGTACCCCGGTACGGTTTGACGAAGAAGAGAGCAGCCGGGGAGTGGATGGGTGATAACGAGTGGTGTTCGAGGAGGAAGCACCCCGCGAGGGGATAGAGGGCTCCGAGCAAGGTGAAGAGGTGCAGCCCGAGAGGCCCAGGGGGTCCCTTAAAGACATACTATCAGTCATACCCCCCGCGTCTAGCCTAAAGGTTAGGGAGAAGAAGATCTCGGAGAAGAGGATTAGGCTGAAATACGACGACTCACTTCCACCGGAGAAGGCTAAGATCAACCCCCGTCTAGCCTCAATGCTCGGTATAACGGAGAAGCTGGAAGTGGTTGTTGCCCGTAGGCACAGGTTCGTATTCCTCGCCATACAGGACGAGGAAGTTGATGAGAATCATGTCCACGTTAACCCAGACCTCATGGAGGAGCATGGGATCGCCGATGAGAGCATAGCAACGGTTAGACCCTATAGGGGAACAGAGAAGCTGGGAGTAAGACTGAACGTATAACACCCTTAACCATCATTCTTACCCCCAAGGGTGGGGGATTGTTGACTGGAGAAGCAAACGTGTTAGCCCAGCTCCTTTCCATGAAGCTCGAGGAGCACCTTAGAGCGGTCGAGTCAATAGAGGAGATGATAAAGGAGGCTACAGTCGACCCCGGAGGCACGGTCTCAGAGCTTAGAGACTCCCTGAATAGATTGAGGAGCCTCCGCAGAGCCCTGATAAGCGATGCCGAGAGGATCATTGCATCGATCGAGGAAGGCCGGATACAGGCTGGCCCGGAGTCGGAGGCCCTATACGCTCTAGCCGGCTACTATGCGGAGGCAGCGTATCACTCGGAGGTTAGGCTCCTGAAGAGGCTTGCAGAGTATGCTGGTAGCAGGGATCTAGAGGAGGCCTCTAGGCTGAGGGAGTTGTTCTACGAGATACTCAACCGTCTAGAGTAGCGAGAGTCTAATCCTTTATAACCCGGATGCCTAACGAGTGAAACACGCAGAACCGCCGGTGTGCTAGCATGTTTGCAGGCTCTGGTAGCATTAGTAGAGAGGTGGTAGTAGAGCACCTGGTCAACATCGCCAGGGAGCTGGAGGCGATCATAGTAGCAGTCAACAATACATTCGACCAGGACTCCCTGCCTAGGGCTGAGGTCGTGGATAAGCTGTTCAGGCAGGATCTAGCATTATCTAAGGAGAGGATTGAGAGGAGCGTTGCCCAGCTCCTCCTCTACATCGCTTCGGGGAGGATCGAGCTTGTCGACTCAAAGGAGCTGATCCTCCGTTTAACCGAGGGTTACAGGGATATAGTGGCTAGGATCGAGGCGTTCATCCATAGGATAAAGTTGGCGGAGATGGCTGGGGCGGTCCCAGACCAGAAGATACTGGGTGATATGAAGGAGATGCTCAAGCTTATAGCTGAGGCGAGCGGGCATGTTACAACCCTAGCCCGCCTAGCCGGGAGGGTTATGGGGAACCATGAGGTTGCAAGGATGATGGAGTCTAGGAATGATAAGGTGCAGGAGGTAGAAAGGCTTGTCGACGAACTGTACAGGGAGATACTTGAGACCCTCATACACTCTGCCGGCGACTTCAAGAACTACATCCTTGTAAGGGATGCCGTCGACATGCTCGAGGAGGCAATGGACCTGCTCTCGAAGCTCTCGCTCAACTACTTCATACTAGGCGTGGGGATGGCTTCCACCAGTACAGGTGGCGGCGGGACCGCCTATGAAATGTAAGCCTAGGGCGAGGCTCTACGGCTCCCTGGCGGTAGTAGAGTCGGTAGAGGACTCTAGATGCCTCTATGGGGAAGGCTTCTACGGCCACCCGCTGGGAGTGGAGAAGCCGCGGAACGCCCAATTCGACTCGCCTGTCAGGCTATCACCCCTGGAAGCCCTCTACCTGCTAGAGGAGGGAGTGATCACAATAGTCGATGAAAGCGGAGAGCCTATAGGTTTCAGCCAGCTGTGGGATAGGATGAAGGAATACTACCCAGACCTCCCCCTGGAATACCCTGTTTACAAGGCACTCCGCTCCCAGGGGCTCATAGTGCGAAGCGGGCTCAAGTTCGGTGCGGACTTCACCGTCTACAGGCTTGGCCCTGGACTGGAGCACGCCCCATACATTGTACACGTTGTAGGCTACGATGAGGGTCTTGAGCCTACGGATATTGTTAGGGCTGGGAGGCTGAGCCATAGTGTTAGGAAGGCATTCATACTCGCGTCTGTAGAGCCTAACGGGTCTCCTAGTTACTTAATCTTTAAATGGCTCCTGCCATGACTAATTATCGGGAAGAAGACGTAGAGAGGCATGATGCTCCAGGGGATGCTTGAGGGGTATAGTCGTGTCAACATATAGTCCAAGGGGTCCCAGGAGGAGATACCCGGAAAGGAGGCAGGGCGGGAGAGGAGAGCCGAAGCCCAGGCCTATAGGTGATCGATGCAACCCCCTCTGCCCCTTCTTCCGTTGCCAGAAGAGGGCCCTGAGAATCGTGACTGAACAGTATAAGGGGAGGCCGATCAAGGTTGCAATGTGCGCCTGGATAGGCGACAAGTGTATTGGAGCGAGCTGCAGGTTCGCCTACTGCGAGAAGAGAGCAATGCTCCCCGACGGTAGGTGCGCCCTCGCCGTTAAAGCCAAGAAGGGTAGGGAGTTCGAGGAGGAGCTGATGGATCTGGAGAGGGAGTTCGGTTTCGACGAGGAGTTCTAGCCTCCCCTCCACCTCCTGTAGAGGTCGTTTGGGACTCCGAGCGCGTCGAGCACCTTGCCGGCGAGGAAAGAAACCACGTCGTCCAGGCTCCTAGGCTTATTATAGAAGGCTACGCAGAGGGGTACTACCACTGCTCCAGCCCTGGCTATTCGGGCTAGGTTCTCCAACTCAATGACTCCAAGCGGCGTTTCGCGGGGCGCCACCACCAGCCTCCTACCGAGCCGGAGTATGCTGAGAGCCGCCCTCACCACTAGGTTTCCACTATACCCCGAGGCTAGTGCTGCCACCGTCTTCATGCTCGCTGGGACTATAGCCATCGCATCGGGCTGGCTACTGCTGCTGGCGAGGGGCGAGGTTAAGTCGCTCTCATCGTAGACGGGCCCATAGGATTCTAGCGTGCTCTTCAGCTCCTCGGGGCTAAGGTTGTCCTCGTACCTGGCTACCTGGTAGGCTCCCCTTGAAACTATTATTCCAGCAACCTCCACGCCATACTCGTGGAGGGCTCTAGCTACAGCTACCCCTACCCTTACGGCGGAGGCCCCTGTTATTGCTAGGGATACAGACTTCACTCTCCAAGGATCCCCTCGCATTCTTCTCCCGCTCCAAGCGCCTCCTCTACTCCCTCCACCATCTCCTCGTATGCCCGCTTACCATATGCTATGAAGTAGACCCTCTTGATGCTCCCGGGCTTGTGGCCTGCAACAACCCTAGCCATCTCCCGGGAGACGCCGCGGACAGGCAGGCCCCCCACGCCTGCCCCCATAGCTGGGAAGGCTATGCTTTCTACGCCCAGTCTCTCCGCCTCTCTAAGGGCGGCCCTAGTGGCCTTTACAGCGTTCTCCAAGGGTATCCTCATTGCCGGCCTCTCCATTGTGGGGGCGTGGATCACGTATTTCGCCGGCAGCCTCCCGGCCCCGGTTGCGATCGCCTCCCCCACTGGTACTGGAGCGTGCTTGACTGCCTCCTTCTCGATCTCCTCTCCCCCAGTCCTCTTTATCGCGCCGGCCACTCCCCCTCCCATTATTAGGAGGCTGTTTGCGGCGTTCACAATAGCGTCTACGCGGGCCTTGGTTATATCCCCCTCCTCTACTATGAGGGTTATCCCGTTTCCAAGCCTCCAGCACTTGGCCATCACAATGCACCCCTCGAGAGCTCTCGTAGTATGGGGATCTCCCTGATCTTCTCAGTATCTAGTATACTCCATATTATCCCCTTGGGTTTACTCCTCCCACCCACTGCATGGATCAGCCTTGTTGGTGTCGAGATATAGTCTACTGGCACGTCGTGAGGCTCCTGGGGCAGCTTCTCCTCGAATACCTGCAGGTCGTGGACAGCGGTCGCTATGGGGGTCTCCTCGCCTACAAGCCCCAGCTCCCTCAGTATCCCCCACTCTAGGTCGCCGTACCCGTGGCCCTTGCCCAGCCTTCCACCATACTTGTCAACGGCGACGCTCCCCTCAACTATGAAGTCTACTCGCTCGATCCTAGCTGATAGCTTATCGAGGGTCCCGAGAAGCTCGCCCAGCCTGAAGGAGCCTCTTATAGTGGAGGCCTCCCTAAGCCTCTCCCGGGGTATGCGGGAGGGGTCTAGTAGGAGGAACCCGTTCCTCAGCCTGGGGGTGGGCATTAGTAGGAGCTTACCCTCTGCTAGGGCGAGGTAGCGTATGCTCCTCTCGGGAGAGTCAGGGTTTATCTTAACCGTCTCAGCCCTCCTCCATTCGGGGAGAGCCGCGATCCTCCTACAGGCTTGCTCGGCCCCCTTGAAGTTCGGTATCCTCCCCTCTATAGGGTAGGGTGGCCTAGCTACCCCCGCCTCGCGGAGCCTCTTATAGACGATTTTCCTTATCTCATCCTTGCTTAAACCGGATATACTCAATCGGTGTCGCCTCCAGCGCCTGGTGTTTATGTGGGAGGGCGGCTCTGTTGGTCCGTGAACTACTCATCCCTCTCCCAGTCATATAACCCAGCGGGCGTCATCGCCGCCCTCCCGGGGAATGGATTATACCCCAGGGGCCGCCTATAATGGTTGGCTGGGTTGTGGAGGGTTGCTCGAGAGGTATCCGTGGCTCCTCCCCTTGGTGTGGGCTCTTGAGAGGAGTGTTCCCTGCGACCCTATAGTGCTGGCGGGGGAGCTTGGAGTGTCTGCGAGGCTGGCTAGGAGCCTAGTCTACTGGGGGAGCCGCCTCGGCTTCTGCGATAATCCCCCCGGGGCTTGTATTGTTAGGGAGGGGCGCGTGTTCATTGGATTGTGGAGAGACATGGTTGTAGTTGCAAGGGTTAGGGGTAGGAGGGTTTCCGCGAGAGTGTTTAAGCTTGGCTACGGGTATGTGGGTGGTAAAAGGAGGGTGTATGAGTGGGCTCTCGAGAGGCTTAAGGGGTCCTGCCTAGCCCTTGAGGAACCTGGTTCTTAGCACGTACTGGAGTATGCCTCCGTGCTTGTAGTATTCTACCTCGATGGGGGTGTCGAGCCTCGCCTTTACCTTGAACTCTATTACAGTGCCATCCTCCTTCCTAGCCCTGACGGTTAGTATCTTTCCTGGCTCTAGGCCCTCGCTTATGCCTAGGATATCGTACTCCTCGCTCCCGTCGAGGCCGAGCTTCTCAGCGTTCTCGCCGGGCATGAACTCTAGGGGTAGTATTCCCATTCCTACGAGGTTGCTCCTGTGTATCCTCTCGTAGCTCTCGGCGATCACTGCTTTAACTCCCAGCAGCGCTGGCCCCTTGGCCGCCCAGTCCCTGCTGCTCCCTGTCCCGTACTGCTTCCCTGCTAGTATGATGAGTGGGATCCCCATCTCCCTGTACTTCATCGCGGCGTCGTATACGTGCATGACCTCCTTTGTGGGCCAGAATATAGTCCATCCTCCCTCCCTGTCGGGGGTGAGCTTGTTCCTGAATCTTGGGTTGTCGAAGGTGCACCTCATCATGACCTCGTGGTTGCCCCTCCTCGACCCGCAGGTGTTTAGCTCGTGTGGCTTGACTCCCAGGCTTAGCAGGTATTGGCCCGCCTTGGTGTCGGGGAGTATTCTTCCGGCGGGGCTTATGTGGTCTGTAGTCGTCCTGTCGGGGGCCCATACTAGTACCCTTGCACCCTTAATGTCCTGGGGCTCTGGTGGCTCTAGGGGCATGCCTTCGAAGAATGGGGGCTTCCTTATGTAGGTGCTCTTCGGGTCCCACGGGTATGTTACCGACTTGTGCTCTGGCAGCTTGTTCCAGTGCTCGTCTCCCTCCCATATGTTCGCGTACTTCTCCTTGAAGGATTCTGGATCCAGCGCGGCCTCTACAGCCTTCCTCACCTCTTCGGCTGATGGCCATATGTCCCTGAGGTATACTGGGTTCCCGTTGGGGTCGTAGCCTATCGGCTCATTGTAGAAGTCGATGTCGATCCTCCCTGCTAGGGCGTACGCGATCACGAGTGGTGGGCTGGCTAGGAAGTTGCCCCTGGCCAGCGGGTGGATCCTGCCGGAGAAGTTCCTGTTCCCGCTCAGCACTGTCGCCGCCCATAGGTCGTTCTTCTTGATAGCATCCTCTATCACGGGTGGCAGCGGGCCGCTGTTGCCTATACATGCTGTGCAGCCGAATCCCGTAATGTGGTATCTCAGCGCCTCTAGGTAGGGCATTAGACCCAGCTTCTCCCAGTAGTCTGGAACAACCCTGCTTCCGGGGGCGTTGCTGGTCTTCACCCATGGTTTGACTGTTAGGCCTTTCTCCACAGCCTTCTTAGCAAGCAGGCCCGCGGCTATCATGAGGCCTGGGTTGCTCGTGTTTGTGCAGCTGGTTATCGCTGCTAGTACTACGCTCCCGTCTCCCAGCTTGAACTTCTCCCCGTCGCTCTCAATCTCTACTGTGATCCTGCCCCTCTTCTTCTCCTCTAGGTACGAGTTGATTACCTCGCTAACCTTCTTCTTGGCCTCCCTGAGGGGTATCCTGTCCTCGGGGTGGCTTGGCCCTGCAATGCTTGGCTCGACGTTGTTGAGGTCTATCTCCACGACCTGGGTGTAGCGTGGGACAGGGTTCTCGGGGTCATACCAGATCCTGAGCTTCTTGAGGTACTCCTCCACCGTCCTAACGTGGGCGGGGTCCCTGCCGGTGAGCAGGAGGTAGTTTATCGTGGCCTCGTCTGGTGGGAAGTATCCCATAGTGGAGCCGTACTCGGGGCTCATGTTGGCTATCGTAGCCCTGTCGGGGACAGAGAGCTTCTTTACACCCTCTCCAAAGTACTCTACAAACTTCCCTACAACACCCACCTTCCTCAGCTTCTCGGTAATGTAGAGTACTAGGTCGGTGGCCGTAGCGCCTTCAGGCAGCTCTCCCTCAAGCCTTACCCCTACGACTTCTGGGAGGAGCATGTAGTAGGGCTGGCCTAGTATTGTCGCCTCAGCCTCTATTCCGCCAACTCCCCATCCCAGCACGCTTAGCCCATTTATCATGGTGGTGTGGCTGTCTGTTCCGAGCACGCTGTCGGGGTATGCTGTGAGCTCTCCGTTCCACTTAGCAACCCATACTAGCTTGGCTAGGTACTCGAGGTTCACCTGGTGGATTATGCCCTTCCCTGGAGGCGCTACCTTCATGTTTGTAAAGGAGTTCTGCGCCCACTTTAGGAGGGTGTACCTCTCAGAGTTCCTCTCATACTCTCTCCTAATATTGTAGAGGAGGGCGTATGATGTCCCGAAGTAGTCTACTTGGACGCTGTGGTCTATGATGAGGTGGACTGGTATCAGCGGGTTCAGTCGCGCAGGGTCCCTCCCGAAGTCTTTCAGGGCGTCCCTCATAGCGGCTAGATCCACGACTGCAGGGACCCCGGTGAAGTCCTGCATTATAACCCTGCTGGGGAAGAGCGGGATATCCTTCTTACCAGCGTACTCCTCCCACCTAGCTGCAGCGTCGACCTCCTTCTCGGTCACTACGTATCCGTCGTAGTTCCTCACAAGGTTCTCGAGGAGGATCCTTATCGAGTAGGGGAGGTGCTCGTACTTTCCCAGGCCCAGCTCGTCGATCCTGTCGATCCTGTAGATCTTGGCCTTCCCCTGGGGGGTTTCCATGTAGTCCTCGAACGCCTTCTTTTCAAAAGCCAATACTCCCACCTATTCCACATAAGATTATCCGTGCGGATCCGGGTATTATATGGTCTTGTAAAATGGTGTGATAGGGGCCTGTTATTATAATCTATACTCTCCCGTTTTTATTCCCGGTGAGGACATGGGAACCACTGGGTGGTTGTTGATTGAATAGGACGTGGGCTGTGGTCGCAGTATTATTGGTAGTCGTGATAGTTATAGGTGGATACATCCTCGCCTCCAGGCAGGCGAGCGGCGGAGCGCCGCTCAAAGTTGTGGGGGCTACTATAAAGTCTGGCATATCCAGTATAGACGTGGTGGCCGCCTCAGAGGATATACAGCGGGAGGCTGGCTTGAATCTTACCCTCCTAAGACTCAATACTCCCCCACAGGTCGTCGACTCTATACTGAAGGGTGACGCCCAGATCATAGTGGTGCCCGTGGAGCTTGCCGCTGTTACGATGGAGAGGGGCGGCGACGTCTACATTATAGCCGTGGATTATGGTCTAAACCAGGCCATACTCGCGAGGCCCGACTCCAACATCAGTACTCCAGCCGATCTTAAGGGGAAGAAGGTTGCCGCCGTCGTGGGCTCGGGTACCTACGCCTTGTTCAAGGCGTTCATGAAGGAACTCTACAACCTATCGGTTGGCGAGGGGGAGGGTTATGATGTACAGGTGGTCAACCTCCCGCCGCCCGCGGTGGTTGACGCACTGGTTAAGGGTGATGTCGACGCCGCAGTGATCTGGGAGCCCCTCGTCTCGGAGGCAGTGGTGGAGTATGGGATGAAGGTGGTTGCAACCTATAAGGACCTATGGAGCCAGTATGCAGGGGACCAGCCGGACCCAATGCTCGTGTGGGTCGCTTCATCTAGTGTGGCTAAGAATAAGACTCTCCTTGAGAGGGTGCTGAAGGCACACGAGCTCGCCGCGGAGAAGTGGAATAACGATAGCAACTGGACAATAAGCTTCCTAGCCAGAGAATACAATATCGACGAGAAGGTTGCTGAGAAGGTTTGGGAGAGGGACCCTATACTAGCGGGATCTTGTATACCCGACAACTACGTCGACTCAATGGTCAAGATATGGGAGCTGGCTAAGGAGGCGGGATACATCAACGAGATCCCGTCTAGTGACAGGATAATTACCTGCAGCACTCTATCCTCAACCGGCTAACCGCTATGGGTAATGGCGAGTTGGGTAGGGCGTGGCTGAGGAGCACGACAGCGTATGCGGTTTCAACGATTATTTTCCTCTCAGCATGGTTTATCCTCTCCACCCACTCCGGGATACTCCCCGGTATAAGGGATACATTCTCCTTCCTAGCCAGGAACCTCCATGTGGCTGGACGGGATGCACTGGTAACGCTGGAGAATACGCTGGCGGGCTTTACGTTGGCGCTCGCGGCATCCCTTATCCTTGCATGGCTAGCCATGGTTAACGGGCTCGTGGAGGAGACTGTTAAAGCCTTCAACGTCCTAATCCATAGCGTCTCGGCGCTGGTCTGGGCCCTCCTCTTCCTAATAATATATGGGTTCACGAGCAGGTTGCCCGCTGTCGGGGTTGCAGCGGCAACATCTTTCCCCATACTATTATCGGGGACCCTCAAGGGATTCGAGGTCGCCAGGAGCGAGTACGGTGAGCTCTCCAGGATCCTCGGCTTATCCAGGACGGGGGAGCTGGTTCACATACTCGCCCCCGCCAGCGTGCCGTTCATAATCGCTTCTGGGAGGAGCGCTCTTGGGGTGGCGTTGAGGATCAGCGTTGTTGCGGAGGCCTTCGGGGCGAGTGGGGGTATAGGGTATAGGCTCTGGCTATACTACCAGCTGCACATGTATGAGGGGTTCATGGCTTGGGCCATACTCCTGGTAACCCTCATGGTGGTGTTGGATAAGCTTGTGCTGGAGAGGCTTGAGTCATGGAGCAGGAAGTGGATCGCGTGATGATTGAGGCGGAGGATCTCGTAGTGGCTCCGGGCGGGCGTGCTAGGATGGGGCCAGCCACATTCACTGTTGAGAAGGGGAGCATAGTGGTTATCGCAGGCCCAAACGGTGCTGGGAAGACCACGCTCCTCAAGGCTATCGCGGGCCTTGTTGGTGGTGTTAGGGGTAGGCTAGTGGTAAGGGGAACCCCCACCTATATACCCCAGAGCGACATGCTCCTCCCCTGGAAGACTCTGCTCGACAACATTATACTCCCGCTCCGCGTCCGCGGGACTCCTAGGGAGGAGGCCGTTGAGAGGGCTAAGCGGGTTGCACGCCTCCTCGGCCTCGAGGAGCATCTCGGGAAGTATCCTAGGCACGCGAGCGGGGGGACCCGGAGGAAGGCCAGCGTAGCAAGGGGGCTTGTTATGGGCGCGGATATACTCCTCCTAGACGAGCCCTTCAGCGGCGTGGACGTTGCTGGGAAGGCTGCCCTTATAGACATGCTTGCAGGCCTAGTTATTGGAGGGATTCTCTATAGTCCTCGTTACACACGACCTCCTCCTAGCCTCTAGGATAGCTGATAGGATAGTGGTCCTCATGCCTCCCCCCAAGGGGGTTGTGGGCACCTATGACTTGACCGGTCTCGAGAGGGGGGAGAGGTATGGGGTTGCGGAGGAGATAGTCTCTATGCTGTCCCCCCATGGGTAGCTGCTTTAAGCCTCTCAACAATGCCCTGGAGCATGGAGAGTGCATCCCTGTAGAGTTCTACCCCCTTCTCAGTCACCCTGTATACTCCCCTCTCATCCTTCTCCAGTATCCCCTCCTTTTCGAGCCTATAGAGGACGGTGTACGTCGTCACTGTTGCCGGCTTGAAGCCGTAGTCCTCCCAGATCCTCCTCCTTACATCGTATCCGTAGGTGGGGCCGTGGGCTAGGAGGACTGCTACTATGTAGAGCCATAGGACTTCTACTGTAAGCTTCCTCTCCAGCCTCTTTAGTGGTGGGGGCCTGCTCAATCCCTTTAACCCGCTTCATAGTGTGGTTTGAGGGTAAGGGTTATTATATGGCGGGGTGACATATTAATCCAGATAGTATATTTGCGGTGGTGAAATATGGGCAGGATACGAGTCGCTGTAGCAGGCGTTGGAAACTGCGCCTCAGCCCTAATCCAGGGAGTGTACTACTACAAGGACGCCGACGACAACGAGCAGGTCCCGGGCCTCACCAGCGTGAGGCTTGGAGGATACCATGTAGGGGACATAGAGTGGGTCGCTGCATTCGATGTCTCCAAGAATAAGATTGGAAGGGATCTGGCAGAGGCAATATTCCAGCCCCCCAACATCACCCCCAAGTTCGCAGACCTCCCCAGGAGGATAGGTGTAGCAGTCCACCCTGGCCCAGTCCTTGATGGCGTAGCACCGCATATGAGGGACCGGTTCAACCCCCACGACAAGGAGGTAACACTTGGGGAGGTGGTGGACGTCCTCAAGTCTAGCGGAGCAGACATACTCATAAACTTCCTCCCCGTCGGGAGCGAGGAGGCGAGCCGCTTCTACGCGAGAGCCAGCCTCGAAGCCGGGGTCGCCTTTGTCAACGGGATGCCCACCTTCATAGCCAGCGACCCTGAGGGGGTGTGGCCCCAGAAGTTCGAGGAGGCGGGCCTCCCCCTGGTGGGTGATGATATTAAGGGGCAGCTGGGGGCGACCGTGCTCCACAGGACCCTGGTTAGACTAATGCATATGCGGGGACTCAGGGTTGAGGAAACCTACCAGTTGAACATTGGAGGGAATACTGACTTCGAGAACATGCTCATGGAGGAGAGGCTGAAGAGCAAGAGGATCAGTAAGACGAGCGCCGTCACAAGCATACTCCCATATGGGGAGGAGCTGTGGAGGAAGGGGAAGGTTAGGATCGGCCCCAGCGACTACGTCCCATTCCTTGGCAATACGAAGATAGCCTATATCTACCTGAAGGGTAGAGCCTTCGCCGACTTCCCCGTAACCATAGAGGTGAAGCTCCAGGTCGACGATAAGAGCATGTTCGCCGGGGCAATGATAGATGCGGTGAGGGGGGCTAAGAATCGCCCTAGACAGGCATGTAGCAGGCCCAGTTATAAGCGTCTCCGCCCCCTTCTTCAAGCACCCACCAGTACAGGCGCCCAGCGACGAGGAGGCCCACAGGTGGTTCATGGAGTTCATAGAGGGGAAGAGGCCAAGGTAGAGCCGGGGATAAAACCCCTCCCAGCATAAATCTATTTCTGGATGAGCGGACGACGGTCGACGGAGCCCCTCTAGCAGGGGGCAGTGAAGAGCGTAATCCCCATGGCGACCACGTCCCCGCCGCTTTACTTTATTAGAGCCGTGATCACTCGTGGTGCTTCTAAGACTCTACTGGAGAGTCCCTCATGCAATGTATTATCATGATACTGTAATTGGTTGCTTCTATGGGGGTTTTAGGTGAACCAGCATAAAGTAATATGCTTCTCGAGCATCCTTGAGGGTACGGGAGGGTTAAGCCCTACTCTTCAACAATAACCCTGATAGGATTCTACCTAGTACTCTACGTGATATTCGCCAGCGAGGATAGACTTGTGGTAGCCCACTACATGGACCTAGTAGTGTTAACCCCCCTAGCTGTGCTCTTCTATGGGACAACAATACTATTAACAGCACTAGTCAACTCTAAGCTGCTCCGGCTCGAGTATGGGCAGCACCAGAGCGTAGTCTTCACCGCTGTCAGCAAGAACGTATCACTCACAATAGCAGTACTCGTTTCAGTATTCGACAGGCAGGGCCGGTTCATGGCAGTCATCCAGCCTTCATGGCACATATACAGGCCCCGATCATGATAACATACCTCAAGTACAGCGACAGGATAAAGCTGCTGTTCACAGAGGCTGGGAAGGAGGCGGAGGAGAAAGTCAAGAGGATGCTAAAGCAGGCTAAGCCAGGCCCACTAGCATAACAACAGTGATCAGTACACAAGCCCCGGGAGGAGGCTCTGTTTTATCTCCCATACCCCCAATCCAACTATCTGCTGGTCCATGAGACTGTGCCGAACCCGTTCATCCTAGATTCCCCAACCCCCAGGATCTCGGCGAGCCTCAATATCTCCTCAACTTCCCTCCTTATACGCTCCCTATCCTCGACCAGATACGTGATCCTCCCCATCAAGGCGGCCTCCCTCCTCCCCCTAAACGGTATCATTACTGGCTTTAGGGTGTTGAGGGAGTAGTACGTCTCAACAAGGTGTCCTAGGAGGCTCGAGGCCTCAACCAGGGCAGAGTAGTCCATGCTCCTCATACTCCGGAGAAGGAAGGGGGTCATCAACACCTCTACAGCTGTGGGGGAGAACTTCGGCAACCTAGACTTCGCATAAACATTGAATAGTAGAGTAGGAGCCTTAAGGTAGAGCGCGACCTTCCCTCCAGAAAGCTCCTTCTCCATTACAGCACTAGTCACGTCCTCAACCGCCTCTACCTTGAATGGGATGAAGCGGTCGCCAATCTTTATATGGTGCATCTCCCTTCCAGCTCGCTCGAGCCTCTCCCTTATCATGTCTACGAGCCCAGCCTCTCCACCCACGTGGAGGAGGTACTCTCCCTGAATCCTTACAGGCTCGAGCCTCCACCCATCCTCCCCCCAAACGTATCGCGGCGTGACAACATCTCCCAGCTCCCACTCCCTCCTTCCACGAGTGAATAATGGGGAGATGTGGAGTGGCTGGGGGACCCCCTTAAACCCCCTGATGAGGCCAAGCACATCCTGGTTTAATGCATGAATGAATGTCTTAGTAAGCCTCACAGTATAATCAGAGAACCTCTCCCCCGCATCAACCTCTAACAGGACTCTAATGGCCCTGTACTCCACCACCCGACACCTCCATCATCCTGTACAGGATCTTGCCTGGCAGTGTCTTCCGTATCCTATTCCTCCTCCACACTATAAGCCCCTTCACCTCCAGCTCTCTTAGGATCTTGTAAATGCTCCTACCATAACCATACTTCTCTATCAGGTCCTCCATAGTCCTGAGCTCCTCGCCTGGATGCTCGTAGATCTGTATAAACACCCTCCTCTGACCCTGAGGTAGCTCGACTGTAGCATATCCGGGAAGGGGTTCAGCCCTCCAAGGACCGCCCTCGATTCCCTGGAGGATGTAGACGCTCGCCCCAGTGAGCCTCCAGTAGTATAGGAGGACCTGGGTCAGTATGGGGTAGAGGAACCGTGAGCCGCTGAGCAGCGACAAGTAGACACGAGTGGGCTTATGCTCTAGGAGGGCTTCTAGGAGCGTCGAGGCGAAATCTGAGATCTCCCTCTTAACCCATAGTTCTTTATAGACTAGGCCCATTGAGCGTGCGCTGTCTTCTAGGCCCGCGAGTATCGCTTTCTTCTCCTCCTCGAGGCCTGCGACCGTTACGGCTACGAGGCACTCAAGCTTCTCACCCAGGCTCGAGGCTGATACTAGGCTCAAAACGGTCTCCTTGGTCACCCCGACAGGGATGATTATGCAATCACCCACCCCACACTCGCCACGAGGGAGCGGTGTATTATTCACCTATTAAAGGGTTACTATTGTTGAGTTAACCCTGTATAGTAAGACTTAAATAGTAAGACTACATCAGAATATAGAGTTGGGGGGTATATTGGAAACCGAGGAGAGACTAAGATTAGCATACACCCTCCTACCACCCCCACTAGCAGCACTCCCAGCCAAATACTGGACAAGCATAAGCCTCTGGCTCCACAGCTATAGCGTAGCTACTACATTCCAGCTATTCATAAGTGAATACAAGAAGATCTCTGAAGACACGATCGATGAAGAGGAAGCATTCATAGTAGGCTTCCTCCACGACATGGCCCAGAAAATGGGAATCATAGATAAATCATCGCTCGAAGGAGTCCGTCAATGGGTAGAAGAGGGCCTTGAGGCCTACGGTCTAACCCCCGATGAAGCAAAATACTACTTAACATATCTAGTAACTAATCCTGCTGAGACAATGCTAGACCCCACGCTTCCAAGGTCTGCGAGGAGGCTC
Source organism: Thermodiscus maritimus (assembly GCF_055382595.1). NCBI lineage: Archaea > Thermoproteati > Thermoproteota > Thermoprotei > Acidilobales > Acidilobaceae > Thermodiscus > Thermodiscus maritimus. The sequence goes on from NZ_AP042434.1 coordinate 494,480, forward strand.
CTTTGGATATCAGACCGCCTCCAGGGAGTCAGCAACCCCCTTGATATAGTCTCAATCCTAGCAGAAGCTAGAAAGGACCTCGGTATTGACCTAGACATACTACTACTCAACATTACTATCCCCCAGCCTCACTTAAGAAGCCTACTCAGCAGGATAGTTTACGAACAGATCTTGGACTATGCCGGGGAATCGCCCAACTTTGTAGTACCAGTCTCAACGCCGATGGGGCTCGCTATTATCACAAGTGATCCCACGTCCACCCGGAATAATGTGGCCTCCATAAGCTGGGACGTTGTTAGAGAAGGGCTAGACGGAAAAGGGCTAATCGATGCGACTACTGAGGGTTATCTACGCTGGGACTCGGACTGCTGCGATAACCCTCGATGCCGTGAGGAGTGCTCTGGGAGGTCTAAGCCAAGGCACTGCAGCGAGCATAGGTACACTAAGGGGAATTGTGATGAGGGCGTGCACCCCGACTTCAGGGGTAACTCTTACAAGATAGCCCTTATCTACTACGGTTATAGGTCAAGGATCCAGGGGAGGGTGATTCTCCCAAGCCATGTAAAGGATATGTTGCAAGGTATCGAGTTAAACGGTGTGGAGTTCGCTGAAGGCACATATACATGTCCTATATGTGGTCTCCGGACGCCAGTAGGCGTGCCCGGCGACTTCCTTCAGTTCTTTAATAGTAAGATCAAGACAGAGCAGTGGAACAGAACTCTCTACCCTGGCAATGTCAATACGATTATGAGGAATCCACGAGTAGGCTATGCGGTAGACCCCTTATGCTTAGGAGACGCTATAGTTAGGAGTAGATTAGACACGGATTATCTCATAAGCCTCACAATACGACCGCCTGTTCCAGTCGAAGTTCTAAGAGATGTGGGGTTGCTTATGAACAAGTTAGCCCGGACTATCCTAGGTAATGGGATTCCGAGGGTTGACAGTGTACTAGGTCTATTCTACAGTGATGACTGGGAGGATACGCTTAATGAAGTGGTCAAGGACATAGGTACTTATGGGGAGCCAAACTACGTCTACGACGTTTTCTCATCGACAGTATACATCCCTTACCGGAACGAGATTAGGGAACATGTAAGGGAGTGGGTAGCAGACATGACTCATGCAGGGGTACTCAGAGCCTGGGGAATATATCCTCTAACAATATCAGAGGAGCCACCACGGGTTCCAAGCGAGAATCTCCTCACATACTATAAGGGAAAGAAGCCATTGTATGATTATCCGCCCTCCGATAAAGTGATTGGCAGGTACACTCCCTACGTGGCTAGCTCAATGGCTTCCATCGTAGAGTTATATTATAGGAAGTACAGGCTTAATGAGAACCTCCCAGCAGTACTAGAGGTGCTAGATTATCCTCCTCAGCATTCCCCCCTCCTCCTCCAATACGGTTCCCCCTCACTCTACTCTATCCTGGAATCCCTTAGGGTTAGACTGGGAGGTGGTTAAGTGTGGACGCGGGAAAGGATCTCTGCAAGTATGATCCCGGCCGGGGGGTAGACTATTATGCAGGGGCCCTAGCCGGCATACTAGGCTCCATCGTGGGTCACGGGCAGGATAAATCCACACATGCATACGTTAAGGAGGTTAGAAAGGCACTGGAGACCCTAGTCTTCATGGTATGGGACCGGTACGAAGAATATATTCCCGTCACAGCCGAGTCAAACGTCCCAGACAGGATAACAAGCAAGAAGGGTAGGGAGTGCTTCGCCAACCTTCTAGTCGGGCTTCTTAGAAGGTTCAGGGAGACGACCCGCGACCTTCCTATTGGTGCCAGGATAAGGTTGATGAACATGACCCTAGCGGCTATTGCCGAGATGGCCAGGTATAATAAGATTCCCCCGGTCGGGAGAGAGGTAGCCTCTTACATTTTTTCCAAACAGGGCCCTGAGCAGGGCCCCACCTCAGAGAGTGAGATGGGAGGTGAGAGCCCGTGACGTCTGAGTCTTGGCTTGATAGCGTGAAGTCGTGCCTTAGGGAAGTAGATGAGTCTGGAAGGCTCTTCCCTAATGGTAAGAGGATAGAAGTAGTATTCACTATCGAGGCAGCCAATCTACTACTGTTGAGAACGGAGGGTCCGGGGGACATCAATGAGGCAACCCTGCCCGAGACTGGGCTAAGTGTCCCCATAATACAGCCGCAGAAGCTAATGGCCGTGGTAAGGAGGAGGACGCTGCAGATCCTCAGAGCACACAGGGACGCTGGAGCCGATCTCTCCAAGTACATAGAGCAGGCCGCTGATCTTGGCTTCGTGAAGGCAAAGACTCACTTAGAGAAAGGGTGGAATTGCACTATCCAGCCTCCACTAGCTGATAAGGGTGGCGGAGAGAAGCTAACTGATATTGGGATGGACGGCTACTGTCCGGCGTGCGCAATATTCGGTGCCGCACTAACCCAGGCCCAGTTCTCAGTAGCTAGTGGAAACATGAGTATAGGGATCAAGACAAGAGTCCACTTCGATCCGGCCTTCGCCACCGCCAGGATGATCCAGCCAGAGACCCACAATAAGGTAACAGAGGGGCACATATCCACCACCGGCGGTGCGCTATTCAGCGAGATCCACGTTATGCCAGGAACTATCTTCATTGGAAGGGTAGTCCTAAATGATGTAACAGAGCCAGAGCTTCTTGCAACACTCTACTCGCTAGCCACCATAGAGGAAATAGGAGGTAGAAGCGGAGTATACGGCACGATAAGAGTACGCCTGTTAGGAGTAAGATGCGGCAACCACTCAGTGTCAACCGCCCTAGAGTTAGCCGATGAAATAGCGGGGCAGGGAATAACAAAGCCGAGCGAGATAATAAATCACTTGAAGAAAAAACTGCAGGAATTAGGATTCACCCCATTAAGCAACGAGGATATCATTGGCAGAGTTGATCCAAGCGATCCAGATGGAGCAATAAAGGACCTATGGGAGAGCAGCATATCATACATAAAGCAGCTCTATAAATTGATAACAGAAGAGCTGAGAGGCGGAGGTAAGCAGCAACAACGGCGTGGAAAGGGCTCAAAATCCGGATAGGAGCCCTGGGGGCCTGGAGAGAGTTGCCCTGGTACTATCACGCCGATATTAGAATAGATGGGATGCTATGGTATCACAGCAGGGCGCACCCTACCACTAAATACTACGTCCACAATATACAGCCGGTTGTCCACAACTATGGCCTTACACTAGCTCTAGCAGGATATATAGTAGACCCCGATGTTGGCTACGTATCAATATTCAACCATACAAAGTATAAGGAGCCAATAAAACTATACCAGGAATACGGGGTATATGCATATCCGGCTATAGTAGCAAAGGCTGTCTTATCCGAGATATTAATGGCCGCCCAGAATGAAGGCATAGTTACATTAAGAGGCAGGCCTAGACTAGCCTACCCGTTTTTCACTAAAAACGTAGTATTAATGCCTGGTTCAATCCTAAGAACCCTTATCGTGTCAAGACGGGAGCTCCCTAAGAGAATAGTTACAAGAATAGGAGCGAAGAGAAGCGGGGTCCTCCGGGTGCACCTAACCCCTGTTAGGGTTGCTATTAAGGAGTGGCAGAGAGTAACCCACCCCTTCAACCTGAAAGATGTTGTGAGTGTTGAAGGATACTCTATACTATTAGATCATGGAGCTGGGCAGATCGCCTCGTTCGGGGTCGCCGAGAGAGCTCTAGTCTACAAGGTGAGGCACGGTTCTAGGGAACAAGTAGTAGTACTGCCATCCCTTAGGGTGGCTGAGTAGTAATGTCATCAGCTGCACCTATAATACTCGTGCAGGCCTTCTCAATACCATTTTCTAAGAAGCAGTTATCGGACACGCTAACCCTCAACCAGTTCCAGGCGGAAGTCTACGAACTCGTGAACAGGGGTGAAGATGTTGTCCTGACAGCTCCAACCGGGTCAGGGAAGACTCTTACCCTACTCCTCAATACTGAAAAAGGGGTGACAATTCCCGGGAATCATAAGCTTAGGGGCTTCATCGCGTTATATCCAAACAATACTCTCCTCTTGAACCAAATGTGCACTGTAGAAGAAATCCTAGTAGAGCATTTAGGAGCTGAGATAATAGATGCAAAAGACTCAGACCAGGGAAAACTTTGCAGGGCAGGGAGAATAATCGGGGAGAGCCCCCTTATAGTGTATAAGGTTGACACTTCACGGGCTGGGAACGCCTGGGCTGGGAGCCGGTATGTTATCCTCCTCGCCCTCTCAGGCAGGTATATCACTTCCCCCAACGGTGAACCCAAGAGGGAGGTTATTGAACACCTGGTAGAGGGGATCTACAACAAGTATGCTAGGAAAGAGGATACATACCTCATAGTGTTTGCGACCCCCGACACATACATGCTAGTATCCACGGGAGCCTACCGCGACTTCAACAAGGTTGGGAAAACACTGCACAACATACTGGTAGCTCTCGCAGAGGGGAAGACATTGGAGGAGGTAGATGACATCCTTAGAGAAACACAAGTAATGGTTAGGGAAGAGGTAGGGAGCATCGCAACAGCCCAGAGACTATTCCAGCTGCCACTATTCATAGACGAGTTCCACCTTTACGGTCCCTACGAGGTAGATTCTCTCATTGCAATCCTCAAACTCTACAAAGAGTACATAGGCGGCGAGAACCCAATAGTATTCTCCTCGGCAACCCCAGCCGAGGATATCCTAGAAGAAATCAAGCCCCACGTCCAGCTTAATCCGGTTAGTGTAAGGGCAAATTTAGCTGGGGGAGGCGATGGGTTCCCCGTGAGAGGGGATACAGAGTTCATACTCTTGCCAGTAGAAGACGCTGGGAGAGGATATACTGCCTACTTTAGGGCGTCGGATAGGGTCCCTAGCATTGTAGAGAATGATTTGTTGGCGATGCTGAGAACGCTAAGGGCTGGTAAGGCGTTAATCATACTAGACAGGCTGTGGATGGTATCGGTCCTAGCCCGAAGCCTATCTAGCAGGGGGCTGAAGGTTGACTGTATAGCCTCTATAATTCCTCAGGAAGACTGTACTCCAGGCTCCAACATTATTGTTGGGAGTGAGGCAACCACGCAGGGAGTAAACCTTGGCAGAGTGGTGCTTGGCGTCACGGCCGGAACATCTTCCGAGGATGTGGTTCAAAGGATTGGGAGAATTGGGAGAAGAGGAGTCGATTCAAAGGTATATCTCGTCCTGCCCGCCTATGCGTTGGAGGAGAACCCGCCTCGTGGGAGAATGGGATACTACGAGCTCGTTGACTGGGTGAAGAGAGTATACCCTGACTATCCGAAGAGGAGGAGGGATGTCGCCAACCTACTACCCGAGGAATTCCGGAGGATGAGAAGGAAACTCATATACTCTCTCGGCATCGCCTCCCTCGCAAGGATCTCCGGGGCCAAAAAGTTGGGAGACGGCCTCCAAAGTCTCAGGCAGGAAGCACGATCCCTGCTTGGAGCTTATGCGGGGCGGCCAAGCTCCCTCGCAAAGCTACTAATGTTTAGGCGGACAGGCTTCACAGTGGCTTACAAGATAGATTCGGGGATGGGTAACCAGGTTAGAGGAGAGGCTTCCATAGGGCTACTTGTAAGGAATTTTAAGATAAAGGGAATTGATAATGAGGGAACCCTTTGGATAAGCCTCGAGCCGGAGAGATCTACCCTGAAAGTCATCGTTGAGAAAAACCCCTCACCCTTCTCTGGAAGAATAGTAGAGCTTCGCCTTCTCATGAAATTGTTAAATGGGAGAATCTCTATCGGCGATCGTATAACCCTCGAAGCTCCACAGGCAAAGGATACCTTAGTTTACCTGGGCGACTTCGGGGGAGAGGTCTCAGAATACCTATCCTATACCGGTGAGGGTGCAGAGATCTCTGCCCCCAAGGGGAGCAGGTATGCAGTCGTATTCATATGAGGCGGGCGCGAGGTGATCGTAATTGTCACATACGACATCGGGGAGGAGAAGAGGAGGGGAAAGCTGCGAAGATTCCTCCGCAAAATGGGTCTCTCAAGAGTTAACCGCAGCGTCTATGCAGGGCCAGGAACCTCGACAACTGCGCAGATTATTGCGGAGCGAGCTAAGGAAATCGTTGAAGAAGGCGACTCACTATTTATCATCGTCGTTAGAGAGGACGAATACCAGAGGGCACACGTATTTGATGGAAAAGATCACTACATCGTGCAGGAGAGAAGGTTCGAGGTATACTAGGCTCAACCTCCTAGGCTGGGCTATGCTCTGCCGCCACGCCCTAAACCTGCTATGGCACGGATCAACGCCTCTAGACCAACCCTCCTACCCAACTGCAGAGGAGAGCAAGAAGCCACATGACAATCTAGTAAGACTTGTGAACGATATCTTCCTAGACGTGGTCAAGCCATGCTCCAGAGGAGGCAGGAGAAAACCGTGTATCGTGAGCGGGGCTAGAGAGTATGACCTAGTGATAGGGTTTAGGAGAGGGGATGAGCAGTTATGCGCCCTCTCGAAGGCCGACCTCGTATATATCCTAGACACGGGCTACGGCCTCATGAACTTGTATATAGAGGTGTCCTCGCATGGTATAAACAGGGCCAAGCCGTGGCAGGCCCTGCTCCGCGCTACAGCCCTCTACTATGAGAGCCTAATACCTGTTGGAGTCATAATCGCTTCCCCCCAGAAGGTAATGTATAAACTACTCTCCAAGGAGGACCAGGAGTGCATCCATGAGAAGATTATCGAAGGGAAGAACCACTACAAGAAGGATCCCAATCTATGCAGTCTCTGCGAGCTAGCAGACTACTGCCCCCACAGGGAGGTTTAAGAATGCGCCTTGTAGTCGTGAAGAGGGCGGAAGAGCTGGGAGTTAAGGGGAGATCCACTCTCATTATTAAACTAGCGGATAGAATCGTGGAGCGCGGGCTCCGAGACGTTGACGCGGTTCTTGTGATAGGCTCTCGTGTCAGGATAAGGTCATCCCTACCCCCAGTCCTATCAATGCATAACATACCCCTCGCAATCCTAGCCATGGACAGCGTCTCAGTACTCGTCAACCCAATAGGTACAAGATACAACAATTACAGGAGGCTCCAATACCAGCTAGTGAAGGAGAAGGCCCTAGGAATAGCGCTGGAGTATATAAAGTCTAAAGTAAAAGGCATGCAGAACATCCTCACATACCACAAGACTCCGCCTCCAGGCATCCCGGACCCGCCAAGCACGCCAGGGGACCCATCCCTCTACGAGGAGAGCATACGGTCATGGGAGGCCATGGCCTCCCACACCCTCTGGCAGAAGCTAGTAGAACTAGTAAGGCCAGAGCTACTAGAGACTCTTAAGGATGAATACGGTTTCACGGGCCGGAAGCCCAGACACCCGGACCCGTTTAACAAGACCCTATCAGTAATGTACGCAGTCCTATACTCCCTCGCCACTAAAGCACTGATCGCGGCAGGGTTAGACCCTACATACGGCTTCCTCCACAGGACAAGATACAGCACCCCGCTAACATTCGACTACATCGAGATGTTCAAGCCAGTGGCAATTGAAGCGACAATACAGATGATAAACAATGAAGGCCTCCCACAATTGGACGAGACCGGCGAGCTCACACAAGAATGGGTGAGGAAGGCTATAAAAACACTATACGAGTACCTAACTCTACAACACAAGAGAACTAGAAAGACAATCTACCAACAACTACACCTAAAAGCATTCTGCCTAGCAAAACACCTAGAAGGAAAGTGCAGGAGGACGAGGCTAACGGTTGCCTGGGATCGCTCCCAGTACGCGAAGAGGAAAAAGAGTTAGATAAAATCTCCCAAAACCACAAGAAGGGATAAAAATACAATCCTAAAAACAACAAACCCAACATCTCCCCCCTTCCGACTCCAGGATTCCTCGCAGAAATCTAGATCTAAAAATAAAATTCCGATACTAAATATTATAGGATATCGAACCGATAATATATTTTATTTATCCAACTGGTTCGTTTTTCCCAGCGTAAGACTGGTAGTAGCCCCTCTCCAACACAGATAGATTTAAAAACTTTTTGTCCAACCAGCAAGCATGGGCCACGCCGGGCGGGGATCCAGTTGGAACTAGGGATCCCCACCCCAAGATAAAAACAATGAAAAAGAACCACACAAACAGGCTAGTTCAAAACAAGCAAAACTAAGAGCTACCTCTAATGAGTGGGTAAACCAAATCTTTCTCAAGTTCAAAACAAGCAAAACTAAGAGGCAGTAAGGTGCTTCGCATTCTCGTTAGACGGGTTCAAAACAAGCAAAACTAAGAGCACAAATCCTCTTATCCTTAGCCATCACTCTCTCCCTCGTTCAAAACAAGCAAAACTAAGAGGTCTCTCCCGTTGCATGGACCCTGGAGACAGTCTTGGTTCAAAACAAGCAAAACTAAGAGCGGACATCCTCAACAAGCCTGAGAGGGAGTTCAGTTCAAAACAAGCAAAACTAAGAGTATCCCCCTAGCGCTAGTCCCCTCTTATCCTTCTCGTTCAAAACAAGCAAAACTAAGAGTATAGAATAAAACGAGGGAATGTGGGTCATCTGATTCGGCGTTCAAAACAAGCAAAACTAAGAGGTATCAAATGGATTCCCGGTGAAGGAAGCCCTTAGTTCAAAACAAGCAAAACTAAGAGTTGAGCAAATATTTCTTCTTGTTGAATAGTTGCAAGTTCAAAACAAGCAAAACTAAGAGTTAGCTCCTCCCCGGGATACCCACCCAACCTCTTAGTTCAAAACAAGCAAAACTAAGAGTATAATCTGTTAGGGGGTCCTGAACCCCCTTTTTTCAGGTTCAAAACAAGCAAAACTAAGAGTCTAGTACAGCCAAGTCCTCCAGCAAATCCACTAAATCTAGTTCAAAACAAGCAAAACTAAGAGCCAGCTACGTGATGGTGAAGAACCTCACGGGTGCGCGTTCAAAACAAGCAAAACTAAGAGACTATTTCCCGCAGCTCTTCCAGGGTATCTTTTATTTCTTGTTCAAAACAAGCAAAACTAAGAGGGGGATGACAAGCATGGCGGTATCGATAGCCCAGGTTCAAAACAAGCAAAACTAAGAGGCGCCCGGAGAGGAACAGCCCTTATGGACCATGAAGTTCAAAACAAGCAAAACTAAGAGAAATCGCTTGGGGTCCCTGTCACCCCGCTCACGTTCAAAACAAGCAAAACTAAGAGAAGCTCTACTATATGAAGACTAAGCAGGCGCTCCTGTTCAAAACAAGCAAAACTAAGAGGCGCCCTCCTGGCGACCAGTATCGGCCTCTCCTTCCTGCGTTCAAAACAAGCAAAACTAAGAGACGGAATACTGCGGCAGGCATGGCTATTCTCCCTCCCCAGTTCAAAACAAGCAAAACTAAGAGTTCAATTTTTTCATCTTCTTGCTCTTCGTTTTGATCGTTCAAAACAAGCAAAACTAAGAGTTTTGCGCATGAGTCGTGTGAGACCGGCATCGGTTCCCGGTTCAAAACAAGCAAAACTAAGAGGTTTTTGTGGCTTCGGCTTCGGCTTTGGCTTTATACTAGTTCAAAACAAGCAAAACTAAGAGCATTATTATATTGCGTTATTCAGCCGCCCGCGTTCAAAACAAGCAAAACTAAGAGTCGGCCGCCTTCTCGGCGCTGCCGTCTATAATGTTCAAAACAAGCAAAACTAAGAGTCCAATCCAAGCGTGACTAGGAGCTCCTTGCCCTCCTCCCGTTCAAAACAAGCAAAACTAAGAGACTCGAATCTTTACCGAACACTATTATGAAATTAACAGTTCAAAACAAGCAAAACTAAGAGACAACGATAGAAACAGTGAATGGGAAGCTACCAGTTCAAAACAAGCAAAACTAAGAGTGTGTTTTCTATACGCCATCCTCCACACCGCATGTTCAAAACAAGCAAAACTAAGAGATATCAATCCTATATCAATCTTCTCGCCTACATTCACGTTCAAAACAAGCAAAACTAAGAGTCCCATCCTACCCCGAATCCACTATTGCTTAACGCGTTCAAAACAAGCAAAACTAAGAGTCTAACAGTAACTTGGTATGAGTATTATCCCTCTTCGTTCAAAACAAGCAAAACTAAGAGCTATTACTAGCATGTCGCTGGCCTTATTTTCTTGCTCGGGTTCAAAACAAGCAAAACTAAGAGCATTGCGCTGTGGATGGTGGCTATTAGCAGGTTCAAAACAAGCAAAACTAAGAGTTTTACTATAATGGTAAGCTTGTATCCTCCAGTTCAAAACAAGCAAAACTAAGAGGGTAAGTATATTTTCCTCCACCCGCCGTTTTCCTCCGTTCAAAACAAGCAAAACTAAGAGGGGTACAACTCAGCCGCTATCTCCAAGAAGGGTTCAAAACAAGCAAAACTAAGAGGTGGGCAGGCGGGTGCTTCCCCTCCTCATCTTTACAGTTCAAAACAAGCAAAACTAAGAGTCGCCTTGGTTATGGGTCCCTTCTCAGGCGGGTTCAAAACAAGCAAAACTAAGAGCCGAGAGATCGAGAGTCAGGGTGTTAACCGTTATCAGGTTCAAAACAAGCAAAACTAAGAGTTTTTAAACGAGATAGATACCGATCCTATGATAAAAACCAGTTCAAAACAAGCAAAACTAAGAGCCGGTAGAGCTTGAGAGACTAGGATACCCAAAGGTGAGTTCAAAACAAGCAAAACTAAGAGCCGTCACAGGGCTGGAACCCTACTGAGATGTGTTCAAAACAAGCAAAACTAAGAGAAGCGATGACCCTATGGTTGATGTTGAGATAGCTGTGTTCAAAACAAGCAAAACTAAGAGTCATAGAAACCACCCAGCCAATACTGCCACAAGTTCAAAACAAGCAAAACTAAGAGACTGGCTTATCGCGGGTCTGGGTCTCAGTTCAAAACAAGCAAGTTCAAAACAAGCAAAACTAAGAGTTTATCTTCCTTCCCAATCTACCCTCAATATCCAGTTCAAAACAAGCAAAACTAAGAGTGACGGCGTTCCCAGTCCCCTGGACTCAGCCCAGTTCAAAACAAGCAAAACTAAGAGCTGAGGACGAGATAGAAGGCGTTATATTGGTATCACTCGTTCAAAACAAGCAAAACTAAGAGTGGCAGGAGGATTTAACGAGTTTGATATACCCGGTTCAAAACAAGCAAAACTAAGAGAGGAGGGTCTACCGCCACAGATAATTGCTAAGTTCAAAACAAGCAAAACTAAGAGATTTCCCCAGCACTAGCGGTAACCTTCCAGTTATCAGTTCAAAACAAGCAAAACTAAGAGGAGTGGAGGCAGGGTAGGAAGGTGCTCCGGCTCGTTCAAAACAAGCAAAACTAAGAGAGGCTAGACTCACCCAGGTACTCACTATTATATGTTTAAAACAAAATTGAAACATGTTATATAGTTTATTGGTGAGTGGATGTTGAATGAATTATTGGCTGAGCATGAGAATCTAGATTATGAGAGTGTTGTTGGGGGGGGGGGGGGGCTACTGATTTTATCGTTGATACGGTGAGTAGGTTTGGGAAGGATGGAGTGATTCTGGGTTTGAGTGGTGGTTATTGACTCCACAGTTACTGCTTTCTTGGCTGTTAGGGCTGTTGGGTGGAGGAAGGGTTTTTGGCTTAATAATGCCTGATAGGGATAGTGAGTCTGAGAATATTGGGGATGCCGAGGGATATAGCTGGGATCCTTGGTATTAGGTGGAGGGGGATTGATCTAACACATATCCTGGAGGAGATTGGGGTTTATGATCCAATCCGATGTATTGGGGTAGATGGAGTTAACCCTGGAGTATCTTGAAGCATTTGGGGGTGGAGGATGATTCATAGTCGGGTGTTATGGGGTTAACTACTAGTGGCTTGGTCTCCAGGTTATCTATGGCTATCGCAACCCTGAAGCTCAAGGCTACCTACTCCTATACTGAAGAATCCAAAAGACACTGAAACGAGGACTAAGTAATTTATTCAGGCTATTCCCGGGTTTGAGTGATAAATGGGTTTGGGTGATGCGTGATTCGAGGGCATTGCTCTTAGGGTTCCTGACCTTACTTGTTGTGTTCATGGTTGTAGCCGAGGTCCTCGGATTATTCAATGGAGTGGACAGTACTGTATCGGCTCGCACCCCCCAGGTGAATTCCCTCTGGATTGAATTCCTGACTGGTACCGCGGGCCTGGCTTTCGGAGTATACGCTCTAGCCTTTATCATATGGGATGTTAGGAGGAGGGGTAGGGTTAGCTTGGACACCCTGAACTTCATAGTAGCCCTAGTAGCGGGGATGATCCTGGTTGCCCTACTGAAGGCGCTTACACAGGTTCCAAGGCCCGGCGAGTCCCCGATGAGCATGGCAATTCTACAGGCGCTGGTGAACGCCGACTACTACGCGTTCCCCTCGGGCCACGCTACAAGGGCGTCGATCCTAGCATACTTCCTCGATAGGAGGCTCCCCAGGTACCGTCTACTCTGGTGGACCTATGCGCTCCTCATAGCCCTCTCGAGGATCCTATTACACGTCCACTGGCTAAGCGATGTCCTCTTCGGCCTCATACTGGGCCCCTGGGTCTCCGTGATCATTGAGTCAACGGGTGATACCTGGCGTTCAATCTACAATTCAATCGTGGAAAAGCTCGGAGTCGATACCCTCTTAGCCGAGTGAGGTCCCATGGAAGGGGCTTGAGATGGCCCAACGAGCTATCCGCTCCACAGGCGCTGAGAGCCCCCCGGGGCCCCCAGGCTGGAGGAAACCCCATGGGAAGCATACTATACTATGCTCTCGGGGGCGCCTCCTCAACCCTTCGTAGCAGGGTTATTGCATAGATGCTTGCCCCAGCTAGTAGTAGGGTGCTAGCTAGGAAGGGGGCTCCTGGGGCAATTGAATCGTAGAGGAAGCCTCCGGCTACGGGGGCTGGTGAGCCCAAGAGGCTCCTCGCAGTATTTGCAGCTGCATATGCTCCCCCAGTCCCCCCGGTAACCTTAGCTATTAGACTATTGTAGCCAGGTATCCATACCGCTATACCAATACCCATTGCAATGGATGCTCCTACTACATTGATCCAGTTGGAGGGGGCAGCGTAGAGGAGTGCGGCCAAGCCTCCTGCAACTTCTCCAACAGAGATTGCGAGCCAAGCACCCAGCTTATCCACCCACCCCCCAACCAGGGGGAGGGTTATTGTCCTCACAACCCCAGACAAGGTTATAATGTAGCCGACCTGATCCTCCCCATAACCAGAAGCATAGAGGTGGGCGCTCAGCATAGGGAACCAGAGGCTCCAAGCGAACCTGTCCAGGGAGACGAAGCCAAGTACCAGTGCGAAGGGCTTAGGGGGCCTCGCAAGATACCTGTAGGCTTCAATAATACTCTTAGGTTTGTCCAGGGATGGAGCGGGCTCACTCAATACTATGAAGGCGGCGAGCCCCGGGAGAGCTGAAGCCTCAAGCATGATGAAAGCCGGCCTAAAACCCCAAACCCGCGCCACAATCCCCGAGACAAGGGGGCCAAGAGTCCTCGAAGCACTAAACACGCCCCCAGATAAACCTACAGCCTCACCCATCCTAGAAGCCCCAACGCTGGAGGCGAGGAAGCTCATCCTAGCAGGTTGCCCTGCCAGGAAGCTGAATAGGAAGAGGCCGTAAGCGACGCCTAAACCTATAAGGCTGCCTGCGAGGATGGCTTGGAGCATTGCGAGGACGAGGAGGAAGCCTGTTACAGTCACCATCAACCGGGACCCATACCTGTCAATCATATACCCTATAACTGGGAGTATAATGGATAGTAGGATGCTTCCAACAGATATAACACCCCCAATACTATTCATAGAGTAGCCAAGATACTTCATATACATGGGGAAGAGTGTCATGAATCCCCCTACAGCGAAGCCCCTGAACACGTTGTAGAGGGTCAGTGCCACCACGTTCCTCGTCCACAGCCTCCCCATGTCTACCCCCGATATATCGGATATCCAACAATCCGCCAGACCGCACCCCTATAATAAAATAGTAGGAGAACACGGCATAGACAGCAACAAGCAACACAAGGGGATATTTCCAGTAATTCTCAAGTCTATAGGAGGATTCGGTGGCGCCGGGGAGGGGACTCGAACCCCCGACCACCGGGTTAACAGCCCGGCGCTCTACCTAGCTGAGCTACCCCGGCGCCCTCCGCGCATGAATCTATTGGGTGTGAGGGGTTTTTAGGGGTTTTCCGACTCCAGGGCTAACAGGTTCATGACAAGCTCGTATAATCCATCCTTCTTGAGCCCCCTCTCTATCCTGTAGAGCTGCTCCGGTGCGACACCATACTTCCTAGCGGTCTTGTACGGCGGTATCCTGTGGGCTCTCGAGTATAGGAGTAGGAGCAGGCTTCTCAGGCTACCTGGATGGCTCAGTCTCGCCCGGAACTTGTAGTGGGTGATCAGTTCTTCTAGGAGCCTTCTAGCGATCACGCTATTACTAGCCCACTCCGCCACCTCACTTGGGAGCATTAGCTTCTTAGGCTTCCCTATACCATATATGGTTACGCTGCCATCGCTGTTTGCTTCGAGTATGTGGGTGACGTATGGTTTCCTCCTAACCATTATGAGACCCCATTGAAGGATTCAATTACCTGGGATAAAGGTTTAACCTTGATCCATGTTAGGAGCGCGGGGCACGGGCTCAGGATATTAGGATTTGGATGCAGGCAAAGGGTGGAGGGCCCCTATCTCTAGCTCCCGGGACCTACGTGTGTGGTGGGCCCGGGGGGACTCGAACCCCCGACCTACGGGTTTGGAGCCCGCCGCTCTGCCTGGCTGAGCTACGGGCCCTCCAGCCAGGCACCAGTAACAGTATTTCTGGGTGGTGGAATGTAATAAGGGTTCCCCGCGTGGGGATCCTGGTGGAGGGTGGCTGGCGGGTGACAGGGTTCTGGAACCCGGGTCTAGAGGCGGCGTGACCCCCTCTTCAGCAGGGTGTGAGCGCCGCTGTTGATGACAAGGCCCGCATGAGACGCCGGCTACCCTCCCAGCCAGCGTTTCAGGAAGCCTTCCTCGAGCGGGTAGTGGCATGCCACAAGCCTCTCAGGGTCCGCCTCCCTGAGCACGGGCTCCTTCAGGGAGCAGTCTCTTTTCGCGAAGGGGCACCTTGGGTGGAACCTGCACCCCGAGGGTATGTTCCTCGGATCTGCTACCTCACCCTTTATGTCCAGCCTCTTCCTCCTCCTCCTCCGAATGCTTGGAGCAGCAGTGGCTAGCGCCGCAGTATAGGGGTGTCTAGGGTCTTGTAGCACATCGTCAACGGGCCCGTACTCCACGATCTTCCCGAGGTACATGACAGCTATCTTGTCGGCTATCAGCCTTGCAACGGAGAGGTCGTGGGTTATGAACAGCATTGACAGGCCGTATTCCAGTTGGAAGCTCTTCAGGAGCTCTAGTATGGAGGCTCTCATCGAGACGTCTATCATTGACACGGGCTCGTCCGCCACTACGAAGTCTGGCTTCAATATCATGGCTCTGGCTATAACCACCCTCTGCCTCTGCCCCCCGCTCAGCTGGCTCGGTATCCTATTATAGAAGTCCTCGGGGGGTGTGAGCCCTACCCTCTCAAGCATCTTAGTGGCTCGCTTCCTCGCCTCTTCCTTGTCAGTTAGGCCATGGACTATGAGGGGCTCTGCTATAGCCTCGCCGATAGGCTTCCTCGGGTTGAGGCTGGCGTAGGGGTCCTGGTAGATCATCTGCATCCTCCTCCGGAGTGGGCGGAGCTCCTTCCTACTCATGTGGGTTATATCAATGCCGTCGAAGACTATCTTTCCCTCATCAGGCTCGAGGAGGCGGAGGACAAGCCTCCCCGTAGTAGTCTTTCCACACCCGCTCTCCCCGACTAGGGCGAGCGTCTCCCCCTAGCTATGTCGAAGCTGACCCCATCAACAGCCCTCACGATCTGCTTCTCGCCGCCAAGGAATCCTCCTCCCTGGACGAAGTACTTCTTCAACCCCCTAACACTCACCAGTACACCCATACAATCTCACCCCGAGTATAGGTGGCAGAGCACTATCCTATCCCCAACCCTCGTATAGGATGGATCAACCTTATCGCAGGGCTCGAACCTCCTGGGGCACCTCGGGTGGAAGGGGCATCCTGGAGGGGGTCTGCGGAGGTCTGGAGGGGTCCCTGGGAGGCCCTTGATCCTCTTCTCCCCCCATAGGTCGGGCGCGCTCTCTAAGAGTCCCCGGGTGTAGGGGTGGAGTGGATCCTCTATCACCGCATCCACAGGCCCGTACTCTACCACTCTCCCCGCGTACATTACGGCGATCCTATTGCTCCTCTCGGAGGCGAGGGCTATATCGTGGGTTATGAGGAGAACCGTCATCTTGAGCTCTCTCATGAGGTCCTCTAGTAGGTCCATGATCTTGGCCTGCACGATCACGTCGAGGGCGGTAGTGGGCTCGTCTGCTATGAGGAGGGAAGGCTTCAACGCGACGGCTGCAGCGATTAACACTCTCTGCCTCTGGCCTCCGCTGAGCTGGTGTGGGTAGTAGTAGACTCTATCCCTTGGCATGCCCACCATCTCTAAAGCCTCACCCGCTAGCTTCAAGGCTTCCTTCTTATCGCTTGCAACCCCATGCTCGAGGTATACGTCTGCTATCTGCTCCCCCACTCTACGCAGGGGGTCTAGGCTGGTCATAGGATCCTGGAATACCATGGAGATCCTCCTGCCCCTGATCCCCTTCATCTTCTTCTCCGGCAGCCCTACTAGATCAGTCCCCTCAAAGACGATCCTACCCCCAGCTATCCTGCCGGGGGGAGGGATCAGCCTGAGGAGGGCTAGGGCAAGAGTACTCTTCCCGCTGCCAGACTCTCCGACGAAGCTTACGAACTCTCCCCGCGGCAGGTCGAGGGTTACCCTGTCAACAGCCTTAACCACGCCGGTGAGAGTGTAGTAGTGGACGCTCAAATCCTCTATCCTCACCAGGGCATCCAAGACGCTTCACCTCTCAGTTCTAATCGCATACCTCTCCCCAAGCCCCTCCCCGACGAGGGCGAAGCCGAGGGCTAGGAGGGTAATCGCTAGCCCCGGGAAGACTGTGACCCACCACGCCCCCTTGTCGAGGTACCTCAAGCCAACCCTTAGATCGAGGCCCCAATCAGGGCTTGGATAGGATACTGTTAGGCCGAAGAATGCTAGGCCAGCCTCAGTGAGTATAGCGTCTGTAGCTGCTAACCCGAAGACCACCAGGACTGTGGAGGCGACGTTGGGGAGGATGTGGTGGAGCATTATATGGCTGCTCGGGTACCCGAGCGCCTCTGCCGCCTCAATATAGAGGCTCTCCTTAACCTCGAGCACCTGGCCCCTAACCATCCTGTAGAAGGTGGGAACATACACCACGCTCAGCGATATGGCGGCGTTGGCGGGGCTGGGGCCGAGCACGCTAGCAACAGCTAGAGCGAGCACTATGCCTGGGAAAGCATAGATGCTATCCATGATCATGCTGAGCCCCCTATCCAACACGCCGCCGTAGAAGCCCGACACTAGGCCTAGGGGTACGCCTATAATCATTGATAGTATAGCTGAGAGCACCACCACGAACAAGACAACCCTAGACCCCCAGACGATCCTCGAGAATACATCGTAGCCGAGCTCGGCTGTACCCATAATATGCCTGCGATCAGGCGGCTGCGGGGACCCTGCAAGCTTAAGGGGAACACTGGTTTCCGTCGGGCTATACGGGGCTATCCAAGGAGCGAAAACCGCTAAGAGCGTGAACACGATTATTATGGTTAAGCCCGCAAGGACTAGGCCTCTCCCAGGCTTCCTCGCCAGTACGCCTCCAAAGAGCAATTCAGCTGTCCTCATCCACACCACCCCCTCCTAGTACCTTATCCTCGGGTCGATCAATGCGTAGATGACGTCGACGATGAGGCTCACTATGCCAACTATGAAGGCGAAAACCATGATAGTCCCCTCGATCGCACTATAATCCCTATACTGTATCTTCTCGAACAAGTAGCTCCCCAGCCCGGGCCAAGAGAACGTCGTCTCGGTAAGGACTGCTCCACCCAATAATATAGCGAACTGCAGCCCCATGTATGTTACCACTGGGATCATCGCGTTCTTCAACGCGTACCAGAGCACCTTCCTCTCCGCAAGCCCCCTAGCCCTATAAGCCCGGATGAAGTCAGCCTGCAGTATGTCGGATAGATTGGAGCGTACAAGCCTAGTGTAGGGGCCGCTAAGGACTATGCCGAGGGTGAGGGAGGGGAGAATTAGGTGCTTGACAGCATTGATGAAAGCCTCCATGTTACCCGTCAATAGGGCGTCTAGCGTGTAGATCCCAGTTATCCTGTCGAGGCTTATCGACGGGTCAAGCCTCCCCCCACTAGGGAGCCAGCCTAGGTATACGGAGAAGAGGAGTATTAGGAGGGAGCCAAGCCAGGGTATGAAGAGCGTGTAGGCTACTATACCATATATCCTCATAGCATAGTCTGTCTTAGACCCCCTCTTAACCGCAGCCAGAGCCCCCGTGGCTACTCCGAGGAGAACGCTGACTGTGAAGCCAGCGATAGTCAGCTCGACTGTAGCGGGGATCCTGTATGCTAGGTCCCGAGATATCGACCTACCCTCTATAACCATGCTCTCCCCGAAGTCCCCGTGGAGAATATTCCACAGGTAGTCGAAGTACTGGTATATTAGGGGCTTATCCAGGCCTAGCCTGTGCATCTTCTCCTCGAGGATCTCTGGTGGAACATAGTGTGTTCCCAGGGCTGAGAGGATGGGGTTTCCGGGGATCACTCTTAGGAGTATGAAGACTAGCGTGTAGAGTATGAGTATCGTTGGGATTATGAGGAGCCCCCTAACCACTATGTAGCGCAGCAGTCGCCCCACTCCATCAACACCCAGACTCGCGTTGAATGATTGGTTCATAGTAGGATTATATACGTGTTTGGTTAACCAATTAAAAAAGAAATGAATGTATTAAATTATCCTTTTACCTGTATGGTGTCGTAGAGCAAGAACATCAGCGGGCTTACCTTCAGGCTCTCAACGTTCTGCGAGGTCACAAGGAAGAGCTTGCCCTGTATCAATGGTATATAGGGCACGTCGTCCGCGAGTATCTCCTGGACCTGCTTGTATATCTCAGCCCTCTGGTCCTGGTCTGTAAGGATCTGCGCCTTCTTCAGCAGCTGGTCAACGGTTGGGTTAGAGTACCCTGTACCAGTCCACCCATTAGCTGAAGATGCTAGGAACGGCGTCAGGTAGTCGTCGGGGTCAAGGTAGTCGGGGTACCATCCTAGGAGGCTCACCATCATCTCTCCATTCCTCAACTGGTCCACGTACTGGGACCACTCACTGCTCTTCACATCGACAGTGATCATTCCAGTCTTCTCCCACTCCGTCTTGAGGACCGCTGCGAGTTGCTGCTCTGTATCACCATAGTGGGTTGGAGTATACCACAACTCTATGTGGAGCTTGTTGCTCTCGCTGTAGCCAGCCTGCTGGAGGAGCTGCCTCGCGAGGTCGAGGTTTCCATCTCCATACTTCTCCTTGAACACGTCCACGTGGCTCCATAGACCTGCGGGGACCAGGCTGTAGAGCGGCTCCACGGTCCCCTTATAGACTAGCTGGGCGATCTCCGTCCTGTTCACTGCGGCGGCGAGTGCTCTCCTCACGAGCACGTTATCGGTTGGCGGGGCATCAGTCTTTATCACGACATATCTTATGTAGAGTCCGGGCACCTCTATCACATTATAGTTGGGGTTGCTCTTGAGATCCTGGATATCCTCTGGGTTGAGGGTCCTCCAAGCTATATCCACTTGCCCGGATAGGAGAGCATCCTTCAACGCCTTAGCGGAGGAGTAGAATGAGATCACCACTTTGCTGTTCTTCGGCTTTTCGCCGTAATAGTATGGGTTGGGTACTAGGACTAGCTTCTCATCCCTAATCCACTCCTTTATCATGTATGGGCCGCATCCTCCCCACGTTGCGTCGCTCGCAATCTGGTCCATGGGGTACTTGGGGCTGACAGGATAGTATGGGGGCGTCGCGACAAGTGCTAGGAAGTAGCTCGCGGGAGTCTTCAGAGTGAACTTTACAGTATAGTTGTCTAGGGCTGTGACGTTCTCGACGAAGTCGGTGACTAGCCAGCTCGGGTAGCCCTGGATCTTCATAACCCTCTCAATATAGTTGTCTAGGGCTGTGACGTTCTCGACGAAGTCGGTGACTAGCCAGCTCGGGTCGCCCTGGATCTTCATAACCCTCTCAATACTCCTAACCACGTCCTGCGCTGTACAAGGGGTGCCGTCGGCAAACTTCGCATCGTGCCTCAGGTGGAAGATCCACACGGTCCCATTATCCTGTACGTCCCAGCTCGTCGCCAGGTCGCCAACGATCTCGCCCGTGTCTGGATCGTACTTTACCAGGCCGGCCATGACGTTGCTGAGGACCTCCCAGGTGAAGAAGTCATAGGCGTTCGCTGGGTCGAGGTCAGTTATCTTGTCAGTCACACCTATCACTACTACGCCCTGTGTACTAACCCCGCCTGTCGCGGTAGCCGTGGTTGTTGTAGTGGTGGCTCCTCCACCTGTCGCGGTCCCGGTCGTAGTTGTCGCTGCTCCGCCTCCCCCCTTACCTGCAAGGAAGTAGGCGGCTCCAATTATGATCAATACAATGATTATTATAGCCGCGACCCAGGTGGTGGTACTAGCCGCCCTCCTCCTATAACTCATCTCGGTGTCCACCCTGTGGGATTAATAGTCGTGGACAATCGAGGGGGATAGAGACATTAAATATCTTTCAATCCAACAAGTCAATTCCGGACACGGCTCGGTGTATATATTGAGGATAGCGGCGGTCCTCGCACTCCTCTGGGGGAACCCCCCTAGGATACTCGTTGTCCGGAAGAGCTGCAGGCTCGAATCCTACTGGTCCTGCGATATCGCCCTACCAGGAGGGCACGTGGAGAGGGGGGAGAGCCTGGTTGAAGCCGCGCTCCGCGAGGCATGGGAGGAGGCCTGGATACACCCCTCAATGGTAGAGGTTGAGGGACTCCTACCGCCCGAGAAGACCCTAGTAGGTGGGAGGCTCATCTACCCAGTCCTGGCGAGGCCTAAGGGACCCCTCTGCCCCAAGCCAGCCAGCAGCGAGGTAGACGCAGTACTCTGGATTCCCCTATCTATAGCGGGAACACCCACGGTGAAGGTAAAACATCCTAAGAGGGGGCTCACCGTCGAAGGCTATAGGCTGGCGGGCGGAGTGCTATGGGGAGCAACCCTGCGCATCCTAAGGAGACTCTACTCTCTACAAGCCTCGAAAACAGTGGACCCATAGATGACGCTGCAGTAGCCGTTATAGTGGAGGACCAGACCCCCACTCACAATCCTCCTCGCAGGCCATAGGGCCTCAGCGTTATCGTCATGGATCTCTAGAATACACCCCTCAGAGTCTACTATGGAGGAGTAAGCTGACAGCTTAAACCAGGCTTCACTCCCCCTATCCCGCAGCATGATCCCCGAGAGCCTCCCAGGAGGAACCCCCGCCTCGCGGAGGATCGATTTCACCAGTGGCAGATCCCTAACCCTCCTCCCAGAGACAATATAGACTCTAAACCCGCGGCTGAGAGCCTCTGCTACCAGCGCGATCCCCAGACCCCTCACATCACCCTCACGGTAGAGGACGCCGTCGAAGTCGAACACGATCACCCGGCACATCATAGCCTATAGCCCCATGGATACAATACCCTCCAAGGCACCCTCTTATACGGGAGGATAAGAAGCCCCAGTTAACAAGGTAGGAGTAATACAGGGATGATGCCGGAGTGGCCACGTGCAGCGTGTGCGGAGTGAGGAAGGCAGTAGTATACCAGAAGCACACGGGGCTGAGGCTCTGCAAAGAGTGCTTCATGGAGAACGTGCAGATGAGGGTTAAGGCCGAGATCGAAAGGTGGCGCATGATAGAGCCGGGAGAGACCATACTCCTAGGCCTATCAGGGGGGAAGGACAGCTGGGTCCTCCTCGACACGCTTACACAGATACACGATCCAGGGAGGATAATCGCGGTTACAATCATAGAGGGGATACCGGGCTACAATCGGAGGGAATACGCTGAACGGGTAAGGATGAAGGCGAGAGAATACGGCGTGGACCATATAATGACTAGCATAAAGGAGTATACTGGCTACACGCTTGCAGAGATCGTTGAGAGGGCCTTCAAGAACGGCCTAAGGGTGTCACCATGCACCTTCTGCGGTATAAGCAGGAGGAGGATCCTAAACCACTACGCTAGAATGTATGGGGCCGACAAGACGGCGACCGCCCACAACCTAGACGATGAGAGCCAGGCCGCATTCATAAACCTGCTCCGCGGGGACTGGGAGGGACTCCTCAGGCAGCACCCCCAGTCACAGCCAGCGAGCCCCCTAATAGTTCCAAGGGTCAAGCCGATCCGAAAGATCTACGAGTGGGAGACGGCCACATACGCTTACCTAGGAGGGTTCCCGCTCCAGGAGACAGAGTGCGCCTACATAAACCTCATGCCAACCCTCCGGGCCCGGGTGAGGAGGGCCCTATACAGGCTGGAGGAGGAGAGGCCAGGGACCCTCCTTAGATTCATGGAGACGCTAGACACGCTTCTCGAAGAGGAGGCGAGCAAGCTGAAACCCCAGCCGCTCCCAAGGTGCGAGAAGTGCGGTGAGCCGACAAGCCATGGAAGGAGGCTCTGCAAGCTCTGCGAGCTCCTGGAGAAGGCGGGGATCCAGAGGCCACAATACGCTGAAGCCTACCGGAGGGGCGGGGAAGTCTTAAAACTCTACAGGCTACGGGTAAGTGAGGGTGGTGGAAGGGATGAGTGAGGGAAAAGTGACGCCGCCCACACCCATAGTGAAGAGGCCCAGGCTCATAAAGCACGGCGGGCTAGACCAGGGCGTGAGGAAGGGTAGGGGGTTCAGCCTAGGAGAGCTGAAGGCTGTAGGGCTAACCCCGGCGGAGGCGAGGAAGCTGGGATTATATGTTGATAAGAGGAGGAAGAGCGTCCACGAGTGGAATGTAGAGGCTCTGAAAGACTATCTTAAGAAGCTGGGCCGCGGCGGCTAGCACTCCAACGGCTTATCCAGCTTTTCCGCCGTAGGCCTCGCGGGGATCATGCAGAGGACCCTCATCCCCTCGCTGCCGCTCCAGTACTCGTGCTCCACGTTAGGTGGTATGTAGATGAAGTAGCCCTCGCTTATGTCGTATGTCTTCCCCCCGATCCTAACCCTGCCCGACCCCTCCAGCACGAATATCTCGTGCTCCCATGGATGGAAGTGGGCGTTGATATGAGTGTTAGGCTCGAACTTGAAGAGCCTCATGTAGAAGCTCCTAGCCCCATCCTTCTCTGAGATAAGCCACCTTATAGTAACCCCTTTACCCATATCCTCCGGGACCGGCTCCTCGACAACACTAGAGTAGTGGGCCACCTTCTCTCCACAAGACATGAGAATACACCATTATAATAGGTGGTGGGGTGAGGGTATTAGGTGTTACACAGCTACCACTTCGCCCTCCCCATGAAGGAGTCGGGGTCTACCCTAGCCGCCCCCAGCTCTATATAGTCGGGGCTCCCGTCGAAGGGAGTGTAGATGTAGAGGGTCCCCGTCCTATAGTTTACCCGGGTAGTGATCCCCGGGGCAACGCTCTCCCCAGAATATAGGGCTGCCAGGAGCCCCCTCTCCCATCCAGGCTCCACGATCCTAGCACCCTCTACACCGCCGGGGTCCCTCCTAGCAACCACCCGCAGCTCTCCCTCGACTCTCTCAGCATAATACACCCTAACCCCCAGCACCTCGCCAGCTACTCGGGGGTCAACCCTTTCACCAGCAAACAATGGCCCGCCATAGACTGGGGTGGAGTCTACGCGGAACCCCCTCTCCCGGCCCCCAGCAAGGGCTCTGGCGAGGAGCCTCTCCCTATGGATCCTCCTCTCACCCCTCGTCTTCTTAGAATCGACTAGCGAGGGGAGCCTGACGACTTCAACCCCCTCCAGCTTCCTCTCCACGTACTCGGCCCTATTATCGGGGAGGCCAACTAGGACGAGCTTATCGAAGCCGACAGCCGCTGCAACCGCAACCTTAGACTCAAGGCCAGACCATAGGGTGACCCACCCATCACTATCCATAACTAGGGGGCCGCTCCACCCCTCCACTATACGGCGGGAGCAGTAAACATATCTCGCAACACTCGTTGCAGGAGTGAAGGAGCCAACAAAGCAAGCCCGATACAGCCTCCCGCCCCCGCCAGGGATGAAGGGGGGCTCCACCACCACGCTGCTCGTGAAGCCGGGGCAGTAGTTCTCATTCTGCCCTATATCTATGGTGGCGAATAATGGCCTAACATTCTCTCTACTAGCAATGGTATTAGCTATCCAGGCTGCAAGCGTGCTCTTACCCACATCACTGGGCCCCACGAGGAGTATCCGAGAGCCTAGATCCCCCAATTCGGCGACGGCCCTCGACCACCTCTCATAGGAGCCCCTGGGAGCTGGAGTGGATCTCCCCGTATACGAAGCCCTAGCCCCAGCCTCTACCCTGGCCAGCACACTCCTCCCCACAGGGACAACTAGGCTCCCACCAGCCTCGACACGGTATCCGAGGACCTCTACGCTCCCCGCCTCCACATCGAGCCTTCCGGGCCCGTGGAGTAGATGCTCCCCCTCCTCCAGCAACCCTTATTACCCCCACCAGCACTATCAACACTAACTGCGGACGCCGCGGTAGTATAGCCTGGCCTAGTATGCGGGCCTGTCAAGGCCCGCCTCCGCCCCCATCCTCCAAGATGGCCTACATTAAGCTAAGAATTAAGACGTGTGATAGTCCTCCTAGAGTCCGGGCTGATAGGAAGCTTTATAAGGAGTTATAGGACGTGATTAGATACCAGCGGGGGCGGAGGCGGACCACGGAGAGCCCGTGACCCGGGTTCAAATCCCGGCCGCGGCGCCACTCCTCTCAACACACATCCTAAACATGCTGTAAGAGATCCGAGAGCCTCACCTATCCGATGGTAGCAGGACTGCTGCCATGAGCGCAGCGGCGGCCAGTGAGGCTAGGAATGCGAAGTAGCTTGTCGGGGATCCTATGAAGAAGATGGAGACGGTTGCAAGGGTGACGGTGAAGATCCTAGAGACGAAGCCTATGAATCCAGATGAGCTCCCATGTATCCTTACAGGGTAGAAGGTGCTTATCCACTCCATTATGATCGGGTACGCTGGGAGCATAATGAGGCCCAGCGCCGGTATAAGGGTCATCACTCCAAGCCAGCTGGTCCTTAGGGCTAGAGTGGTGAAGACTAGTGTCGCGAAGAGGGCGGCGATCCTAATGTAGAGGCTCCTCTTAGACCTCCTAATAGCGATGGAGGGCAGGACCGCTATCCCCGCAAGACCCATTATAATGGATAAGGCTACAGAGGGGCCTGCTCGGAGCGCCGAGGTCCACAGTTGCGAGCACCGGTTCGAGCCATATAGACATGTTATCGAACAACGCTACCCCTAAGCCGAGTATAGAGCCTAGTATCCACAGCTCTCTCATGGAGACGACCTCCCTCATCTCCTCCAACACGCTCTTCCCCTGCCCATCGCCGGTGAACGATGCTCCGCGTATAGCAAGCCAGTAGACTGCGATCGCAGCCAGGGATATCGCAGCCACCGGGGCGAGGAGGCCCGTGAGCCCATAGGCCTCGTAAAGCCATCTCCCAGACCCCAACGCGTATATTATTCCTAGGTACATTGAGAGGCTGAGGAGTGAGACCACCATCCCCCTCTTCTCAGGGTAGACTCTACTAGCGAAGGGTGCGAAGGAGTTTATGAGCAGGGCCTGCCCAACCCCTCCAAGGATCTGGCATGACAGGAGCCAGTAGTAGTTGTGGGGGAAGAGTATCCTTAGGAGGCCAGCGAGCCCTGTTACTGTGACTCCTATGCTGAGCCACCTCTTAAACCTCCTGTCAAGGAGGAGACCAGCTGGGATGGATAGTATTAGGAAGAGCACCAGGAAGACCAGTGCAAGTAATCCTACAGCCTCATTAGAGACTCCAAGCTCATCCGCTACAAGCGAGCTGGCGGGGGAGAAGGTAACCCATATAGCCTGCGTGTCGAATACTGCGAGAGCTACTCCAGCAAGGAGGAGCTTCCTCCTCATCACTTGAATACCTCCACAGCAAGCTGCCTAGCGATTCTCAGTTGCCAGCTCCCGGGGGATTGACTCGAGTATCTTAGCGATGATTATAGAGTCGAGAGGCGACTCCCCTATCCTGGAGGCTAGGCTGAGGGGATCCCTCACAGTAGCTTCTAGCACCTCCAATAGCTCCCTTGGCGGTGGAGCGTTCAACACCTCCTCCGAGTCTCGCAGATAGTCGGGTACCACCCTATCATGAACGGGCATAACTGTGAGATGCACATTGTAGGGGGCTATCCCCTCCACTCTGGGCTGTAAGCCTATAACCCACCCCCTTAACGACATGCCAGCGTGGTACTTGAAAAGTTCGCTTTCATCATCTAGGGTTAGCGAGAGCAGGGGAGACTCAGCAGGGGCTAGGCTCCTGAAACCCAGCCTCCTCAAGCCCTCAAGGAGCGAGTCCCTCGCCGCCACAACTCTACGGGCGAGGGCGAGGTACCCCTCCTCCCCCAGATAATTTATTACAGCCCACGCCCCAGCTAGTGGAGCAACACTCCGGGAGGAGAGAACGGTCGTGTTTATGAGAGGGTAGCCGGGCCAGTCAAGGTCGACGAAGATCGTGCCCTTCTTCAACTCGTCCCCACGGAAGAGTATCACTGAGGCACCCTTCGGGGTATAGCCATACTTATGGGCGTCCAGCGATATAGAGGAGACGCCTTCAACCCTGAAGTCATAGCTTGGCACGCTTAGGCCGAGCCGTTCAAAGTAGGGTAGTATGAAGCCCCCGACACACGCATCAACGTGGACAGGGACCCCCATGTCTCGAGCGTACTCTGCAATATCACGTACGGGATCAATAGTGCCATAGGGGAAGTTAGGGGCAGATAAGACTACGAGCGCAGTCCTATCACTAATCCTCTCCTTAACAGCTTCCACCAAGGCCTTCTTACTCTCCGGGTCCACCGGGGCTTCAACGAACCGTAAGCCCAGGTAGTGGGCCGCCTTCCTAGTTGAGGGGTGAACAGTTAGGGGTGCAACGATCTCCGGCACTGCAGCCCCGCTACCGCGCCTTCTCCGATAAGCCCACCTAGCCGCCTTCACAGCGAGCATTATACTCTCAGTACCACCATAGGTGGCGGTGCCAACAACCTCGGGGCCAGCATTCATCAACCGCTTAGCGTAAGCTACAATTTCTTTCTCGAAGAAGAAGGCGCTCTTGAAGACAGTTGGGTCTAGAGCATTTGTATCGAGGAACATCGTGTAGGCTTTCCTAGCCAGCTCCCGGAGCTCGCTATCTCCAGTCTCATATATGTAGGTGAAGAGCCTCCCTTCAGAAGGGTCTATATCGCCAGATTTGATCCTAGTTAGCTCTTCAAGGATCCTATTCTGAGGATTCAAAGGGGTAACACCGTAGCAATAATGTTTCTATAAACCAGTATATACAGGTTTAGGAGAGGGATACTTGTGGGTAGATGATATTTGAGGGATGATTCGAGGCTTACATGCATTCACGTTATACTCGGATACTATTGTGCGAGCGTTGATTCGAGCATGGGCTCCGGAGGGAAGCTAGCCTAGACGCAATCACCGGGATAAGATTATCCAAACCCGCCCCTATCCCGGGGGACTAGTGGCTCCACCCCGTTGCCTCCCAGCACACCCAACAGCATAGTTAGGACTCCCAGGGCCATGTAGTGGTGTAGTGGCAAGGACTTCATGGATAGCGTATATTGCCGAGTAGATAACGGTCCGAGCAAGTAGCAGGGAGAAGTATAATAGGATATATCGGTCAGGGTCTTCGTGGTTACAGGCTTCCTTGAGACTAGCATCCACTAATAGTCCATGCGTATAATGACAGGATCTCGGGGGCCCATCATCATGCCCCTAAAGGGAGAAGGCTATGCGGCGGGAGGCCAAAATAGCGCTGCTCCAACTAATCCACGTTGCGGCTTGGGCGGCGTATTTCACTATATCGAGGCAGGTCTACAACGGGGACCCCTCGTACCTGGTGAGGCTGGCCGCGGCTGAAACCCTACCCACCATAGCCGGGCTCTTGGGGGGATGGTTGAGTGAAAGGTACGGGTACAGGGTCCCCCTCCTAATAGGTATATTCGAGGGCATAGGCCTAGTCCTCGCTGGAATATACCTTGGGGATGGATCCCTCCTCCTCATAATAATGTTCGCTGCAAGCCTGGCATGGTCTATCGCCGGCCCCCAGATCTATGCGTATACGCTCACGAGCAGCGGTGGGAGAGGCGAGAGCCTCGGCATAGCTACAGCTGGAGCCACTCTAGGCTACACTCTAGGCAGCCTCGCTCCAATACCAGCAGCTGTGCTAGGGGGAGGACCTATACTCGCTGCAATGGGGGCTACAGTTATCGCAGTATATATTGCGTTGGCGGCGATGGCGGGACCCTCAAAGCCCGTGGAGACTGCGGGTAACGGTGAGGGGCCGGGGCCATTACGATTCACGGGGATGATAATCGCTTCGGCACTAGCCTTCACTGGAGTTGAGATTATAGGGAGCGTGTACATGGCGAGGCTAAGCAGGGAGGTGGGTACAACACTATATAGTATAGCAAACGCCGCCGCTGGACTAATAGGGGCAGTTGCAAGGCCCCTAGCCGGCAGGCTGGTCGATGAGGCTGGGTCGACAAGGGTGCTCGCGGCGACCCTCATTGCATACGCAGCCTACACGCTGATCCTAGACAAGTCAAGAGGAATAGCTATGGCACTCCTATGGACCCTACCACTATACCCTCTCCTAGAACTATCACTGGTAAAACACGCCTCCAGCCTTGCGGGAGAAGCCATGGGGACAGCGATCGTATCTTCAAGCTACAGTATAACGGGAACGATACTCCTAGTTGCTGGAGTCTTAGGGTTGTCTGGTGCACCGCTGCTGGCACTTGCAGTCTCAAGCTTCCTCCTCGCAACCACCTTAATTCTGGCTGTGGCGCCGGGCAGGTGGCGCGCGGGAGAGGTGCCGCCCCGTGGTAGGGGTGAGAGAAACATATGACCCGGACCATGTAGGGCACTGTGGTCCTATAGTATACCCGGGGGGTAGAGGACTGTGGGGAAGGATTACGCGGTGATCGTGGAGGGCCTCTATGCTGGAGGGGGATGTATTAGAGCGCCCCGTGTTGACGCGGTGATATGCCTCGACCCCTCCTGCAGGGTTGAGGCTGAGGGTGCTGTCGAGTACTGCTACCCCTTATTTAATGGTAGCGTGGAGCCCCTAGGGAACTTCACCGGAGCCCTCTTGAAGCTTATCGAGCTGAGGAGGAGGGGCGCCAGCGTATATGTTCACTGCATGGCTGGCTGCGGGAGGACAGGGACCCTCATCGCCGCATACCTTGTGTTGGAAGAGGGGTTAGGGGTTGAGGAGGCGATCGCCTATTACAGGCTGAGGAGGGGTTGCGGCCCGGAAACCTGGGAGCAGTACGAGTTCCTCTACGCTCTAGGAGGCCTCGTTGAGAGGGTTGGAGCTGAGGAGGCTATTAGGGTATTGGAGTCCTCGCGTAACTTCGAAGAGTTTCTGGGTAGGGCTAGGAGCGTGTAGGGGGTTTAGTGGTCCGGTGTTACTCCGAGGCTCCTGTCTCCGGCATCGCCTAGGCCCGGGACTATGAAGTACTTGTCGTTAAGCATGGGGTCTACTGCGAGCGTGTAGACGTGGTCTACGCCGCCATGGGCTTGGAGGTAGCTTAGCCCGGGCCTTGCAGCTATTACTGTGGCGGCTATGATCCTTCTAGCCCCCCTCGCTGCAACGGCGTCTGCCACCGCGGCGATCGTCTGCCCAGTTGCAAGCATTGGATCCACTAGTACAGCTGTGCCCTCGTAGCGGGACGGCAGTCTTTCATAGTAGAGTCTTATCTCAACCCCCTCCCCCTCCTCGATCCTCCTCGCCGCAACCAGTCCAATCGGGCTCCCAGGGTATAGTTGCTCGAAGCCCTCTAGGAGAGGTATCGAAGCCCCCAGTATGCCTACGAGGAGCGGCTTCTCCCTCGGCTCCAGCTCCACCGCCTCAGCCCCTAGAGGAGTCTTAACCCTAACCATCTCCCACTCTATCTCGCTGGAGATGTGGGCGGCGAGGAGCAGGCCTGCCCGCCTCATCCACTCCCTGAAATCCTCAACCCCAGTGGAGGAGTCGCGCAGGTGCCTGAGGATCCACCTGGCTAACGGGGCATGCTCGGCCAGCACAGTTACCTTCATGGTGTGCCCACGGCAATGGTGTAGCGGGTTTAGGGTATATAGGGGCTGTGCCCTGTTCAAGCGTGGGGATGTAGAGGGTGAACGATGTAGCTGGGAAGGCGCTGGAGGTGTTGAAGAAGTACCCATTATGCGACAGGTGCCTTGGCAGGCTGTTCGCGGCTCTAGGGTACGGGTGGAGCAACAGGGAGAGGGGGGACGCCCTCAAGCGGGTAGCGGTGATGAGCCTCCACGAGAGGATCTGGAGGCGGGAGGAGGGCGCCCTCGAAGAGTTCAGGAGAGTGGCGGGGAACATTGGCATGCAGGCGGCCCCGCTATACGAGAAGCTCTATGGTGAGAAGCTGGAGGCTAGGGAGTGCATCATTTGCGGTGGACGCCTCGACGAGGTTATAATGAAGGCGGCGGAGAATGGGAGACGCCTACTCAAAGCCTATGATGTATCAAAGTATATTGTGGGGGTGAAGCTCGACCCCGAGGTTGAGGAGAGGGAGAGGAGGATCAGGGAGGAGTTCAGCCTTCCCTACGGTGAGAGCATCAAGGCAGAGATAAGGAGGGAGGTCGGGAAGAGGATGATGGGCGATGACATGAGCCCGGACTTCGAGGAGCCGGAGGCAACCCTCCTAGTACACT
Organism: Thermodiscus maritimus; assembly: GCF_055382595.1. Taxonomy (NCBI): domain Archaea; kingdom Thermoproteati; phylum Thermoproteota; class Thermoprotei; order Acidilobales; family Acidilobaceae; genus Thermodiscus; species Thermodiscus maritimus. The sequence continues at coordinate 525,359 of NZ_AP042434.1, forward strand.
ATCCCAGCGGGGAGATCGAGGTCCAGGTTAACAGCCTCTTCATAAGAGTAAGGTACTGGAAGAAGGCACGCTACATAAGCCAAGCATACTGGCCGGGACCGGAGGGACCCAGGTACTTCAGCGTGGAACAGGCCGCTTGGGGCCTCCTGAGGGAGACGGGTAGCGAGAGGCTGATACTGCACGCCTCGGGGAGGGAGGATGTTGACGCCCGCATGCTGGGCTCTGGGAGGCCTGCTTTGATAGAGTTGAAGGCTCCGAGGCGGAGGAGGCTCCCATTAGAGAGGCTTGAGGAGGCTGCTAACAGGGATGGGAGGGGTCTAGTAGAGTTTAGGGTTGAGGGCCTCGGGTCGAGGCGGATGGTTAGGCTCTACAAGGAGGACTACTCGCAGAAGCGGAAAGCCTACAAGGCCCTAGTTGCATTCGAGGGTAGTGTCGACGACAATGACCTGCGCGGGCTCGAAGAGTTCTTCAAGGGCAGGCTGATACTTCAGAGGACTCCTAGGAGGGTCCTCCATAGGAGGCCGGACGTACTGAGGAGGAGAAGGGTGCATAGTGTAAGGTGCAGGAGGCTTATGGAGAATGCTGCAGAGTGCCTTATAGTTGCCGATGGCGGCCTCTACGTTAAAGAGCTTGTCTCCGGCGACGAGGGTAGGACCACGCCGAGCTTCACGGAGGTGCTCGGTAAGCCGGCGGAGTGCGTAGAGCTGGACGTAGTCTACGTGGAGCATCCTGGACTGGAACCCTCTAGTTTAAAACCTAGATGACGAGCTGGTTAGAGGATGGGGTAGGGTAGATATGGTCAAGCCGCCGAGAGGGTACAGGCACAGGACCAGGAGGTTGCTGAGGAAGAAGGTGCGCGAGAAGGGGGCTGTCCCCAAGATAACCGTGCTGCTATACCCGTATAAGATAGGGGATAAGGTGGCGATAAAGATCGACCCCTCATTCCACTACGCCATGCCCCATAGAAGGTTCCACGGGCTCACCGGAACCATAGTGGGGAAGAGGGGTAGAGCCTACGAGGTAGAAGTCTACCTGGGCAGGAAGAGGAAGCTCCTAATAGTAACCCCAGAGCACATCAGGCCCCTCAAGAGCTAATAGCCACCCACCCAACTGCTAGACTTGGTTAAGGTGCAGGGAATTGGAGCGCCGCATTGTAAGGGAGAGGAACATAACTTATTCTGAAGCGAGGAGGCTCCTCGAGAAGAGGGTTAGGGAGAAAGAGTTCGGAGTAATCATAACGATAGATAAGACGCTGAACTACCTCAGGATGTTCGGGGATAAGGACCCGGACAAGGCCAGGGAGGCGGTTGAGAAGCTCATGAATCTAGGCCTCGACGAGGAGCTGTCGGTGGTGGTGGCAAACATATGCCCCTCAACCCCGGGAGAGGTTAGGAGCATCCTATCCATGAGGAAAGAGCTCACATACGACGAGGAGCTCGTTCGAGAAGATCCTAGAGGCCATATCAGACTACTGCTCATCCACCTATCCCGAGGAATAGGATAGTTTAAAGCGATCCTCACATTCATTACTCTCCCTATGTATTGGTTAAAGTGGGCTTATGGTGGCACGCCGATGACGAGGCAGGCTAGGGAGCACGGGAGGCCAGGCAGGCCGGAGCCACATCCGGCCGAGCTTGAGAGGACGGCGCTCGTCCTAGACTACATGCCAACCGGCTACTATGCCGACCCCCACAGGGAGCACCGGGAGACCCCTATAGCACAGGTTGTAGGGACCCGGAGGTTTACGCTAGCAGACGGGATCCCGCTGGAGGAGGTAGACCTTCTAGAAGAGGTCACACTGGCGAGAGAGGTTCCGAGGACAGTACTCCTCCCACCCTCTCCCAGGACACCTAGGCCTAGGAAGTACACGGGCCTCCTTGCGTGCCTTCCAGGCGCGGATAAGAGGATCTACTGTCTACCGCTAGAATACAGGGATAAGGAGCTTGTTGACCTCCTAAGGATGGATTTGGAGGCCGCTGACCCGAGAATTATAGTCTTAGATAGGCTGGAAGCCCTCAAGAGCGTTGCCCAAGAGAAGGGTCTTCCGGAGAAGATAGTAGTAATCCCTAGGAGGCCTCTACGCTACGAGGAGCTGTCGGATCTAGCTAAGAGGAACCTGGAGGAGGCAGTCGCGAGGATCATTAGGAAGAGGGAGGCTGACTTCGTTACGTTCTTCAACATAGCCCAGCCAATAAACATACGGCTCCACAGCCTATCCCTCCTCAAAGGCGTTGGGAAGCGGACTCTAATGACGCTCCTCAAGGCGAGGAGTCAGAGGCCGTTCAAGTCGTTCGAAGACGTGAAGAAGGTGTTAAAAGCAGATCCCGTTGAGGCTCTCACCGAGAAGATCCTCGAAGAGATACGCGGCGAGGCTAAATACTACTTGTTCATCAAGCCACCGAGCCCTGAGCCTCCATTCCTAAACTACCTCGAGAAGATCGAGAGGGCAAGGTCTAAGAGATGAGGGTGCCCACCCTCCCAGAAGAGCCTAGCAACCTACACTCCTGGATCCGGAGGGTTTTCTTAATTCTCGGTAGGAGGCCAAGCCAGAGGCTTGGCCAGGTGTTCCTCGTAGATCCACGGGGGATCCGTGCCTTCATAGATGCGGTAGCGGGGCTGCTAGCCCCCCCGATAGTGGAGATTGGTGTGGGGCCAGGCCACATCACATACTACGTCTCAGCCCACACTGGGCCGGTTTTGGGCGTTGAGATAGACGAGGGCCTAGCCCGCATAGCCGCCAAGGTATTAGAGGATAGGGGATCAAGCGTGCTGCTAGGCGATGGAGTATCTCTAATAGAGGCTTTGAAGGCCCCAGGCTTCTACTCCAACACCCCCTACGGGGAGTCCTCCCGGATCATAGCGGCTGCTGCTAGAAACAACAATATCAATAGAGCCCTCCTAGGCCTCCAGCTCGAGGTTGCTAGGAGGGTTCTGGCAGAGCCCGGGTCCAGCGAGTATGGTAGACTCACTCTACTTGTGAGGAGGTACTTTAACCCCGTCGAGGTCGCAAGGCTCCCCAGGGAGTGGTTCTATCCCAGGCCAGAGGTCCACGGGTCACTAGTGCTCCTGGAGAGGATAAGGAGGTGGAGGGAGGGGGACGAGTGCTTCGAGAGGGTGACTGCATGCCTCTTCACGGGGAGGAATAAGCTGGCCGATAAGATGGCCTCCAAGTGCCTGGGAGTCGCTCGGGGAGAGCTCTCGCTCCTCTCGGGTAAGAGGGTCCGGGACCTAACCGTGGGTGACATCGAGTGGATGCTGGAGAAGGCTGGAGGGTGTACTCGACGCCTGCTGGAGAGCTGAGGGTGTACACTCACCCCTGTGTATACGAGCCGGCGGAGGACTCGTTTCTAGCCATAAGGGCCCTCAGCTTCCTCGCCCGTGAAGGCTACAGGCCCAGGGTTGTAGTCGACGCGGGCACTGGATCCGGCATACTGGCTCTGGCGGCCTCCAGGCTATTCCCGGCAGCCCTCTTACTTGGTGTAGACATCAACCCCTATGCGGTCGAGGCGGCTAGAAGAACCCTTCAAGGAGCAGATGCCTCACTACTCCTCTGCAGGTGGCTCTCATGCATAAAGGGACCCGTTGACCTAGTAGTGGTTAATCCCCCATATCTTCCAGTAATGGATGAGGTGAGGGAGTGCAGGGAGCTAGCCCTAGCCTGGAGCGGGGCCCCCGGAGTGTTGGAGGAGGCCTGCAAGGGTGCGGCGAGGATATCTAGGGTGATAGTGATGGTTTATTCTAGCCTCTCCAACTGGGACGCCCCGGCATGTCTTGAAGGTGAGGGGTTTAGGGTGGTGGAGGTCTTCGAGGAATCCTACTTTATGGAGAAGCTCTACGCTGTCGTCGCGGAGAGGGGTGGGTAGTGGAGAAGCTGAGGCTCGTCCTGGTGGGGGTAGAGGGGGCAGTCAACCTGGGGATGATAGCCCGGCTCTGCGAGAACTTCGATGTAGACGAACTCTACCTAGTATCGCCAAAGGCTAGCATCGAGGAGGCACGCGAGTACGCGGTTAGAGCCGCTAGAAGGCTGGATGAAGCAGTAATAGTGGAGTCGCTCGAGGAGGCCCTCGAGGGCTCTAGCCTATCCCTCTGCACCTCCGCTAAGGCTAGCTGGAGAGACCCTCTCCGGCTCCCCCTACACCCTAGGAAGGCCGCGGAGATAGCGGCGGGTGTTAAGGGTACGGTCGCCCTCGTCATGGGGCGGGAGAGTGTGGGCTTAACCAGAGAGGAGCTCTCCAAGTGCGATCTAATGGTGACAATACCCACCAGTCCACGCTACCGGGCGCTCAACCTGGCTAACGCTACCGCTATACTCCTCTACGAGCTTTACCAGGCCAGGCGTAGTGAGACCGAGGAGATGGTTGACTCTAGATACGTGAGGCTGGTAGAGAAGTACGTGGAGAGCCTCGCTAGGATACTGGTTCCGGACGAGCGGAGGAGGAGAGAAGTTATAGTATCCCTGAGGAGGCTGGCGGCGAGAAACGTGGGCTACGAGAAAGACCTTAGATCCCTATTATACCTTCTCTCACGGGCGTGCAACCTGATAGAGGGATGCCGTAGTGAGGATGCTTCTAAAATGTAACCCGGGGCTTGAGGACGTAACAGCCCTAGAGGCTGAGGAGGAATACCAGGGTAGGCTTAGGATAGTTGAGGTTAGGAAGGGGCGTGGGAGAGTCATAGTTGAAGCGGAGACCCCTCTCATCCGCCCCCTCTTTAGGATGAGGAGCATACACTCCGCCGCCATCCTCCTCGCCGAGGAGAGGGTAGGGTATGGATCAGATGCTCTAGACAAGATCGCTGATATTGCACGAGCCTCGGGGGTGCACAGGTACATCCCCCAGGGCTCATCATTTGCCGTGAGGGCTGAGAGGATTGGGGAGGGACACGAGTATACGAGTATGGATGTTGCAAGGGTTGTTGGAAAGGCTGTTCAAGAGGCGTTCCAGGGGGAGTACGGTTACCTCCCAGAGGTTAGGCTAGGCGCTCCCGGAGTGGCTGTCGTGGCTGAGGTGGATGGCGACGTATTCAGGGTGGGAGTGGCTATAGTTGGTGAGAGGAGCGGGCATAGGAGGGGGTACAGGGTATACGATCACCCAGCGGCGCTCAAGTCGACGCTCGCATACGGGCTCCTCCGCCTAGCCGGGGCTAGAGACTCCTCCGTAATACTAGACCCCATGTGTGGAGGGGGGACTGTAGCAATCGAGGCCGCCCTACTCTACGAGGACGCCAGGATCATATGCCATGAGAAGAACCCCAGGCATGTGAGGGGGGCCTTGGAGAACGCCCTCGCCGCGAGGGTGGCGGGGAGGATAGAGTTCATAGTAGGCGATGCGAGGAGGCTCGAGGAGGTCCTGGGAGAGGAGACCGTTGACTACGCCGCCAGCAACCCGCCCTATGGTATAAGGCTAGGGGACCCTACAAGCGTCCGCAAACTCTACTCCAAATTCATACCGTCACTCTACAATGTAATGAGGCCTGGAGGAAGGGCTGCTATAGTCACTACAGAGTCGAATCATGCTGTAACGGTGGCGAGGAGGGCTGGGTTTAGAGTAGCCCATGCTAGAAAGGTGAGGCACGGGGACCTGTGGGTCTCACTCCTCGTCTTCGAGAAGCCAGGCTAGCCAACAAATATAACCTTGAGGGGAGACGGGGGGATTGTGGAGCATGGAGGGATGACACGTGCCGCTCAGGCCTGCAAGATGCTATACCCACTTCAGCGGCCCGCCCTACACTAGGAAGGAGTATATCCACGGTGTACCCCAGCCCAAGATAACCAAGTTCGAGATGGGCAACAGGGAGATGCTAGAGCAGGCTGAGGTCAAGGGCGAGCTCATCGCTATAGAGGCTGGACAGATAAGGCATAATGCCCTCGAGGCCGCTAGGATCGCTGTGAACAAGTACCTCTCCTCCACGGTTGGCGACGCCAACTTCTACTTCAGGATAAGAGTATACCCCCACCACGTGCTGAGAGAGAACAAGATGATGGCGTTCGCGGGAGCAGACCGTCTCCAGGATGGGATGAGGCAGGCCTTCGGGAAGCCGATAGGAACCGCTGCTAGAGTATACCCAGGCCACGTGATCCTCGAAGTATGGGGCAGGGCCAAGGACGTTGAAGCGATCAAGGAGGCGCTGAGGAGGGGAAGCGACAAGTTCCCCATCCCCACTAGGATCAAGATAAAGCCTCTAGCCCAGGCAGGGCAGGTGTCCTAATGCAAGACTGCAACCTACCCTACCATATCGATTTATCCCCACTCGATAAGGTAGAGGCTGAGAGAATAATCCTACAGCTCCCCGATGGCCTCAAGCAATATGCTCCCTGCCTAGCCGAGAGGATAAAGGAGGCTACAGGGGCGACTGTCTACATTGACGGGGACAGCAGCTTCGGAGCATGCGACCTCCACTGGCCCAGACTCTCCCAAATACTGGGAGCAAACCTCATAGTACACGTTGGCCACACACCATACCCTCCCAGCCTGTCTAGCGAGAAAGTCGAGCCCCAGGGGAGGCCTAGAATATTATACCTCCCGGCTAGGAGCAGGCTCCCCCTACCAGAAGGAGCTGTGGAGGAGGTAGCGGGGAGGGCTAAGAGGGAGGGCTGGAGAAGAATAGTCCTAACGGCAACGAGCCAGCACACTCACCTCCTCCCGCAGTTGAGAAGAGGGCTCGTAGCTTATGGAGTGGAGGCGTATATCCCGCCGGCACAGCCCCCCTACTTCGAGGAGGGCCAGGTTCTGGGGTGCGACTACCACCTAGCTAGAAGAATAGAGGCGGACGCCTACGTGATAGTGTCTGGGGGAGTATTCCACCCCCTCGGACTATACCTCTCCACTCTCAAGCCCCTCATACAGGTGGACCCGTATAGGGGGGAGGTTTTGGATAGGACCAGCGAGTTCTCAAGGTTCTATGGTGCGAGGCTCTACAAGGTCTCCAAGGCCATGGGTGCAAGGGTGTGGGGGCTCGTTGCCGGGCTCAAAACAGGCCAGTATAGGCCATGGCTCGTCGAGAAGCTGGCGAGAATGATCGAGGAGAATGGGGGAACATACTACTTATACGCTATGGAGCATGTTGACGAGCAGAGGCTGAGGACCATCGATACACCCGGAATCGACGCGTGGATCATCACGAGCTGCCCCAGGATACCCCTAGACGACCTCCACGGCTACGAGAAGCCAGTGCTCACACCGGGAGAGGCTAGAATGGCTCTATCGGGGAGGCTGGAGCCCTACCTCTTCCCCTGGTAGCAGGGATGCCCCACGTCTCGCGGGTTGCGAGGCTTGTAGAAGAGCTTGCTCCCACCATACCCAACCCGTCGCCCATGCTTGAACAATACACTACGCCCGGCGATATAGCGGCTAGGCTAGCCAACACGATCATGCTGGAGGGGGGCTTGGGAGATGGCCTCATAGCGGACCTGGGTGCTGGGACTTGCAGGCTGTCACTCGCACTGGCACTCTATGGGGCGGAGAGGATAATCGCTGTAGAAGCAGATCCCCGCCTTCCACCATTATGCAGGGAGGCCTTCCAGCGCGCAGGTCTCCCTGGGCCTGAGGCCTACATATTATCGTGGATCAAGCCCGGCGGAGGCCCACTTATCGAGGGAAGAGTGGATACCGTCGTAACCAACCCTCCATTCGGAGTCCATAAGAGGGGTGCAGATACCGCCTTTCTAACATATGCTATGCAGCTGGGGGCCCGCCTAATCTACGCTATACTAAAAACCGGTAACGAACAATACCATACAAGGCTGGCGGAGAAGTACGGGTACAGGCATAGGGTGCTCTACAGGGAATGGTTCCCTATACCAGCCCAGATGCGCCACCACAGGTCTAGGATAAGGAGGGTTGAGGTGAATGTCTCAGTATTCGAGAGAGTATAAGGATAAGAGGGTCCTGCCAGGAGAGATACTAGCGGCCATCGAAGAATTCATACCCGGGCCAGGAACGTATATCGACGAGGATCACGGAGTTATCAGGGCATCGGTTAAGGGGACTGCCACCTATAACATGGCGACCAGGACGGTGGAGGTGAAGGCAGACAAGACCCTGAAAGTCCCCAGACCAGGCTCCTCAGCAGTGGGGCTAGTAACCCAGGTTAGACACGACGTTGTACTCGTGGAACTTTATGGCGAAGTGAGGCTCCAGCCCAGCCCCAAATGGCTCTACGAGTACAGCGGCCGCTTCCTCGGCGCTATACCCATAGCCAACATAAGCGAGGAGTACGTGAAGAGCATAGACGACTATTACAGGAAAGGAGACATAGTTCTCGTAAAGGTTCTCAACAGCTCGAACCCCTACCACCTCTCCACGGTAGAGCCCCCCTACGGGGTCCTCTACGCAGAGTGCTCTAGGTGTGGGGCAGTACTGGAGCCCGTTAACCCCCGGACTATGAAGTGCCCCAGGTGCGGGCACGTTGAGAAGAGGAAGGTCTCTGTGCTCGCCTCCTCCCGGGCCCTCAGCCTTGAGCTGAAGAAGTACCTCGTTATACCGATAAGGTGAACCGGGGATATGGGGAGGAAGAGGGTCTTCATAGTCAAGCTCCCCCCAGAGGCGAGGGCTAATAGGGAGAAGTTCCTTGAGCGCCTCTTCAAGGCTGTCGCCGGGGACCCTGTACTGATACGGGTTAAGGGTGATCAGGTTAGAGTAGAAGTTTACGGGGGCGATGTACTTGCAAGGCAGACCCTGCTCGGCATTCGCCGGGTCCTCGAAGAGTTCTCCACTCCAAGGGTCCCTGGAGCGGGTATGGTGAGGATCCCTAGAAGGGTAGTTTATAGGGAGGCGGGTGTAGCCATCCCGCTCGATGTCCTGGAACTCCTCTTATCCCGCTATGGATACGAGACCCGTGTTGAAGATGACGAGATAGTGACGAAGGCCCCCACCAGCCTCGTATACTCCGCTGCCAGGGAGATAGCGAGGATGCTCGAGGAGATGAAGACGCTCGACGCCACCAGGACTGCGAAGAAGTTCCTCATGGCTGTCGGCGCCGCCACGGGAGCTGGAGTGCTAGAGGCGATAGACTGGGGTTTCGAGCACGACGTTCTGGAGGAGGATGACGAGGGGAAGCTCTACCTCAACCTGGATTGGAGGGAAGCAGTAAAAAGGGTCCTAGCAGGAAAAGAGGGTGGAGGGTTAGAGCTTGGCGAGGGTGGAGCTGAAGAGGATCGGTGAGAGGGAATACGAGTTCATTATAGATGGAGAGGACCATACACTGGGTAGCCTCCTACAATACTATCTCCAGCGGGACGAGAGGGTTGTAAACTCCTACTACACCCTGGTGCACCCGCTTGAGGATAAGATCAAGGTCTACGTTAAGCTCGCGGTGGATGAAGACCCTGTAAAAGTGCTCTCAGACGCTCTAGAGAAGATCCTAGAGGAGGCGGGAGAGCTTAGGGAGAAGGTTATCGAGGCCTATCGCGAAGCCGGGATAAACGTTGAGGGCTAAAAGGGAGGCAAGAGTCCTCGTATCAAAATGCTACTCGGGCATATGCCTTGGCATAGTCCTTAGGGGGAGCGATGTTGACGGGGCCGTAGCAGGCCCCTCATGCAGCGCCCTATGCAGGGAGCTGGAGACTAAAGGCTACACGGGAGAGCTGCGGTACGCTGTGGGGGACTGTAGGTGCGGCCTCCCCACCCCACCCACTGTGACTGGGGAGACTGAATCCCTAATCCTCGCATTATCATCCAGCCTACCCCTATGGATGTCCCGCTCTATGAGAATCCTCACGGGGGATCCATGACCAGTAACATATAACGCCGCTAGACAGTCTTAATCCGTAGAGGTGCAGGGGATGCCCACGACAAAGCCGGCGGCGAGGAAGTCTAGGATAAGATTTTGCCCTAGATGCGGATCGGTAATGTACCCGAGGATGAAGGATGGGAAGCTCCAGCTGTTCTGCCCCCGCTGCGGCTACGTCTTAAACGTAGACGATGAGGATGTGGAGGCGTATAAGGTTAAGAGGAAGGTCGAGCACAGCCCCAGGGAGAAGATTATTGTAGTAGAGGCTGATAAGGCGCCATCCACAGCGGTGTTGCTGAAGGGCCAGGTTCGCTGCCCGAAGTGCGGCGCAGACGAGGTTTACTTCTGGATGATGCAGACGAGGGCGGCGGACGAGCCCCCTACAAGATTCTACAAGTGCAAGGTGTGTGGTTACACATGGAGAGAGTACGCGTAGACGACTGCGCCAGGGTCTATACGCTCTCGAGAGGCCTAGACAAGCTGGCTAGGGACCTAGTAGAGGCCGCCGAGAGGACTCCATACACCATAACATCCCGCCAGCTGCTGGAGGAGATGCAGAGGCTAGCCCACTCCCTGGCTGTGATAGCCCATGACCTGGCGAAGAGTATGGACTGCTAGGGAGCGGGAGCCACGAGACAGTTTTATCCGGGTCATCATCCTATATCAAAGAGGGGGTTAAGCGCATGGCTTCACACATAAGGTTCCAGGACGCTAGGACGTGGAGATACATCGTTGCATCGATGGAGAAGGTCCTAGAGGAGGGGGTATTCGTCGCCTCGAGCGAGGGATTATCCTTTAGAGCCCTAGATCCTTCAAGGGTTGTGATGATAGACCTCTTCTACCCCTCCGACGCCATGCTTGACTACGAGCTTGAGGAGCAGGAAGTAGAGTTCGGGGTCTCCTTCGACACTCTAGTTAAAGTCCTCAGGAGGGCTAGGAAGGATGACGAGCTAGAGATTAGGGTCTCCGACGCCTTCATAGACATTGTATTCCTGGGGAGGGGGACTAGGAGGTTCAGGATCCCCCAGATCTCCCTGACAGTCGAGAAGCCGCCGGAGCCCAAGATTGGATTCACCGTGACAGCCAGGATGCTTGCAACCGTCTTCCGGGAGGCGGTTAAGACCCTTGAGCCAATAGCCGACACCATAAGGCTGATGGCCTCCGGGGAGAAATTCGTTATGAGGGGTATTGGAGACATAGAGAGCGCCGAGCTGGAATTCTCGATGTCAATGGACAGGCAGAGCCTCCTCGACCTAGTAGTAGAGTCGGAGGACAAGGCAGACTACTCGCTGGAATACTTCAGTCAAATGCTTCAAGCCGCCCAGGCGGCCGAGACCGCCACCATAAAATACGCTGAGGACGCTCCTGTGAGAGTGGACTTGGAATATGTGGGCGGGGGAAGGCTGACATTCTATGTATCGCCGACGTTATAGGCCGGGGGAGAAGGTCTACAGGGTTAGAGGGGGAAGGGTAGACTTTCCCCTACTCTACAAGACCTACTACTCTCTTAGACCCAGACTCCGCGAGCCAACGGATATAGAGAAGAGGGAGTTCGCGTTCCAGTACTTCGGCGAGGAGGGCTACCGGAGGCACATGTCCTTCTCGTCAATGGACGAGGTCCTCGAACACATGATCGAGAATCCTCCCAAGCAAGCCTACTACTCGGTCTCCCTGTACGAGCTGCCGGAGGCCAAGTCCATGGAGGAGAAGGGGTGGATAGGGGGAGACCTATTCTTCGACATAGACGTAGACCACCTGGAAGGATGTGGGGGACCCGTGCCTCCCGCAAGCTGTATTGATAAGGGCCTTGAAATGGCCTATAGGATAATTGACATTACCAAGAGGGATCTAGGCGCAGCCTCCTGGCACGTTTACTTCACAGGTCATAGGGGGTTCCATGTGATCGTAGAGTGCGAGGAGTGCTTCCGCCTCGGAAGAAATGAGAGGAAAGAGATAGCACAGTATATCTCGGCCCACGGCCTCGACCTTGGAATATTATTCCCCCTTAATCCCCCCAAAGGATACCAGCCCGCCCTCCCCAGCCGGGAGGAGCCCGGGTGGAGGGGCTGGATAGCTGGAGCCCTAGGCGTTAAAGGGCAGGGCTCACTCAGGTCGCTGGGGAGGGATTGGAGGGATAAACTCCTTAAAGCGGTTTCAAGGGTGGCTGTTGAGATAGACCAGCAGGTGACGCAGGATCCCTCGAGACTGCTTAGGATCGAGGGGAGCCTAAACGGTAAGACAAGCCTCCTCGCCGTCAGTGTGGGGAGGGATTGGAGGCCCGACTACAGGATGCTCTCCCCGTTTAAAGGAGAGGTTGAGGCTAGGTGTCTATCAGATATACCCGAGGAGAACTACTATGGATTCCATGGAGGCTTCCGCTCCGGCGAGGAGGCATCACTCCCCGCCGAGATAGGATTAATGCTTGAGTCAAAGGGGCTATGCAGGGTAAAAGGGGGTGAGATAGTTGTCAGAGCGCATACCGGCTGGGGGTCCCTTTAGGGCTTCAACGGGGATGCACGATTCCCTCAACCTAGAGCACCTAGCTGAGGCCAAGAGCCTCCTATACACATATTGTCCAGGGGCATTCTGCAAAGGCTACCTCCCCCGCCTATTGAAGGCGGCGGAGCTCGTGGCTAGGGCTAGAATCTACGACCTCTCCTATAGTGAAAGTTATGCCGGGATAGACCGGGGGGTACTAGACCTGTACTCTAACCTCGTCAGCCTCTATGCCGAATACATAGCGGGCGCCCTCATAACCTATGGGGAGCACGTGGTGATTAGGGCTAAGCAGCCCTTCTCGCTAGACGGTGTCGTCGTGGAGCCTGGAGAGATTCTCCCTCTACCCTTGAACAGGGGATTTGGACTCGTTCTCGCTGGACTGGCTGAGCCGGTTAGGGAAACAGCTATAAAATTACCTGGAAACGACTAGGCGGTTGGAGGAGGTAGTGGGGGAAGACAGGGTGAAGTTTCCGAAGAAGATAAGAACGTACTGTCCAAGGTGCAAGACCCACACGGTGCACACGGTCGCGGTATACAAGCATGGGAAGAGGAGGACCATGTCAGAGGGCCAGAGGAGGTATATGAGGAAGCAGGAGGGATACGGTTCTAAGAGGAGGCCTGAGCAGAAGAGGTATGCCAAGGTCACAAAGAAGGTAGTGCTAAGGATAAGCTGTACAGAGTGCGGGTACAAGAGGCACATTCTAGGCATAAGGCTCAAGAAGATCGAGCTGGTAGAGAAGCACGTATAGGGGGGATGAGGCAGTGTCGGCTGTAGAATTCGGGGGGCGGAGGAGGAAGATACTAGTCCCCCAGCCTAGGAGCAGGTTCCTCCTAGTAACCTGCCCCCAGTGCGGCCAGAGGCAGGTAGTCTTCAGCCACGCAACATTCCCGGCAAGGTGCCTTAGTTGCGGCGCTCTCCTAGTCCAGCCGACTGGGGGTAAGGCTAAGATCCTCGGCAAGATAGAAAGGATCCTAGGCTAGAAGGCTATCCCTTAATTTCCTCGCCTTAATCCAGTATCCATTGGTGTTAGATGGGATGGTGACGACCCTCAAGCCTAGGAAGCCGCTGCCCAGCGTAGGAGAGCTAGTCGTAGGAACAGTTGAGGAAGTCTACGATTTCGGAGCATACCTCTCACTCGACGAGTATGACGGGATGAGGGGGTTCCTGCCATGGAGCGAGGTAGCGACGAGAGCAGTGAGGAAGATAGACAGGGTAGTACAGCCTGGTAGAAAGGTAGTCGTCAAGGTGATCAGGGTATACAAGGCCAGGAAGCAGGTGGATGTGAGCCTCAAGAGGGTTATGGAGGGCGAGAGAAGGAGGAAGATGATCGACTACAAGAGGAGGGTGAAGGCTGTCTCGATAATAGAGCTTGTAGCTAAGAGCCTGGGGAAGAGCCTGGACGAAGCCTATAAGGAGGTAATATGGAAGCTGGAGGACGCGTATGGTGACCCAATGACAGGGCTTGAGAGGGCAGTGATCTACGGTAGGGAGGCGCTGGAGGAGGCCGGGATACCCGAGGAATGGATTGAACCCCTCCTAGAGGCTGCGAAGACGCACGTCAAGATCAAGGAGGTTAAGATCTCCGGAATACTAACCCTCCGCTCCCTAGCCCCCGATGGAGTAGAGAGGATAAGGAGGGTGCTTCTGAGGTTCCGGGATAACGCGGTGGTGGAGGGAGAGGATATCAAGGTAAGAGTATACACGATCGGAGCGCCGAGGTATAGGGTGGACCTACAAAGCCACGACTACAAGATCCTCGAGAAGGCACTCAAGAACGGACTGAAGGCGGCGGAGAAGGAGGCGGGCAAGCTCGGAGTAGAATATGCCTTCGAGAGGCTCAAGGAGTAGCTGGATTAAGGCGTAGGAGGGTCCCCAGCTTGAAGTGGCTACTTAGAAAATGCGTCCGCTGCGGAAGGTACACGCTCCGCAGAGACAAGTGCCCAGTATGCGGTGGAGAAGTGAGGGTCCCTCATCCACCCCGCTTCTCTCCAGACGACCGCTTCATCAAGTACAGGTATCTAATGAAGAAGATGGCGGGGGAATTCGAGGACCCATAGAGCCCCCTACGGGCATACATTCTTCAAACCCGCCTCCCAAGCAAGACAGTTCGTCAGTATGTGGAGGCCGTATACTAGGAGCGCAGCCAACAAAACATCTGCAAGCGTCATTGGAACCCCCAGCAGCCAGAGGACTATTACGGCGAACATGTAGAAGTCCAGTTGATCGCAGACTGGCAGCGGCTCGCCCGGCCTGAGCCCCCTCCTTCTCTTGTAAAAGCTCGACACAACATCCCCCACTAGTGCTGCTAGGCTCGAGTAGGGGGCTGAGGCTGCGAGTAGTAGAGAGTATCTCCATCCGATGCCCAGCCATGCTATCACTGCTAAAAACATACCGGCAAGGGTTCCTACGAGGGAGCCTAGGAATAGTCCCTCCCACGTCTTGTTAGAACCAAGGATCCTCTTACCCCTCCACATCCTCCCCCCATCTATGGGGGTAAGCGGTGCATCACCTCCTCGAAGGCGGCCCTTGACCTTCTTGGCTAGAACCGCGGACCCATTCGCCGTCATTGCGGGGGTTAGGAATGCGAGTAGCCCGGCGAAATACTCCAGCTCTCCAATATAGTAGTAGAAGTATAGGACGGTGATGGTGAGGAGAAACGAGGTTATCATGAGATATACTGCTAGGCTCCTAGCGTGTTCCCCGCTCTCTACAGCCATTTTACACGCTTCCCCCTTATCTCGAAGCCTAGGATCCTCCTTAAGGGTCTCATGAATTCTAACAGGTATAATCCCGTTTCCCTGCGGGTCCTTGCGATAACTCTGCTCCAAGGAAACATGTAGGGGAAGCCGCTGGCCTCGTCATCGCCGCCAGCTACCTGGGCGGTGGCAAATCCACCCTTACTCCCTAGAAGCGCCGATACGTAGGCTAGTAGGCGCCCATGCTCTGGACCAGGGTTTTCACGGTAGAGCCAGTTAATGCTATCGATAACCGTATAGCGACCGTTCACTACAGCCTTTGTAGCCTCTCTCGCTAGTTCATCCATTGTTAGAACCCGGACAGAGTCGACGTCTAGGCCTGACAGGAAGGAGGCAGTCCCGGGCTCTGTAGCTATTATTATAGGCTTATAGCCATACATCTCCGCAACCAAGTAGGCTTCGTAGGCTAGATGAGTCTTACCAGTAGCGTAGGGTCCATAGACTAGGAAGAAGGACTTCTCAATAATATACTTGTAAAAGAGGGAAGCCGGGCCTCCAGGCAATTCTTCACGCCTAGAAGAAGCTGCGCCGCCTGCTCCCCCTGAGACCCTTCATCCTCTTCCTTATCTCCAGGTCGAGCTCGCTGTCTAGTATAGAAGCCTTGTTCCTCAGCATCTCGAAGTTACTGTTTATCGCCTCTACCAGGCCCGCGGGTGGAGCCGCCTTCTCGAGCGCATCCTTGCCCGAACTCGTCGTCCTAAGCTTCCTGTACAGGCCGGGCTCGTTCTCAACGAATCCAACGTATAGGAGGGATACTAGATCCGACTTTAACTGTGGACTGTAAGGGGTGTTCCCAACCTTCCTGAAATCATATCCTAGGCTAACATTCAGCTCCTCCTGGATCACGTATGCTATGTGCTGCAGGGTCTTCTCGTGGGTGGGGCCGAGCCTATCGATAATGTAGAGCAGCGCCATCTGCCTAGGATTCCTCATAACAGCCTCGGGAGTGACGACTTGAACGCTAATAATCTTCAAGTCCTTGGTGCCCTTCCCCTCCTGCTGTCCACCGCTCTTCTCCTTCTTCTTAGCCATACCCATTCCCCCAGCCAATTGAGTTTAACAGTTCCTCTTAAGACTATTAAGCATGGATTAAGCCTCCCCATACCCCGGTCGGCGGGGAGGGCATTGAAAAGGGTAGTTGGACTAGTATTAATTATGATGGTCGCGGCCGCCTCTATACCCAACACAATAGCCGATGCAGCCGGGAATGGCGAGGAGAGACTCAGGTTATCGGTGGATTTCAACCTTGTGGCTGTAGTGGAGGGGAAGGATAAAGGTGTACTAATCCCGGCGACACTCACAATAACCTACCCCGGGAACGGCACAGTCCTAGTCAACGCTGGGGGAGGGGTTGGAGACATAACATTGAAGAGCACTGTTCAAGCGGTAAAGCTGGCATCACTCCTCTCCGGCGTGGACTGGAGGCAATGGGACTTCAACCTAACCATTCACACAGATTCAGGAATCGATGGGCCAAGCGGAAGCGTAATGGTAGCTCTCGTCGCATACACTCTCCTCTCAGGGGCCCCGACAGGCGAGGGATTTAAGGGTATAGTGGTTACCGGCGCAGTATCCCCCGACGGCCTCGCCTCGAGCGTTGGAGGGGTAGAGTATAAGTGCCAGGCTGCCGGAGAGGGAGGACTAGCCTTCTACTATCCCCTAGTAAACTATACTAGTAAGCTCGCCAAAACATGCAGTGGGTACAGGTACACGGGAATCCTCAACCTCACAAGCCAAGTATTCCACGTATCAAGCCCTCCTACGCCGAAGCCTCCATTCACGCTCCCCCAAGAGTTTAACGAGACCATGAGGGCAGCAGCCGAGAGGATGGCGGGCATGGCTGAGGATCTCCTAGAGAAAGCCAAATCATTAGGCGTGGCAAACGCTAAAATTGAACCGATAGAGAACACTATCAGGCAGAGTAAGTCTCTACTAGAAACCCACCCATACGCTGCAGCAAGCCTAGCCTTCTCATCGCTAAGGGACGCATATAGCATCTACTTAACAGGATTAACAATGAACAAGACCTACAAAGAGGCCAAGGCGATCCTAGACGATGTGGCCGAGAACGTTTCCAAGAGCCTCGACAGCCTAGAGCAAATCCTAGAGGATCTCCCAAGGAATGGATCTATATACTACGTAGAGTTCGTTGCAACCGCGTACACGAGGCTAGCCGCCGCTAGGAGTAGCCTCATAGCATACCACAACTACTCGGAGTCCGCCGAGACGGTCTATGATTACGCAATACCAGAGCTAGCCCACGCGGCGGCTAGGATAACGAGTATAGAGGAGTGGATCAAAAGCGCAAACGCCACTAGGAGCGAGAATCCCGTACTGAGCAGTAGCGATATTGAGAGGCTAGCATGGATCCTCAGGGATTACGCTACCACCAGCGGAGACTACGCCTCCTCGCTTGCAGAGTATGCGGTGAAATACTATGGGAGGAGCAAGGGACTCCTAGTCTATATAGATATCCTTGGCTCGCTTCAGGAGAGGGCTGTGGAGTACATGAACCAGTCAAACTATCTAGCCGCAATAGGATTCTACAGGGAGCTGCTCTCCCAAAGCTTAAACGTAATGTTCCAGGCCTCGATCCAAGCCTACAAGGGGCCGGGAACAGTAATCCCGGATTATATGAAGGAGCTCACAAGGCTCTATGACTCCATAGTGATCCGCCTCCTAAATAGGGGTCTCACACCAGGCCTCGCTCCAGCATACTATGACTATGCGATAGCAGAGGAGGAGCTAAACAATACTGAAGCCAGCATACTCTTAAAAGACGAAGCAGTAGTCAGCGCCATGGTATGGGATATGCTCACAATAGCACACTCTAGCATCAACAAAACAACAAGCGAGTATAAGAGCGTACAGGGTCAGACCTATACTCCGACAGAAACAATTATACTGGCAACAATAGTAGCGCTCATGGCCTACGTCGTAGGATACTTGTCGAGCATTAAAAGCGCGGCAAAGATCCTCAGGGAGTCCCTAGAAAGCTAGAAGAAATCCTCGAGAGTCCCCCTCCTCCGGGAGTCAGCCTCTCTCCTAGAACGTGAAACCACCGCGAGATCACGCTCTATCGAGTCTCTCAACCCAGGATTATAAAGTGCGGCCGCTGGATGATAGGTTGCGATAAGCCTAACATCAACTCCGAAGACCCTCGCGTCTCTAAGCTTACCCCTCTCCTTCGAGATCCCACTCCACCGGAGTCCAGCGGCCTCGAAAAGGAGTTTGCCGGAGATCCTCCCGAGAGCCACGATTATCTTAGGCCTGACAAGCTCTATCTGTCTCCGAAGGTATGGAAGACACGCCCGTATCTCATCCGGCTTAGGGTCCCTGTTACCCGGAGGCCTGCACTTAACAACATTAGTTATATACACAGTAATCCTCGGCATTCCGACCTTCTCCAAGATAGCGTCGAGCAGCTTGCCTGCCATCCCCACGAAGGGGCGGCCCTGCTCATCCTCTTTCCGGCCCGGAGCCTCTCCAACCAACATGACATCAGCGTCCAGTGGGCCCTCTCCCGGAACAGCATTCTTCCGCGTCCGGTAAAGGGGGCACTTCTTGCAGTTTCTAATCTCCTCGACGAGCCTCTTGTACTCTTCCACTGCATCCACCATGCCGTCCACACTCCCAGACGGTTTCTACCGAGAGGACATAGTTGACCCCGAATCCGAGGAGGATCCCTACAAATTGGGCTATAAGGGGATTTATCGATGTAATCGTGACCAGGATCCTCATAGACAGGTAAGTTGTTATGATAGATGCTAGTGAAGCCCTGTGATAGTAAAGTAGCCTCCTAAGAGCCCCCCTCTCCTTGCAATCCCTTCGGAAAAAGTGGCGGAATGTGAAGGTCTCGTGTAATGTATAGTTTGATAGTATGCTTGCCTCGATGCCAGCCAGGCTCGCAACGTCGACATAGCTGGTTAAACGCAGCGTTAGCCACATTACGAGGAGGTTAACCACTACCCCGCTGGCCCCCACGAGAAGGAACCTGGGCATTGGAGAGATCTCCCATGACTGTCTAAGGAAATCAGTGATCACCTTGAACCCAAGCTTGCTCTCCCCGTGCCTCCTCTCCCTGAAGGTGTACGGTACATCCTTAACCTTCAGGCAGGGGTTCCTAGCCAGTATCTCTAAAAGGATCTTGAAGCCCTTAGGCTTAAGATCATCCAAGCGGATCGATTTGAGCCTAACAGCGAAGAAGCCGGAAAGGGGATCACTCGTCACCCTAGCCTCCCTGACAAGAACCTTAACGGCTAAAGTGGCGGCCCTGCTCATCAACAGCCTTATGGGGCTCCAGCCCTCAGTTCCCCCTCCCCTGGCATACCTGGTTGCAACGGCTACGTCTGCTCCTTCCTCAACTGCTCTAATGAGGCGAGGGATCACTTCAGGCGGGTGCTGGAAGTCAGCGTCCATCACGACAGCTATGGGGGCTCTCGCATTCATGAATCCAGTAACTACGGCGGAGGAGAGCCCCTTCTCCCCCTTCCTCAGTATGCATCTTATTCGAGGGTCCCTCTCGCTCCTTCTCCGAGCAACCATACATGTCCCGTCGGGTGAGTCATCGTCGACAACTATGACCTCGAAGCTCTCTATGCCTTCCTTCTCCATAACCTCGACTATCCTGTCTAGCAGTGGACCGATGTTCTCCGCCTCATTATATGTAGGGATTATAATTGTAGCCCTGGGGGTGCTCAACTTTATCACTCTAGACCCTTCAGAGGGCCCTCACCTTCTCGCGGGCCTCCTCCGGCAGCTCTCCCTCATCAATCACCTCGAATGTGAAGGGAGGCTCCCTCACCTTAGGGCCCACTACAAGGTATCTCTCTGGCTCATCCTCTGCTCTACTCTTGAAAACCCTAACCTTAACATACCAGCCATCATCCCTCTTCACATACACGTACTTCCCGTGTTTTCCACCCATAACCCTTCCCCAGAACCCCCCAAGTTCCCGAATAGTCTTAAAAGGAATGCTGTCCTAGGCACCCCATCACCAGCTAACCCTTATAACCCCGGTGAGGCGGAATCAGACTATTGGCGCCGCCGTAGTATAGCCCGGCCCAGTATGCGGGCCTTTCGAGCCCGTGACCCGGGTTCAAATCCCGGCGGCGGCACCATGCGCGGGCTCGGAGGGTTTATCTTAGGGGCCCGGTCAGGGTCCCTCAAACCCTACACTCCTCTAATCATACCCGGGTTCAGCAGGAGATGAACCAGAACTCGTACCTAGTCTGGCATGGAATATGAGAACAGAACGTGGAATCGCTGGGTAGTCCAGGTGTAAAATCTAGGGAACTATGCTGGTTGGGGCTACTTCTTCTTCTTAGGCCTCAGGTTCTTACTCTTGCACCTTCTACACTTTGTAGCGCCCGGAGGGTTGAGCGCGCCGCACTTCCTACACACTAGCTTATTGAACAGCCTCTTCTCTACTATCGCTATCAGCTCTGGGTCGGTTATCGGCATTCTCTACACCCAGAATGGGCTGTTGTGACCCGGGGGGTTATTAACCATTAACCATGCTCTACGCATCTACTTAACCTCTAACAATACACTAGCTCATTCCCCGGGGGTGTGTGGTTTAGTGATGGAGATACCGCTAGACAAGATCTGCGTTAAGAGTGGAGTCCTATGCCCACGTTGCGAGTCTCTTGTCCGGAGCGGCAAGTACACGGAGCTAGATGTGAAGGTTATGAAGGCCTTCCTGGATGTTGAGAAAAAGTACCGGGACTACCATATACGGTACGTGAAATCATACCAGATAGATGATATAATATATGTTCTCGTTGAGGCGAAGCCCGGCCTACCCTCAACACTCGGAGTCGATGTTAGGAGAGCCCTCGGCTCAGAGGAGATAAGTAGAGTGATAGTAGTAGAGCACAGGAAGGATAAGAGGCAGCTGATCGAGGACCTGATCGCCCCCTACAAGGTGCACGGGATACACGAGGCATACCTCCCCGACGGGAGCCAGGTGCTGGTGGTAAAGGTCCCGGAGGAGGCGAAGCGCCTACTCGAGTCGATAAAGGGGAAGTACGTGATGAAGCTCGCCGAGAAGCTTCTCGGGAGGCAAGTGTATGTTGAGTACGTCGAGGGGGGTCCTTCGAGCGTGTTGAAGCCCGAGTGGCTTGGTATAAAGAAGCCTAACGTGAGGGACCTACTGAATAAACTAGAGTAAGGGGAGGAGCCACCCGCTAGCCGAACCAGGCGTCGAGGCCTACGTGCCTGCTCCTAAGATTCTCCTTGTACGCCTTCCTAAGCCGCTCATAGGCCCTCTTAACTCTGTCGATATTAAAGTCGTGCTCATCGACCAGTATCCTCTTTATCTCCTCCATGTTGGGCTCCCTGAACTCTATCTTATAGTCATCAGTCACAGTGGGTTTGAGGAAGTACTCGTATATCCTCCTAACATCGTACTGGGGAAGCCTAGACTGTATAGCGTTCAGGATTCTCTCGGGGTCCTTCAAGGTTTTAACCAGGTTTAAAGCGTTCTTCGGGCCATAGCCGGGGAGCCCTCCCGGATTATAGTCTGTGCCGAGTATTATTCCTATGAGGATCAACTGCTCTCTAGTGATGCCGAGACTCTTCAACAGCTTATCCAACTCTATGATCTCCGGTTTAATGGTGACATAGACATCCTTCCCTGGGAGCTTCCTCTTGCCAGTTATTGTGAGGTTCCGGGCAAGCCTTGGGGCCCCGAAGAGGAGTGAGTCGTAGTCCTGGCTTCCCGCAGCCCAGGCATCTCCCTTCCTAGCGATGTATGAGGCCTGGGCCTCACCCTCTTCCGGGGCTTGGACCCATGGTATCCCCATCGCCGTTAGGAGTCTCTTGGAGTCCTCTACCATCTCCTTAGTGAGTCTAATCGCCTGTACAGCATACTTGCGGGCCTCCTCCACCCTCCCCGTCTTCCGGGCAACCTCGTACTTCTTCTCCGCCTCCTCTCTACGGGCAAATCTCGATTCCAGCTCTTTCTTCTTCAACTCCGGCGGCTTGCCGTCGAAGACGTAGACTGGTTTTATCCCGGCCTCTGCAAGGTTTATCGTTCTATAGAAGAGGCCTGATAGGTGGCTTGTAACCCTACCCTGCCTGTCCATGAGGGGGGTGCCGTTCGGCTGCCTTATCGCTGCTAGGAACTGGTATAGGGCGTTATAGGCGTCTAGGGCGACCACTCTACCTTTTAGGGCTTTCAGCTCGACCTCCTGCCTCGCATTGTCTGGTATAAGCTCCCTGAGATTTACCCCCACTGCCTACTCCCCCTTCCTCACGCTTATGAGGAGTTCCCGCCTACTTGTCTGGGTCGATATGTAGCCTAGTATCTCTAGGGTCATCAAGACCTTCGCCAGATCCCTCCTTGAGACGTCTTCGCCCCTCCTCTTAAGCTCTGCAATCAAGTCTAGCTCGCTGACTGGAACCGTCCCATCCTTTGAGAGTTTTAGCAGGGCCTCGTAGACTATGTTGATGAGCGGCTGAGGAGACCATATGCTCACCGCAAACACCTCCAATTGAGACTTGGAGTATTGTATTGAAGCCTAAATAGAATGGTAGTGGAGGGAGACTGTGATTGGCCTAGTATGTGAGGGTGGGGGCGGCCTTCGCCCTCCTCGAGATCTTCATCTGCCTGGCGGACTCCATCCACCTCTTATAGTATTCTATCATCTGCTCTGTAACGCTCGGCTTAACCTTGAGGAGTGCGTCCTCGAAGTGCCTCATAGACACATACTTGGCGTCAAGGTTCTCTCTTAGCGCCAGCATTGCCGCTTCTCTTACGAGTGCAGCGAGGTCTGCACCAGTATAGCCTTCAGTCCTCTTAGCGATCTCTACTAGGTCAACGTCGTCCGCTAGAGGCACGTTCCTCGTATGGATCCTTAGTATCTCCAGCCTACCCTCCATGTCCGGTGGGGGCACGTAGATCAGCTTCTCCAGCCTCCCAGGCCTTAGAAGGGCTGGGTCAATTATGTCGGGCCTATTGGTTGCAGCTATTACTACCACATCTGACAGCTCCGAGATCCCGTCTATCTCCGTTAGCAGCTGGCTCACTATTCTCTCGCCGACTCTAGTGCCTATCTCGGAGCCCCTCACCGAGGCTATCGCGTCTATCTCGTCGAAGAATACTACTGCAGGGGCATACTGTCTAGCCTTCCTGAAGATCTCCCTAACCATCTTCTCGCTCTCTCCAACCCACTTACTCAGCACCTCGGGACCTCTCACGGCGATGAAGTTCGCCCCGCTCTCCGTGGCTACCGCCTTAGCCAGCAGAGTCTTACCGGTGCCTGGCGGCCCGAAGAGTAGTATCCCCCTAGGAGGCTTGATGCCGAGCCTCGCGAACGAGTGCGGATACTTGAGCGGCCACTCTACAGTCTCCCTCAGCTCGAGCTTGGCCTCCTTCAAACCTCCTATATCTCCCCATCTCACCTCAGGTATTTCTACCTGGATCTCTCTCAGGCCGCTGGGCGTTATCTCCTTGAACGCTGCCATAAAGTCCTCCATCTTCACTACCATCTTCTCGAGGACCTCTACCGGTATCCTCTCCTCCTCTATGTCGATTTCAGGCAGGTACCGCCTTAGGGCGTGCATTGCCGCTTCTCTTACGAGTGCAGCGAGGTCTGCACCAGTATAGCCCTTGGTTATGTCGGCGAGTGTCTCCAGATCCACGTCCTCTGCTAGCGGCATGTGCCTGGTGTGTATCTGGAGGATCTCCAGCCTCCCCTGCTTGTCTGGGAGGGGTACCTCGATCTCCCTGTCGAATCTCCCAGGCCTCCTAAGGGCCGGGTCTATGGCGTTAGGCCTGTTGGTTGCAGCAATGACTATAACCTGTCCTCTCGTGGAGAGACCATCCATGAGGGCCAGTAGCTGGGCCACGACCCTCCTTTCAACTTCACCTGCGACCTCGTCTCTCTTTGGCGCGATTGCGTCTATCTCGTCTATGAATATTATGCTTGGAGCGTTCTCCTCGGCCTCCTTGAAGATCTCCCTAAGCCTCTGCTCGCTCTCACCATAAAACTTACTCATAATCTCCGGGCCATTTATCGCGATGAAGTACGCGTCACTCTCCGTGGCTACTGCCTTCGCGAGGAGAGTCTTACCTGTACCCGGTGGACCGTAGAGGAGTACTCCCTTCGGCGGCTCTATGCCAAGCCTTGCGAATAGCTCTGGATGCCTTAGGGGGAGCTCTATTAGCTCCCTAACCTTCTCTATCACATTGGCGAGGCCGCCTATGTCCTCGTAGAATACCCTGGGAACCTGGCTTGGGCTGAGCGGCTTGTTGAGAACCTCGATGGTGGTCTTCTCAGTTATTATCACAGGCCCCCTCGGCTTAGTTACAACTACAGTGTAGGGTATTCCCTGGCTTAGGACGGGTATCTGTATTATGTCCCTCTCGACAACAGGTATTCCGAGGAGCCTCTTCTTAATGTACCTCTTAAATCCCTCGTCTATCACGGAGGATTGGCTTACGGGGGCAAGCTTCACCTTAATAGCAGGCTGGACCTCCGCCTTCCTAACTATAACCTTGTCTCCGACATTAACGCCCGCGCTCTTCCTCAATATGCCGTCCATCCTGATAATGTTTCTACCGTTATCCTCTGGGAGGCCGGGCCATACTATGGCGACCGTCTTCCTCTTACCCTCAATCTCCACTATATCTCCCGGCCGGAGCCCGAGCTCCTTCATAGTCTGGATATCGATCCTTACCCTCTTCCTACCAGTATCCCTGTTCCTAGCCTCCTCAACCCTGAGAACGACTTCCTTCCTGAATTCTTCGCCCTGCGGTTCAGTCAATCCGCGGCTTCACCCCGTTATACAGTATCCCGTTAAGAATGGTGTTCCAACAGGAGGCTATAAACTAGAATTCCAATGAGCCCTCCAGAGTGGAGGGGGTTGCGTGCTAGAGCCTGTGGACGGCCTCAACCTCTACTTCTTCAACAATATCTATGCTTTTTATCAGCTCCTCTAGCTTCTCGGTGCCCCCCTCAGTCTCCTCGGGCATCGAGATTATTATCTTGAGGGCCTTGAGGCCGAAGGCTATGGGCTCCTCACCGCTATCCATGATCTGGTATTCGCTTGGGAGAACCTCCTTTATCTTCTCAAGCAGCTGCTGGGGGGTTATCTCGACCGAGTTCGGGAGAACCTTCATTATAACCGCTACCCTAGCCATATCCTTCTCACCTCTCCTTTAGGGTCCGGTAAAGCCGCAGTTAGGGCAAGTATATGGCGTGCCCTGGGCCCTGCACCTGCTGCACCGCCTAATCACGGCCACGCCGCAGTTGGGGCATACGAACACCGTTGCCCTCTCGTTCGGGTGTATTATCCTGCCACAGCTAGTACACACTGGGGGCGTGACAGGGTCGTACACGTCTATCTTCCTTGCCTCCACAGTCGACACTACTACCCGCACCCTTCCTGGATTGGCACCTGGAAGGGTATTATATGACTTCTCCAACCACAGGGTCCTCACCTATGCTCCAGCCCCTCCCTGCCAACGCGGGTGAAGTAGCGGGGAGCCCTCTCCCAGAGGCCTGCGAGGATAACGTGCTCGAATATAGAGCCCCTCGACTCCCTAAGGCGTAGCGAGTCAACTATCCACTCGTACCTCCCACCGGCATACCCGCTCGCAAGGAGAGCGGCACCCGTAGCACCCTCTTTGGTAACACTCCCCAGGCGGGGGACCCTCCTAACCTTCAAGCCCAGATTATACCTTGAAAGGGCATCCTCTAACCGCTCGAGAATCATGGAGGCCAGGGGCTCTGCACGGAATAGCCTCCCACTAACATAGATGGAGCGGGGCCTCCCTCTAAAGCTTGGCAGGAGCTGGAATACGCTCTTAATAATAGACTCTGAGAGGAGAACAGCGGCCTCAACAGCCCTCTCATCCCCCCTCTCGAGTCCTCTCGTATAGTCTTCCAAGTCCAGCCGTCCAGCCAGGTATCCGGCGCCTCCCTCGAAGAGCCTCTTCCTCGAGAAACTCCCCTCCAGAGAGGCGAGGGCGTAGGCTACCTCCGCGTCGAAGGCTCCCGCACCTAGATATCCGTGGCCGTCAAGGGTCCCTCCGACACCGTCAATTATCCTGCCTGCTTCGACTGCAATGGCGGCGTTGTAAGCTTTACCCGCCTCGACTACTATGAAGCTCGTCTCTCCAACAGGCTCTCCCCTCAGCTCCACTGCATCGTAGAGTGCGGCTGCAACTGTGAACACCTTATCCGCGGTTCCCATGTCGACCCGGTTTACCTTCCTATACCGGGGTATAGTGGAGAGCTGTACTACTCCGGGTGTGAAGTAAACGTTGAGGCTGGACTCGTGGAGTTCGAGCATCACCCTCCTCAGGCCCTGGATCTGCAGGTTCTCTCTCAGATCGTTTTCGTTGATGAAGGTGGCCTCCATTATGTAGTCGACTATATCCCTATCCCGGATGAAGGGGATCCCGTATCCCGACGGGGCCGCAACAGCGTCTAACCCGTACTCCTCGTTGAGCTCCATGACCCTATCAATTATGATTCGAGGATTCCTAGTGACCAGCGGCCTGGGAACTGCCTCCTCATATAAGACTCTGTTATCCTCGTCATCTAGGAGCAGGAGGTCCATAGAGCCAGTACCCGGATCGATACCGAGAACTCTAGCCATCACCCACCACCCGGATGACTGCACCCGTATTGTCTACTCTGGAAACCCCGCTGATTCCTCCACCCATCCTCTCAAGGAGTTCGCCCAGCTCTCTGTAGACATTGTCTGCATGTTGGCTAGGTAACAGCCCGTAGACTGTCGGCCCCCAGCTGCTCTGGCAGGCGCAGTAGGCTCCCCGTTCCATTAGAAAGTCCACAACCTCCTCGACCTCCCTGCAGCAGTATACGCCCTCCTGCCGGCTAGCCCAGTATTCTCCTAGACCCCTATTGAACTCGTAGAGCCATCTGCCCGCCGTGGCCCAGTCTCCCTCTAACGCGGCGGGCAGGATGCCCATGAGCACGATCCTAGAGTTCCGAGCCGCCATCTCCTCGTCCATTACAGGCATTGACTCCAGTATCTCCTCCTCCCTCTCCTTCAAAGCTAGAATCTCGTCCAGACGGGCATTGGGTACCGCGTAAACGATCCTGTACTTGGATGGAACGGGGATTCGAGCGAGTAGGGGAGGAACCATTTTAACCCCAGGCTTGAAGCCCCCATCGACAATAAAGCCTCCTCCCATGAAAGCGTGGTATCCGAGCCCGGATACCTGAGAGCGCCCTGCTGCTAATGCTATCTCCTCGAGCCTGTATCTCCTCCCAGAGAGGATGGCGGCGGCGACTCCTACTCCTAGGGCTATGGGTGTTGTCGAGCCGAGCCCGACGTGTGGCGGTATCTCCTCCTCTACTATAACCCTCATCTTCACATTGTAGAGTTTCGAGAAGAGTTCGACGTAGCCGAGAACATCCCCGCGGCTGGTTCCAGCAACGCTGTTATCCTTGTCCCTGCAGATCTTCATCTTCAACCTAGGCTCTTCTAGGGTGAAGCCTAGTGTCCCGTAGAGTCTTCCAAGCCCCCCATTAATATCTATGTTTCCAGTATGGACGTGTGAAGGGGCAGATACCTCGACGCACCCGTTCCTCATAGTCCAACTCCCACTATCCCAGCTAGTGGAGTGTTCAAGTCATATACTCGACGCCCCCACAAGGGTGCTAGATGGGTAGAGACTATTGGACTACATGAGAAGGATACAGGAGGAGGTTGAAAAGGCCCGGGCCTTCCTATCCGAGAGGGACGAGATAAGGGAGAACGCTATCAAGGCATCGAGAGACGTGATCAAGTACTCGGGGAGGATGATCACAGAGATCCACAAGGGCGACATGGATAAGGCGGTGGAGTATAAGGGTCTCCTCGAAGAGTCTACCCGGAGGTTCCTAGGCCTGGTGAAGCCCTACCCCGAGCTCTTCTACTCTGGGATGGCATACAATGCTATGAGCGAGTATGTGGAGGCCATAATCTTCTACAACATCGTAACGGGCAGGGACATACCGGGCTACGAGGAGCTAGGGGTCCCCCCAGCCCCCTACCTCCAGGGGTTAGGCGACGTTGTAGGGGAGCTGAGACGCCTCGTGCTGGAGAAGGTTAGAACTGGATCCTACGATGAGGCATGGAGGCTGTTCGAGGTGATGGAGGCAATCTACCTGGCTCTGCGGAGCCTCGATCTCCCAGACGCTCTAGCACCAGGTGTGAGGCATAAGGCCGACGTGGCCAGAAGGCTCACAGACGACACGAAGGCCCTCCTAATAGACCTATCCAGTAGAGAGAGGCTAGCGCGCCTCCTCGAGAAGACTGGAGAGAGTAGAGTATAACCCACATCATATAAGTCCCGCCGCGGGATCCGGGTTATGGAGGGAGCTGGAAGGAGATGTCAGACCCCGTAAACGAGGCCTTCAAAAAGGTTATACAGGAAATATACTGGACCGAGACCCTGGAAGAGGCAGAGGAGGTACTCCTAGAGTACCTCAACATGATAGACGAGGACCTGAGAGAATACCTCCTAGAGAAGAGGAAAAAGATCTGCAACGATCCCACCAGCGTGATAGAGCTTGTAAGGCTAAACACGGCGGCCGAGGTGGCAGACTCGGCCCAGGCCGCCAAGATACTCTTAACAAAGAGCCTCATAGAGTCGGGATTCCTATTCCAATGCACACCCACATGGGCTAAGCTAGACAATAAGACGAAAGCATGGATCCTAGCACCACTCTACAAGGCGAGCTACGGGCTAGAGCTCGCTTTAAAGGAATGGCCTAAGAAGGTGGATGAGGACCACCTAGACAATGCCATCAAGATGGCTAGCATAGCCCTTGAGAGGGCCGAGGAGATAGGGGTATTAGACGAGTTCAAGGAATACGTGGACAATGTAGTGGATGAGCTTGCCTCGGACGAGGATGGAAAGGAGAAGCCGAAGTTCCTAGGCTAGCACTAGAGCCCGCTCAGCTACGACCGCACAGCTCATCCCCCGTGAGGGTCCCTTCCTAAGCCCGCCACTCATCACAGCCAAGGGCATAGATCAAGCATTATTAGACATAAAGTCGATTAAAATCATATTAGAAAGGGTAACGTGTAAGGCGGGTGGTCCGGCCGCGGGGATTCGAACCCCGGACCACCCGGTCTCTGCAGGCAGGAGACCCCCAGTATGAGAGGGGGCCTCCCGCGGCGCCCGCGTCCCACTACAGCCGGGCGCTCTGCCGCTGAGCTACGGCCGGTCCAAGTCAACCAATTAGACCCCTTAGAGGGTATAAGGCTTTTTCCCGCCCCTCACTGATTCGTAACCGGGCTATTTGGCGGTGACTGGTCATTCCCTGATAGGATTGTTGTGTCTTGGAGCCGGGGCCGGGATTCGAACCCGGGATCAAACGGGTCTCTACGATGGGCTGCCATGGGGCTGTCCACTGCAGCCCGCCGCCTTCGACCGCTCGGCCACCCCGGCCTCCAATATTCATGGATGAGCGGTTAAGGTTTAAGGGGTTTGCCCTTTGTGGTAGGGCTTCTACTCTAGGAGTTTTTCTAGGCCAGCCTCCGCTAGCATTTTAGATACCATGAACTCGGGTATGAATTCTAAGAGCACTGCTTTCTCGCTCTTGAAGTCTATCCCCGCTAGTATTTTCCTGGTGTAGTCCAGCTTCTCCTTTAGATACTCGATCCCGACCTTTACAGGGTCTTCCCCCCTTGTCTTAGCCCATTTCTCGAAGTGTTTGAGGCCAGGCTCGTACTCGCCGGCCCCCCTCTTATAATTGTAGTAGTCGACTACGTCGTCGGCAACCTGGTAGAGGATGCCGAGGACTTCCCCATACTCTCCCATCCTCCGCTCCACGTCCGCGGGGGCCTTGGCGCTTATAGCGCCTAGAATAGTTGCGAGCTTAAAGAGGCTCCCGGTCTTCAACTTGCACAACTCAATATACCTGGAGGCGGGGACCAGCTCCGGGATAAAGGAGTCTAATATCTCCCCTCTAACCGTTGATTCCCATGCCCTTATAACATGGAATATTGCCCGGAACCCGAGCTTCTCCACCATCCTCTGCGAGACGGGTATGAAGAGGAGGCTTGAGAGTATCGTCTTGGGGAGCCCGTGGACTATCCACGCGGCGGCTCTTCCCCTTCTAATCGAGTCCCTATCAATAATGTCGTCGAGGGCTAGGCTAGCAGCCTGTACGAGCTCAATTGCGACGGCAGCGTCTATCGCATCCTCAACCCTCCCCCCAAGGGCCTCCGCCGTTAGTATTGTGAGGAATCCCCTGAACCTCTTACCCCCAGCCGAAATGTACTTTGCGACATCTATGAGTTCCGCTTCATTCATCTGACTGTTAACGACCCTGTTTATCTCCTCCTCAATTAATGCCTTCTTCTCAGCCCATTCCCGGTAGAGAAGAGCAGCTATCTCAGCCTTGTTTTTCTCGAGTTCTCCTATCGGCTTAGCCAACTCGTTGTCCTCCGGCATCCCTACGCCTCATCCCTTTAAAACCCTGGATGAGAGGAGCTTAAATTTACACCAGTAGATCACAGTACTGTCGATTTGTAGATGCATTTTGTTATTCATCTCCATCTAGAGGGTGACAGAGACGAAAACCAGCGACTTGTATCTCTTCAAGAGCCTTATGAACTCCTCGACTGAGAGCTCTTCTCTTCCATGATAAGAGTACTTGCCAGAAAGCATTAATTCGACAAGGCGCCTCTGCCAGTGGTCCCCCAGCACCTTATACCGGGCTACTCCACCCACTCTCTCATAGCGTAGGGTTACAGGGACCTTCATGAGCTCGTGGAAATATGGGGGTATTGTTGAGAGTAGCCTGGAGACCTCGTCGTCGGGGAATACGTGCTCTCCCCCTGTCTGGAGGCGGATCCTCCTCTTCCCCTCGGAGAGCTGTTTGAGTGTGAGGTATTCTGCGGGCCAATAGCTTGATAGCTTCCTTAGCTCCTCCCTGTACTTTGATTCTACGATCTTCTTTAGGTTCTCTCCCACAGCTGTTATCCTCTCCTATACCTTGCATAGATCATTGCGTGGTCCTTGTCGAAGGGGTCTAGGTGGACTACGTCCTTGATCTCAAAGCCCGCCTCTACAAGGGTCTGGATCTGGCGCTTGTAAATCTCGCTGGGCGCCGTGGTTACGTCTATGCTCCTAGCCTTTATAGCGAGGAGCATGTAGCCGCCGTCTTTTAGGAAGAACTTGGCGTTTCTCGCAACTATCTCAGCCTGCTCTGGCTGCGCTACGTCCGCGTAGAGGCCGTCGACTCCCTCAACGAGGTGCCTATACTTCTCCGGGAACCTGGCATCACCTAGTATTGGGTAGATGTTCCTTCTCTCCCTCACGACTAGTATGAGGTCCCTCATGACCCTTGGGGCGAACTCGACACCGTAGATCCTGCCCTCCGGCCCTATGATGTCGCTTATGTGGCTAGCGGTTGTTCCGCTGGCTATGCCAAGGTATAGTATCGAGTCTCCTTCACTGACTGGCAGCTCCTCGAGGCCCTTCAGGAGGGCTCCGGCGAGCTTGCTTCTATATGCGTTCCACTCTCTATACTCTACTCCACCATAGTGGTAGAGACGCTCGCCGTACACTCTCTGGCCGGGGACCAGGTTCTTAGTGGCTATCCTTAGGCTACCGTCTTCAAGCTCTACCACGTAGACACCCTTCCACTTGGGGTGCTCCCTAACACTCACTACCTCCACTATTCATCACCTCCTCTTCCTCCTCTTACCGCCGCCCCTTCCAGGCCGTCTTCCCCTACCCTTCTTGGGCCTCTTGGGCCTCGCCGCGGCGGGCTTAGCCGCTTCGGGCTTCCTCTTAGGCGGCTTTGCATAGATTCTCTTAATCTCCTCTATCCTCTTCCTTAGCTCCTCCCTTAGCTTGTCTCCTATGAACCTGCCGCTGAAAGCGTTGACCTTAGCCGCTATAGCGAGCTTCGCTGCTAGTGCTCTTGCTATCTTACCCCTCTGCCACCTGGGGCTCCTGTGTATGTCCGGGTACTGGAATATTATACCGTGCTTGGGCGGCTTCCCACCCGTCCTGAGCGCGCGGAATAGTGCTTTCTCTGCGCCCAGCACCTGTATTGTGCTTGCAGGCATCCTTGCCAGCTTCTCGAGGCTCCCTGCGAGGCTGATCAGCCTGGCTCCCAGGAGGGACCCTACTAGAGCGGTTATGTTGGGGGCCACCTCCTTCATTACCTGCTCTATGTATTCTGTTAGGTTCCTCCTCAGCCTGTAGAGTTCGCTCACGATCCTCGCAAGGGTCCTAACCGCCTCGATGTCGAACTCTGACAGGTCAGCGCCTATACTGTTCTTGGCTGCCTCAGCTATCTTCTCAGCCTTCGCCTCGCTGAAGCCCAGCTGCATTAGAGCCTCCTTCGTTATATTGGATCTATGTCCAAGCTCTGCAACTATCTTCACATAGTCCTCGTGCTCCTTAACTAGATCGTTGAGCTCAGGGAAGTGGATGCTATACCACTCCCTCAGCCTCGCAACGTAGAGGTTCACCGTCTTGTCTATGTCATCGATCGCCCTGATAGCCTGTGCTGCTAGGAGGTCTCTCTTCTCAGCAGCCTTCCTCAGCTTCCTCCTAGTATACTCCAGCTCAGCCTCGAACAGCCACTCTAGGAACCTCTTCTCATCCTCGGCGAAGCCCGTCTCAACTGCAAGGGATACCAGGTTTTCCCTAGCCTTCACCGCAATATCATTAGCAGGCTCAACCTCGGTCTCGAAGCCGAGCTTGGAGATCGACCTCGCTAGATAGTCGTCCTCAACAACTATAGTGGGGTTCTCCCCGCGGAGCCTCTCCAGGAGATCCGCTAGGGGACCGTACACCTCCCCCTGCTCAATCTTAAGGGCTTGATCCACTGCTTCATCCAAATCGCGAGGGGCGAGCTGGTAGTCTATCCTCTCCCCCTTCTCGTTGAATGCAAACGCCCCAATTATCAGGTCGGCGATATACACTTTCAATCCATACTACACCCCGTCTAAACTCGTCATCCCATACTCTCCAAGTGCATGCGCTGTTATTAAGACTATACCTCTTTCATTCAATATAATGAGTATTACCCACCCTCGAGGTGATGGAGACCAAAGCTGAGAACTCATTTAATATGCGGCAAGGCGAGTAAGGCTCATCATAATTTCGAAGTATGTATCAGTTAGCACTCTACTAGCGCATGAATGAAGTAACCCATCATATCGGTCGGTGTAATAGTTTATGCTTCCTGTACGCAGCTCTGGCTCCATCTGTCAAATAATCCGTTAAGATGGGTTGAGACCACTGCGCGGGTATAGGGGCTTGAACGAGTGCAAAGGCACCAGCTATTCCAAACGAAGAGGTAGAAGCTAGCGAGTCTATATCGATGCCGCCATCATAAATATCACATTTATGATGATAATTATAGTATTTAAATATCTGGGAGAAGGCAACAGGCCCCTCCGCGTCCAGCACATCACAGCCTAGAGCGGTACCGTTGATTATCGGCACACTTAGAATCTCCTAACTGCATGCTTTAATATCTCCGTTCCTCCAACCATTCCAGTACTGGTGGAGTAAGGGATGCCCACGCACGGTTCAATGACCAAGGCGGGTAAGGTGAGGAAGCAGACGCCTAAGATCCCCGGTAAGGAGAGGAAGAATCCGCCTCCCAGGATAAGGAACAGGTTGAAGTACAGGAAGATGCTAGAGCAGCCTGTTCAGGTGGCTGGTAGGAGGCGGAGGAGGTAGCACAGCTCCTCCTAGAACATGTGTGAGTTCTACTCCAATCCTACAAGCCGGTCTATATTCTAGGGTAAGGGAATTATCCTAACCATAACTCACCGGGTTGGATCGAGGCGGTGGTATTGGCCGGGTTAGACTTGAAGCCTGGAGAGCGGGTGAGGATCGAGAGAGACGATGGACTTGTGCTTGAAGGGATAGTGCTGCCTGGCTATGAGTTGGAGGGCTCTGATCATATCGTGTTAAAGCTGGACAACGGGTACAATGTAGGGATCAAGGCTTCGAGGATAAAGAGTATTGAAAGAATAGCCTCCGGGGAGAGGATCAGGAAGCCGGGAGAGCCCGCACCCCTCGCAGGGGAGCTTGTAGTAAGCGAGGAGTCGAGGATTCTGGTTATCGGTACGGGTGGTACGATAGCGAGCAGGATAGACTATGAGACCGGTGCGGTAAAGCCTCAGCTCGACGCTGAGGAGCTTGCTCAAGCGGTTCCAGAAGCCTTCAGGTATAGCAGTATTGATGTAGAGGAGTTATTCAATATTCTAAGCGAGAACATGAAGCCAAGCCAGTGGGAGAAGATTGCAGAGAAAGTCTGCGAGGCCCTCAGGAAAGGATACGATGGAGTAGTGATAGCCCATGGAACGGACACTATGGGCTACACTGCAGCCGCATTATCCTTCGCCTTCCACAAGGGGCTGAGTGCGCCTGTAGTGCTGGTTGGATCCCAGAGGAGCAGTGACAGGCCTAGCAGTGATGCGGCCTTCAACTTCGTATCAGCAGTGCTGGTTGCTTCTAGAGCGCCGTTCGCCGAGGTAACTGTAGTGATGCATGGGGAGACGGGGGACACCTATGCATTGGCTCATAGAGGGACCCGGGTTAGGAAGATGCACTCTAGCAGGAGGGATGCTTTCCAATCCATCAATGCTCCCCCGCTAGCTAAAGTGTACCCGTGGAGGGGGGAGATAGAGATACTAGATAAGAGGTATCGAAGGAGGGGTGCCGAGGAGACTATACTTGATAATGGCTTCGATGATAAGGTTGCACTCGTCAAGTTCTTCCCTGGCAGGGCATCGGAGCTGATAGAGATGCTGGTAGACGCGGGCTACCACGGGATCGTGGTTGAGGGCACCGGCTTCGGCCATGTTGACGACGAGTCGATCAGGGTCATAAGGAGGGCGACTAGGAGCGGAGTGCCAGTTGTTATCGCCACCCAGACCGTGTTCGGAAGGGTGAACTTGAACGTATACTCGACGGGGAGAAAGATGCTAGAGGCAGGCGCTATACCGGTTGATGACATGATCGCTGAGACAGCATACGTCAAGCTCTCCTGGGTACTTGCTCATACGAGGGACCTGGAGGAGGTTAAGAGGCTCATGCAGACTCCCCTAGCCTACGAGATTGGCGAGAGGCAGAGCCTCCGCCTCTACCCTAGATGGGATCATAGCTACAAGGTGGGGGTGTAGCTGGAGTGAACGGGGATAAGATAGACTATGAGGCCCTAGGCTTAAAGGTTGGATTAGAGATCCACCAGCAGCTAGCTACGAAGACCAAGCTCTTCTGCCCCTGCCCCGCCGAGCTCTCCGAGGAGGACCATGACGAGTTCGAGAGGAGGCTAAGGCCTACTCGGGGAGAGATGGGAGAGGTTGACATCGCTGCACTATTCGAGTGGAGGAAGGGTAGATCATACCTCTACGAGGCACCCATATACCATAGTTGCCTTGTGGAGGCTGACGAGGAGCCCCCTCACGAGCTAAGCGACGAGGCACTCATAATAACTATGGCTATAGCGAAGGCCTTCAACTCCCACATAGTCGACCAGGTCCATGTTATGAGGAAGATAGTGATCGATGGGAGCAACACTACAGGTTTCCAGAGGACCGCGATCATCGCTCTCGGCGGCAGTATAGCGGTTGATGGCAAGGAGGTGCCGCTTGAAACGATATGCCTGGAAGAGGATGCTGCGAGGAAGATAAGGGAGGAGGGATTAAGGATACGCTACCGTCTCGATAGGCTCGGGATACCCCTAGTAGAGATCAGTACAGCCCCCGTCATAAAGACGCCAGAGGAGGCGGCTAGAGTCGCGCTTGCTATTGGAAGAACACTCCGGCTAACTGGGAAGGTTAAGAGGGGCCTAGGTACGATTAGGCAGGACCTTAACGTTAGTATACGTGGCGGTGCGAAGACGGAGATAAAGGGCGTCCAGAGGCTAGACCTCATCCCAAAGGTAATCCACTACGAGGTGTTACGCCAGAAGACGCTATTGGAGGTGAGAGATGAGCTCAGGAAGAGGGGGGCGAGGAGCGAAGACTACGACGTGGAGCCGGTGGATGTTACAGGAGTCTTCAAGGAGACCAGGAGCAAGATCGTCAGGAAGGTAGTCTCTTCGGGAGGCAGGGTCTATGCTGTCAAGCTAGCCCACTTCCACGGGCTCCTTGGAAGAGAGGTTATGCCCGGGAGAAGGGTTGGGACAGAGTTCGCAGACTATGTGAGGTTCTGGGCTGGCGTAGGAGGCATATTCCACAGCGACGAGCTGCCAAAGTATGGGATAACCAGTGAGGAGCTAGACAAAGTATACGAGGCTACAGGCGCTGTTAAGGGAAGGGATGCAGTGGTTATAGTCGCCGCCGACGAGGAAAAGGCGAGGAGGGCGGTGGAGTCTATTCTAGAGAGGGCCAAGCTAGCACTGATAGGGGTCCCCGAGGAGACGAGGGGCGCCAATGAGGACGGCACTACAAGATTCCTCCGCCCCAGGCCCGGCTCTGCGAGAATGTATCCGGAGACCGACCTCCCACCGAAGAGGATCACCGAATACCACCATAGGGAGGCGGAGGAGCTTAAACCGGAACCCCTACCCGTTAAGAGGAAGAGGCTTATACAAGACTACGGCCTATCGCCCGAGCTAGCGGAGGAGGTACTAAACGATGTCCGCCTAGACGTGATAGAGGCGTTAATAGAGAAGTATAAGGATCATGTTAAACCATCCCTCATAGCATCCTTCTTCATAAACACGCTAAGAGGACTAAGGGGAGAGGGAGTAGACATAGACGCAATACCGGAGGAGTTCTACGAGGAGCTGATAGGCCTACTGGCTGAGGGGAGGATAGCGAAGGAGGCTCTTGAAGAGCTTGTGAAGGCGGCCTACGAGAAGAAGAACTACAACGCTAGCAGGCTCGCCGAAGAGCTGGGGCTCACAACAATCTCGAGGGAAGAGGCGGAGAGGATCATTGATGAGATCATTAATGAGAATATTGAAGCCGTTAAGCAGAGAGGGATGAAGGCTATGGGGCTGCTCATGGGCAGGGCTATGGCTAAGCTGAGGGGGAGAATCGACGGTAAGATCGTCGCCAGCATAGTGAGGAGCAAGCTTGAGGAAAGGCTAAGGGAGAGCGGGAAATAAGAGCATCCGCACCCCTACAAGTCAATACCGGGCCAATGATGTCTACTCCCGACGCCGAAGGGATGACGTGAAGGCATTTGCCTGAGGCCTCCGCGAGGCGACCAATTATAAAACTCGCCACACCCACTACCTCCTACCCCCAGGAGATACCTGTGGTGCAAGGCTACATCTTCGTGACTGGAGGGGTGCTGTCGAGCGTAGGTAAGGGGATCGTAACTAGTAGCATCGGGCTCCTCCTGAAATCCCGTGGATTCCACGTGGAGGCAGTGAAGATCGACCCCTACATTAACGTGGACGCTGGCACGATGAACCCCTTCGCCCACGGAGAAGTATTCGTTACAGAGGATGGTGGCGAGACGGATCTGGATCTAGGCCACTATGAGCGCTTCATGAATATAAACTTGAGTAAAAAACATAATATAACAACCGGCCAGGTCTATCTCAGCGTAATCGAGAAGGAGAGGAGGGGAGACTACCTAGGCCAGACAGTGCAGGTCATACCCCATGTAACAAACGAGATCAAGGATAGGATAAGGGAGCTCGCTAGGGAGCGGGGCGTAGACTTCCTCATAGTCGAGATAGGAGGCACAGTAGGAGACATAGAGGGCCTACCGTTCCTCGAAGCTGTGAGGCAGATGAAGCTGGAGGAGGGACCCTCTAGGACCTTCTTCGCCCACGTTGCCCTAGCACCAATACTCTCAACGACAGGAGAGCAGAAGACCAAGCCTGTACAGCACAGTGTGCAGGAGCTTAGGAGGATAGGAATACAGCCAGACACTGTAATAGTTAGGACTCAGAGGCCCCTAGAGCCCGAGGCTAGGAGGAAGATAGCGCTCTACGCCACCCTCCCAGAAGACCACGTACTCAGCAACCACGACCTCGACACAGTGTACCGTGTCCCCCTCGTGCTAGAGGAGCAAGGCCTCCCCAGGCTGATCTTATCCAAGTTCGGCTTAGAGGACCCGGGGGCAGACTTGGATGACTGGAGGGACTTCGTAGAGAGGCTTACAAGAGCCTCTAAACCCGTGAAGATAGCGATGGTGGGGAAGTATACTAAGTTGAAGGATAGCTACATTAGCATAGTTGAAGCCCTAAAGCATGCTGGAGCCAGCCTAGGATTGAAGCCCCTACTGCGATGGGTGGAGGCAACCGACATAGAGGCGGGTAAGGAGGATCTAAGCTTCATAGAAGAGGTCGACGCAGCCATAGTCCTCCCCGGCTTCGGCGCTAGAGGAGTAGAGGGGAAGATAGCGGCGCTCAAAGCTCTGAGAGAGTCGAAGACCCCCACGCTGGGGATATGCTTCGGAATGCAGCTGGCCGTCGTAGAGTTCGCCAGAAACGTTGTAGGATTAGAGGGGGCCCATTCCCAGGAGATCGACCCGAACACGCCCCACCCAGTAATACACCTCCTCCCAGGACAGGAGAGAATAGATAGGCTTGGAGGCACCATGAGGCTTGGCGCATCGCCGATACACGTTGTCAAGGGAACCATAGCCTACGAGCTGTACAGGAGAGACACCGTATACGAGAGGCACAGGCATAGGTACGAGGTGAATAACAAGTATGTGGGCCTCCTGGAAGAGCACGGTATGAGAGTCAGCGGGTGGAGCCCCGATGGGCTACCAGAGTTTGTTGAACTCGATCGGAGAATACACCCCTTCTACTTCGGCACGCAGCCGCATCCAGAATATAAGAGCAGACCCCTATCCCCAGCCCCGGTCTTCCTAGGCTTCCTTAGGGCTGCCGCCGGGGGTTGAGGGCTAGGGTTTAACCTTCATTAGGATCATGTCAACGTTTAGTTCGAGCATTTTCTTAATACCCCTATTTCCGGGAACGTAGGAGGCCCTAACCACTCCTATCGACTCTAGGAGTCTTA
Source organism: Thermodiscus maritimus (assembly GCF_055382595.1). Classification (NCBI taxonomy): domain Archaea; kingdom Thermoproteati; phylum Thermoproteota; class Thermoprotei; order Acidilobales; family Acidilobaceae; genus Thermodiscus; species Thermodiscus maritimus. Next base: position 564,284 of record NZ_AP042434.1, read on the forward strand.
TCTGGCTGCTTATGTTGGCCTTGCTCTGCCCTATCTTTTTAGCCAACGAGTCTAGATCAGTTTCCCCCTCCGCGAGGACTTCAAGTATCTTGGTTCGGGTTTCGCTTGCTAGAACCTTAGCCACCTTAGCTATGTGCCTTGGCCCTATGACGTAGAGTGTCCTGTTCCTGGCATAGATTCCCTCTTTTTGGAACGGAATTTCTTGTTCCATTAAATGACCACCAGTTATTCGAACATGTATCAAAGAGATTAAATAGGTTATCATATAGAATCATCATATCTCTGTTTTACTGTAATTGTGGTGGATGGACTGGTTTAAACGTTAAGGCTAATCAAACCAGTTATAAAATATAGGCTTTCATCCAACACCTGTACTAGTGGTCTCTGTTAGGAAGGGAATGAAGACCCTTGACTAGGAATCCACAGCAGCTCTGGGAGAAGCTTGAAAGAAGCGATATAGCAGTGCTAGCCGCGATCGAGAAGCTCTCATCGCGCTACATGTACGTTCCAGTCGAGGTACTTGAGAGGAGGCTCAGGATTCCTGCCTCCAGGATCCTCCGGTCGCTGGACAAGCTAAACCAGCTCAAGCTTGTCCGGAGGAACCTGGGGAGCGTGATCGGCTACTCTCTAACGTTCCACGGTCTCAACGTGCTCGCCTTCGACTCTCTTCACAGGAGGAACATTGTAGCAGTGCTGGGCGGGCAAATCGGGGTTGGAAAGGAGGGCGAGGTATACCTGGGCCTTACACCCGCTGGGGAGAAGGTGATAGTAAAATTCCACCGTGAGGGGAGAACGAGCTTTCAGAGAATAAGGAGGCTTAGGAGCGCGGCTATGAACATTGACAGGAAGCAGTGGCTCCGCATAGCCAAGCTACTGGGGGAGAGGGAGTTCAAGGTAATGGTTGCACTTGAGAGGGAGGGGGCCAGGGTCCCCAGGCCTATATCGTGGAATAGAAACGCTGTTGTGCAGGAGTACATCCCCGGTATAGAGCTCTACCGGGTAAGAACTCTAGATAAGGAGACCGCGGAGACGGTGCTGCGGGACGTTTTGGAGACCGTGGAGATTGCTTACAAGAGGGTTGGAGTAGTCCACGGCGACCTTTCAGAGTATAATGTGCTGGTGGGCGAGGATGGGAGAGGCTACGTCATAGACTGGCCCCAATACGTTTACAAGGATGAGCCGGAAGCCCCGGCCCTACTCAGGAGGGATATAACCTATATCACGAGCTTCTTCAAGAGAAGGTTCGGCATAACAGTAGACCCCGAGGAGATCCTGGAGGCACTCGTGGGTGCCGCCCTATGACCGGGGGCAAGAGAACCTTCTACATGGGGATAGATATAGCATCGGGGAGCCCCCAGGGTTCGAGGAGGCCTAAGTATAGTGTAGTGATAGTGAACGGAGACGGGCGGCCCGTCCTAGTTAACCCATCGGTCCCCCTCTCCCGAGTCATAAGGCTTGCATGGGACTATAGGCCTGTTAAGATAGGGCTTGACAACCCCCTAGAGCTGGCGGCCGGCGTGGGCGAGCTCGAGAAGATACTAAGCCTATTCCCCCCGGAGTCGGAGATAGTACAAGTCAATCTATCCCCCGATGGCCGTCTCCAGAAGTTGAAGACTGTGGCAAGAGAGCATGGACTAGAGGCTGGGAAGGGGAAGCTGTCCTCGGTCAAGACAGCTTTCATTGCAGCGTATCTAGCCAAGGAGGGGGAGGGAACCCCTATCCGCTCTATAGAGGAGAAAACGATAATCATAGTGTCTAAGGCGAGGAGCCCTAGAGGGGGAGGGTTCAGCCAGCAGAGGCTGCAGAGGCGTGTAAGGGCAAGCGTGCATATAGCAGCCATGAAGGTTAAAGAGGCCCTCGACAAGGCGGGGATAGAATACGATATGCATTATAGGAGGAGTGTAGGCGGCCTGGAGCAGGCGGTTTTCACAGTATACGCTCCCCGGACACGCCTCTACGGCCTAGTGAGGCCGCATAGGGGCCTAGATTACACTATAACCGTTAAGACAATATACAAGTCTAGGCTGAACGTAGCAAGCGACTCTAGAAGGCCGGATAGACCCGTAATAGTCGGCGTGGACCCAGGAGTCACCACTGGGGTCGCTGTGCTAGACTTGAACGGTAAACCCATCTATCTAGCGAGTATCAAGGGAATAGATAGGGGCTCGATTATTGAGGAGATCTCCGGTCTAGGCAGGCCTGTAATGTTCGCCGTGGACGTCTCCGAGGTTCCCGAGAGCGTTAGGTGGATAGCGGCAAAGTTCAACGCGCCCGTCTACTCGCCCCCGGCGGATCTCGATGCGGCTGAGAAGAGGGAGATCGCTACAAGGATACTTGGAAGGCCACCTGTCGATACGCATCAGAGAGACGCATTAGCGGCAGCGTATAAGGCCTTCCAGCTTATGAGGAGGAAGCTGGAGCACGTTGAGCACGAGCTCAGCAAGATGGGTGTCGAGATCGACGTTGATAAGGTTAAGGAGAGCGTTGTCAGGGGAGTGACGCTGGCCGAGGCGATAGAGAGGGCGATCGATGATGTATTGGGAGAGAAGAAGAGGAGCGGGGAAGGCGATAGGGAGGTACAAGCCAGGAATACGGAGAACCGCGGTGAGCCAGACTACCGGTATCTCGTAGAGAAGATTGAGAGGCTTGAGGCGGAGAGGAGGATCCTGGAGGATAAGATAAGAGAGCTGGAGAGGAGAGTGAGGCTAGCTGAGCTTGAGGTGGCTAGTGCTAGAAGGCAGGTTAGGCTTGAAATATTAAAGGACGAGGAGGTCCGAAGGCTGAGGGAGAGAGCCCGCCTCCTCGAGTCAAGGATCAATGAGCTCGAAGAGAGGCTTGAGCACGCTATGGGTGTTGTAAGGAGGCTTGAAGAGGTAGCGGTTAAGCTCCAGAGGGGGGACCTGGTCCTTTTAAGAAGGCTTTCCTCGCTCACACCGCGTAGCATTAGGAAGAGCGAAGAGGTTCTCGGGCCACTACTTCCAGGAGAGATCATTTTCCTGCCCCGCTCAGCCCCTATAGATAGAGAGGCCCTAGGGATTCTAGCTGAGGCCTCCATTCATGGCGTGATAGCAGAGGACGAGAAGAGTGCCGATTTACTCGTTTCCTACGGCATACCGGCTATCCCCTCCTCTAGGGTCCCTGGGGGAGTTGAGAGCATCGCTGGTCTGCTTGTCGCTCCGGGCATTGTTACGGGTATGCTGGAGGATGTTGCTAGGGAGATAGAAGAGAGGAAGCGCGCCGAGCTTGACCTTGAGAGGCTTATAAGGGAATATAGGTCCGCTAGACGTGCCAATAAAATGAAGAGATAGTAGTAGTCCCTGCTTCTTTCCTCTGGGCTTGTACCGCTGGATTAGTTTGGTATTGTGTTAGAAGAGTGTTACCTTTCCTTCTAGTATGAGCTCGGTGTATTTCGTGATGTTATCTAGCGTCTCTTCTACAATGGATATGATCTCATTCCTCATGTTGCTCGTCAGCTTATCCGCCTTTACCTTTACATCGGCCACGAGAGGATCGTCTATAGGCCTCCCGATCTGGCTGAGTATCTTAACGTAGACCTCGTTGAGCCCGTTTACTTCTCCATAGATTCTCTGGGCGAGGTCGTTGGCGACAACATTATAGATCTTGCCAACATGATTGACCGGGTTCTTTCCGGCGGTTGCTTCGAGGCTCATTGGCCTAAGTGGAGTTATCAGTCCGTTGGATCTATTGCCTCTCCCAGTCATCCCGTCATCGCCGTGCTCTGAACTCGTCCCGGTCACGGTTAGGTATACTATGTCCTTCTCTACAATGTCGCCTGTGTTAATGTAGACGTTGACCTCGTAGTCGCCGGCCAGTTTAGAGGCGAGGTCTAGGACCAGCTCCTTTGCCTCCTCTTTAACCGAGACGTACTCGTCTTTGTCTAGGATGAGCCTACTTATAGTCGCCATAGCTATGGTGAGGTCTATCCTCTTACCCTTCCTCAGCCCCATCACTTTAATATCCTCTCCTATAGCTGGGATTCTGCTTTTAACCTCCTTACTGTTGAGGAGCCTTTCGGTTTCGAACACGAGCTTTTCAAGCGTGGAGAAGGGAGCGTAGCCTGAGCCGAAGCTTGTGTCGTTGGCTCTAGGGGTCTTCTCCTTCTCCTCGAAGATCCCTACTAGGTCGGCGCTGCCCTTGCCTATCTTATAATCTACTACGACGTGTCTTTCCGGGTCGAGGAACCTGAGGTTCTCCTTTATCCACTCCTTAACGGCTTTTATTATGACGGGGCCGACGGGTATGTGGTCGACTCCATCACTGGTCCTAACCTCGGTCGTCGCCCTACCCGATATTATAATGTAGATGGGCTGGAGCACTTCGCCCCCGCCATATACGGGGCGAGCCTGCCCGCCCACCAGGAGGACCTTGTCTAGGTTGTGATGAAGTATCTCTCCATACCTTTCTAGGTACAGCTTGCTGAGAGCCCTGCTGGCCGCCTCCGCCGATGCGTCACTTATATAGTCGGGGTGGCCCAGACCCTTCCTCTCAACAAGCTCTACCTCAATATCCTCTACAGAGGGTAGCAGATACTCTTCCACCACTATGTTCCTTGGCACCCTTCAGCCACCAACCCCCAATCGTTCTTCTTAGGATTCAATCATAGATTGATAGAATTAAAAGTATACGTCACACCTAACCCGCGAGCACCGCGTAGACTACTGGCCACACCACTATAGTTGAGAGGGCCGAGGTGAGAGCAGCCTCGACAACAAGACTGGTCCCTAGCCTGTACTTGAACCCTGCCCCCACGGGGGCGACGAGCACCCCTAACAGCGCGCCTGCCACCACACCTATAGCTCCACGGGCTAGAGGGGATATCGAATCCAGCGCTCCAACAGCGGAGAGAACCCCTAGAATAACCCCTAGTAATGAGCCGGCGAGAGCTGCTATAACGGCGTACCTCCTAGCTATTATGACTCGAGCCAAGCCCATGCCCCCCTAAACCTATAACGGGGTAGGGAATAAAGGGGATAGGGATCCCGTAAGCGGGGCGTTACGAGTATTGGCTCGGAAGGCTATGAACATCGTAGACGTCATTGCATGGATCGAGCATGCTAGAGAGAAGCTGCTGGGAAGGCACATAGCCAACATCTACTATGATAAAGGGGAGGGACTAGTCTATCTTAAGCTCAAGGGGGGAATACTAGTACTAGCAGAGCCTGGGAGGAGGATTCACGTAACAATAAGGAGGCAGCCGCCATCAGAGTTCAAGCCAGACCCCCTCGTAGTGCTTGCTAGAAAGCACATGAGGAACAGAAGGCTCAAAAGCCTATCCCTCCTTGGAGGAGATAGGATAATATCGCTCACCAGTGAGGGGGGCTATAGCATTATAGTAGAGCTTGTGCCGCGGGGGATAGCGGCTTTAACCTCGCCTGAAGGAGTTATCCTCGCAGCGACTAGGTACGCTAGCCTAAGAGACAGGGTGATCAAGCCGAAGGAAGCCTACACTCCACCACCCTCTAGAGGTAAGCGTTTAGAGGAGATTACTGCGGGGGATGTGGTTGAAGCCGTTGAGAGGAGGGGCAGGCTCGTTCCAGCAATGGTGTCTCTCCTAGGCATTCCCGGCGAGGTCGCAGAGGAGGCAGCGTTCCGGGTGGGAGTGGATAAGAATGCCTCTAGTATAAAGATGGAGGAAGCTGAAGCACTACTCGATGCCGTCAAGGAGATCGTTAGGGAATCACTCGCGGGCAAGGGGTACGTGGCTGTAAAGGAGGGTGTAGGGGTCGAGGCAGACCCCTTCTACCCCTCAAGGCTCGAGGAGGAGGCTGAGATCAAAGAATACGAAGACTTCAACAGGGCGCTGGATGACTACTTCGAATTAATGGCCGCGGCTAAACATGCTACTCCAGCAGGAGGCGTCGAGGAGGAGAGGGAGAGGCTCCTAGCTAGCCTCGAGAAGGCGAGGCAGCAAGCCTCTGAATACCGTGAAGAGGCCGAGATCCTCCGCCTACTTGCAGAGAGGATCTCCAGTAGCTATACCGTATTCACCAGGTTCCTAGAGTGCGTAAAGGAGAGGGGAGCAGAGTGCCTAGACCGGTACGGGGTGCAAGGGTCCCTCGAGCGTGGAAGACTCGTAGTTAATGTACGGGAGCGCAGGGTCGAGATACCCGTGAACGTCGAGAGCGTTGACGAGATCATAGTAGAGCTCTACCGGAGAGCAGGGACCCTCGAGGCTAAAGCTGAGAGGGCTGAAAAGATGAGGGTAGAGATCGAGGAGAAGCTGAAGGATCTCGCGGTAAAGGCTAGGAGCAGAGAGATTGGAGAATTATATAAGAAGAGGAGGAGGTACTGGTTCGAATCCTTCCACTACACAATCACGAGGAACGGCTTCCTCGCGATAGGAGGGAAGGATGCAGGGCAGAATGAACTAATAGTCCGGAGGTATCTTGAACCCCACGATATATTCATGCACGCCGACATACACGGGGCTCCCGCCGTTGTAGTCAAGACCCGGGGCTCAACGCCGGAGGAGGGGGACCTCTACGATGCCGCAGTCATAGCTGTAGCTTACAGCAGGGCTTGGAAGGCTGGTGTCGGCTCGGTACAGGTCTTCTACGTGCCAGCAAGCCAGGTATCACTCTCTCCCCCCTCAGGCGAGTACCTAGCCAGGGGAGGAATAATGGTATACGGGAGGAAAAACTATCTGAAACCGGTTCCAGTAAGGATCTGGATAGGTATAGGTGTTGACTCCGACGGTATCCCGAGGATAATACAGGGATCTAGGGAAGTGGTGGAAGCGTATTCCCTAGCGTATGGAAGCCTTGTCCCGGGAGATGAAAGGAGGCTTGAAGCCGCGAAGGCCCTAAAGCAGGAGCTTTCAAAGCTCCTATCGCGAGACGAGAGAGCCTACATACTCGCTGTTCCAGACCAGGATCTAGCTTCAAGGATACCGGGCAAGGCCAGGATAACGAGCGTTCGGAGGGGCAGGGGCGGCGTGATCGACTTTCGGAGTCTAACAAGCTGAATCTATAACAGGGTTTTTAAGGCACACACCTTACAACTGCAGTAACCCCTTCCATATTCGCCTAATATACAAGTAAGGAGTAATCCACTCAAAGGGTGGAAAACTGTTGGGTACAACCCCCAGTACGCCTACTAAGTTCGACGTGATCGTCGTAGGAGCTGGCCCGGCAGGTAGCGCGGCAGCGTACCTGCTGGCTAAGGCCGGCTTCAAGGTCGTGATGGTCGAGAGGGGAAGAGGGGCTGGCAGCAAGGAGCTCTACGGGGGCAAGATCTACGCTGCCCCCCTAAGAGAGGTGTGGCCCGAACTCGACAAGGAGGCCCCAATACACAGGTGGGTTACTAGGGAGAAGCTGAGCATCACAGCGGGCGATAGAATCACTACTATAGACTTCAAGATGGGGAAGGGTGTAGCCTTCACCACATACCTTACAGAGATGGCCAAGTGGATGGCGAGCAAGGCGGTGGAGGCCGGGGCACTCCTAGTCGACGAGGTTGTAGTCGACGAGATCGTTAAAAAGGATGGAAGAGTCGTGGGGATAAGGAGCGGCCCCGACACGCTATACGCGGACTACGTGATAGACGCTGAAGGAGTCAACAGGAAGCTCCTAGAGAAACTAGGCCTGGTAGAGAAGATCGACCCCGACACGGTAGCCTTAGGCGTTAAGGAGGTATTGAAGGTTGGAGAGAAGGCGATAAACGAGCGCTTCGCCCTAGAGAGCGGGGAGGGACTAGCATGGCTCCTCGCGGGAGACGTTACCCGGGGCATACCGGGAGGAGGCTTCATCTACACTATGAAGGACACTGTCAGCATAGGCCTAGTAGTCCATATAGGCAGGGCGCTAGATGCCGCCAACTCGGGTGAGCTAAGGGAGAGCCTGCCATCTCTTGTCGAAAGCTTAAGGCTACACCCGTTCTTCAAGAGGTTCTGGCGCGACGCCGACGTAATGGAGTATGGAGCCCACATGACGATCGAGGGCGGACTAAGGTTCATGCCGAAGAAATTATACCTTCCAGGCTTCCTCGTTGTGGGTGACGCTGCCGGCTTCCTCCTGAACACGGGCTATACAATAAGAGGCGTGGACTACGCCGTTTACAGCGGGAAGCTCGCGGCAGAGACCATTATAGAGGCCCACAGTAATGGAGGCCCTACCGAGGAGAACATGGCTAGGTATGAGAGGAAGGTGAAGGAGAGCTTCATATATAAGGAGCTATACAAGCATAGGGGTATTGCAAACGTGATGTCAGAGCCCCTCTTCTTCAAGCAGCTCCCAGCAGTGGTAAACAGCATCCTGGCAAAGCTGTATGAGGCTGACTACGAGGAACCCACCATATTGGAAGCGTTGCTGGAATCTCTCAGGGAGGAGGAGATGTCCCTAACCCGGTTTGTGTTTAAGTTAATGTCGGTGGTGAGCAGGTTATGAGCTCGGAAGGGAAGGTTCTTGAGAAACCCCTTAAGGTGGAGGATCTGCTCCAAAGGAATGTCTGGGACGTGGATGAGGAGCCCCACATAGCGATACCCAGCGACGACCAGTCCGGGATACCTAAAGCCCTAACACTGCTATGCCCTTGCGGATGCTACACCAAGGTTGGAGAAAAACTCCTCTACAGCTACGAGGGATGCCTGGAATGCGGGCTCTGCAGGGTCATCTCGAACAACCCCAGGATGAAGTGGGAGTATCCTAAGAGCGGTAGAGGGGTGCACTACAGGTTCACTTAAGGCGTGAAGGGGTGGTTGATGTGAGGATAGTAGTAGGTATAAAGTGGGTCCCTAATACGCAGGCGGTGAGATTCGACCCCAAGACCGGGACCCTCATCAGGGAAGGAGTCCCCTCCATAATAAACCCCCACGACCTGCCCGCAGTAGAGCTTGCCCTGAGGCTTAGAGACAAGTATGGGGGAGAGGTAATAGCAATCTCAATGGCGCCTCCAAGCGCCGAGCAGGGGCTCATGCACGTGCTCGGCATGGGGGTTGACAGGGCCATACTGCTAACCGACAGGGCCTTCGCTGGAGCCGACACGCTAGCCACCAGCTACGTTCTCGCCAAGGGCATAGAGAAAATCGATAAGGAGATAGGGCACGTGGACCTGGCAGTATTCGGCCACGAGACTATAGACTCCAGCACCGCCCATATCGGAGCCCAGGTAGCGAGCTGGCTCGGCTGGCCCTACGTATACTATGCAAGGGATGCCGAGCTACTGGAGGATGGGAGGCTGAAGGTTAGAAGGCAGACTGAGAGGGCCGTGGAAGAATACGTGCTCAAGCTGCCGGCTGTCGTGGCCACCGCGATAAAGGCGCTAGAGGCTAGGCCTGTTAGGCTGAAGTATAAGCTAAGGGCGATGATGGAGAAGCCTATCGTATGGTGGACTAACAATGACCTGGGCCTGGACAAGAGGTGCGTCGGCCTCAAGGGCTCCCCAACAGTAGTGGGGAAGGTAACATTCATGCCCGAGGTACCCAGGAAGAAGCTAGTTTATAAGCCAAAGGACGCCAGGGACGCGGCGAGATGGATACTCAAACAGCTCTTCACAGACGAGGCAGTTGCCCCGTTTTTGAAGAAGGCTCTATGGGGGTGATAAGGTATGGTGCAAAAGCCTGATTGTGAGAAGCTGTGCCCGGAGTGGCCCTGCGACGACCCGGAGCAGTTTAAGGGAGTATGGGTTGTAGCAGAAGCGGACGAGAACGAGCTCCACGAAGCCAGCTTGCAGATGCTGACTCCAGCTAAAAAGATAGCCTCCAAGCTGGGAGAAAAGATCGTTGGAGTACTGGTAGGCTATAATGTGAAGAAGTGGGCAGACGAGCTAATCAAGCACGGGGCTGACGAGGTAATAGTAGTAGATGATTCAAGGCTGAAAACCTACTATCCCAGAGTATACGGGCAAGTTATCGTCGACCTAGCCAAAAAGTACAAGCCTTCAGTCATACTCGTCTCTGCAACAATGCGCGGCAGAGAGATGGCTCCCTACATAGCCAACACGCTTAGAACAGGTATTACTGCAGACTGTACTGACTTCGACGTCGACGAGAAGACTGGAGATGTTTTAATGATAAGGCCTCCGTTCGCAGCGATAATGTTAGCCTACATCAAGACCCCGTTCAGGAAGCCGCAGATGGGGACGGCGAGGCCAAATGTCTTCCCGGTTCCCCCCAGGGACGAGTCTAGGACTGGGAGAGTGATCGAGGAGACAGCTTCCATCATAGATCCCGGAATGGAGCTGGCCGTCTACAAGCCCGTGAAGAGAGAGGAAGTCCTGATAGAGAAAGCCGAGATCATAGTATCTGTGGGTAAGGGAGTAGGTGGCCCAGACGGAGTAAAGCTGGCTGAAGAGTTAGCCAAGATACTGGGAGGAGTAGTAGGCGGCTCCAGGAAGGCGGTCGACGCGGGCTGGATACCGCCAGACCGGCAGGTAGGACAGACGGGGAAGTCTGTAAAACCCGTCCTCTACATCGCCCTCGCCATAAGCGGGGCAGCACAGCATATGATAGGAGTAAGGGAGGCTGGAAGGATCGTTGCGGTTAACATCGACCCAGACGCCCCGATCTTCCAGCAGTCCGACTACGGGGTAGTTGGAGACTACAGGGAGGTAACCAAGGCTCTAATTGAGGAGCTCAGGAGGCTGAAAGAACAGGGTCCCTCTGCCCTAGAGGAACTCTTAAAGGAGGAGTAGCCTCTATCCTCCACCACCTATTAAATAATTAAATCAAAATCATTTCATTTTATACTAGTATACTAGGAAAGCCGCTATTATACCTGACAGGAAGACGCCGTCGAACACGCCCGCACCACCAATACTTATGACGGGAGCCATTAGCTTGTCAACGTCGCGCATAAGCCTAAGGATGTCAGCTCCAATGAGAGCTCCGAGGCTCCCTCCAACATACGCCGATAGAGCCGCAACGGGGCCCGTACTAGCTACGAGGATCACTGTTGTCGCGCTGGCAAGAGGGGGTATGAGGGCCGGGACGGCAATGCCAACCCCCGGTATCGTTCTAGAAGTCAGGTAGGTTGCAACGCTAGTGACTATTATCGATGCTGCGGCGACACCCAACCCTCTAGGGCCCGCGCCGTTCCAGAGGACTGCTAGCACTACTAGGCTAACTATTATTGGCGCGAGTCCACCGCCTACATTTATCGCGAGCAGGCTCCTCCTCTCCACCAGCTTTATGCGTGGCACAGGGACTGGTATGCCGAAGATCGTTGCATATTCCAGCTCGAGCACCCTCTCCACATAGCCGGAGCGGATTGTTGTTATCACTATATTGATGAAGCTCAGGATGGGGCTTAGGAATACCAGGTAGGCTACAGTATAGGCGGCTACGAGGTAATTTAATCCTCCAAACTCCGCTATTATCTGGGCTAGGGCGCTGGATGCGAAGAGAGCCACTATGAATGCTACCAGTATATATACTGTTATGAGGTATGGGTGGCCTGGAGGGTATACTAGTATTCTACCTGGTACTCTCTCACTCACTAAGCAACTCCCCGCCGAATAATTGGTAGAGTGTATTTGATATATAGCTGGCAACCAGTCTTCTATACCATGGGTGAAGGTAGGATTGTCGAGTGTTCCAGAAGACCTGAGATGCGAAGATATAATGAGCACGCCGCCAGTGACAGCGTCGCCCCATGAGACCGCTTCGGCAGCTGCTAGGATAATGATAGAGAAGAACGTGGGAAGCCTTATCATTACAGATGAGAGGGGGAGCCTCCTCGGGATCGTGACTAAAACGGATCTCGTTAGAGGAGTCGTCGCTCCCGGCAGGGATCCTGGGAGCGTAATGCTGGGGGAGATCATGACGAGGAACCCATACTATGTGACAACTGATTCGCTAGTAAAGGAGGCTGCAGAGATAATGGGGTCCTATGGGATAGGCCACCTCCCCGTGATAGACGCAGAGAGCAGGAAGGTTGTAGGCGTCATATCAATGAGGGATATAGTGCGGCTAGCACCACACTATATAGATCTGGCTCTAATGAAGCGTAGGATGGAATAGGATAACATAATATGGCTTTGAATGGGATTGACTAGGGGGTGTAGATTCATGTTTGAAGAGGTGGCCCTGAGGACCATAGCTGAAACGATGACCACAGAGTATCCGGTTCTCGACAAGGACTACTCGCTGGCGGCGGCGTTAGACGAGATGGAGAAGTACAAGACAGATAGGATAATCCTAACCGAGAAGGGCGAGATAAGGGGAATACTAACTCTTAGAGACGTAATCTTTAAGCTGGGCACTGTTAGAACCAAGCAGACAACGCCATCAGCACTCCACGCATCAAGCTTCATGAGCACCCCTGTCTTCACTCTCGAAAAGAACGAGACGCTGCTCAGGGCGGCTAAGGAGATGACGTCGCGGGGGATAACGAGTATACCGGTGGTCGAGGATGGTAAGCCTGTAGGACTCCTATCTAGGTGGGAGCTAGCAAGGTTGATCAGCGAGGCTAAGGCGAGTAGCGACATTAGTGTCAGGACTGTTATGAAGACTCCACCCGTCTCCGTGGGGCTACAGACAAAGATACTCCACGCACGCCAGCTAATACACCAGCACGACCTAAGCGTTATCCCCGTGGTTGAGGATGGAAGGTTCGTTGGAGTGATAGGGGTAGATGAGATAGCCCTCATCTTTATAAAATACTATGAGCTATCAAGAGGAGAGCCGAAGAGGATAACACCCCTCAAGTACCTTGTTGTCGCAGACGCTATAAAGCTGAGGCCGCCAAGTGTAGATCCAGACGCTCCATTATCAGAGGCAGCATCCAAGATGCTGGAGCACAGGTACAGGGCGGTTGTTGTCTTGGATAATGAGAGGCCCGTTGGAGTCATAACCGGGCTCGAGCTCGCAAGAGTACTAACAATATAGCCTCCCCTCAATAATCCTTCTCTAAATGCAGTGGTAGAGATGAGTAGCGAGGATAATGGAACAAGTAGGAACGATAAGAAGACAGCCATGATAGCCGACGCCATGCTCGGCGAGGTTGCACGGTGGCTGAGGATACTCGGCTACGACGTATTATATTCTAGGAACTACAGCGACTACCAGATCCTAAGCATAGCCAGGAAAACTGGCAGAGTCATACTAACCAGGGACTGGGGCCTGCATGTAAGGGCTCGTAAGCAGGGCCTCCGTTCAGTATACGTCTCCACTGATAAGATTGCTGAGAGGCTCGCGGAGCTCGTGTTAAAGCTCGGTATACACCTTGACCCCGATCCTTCGAGGAGCCGTTGTCCCGAGTGTAACGCGGAGCTCGTGGTAGTGAGGGATAAAAAGCTGGTCAAAGACAGGGTCCCTCCCGGTGCTTATGAAAGGTACTCTACATTCTACTTATGCCCCCGGTGCGGCAGAGTATACTGGGAGGGGGGTCACTGGAGGAATATCCGGAAAATAGCTGAAGAGGCTAGAAGGCTGGTGGAGGCGGTGAAGCATGCTGGGAAAACCAGTTGATCCGGAGGAACTCTCACACAGGCACGGAGAATACCTGGTGAAATTCGCTAGGAGGGTCCTGGAGCACTATTTCAAGGAGGGGCGTCCTCCCACTCCTCCGGCAAACGTCAATCCTCTGCTGAAAAGGCCTGGGGCAGTATTCGTGACGATTGAAACCTACTACGGTGAGGGGAAGCGTGAGCTTAGAGGGTGCATAGGTGTAACCAGGCCTGTGAAGCCATTGATAGAGGCAGTAATAGACTCCACTCTAAACTCCGCTTTCAACGATCCAAGGTTCCCGCCTATGGAGGAGTATGAGCTGGACCAGGTGACATTCGAGGTCTCAGTCCTATCAGACTACGAGTACCTCGGTGACACGCCTGGCGAGAGGCGCGGGAATATACTGATTGGGAGGGACGGATTGGTGGTGGAGAGGCCCCCGTATGCTGGCCTCCTCCTACCAAGCGTTCCGGTAGACGAGGTATGGGATAGGACAACTTTCCTCTCAGAGACATGTATAAAGGCTGGACTATGGCCCGACTGCTGGCTCGACAAGGCTACAAGAGTATACAGGTTCAGGGCTAGGGTTTGGAGGGAGAAATACCCGATGGGCCCGGTGGAATACAGGAGCCTAAGAGACGAGTACCATGCGAAACTAATTAAACTGGGCATAAAGCCAGACTTATTCGAGGAGGCATTATAGCCTAGTCTACTGCGGTGGCAAGGGGATGGTGACGAGCAAGTTAAAGGAGTACTGGAATGCGTGGAGGAGAATACTCGTCCTCTCGAGGAGGCCCGACGAAGAGGAGTTCATGCTGCTTACAAAGCTAAACTTTCTGGGATTCACCCTGGTAGGAGGAATAGCCTACATCATCCACCTAGTATACGTGCTATTAACAAGCTAGAGTGGTGGTAGAAGGTGTCGGAGCAAGAGCACCCGTCAAGGTTCTACGCCATCTACGTAACAGGTGGAACCGAGGAGAGAGTTGCCCTAGTACTCCGACAGAGAGCACTGGCTCTCGGCTTAGATATTAGAAGTATAATAGTGCCGCTCGAGCTGAGGGGAACCCTCATAGTAGAGGTTGGCAACCCGGGAGACCTCTTCGACCTGATAAGGGGTTTAAGGGATGTGAAGAGGAGGAGGCCAGTGCTAATCAAGAAGGAGGAGGCAGTCCGGCTCGCCGCTCCAGTCGTTGAAGTACCAATGGTGTCCAAGGATCAGATAGTGGAGATTGTGAGCGGCCCATTTAGGGGGATGAAGGGTAAGGTGGTAGAGGTCTACGAGACAAGGGGAGAAGTGGATTCTTGTTCTCCTCGAATCAGACTTCAGAATGATCATAACAGTCCCACTGGAGCAAGTCAGGCCTGTCAGCGAGGAAGCTTAATAGCCTCTCCTATCCTCACTATAGCGTCTATATCTCTAACCCCGGAGACCCTCCTCCACTCTTCCCCAAAGACTATGAGTGATAGGACTCCCTCCAGGCTAGCCCCGGCCTCCTCAATAATCCTCACCATGGATGACAACGTGTACCCGGACCTCACGAAGTCGTCAACGATCACAACCCTATCACGCCTCCTTATAGAGTTGTAGGGCACGTAGAAGGACCTGTTAATATTGGGCGGAGCAGTGACGTGGGCCTCGATCCACCTGAGGTGAGGGCTCGTCTTCCTCTTCCTAGCCACTATAACGTCTGCGTCTACATACATTGAGATTGCGGTGGCCAATACGACTCCACTCGTCTCGGGCACCAGGATCTTGGATACCCGTCTTCCCTCAAGGCGGAGGTAGAACTCTATCGCTATCAGGGTTAGGAGGTTCTTATCCATTAAGGGAAGCGAGGGATCTATCATGCCGTTCGGGCCTTCAGCCTCTCTAAGCACTAGGCTTGGGAGGTTGATCCTCTCCCGGAGAACATGGATGATCTTAACCGCCTGCTCATAGCTTGGAAGCGTCTGCCCAGTAGCATACCGGGAGAGCACTGAGGGGTCGATGCCGAGAACCTCGGAGAGGTATACGAGCTTATAGAACCTCCTAGCAGCCCTTAGCATTTGTACAGCCAGTATCCTCCTATTCGTCTTCTCCAGCTTGTTCAATAGCTGGATACCCCGGGTTATCGTAGTGATGGGGGATGGGATAGGATTAAAATTCACTGTTGATCGCCTCATAGGTGAGTGGTTGGTGGAGGCGGAATGCCCAGCGAGAAGACTGTGACAGTGCAGGTTGAGGGGGGCAAGGCTAGGCCGGGACCCCCACTAGGGCCTATGCTATCGCAGCTCGGATTGAACGTGAAGCAGGTGGTAGACGAGATCAATGAGAAGACGAAGCAGTTCGAAGGAATGACGATACCTGTCAAGATAATAATAGATACTAAGACTAAGAAGTACAGGATAGAGGTGGGAATACCCACTACCACCGCTCTCCTCTTAAAGGCTGTTGGCGCGAAGGAGCCTCCGGGCGACCCAATGCACCAGAAGATAGGAGATCTACCTATCGAGAAGATCATTGAGATAGCGTTGCAGAAGAAGCCCCAGCTCCTCTCTAAGACTCTGAAGGCCGCCGTCAAGACCATACTAGGGTCTGCTAGGAGCATTGGTATAACAGTGGATGGTAAGGATCCGAAGCAGGTGACGAGGGAGATAGAGGAAGGCCTCTACGACGCAGTCTTAGCCAAGTACGAAGAGGAGTGGGAGAAGGAGGAAGAGTAACCGAGTATTATTTAATCCCTACACCCAGATACACCATAAACGACTCCCCGGCGAGCATGCCCGGGGAGGAGGGCCCTTACACGGGGCCCGCTAGGGGGGTAAGAGATGTCTGTGGATGGAAGACTTGAGGAGGCAGTGTCTAAGGCGATCTCCCTGGGCAAGCCAAGGAGGTTCAAGCAGAGCATAGACCTAGTAATAGTTCTAAAGGACGTTGACCTCCGAAGCCCTGAGGGGAGGATAAGGGAGATAGTATATCTTCCCCACAAGCCCTCGAAGGAGCCCACCATATGCGTGGTGGCCGAGGGCGACATGGAGGTCAAGGCAAAGGCCCTGGGAGTCCCCGTGATTAATAGGGAGGAGCTCCAGAAGCTGAGGGGGGACAGGAAGGCTGCTAAAAAGCTCGCCAAGAAGTGTGACTGGGTCCTGGTTATGGCGCCGCTAATGGGTCTCGCTGGAGGGACCCTTGGACCAGCGCTAGGCCCTAGGGGTAAGGCGCCGACGCCAGTTCCTCCCAACGCTGATATCGAGGCTCTAGTAAACAGGTTCAAGTTTGCAGTATGGGTGAGGACTAAGAATCAGCCCCAGATAATGGTTAGGGTCGGGACGGAGGATATGAAGCCCGAAGAGATAGCCGAGAATATAAGAGCAGTTCTATCGACGGTTGAGGGCAAGCTCGGTAGGCAGAAAATAGCAAAAGTATATATTAAAAAGACTATGGGTCCCCCCGTCCAGGTCCAGCTCTAATGGGGGTGATTGGTTGTGAGTATGAAGGCTCTACACGCTAAGAAGAGGAGAGAGATACCCGAGTGGAAGAAGAGGGTTGTAGCGGAGCTAGAGGAGTACTTCAAAACCTACCCTGTAGTGGGCATCGCAGACCTAACAGGAATGCCCACCAAACAGCTCCAGCTCATAAGGAAGAAGTTTAGGAGAAACATTGTATTCAAGGTGGCCAAGAAGAACCTCATACTCCTCGCGGCGGAGAGGGCCGGGATAGAGAAGGAGAAGATAGAGAAGTACATAACAGGAAGCACAATGCTCCTCTTCACCAAAATGAACCCCTTCAAGATGGCCAGGCTCATAGAGAAGGAGAAGGTCCCGATCCCCGCGAAGCCAGGGCAGGTAACTGACAAGGAGATAGTCATACCCGAGGGAGACACAGGGATAACCCCTGGCCCAATGCTAAGCGTGTTCGGAAAGCTCAGGATCCCCTACGAGATAAGGAAGGGGACAGTCTACGTTAAGAAGGACACGGTAGTAGCGAAGCCGGGCGATGTTATAAGCACAGAGCTGGCTGGTCTACTACAACAGTTGGGCATACAGCCCTTCGAGGTAGGCCTAAAACTAGTGGCAGCCTATGACGGCGGGGTAGTAATACCGAGAGAAGAGCTCCTGGTAGACCTTGAGGAGTTCAAGAACGATGTGCTGGAGGCTGCTAGGGAGGCGCTAGGCCTAGCAGCGGAGATAGTCTACCTGCCAGTACCGGAGGCGGTAGAAGCGGCGCTAGTCAAGGCAGAACAGGCAATAAGAGCAATAGCTGGAGAAACCGGGTTCCTAACCAGCGACGTCGCAGAGTACGTGGTGGGAAGGGCGGTGAGCGAAGCCCTAGCAGTAATAGCAGCGCTAGGCGACAAAGCCAAGGAGCTGGGGATAGAAGAGATACCAGTGGCACAAGCGCCGGCACCCGCAGAGGAGAAGGCTGGCGAGGCCGAGGAGGAGAAGAAGGAGGAAGAAGAAGAGGAGGAGAAGGAAGTCGATCTAAGCGAGGGCCTAGGAGGCCTATTCGGCTTCTAGCCCCCAATATGATTTTTATATTCTAAAGCAAGCCGTGAAGTGACGGATGAGAGGTAGGTGGATGGAGATGGCGCAAGAGGGGAAGGCATACATCCACGCGGCTCTCGCACTCTATTATGCGGGCCAGGAGGTAAATGAGGAGAACCTCAAGAAGGTAATCGAGGCACTCGGCCTCCAGGTCGACGAGGCCAAGATCAAGATGCTAGTAGCAAGCCTAAGCGAGATCAACCTGGAGGAGGTGCTGAAGAGCGCAGTCGCAGCCCCAGTAGCGGCGGTAGCGGCAGCTCCAGCCGCAGCCCCAGCAGCAGAGTCCGGAGAGGCCGAGGAGGAGAAGAAGGAAGAGGAAGAGAAGGAGGAGGAGAAGGAAGTCGATCTAAGCGAGGGCCTAGGAGGCCTATTCGGCTTCTAGGCCCACCCACCCCGGAATCTATTCTTAACCTCTTAATCCCGTAAAGCCATCCTTCTCAAACTGGGAGGTTTAAGACATGACAGCCCCGATTGACCCGAAAGAATACCAGTTGGACTTCTTCAAGGAACATGGCTTTATCCGGAAGGAGGGTAAGAAGTGTAAAGGAGAATACTTCTGGACTCTCAACCCAGACTTTGAGGAGCCACAGGACACTCCATGCGTAGACTACTGGTTCGACAAGATACCATCATCACGTGTCCTATCAGTAGCTGAGGCCAGGAGGGAATTCATATCATTCTTCGAGGAAAACGGCCACACTCCAGTGAAGCCCCGCCCCGTAGTCGCCAGGTGGAGGGACGACCTATACCTGACAATTGCCAGCATAGTAGTGTTCCAGCCCCACGTCACAAGCGGCCTAGTACCTCCACCAGCCAACCCTCTAGTCATAAGCCAGCCCAGCATTAGGCTCGAAGACATAGATAACGTGGGTATAACGATAGGACGCCACCTAACAACATTCGAGATGGCAGCCCACCACGCCTTCAACTACCCCGATAAGAAGGTGTACTGGAAGGAGGAAACCGTTAGGCTAGCCTACGAGTTCTTCACGAAGAGGCTAGGCATTCCGCCGGAGCAGATAGTATTCAAGGAGTCCTGGTGGGAGGGAGGCGGCAACGCGGGGCCGAGCTTCGAGGTTACGGTTGGAGGCCTAGAACTAGCAACCCTCGTCTTCATGAAGTACAAGGTGGTCGACGGCCGCTACGAGGATATACCATTAAAGATAGTCGACACAGGCTATGGTGTTGAAAGGATTGCATGGTATACGAGGAAGACACCCACAGCATTCCACACAATATACGGTAGCCTCTTAGACAAGTACAGGAGCATTCTAGGCGTAGAGAAGCCGGAAGAGGCGATACTCTGGGCGGCCTTCAGGGCGGCAGGCAACCTTGACCCGGAGGATCCAGTGAGCCTTAAAGCCTACTATGAAAGAGTCGCCTCCAATACCGGAATAGACGTGGAGGAAGTTAGACGTGTCCTAGAAAGAGAGGCCAGGCTCTATAGTATAATAGACCACTCTAAAACAATAGCCCTAATGCTAGGAGACGGGATAGTCCCAAGCAACACCGGCGAGGGATACCTTGCAAGGCTTGTTATAAGGAGGGCGCTGAGACAATTAAGACTTCTCGGCGCCGAGGCATCCCTAGCCGAGCTTGTCGACATGCAGATAGATTATTGGGGCCGCGACTTCCCCCAGCTTGCCGAGAACCGCGACTACATACTAGACGCCACGAGTTGGGAGGAGGAGAGGTTCAAGGAGACTATCTCGAAAGGAGAGCAGATAGTCAGGAGGATGCTCAAAAAGAGAAGGGAGATCACAGTAGAAGACCTAGTAAACCTATACGACAGCCACGGTATACCCCCAGAAATAGTAGCGGAGCTCGCCGCCAAGATGGGCGTAAGGGTCCCTCTACCCCACAACTTCTACAGCCTGGTCGCCAGCAGGCATAAAGCTCCGGCCAAGATCAAGAAGGCTGAGGAGAAAGCGAGCCTACCAGATGATATAGTTGAGTGGGCCTCATCCTTCAATCCGACAAGGAAAGTCTACTACGAAGACCAGTATAAGCGGGTTCACGAGGCCCGCGTTATCGGGGTGAAGGGCAAGTACCTGATCCTCGACGAGACAATATTCTATCCCACCGGAGGTGGCCAGCTCCACGACACAGGCGTAATAGTCTATGACGGAGTAGAGTATAAGGTCGTAAGGGTGGAGAAGGCTGGTGGAACAGTAGTCCATGAACTCGCCGAGAAAGCTGATATACCGGTTGGAGCGAGGGTTAAGCTGATCATAGACTGGCCCCGGAGATACAGGCTAATGAGGCATCACACTTCGACACACATAATACTAGGTGCTGCGAGGAGAGTCCTCGGAGAGCACGTATGGCAGGCCGGCGCCGAGAAGACGCCGGAGAAGGCTAGGCTCGACATAACACATCATAAGCCCATAACAAAGGAGCAGCTCCGCGAGATCGAGAGGCTCGCCAATATGGTTGTTGACTCGAGAAGACCCCTTAGATTCATGGAGTTATCCCGTATAGAGGCGGAGGAGAAGTACGGTTTCAGGATTTACCAGGGAGGCGTGCCAAAGACGCCAACGATACGCCTCGTCGAGATAGAGGACTGGGATATAGAGGCCTGTGGAGGAACACACCTCAAGAACACGGGTGAGGCGGGAGCTATCAAGATCATATCAGCCTCAAAGATACAGGATGGCGTAGTTAGGCTAGAGTACGTGGCGGGTACAAGGGTTTCAGAGGTCGCAGAAGAGCTAGAGGACAAGATACAAAGCGTAGCCGAGGCGATAGGAGCGAAGCCCCAAAACCTAGAGGAGAAGGCAAAATCCCTGCTAGAGTCAATGGAGGCGATGGAGGAATCCCTTAGAAGATACCGTGAAATGTGGATAGAAGAACTCCTATCACGGCTAGAGAGGGACAGGTACGTTGTTGCAGAGGCTGTTGAAACCGATAGAAGGGTCATACAGGATGTATTGAGAAGACTGACCCAGAAAGTTGACGATGGACTCGTAGTAATCTACCGCGATGCTGAAGAAGGGACAGTGCAAGCCGATATAGCTATAGGCTCACAGCTAAATGTCAATCTCGGCGGAGTAGTAAGGGACCTCCTTAAATCCTATAACGGGAAAGGAGGAGGGAGCAAAACATATGCAAGCGCAAGACTACCCCGGAGCGCGCTGGACGATTTCGTGAGAAAACTAGTCTCCCGAGTCCTAGGGTGACCCTCTAATGCCCAACTGCTACGACGCACTAATACTAGACGTCGACGGGGTAGTCTGGCTCGAGGGAACCCTTATAGAGGAGAATATACGGGCAATAAGAAAAGCCATAGACGCCGGGGTAAATGTGGTATTCCTAACCAACAACGCCACCAGGAGCCGGAGGATCTACTCAATCCTCCTTTCCGACGCCATAGGCAGGGAGATACCAGAGTCCAGAATAGTGAACAGCGCCTACAGCGCCGCCGAGTGGTTGAAGAGGCACCGCGGCCCTTCGAGAGTCTACCCTATCGGGGAAGAGGGCCTTATAGTCGAGCTACAGCTCGCGGGCCACCTGGCCTTCAGCGTGACAGAGTGGAGGTATGCCGACACCGTTGTCGTGGGCCTCGACAGGCACATAACGTACCATAAGCTGATGGCTGCCCATAAAGCCCTCACCAGGAATAAAGCATTCTTCCTCATAACCAACAGGGACCCAGCCTACCCGGTAACGGGAGGAACAATACCGGGGGCTGGGGCCATAGTATCATTCCTAGAAACCTCTACTGGGAGGAAGGCAGACTATAACGCTGGAAAGCCCGAGAAGTGGATACTCGAGCTAGCACTGGAGCGGGCTGGGAAGCCGAGCAACCCCCTCCTCGTAGGAGATAGAGTAGACATTGACATGAGTATGGGTGTGAAGGCTGGAATAGACTCCCTCCTAGTCCTAACAGGAGTCACTAGGATACCCCCGGAGGATTGAAATGGGTTCATGGTCGCCGAGAGCCTCAGCAAGGCAATAGAGGATGGTTTAATAGGATTCTGCCGTGGCTAGGGCTCCAACACCATCCTACCAACAAGTTCTCCACTAGTAACGATCTCGTATGCCCTATTTATCTGAGAGAGGGGCATTTTCTCATAGAAGGCTCTAACCACCCCCTCACCCACTAGTCTTACAGCGGCCTCATACTCCTTCTTCGAGTAGGCGGCGGACCCGTGGATCTCCAGCTCCCTCATAACCAGCAACGCCGGCCTCAACAGCTCCAACGGCTCGCCCGAGATATTCCCGATTAGAACCATCCTCCCACGAGGCTTAAGGGCCCTCATAGAGTCGTTGAACGTGTACTTTCCAACCAGCTCGAGGACCACGTCAACCCTCCCCATCTCCCGGTAGAAGTCGAGGGATGTAACCGGGTTGACCCCGATCTCTCTGAGTATCCTAGCTCTCTCCGGGCTCCTCGTGTAGCCGTAGACCTCCGCACCAAGGAGGCGAAGGTATTGTACACCATGGATCCCAACCCCGCCGCTAGCCCCCGTGACAAGCACCTTATCGCCAGATGCTATCCTGGCAACCCTAGCCGCTCTCATCAGGGTGGCTACGCCGCAGACTGCCGCGGCATACTTTGGAAAGTCTTCGTCGGGGAGCTTCACCAGATTCCACTTGGGAACATATACGCGGTCAGCGTAGCCCCCCGGGATGTTCTCGCCGAGTATCAAGGCTTCACCAGGCCCACATATGGCTGCAGGGTCGGTATCCATCCTCCTCCTACACTCCTCGCTAACAACTAACGCTGGGAATACTCCAACGGGTTCACCATCATGATAGCCGAATACTTCATGTCCCAGCAGGAGCGGAGGCTTTAGGTTTCGGAAGCCACCCTTCCAAACCACAGTATCGCGCCCGCATACCCCGACAGCCTTGACCTCTACCTCGACCCAGTCCTCGGGCACCTGGTATTCAAACTCCCTGACAACGAAGGGTTTACGGAACTCTTCGAGAACCGCTCCCGTAACCCTCACGGTCCTATAACCATCCACTGGGAATCGGCCCCGGAGAAAGAATGTATATCTACAGGATATAATCTATTGTTTAATTTACCTATTCTTATCCTCCCCCTGATCCTCCTTTAACCTATATATTCTAACGCCGTTCTCCTCACTATACTCAATATAGCCCTCCTCTACCAGCTTCTTCAACCTCCTATACAAGGGTGTCTTCGGTATTCCTGTCTCATTCATCAGTTCTGGAGCGGTCATCGGTCTCTTCCTAAGTGCCTCCAGTATCCTCTCATCCCTGTCATCTAAGGTGCCCGCCTCCACTCTACTAGTGGGTGGAAGTTGTTCGCTGACACGGTTCCCCCTCCTGCGCATAATTATATAAATAATTACTGCAATAGCTATAATAATTAGGGCTATCCCAGCGTACAATCCGAGCCTGCTCTCTCCAGTAGGTGGGGAGGCGCTTGTCTCGCTTGTTTCACTCGAGCCTGGCGGAGGCGTAGTGAGGAATTGGCCGGGGAGGAGATAGTAGTTCAAGGTTATGCCGGCGCCTGCAGGGAAGAGCAGGGCTGTCTCATTCATTACTATCGTAGGGGTTGGAGTCGGATTAATGGATATTGGAACAGCGTTTGACGGCAGGAGTACGTATACAGGGCACTCCGGGGTGAATGATAGCGTCCATACATCTCCGTTCTTTGAGGTTAAGTTAAGCGTGTAGTAGGAGAGGGTGAAGCTTCCATTATCATATACTGTGACTACAGCGGTGGAACTATTATAGTCGAGGGGGAGCGGTTCTCCATTATAGTCCACTGCATATGCATAGATTGGTGGCGAGATGAAGTGTATCGTGACGTTTGCTGGAGCCTCTTTTACCTGTATCGTTTCGTTGATGAGAACACTTCCATCAGGGTATACTATCATGAGCGATTCGATACAGGAGTCCAACCCACCGGAAGAGGCTAGTGAAGGAGAAAATGTAACGCTTACAAGAAAAAGAAAGAATAGAGCTATAGCCACTCCTACCCTACCCCTACCGGCCCCGATACGCACTGCTGGACTCAATGCTCTCCACCATTCCCTATACTATAACCGCACCTGCATTGCGGCTGAAGGCCTGCCATCTATACAGATGTGCTATCCGCGACCCCTATATGCCCATTCTATCCTTGTACCGCTTCTGGTATGTTTGTCTTTATCCACTCTTGTAGGTCGTCTATCTTCTTCAGCAGCCAGTCGGGGGCATTGGGGCCTAGTGAATGCTTCAATACTATTAACTCCTTGTACGTGTGTAATGCTTCCCTCACCAGCTTAATCTTGGGTATCTTGCCCTCTTGATACCGGTGTAGCAGTATTTCCAGTTTAACCTTCTCCTTGTCGAGGTGCATTGATAGTGCGGCGTACATCTTAGCCTTGTTCCACTTTATTAGCCCTCTCGCCTTCATGGTTGTTATCTTTAGCTCCTTGACCTGCTTTATCACTATGTTGGGGAGTTTGTTTTCCTTCAGCGAGTCTATTGCTGTTGAGAGCACGTCTACTGCAATTCCAATATACATTATTGAGGCATTTGTATCGTTGGCTTCTAGGCTGGCTATCGAGTCGTTGATGTAGACTGTGCTGGTATTAGTCGCGTTTAATAGTAGCTCAACGGCATTCAGGTACTCCTCGCTAAGGTTCCTTGCTACCATGGCTTCGTGGACTCTGGTAAGGTATGCTGTTAGGGTGGTTAGGGCGTCCTCGATCTTGTACAGCCTAGTTAAGGCTTCACTAGTGCTCCCGTTTTCTATGTACTGTATGGTTTCGTTGAGCCGCATGGTTATTCCATGCAGTACTCCTGTAGTCTTCCTTATAGCAGCCGCAGTAGCTATTGCGCCATGGAGGCTCTTGTGGGAGGTTTTCAGGGTAGCCCTCATAGCTTCCCCTATATCATCGGTTGCGTGGGCTAAGAGCATCTTTGCACCGGTGATATTGCCCTGTCTCGCCAGCTCTAATGCATTGTTGAGCGTCTCGTTAACCTGTAGGATTATGGTTTCCAGCCTGCTAGTGTTGACTCCGGCATCCTTCAGCTTATCGACTATGAGCTTCAGGTGGTGGAGTGCCGCTAGCCTGGCCTCAATAGCGTTTATCACCTTCTCCTGTTCGAGGTTCTGGCGGGCTTCTGTAGACAGGTGGGTCCAGACATATATTGATACCTTTATGAATTCCTGCGATGCCTGGGCCGCATACCTTACTGCGAGCGAAGCATTATCTTCTTCGAGAGCGTCCCTAGCCTTTTGTAGGAGTTGCCGTGCATGATCAATATGGCTGGTTAGGTTATCTGGTATAGTTATGTTGTTTTCTTCGGCTACTTCAAGGGTTCTATTAATTAATAATGATACTCTATTAACATACATCTTGGCGGCTAGAAGCTCGGCTCCTCTCCCGCTCTTCTGTGTCCCACTGGTTTCGTCGCTTGACTGTGCGAGGGCCGTCAGTGGGTAGGCTAGAGACAGGGCTATCATTAGCAGGATGAAGACTCCACCAATGACCTTCTTGAACCCGTGCCTCATGCCTGTTCACCTTTCTCGTTTAGATCATACCCCCCTTCATACTAGATTAGGGACCCTCCGGGACTGGTTCCGGGAATCGAGGGAAAGCCTATATTGGTAATCGATATAATGGTTCCCACAAGGCGAAGGTGACTATCCGGTAATGAGTGGAGAACGTAGCAAGCTTAGGGTCATAGAGTATGGATTGCCTGTATTCGCATACATGTACACGGTTGGCAGCGTGGGGTTCTGGCTATCACTCTACGCCAAGATAAATGGCTTCAGCTACCTCCAAGTCCAGCTCTTGGCGACGGTTTACTTCCTAGTAATCACCCCTTCCACGCTTATAGTTGGAAGGCTGGGGGATAGAAGTGAACGCCCGAATAGGATAGTTGCTGTTGGCATGTTGTTAAACGCCTTAGCAGTCTACCTTATGGCACATTTAACTAAGCCTACCCCCCTGATGGGGACGAGGATCATACAGGCGCTTGGGCTCTCCACATCGTTCCCCATCGCGCTGGGAGCTCTTAGCCTGTATCTTGGAGTCTCCCGGGGGGTTGGTGTTAATGCATTCATGATGGCTGCGGGTATGGCGTCTGGGTCTATTGTTGGAGGCCTCCTAATAACGTATATTGGATTTGAGTGGATGTTCTACAGTGCATCATTGATAAGCCTACTAGCCTCTATTGTATCATTGTCTACCAGCTTCCCACGCGTGAGGTCTCGGATCTAGCTTTTGGGAAGTGCTTGCGAGGGCTCCTAAGAGCGTTTGGGTCGTACTAGCCGGCCTCTTAGCCAGGAATACGCTCGCCTCAGGAGTCTACGCTATCCTCTCAGTCCTATTCAACCAGATACTCGGATTAAGCATCCTAGAAACCGCTGTGGCTCTTGCGGTAAATCCTGTTGTGCAGGCCGCTGCCAGCTTGTTCATAGCGGATATGGTAAGGGGGAGGGAGCTGAAGTACTACTCTGCCGGCATAGCTTCTACGAGCCTCGTATTCCTCACATACTACTATACTAGAAGCCTCTGGATGGCGGTTCTGGCACAAGTAATCCAGGGAGTCTCCTACGCAGTGATAGTCGTGGCGGGGAACGTGTATATCATTTCGAGGATGCCGGAATCCGAAAGGTATACTGCGTCGAGCCTCTACAATTTCGCCTTTAACCTTGGCTGGGTCACGGGCACAGCGACGGCGGGATTGTTCATGAACTATTACGGGCCCGTAAACTGGCTTATTGTAGCGACCCTCCTCCTCCCAGTAGTTGGAGCATTTACTTACTTTGCTGGCAGGTGGGTCGAGAGGAGGAGTGGAAGCCCTTCATCCCCCCTTACTGGCAGCGGCTAGGAAGTCTTCTGCCAGCTTCCTCGCAGGGGCTTTCCCAGTGTAGCATATGTAGTTGACTAGTCCATGATAGTTTGCTATCACCTTATAGCCTAGGCCCCGGAGAGACGGGTATAGTGTTGCTAGGGGTTTATTGTCGGAGATGCTCCATGCACAGGCGGTTCTCCTCCCTGTCATGTTATCCTCGTAGAGGGTTAGCACCACCTTGTCCCTGTACTCTAAAGCATAGTGCCTTGCCACATAGAATGCGTGCCTTCCATAACCCTTAGCCTCAACGAGGGTAAGGCCGCCATTCTCCCGGACGCTGGCGTTGGAGATGGCCTCTTCCAGAGTAACCTCAGCGGAGCCCCTCATAAACGTGAGGAGGGCGTCCTTCAGCATAGCCTTGCAGGGGTCTACGCCGACTTCAACAATACTCCTAGCGACATCGCCATGTATGCCTGGCTCCCCCATACTTGTTATACCATAGGCTTGCATTGCACAGTCATATGCTAGCTCATAATCAGAGTTGTGGTCGAGGCCAGCCATAGTCATGAGGGTCTGGTACAGCCTGTTCGACTTGGCAGTCTCTCCCATAACGCTGACAATCCCCGATGCGGCTAGGAACGGGTGGGGGTGCTTCAACGCGATGGATACGAGGCTTGAGACGCTGGGCCAGTTGCCAATCCTCTCTCCCTTCGGGGAGGGGTTATAGTAGATCACGTTGGGCCTTCTTGGGCGGAGTTGGTGCCAGGACTGGTCTATAACCACTACTGGGGCGAGTACCATTGGAGCTAGGAGATCTATATCTGGTCCACTCCAGCCCAGCCCTACTAGTACTAGGCTCTTCGCCTTCCTCGACTTCACCGCAATATTCTCTAACAGTTTAATGCTCGGCCGCCAATCGTCGAGTGCTAGTACACGAGCCTCCTCATTACTAGTTGCATATGTGAGGGTTAGGATCGTTGATATAAGACTGTCTGGGTTCCAATTATACACTATGAGCGGCTTCTCACGGATAGCTTCGACTACTTCCTCCAGCATGTGTCCACCGCCTATAGCTGTGCAGCTAGCCTGGGGTCGCCCGTAATAGTTGTGAGTACACTCCTTATAACATCTCTTTTCTCAACAAACCTCAAATATGCTAGGAGCCCGAGCGCGACACCCGCCACGAAGAAAAGGAAGACGCCAATAATTGTTAGAATAAGATACCACGTCTTTACCCCAGCCTCTACGGATATGTATTTGCCGTTAGAGTACTCCTGCAGGCTTAGACGCCAATATATTACATCGTTTATCACTAAACCGTCGTCGCTGAGATCGTTATAGACGCCCCTCTTACCTAGCTCCAAGTGGAGATGCTCCATGAGATCCTCGGGAGGATTCTCTAGTGGAACAAGCCTATAATAGAATCTCACTACAGCCGAACTCGTAGCGTTGCTCTCAGGCAGTATTTTCAATACAAGGATTACGAGTATCACTATAAGGCCTAGTCCTATAGACCATAGGAAAAGCTCCCACAGGAATTGAATAACCGTCAAAGGGGGCCACACCGTTAATAGTAGTCTCCACCATACCCGGAAATAATATGTTACTTCAACGGCCCGGGTAGGGAAGGTGGGGAGCTTGCTTGTAACTCTTGTAGGAGCCGGGGGCTCATACCCGCCTCCCGGGTATGGGGGACCCTCGATCCTCGTAGACGTTGACGGAAGCCCACTACTGGTAGACTGCGGTGAGGATTGCCTTACGGGGCTTAGCATGGCAGGCTACAAGCCATGCGATATAGATACAGTATTCCTTACCCACACTCACATAGATCACTGGGCCGGCCTCCCGCAGCTGGCAGTGGCCAGGATAGCTGAGGGGTATCCTCGCCTGAGGATTCTCGCCGCACCGGTGGTTGCAGGGGAAGCCTCCACCTTGATACCACCGCACCTCCCCCATAGTTTAAAGCTGGCTATTGACTCGATAAGTGGATACTATTCGATCGAGGGCTACTGGGCTAGAACTGTGGAAATGAAGCATAAGGTCCCAACCCATGGGTTGATAATAGAGGAGCGGGGCAGGGTTCTCCTAGCAGTACTAAGCGATACCAGGCCAAGTAAAAGTATAGTTGAAGCCGTGAGGGAGGCGGAGCTTGTCTTCCACGAGGCAACACTCTCCTCGAGCAATAGGGAGGCGGCGATCGCCTCTGGGCACACTACTGTCACAGAGTTCCTCGACACTGCAACCTCTATCAGTGCTGGAAGAGTTATAGCGTACCACCTATCTCCCGAGAGCCTATCGGAGCTCAGGGCTAGACTTAGAAGCTCCAGGAGGAGGGGGGTTATTGTGGGTGTTAGGGGGCTTCAAGTCAGCATATAGCATGTGAGGGTGGGGCCTATAGCTGGAGGGCTCAAGGTAATCGAGCTGACGGGGTGGAGGAGGGAGCTTGCACTCATAGGAGAGCCGCTCCCCCTAGTGGGAACAGTATTCATAGGAGTTATTGATTGGGGCTCCAACATACTCCAGGTGAGGCCAACCACTCTCTGCCCCCTCTCATGCATATTCTGTAGCGTGGACGCCGGTCCCAGGAGTAGGTGGAGGATAAGGGAGTTCGAAGTAGAAGACCCGGGATGGCTTGCTGAATGGGCTCTCCGCGTCGCTAGAGCTAAGAATACTAGAGTGGAGATGCTGATCGATGGCGTGGGCGACCCCTTTACGTACAGGGGGCTCCCACAGCTTGTTCGCCTCTTAAAAGAAGACGCGAGCCTAGTCTCAAGCGTCGCGGTCGAGACCCACGGATGGGCTTTAACGAAGGAGCTCGTAGACGAGCTGGAGGAGGCTGGCCTCGACCGGGTGAATCTCAGTATAGACACCCTCGACCCGGAGAAGGCGAGGCTCCTCACAGGGACCCCCTGGTACGACGTGGGCCGGGTTAGAGAGATGGCCGAGTATATTGCCAGGGAGACTAGCATAGACCTCCACGTAACACCCGTGTGGGTTCCGGGTGTAAACGATGAAGACGTTGTCCAAGTGGTTAAATGGGCGTACAGGATAGGCGCTGGTAAAAGATGGCCGCCAGCCACCATCCAGAAGTTCAACATCCACAAGTATGGGAGGAGGCCGAGGGGGGTGAAGGCTCTATCGTGGAGTGAGTTCTGGAGGAGGCTGAAGACGCTGGAGGAAGAGACTGGGCTAAGAGTGACGTGGAGGGCCGAAGAGTGGGGGATTAGGTCTGCCCCCCGCTACATGGTACCGTATAGGGCTGGGTCGAGGTTGCGGGTGCGCCTGCTTGGTAGGGGGTGGTTGAGGGGAACCTACCTCGCAGTAACGCTCGACAACGAGTGGCTCGTAACTGTTAGGTCTAGCATCCCCCTTCGTGAGGGCATTATAAATGTTAGGGTATCAAGCGTGAAGGATACTATAATCATTACAGAGGCGCTCTAAAGGATAAATAATAATGGTGTATAGTGTTCTATGAAACAGGTGGTTGTCCTGCGCATTAGAGCCTCAAGCATCCTCTACATACTACTGGGAGCCCTCGCCACCTCTACAATGGTTAATGCGCCAGGCATACTAGTAGGCTATGGACTAGTATATGCGGTAGAGTACTATGCGATCCTCGCATACCCGCCTCTAACAGGCGCCCTCCTCTTCCTCACCGCCCACCTCATAGCCTTACCAATCCTCATCTATACTAGGAGCCTCTTCCTAACCGTGGCTGTTGCAAGCCTAGTGCTGAGACCCATCCTAGTACTCGTGATCGGCAGGGTTAAGCATAGGCTGGGCGCGGCGGGGGCTGCTTTATCCCTCGCTGCATTAGAGCAGCTCTTCGCTCTCTCAGCGGCGATCCTCATCTACGGCGATGACGGGATGCACGTGGGCCTAGCTATATACTCGCTCCTACTAGCCCCCTTCACCTACTCTATATATAGGTTCAACCGGATCGAAGTCAACCCTCTCGCCGCAACTGCATCAATAGTACTTCTCGCCGCATACTGGCTAAGCGCCCTCGCCTTCCTGTCCATCCCCCTACTACTAGCATCGATCGCAGGTCTAGCAATCCTCTACACGAGACTCCCCAGCGTCAAGCTCTCATGGCTCGCCGCGGCAGCCATAATACTAGCGGTATTAGGGTTCGCGGCGGGAGGTGCTCCTCTAGCTTATAACGCGAGAGCAGCCCTCTACCCCTTCAACCCCCACAGCTGGAGCAGCGATAGGTGGGCTGTCCAGGAGGCAGGTGGCTGCCATGCATCTGGGAACGTCTTCCAACACACTCACGACCCCTCAAGGCTGAGGATTATTAGTCAATGCGTGACTGTAGAGGGAGTCGTGAAGCCTGTCCCCGGCATCGCTAGTGATGGAGACTATTGCTTCGACCTAGAAGTAAACGACTCGACTCTTCTAGGGATAGGTAACATCATTTTGAGGAGGGGAGGACTACACGTCGAAGTGGTGCCGGCCGACCACTACCGTGTTCTATCACCGGTGGGAGGGGGCGTATGCCCGGGTGACGTTGTGAGGGTCACAGGCGTCTTCGTGATCGACACTGATCACGGGAGGTGGGCGGAGATCCACCCGGCAGAGCAGATAGTTGTAGTAGAACGCGCAAACGGCACGTGGCCGGACTGCGTTAGGGGTGTATCCTTTGGCGGCTAGGAATGGCGTAGAGGTGTACGAGGAGCTCCTTGGATCTCACGGTATAAGGTTTGAGAGGCCAGATGAAAAATACCGTGAGGTGGTAGTTGACGACTACGATAGATGGAGCGCCCCCTTCGACATGTGGCCCTACAATATTGTGAGGAAGCTCCAGGGCCGGAGTATACCTGTGCCAAAGCTCGTAGTAGAGCCCGAAACACCGGAGCAGGTGGAGGAGGCGGTTAGGCTCGCTCGAGAATCGGGTGTGTGCCTAATACCCGTCTGCGGGATGAGCAATGTTGTGGGTGACACTGAGCCTCGAGGCGAATGCGTATTCCTAGACCTATCCCGCCTCGATAAGGTCGAGGAGTTTAGGCCGGAGGACAGGCTCGTAGTTGTAGGTGCTGGGGCTAGGATCTCATCGCTTATAGATTGGCTTGAGGAGAGGGGGTATACTCTAACCTATAGGCCGCAGTCAGAGAAGCTAGCCTGCATTGGGGGGAGCATAAGCACCCTGGGGGCAGGGGCCTTCTCGCCTGGGATAGGCAATATTGAGGACGTGGTCCTCTGGTTCGAGGTGGTGACGCCGGATGGAGAGAGGCTCATCGTCGGGAGCAGGGCTAATCCCCGCGGCGTAGTCCTGCCTGGAGTAAACATGGTCTTCTTCGGGGGAGAGGGAGCCTACGGCGTGATAACGAGGGTAGCGTTGAGGGTGGTTGAGAAGCCCGAGGCTCGAATAGGATTATCCTATACCCTACCAGGATTCCCGGAAGCCATAATGGCTGCGAGGAGAGTATACTCGTGGGAGCCTCCACAGCTCATGAGAGTCCAGGATGAAAGGGAGGCCAGGCTCACATACGGCTTAGACGAGGCAGTTGTACTAGTCGAGGTAATGGGCCCCCAGAGGGTCGCGGAGGCGAAGGCTGACCACATTAAGGAGCTGCTCGAATCCCTCGGCGGCAGGGAGAGGGAGGGGCTCGTTGAAGAATGGTGGAGGAACCGCTACGAATACTCCAGGCTCATGAAGATGGTCCTCTCAACAGGACTCGCATTTGAAACCATAGACATGGCTACCTACTGGAGCATACTCCCCCGGCTCCACGAAAAGATCCACGAGGCCCTAGACAAGACCCAGGGCGTGGCACTATCCTATAGCCACGCCTCCCACTTCTACCGGAACGGTGGAGCCCTGTACACGACGATAGTTTTCGACAGGGACCCCGACACATACTGGAGGATATGGAGGACTGCATTGGAGACTGCATTAGGGGTTGGAGCTTCAATACTACACCATCACGGGTTTGGAAGGGTTAGAGCCAAGTGGGCTAGTACTGAGTACCCGGGAAGCACGAAGCTAGCAGGGATGATCAAGAAGGCGCTAGACTCGGAAGACAGGTTCAAGGCAGGCCTCCAGGGAATGAGGTAGCCTAGTATGCCGGATAAGGCCGACGCAGTAGTAGTAGGAGCTGGCATAGTAGGCCTATTCACAGCCTACATGCTCTCACGCATGGGCTACGACGTAATAGTGGTTGAGAAGATGGATGGCCCCGGAAAAGAGGCTACCAGCAGGAACGCGGGCGTAATACACGTGCTCCAGCCGCCCTTCGACTCCCTCAAGAGCAGGCTTTGCATACAGGGAAACCTCCTCTACCACAAACTAGACGAGGAGCTCGGCCTAGGAGTTAGGTGGGTGAACGCATACTTAGCATTGAAGAGCAGACTACGCTACCCACTTGCTATAGGCGCCGCCTGGTATCTTAGAAGGAAGCTCCCCAAACCCTACACTGTAAGGGTGGTTGATGGAAGGTATGTGAGGAGCGTGGAGCCGGAGGCGAGCCGGGAGATAAAGATCGCCATAGAGGTTCTGGGCTACGGCGTGGTAGACCCGGAAAGCCTTGCGAGGAAGATGGCGGGGCTCGTGGAGGAGAGGGCTTCAATAAGCTACAATGACAGGGTTATGGGCATAGAGGTGCGCGGCGACAACGTGCTTGTCGAGGCTGAGAGGGGCGAGTATAAGGCAGGGCTCCTCGTGAACTCTGCGGGCCTCCACGCTGACGAGGTTGCAGCGATGACTGGCGACAGCTTCAGGATCTATCCCGTAAAGGGGGTGATGACTGTTTACAGCACGGTAAGGGTAAACTCGATAATTACATGGCTCAAGCTCGACGCCGGCCGCGAGACCAAGGGTGGAGGAGTCATACCCCACCGGTTAGGGACCCTGCTTGGCCCCAACTATGCCGGCGTAGCCGGGAAGGACGACTATTCGTATAGTGGGATGGACCTGGCGGAGCTAAGGGAGAGGTTCCAGCCCCTACTAGAAGCCGAGCTAAGGGGAGAGCCCCACGTGATAGTAGGACTCCGCGCCACCACTATTGGACGGGACTTTCACATAGGATACAGCAAGCGGTCTAAAAGGATAATACACCTTATAGGCATAGAGTCTCCCGGCCTAACGGCGGCTCCAGCAATAGCAAGGCTCGTAGCTAGGATGGCTCGTGGAGTCTTACCCAAGTAATACCCTCCAACCCCAAACCATTTCATAGTGGAGGGACCCCTAGGTTGGAGAACACGAGTATAGCATACCTCATGGTAGCAGTAGCGATTCCGATCCTAGCATACCTAGCCAGCGTCAGAGTATACGCGTTGAGGGAAGCGACGGGGCTGGGCGCACTCGTATTCTCCCCGCCATTAAAGAGGATAACTCTAGCCCTCCTTAGAAGATACGCTCAGAAATCGGAGCTGGGATGGAAGGCTGTCCTCGACGCCTATGATAGGAGCCGAGACCTCTCCATAATACACCTAGCCTCGAGCAAGGGAAAGTGCCCCAGCGTCGAAATAGTCAATGGGCTGAGGGAGAGGGGGCTATACGAGCCCATAACCCTCCTATACAAGAGGGGGTGCAGTGTTCCAGAAGAGGTAGTTGATGAAGCTGTTAGGTTCCATATTCTAATGGGGCAGGCATCCTACCTGGAACCCTACGGATACAGGCCTCCAAGGCCACTCCTAGCATCCCTCTACTGCGGGAGGAGCGTCGTAGAGCTGTGGGATGGAGGGAAGACGATAACTACGAGAGGCCTACCAGAGGCTGCGGTGGCGAGGATAAAAGCCTCTATCCATCCAGAGTCCATCGCAGCACTCCTTGGAGCAGGAGTCCTTGCTACCTGGGCTTGCAGGGGCGGCTTATCCTCGGAGAGGATACTAGGCATAGTATTCCCGGAGATGCCCCTATCCACTGCGGCCCTCTCCTACCATCTCGGGATAGAAGGCTCTAGGGCGGAGATCGTTGGAAGGGCGACCTCCATCGCCCTCCAGATAGCGGGTATAGTTGATGGGCTAGATGAAATAGGGGTCCCTCAGTGGATCACCAACACTTTATCCAGGGAGGACTCTTGGTGTGGGATAGGGAGGGATACAGTTGTCGTAACAGATCATCCGAGGGCCTCCTGCCCCACCTGGATCCCTAAAACAATAGATCCTCCAAGCGAGAGGCCCGAAGACTTACCAGGCGAGGCTTGGGTCGCTCTCAAATCGCTTGCAGTGAGGAGAGGAGACTATAGGAGGGTCCCTCACCGGGACCCGGAAAGGCCCTGGCTCGGGAAGCTCCATGAAGCCATCCAGCGCCTTCTCAAGGATTCCCCACCTCCCGGGGAGGGAGGGTTCCAGGTTGCCCCGGAGGATGCCCGCATCCTAGACCCCTCAATGTATAATGTCGTGTTCGAGTGCTCTGGTGTGGTTGAGGATTGTAGGAGGCGGGCCGGGTTAAAGATTGAAGGGGGCCTAGGAGTTAAGCCTAGGGTTGCCTCCGCCTCCCCCCTTCTCCGGGGCCCCCTCGAGGCTGTATCGGTTGCTAGGGAACTTTGGGGCGGTGGCCCCACACTCTACGTTCTCCCCAGCAGGCTCGCGGCTACGATATCGGGGAGGGAGCTAGGATTATACCTTGTATCTTCTCCTAGAGATGTTGACGACTGGATTGATACGGGTTTAGATGCTGTCGCCTCGTGGAGCGACCTGCTCAGGATGCCGTGGCTTAAAGGGATTGCCAAGCGTATGGTCCTGGTCTATCCAGAGGCTTATCCCGGTAAACCCGCTGATCCCGTAGAGTTGGAGGCGTGGATATCTTCTCTCGCATCCCAGGTTTCAAGGCTCATGGTCTCTAGGCTCGCCTACCACATGGGAGGAGAGCTGGTTGGGGAGGAGAGGGTCCCCGCTACTAGAACGGTTAGGGTTTCAAGAAGTGAAGTAGTAGATGAGGCGGAGAGAGTCTTCATGGAACACTGGACCGGATACAGGTTGAGGGGCTACCAGGCAACAGTTGTCTCAGCCCTAGTCGAGATGATGACTAGCAGGCCCAATCAACCCGTCTATACAATACTGCCGACCGGGAGCGGTAAGAGCGCAATATTCCAGGTGGCGGGCTTAATCGGGAAGAGGCTCGGCCTAGGCGGCTACGTGCTCGTGGTTTCACCCCTCCGAGCCCTCATGAGGGACCAGGTTGAGAATGCTCGCAGGCATGGCTTCTCCGCGGAGAGGATAGACTCTACTGTGAGTGGTAGGAGGAAGGCCAGGATCCTCTCATACACGCGGGCCGGGGCCGTGGACATACTATACGTTACCCCCGAGAGGTTTATGGACGAGGACTTCAACAAGCTGCTGGTGGAAGCGCCGCCTACTCTCGTGGTATTGGATGAAGCCCACACCCTTGCTAGATGGGGTCAATCGTTTAGGCCAGCATACCTTCACGCAGCGAAGTTGCTGGCAAACCTGAGGGAAACCGATGCTTGGCCTCCCGTGGCACTCTTCACCGCTACGGCCCCGGATGACGTGGTTGAAGGGTCCCTCGCCTCGATCGGAGTATCAACGTACAAGACCGTGAGGCTGGACCTCGACGGGGCAAGCGACTACGAGTATCCCGATGAAGGTGCTCTAGTATTCCGGGGTCCAGTGGTGAGGCCGGAGCTTGTGTTTACTGTGGTCCCGGTGGAGGAGGGTCCGAAGAGGGTTGATAGGGCTGCTCGGCTTATACGCGAGCTCGCGGAATGGTCTTCATCGTTTAGAGAGCCTTGGGTGGGTATAGTCTATACTGGATTCGTTAAGAAGACGAGCATGGAGTGGAAGAACGCTGATAAGCTCGCCGAGCTGCTGGGGGAGAAGACTGGGCTCTCCACCATCAGCTACCACGGCCAGCTCACGGGGAGGGAGAGGAGGATCCGGGAGAACACCGTATACCAGGCTAGCTCCGGGGAGAGGGACCCGCTAGTGGTTGTTGCAACAAAAGCCTTCGGTATGGGAGTGGATATTCCGAATATAAGGTGGGTCCTCCACTTCACGGCCAGCGACAGCATAGAGGACTACTATCAGGAGGCTGGGAGAGCTGGGAGGGATGGAAGGGAAGCTAGGATAGTCACCTTCTATAACCCTGTGGACTTCGATGAGAGGGTGAGGATGGCTAGGAGGCAGAGGACAACCCCATCCTCTATCGCCACAACGTACAACACGATCATCCGCCTCTGGCACGCTATTAGAGAACGGACTGGCGGTAGCCCCATGATAGTCCTCCCAACACAAGCACTCCACAATGCCATTCTGGGCTTGAAATCGGTGAGCATGCTCCAGAGGCTAGGCTACCTCGACTACTGGAGTCTTCGAGGATCCCTAGCAGGCTACAAGTTTAGGAGAGGAGAGGAGCCATCAGAACTACCTCCCATGGTACATGGACCTAGGCGGCGGAGTAGTTGTGGGCCCCAGAGAGAAGCTGCCGGGAGTGGCGGAGAAATTACCTATCAGTATTGCCCGGTGTACTCGAATAATAGATGGCTACAGGCCCCTCACTATAAGAGTTGGGCCGGTGAGGATTGAGACTGGAGAGTGCAGTGAACATGTTCCAGTCGAGCTTAGAGGGGCTCAGCTGGTGGTGATCAACCTCTCTCTGGACCGCAAACATGAAACCCTAGAGATCCTCCCGCCTGAGGAGTTCAGCCAGGTCGTCTCCGCTATGTGGTCTGAGGAGGAGAAGGTCCGGGCCCTCCAGGATCTCCTAGAGTCTGCCCTCCAGGCCTCCAAAACCTCTACGGGAATGGTAAACGAGGTTTTGAGGAGGGGGCTAGAGGAGTACTTTGCTAGGCCAAGGGCTAGTCTCCCAAGGGATCCGCCGGCTGGGTTGCTGGGTAAGAGGGTTGCGTGCCCGAGGCTCTCAGACTGTGTAGGGGAGATTGTTGATGCAATGAGTCTTGCCGCGGATTGGCTTGGGGGGAGAGGGGTGACGCTGGCCGTGCAGGACGGGGAGATGGCTGAGCGTATTATAAAGAGGTACACTTCTCACACGGGTAGGCCCTTTGAAGGAGCCTGGAAGGGTGCCTACGAGAGGATAGTTGCAGCCAGCAGAACCGGTGGAATCTACCTGATGGACTACGGCTTCATAGTTGCCGCGGCCAGGGCTGCTCCGAAGCCTAGCGTGTTGATTGAAAGGCTGAGAGGCTACCCATACCACGCCCTATTCATCTATAATAAAGCGTGAGGGTTAGTCCTGGCAGTTCTCGTCTATAGCTACTCCAAGCTTGCTGAAGCCCTCTTTGATTATGGAGCATATCTCCCTGTACTCGTCCTCTAGCCCGTAGTTTCGCAGGGCTCTCGCTCCTCTCACAATATAGAATATTGTGAAGTCAAACTTCGCCTTGGCCGCCTCCTTGATTATCCGGGTAGCCTCCTCTAGGCCCTTATCTGTTAGTTGGTAGGCGATCCTCCTCCCTCCCCTCACGTTGTTGACTTCGATCTCCGCTACTTCTATGAGTCCTTCCTCAACTAGTTGCTCGAGTAGGGGGTAGAGGGTCCCGGCAGCCGGCTTCCACCTCTCGTTAGTGACTTCCTCTATCCTCTTCATGATCTCATAGCCGTGTAGGGGGCCGTCTAGGAGTATTCTTAGGACGAGGTTCCTGAGGCTCTCCTTGTATACTGTTTGGGTTCGCTGTTGTTTCCGGCACTTCATCCCAGGCTTTTTACATCTCACTAACTGCACCCGTGTATTATACTACGATATAACAGGCTGTGATATATGTTTACTCTATAACTGTTATCGGCGGGGGCTCTCATACTGGTGTCCGTCCTCACCGGTTCTCCTCGGTAATACCAGCCCTCTTCACAACCCCCGCCATTAACAATCTCCATTACTCTCCGGGCTTATTTATTCACGAGATCAGCTTTGATGTGAGACTGCTGGTCGAGACGGGCTCCTCTACAGCCCTCATCGCCCTTAATATAGCCTGTGCAGAGCTATGGACGCCTGTAGCATCTACAGAAGCAAGCTCTCTCCCCACGCCTAGAAGGGAGGAGACAGGCTCTCCGTTCTCCAAGTAGATTACACCGCCTATCCCTTCCGTGTAGGATTCGAAGATTCTCTGCAAGATATTATCTCCCAGCATCAGGTAGGGTATGCGGCATAAACCATTACATACCCGTATCGTAGAAGACTCCTCTCTCCCAGCGTAGTAGTCGAGGGGAACTGCAAATACTGCTAGAAGTTTAACGATGGGGCTTGGACTTGTTTCGAGGCTGGCGTTTAGGATCCATGCCAGCTCAGAGCCGGCGATTAGGGAGGCTGGATGAGGGTCCCTCACAACCACCCTGCCTGCAGCGCAGTGTTTAGATGCATGATACGAGGCGAGTAATAGCCCCCAAACATTTACACCAGTGATACCAGCTATTGTAGCGTGTAGGAGCCTAGAGTGGAGGGTTACCGTGTGATCGGGTAGGAGCCTCCTTACCCAGTCTGCTATACTCCTAACCTCCTCAATCCTACTCGCCCCCTCTATGAAGTAGGCGATCTCGCTACTAGCCTGGGCGAGGAGTGGATTCCTGCCTTCTCCCTGCTCGTATAATGCTAGGATTAGGGGTGATAATCTGCATAATACCTGGGGGAGAGAGCCGCTTGCAGCGATTCCTGTGGCTCGAGAGATCCACTTTTCGCAGGCTGATGAGGGGGTGTAGGCTCTAAGCCTCTCTACTATCCTTGTTGACCGTGAATTGTTCTTCCTCCTCGCATTATCCGAGGCGAGATTATATGCTAGTATAAGGGCCTCGCAGGGATTTCTAGTTACTATCGCTTCCCCCCTTCCCCAGGAGAGACTGTAGCCTTCACTCGAGGGAGCTAAGCGGATGCCGGTCCTACCTCCAGTTATGTAGAAGCCGTCCTTAGTCTCCACTATGTATTCATTTCCGGTATCAAGGACTTTAAGGCCGAGGGCTGAGGCGGCTACTAGGATCTCGCCGCTTATGCAGTGCAACCTCCTACGCCTCCCGGTTGAAGCGGACCCCCTCATTTAAACTGGGCTGTCCCCGGTTTTAAGGGGTGTTGGGGGTGCCGCTGTACCTGGTTGGGGGCGGCCTTGGCCCCGGCTATCAAACCGGTATCCTTGATGACATTCTATCGAAGAGTGAGAAGGTTTATGTCGAGTCGTATACTGTTCCCGGGGCCGACTGGCTTGCCTCCTACGTTAAGGGTAGGGCTAGTGGAGAGGTCGTGGTAGCGGCGAGGAGCATGCTGGAGGAGGGAGCTGCGCGTATTGTCGAGGAGGCTAGAGATAGGATCGTCGCTGTCGTGGTGCCAGGGGACCCTCTCATCGCGACCACCCATAAGGCTATTATCATGGCTGCGGCTAGGGCTGGTGTATCCTATAGGGTTGTCCCCGGCGTTTCCGGGGTTTGTGCTTCCAAAACCCTTGCTATGCTAGACTACTACAAGTATGGTAGGACTGTGACTGTTCCAGGCCCGTGGCGCCAGGTGAAGGCGTTCAGTATTCTAGGCTACATCTATGA
The DNA here is from genome assembly GCF_055382595.1 of Thermodiscus maritimus. Lineage (NCBI taxonomy): Archaea > Thermoproteati > Thermoproteota > Thermoprotei > Acidilobales > Acidilobaceae > Thermodiscus > Thermodiscus maritimus. Next base: position 604,422 of record NZ_AP042434.1, read on the forward strand.
TAACGCGTGTATAGGCCTCCACACTCATGTCCTGCTCGATATAGATCCAGATGGCCGCCAACTGCCACCAAGTGAGGCCGCGAGGATACTGATGGGGCTAGAGGAGGAGGCGAGTGTCAACCTATTATCCCACTCTAGCGTCATGGTAGTGGAGAAGGCGGGGTATGAGGATGGCCGGGTTAAAATCTACGAGAGCCTACAGGGGCTCGCTGTAGAAGACGGTGACTGGCTTGAGCCATCGAGCCTCATTATACCTGGGGAGGTCTCAGCCGTCGAGGCAGAGGCTGTTGAGGCAGTGTACGGGTGGAGTGGATTGCGGGGGATTAGGAGGAGTGATGCCTGCAGGGCTCGGATACTCCTCGACGAGAGTCTAGGACTGTGAGGTAAACCTCCAAGGGGGACCCTTTTCTGAGTGCTTCCACTAGATCCCTCCGGATATCCCTGGCGCTCTTGCTCGCCTTAACCATGAGCGTCTTCCCGTCGACATACTCGCTCTTCCTAGCCACAATCCTATCCGGGTCCCCGAATGTGAGTCTTGGATCTCCCCTTCCAGCAATGGAGTCGCAGATCTCCCCGCTGCATAATACCATGACTATTACAGCCTCCCTACTCTTAGCAGCCTCCTTGAACCAGCCGGGAAGGTCCCTTGCACCCATCTCAGACGATACTCCAATGATGCAGTCGCCTCTGGGGGTGAGGTAGTCTTCCCTGGTTATCTCGAGGGTAGTCTTATGGGTAGCTTTCACGTTGGGGTGTCCCTTGGCCTTAAACTTCACCCACACTCTCTATGCTCCCTCCTCTCCTTTACCATCACGTCTACAACGTATATTGACTTGGTCGGGCTGTAGTCGAGTACCTTCCTAGACAGCTCTACAATAGGAGTGCACCCGCAGGAATATAGGGCTGATTCCACTGCTTCAACAGCCTCCCTACTCCCGGGTTGAAGTGTATATATGTGGATGAATCCTCCCGTTGAGATGAGCCTGCAGGCTTCGGGGATGAAGCGGAGACTGTCTTTTGGAAGATTCATTATAATCCTGTCAAAGCGGGCGTTCAGAGGAAGGGCTCTGGCATCCGCGTTAAAGAGGATAACGGCTCCCGAGAGCCTCCTATTTAGTGCTAGGGACTCGCCTGCCAGCCTTAGAGCCTCATAGTTTATGTCGGAGGCTGCTACTATTGTCTTTCTACGCTTGGCTATGTGGAGGGCAAACGCCCCTACCCCGGTAAACATGTCGAGGACCAGCTCACCGTCGCGAGTTAGGTCCGCCACCCTCCAGTGCTCTCCAGCGAGCCTTGGATTATAATATGCCCTAGAGATATCCACGACTAGCCTCACACCGTATTCTTTGACCACGGCCCTCGTCTTCCGCTCGCCGGCGAGGTGTATGAGCTTAGGGAGCCTCTCCTCTCCTCTAGTCTCAACTTTAAGCCAGGCAGCCCTCAGCCTAGGATTCTCCCCCAGCAGTTTAACGGCTGAGTCCACATATTCTTCCAGGGGAACGTCGCCGCTCCTGCTGAAAACCACTATATCACCAATAATCTTGAAGCTCTTTACCCTTCCCTCCAGTCTCCCAGGCTTCCTTATTGGGGTGAACTGGTACTTACCGGCCTCGAAGGGTATTCCTTCTTCCTCTAGGATCTTAGAGGCTAAGCCGGAGTCTACCACGGGGAACGCTACCCTTTGATCGCCAACCCTCGCCGCCTTGAAGCTTTTATCGAGTAGACCATGTCTTAGTAGAAGCTTCCTAGCCCTCTCCGCGACCCTTTTATCAACTATCACTGCCTCCGACTCCACGCGCTCCCCGCTCATTCCGACCATGAATGCTAGTGTGTGCACGTGTGGATATTATTACCAGATCCCCCTATTAGCAGTTTACTGGGATGGGGGAGTTGCAGGCCAACAGAGTGGGTATTGTAGTAAAGCCCAACAGCGCCCTAGCAGAGAGGGTGGCTATTAGAGCGGCGAGAGCCCTGTTGGAGCTGGAAGCTGAGGTTCTCGTGGAGGAGACGAGCTGGGAGGCGTACGAGTCTCTCCGTGAATTCGACAAGTTCAATCTAAGCGATCCTCCAGAGAAGATTGTTGTCATCGGCGGGGATGGAACGCTCCTGCGCACCCTCATGCGGCTCGGTAGACCGGAGGATACAGTTATTATGACTGTGAGGGCTGGCAAGAGGGGCTTCCTGCTGGACGTTGAATCGTACGAGGTTGAAGAGAGGCTCGAGGACTTCATAAACGGCGAGTACAAGGTCCATGTTTACCCGAGGCTCGAAGTCTTATACCCTGGAGGATCTAACTGCGTCCTCAACGACGCCGTCCTAGTAATGGATCATGCGAAGCTCGTTAGACTCTCCGTATATGTTGGGGGCGAGAGGATCATGGGGATAGACGGGGATGGCCTCGTCATTTCAACAACTGTTGGGAGCACCGCGTATAGCCTGAGCGCTGGGGGACCCATCATCGATCCAAACCTACAAGTAATTGTACTAACCCCGCTAAACCCGGTGCAGCTATATCTTAGACCAGTCGTTCTACCGCTTGAGGCGACTATAGATGTGGAGGTCAAGTCTAATAGTAACCCGCTCTACCTGGTCCTCGACGGACAGGAGTCGTCTAGGCTGTCTCCAGGTGAGACCGTTAGGGTTAAGCTATGTAATTCCAAGGTGAAGCTCGCCCGCTTCAAGTGGTGGGAGAACTACTATGAGAGACTCTATACTAGAGTATTCTCCTACCTCTAGGCTACATAAAATGGGATAGTGTGGATAAAATAAAAATGGTGTGTGTAGAGTATTCCCCGCTAGTCTCTAGTAGAGGGGCTTGTATTTTTCTACGAGGAGGTCTTTGAATCCAGCCTTACTGTAGAATTCATCGGCTATAATATTCCCTGCAGGATACACTGCTGTGATTAGGCCAGCACCCTTCTCCTTGGCATGCTCTATCGCCTGTTCAAGGAGTAGTGTTCCCAGCCTCCTTCTCCTATACTTTGCTCTGACGTAAAAGTCTGTTATTAGCGCCTTCTTCCTGGGCTCGTAAAAGATCCTGTCCTCTATCCTTAGAATTATCACTCCGGCAACGGTCTCGGTGTCTCCGTCGACGGCGACTATGACTAGCGTGTTTGGATCTTCTATTGCCTTCCTAACATACTCTTCTGCCACTTCCTCTATGTTCTCAACTGCTTTAAAGTGCGGGTCGAGCTCCTCGTTAAGCATTTTCAGCCTAGCTACCATGTCGGCCACGACCTGGACGTCGCCTTCCCTAGCCTCTCTCACATAGATGTTTGCCATCTCCGCCTACACCTCCCTAAGGTATATGCTAGAATATGATCTAAACTTGAGCTTCCTGTAGAAGGACTCTGCAACAAAGTTCTTGCTGGGGAATTCGGCGGCGATATGAGTTATACCCATCTCGGCCATAGCATTCTGTGCTTCTTCTACAAGCCTTGTAGCTATGCCTCTCTTCCTCATTGAGGGGGTAACGTACAGCTCGGTTATGACGCCAAGCTTTCTCGTGGCTAGGAGCGGGTTTTCTTTAACCTCTGCGTGAAGGTATCCAACTGGGCCCTTATCTAATACTGCTACTAGTGTGAGGCCTTCGCCGTTAATGTAGGCCTTAGCCCTCTCCAGGACGGCTTGGTCGAGGTTGTCAGCGACAGCCCAGGCTGGGTCGAACTCTTCGTTGAAGAGGTAGAACCTCTTTATGAGGTTAGCGAGTGCTTCAAGGTCCTCTTCTAGGGGTTTCCTAACAACTATTGCTGGCTCATACATCACAAATCACCCTTCAACCCTACTCATAATCTACTGGGGGCTTTGGGATGTAGCCATTCCTCCATAGCTCCTCGTATTTCTTCCTAGCGGTAGATATTATAGCTTCAGCCCTCTCCAGCTCCTCCCTGTAGGTTGTAGTCCTCCTGGCAAGTCCCAGCTCAACAGCCTTCACTGCTACAGCCGCGGCCTCTCTCGGATATACCTCCCACTCCTCCATCGTTGGCAGAATGTAGTCCTCGTGTATCCCCTTCTCCCTTGCGAATTTTGCCAGCTCTTCAGCAGCGGCTATAGCCATTTCATCGGTAACTGTTTTAGCCCTCACGTCGAGAACCCCCCTGAAGACCGCTGGGAATACAAGGCTGTTGTTCACCTGGTTGGGGAAGTCGCTCCTACCAGTTGCCACGACCCTGGCTCCAGCCTCCTTAGCCTCCCATGGCCATATCTCTGGCACGGGATTCGCCTCTGCGAACACTATTGCATCCTTAGCCATCTTGGCGACCCACTCCTTCTTGATAGTCCCGGGCCCTGGCTTGCTCGCGGCTACTACAGCGTCTGCCCCTTCTAGAGCCTTCTCAATAGGGGCTCCTGGAGGCAGTCCTCCTCCCTTGGTCTCTATGGCGATCCTGTACTTCCACGGATGGCTTATCATGAGCTTGTCGATATCCTCCCTATCGGGGTGAAGAACCCCCTTACTGTCCACCACTACGAGGTTGGTTGGAGGTATACCATACTTTGTTAGGAGCCTGTAGAGCGCTATATTAGCGGCTCCTGCGCCGAAGAGAACTATCCTCGACTTTCTAATATCCTTGCCTACAATGTGGAAGGCGTTTATCAGGCCGGCAAGGGTGACTGCGGCGGTACCCTGCTGGTCATCGTGCCATACTGGTATGTTGAGCCTCTTCCTCGCCTCCTCTAATATGTAGAAGCACTTAGGACTCTCTATATCCTCTAGGTTGATCCCTCCAAACGAGGGCTCTACCGCCTCGAGTAGCTCGAGGAACTTCTCGGGGTCCCTATTCCTATGGACTAGGGGGATAGCGTTGACGCCGCCGAGGAACTTGAAGATGAGAGCCTTACCCTCCATGACAGGATATGCGGCCTCTGGCCCCACCTTGCCGAGGCCTAAGACTCGGGTGCCATCGCTAACAACGGCTATAGTGTTCCATCTGCTCGTGAACTCGAAGCTCTCGTCGGGGTCCCTACTTATCCTCCTAGAGGGCTCCGCGACCCCCGGAGTATACCAGATAGCGAAGTCCTTAATCCTCCTCACCGGCACTTTTGGTATAGTCTCAATCTTCCCCCCATAGAACTTGTGGAGGGTAACGCTTAGAGAATACCAGTCGACCTGTTCCTTCTCCTTTTCAGGCAAATCACAGCGCCTCCAGTTAGATTATTGTCGTTTACAAGTTAGTCGTTTGCCGCGGTAATAAAAAGATGATGGCTTGTGACATTATTCGGGTATTGGAAAAGATGTTAATAATGGCTCTTTTTACTGGTTCTCCTCTTCGAGGAGCACGTTAGAATACTTCTCCCTTAGTGCTCTCTTGTTTATCTTACCCACACTGGTCTTCGGCAGATCCTCGACTACAATCACCTTGTCTGGGAGCCACCATTTAGGTATCTCTCCAGGCTCTACGAAGTTCTTCATGAGGAAGCCGTTGATCTCCTCCAAGGTTATCTTATCCTCGCAGCCTGGCTTAGGCACTATTAGTGCTACTGGCCTCTCCTGCCACTTGGGGTGCTTCGCAGCTATTACTGCGACCTGGGCGACGCACTCGTGCCTGCTTATAGCATCTTCTAGCCTAACGCTGCTAATCCATTCACCGCCGCTCTTTATCACGTCCTTATCCCTGTCAACTATAACGATGCTTCCGTCGGGATACCATACTGCGATGTCTCCAGTATGGAACCATCCTCCCCTCCAGGCGGCTTCAGTCTTTTCCGGGTTCTTGTAGTATTCCGGCGTTATCCATGGGGCTCTAACCACGATCTCTCCCATGGTCTTACCGTCCTTGGGTACGGGGTTCATCTCGGGGTCTACGACTTGCAGGTCTACTAGTGGTATGGGCCATCCAGTCCTCAAGGCGTAGTCTAAGTACTCTGGACTGTCAACTGTTACACCGGTCTTTGCGGGTGGGGCGGCTAGGGTGAGTATGGGCGCGGTTTCAGTCATACCGTAGCCGACGAATACCCGCATGCCGCGCTTCTTAGCCATCTCTGCTAGGCCGCGTGGCAGGGCTGAGCCTCCGTTTACGAATGTGAGCCTGCTGAGGTCGTACTTCTGGCTGGCTGGGTGGGCTAGTAGCATGTATAGTATGGTTGGGACTCCTGCGGTGAAGTCTACTTTCTCCTTATCTATGAGTTCCAAGAGCACTTCTGGGTCTAGCTTGTTCGGGTACACCTGCTTCATTCCGAGCAGGGTTGCTATGTATGGTAGCCCCCATGAGTAGACGTGGAACATTGGGACTATGTGGAGGATCGTGTTGAGGCTGGATAGCCTGAAGTCCCTCGAGACTGTTGCGAGGTGGAGGGCACCGCTCATCGTGTGGAGAACGATCGCCTTATGGCTGTGGTATGCCCCCTTGGGGAGGCCCGTAGTGCCGCTCGTATAGCCCATGGCTGCAGGCTGGTCCTCGCTCAGCTTGGGCCACTCAAATGATCCTCCATGCTCCTTCAAAAGATCCTCGTAGTGGTAGACTGGGATCCCGGCGATCTTTTCGGGCACCGAGTCGGTATCTACTACTATAATCTTCTCGAGGCTGGGTATCTTTGGTGCTATGACCTCGACAAGTTTTAGGAAATCCGCGTTTGTGATGAGGACCTTGTCCTCAGCCTGGGACATGACGTAGACTATCTCTGCTGGAGCCAGCCTTATGTTAACTGGGTGGAGCACAGCCCCCATCATTGGAACTGCGAAGTAGGCCTCGTAGTGCCAGTGGGTGTTCCAGTCGAGGGTTGCAACCCTGTCGAGCCTTCCAACACCGAGGCTTGAGAGGGCTGACGCGAGCCTCTCCATTCTCTCTGCTGCTGTCGCGAAACTATACCTGTCTACACCCTTCTTCGTCCTATAAACGATCTCCATGTCCGGGAATAACGCGAGAGCCCTCTTGTAGATTGTGTCCAGGGTCACATCGTATCCAGGACGCCTCTCAACTTTTTCAGGCAACGACAATGATTTCCCCCCACAGTAAGAACTCGTTACTAATTATCTCCCGGACAGGTATTTAGCTATTAGAATCCCTACCCGTATGGGGGGTTCCGATTAGATGAGGTATGCGAGTATTACGTTTCCAATAGTCCATGAAAGGCCCATTACAGCGTAAACCACACCATAAACTACGCCCCTCTCCTCCTCCCTGACATGGTCTGATATGTAGGCTTTGACTAGGGTCTCATATGTTGCCATAGCCGCTCCCCAGACGACTGCGAAGACGATCGGCCCCGCAGTAAAGAGTGTGATGGTGGCGGAGGCTGAGAGGATGGGTGTCAAGACTAGGGTTCTGCCTCCCCAGGCATCGTATAGGAGGCCCAGAGGGACTGCTATGATGCCATCGGCGAGCATTGCGAGAGAGTATAATAGTGCTATAGTCTCGGCCTCTAGTCTAGTAGAGAGTATGTAGCCGGCAGTTGCCCAGTGTATGAATACTAGCATCGAGGCCGCGAGTGGAATAGAGAGTTTGAGGGCATCCCGTAGTAGGAGGCCGGCGCCGCGCAGGGGTTTAGCAGCCACGCTGGGCTTGGGATGCATCCAGTAGGCTGCCGCTAGCAGCATTATTGCAATAGCAGCTGGGATGGCGAGGAAGAGCAGTCCCCTCTTAACACCGGCTCCCCCCAGGGACCATGATATGAAGAGCGCCCCTGCTATCGCGCCTCCCTGGTCGAGGAGCTCGTGTATCCCGAAAAGCTTACCAGAGCCTAGGCCCGAACCGACCTCGGACAGTATTGCGTCCCTCACTGGGACCCGGAGCCCCTTACCCACCCTTTCTAGGATGTATAAGATATACGCTTCCTCCCAGTTCCCTGAGAACGCTAGTAGGGGGACCGCGCCCAGGTTTACCAGGTAGCCGAGGAAGACCATTCCCCAGTAGAATCGTGGCGAGCCGTACTTGTAGGCTAGGAGCCCGGATAAAAGCCTGCCAGCGTATGATAGGGACTCGCCCAGCGATATGCTGCTTGCTATAACGAGTGAGGCTCCAAGCTCTGACAGGTAGGGGCCGGAGATGCTCCTAGCCCCCTCGTATGTGAAGTCGGCGAAGAAGGATACCAGTGAGAGTAGTAGGAATACTTTGATCAGATAGCTGCTTTTACCGGCCTCTCCGCTCAAGTGCCTTGAACCCAAGCCAATATTATTGGGCTAAGATACCTTATTATAGTGGGGAGGGTGAGTTCTATTGACGGGAATATATGAGGAAGAGATAAACGGGTTCAGCTATTACATATTCGAGGAGCCCAGGGACCTGGAATACCTTCTGGTAGCCTTACCCGACGTGGGTCTTGTAGGCTCGATAGCAGGCCTTCACCTAATCAGGGAGCTTGGCATGAAGGATGTTGTCGGGATAGACAGCTATACCGCCCTACCACCGGTAGTCGTAATCCACAAGGGTGAGGCGAAGCACCCGATACGCCTCTATACTGGAAAGTGTATTGGAGTTCTAGTTACAGACGTTCCAATAATCCCGGCCGCACTCCCAATGTTCGTACAGTCGCTCGTTCAGTTCGCTAAGATGAGCAAGGTAAAGATGATCCTAAGCATTACAGGGCTAGGGACCCCTAAGAGGATCGAGGTTGAGAAGCCAAGGCTATACGCGCTAGCCGTTGGCAGAGAGGCGGAGATAGAGGCGGGTAGGCTGAACCCTGCTAAGATTGAGAACGGCATGCTAGTTGGCCCCTATGCACTCCTGCTCAAGGAGGCTCTTCGGAGGAGGGTTCCAAACCTTGTACTCATGGTTGAATCCTTCATAGACTTGCCCGACCCAGAGGCTGCAGCGGTTGCAGTAGAGTCTATTTCCAAGATTACCGGAGTAGATGTTAACGTGTCCAGGCTGTTAGAGGAGGCTGAGAAGCTTAAGCTGCGCTTGAAGGACCTAATGAAGGAGACGCGCAATGTCATGGCTAAGATGGGTAAAACGTATGAGTACAGGCCCCCACTAATCTATACCTAAGGGGGGTCTTAGAAGGGCTTGTTAAGGGTGGTTGCCGTGGCAGAGGACCTATTCGATGAAATGCTGAGGGATATTGCAAAAGCGCTGAGGAGGATGCAGGCGCTCAGAGAGAGGTTTGAATCCTACATAGAGGAGGTTGTGAGGGATTTCGAAAACCTATACGAGGAGCGGGTTAGAAGCATGACCTCGGATGTCGAGGAGCCTCTTGTTGAGATAAGGGACTTTGGGGACGAGCTAGTGATGGTGGTCGATGTATCAGGTGTGAAGGATGAGAGCGTCGACGTGAGAGTAACTAGTGAAGAGATAGTTGTAGCGGGAGAGGTGGATGAGAGGAAGGTGGAGGAGGCCCTCAGGGGTTGGCATCTTGCTAGGACCAAGAAAGTGTTCCGGGGTGTCTATAAGCTACCCCAGCCAATAGATCCCTCATCTGTAAAGGTTTATAAAAAGGATAGTTTAATAATTATAAGGGCTAGGAAGATTTCTCTTTAGGATCCTCTACCGACTCCCCCAAGATCTCAGCTATATCCTTCACCTCGAAGCCAAAGTCCTCTGCCTCTCCGCGGAACATGGTGTTACAATATGGACATGCGACTGCCACCACCTTCTTATCTCCGCCCGCCTCCTCAAGGGTCTTTGCCGCCTCCTCAGCCCTTATCCTAGCAATCCTCTCTCCCCTCTTGATCTCGTAGAACATGTGGCCGCCGCCACCGCCGCAGCAGAAGCTCTTGTCTCTATTCCTCGGCATCTCCTTTAGCCTCAGGCCCTTGACGGTCTCCAGGACGGTTCTAGGTTCATCGAAGTGGCCATTCCATCTTCCGAGATAGCATGGGTCGTGGAAGGTTACGGCCAGGTTTAGGGTCTTTGAGGGCTTTATCTTGCCTTCCTTGACTAGCCTTGCCAGGACAACGCTGTGGTGTTCTACCTCAAGGTTTTCTAGTACTTCTGCCAGCTCCCTTGTTTCTTCATTATTCTTGATGTAGTCTAGATACTTCTTGTACTCGTTCTTGAACACGTGGTATCCGTGCGGGCAGCTTACGAGTAGCTTCTTGAACTTGTACTGTGAGAGGGTCTCTAGGTTCATTTTCATCATCTCAACGAAGAGGGCTTCTTCTCCAAGACGTTTAGCTGGCTCTCCGCAGCATCCCTCTTCGAGGAGAACTCCGACCTTGTACCCGGCGGATTTTAGGAGCTTAATGGTATTCTCAGCGACCGGCCGTATTCTCGGGTCATAGCTTGTCACGCACCCGATCCAGTAGATGTAGTCGTACTCTTGCTCCGGATCTGCTATAAGGTCCTCGCCGAACTTCTCTGCTAGCTCTCTTATCCACTCCTCCCTATCTACTGGGTTGTAGCCGAACGGGTTCCCTGTCTGCTGCATGGAGTAGAGGGCGTTGAGTGCGTCCTCCGGGATCTGCTCGCTACCGGTGCTCATCATCCCTCTTCTAAGGTCTATGATCGTGTCAACGTGGTGTATGAGAACTGGGCACTCGTTGACGCATGCTCCACAAGTTACGCAGCTCCATACTGCTTCGGGATCTATCTTAAGAGTAGCTTCTTCCTCGTTCTCCTTCCAAACAGTCTCATCCCACTTCCCATTATACATTTGATCCCGCATCTTCACAATAATGTCTCTCGGCGAGAGTACCTTGCCAGAGTTATAGGCTGGACATGCATTGGTACACCTCATACAGCTTGTGCATGCATCGTAGTCCATCCTCTGCTTCCAGGTTGTATCGGAGAGTTTAACGATCCCGATCGGCTTCTCCTCCTCGATCCTCTCATCTATATCCTGGAACGCCCTGATCGCCTGAGCAGCAGGCTCGGGGCGGGCGAAGGTCACGTTCAACGTGGCTGCGGCGATGTGCCAGAGGTTTGTGTAGGGTATTATTGCGAGCGTGAACTGTGCTATTAGGAAGTGGAACAGCCATAAGGGCCTGTAGATAGATGCCACCTCGCCTGTTGTCATGCCGAGAGCCCACTTGTAGATCCAGTACCCTATGGGATCAAACCATACCTTCTCGAAAGCTGTTCTGGTTACTGAGGCTACTAAGCCGTCTAGGAAAAATCCTGTTATAACGATTGTTAGGAACAGTATGTGTACTACATAGTAGACTGGATCCTTAGGCAGGTTAGGGGTTAGCCCTCGCGCCCTCCTGATAATTGCTAGGATGCTTCCTATTATCACAGTTAGCCCCGCGATATTGTTGAGGAGCTTGTAAACCATCCAGACTTCTCCGGTAAGTATCCTGGCGACGTGCAGGTCTATCGCTCTGAGGGTTGTGGCTATGAGAAGCCAGAACATGCCGCCATAAATGAGGAGGTGTATTGTTCCAGGGAACCTGTGCCTCACAACCTTCCACTGGAAGATCGCATACTTCAAGAGATTCTTCAGTCGCAGGCCCCATGGACCGTACTGTATTTTCTCGCCTCCATATGTCCACCGCTTGTAGGCGGCGTAAAGGCTGTACAATAGCACGATTACAGTTATGGTTGACACGATATAGACTATAGGCTCTAGATCCTCCACCATGGCAAAGTGCTCGATCTGGATACTAACAGGGTCTGCCACTTCCAGCACCCTCAAACACTGATAATTCCAGGAGAGAATAGGAGGACATCATACTAAACTATAAGGGCTCATAAAATACATATAGTTCCAGATACCCCTCTCCCTTAAAAACCCATGATAGCAAGCGGGATTAATTACTCCCACGACACTACAAATGACTGGGGAACAGGAGTAGTGCAGGCGAGGAAGCCTAAGAGACTCAACGAATTCCTTAAGAGGATAGATGAAGCAGTCAACGGAAGGACTCTGACACCCCCAAAGGAGCGTACGAGGAAGACACCGCCTCGCCCCGCCGAAAAGAACCCTGTCACATTAGACGCCTTCTTTTCAGGAAAGCCACGAAGAAAGAGGGAGGAAATAGAAAAGAAGAATAAAATGATAAATGTGAAAGGAACGGATGCTATAACCAGCTTATCACAGGAGACAACGAGTCTAGAGCCTGAAGTAAAACCGGAAATGAAGGATGGAAACAGTAAGGAGGCCCAGATAGCTGGTGTAATGGAGAAATCCAAGGCTAGTGAAAAGAAGGGGGCGGAGCCGAGAGATATTCCCCAGTTATCAGTGGAAGAATATGTTAAGGAGGCATATGGATACCTCCTTGAGGTTAGATATGATGGAGACCTAGGGAGAGCAGTAGCTTACATCTATGATTTGGATAGGGAGAGGCTCGTTAAGTGGATCGATAGGACTGGACACAAACCTTACTTCTTAACAAACGCTTCTCCCGAGCAGTTGGCCCAGTTTAAGCCTCCATTAACCAGTGACGAGCGAGTTGTGAACGTGGAGGTTGTCTCCAAGATCCACCCTATTACGAGGGAGAAGGTTAGGCTTACGAAGATAGTTGTCTCAGACCCACTAGCTGTTAGGAGCCTGAGGGAGAGAGTGAAGGAGAACGGGTTCAAGTATTGGGAGGCCGATATAAGGTACCACCACAACTACATCTTCGACGCCCAGTTGATACCAGGCATGATCTACAGGGTCTCTAAAACGTGGGAGCCGGAAGGCATAGATATGGAGAGGGCTTGGAGACACGTCTCAGAGGTATTCGCGGATGAGGGTGAAGACTTTAAGAAGCTAGCAGTGGAATGGATGCCCGTCTTCGAGCAGCCCCCTCCAGACATTCCTAGAATCGCCGTCGACATTGAGGTGTACTCTCCCCGGCCCGACGAGCTCCCTGACCCTTCTACAGCCCCCTACCCCGTGATCAGCATAGCCCTAGCTGACAACAGGGGGGTGAAGAAAGTCCTGCTCCTAAGGAGGAGCGATGTTGAGACGGGAAATCTCGATAATATAGGTGCTGAAGTCGAGATATTCGATAATGAGACTGACCTCCTACTAAGAGCGCTGGAGATAATGCTCCGCTATCCCGTTATCATAACATTCAATGGTGACAACTTCGACCTACCATACATGTACAACAGGCTCGTATCACTCGGGTTGGAGCCCTCGCTATTGCCATTTGATTTCAAACAGGACTATGTCACATTCACCAACGCACTCCACGTTGATCTCCACAGATTCTTCGACATAAGAGCTCTCCAAGTATACGCCTTTGGAAACAAGTACAGGGAGAAGAGCCTAGACGCCGTCGCAGAAGCACTGCTGGGGAGGAAGAAGATCCGCCTTGAGAAGCATGTTTCAGAGCTTACCCTTGAAGAGCTTGCAAGGTACAACTTGAGGGATGCAGAGCTGACAGTAGAGCTAACGACATACTCGAATAACCTAGTCTGGAACCTGATAACCCTGCTAATGCGGATCAGCAAGATGGGCCTCGAAGATGTCACCAGGACTCAAGTCTCCGGATGGATAAAGAGCTTGATAAACTGGGAGCATAGGAGGAGGGGATACCTAATACCCTCCAAGGAGGAGATAGCCGCGTACGCTAACAAGGCCCGCTCGCAGGCCATTATTAAGGATAAGAAGTACAAGGGGGCGAAAGTCCTCCAGCCCCCGCAGGGCGTCTTCTTCAACATCTACGTACTGGACTTCGCCAGCCTATACCCTTCAATAATAAAGAATTGGAACCTCAGCTATGAGACGGTGGATAACCCTTACTGCAAGGGGGAGAAGATAGAGATCCCGGAGGTAGGCCATTATGTGTGCAAGTCGATCCAGGGAATATCCAGTCTCATAGTTGGCCTCCTCAAGGACTTTAGGGTTAAGATCTATAAGAGAAAGGCGAAGGACAAGAGTCTCCCAGAGACTGAAAGGCTCTGGTATGACACTGTCCAGGCAGCTATGAAGGTATATATCAATGCCAGCTACGGAGTCTTCGGCGCAGAAGCCTTCCACCTCTACTCGCTGGCGGTTGCCGAAAGCGTTACAACCATTGGGAGGATGGTCCTTACAGCTACAGAGAAAAAGGCTAAGGAGCTGGATCTGATAATCCTCTACGGAGACACGGACTCAATTTTCCTATGGGATCCTCCAGAGGACAAGATTGAGGAGCTCCGAACATATATCAAAAAGGAGTTCGATCTAGATCTCGAGAAGGACAAGGAGTTCAAGCTAGCCCTCTTCTCCGGTCTAAAGAAGAACTACATCGGAATAACACGAGAAGGATCTATAGTGATAAAGGGAATGGTTGGAAAGAAAAGTAATACTCCCAACTTCATAAAAGAAGAGTTCAGGAAGGCCGTTGAGATCCTAACCGAGCTGAATGAGCCGGAGGATGTTGCAAAAGTGTTAGAAAAAATGAAAGCCCATGTCAGCGAGATCTACAAGAGGCTCAAGAAGAGGGCATATACCCTCGACGAGCTGGCGATAAAAGTCATGCTCTCAAAAGACCCGAAGGAGTACAAGAAGAACACTCCTCAGCACGTGAAGGCAGCACTCCTCCTGAGGAAGAATGGAATAAGGGTGGGGAGAGGCTCGATAGTATCATATGTTAAGACAAGAGACAGCCTAGGTGTAAAGCCTGTTAAGCTTGCCAAGCTATCGGAGGTTGACTCTTCAAAGTACTACGAGTACGTGAAGACTGTATTCGAACAAATGCTTCTAGCTCTCGGAGTCCATTGGAACGCTCTAGGAGGGACCCTTCTCACAGACCTATTTGCTTAAAGGGCATTATCGATATATTTCATAGATATCTTATACTGGGATATCGGTGGTAGCTTGCCGTCTCGTAAAGGGGTAGGGCGAACAACTCTTCTCGCTGCTATCGTATTGATAGTGGTAATCGTGGCGGGTATTGCCCTCTGGGCTTGGAGGTCAAATACTGCTGGGCCGGCTGAAGGGACTATGACTCCCAAGTACAGTCAACTGGTGATTGGTGTAGTTGCTAGTAAGGTTAACTTAGACCCCGCCATTGCCGATGACTACGTGTCCTGGGAGATACTCTCCAAGGTGATGGAGGGACTCGTCAAGATAAACCCAGAGACAGGTGCTATAGAGCCGGGACTCGCGGTAAAATGGACAACCCCAGACAATGGCGTCACCTGGATCTTCATATTAAGGAAGAATGCTGTCTTCGATGATGGAACCCCCCTGAAAGCAGATGATGTTGTAAGGAGTATTGAGAGGGTCATGATCATAAGGGGTACTTATTCTTGGCTTGTAACCGACTTCATCTACCAGGTTAAGGCATTAAATGATACAGCTGTCATGATTAAGTTGAAGAAGCCCGTGCAGGACTTTCCGGCGATGGCGAGTCTTCCCGTCTACTATGTGGTGAGCCCTAATTATCCCCTCCAGAACCCTGTCGCGGGAGCCAAATATGGGGGTATAGGTCCCTATAAGATTGAGAGTGTCGGGATAGATAAGGTGGTCCTTGTAGCAAATCCCAAGTACTATGGAGGAGAACCCGGCACCAAGAAGCTGGTCTTCAAGATATATGATTCTAGCGAGAAGTTGAAGGAGGCGCTAGAGAAGGGCGAGATTGACGTTGCCTGGTGGGGTCTAACAGCCGGTGACGCCGTGGAGTTGAAGAGTAAGGGCTTCAAGGTCATATCCTCCGCTAAGACCGCTGTCAAACTGCTGGCATTCCACATTCCTGGTTCAAGGCCGAGCCATCTCGTAGAAGTGAGAAAAGCTGTCGCGTACGCTATAGACCAGCAGGATATAGCCAAGATACTGCCAGGCGACTATGATGAGCCGCTCCTGGGTGTTATCCCGTCAAGCTATCTTGGTCACACAGAAGCGTTCAAGAACTATACGGGAATGAACATTCAAGAGGCGAAGGCCCTGCTCAAAAAGGCTGGATATGGTGAGGCAAACCTCCTGCGTTTAACCTTTATAGTCTCATCAACAACGTATGGCTCCAGCGACTTGAAGATCGCGGAGGAAATAAAGAAAAGCATTGAAGCAACCGGGATAGCCTATGTAGAGATAAAGGATCTGACTCACGACGCTTTCCTGGGAGCTATACTCTCTGGGCAATACGATATGGCACTGGTAACGCTCTACCCAATATACCCCGATCCAACCTTCTACATACTACTAACAATGTATAGTAAAGCTAACATAGAGCTAGGTATAGGGTATTCAAACCCCCAAGTAGATGTCCAGATTGAAAGGGCTATGGCGAGCGTAGACTACTCCCTGAGAGCCAGTATATACGAGACAATTCAAAACACCTACCTAGCGAACGATGTACCCCTAGTTCCACTGGTGCAGTTCCCGACCTTCGCGGCTATGAAAGGAGATATTCAAGGAGTTGGAATACTTCCCAACATGTTCCTGTCTACACCCTAGAATCTACTAGCTCAAAATATACTATTTATTATGAATATCATGTATAAAGCTATATGCTGGCCCTCTTCCATCAATTGATTGGGTGATGATGACCGACTTCGGAGCTGAAGCGTAATGTAGAACCGTGTGAGGCCTGAGCCCTAGAATAATACTAGCCCCTAAACCACCGTCTCGAGTTCACCTCAATGAGGGAAACCACCCCCTCCTCACTACCAAACCCCAAATTTGCTACCTCCCTAAATTCAAGGGTTCGATAACCTGTCTAAAACGCTTATAACTAGGAAAAACCTACAACCGGAGAATTAAGTGGGGGAACAGTAATGCAAGCATCATCGAAAAGGTGGATAGCAGTTCTCCTAGTAATAGTAGCAGTGGCATCACTGGGAGTAGTCAACGCATCAGTATTCCTATACAGGAGCCTAACAGGCAATGTACAGGTAACAGACCTAACCAGCCTAACCGAAAGCAATCTCGGAAACGCGGGCATGGCTTGCACTGGATTCTACATAAAAGGAGCTACTTCAGGAAACACTGTGTCCAACGATTACCAGCTGCCAAACGCTGGCACCAACGCCCCTGATGCAAACTGGAGCGTAGGCGCGAGCGGATATAATGGCTTAAAAGTAACCCTATACAACCCGGTCTGCCAGTGGACTAATACCAGTGATGGTACAACTAATACCCTCTATGGGCACGCCCACTTCGACTTCAACCTCACCAATGGAGCCTGGTACTTCCAGGACGTGCTGGGCTTCGGCTACCCCAAAGCTATAACCAGTCCAAGCCCAGTATATGTATGGATAAACGTGAACCAATCACTTACCGACTCAAATATTGTTAGTGCAGAACTGATAATCTATAAGACTGATGGCACTACTACAACACAAGTAGCTTCAATCGACTTGAAATCCACAGGAATCACTTCTACACCCATCACGTTAAACTCTGGTGAAGCACTCCAGATAGACGTAATGATCAATGCTACCGGTAGCGTCACCTCCGACAGCTTCACAGTAGGATTCTACGTGTCGAGTAGTAGTAGCGAGCAGCCGAGGTAATAGCCTAGGGGATTAAGGATCTAATAACCCCTTACATTAATTTTCCCTTTTCTTATTAATTGTAATTGATTAACTTGGGGACTCTGGATATAATGTGAACGGCTATCCCAACGGTGAGCGGGAAAAATGCCGAGGACTACTAAAGCGGCTAAAGCACTATGCTATGCATGTGTTGCAGTAGCAGTAGCGTTGTTTGCTGGGAAGCTGTTAGGATTGCCGGTAGCGGTAATGATCGTATATGGTTCATCTATGGAGCCTACTCTGAAACCCCTCGACCTCGCCATAGGTGTTAGTCCTAGTATGGCGGGGGGTGTCGAGAAGGGGGATATAGTAGTCTGGTGCCTTCCCGAGGACAAGCTCAAGACGAGCTGCGTCATCCACCGAGTGGTTGAAATAAGAAGGGGGGAGGAGGGATACATCGTAATCACTAAAGGGGATAATGTGGAGCAATTAGATCCTCCGGTTCCATCCTCTAGGGTCTCATACGTGGTCGTAGAGGTGGTACCGAGAACCTATGTGTTTGCGGTCCTCGCAGCCGCAGGGGCAGCAGCCTCCTACTACTACATCTACCTCCCTTACAGTGTCCAGAGGAGGCGCGTTATTA
Organism: Thermodiscus maritimus; assembly: GCF_055382595.1. NCBI lineage: Archaea > Thermoproteati > Thermoproteota > Thermoprotei > Acidilobales > Acidilobaceae > Thermodiscus > Thermodiscus maritimus. The sequence continues at coordinate 622,269 of NZ_AP042434.1, forward strand.
TGGCACCCGGCACTCTCGCCCTTATCATGATAATAGTGTATGTGGTCTTCAACCTAGCCTATATTGGCTCATCCATGTTAGATGCTACCCCTACTATGATAAATGCTCCCAGCGTCTACGGTGAGAAGGTTTCATTCAACCTATCCTCGGGAGTAGTCAACATATCACTCAAATATACTCCTATATTGACTCTTAGAGGATCGCCTAGTTGCATGGTTGTTAGACCTACAGCGGCTGAGGCTCTTGTTGAGGAAGCCTACGCGGACGGCGGCAACGCCAGTATAGTAGTGAGAATACCGGGTGATGTATTCAGGGAGTTATGGGAGCTTGATTCTAATCGCACCCGCTCATGGAGTCTCCCACCACCCCCCGCAAGGGTATCCACCACGATCTTCCTAAGGTGCATCATCAGCTTCAACTATGGCGTCCTCAACAGTACCTATCCTCTATCATTCAACTGGAGGGAGCCCGAGGTTAAACCCTATAATGGTAGCGCTGTAGTCTTGGAGAACGATAACCCGGTCCCAATAAACGGGTCTATAGAAGTATACAGCCACCGGAGAGGGATAATTTATAGGGAGAGTGTGGAATTAGAGCCATTCACCCATTATATAGTAGGCTTACCTGTATCATGGAGCAATGATATCATCGATGTTAGGTTCTACTATGTTTTCCTAGGACATCCTAGGGGGGTTAAGGTGACGATACATGTCTAGTAGGCGGGAACAGGCTGGAGAGGAGGTCTTCGAGCTTGCAGCAGTAGAGGCTACCAGATATTATTGGCTGGGAAGATTGCTAAGAATTGGATTCTCTCTCGGCTCATTAGCTGTTATCGCCTCGCAAATATTTATCCTCTGGATCACCCTCCACCCACTATACATTATAAGGGGATCGGTTGTAGTCGGCGAGATAGGCCTCACCCACTATACAGTCTATCTTGCCGAATCACCTGTCAGGATACCCGTCCTCGACTCCCTCATCAGGATCTCCTTCGCCCTAATACTAGGCTCAACCCTATCCATAGCCCTAGTCCTCCCCGTCCTCGTATCCCCTATTCTAAGGGCCAAGGTGCCACGCATATACTTAGAAGCGGCAGCCACAGGGTTCGCGGTAGCGGGCTTGACTATAGCATTCCTCATCTCAATACTGAGAGTCCTCTATAGGGACATAATACCTACAATACCCGTAAGCGGGTCTAATCCAACACCCTACGGGCTCTTCACACTACACGCCTCTGGAGGATACTATACGATAGCGGGAATATACAGTACCAGGCTAGCATCATTATACCCTATAGTAGCGGCGGCATTCATCGGCATCTCAGCCCTCACAATATATTTCCTCATCACATACTATGAGGAACTAGCTGAGACGCCAGTAATAATTGCCCATAACAGTTGAGGAGGGGTGCCATGTAATGGGGAATCAGCCTACTAGAACGCTATTGGTGTCAACAACAGTAATAGTGTTGGCAATAACAATATTAGCTACAATAGCCACCCCAGCATTACTCAATTATAGAAAGCTGGATGGAAAGCTAATGGCAACCGACACCTACACCATATGGTACCAGGACCCAGGGACCTCAGGCGTAACCGTATCTGCGATGGGGCTAAATGCGGACGTATCCGTCAACATGCAGCCCCTAGATATAGCTTTAAAGGAAAGACATGCAATATACTATAACACGTTCGACAGTGATCCTTCCTCAGATTTCGAAACTAGGAATAGATGTAATGATTTATGGGGATGGAATAATGCAAACCACTATATCTATATTAACGTTAGCGGTTTGGATGGACTCTACTGTTATTTTTATCCCAAGAATGTTGATATTAGCGGGTATGCTAGGAACGGGGATAAAGTATACGTGTCAGCTATAATGTGGCGTTCGGGTTATCGTGGTATTCGTGGTACTATACACAGAATTGGCTTCACATATTTAGATAGTTCAGCTAGTAAGAGCTACCTTGTGGGTCTGCGCAACGAGTTCTTACTTGGTAATACTGGAGATTATGCGACTGCCGATGCGTATTATTATAGGAATAATAGACGATCAACCCTCTTAGGCGAATCAAGCTTAGGAAGTGGAGCAATAGGGTTCGAGTATGATTATTATCATAATTTAAGTGCTGGCATTGATTTTAGCTCATGGACGGCAGAACTATGGGGAAAAGGACAAACTATAGGTAGTTCTCAAACCCAACGAGTGCTCAGCGCGAGTATAGGTTCATCCTATAGGATTATTCCGGACCGGGTCGGTATAGGAGTGCATGAAGAGAGCGGTGATATTACGAGAGGCTACCTATATTTTGATAATTTTATTATAACTGTTAACGCTAAGCCCTGGCTTGTTAATATTACTGGGCTCCAGCCTGGCTGGCGTGTTGTCCTCAAGGACTCAACAGGAGGGATAGTAGATGAGGGATACGCTGATAGTGATGGTGTTGCCTCGCTGGAGGTTTGGGGTTACCTGATAATCCCGAATGCTATGATCGAGGTGTATGATTCAGATGAGAGCCTTGTCGTTAGCAAGAGTTTTGATTATTTGGTTGGAGGGGACGTTTACGAGGTCATAAGATTCACGGGAGCTATCCTAGACATATACTCGAATCTACCCAGTGGATTTGATACCAGGCTCGAGGTGATTTCAACCAACTGTACATTGATTGATGACAGTTATCTCTACATATACCTCTATAATGAGTGGGGGGACATGACTGGACCCATAGAAATTCGTAGAGGGAACCTTGTCAATAGTGCAACAGGCTATATTATGATGACTCCACCCTCTAGCTGGACTGGTAGCTGGAAGGCGGGCAGCATTGAGCTGACAGCGTATATGCCTAGTAGTGTCTGTATAGTCGAATTAAGGCAGGAATTCCAGATTACACCCGGAGTCTATACCTATGGCTACATAAATGTGACAGTAAAATCCTCGTGACCTTATGGTTAGATCTTTAGGCTCTATATCATGGGGATACCTAGAGTTTCCCGATGCTAGAGCGGGGCTGTCCCAATGGACGCTTTACTGGGAAAAGGGAAACAAGGGTGCTTTAGGGAATAGTGTTGTAATGTTCAACCAGGGGGTCTAGATTAAGGTTTAGGACCGAGGGGACCGAGTCCTATTCTTGATGCTTTAATAATCAGATGGTGCCTTCCAGTGTAGGTTTGGAGCAACCACCAATAGCATGTTAATGTGTTGACATATTGATGAGCGTTGTATGGTGGGCCCGCGGGGATTTGAACCCCGGACCACGGGGTCCCGAGTCGGGCACCGCCCCTCCTAGGGGCTCGGCGTACCCCGCATCCTAGCCAGGCTAGACGACGGGCCCTCCAGCTGGTGGTTCCCTTCTAGCTCATGCTATCCTAATGCCTCCAGGGTGGCTTATAATCGTTTAGGGATAGGTTTTTAGACTCTAGTCAAATAGGACTTTAATGGTGATTCGACCATTGTCTATAACTCCAGGAGAGTACGCCATTACAATAATAGCTAAGCGGATCGCCGGAGATATTGTAATGAGTGAGGAGACCGGCGCTGCGCTGAGAAAGTGGAGGGAGTACTTCGGGGCTAGCCAGAACGAGGTAGCCAGACGGATGGGGGTCTCGACAAGCGTGGTAAGCGATTATGAGAAGGGGAGGCGGCTGCCGGGTGCGAGATTCATACAGCGATTCGTCTCAGCTCTCATAGCCATAGACCAGTCGAGGGGATGGGCGAGGATACAAGAACTCTCCAGAACTCTAGGAATACCTGCAGGCGCTATAATAGATATGAGAGAGTTCCGCGAAGCCCTCTCTATAGAGCAGCTCCTAGAGGCTGTAAACGGGGTACTGCTCGCGCCAGACTACCCCATAGACAAGAGGGCCTACGGTTACACTGTAGTGGATAGTATAAAGGCTATAGCTAGCCTGTCGGGTATGCAGTTCTATGCTCTACTTGGAGGCACCCCTGAGAGAGCTATAGTGTTCACAGGAGTCCGTATGGGGAGGAGTCCAATGGTTGCGGTAAGGGTATCTCCGGTAAAGCCTGGTATCGTCATAATACATGGTCCTAGGGATAAGCTTGACCCCCTTGCAGTGGAACTCGCTAAGCTTGTCGGGGTCCCCCTTATCCTGAGCCTAGCAGAGACTGTTGAGGAACTCGTAAATGGGCTCAGGAAATATAGTGTTGGGGAGGCTGTGACGGGATTGAGCGGCCTATAGTGGCTGTTCTCCCGTTTTCTATATACTTGTATAAAGGTGAGGTGGCAGGGACCCTCGTATATTAAAGTAACCCTTCCTCCTGGGAGAGATGCTCTGAATATGGTTGGACAGGACAGACTACAAACAAGGACTGCCTTCAAGCCCCTGTCACTTAAGCCTTTCTATATTATGAGGCTGGGGGCTACTCGTTCTGTTGGAGCTTTAATATAGCCTCTGCTATGTCGCCTCCAGTCTCCTCCAATGCTCTCCTTGCTTCTTCCAACGAGACTCCAGCCTGCTCTGCAACCAGCGCTACATCCTCATCGGTGAACTGTGGCTTCTCTTCTTCTATCGCCCTCTTCTCGACCTTCTTTATATCCCCTGTGATGTAGAGCATTGGAGGCTGCCCTTTAGCTCTCATTACCATTACTTGGGGTTCTTCTACTTCGAGGATTTCTCCGTTCTCGAGTTCAACAGTTACCTTTACCGCGTTCAACTCTTCAAGCTTGATGCCTAGCCTCTTCATAGCTTTTTGGAGGTCTCTCGGGTTCATTCCAAACAACATGTCCACCTCGGCATCTGGTCATTGTCTTGGGGGTTAAACATTTATCTAAGAATAAATGAAATATTTATAAAAATAATTAGATTTATTTACCCAGGATCTTGAGGATTGCCACTAGCCTAGCAAGCCCCTTAGCGACTTCTGGGTCCTTTAGACTCGCTAAAACCTGGCTTAGACCCATAGGCTCGGGCTCCTTGACTAGAGCATCTGCCAGCTTGCCCAGCATGTCGAGTAGAGTGTCAACTGAATCTCCCAGTTTAAGAGTGCCCGTGGTAATAACCATGTCCATGATCCTATTCACTACTTCAGGCTCAGTAAGCGCTATCATCATGTCAAGCAGGCCGCTCCTCTCCAGGTTCTTCAATAGTTCGATCATTTTGGAAAGTGCATTTTGTAGATCGGGATCCTCGAGCCCAGAGAGAAGTTCAGCCAGGGGGTCTCTCTCGATCACTTCTACCACCCTTCCTCACCCAACACGCTCGGATCCGTCGCCCTAAAGTACGCTTTAAAGGCGGTCCTCCACTTCTCGGGGTCCCTAAGGCTGGACCAGTACGCCGCTATGAACAAGTCCTCGAGGAGCCTTTTGAACTTACTGAACTTGACAGGTATGACTGGGTGGTCGTAAGTACTTATTACAAACGCGGCAGTCCCATCAGCTACAACGGGACAGTTGGTTCTTCCCGTGAACCTGGAGTCGTAGCCCATAATCCTGTCAGCGACTACCTCGGCTCCTAGGTGGGCAGTGACGCCAGTCTTGCTAGTTGGGGTATTGTTGCAATCACCTACAGCATAGGCGTCATCGAACCCTTCTATCTGAAGAGTGTACTTGTCTACCTTTAAGAAGCCGTCCTCGTCGACAGCACTCTCCGGCTTGATCTCTACGCGTGGACCCTTATGCACGGGGACCACCGCCGCTATATCGTACTCTAGCTCCTCGCCCTCCAGAGAGTAGATCTTCCTGTTCTCAACATCAATACTTTCTACGGTGAACATTGTTCTAACCTCGACTCCAGCCTCCTCCAGCTTAGGCTCTATGATCTCAGCCATTGTCTCGGAAGCGTAAGCGTGTATGAAGGGTAGTGCTAGAACGACTCGAACCTTCCCTGCTAGTCCCCTCTCTTTTATAGTCTCGCTCGCTAGGAAAGCCGCCTTATGAGGGGCAGGTGGACACTTATACGAGGGGTTTGCTGCCGCTAGAACGAGGGTCCCCTCCTTGATTTTAGACAGGTTCCGCCACAGCCTCTCAGCGTGCTGCGGTCCTGAGTAGTAGTCGCCATACTGCTCCCACAGGCGCTTGTGCCCGGGCACTGCATCGTAGTCGAAGGAGGCTCCTAGAGCTACTATCAGTTTATCATAGTCGATCGTCTTGCCCGAGGAGAGCCTAACCGTTCTATCCTCTAAGTCTATCAGCTCAACCCTGTCGTGTATAAGGTTTACTCCAGGCTTTACTAGAGAGTCTACTCTCCTCATGTACTTGTCTGGCTTGTGCCCCCTGAACGCTATCCATAGCATTCCAGGCTGGAAGAGATGGTACTCGTTCTTCTCCACTATTGTTACATTATACCCGTTGAGGGCAAGTAGGTTGCCCGCTACAAGACCTCCAGTCCCAGCTCCCAAAACTAGGATCTTCTCGCTCATTTGAACCACCCGTGAAAAAAGATTATAGTGTTATTTCTTAGCGGTGACCTTGATCACCGCCTTTATAACTCCATCCTCTTCCTTCAGCTCTACGAGCTCGTTCCCTGTCCTCTTGACCCACGCCTGGACATCAGGCTTGAAGCCCGGGTCGGTTGCTAGCACCTCTATTATATCGCCGTTCTGAGCCTGCCTGTATGCCTTAACGAGCCTTGTTATCGGTCCTGGGCAGGCAGTCCCTCTAGCATCTACTACGATCCTCTCTGTCATCTTCACTCCCCTCTCTAGTGGTTTATATGAAGATGACCTGGTAGTCTGCTGTCTCGGTCATGAAGTACGCGGCTCCAACCATATCGTCGACAATTGGGTCGAGATCTTCCTTCTTAACGCCCATTACCTCCGCCATTAGGCTGCAGACGTAGATCTTGACATCACCGGTCTCCTTTGCCTCTTTCAATATATCATACCAGCTGGGGAGCTGCATCCTCTTCATCCCTTCTAGGAGCTTAGGCACCATGTCTTCAAACTCCTTAGTGAACCTAGGCTCAGGCTTGTTCTTAGTGAAGTAAGCCATGGCATAGCCGGTCACGAATACTTTAACAGGTACTCCTAGGTTGGCCGCCGTCTGAGTTAGAACTGCTAGTGGTATGAACTTCTCTGCTTCACCCGAGAACATTACGATCGCTAATCCCTTAGTCATCTCATCTCACACCTCAGTCGTGTATATATGATATATATCCAAGCCTTAATCCCTTAAAGCTGAGCCAGTATATACATACATGTGTATATGGTAGATTTAGGCCCTACAATTTCACATGAAAAAATGTTGAGTGCTTTTATGCTCATTATAATGTTATATAAAACGACGAGAATATTATGTGGACATGAGGCAAACTATTTTGTTTAATGTTATTCTAGAAGATTAGAAGATTAATGGGATCAAGCCTGCCACGACGAGTAGAACCCCAATAATGAGTGTGAATAGGTACTGGTTGAACCTCTTGGCGAGCCACTCTACGATCCATATACTCGCTAGACCGCTTATTAGAGCGGTTAAGCCTCCGATTAGGGCGTTTGAGCCACTCGAGAATGCGCCCTCCACTATTATAGTGTAGAGTGCTGCCGCTCCAATCGCGGGTATACCAGCTAGGAAACTAGCTCTGACAGCAGTTAGTGGATTTACCCCCCGGAAAAGGAGGAGGGCTATCGTTACCCCGCTCCTGGAGATTCCTGGTATAACCGAAGTGCCTTGAACTATGCCTAGAAGTACAATATCCCTATCTGTGATCTCTTCTCTCCAGGAGGTTTTCCCCAAAGCATACCCAGCTGCCCCGATTACTATAAGGGGGATTCCTACGAGGAGCATTATCCAGTCCTGGGGGACATCGCCGATGAACTCTTCATAGAGCCTGTAAAGGGGGTATCCAATTGCTAGGCTGAATGGTGTAGCGACTAACCAGAGTTTGGCCACAGTGTTACTACGCCACCTGTGGAGGTTCAAGATGCCCTCAAGCACTTCTCTCCAATAGTAGATGATTGCCGAGAAGAGGGTCCCTATATGCAGAGCCAATGCGATACGGAGCGCTACCGAGGGTGGGACTCCGAGGGCCAATGAGAGGGCTATCATAACTTGCCCGCTACTACTTACGGGTAGCCATTCTAGGAAGCCCTGTAGCAAGCCGGCGATCACGTAGTCAGTGCTCAACTTTGTAACCTCCATCTTCGTCGGTAGCACTCTCCGGCTATCCTTGAAATGCGATAGAATAGTTAATTTATTGGTTTGCTCCAAGGACGTTACTAGTCTAGCCTTGGAGGTGGTATCCCGAGTATTTCAAATACGCTGGGTAGTGGTTTCTCCCCTTTAAGTGTCCTCTCCAGGACTTCTCTCGTGAACAGGCATTCATGCCAAGCCTTCTCAACGTTCAAGTACTGGTATCTATCTCCGTCCCTCTTGATCATAATCCATAACCCTATAGCGATAGCAATGACAATAACACCTAGCACGATATTCGCTATGAGGGAAGCTAGGAAGAGGACGGGTAGAGTTAAGCCTAATAGGATGCCAAGGAACTTCATACGCTCATCCAGGCGCTTCAATTCCTCCTCTATACCTGGAGCTGGCGCACAGGGCTTGGCAAGACTGCTTCCAACCGCCTCTACGGCATCCTTCAACGTATTGATTGAGGGTTTCTCGTAGAATTTACGAAGCGACGTTGCTAGCTCGTGAAGGCCTAGTTGCTTATCGACCTTTAATGTTGAGAGCTCGGCCCGGCTCGCGTCGATCTCAAGGGACACCTGGGCTAGGGTGCAGGCTATCTCTCTAAGCGTGCTCTCGTCTCCTCTTCTACCAGACCGGTAATCGTAGATCATCATGATGATCTGGCTGGGTTTGAGTATTCGCCTACAACGGTTGGGGTGTTCAGCTATATAGACTCCGGCGAGGCGGGCGAGTGTCTTGAAAATAATACGTGCGTTGAATACTACCCTGTCCATTCCTTGGGGAGCCTCCATAGCTCCCGTGTAACGAGCTTTATATCGTCGAGGCTCTTGGGCTCGAATGAGACGAGGATAGATTTACGAGACCCGTCGACGCTTACGCGGAATAGTCTCAGTTTATGAGCGAGCTTTCCGAATAACCCTTCTGCGAGCTCTAGGGCATCCTTACCCTTATAGTAGACCTTATACTTGTTCTCCCCGATTCTTAGCTCCTTCACATTGTACCTCGAGGGATCCTTTAAGTCTGCGAGTAGTGATAGCTTTATGGATTTGACCCTAACATCAGCTATGTGAGCCTCTCCCCTTATAGGGGTGTCCTCCCTGTACTGGTGTATTATTTCGAGCCTCTCCTTTTTCTTGAAGAGCCATATTATTGGGAGGTAGAAGAAGACGTGATAAGGTGGGGAAGTGTATAGAACGTATACGTTTTCCAGTTTACCCCTGCTTATCCTATACTTTCCCCTAAATCCTACTAGGTAGCCTAGATACCAGTAGGTCTTATCCCTAGGCGAGTACTCGGCTTCCAAGAACCTTAGTATGTTCAACTGTTTCCTTATCATGGGTTTACGGAACTTGAAGAACCATGCCACCGCTGGCAGGCTTAGTATGAGTATTATTAAGACGATAGCCTCGGTTAGTCCGTTCGAAGCCAAATCGGTCCCTGCACCCTATTCTCCCGGAGTATATAGACTGATCCCTAAAAATGATTTAATAGGGACCATGGTATGAGTTAATATAGAAAGCCCCACTTTAAGGGGGTTTCAAAACATGTCAAGTACCGTCTTGAAGGCGGTAGGGGCGGCAATAACCATCCTCGGCATAATCTTCATAGTGTATGTCCTCTACGACGGAGCGGCTAACGGCACTATTGGCGAGGCTGGCAAGATCAACACAGACGCATGGCTCACTCTACTAGGATGGTTCTTCATACTAATAGGACCAGCGCTGTGGTTCGGCGAAACGCCAGTATCAATAAAGAAGAAGCTGAAGAGGTGAGCCAGTGATGGCGGTCTACTCCATAGAGATAGTTTTAACGGTCATAATAATTTATGGGTTAGCCTACATCTTTTATGGCAAGAAGATTCTGCAGGACAAGGTGGTAAAGGCTGACCCAAACCGGCCCACGCCGGCATATACCAGGTTTGACGGGGTAGACTATGTCCCAGCCAACAAGTACGTGCTATACGGCCACCACTTCGCGAGCATAGCGGGAGCAGGCCCCATAGTAGGTCCTGCAATAGCAATGGCCTACGGCTGGGCTCTACCGTTGCTATGGGTCCTCTTCGGAAACGTGTTCATCGGAGCAGTCCACGACTATCTCTCAGTAATGGCCAGCGTTAGATACGGCGGACTCTCCGTCATGAGCATCTCGGAGAACGTTATGGGTAGGAAGGCGAGATACATATTCCTAGTATACGTCTACGCCGCCTTGATCCTAGTAATCGCTGCATTCGCTAGCGTAGCAGCCTCTGTATACACGAAGAACCCGAGTGCAGCTACCCTCGCCGTAATCTACATGCCCCTAGCACTGCTCCTAGGGATCATGGTTTATAGGATAGGGATAAACGTCAAGACTTCCACTATAATAGCACTAATACTAGCAGTCCTCGCCTTCTACTACGCCTACAAAGTACCCTTGATCCTAGGATACAACCCCGCTACTAAAACCGGAGACCTATGGGGCACCTACCACATATGGGTGACAGTGCTATCATTATACGCCTTTATAGCTGCGAGCCTCCCAGTCTGGTACCTCCTGCAGCCCAGAGACTACCTCAACGCATACCTATTATGGTTCTTCGTCGCGCTAGCCGCAATCTCAGCATTCCTCGTTGGAGACCTCAAGTTTACTGGACCCGCCTACACAAGCTTCTCACCCAAGATCATAGCGGGGAAGCCAACGCCATTCCTCCCCTCAATACCACTGATCATAGCATGTGGAGCCCTGAGCGGCTTCCACAGCGTCGTGGGATCGGGAACGACCAGCAAGCAGCTCTCCAACGAGCTGGACGCCCTCCTAATCGGATATGGCGGGATGCTAACGGAGGGAGCAGTATCTAGCCTGGCAGTAATCATGCCTATAAGCCTCGCGTGGAGCGCTCCAGAACTCGCCGGGACAGCCTACCAGACCAGCATACTTGAGCTCGACAAGGTCTCCAGGTTCGTAGTAGGCTACGGCTATATGGCCGCGAAGGCTCTTGAAAAGCTAGGCCTAGACTTTACTGGGACATTCAACGTTGCGAAACTGTTTGCCGCCATAGCACTCGCAACCTTCATACTGACAACCCTCGACACAGCCACAAGGCTTGCAAGATTCTCGTGGCAGGAGATGTTTGACTGGCTAGAGCCGAAGAGCCCAGGCTTATACAAGGTTCTCACAAACAGGTTCGTTGCCACATTCCTAGCAGTCCTTATAGGATGGGCTCTAGCATACCCCACTGTAACAATCGGCGGCCAGACTCAGGCAGCCTACAACGTGGTCTGGCCCGCCTTCGCGGGAACCAACCAGCTCCTAGCAGCCCTAGCGCTACTAACGACGGCTCTATGGGTGTATGTGGTACTGAATGTGAGGGGCAAGATAAGCTGGATCATCCAGGTCCCCGCATGGTTCCTCTGGATAACAGTAACGCTAGCACTACTATGGTGGACCACAGTAGTAATGCCAGGATTACCTGCAGTGCAAAAGTACGGTGCGGGCTCGATAGTCGTAATAAGCCTAGCGCTAGACTTCCTCCTAATATACTACTTCGTGAAAGGCCTCCGAGCCCCCAAGCCCAGCTCCTGACAGGTCTAAAGACCCTCTATTTTTCTCTCCTCCCTGCTCCTTATCTATTGTAGTGGGTAGTGGGTGAACTATGGGTGTCTAAAAGGGGAGGCAATCCGCTGAAGAGGATTGCTAGGGAAATGAAATTGTTCCTCCAAGGACTATTCCAAGCTATGAGGGAAGATAGCGTTTCAGTGCTGGAACTGGAGTACTTGGAGGCTGAGAACGCATTCCTCAGCCTAGTATTGGGGAGCCTAGTAGGCCTCCACCTGGTGCCAATAGGCTTATCGATAGAGCTTGCTCCTCTACTAAAGGATGAGGTGAAGATCCTGGAGAAGCGGCACTTCCTCGGGGCAGATGTTCTGGCCGAATACTTTACTGAGATGGGTGGCGAGTGGTGACGTCAGGCGCTGAGCTCCTAAGCGAGATACTGCTCGATAACGTGAAGGGGAGGCACACACTGATAGTCATCGGTAAAGGAGGAGTCGGGAAAACCACGTTCAGCATACTGGCCGGTGCCGTCTATGCGAGGAAGGGAAGGACCCTAGTGGCAAGCCTGGATCCTGCGAAGCACCTCATAGAATACCTGGGTCTAGAGAAGCCCCTTAAGATTAGAAGGATCGGTGAAAACCTATACGCGGTACAATACGACATAGCACCGTTAGCAAAGAAGCTTTCCAGCGAGTATACTATAACTCTCAAACAGGTTATGCCCGGCCTTACTATAGTGAACTTAGACGAAGTAGTTAAGGCTATTAGAAACGCTCCGGGCTTCGAGGAGGAAATCTTCCTCAGGATACTAGAGGAGCTATATGAGTCGGACTACGATTATGTAGTTATAGATACTCCCCCGACAGGGATAACACATAGAATACTAACCCTACCCAGCCTCCACACCTTCTGGATAGAGCAATTATATGAGCTAAGGACTAAGATCATAAGCCTCCGCTACGCCATAGCCAGAGCACTCGGTCGGGAGTATAAGCCAAGCGACCCAGTCCTCAGGAAGCTAGAGGAGCTCCACGAGAAGTACAAGAATCTGGCAGAGAATCTTAGGAATCACGATAGAACCAGTGTAGCGATAGTAGCGACGCCGGAGCCCCTACCAGTATATGAAGCCAAAACCACTCTGGAACTCCTAGATAGACTCGGAATGAGATGCCGGGTACTCGTGATTAACAGAATACTCTCTCGCGAGGAGGCTAGTAGTAGCATACTAGAAATCCAAGAGAAGAGCATAAGGGAAGCCAAACAGCTGGGAGGAGAGTCATGTAGGAAGATAGGGATAAAGCAGCACTCTAAAACGCCTAGGTCGCTGGAGGAAGCACTAGAACTCTTGAACCTCACAGTAGAATTAGACAAGCTCTAGGGCATATACTAGCTGAAGCCCACTGTAGACCCTTACGTAAGAGTTCTCTGTAGACGCCAAGGTGCGAGAACAAGTTTTAAATTGTGTGGCGCCGCGGGCGGGATTTGAACCCGCGCGGGGTCTCCCCCACCGGCTTAGCAGGCCGGCGCCCTAACCAGGCTAGGCGACCGCGGCTCCCTCTTCTAGGAATCATTGCTAGCGGATTTTAGACTTTCCGCTCCATTACATACTTATATTATTCCCCTAGTATTATGCGATAAACTAGAAGAGTATCTTGGGGTGTCTTTATGGTCGTTAGGAGGCTGGAGGGAAGGGTGTTTTGGATAGAATTCGACAGGCCGGATAAGCTCAACAGCCTTGACTCTAAAACTCTTATAGAGGCGAGGGAGGCGGTACTGGAGGGTTGCAGGAGTGAGGCTAGCCTTGTTGCATTAACCGGTAGGGGGAGGCTGTTCTCGTCGGGGATGGATCTTGGAGAGATAGCCTCTGCAAGCTCCCCAGGGGATGTTAGGGGGCTTTTCGAGAAGTTTGTCAGCCTTCTAGAAGCGATCATTTCATGTAGAGAGGAGGAGAGCGGGGCTGGAGCGTGGAAGCCGGTAGTTGCACTGTTAAATGGACCAGCGGTCGCGGGGGCGCGGAGCTGGCTCTGGCGGTCAACGTGGCATTTGCAGTTAAGGGCTCATGGCTCCAGTGGCCAGAGCTTCGATGGGGCCTCATACCACCCATGCTGGCAGGCTTTGCATCAGCCACTGCTTCCTCGAAGCTCGTCTATACTGGGCTCGGTATGATAAGGATACCTGCTGAGGAGGCTGCAGGGTTGGGTCTCATTGCAGGCGTTGTGGAGGATCTTGATGAAGGTGTTAGAGTTGTTGAGATGCTGGCTAATAATATTAATGAGGGTGGCTGGAAGGCTGTTGGCTCCTACTTGTCAGGGTTGAGGCGGGTTAAACAGGGATGGCTGGAGAGGGCTAGGGACCTCGTTGTGTTGTCGGAGCGCGAGGACTTCATTGCCAAGGCGAGGGAGTTTCTAGAGAGGAAGGGCTAAATGTACTTATACCAAGTCTCCTACCCATTAAATTAAAGCTGCATCCTAATAGTACGACCTGCTAGCTCCATTGTTCTATCAATCTTTAATCTATTAGAACAGTAAAGGTCCCTGGCCAGCATTGCATACTAGTGCTCATCTATAAGCCAAGCAGATGAGACAGCTCCGCATATCATGTAGGCTCTGCTGGGAAGGCTCGCCTCCGAACGTATTCTATTAGTTTGAGTGCTTCCTCCACTTGATCCACGGCTTCTAGGCGAAGGAATAGATCATCGTCTATCAGAATCCTAGTGCCACCCCTTCGTGTAGCATTAACGGTGTTATTCATAGTATAGGTATCGCTTACTTTTCCCATACGCTATTCTCGCATAGCAGTGGAAATGGCTTCCCATGTAGCTGTAGTTCACTGGAATTATGGCCTCCATGCCGCTAGAGTGTTCAGGGTAGGAGAGGTGGCCAGGTGGCGTAGAGTTGCACGCCTAGAGGTGGAGGAGCCGCCGTCATTCCTTCCTTACGACCCATGATACCCTTGTTTCCACCGTTAAAAGTGCCTATTGAAGTGCTTGGTGAATACATTATTATCACTAGTAATAGTGATAGCGGCAACATGATTCATTAGTAAAGCCCTCAAATTGAATAGGCGCCCTGGACGCAAAACTTAAGCAGTGGATCTAGCGGGTTTAGGAGTCCAACCCGCTCATAGCGTGTTTAATACAGTTCTTGATTCCTTCTCTGGGAACCAGCTCTGGACACCTGGGTATGGTGAATTCTCCAGTATCTCCAAGCAATTCCTCGAGGGGTAGAGGGTTATCCCTTATAGTGTTCTCTAGGAAGACGCACCTGGGCCCTGCCCACTTGAATAACCGCGGGTGTACTCGTACTAGCTCCCTCCAGAGAAGCCATGCTACCCGTCTTATCTCCCACTGAGCTCTCGTACACATCCGCAGGGGGAGAAAGGATTGAACGAGCTCTCTTGCATTCATAGTCACAGTTATCCTAGTCCTCACGGCTACAGGGATAGTGAACCTGGCATCCTCGCGGGGGACCCCCTTTGAGAGTAGCTCATAGTAGGTTGCAGTAGCGGAAAGATACTGGCGGGCTACAGTCTCTAAGGCTTCCCTGTTAAGGCTGGGAGGGAAGACATAAGCCGTCTTAGATAACGTGAGGGGGTCGCTCAACGCAGCCGCTGCTTCCCTGAGGACGTGTGCATAGCATTTGTAAGCTTTCTCGTACCCGGCCGCCTTGGGGCTCCTAGGACATTCAACCCCAAGCTCCTCAGCAGCCATTAGAGCCATATCCCTTAGAGCCCCCTCCGTGTACCTCATGCTCTGCTGGGTGTAGCTGGCATGCCTATGCCTGACAAGCTGGTGGCTGCATACTCTAGAGCATCCCTCGGCAACCCATGTGTAGCTTGAGTGCTCCCATGGGCTGAAATGCTGCCTCCTCCAAGTCTCGAGGATCCACTTGTAGACCTCCTCATCGCCGATTTCAAGGATGCTTGATAAGGGCTTTCTGGAGAGGCTTGTCTTGGAAGCCGCGGCGACAAGGCGCTCGCCGTCTCTAGTGTAGGAGACTAGAGCCACCCTTATACCATCCATATCCTGGTACCCTCCAGCCCCAGATGGACAATGGTGTTACCAGGGTATAATGGGTAGATACCTATACACGACTGAGGAAGAGGGTCCCTCAATGAATCCTTAAAGGGACAGTTATAAAGAGTCAGGGTAATGGAACATGAGGCGGGCTCAGTATTGGAGGAGTGTGCCGAGCTGATCCGGCTTATCTCATCCCTTGCAAGAATCGACCTAGACCCTAGTGACTGTGATAGTATAGCCTCGATCCGAGGCTTCTTCTCCGAGTTGAGGAAGGCTAGGGAGCTCGTCGAGGAGAAGGAGCCGTTATATCATGTGTGGGAGAAGGAGTCCCAGCTGAGGCTGGGAGAGGCTTACCAGCATGTTAGGGTAGAGGATCTGGGCATCGAAGTTGAGGACGGCTATGTCAAGCTCCCCTGGAGGGGCGGGAGATGACGGGGTCCCTCTACACCCTCTTGAAGACTGGAGCATATGATCCGGTAGAGGCTCTCGAGGAGGCATTCTCGAGGATAGATAGGTATGAGGATGAGGTTAACGCGTTCATAACTCTTGCCGACAGGGAAGCGTTGAGGAGGAGAGCGGAGGAGTCCCGGAAGAGGATAGAAGAGGGGAGGCCTAGGAGGCTTGAAGGCGTTATAGTCGCTGTTAAAGACAACATATCTACGAGCTGGCTCACCACGACCGCCGGGAGCAGGATGCTCTCCTGCTATAAGCCCCCCTACAACGCCTACGTGGTGGAGAGGCTCCTAGATGAGGGAGCACTGATCATAGGAAAAACCAACATGGACGAGTTCGCCATGGGCAGCACAGGAGAATACAGTGCCTACGGGCCAACCAGGAACCCTTGGGATACCAGTAGGGTCCCTGGAGGCAGCAGTAGTGGGAGCGCTGCAGCCCTAGCATATGGGGCAGCGGATCTCGCGCTCGGAAGCGATACGGGGGGCAGCATAAGGCTTCCAGGCGCGTATACTGCAACAGTTGGGTTAAAGCCTACATACGGGGCAGTCAGCAGGAGGGGGCTTATACCCTACGCTAACAGCCTGGAGCAGATAGGACCCATGGCTAGGAGCGTAGTGGATACAGCCCTCCTCTACACTGTCATAGCGGGCCACGACCCCCTGGATGCAACAAGCATCCCCAGCCCCACTGTCAAGGTAGAGGACTTGGAGCCCGCGGAGCCTAGGAGCCTCCGGATCTGCGTGGTCAGGGATCTAGTGGAGGCTTCGCACCCAACCGTTTCCAGAGCCTTCCTCAGGCTCATGGACTCTCTTGAGGGTGAAGGAGCGAGTATAGATTATGTAACGATAAGGTCTCAGAGGCATGTTCTACCAGCATACTATATTATCGCGATGGCGGAGGCCGCCAGCAACCTCGCACGCTACGATGGAGGACTCTACAACTGCATGGGCGACAAATCGGGCTCATGGGAGGAGAGGAATAGGAGGGTGAGGTCAAGCCTCTTCGGGGCAGAGGTTAAGAGGAGGATAGCGATGGGAGTCCTAGTCCTCAGCGAGGGCTACAGGGACGAATACTATGTGCTGGCGACTAAGGTTAGGAGGATGGTGAGGGACGAGAATCCTCTCCCATACCAGGGAATGCATACTGGCCTCTCCGACGAGCCCGGTTCCACCTCCAAAGATAGGTGAGAGAATACAGGATCCTCTAAGCCTCTACGCTCTAGACCTAGCAACCGTCACAGCGAATCTCTCAGGGGTCCCCGCCCTTCAAGTCCCGATAGAGCTGTCAAGCGAGGGACCCATAGGTGCTCAGTTCATGGCGAAGCCGTGGGGCGAGGAGGAACTCTTCCGCGTGGGGCTCCTCGTCGAGGAGATCACAGGGCTCCGGGGGGTGAAGGCTGCATGAAGGCGAGGATAGGTTTAGAGATACACGTCCAGCTGACCCAGGCGGGGACAAAGCTCTTCTGCGGCTGCGACAGCGAGTATAGAAAGTATCCGCCTAACACCAACGTCTGCCCAGTCTGCCTAGGCCTCCCTGGAGCCCTCCCAGTACCCTCGAGGAGCGCGGTAGTCCTCGCCCTCGCGGCAGCTATGCTCTTAAACTGCAGGATCCCCAAAGCGATAGTCTTTACTAGAAAGCACTACTTCTACCCCGACCTCCCCAAGAACTACCAGATAACCCAGTATGAGAGGGCAGGCGGGGCCCCAGTATGCATGGGGGGAGTATTCGAGTACCTAGACCCCGACTCGTGGGTGTGGAGGAGTGTTAGGATAAGGAGACTCAACCTTGAAGAGGATCCTGGGAGGAGCATTTACCCCGAAGGATCCATACTATCAAGCCCCATCGTGCTTGTGGACTACAACAGGAGCGGCGTCCCCCTCCTCGAAATTGTGACGGAGCCAGACCTAGGCTCGCCACGTGAAGCGAGGGCCCTCGTGGAATACCTCCTATTAAGCCTAGAGTATATCGGCGCGGTGAACCCTCGCCTTGAAGGCGCGTTCAGGGTTGATGCAAACATAAGCCTTGAAAGCGGAGAAAGGGTTGAGGTCAAGAACATTGGATCAACGATCGAAGTTGAGAGAGCCCTCGCCTACGAGTACCGGAGGCAGAAGCTCATACTAGAGCATGGCGGAAAAGTTGAAAGGGAGACCAGGCACTGGGACGCTGCGAGGAGAGTGACGAAGCCCCTACGCCACAAGGAGGAGGAGGAAGAATACCTGTATATGCCAAACCCCGACCTCCCACCTGTACTAACAAGGCCTCTCCTCGATGAGGCACGGGCTAGGATAAAGGAGCAGCCACGAAGAGTCTTCGAATGGATCACTGGAAGGGGTGTTTCAAGGGAAGCGGCTTGGAGCATAACCCAGGTTCTGCCAGCTGCTCGTGTATTTATGAAGGCTGTAGAGATGGGCGGGGATCCAAGGCTCCTCGCTAGGATTATTGGAGTAGACTATAAGGGGGTGCTCAAGGAGATCGATAAAGACGTATACGACCCGAAGAACTGGCCTTCACCACAGGTGTTCGCGCGGCTCTCGCAGCTCGTTGAGAGGGGAGAGTACCCTCTAGAGGCTTTGACTGGGATAGTGCTTCCCCGGCTAGCTAGGGACCCCAAGTCTAGCCTCCAAGAGATTCTCCCAGAGAGGGCGAGCGGGGTGAGAGAGCTGGTTAGAAGCGTGATAGCAGAGAATGAGAAGGCGGTTAAAGACTACTTTTCCGGTAGGGAGAAGGCTCTCGACTACCTGGTGGGACAGGTTATTAGGAGGGTGGGGAAGAGGGCTGTTGACCCTAGACTGGTGCGGAAGCTGATTAAAGAAGAGCTCGAGAATAAGAGGAGGTAGAGTGGAATCCATCTGTTGAATGAGTGGTTGTTTTTATTTGTCACCTAGAATAGCCTATTCAAGCCCGGAGATGTTGGTTGCCAGCGATCAGCGATAGGATATCGAGGATGAAATACGATCAGTTCGGCCTGGAAGAGTGGGTTAAAAGGTTCTGGGTAGAAAATAACGTCTACAGGCTCGTTAAGGAGAAGTCGTCTAAGAGCAAAAAGAAGCTCTATTTCCTAGATGGTCCTCCATATGCGAGCGCGAAGAGCATACACGTCGGTACAGCCTGGAACAAGGTCATCAAGGACGTCCTCTTAAGATACTATAGGATGAGGGGCTACAACGTATGGGATAAGCCAGGCTACGATACCCACGGACTCCCTATTGAAGTGAAGATAGAGCAGAAGCTTGGAGTTAAGACGAAGAAGGAGATAGTAGAGAGGATAGGAGTAGAGAAGTTCGTGGAAGAGTGTAAGAGGTTCGCCAAGGAAAACCTAGAGGCCATGACCAACCACTTCAAGGAGATAGGGGTCTTCATGGACTGGGACAACCCCTACATATCCTACAAGAACGAGTATATTGAGAGTGGATGGTGGCTCATAAAAAAGGCGTGGGAGAAGGGCCTACTATACGAGGGCCACAGGGTAGTCCACTGGTGCCCGAGATGTGAGACGACACTAGCGGACTACGAGGTCAGCGAGTACAGGCTCCTGAGAGACCCAAGCATATACGTAAAGTTCCCCGTGGAGGGGGAGAAGGACACCTACCTGCTAGTATGGACAACTACACCATGGACCCTGCCAGCCAACGCCTTCATAATGGCCCACCCCGACCTAGAGTATGTGAAGGTTCGCGTGAAGGGAGAGACCCTAATACTAGCCCGCTCCCGCCTCGAGAAAGTGATGGAGGAGGCCGGGGTAGACGGGTACGAGGTAATCGAGTCCTTCCCGGGAGAAAAGCTTGAGGGTCTCAAGTACATCCACCCGCTTGAAGATCTTGTGGAGGCTCAGTCTATATTGAAAGAGTACCATCGCGTAGTAATGGCTCCGGAGGCTGTGGTTGCCACTGAAGGGACGGGACTAGTCCACTCAGCACCAGGCCACGGAGACGTCGACTTCGAAGTCAACGCTAGGAAAGTGGGCGCCCCCGTCATCTCACTCGTAAATGATCAAGGGAGGATGACTGAGGGGGCAGGGAGGTACAAGGGCCTATACTTTAGAACGGAGGCAAACGAGGCCATAATGAATGACCTCGAGGAGAGAGGCGCCCTATTCCACAAGTCGTGGGTAGAGCACAGGTACCCCGTATGCTGGAGGTGCAAGACACCTCTAGTGTTGAGGGCAACCAACCAGTGGTTCATCGCGGTATCGAAGCTCAGGGATAAGCTCCTAGAGGAGGCGGAGAAGGTCGAGTGGGTCCCCGACTGGGCTAAGACCCGCTTCATAAACCTGATCAAGGACGTGAGGGACTGGGTTATATCAAGGCAGAGATTCTGGGGAATCCCCCTCCCAGTATGGCGGTGTGAATCATGCGGCTATACCCATGCAGTCGGGAGCATTGATGAGCTTGTAGAGCTAGGTGGCAGGGCTCCGGAGGACCTGCACAGGCCATGGGTTGACAGGGTAGAGTTGAAGTGTCCCAAGTGCGGGGGAGTAATGCGGAGGGTCCCCAACGTACTAGATGTCTGGTTCGACTCCGGCGTATCATTCTATGCCAGCCTAGGCTACCCGAGGAATAAGGAACTCTACGAGAAGCTCAAGCCAGTAGACTTCATAGTAGAAGGCCACGACCAGATAAGAGGCTGGTTCTTCAGCCTCCTGCGGAGCGGAGTAATAGGGTTCGGAGAGGGTCCCTACAGGAAGGTCCTAGTCCACGGCTTCGCACTAGACGAGAAGGGCAGGGAGATGCACAAGAGCCTAGGAAACTACATAGAATTCACCGAGCTCATCTCAAAGATCCCACGGGACGCAGTAAGACTCTGGGCCATGCAGAACACTGTATGGGAGGATCTAAGGTTCCAGTGGAAGGCTATGGAGCAGGAGTGGAGGGCCCTCAACATAGTATGGAACGTATACACCTTCGCCTCCACCTATATGGCCCTAGACAGGTTCGACCCCAAGAAGACGTCCCTTGAAGAGATACCAAGGGAGTGGCTTGAGGTAGAGGACGAGTGGATACTCTCTAGGCTCGCAAGCCTAAAGGAAGCATACCATAACGCTATGGAATCACTCAAGCCCCACGAGGCGGCCAGAGCCATCCGGGAATTCATAGTAGAGGACATGAGCCACTGGTATATTAGAATCATAAGGAGGAGAGTGTGGGAGGAGGCCGACACCCCAACGAAGAAGGCTGCATACGCAGTACTCCACAAGGTACTATGGGAGTGGCTGCTCCTCGCAGCCCCATTCATACCATACACTACAGAGTACATCTACCAGCTGATGTATAGAGACGCTGTCGAGGGACCCGTCTCAGTCCACCTTCTAGAGGTGCCGGAGAGAGAACCGAGCCTCAAGCGGCCGAAGATAGAAGAGGCGATGGAGACTGCAAAAATAATAGTGGAGGCGGTGGCGGCGGCTAGGAACAAGGCTGGATTGAAGCTCAGGCAGCCCGTCTCACGAATCATAGTATCGCTGAAGGAGAGTGATAGAGAGGAGCACTTGAGGGTGACTGAGAAAATCATACTCTCACTGGCAAATGCGAAGAAGCTGGAGATTGTAGGCCCCAAGTTCTTCGAGGACATGAAGGTATATGACGTGGAGCCTAACTACCGGGCGATAGGACCGGAATTCAGGAGGAAGTCAAAGAAGATCATAGAGTACATCAATGAGAACAAGCAGGTCATTGCAAAGGACATAGTCTCAATGGGCGCCCACCGTACAGTGGTGGACGGAGAAGAAATAGTGTTGGAGCCAAGGCACATCAACATTAAGGCAGGCTACCCCGAATGGCTCTCGGTCACAGAGACCTCCCTGGGACTAGTAGGCGTCGATACTAGGATAGGTAGGGAGGAGTATATCGAAGGCCTCGCCAGGGAAGTCGTTAGACGAATACAGGCTATGAGGAAGGAGATGGACCTGCCAGTTGAGGCAAAGATAAGGGTGTGGATCGAGGGAGACGAGAATATCATTGAGGCTGTTAAGGAGAAGCTCGACTACGTGAAGAGCGAGACCCGGGCGGTAGAGGTAATCTATGAGAGGCCCCCAGCAGAAGCCTACACGAGAGACTGGGATATAGGGGGACTAAAGGCTAGGATTGGGGTTGTGAAGGTCTAGGAAGCTCCCATTACACTACCTTCTTAACTATCCTCTCAAACCACCTCTTATACACAATCGAGATAACAGTCCCCCTACCAGTCACGTCTATACCCATAGCAAGCCACGCTCCGAGCACACACTTCCCGGGAGGCATCAGTCGTGGCAGGATCCCGGCTGGGACGACGCGGAGAAGGTACAGTCCTACGAGATTCACTATAGTAGGGACTAGAGTATTACCCGCCCCCCTAATAGCCATCCCGAGAGCCATGACAACCGCCAGCGCTGGCTCCGTAACCGCGGCTATTATAAGATAGAGCTGGGCGAGGCTCGCAACCCTCGGGCTCCTGGTGAAGATCCATGGAAGAAGACCCGACGATGCAATAATGACGGCCATCGTGGCTAATCCCGCCACCCCGTTAAGCTTCGCAACCTCCCACCCAGCCCTCTTAGCCTCCAGTGTTCTACCCGCACCCATCTCTTGACCAGCGAGGGCAGCAGAGGACTCTGCTATCGAGAATAATGGGAGGAATGCAAGAGACTCAATCCTCACCCCTATAGTATGGGCTGCTAGAGCATCCTCGCCACACCTTGCAACCGCCCCTATATAAGCGAGGTTTCCGCCCACGAAGGCCAGCCTTTCGACGAGGGCTGGTAGTCCTATCCGTGTCGCCTTAACCGCATATATTCCTGGGATGCGGGGGCGGACGCTGAAGCCAACGGTGGAAGCCGCCATAATGTAGAGTGAGACAGCATATACCACGCTAGCTATGCTACTAGCGTAGCCGGCCCCCGCCACCCCCATAGCGGGGAACCCTGCAAGCCCATAGATCATGAGGGGGTCGAGGACCCCGTTGACAGTAGAGAAGAGTATGGTTGAGTATAGGACGGGTCTAGTCCTCCCTACGCCCCGGTAGACCGCTCCAAGGACTAGGCCGGAATAAGTGAAGGGGAGGCCTAGGAGCCTCGCCCTGAAGTAGTCGATGGCAAGCCTCTTCACTATGGTGGAGGTCCCTCCACCAGCTATTATTCCTACAAGGACGGGGGAGAAGACCCACATGCCCGCCACGACTGGGAGGGACAGGAGCAGGTTGGCAGAGAGTGCTTCACCAGCCGACATGGAAGCGGCCTTCCTATCACCAGCCCCGACAGCCTGGGCAACCAGGACGAGGGCCCCCGTATAATAGAGGCTGCCGCCTGAGAAAGTGAGCCAGCTAAGGTACCCGCCCACACCGACCGCAGCAAGCGCAGCATCTCCCAGCCTGCTGACGAAGTAGGTATCCATTATCCAGAGAATACTGTTGACAGACTCTGCTAACATTAGAGGCAGTGCTATTGCCAACGCCCTCCTCCACAGGCCGGTTTCAGGCATCGACCCGCAGCCTCCCCATACACTCGCTCATATATCGGAGCCCTTAGTATATGAATTGGAGCAAGAAGCAGGGATGAAGGGTTGAAGGTGGAACTGCTCGTTGGCGGGAATAAGGGGCGTTTCCCCAGTTCAAACTGCCTCTTCATTAAAGGCGTAAAGTCCAATCTACTAGTGGATGCCGGGTGCCAAGAGGACCAGATACTTGAGGTGAGAAGCAGGGTAGACGCTGTAATCTACACTCACATCCACCCAGACCATATATCAAAACACCACCTGCTGGCAGGGATCCCCTCCTACCAGCCATCTGCCGACGCAGTCTACACTAGCCTTCCAGAGCTGGCGAAGAGGTACACAAGGTGGAGGTGGAGGGAGTGGATCGATTACGTCCATCGGGTTTTCGGGCTCACGAGCCTGCCTCCAGCCGACTATGAATACGGGGATTGGGATACTATAAGGGTGGGGGACATCCAAATAGAAGCCATCCCGGCCCCGGGACATATGAGAGGACACCACGTGCTCATCATAGGCGATCACGTGCATCTCTCCGATATCGACCTGACAAGCTTCGGTCCATGGTATGGGCACCCGGAGTCAAGTATCGAGTCGTTCATAGCAGACATCAAGGCATCAATGGAGCTCGGGGGTAGAGCCTATACTACATCCCACAGGGAGAGAATCTTTACCAGGGAAGAGGCGGTGGAGGAGCTCGGCCTTTTCCTGGGAAGACTCTGCCAGCAGTTCTCGAGAGTAGCCGGCTTGCTGAGCAGTGATTATCCATTATCTCCAGGGAAGCTTGTAGGGCGGGGAGCTATCTATAAGAGGTGGCTCCCTGGTATGGAGGAGATAATGGAATACTTCGAGTACGAGATGATAACTAAGATACTGGACTTCCTATCCTCGAAGGGGGTAGTGGTTAAGAAGAGTAATGGGTATGTCGCGAAGCGCCCCGTCGATGATAAGGTATGCAGCAGTATACTAGACATGGACGGATAGAGGGCTCAAAGAGTCATACATGTGGGGAGGTTGACGTGATCCCGTGATGTGACTCGAGGGTTTCACCTGTTGTTCATCCACCTGATGCTTAGAGCCATTCCTAGAACGAATAATCCTATGCTGACAGCCGCCAGTACTGCTAGATCGAATGCGTAGTTGTCTAGAGGCTTGCCCACTAGATGGTACCTCACAAGGTCTGAAGCATAGGTGACAGGGTTGACCTTCGCGATAGCCTGTAGCCATGAGGGCATCTGCTCAACTGGGAATATAGCGCTAGATGTGAACATGAGGGGTAGGTTTACAAGATTCCCTACTGCGAATATGACTTCCTGGTTTTCAGCATAGAAGCTCAGGGTGGTGTACGCGGCTGAGAGGCCGGCGGTGAGAAGCATAATTATGAGCCAAGCCGCCACGAGGTCCCAGGCGCTGATATCAGGCTTTAGGTGCATTCCTAGTCCTATCGCTGTGGCTAGAAGGAGCGCCTCTAATACAGTGACCCTCACGAGTGTAGCTCCCACCTTCCCCAGGAAGATCGATGGCCTAGGAGTAGGCGTTATGAGCAGCCTGTCCATATACCCGAGCCTCTTATCAAATATAACGCTAACACCGCTGAACATGCTCTGAAATAATACGAATACAGCAAGCATTCCGGCTGAGAAGAAGGTGAAGTAATCCTCTGCTCCAAAAGTATTCTTCAAAGCCTGCTTAAAGACCTCCTCCACCACACTCTTCAGGTGAGGAGGTAAGTTTCCCTCCACGCCCGTTGTTAGAAGTCCCTGAATATTCATGCTCTTCCCGAAGAAGGCGATCCATATCAGTGGCGTGATTATGCTGACTACGAATACTCCCCTTCTACCAATCCACTTCTTAATATCCCTCCAAGCAATAATGAGGGTCCCAGTTAAAATCCCCGTCATCCCATCTCACCCCCTTATTCTCCTAGTCATGATACGGTATCTGAAAGAGTCGATTGGCTCCTCCTCCCTCAAGTGCCTGCCTGTGAGCTCGAGGAACACTTCTTCGAGATTAGGCCTAATGATCCTCACTTCTAACACGTCTGAGAGGAACCCGGCCATCTCAGGTAATGCTCTCGCCGCGTTCTCCACGGTTACTACAACAGTATCGCCAAACGCCTTGGCCTTAAACCCTGCTGAGGCGAGCCGGGCAACCAGCTTCCTAGCCTCCTCAGAACCTCTAGTCTTAAGATGGATTCTTTCCCCTCCAAGCCGCCTGATTAGTTCAGCAGGCGTTCCTTCGGCGATTATCCTTCCATGGTCTATTATAGCGACCCTGTCACTTAACGCCTCTGCCTCCTCCATGTAGTGGGTGGTCAATAGTATGGTCTTACCCTCACTCTTCAACTTCCTAATTAAATCCCAAAGGTGCCTCCTGCTCTGCACATCCAGGCCCAGTGTAGGCTCGTCGAGATAGAGGACCTCTGGGTCGTGGACAAGGCTCATAGCGATCTCGAGCCTCCTCCTCATCCCCCCGCTATACGTGGAAACCCTTCTATTAGCAACATTCAAGAGGTCCATAAACTCCAGGGCCTGCCGGGTCCTCTCCTCAGCCTCCTTCTTCGAATACCCGTACAGCCTGGCTTGGACGTACACACTCTCCCACCCGGTCATCTCATCGTCGCTCGTAAGGTCTTGCGGGACAACGCCCACAACCCTTCTCACCTTGTCCGGCTCTCCAACGATGCTGTATCCCAGGATCACGGCGTCTCCGCTGGTTGGCTTGAGGAGCGTAGAGAGCATCCTCACTGTAGTTGTCTTCCCTGCACCATTAGGTCCTAGGAGAGAATAGATCTCACCCTTTCTTATACAGAACGAGACGTTGTCAACGGCCTTTACGCCTCCAGGGTAGATCTTCACTAGGTTTCTTGCCTCGGCAGCACAGTCCAATTCTATGCACCTGTTCCCGAGCGATATGTCGATAAGAGATATAATATCTTTCTCGTATATAAGCTATGTGTATGATAGAAATTTTTATACAAATAAAACAATAATAAATATGATTTCATATTACATCGTACAAATACTAGGCTACATTACAAGGATAGCCCTAATCCGCGAGAGGGGTCCGAGAGGCTTCGAAAGAATAAAGCCAACGCCCCCATCAATATCGATACCTAGTATTCCTCGAGAAAGCTAAGCTTGCAGCCAGCAAGCCAGGCATAGCAGGCCTGACTCTTATTACGCTAGCATTATACTACACGAACACTCTATGCCGCTCCCTACATGGATAAGAAGATAGGTCTTAGTTACAAAGAGCACATGGCTATAGTCTTTACGTCCGTTGGCAAAAATGAGGGGACAGCAATGGCGATCGACGTATCAGCAGGAACTGGTCTTATGGCTATACCACCAGCTATAACGCCCATACTCCAGATACCATTCCTGGTGGAGTATCTGAAGATGACCGGGAAGGTAAGAGAGTGGTGGCGTAAATAGGTGCTCAAACCTTAAGATTAATTATAGTTTTCATAGTAAGCTTCTTAATTTCTCTCCTGGCATCTATCCCTTATAAGCCTCTTTCAAACCCGCTCATAGATTACAAAGTGTTGGACTCCGGTCTCCATTAATGTTTATATAGATAAAATGGGAATAGGGTGGGAGTAGGTGGGCTAATTGAGGTCCAAGTCCCTCCTTCTAGCATCTATGGTCGTAGCGTCCCTTCTCCTCGCCTCCCCAATAGCCCTTGTAGGGAATGCATTCGGCTCGGGCGGGAGCTACTGGCACCCGGAGCCCACGTGGGTTAAGCCTGGAGACATCGTTATCGGCCACGGTAAGCTAGACTGGCTCATACCAGGGTATTGGACTCACACAGGCATGATAGTAGGCTACTCGTCGAGTATTGGGGACTGGCTCGTTATAGAGTCCGACGAGTCGGGCGTCCACCTAACTACGCTGAAAGAATTCCTCTCCCGCTACGACACGGTAGCGGTTCTAAGAGTAGCGACCAGCGATGCAGTCCGGGCGGCAGCTGTAAGCTTCGCCCTAAACCAGCTGGGCAAGCCCTACGACTACTACTGGCTTAGCAAACAAGTCTACGGCAGCAGCTATTATTGCAGCGAACTGGTCTGGGCATCCTACAAGGCTGTCGGTGGACCGGATATAGATGAGAACCCAGGGTGGAGCTGGAAGTACGCTTACGGTGTAGCCCCCCAGGAAGTATACGATGACGGGGACACCTATGTTATCTACTATGATTCCTCATAAGATACGGGTAGAACCAGCCGGTCTCGGTCTCAACTAGCTCCATGTATTCTTTATCACTCATTATTTTTTGGATTTTAGAGTATACGGAGTCTAATAGCTGGTAGCTCCTCGTAGCGATATAGTCGCTGACGTTGTCGATAATCTTCTTAGCAAGCTTGGTTAAGGGGGCTCCCACCCATCCAATCGAGGCCTTCGATAAAAGCCATAGGGCTATAATTTTATAGCTCATCTTCTCGAGTTCGTCGGGTGAAACATTGAAGCCGGAGGCAGTAAGGTAGTCGAAAGTTAGGCTCGATGCTAGGTTAATTATCATACCCCTCCAGGCGCTATTATAGAGCTCATCCGCATACGCCTCAAGCTCTCTACTCACCCGCTCGCATGCTAGATTCCTGAGAGGTAGTCTTAGAGCAGGTTTTAGGAAGCCACAGTTTCTTATGAGTGGTAGCAACGACTCCCATACCAGTGCTATTGCCGAGGCGTATGGACTCTTTACTACACTTGAAATTAGGAGATCGTCGTCCCTCATGTCTCCTGGAGCCCATCTACCCTCCATTATATTTATGGCCTCTTCGGCTGAGAGGGGGCTGATGGCTATCGGGTCGCCGTCTAGAGTGTAGAGAGCAGGGGTGCTCCATGGTATGCCTCTTATATTTGGTGGCACCATGTAGGCGGGAAGGAGGTCAACTTTTCTGGTATAGCCTCTTGCTATAAGCTCTTTTACTAGTATATAGCTTTCCTCCTGCAGTGGATGGAATAGTATTATTAGCCTCCCCGCATGCAATACAATCCGCCCATAAGCTGTTATGGAGGGTTTGAGATAATACATTTTACTATATTACGTTATGTTGAAGGCAATGTTCAAAAACTTCCAGCATTCGCATAGTCTACTGGAGGGTAGAGAGAAGGTTGGGTGCACCCATCAGGCGTCTCGTCCTCGACATCCTCAAGCCTCTGAGGGGTCCCTCGATTATCGACGTGGCTCGAGAGATAGCAGGAATAAAGGGGATTGAGGGAGTAAACCTAACTGTTAAGGAAATCGATGTCGAAACGATAACGCTCAGCATGACTATAGAGGGAGAAAACATAGACTTCAATGCAGTAAAGGATAAACTAGACCTGCTCGGATGCGTCATCCATAGTATCGACCAGGTTGTAGCAGGGTCGAGGATCGTGGAGGAGCCGGACTACGTTGAAGAGTAGAGTATAGAAGTTTCATAGCAGGCCGAGCCTATTCAATAACTCTCCCATCAGCGTCTTCACACCCCTATATACGACGTCATAGAGGAGGCCGCTGGGGGCGGGGAAGCTTCCTGTATATTTTTCCAGCAGCCTGGCGAGTCGGGCGAAATCTTGGTGAGGAACCCTATAGCCGTAAACGTAGTGTTTCACGTTCTCTCTGCGCATGTATTCTCGAATACCCGGTATCCTGAGGCACCTAGACATGGCAACTATGTAGCTTGAAAGCTTGTTGACAGGGACCCTTTCATAGATTCCCTCAGCCCCTAGACCCGTCACGTACTCGAATATCTTCTTGTTATCGGGGAGGTATACTGTTCTCCTAACGTATAAGCCCTGCTCCTCTGCCTTCTTCTCTAGCCACATGACTCTTTCATAGCTGGCTTCACTATTCTCTTTAGCAACTATTTCGATCCCCCTACGCTTTCCTTCTGGCAGGTAGAGAATGTTATCGTAGGTCACGGTTATTGTTAGGCCTAGACTCTCGGACACCGCATCCTGGACCTCGTAGGGGAGGCTTGTAGCAAGGCTAACAGGCATGAGGCTGGGCATCACCAGGATGAAGCTCCTACCCTCCTCCACTCCTCTTTCAACTAGCCTGGAGGCTAATCTAGCTCTGTCATCCCTCTTCTTGATATTCTCATACTCGTATATTACGAGCCTTCTGCCCTTGAAGGCCTCCAGGAGTGCCACAACTATTGGTATCTCGTCTATACTAACTTCTCTAACGCTCTTCAAGTAGATTTCTATCTCGTTGGGAGAAGGACCGGGAGGTACATCGTGGAGGTGTACGCTTACATTGTGTATCCTCGTGCGGGCATAAAGCCTCATATACTCGTCTGCACACTCTTCTATTAGCTCTAGCTCATCTTCAACTACCATAGAATCCCCCACGACACCATTTTATAGATTTAAAATGATGACAGAGTCTATTTATACCTATTACTCTGCGCTCGTCCAATAAACGACGCCTCCATCCCCTACGGGCTCAGCTCGCCCCTCAACCTCCAGCCTGCGAAGGTGGGCGAGCGTCTCACCCAAGGCGAAGAACTTCTCAGGCGGGGGATACTCGCTCCAACTATTATACCTGGTCCTCCATCGAACCCTCTTAGCAATGTCATATGCTGTAGCCCTTCCAAGCTGCCTGATTATCGCCTCGATCTCATCGAGCCTCTCCCGGTGGTGCTCGAGGATCTCCATAGCCCGCTGTGCAGGCGCCTTTATAGGCTCCCGGTGGCCGGGATAGGCTATCGTAGGAGATAGAGCCGCGAGCCTCCTCAAGCTGTTCATATAGTCTCCGAGGGGATCAGTTGATGGATCGTGGAGAGTTATGTGCGGTGTTATTCCAGGGAGGAGAGTGTCTCCAGAGTAAATCGAGTTCTCCTCCATGTCTAATAGGACTATGCTTCCCGGGGTGTGGCCAGGAGTCGAGATGACTTTGAGTTGTACATCTCCAGCCTGAACATAATCTCCATCATCTACAATTTTTATATCGGACTCTTTTAGCTTGGAGAAAGCGTATTCTAGTCTCAGGGCCGGGTGATGCTCTATCATAGCATTGACTTCTTCCACGGGAGCCCCGTGTAGACGGAAGAGATTGGCGGCGGCCTCAATGAATCCCCTAACATCCCCCTTCACTACTCTAGCATCATTCCCACTCATAACTATCTCCGCTCCACATGGTGTGAGTATTGCGGCGATGCTAGAGTGGTCTACGTGGAAGTGGGTTAATATCACCCTCTCCACATCGCAGAGGGTGTAGCCCAGCTCCTTCAACCCCCATACTAGGTCGAGGATCGTTCTTCCAGACAGCATTCCAGCGTCTATGAGGGTAACCCTCCCACCGCTCGTGAAAGCATAGACGTTTACATAGCCTAGGCTGCGGATGGGGAGCCACAGTTTAAGCCTCTCAGCGTGCAACTTATCGTCAGCCTCGATCTAGGAAATTAGGATAACTTCTGTTAAACTGTTACTGTGTATGTGTGTATATGTAAAGCTTCAGCCACCGGGATGGAGCCTGTTCTCCGTCTCACTTGTCTCGGCTCCTGTTTGAGGAGAGAGGCGGAGGGAATCTTTACCGTATCTGAGCCCGTATTCACGGAGTGCTCTAGTCTGGTGCTATAGGGCTATGAACGTTTCACCTAGCAGTTTTTCCTCTATGAAATCTAGCCGTGGCAATGACGCCCTCAAGCCCGCAACATAACAGGTTCACACAATGTATACATGAATCTCGTAATTCTCTCCTGAAGAGGAGATGTAGTTCTGAGACACGTAGCATTTGTTCCTGTGCTAGTAACGAGTGAAACCTGTTATATCCCTGGTATTGGGGTGGTTATGAGGGTGGCTTAAGTTGTCATTGGCGGAAAGGTTGCCGGAAGAAAAGGTCCTGGTCATAGGCCTGGATAGTGCTCCGCCGAGGCTCATGTATGATGAGTTGAAAGATGAGATTCCAAACCTCTCCTCTCTAATGGAGGAGACCCACAATCTGAGGAGTTCTCACCCTCCGATAACTATACCCGCCTGGACTGTTATGTTGACTGGCAAGACTCCTGGCGAGCTGGGGATGTATGGGTTCCGGCATAGGAAGCCGGGAGACTATGAGAGCATGTATATAGTGAACTCTAGGAATGTACGCTATCCAAGAGTATGGGATCTCTACACGAGGGCTGGGAGATCGAGTATTGTGGTGGGGGTCCCTCCAACCTATCCGCCTAGGCCCATAAAGGGGTATCTAGTTACAGACTTCATTACTCCGGGCCCGGATAAGGCGTATACTTGGCCGCCGAGCCTCAAAAGGGAGATCGAGACACTTATAGGGGGACCCTACCAGTTCGATGTGCCCTTCAGGGTAGAGGATAAGGATTCTATAGTTAAGGGCCTCTGGGAGATGACGGAGAATCAGTTCAAGGTCTTCAAGCACCTGTTAGCGGGCAAGAAGTGGGATTTTGCAATGATCGTTCAGATAGGTGTGGATAGGGTGCAGCATGCATTCTGGAAGTACTATGATCCCAATCATCCGCGCTATCCAGGGCATGGAAACAAGTATGAGAACGTCATACCCGAGTACTACAAGCTCGTCGATAAGTACGTGGGAGAGATCCTCGAGGTCGTGCCGAAAGATACAAGGGTGATAGTCGTCTCCGACCATGGAGCAAAGGCTATGAAGGGCGCATTCGCCATAAACCAGTGGCTGATAGAAGAGGGGTACCTAGCCCTCAAAAAGAAGCCCGAAAAGCCCGGGGTAGACCTGCGGCCAGACATGGTTGACTGGGAGAAGACGAAGGCCTGGGGCTGGGGAGGCTACTATGCCAGAATATTCCTGAACATCAAGGGGAGAGAGCCAAAGGGCACCATAGACCCAGAGGAGGTTCCCGGCTTCATAGAGGAGTTCAAGCAGAAGCTCGAGTCAGTTAGGGGGCCGGATGGAGAGAGGTGGGAGACGAAAGTCTACACGCCCTCAGAACTATACCCTGAAGTAAATGGGGACCCTCCAGACCTCATAGTATACCTTGACGACCTCAACTGGAGGAGTGCCGGCACACTAGGATGGCCTTCAATGTACCTCGAGGAAAATGATAGAGGACCAGATGATGCAGTGCACGACTGGATAGGCATCGCATACTATAACTGGAGAACTGGTGTGAGGAAGGACACTGTGGATATAACAGAAGCGATTCTCAAAACCCTAATAGATTAGGGGATTATAATTTTATGGCTGGGCTCCCAGGCCCTAGCAATCTACCTTCGAGAACGCCTCCCCCCAATCTTTCGATCCTGCAAGTCTTGTCAACACTGTCTATGACTTCCTCGTGATGGGTTACAATAATCAGTTGCCCAGCGAGGTCATAGTTCGCGAGGTTGCTTATCAAGTCTATCAATGTGCTCCTCCTCTCGCTATCAAGGTTGCTGGTAGGTTCATCAAGTATTAGGAATCCCAGTTTTATCGCTAGCACTCTCTGGAGCGCGAGGACGTAGGAGAGGGCTAGAGCAGTCTGCTCTCCACCGCTTAGATTCGATACCTGGGCCTTCCTTATCCTTCCTTTATCGTCTATCGTCTTCACATAGACCTCGAAGCCCTCTTGCGTGTTATCTATCTCTACCTCTCTGTAAGCCAGGCCGAACTTCTCCAGGATCTCGCTCATTGCACTCTCGAGCTCCTGCCTAGTGGTCTCCAGCAGCTTTTCCTGGGTATCTTTAATAATAACTCCAGCCATTATCGCGGTTATCATCTTGGATTTGGCTTTTGAAAGAACTTCAAGCTCCTTTTTCAGTTCGCCCTCCTTCTCTTCAAGGTGCTCAATCGTAGCTTCTATCTTAGCTAATTCCCTGGCAGTGTTCTCCTTCTCCTCACGAACTCTCTCCAGCTCCTCGCTTCTCTCGCTTAGAAGTCTCTCTATCTCCATGTACTCCTCTTCTAGATTGGAGAGGAGACTCTCAGCCTCCTCGAGCTCAACTAGCTCGCTCTCCAGCTCCCTTATTTTTTCTTCGAGCTCTCCAGCTCTCCTAGCTTTCACTTTTAGCTCGACCAGCAGCTTCCTCGCCCTCTCGACCTCTACCAGCGCATCCTCTAACCTCTTCTTCCCAGTAATCTCGAGGATCCTCCGTATCCTGGAATCGTGCTCCGCGCGGAGCTCTTCCAGCTCTCCAGTCAACTGCCTGTAGCGGGCTTCTATCTCCACTTTTTGGGACGGGTCTAAGCCAAGTTTCTCTAGATTATCTAAGGCCGAATGATAAGCTCTCACGGCTTCTTCGAGTTCTAGAAGACGCGCTCCTACCTCCTTTATCCTCTTCTCTACCTCATTGTATCTCCTTTCTATATCAGCTAGTTTTCTCTTCTTCTCTTCTAGGTCCCGAGTATTTAGACTCTCCTTTAGGAGAGAGAGCTTGTTTAGGAGTGCTTTTGCCCTATCCAGCTGGTCTTCAATAATGCTCAGGGTTTGCTCTATCCTTAGCCTCTCGTTTTTCAAATTCTTCAGTTTGTTACTGTAGTTGACTATACTCTCCTCTAGACGGTTTATTATTTCTCTTTTTGAATTCTCGTCGAGGTGTCTGCCACAGACGGGGCACTTAGGCTGTGTCGCGGATATTATTGCATCCAGTGCTTTTTTCGCCTCCTCGATCTTACTCGCAATACTCGACTCTTCTCTATTCAATTCTTCTAGTTTCCTGCGGGCTTCGTCTCTGTCCCTCTCCAGTTCCTTCAGCTTTGCATTTATCCACTCATAGTCTTCTTCGATACTGCCTGTTCTCTTCAGGTTTAGAAGGAGTGAGAGCTGATCCATGATGGAGTTGATTGCTTCTCTTTGCTTGTTAAGGTTTTCTACCTCTTTCTCTAAGCTTGATTTTTCACTTGCTAGTTGCAGGCGCTGATTCTCAAGCTTATCATACTCTTCTGCTAGCCCCTCATACTCCTCGTAATAGCTCTTGTTTTCCTCAATTGTTTTGAGGTTTTCTAGTATTGATTCCAGTTCTTTCTTATTATATTCTAATTTCATTATCGTGTTCCTCAATTCATGGATCCTCGTGAACTCATCGTGGAGCCCGGCGACCTCCTCAACTCTAGGGAGAAGCTGGAGAGCCTTCCTAGCTTCCTCCAGTTCTCTCTTAGCATTCTCATATTCGTCCTTCTTCCTTCCTAGTAGCTTGATTTTCTGCTTTACCGACTCAAGCCTCGAGGCTATCGTTTGCTGCTTCTTTGATAGTTCTTCAACCTCATTCTTTAGCCTATCAGCTAAGGCTTGCAGCCTCTTGGTCTCATCCTCTAGCTTCTCCTTAAGGTTAATGCTGTTCTTGATCTCCTTCCTTATTTTTTCAAGGTTTTCTCTTGTATCAGCTATCTTCTCGACTAGTCTCTTGTAGTTCTTGGACCTAGAGGCGATCATGGCCGGGTGTACGGAGGAGATCCTTGGTATGTTGAAAGTGTAGCCGTCAACTTCTAGTGTAGCCTGTTCAAGCTTTTCTACGGCTCTCTTATAATCCGGCAACCCTATAGACTTCTCTACAAGCTCCCTGAACTTGGAGGGTTTGCTCATTTCACGTGCTATCTCCTGCAGTCCCCCCTGTGGGATTATTGCGCTGAGCCTCAAGAGGTCATCATAATCCCGGACACTACGGATCCCCAGGAGTTTTGCCATTTCCCTCTTGTAGCTGTCTACTCCAGTAGCTATTGTCTTACCTTGCCTGAATAGGTAGGCTTCCTTCGCCCTCCTATCTCTGGCCTTAATGTATACGATGGATTTAATCTCGTCTCCATCATCAGATTCTAGTACGAGGGTAATCTTCCCCTGCTCTCGCCCCCATGAGACTAGGTCTCTGGTATTTCTTGTTCCTAGAGGTGAAAGGGTTAGTGCGAAGTATATTGACTCTATAATGCTCGACTTCCCCGCTCCATTAGGCCCTATAATGGCTAGGCTTCCACGCCTTGGTATTTCTGTGAGCCTCGTGTTAGAGTGGGTCGTAATGTTTGTGAGGGCGAGTTCCTTGATCGTATACCTACCCATATTTTTCACCTCAACCCCATTCTAGCAGCAATTTTCAAAAGCTCGCCCTTAGTGGTTAGCTCGTCAATTATCTTCTCAGCAGTTTCGAGATCGCCGGATGAGAGGGCGTCCTTAAGCGCTAGTATGAGCTCCGCCGTCTCCTGGGAGACGCCGTAGGAGGCCTTTATGATCTCGACTGGATTTATGCCTGCTATGGATACCTCCCTTCCAGCTACCCCCCTGATGCTGTGGGTGGTTTCTATCTTGGGAACTATGAGTACACCAAGGTTCTTGGCCGCCTCGGCTACTATCGAGTCAACTCGGCTCCTCGATACCCCGGGGCCGATCTTTACCTCTGCGTGAACGATCACCTCTCCACTCAAGCCACGTATCTGCCTCTCAACCAGCTCTACGAGTCTCCTCTTCGCTTCAAGGTACTTGTTTGCCTCTATCCTGACGGGTCCCACTACAACGTGTTTCGCCACCTCAATCTCATACTCCTCCTGGATCACGGGCTCATCACTTGAGAGATCCACTAGGAGGGGTCCCCTCTTAGTATCGCTCCTAACCTCCCTGATGTTTAAAGGGTAGAGGCTGCCCGGGTATACCGCTAGCTTGGGGCCTGCATCTCCCTCTCTCCTCCAATACCATCTCCCATGATGATGTCCTAGTGCAGCATAGTCGGCTTTTGGAAGGTCTCTTATGTTGGCGTGCGTCGCGTTATCGAATAGCACTCCCTCTATCCCGATGTGTGCTACGAATAATTTCACCCCGTTTATCTTATCGAGAGCCCTACTGTATAATGGAAGAATTAGGCTTGCATACTCCCTCTGCCTATCTGGATGAGCTTTAATGAACTGGTATACTGCAATAGTGCCTTCATCGAACCTTAGTATAGAGCGGGAAACCCTCTCCTCTAGGGACTCCCCGCTCACCCTGGGCGCGTATACTCCATCCAAGGCTTCAGCTATCACTTCCAGATTAGTCTTATCCCGTCGGGATGGAGTATCGTGTTCTCCATGAGCCAGCACAACCTTTACGCCGTGTCTAGTCACTTCTTTGAGCTTCCTTACAAGATAGTGTATTATCTCGGTCTCCGGCTTAGGCCTGTCTAGGACGTCTCCGGATATTACTAGGAAGTCGGGCTTCGCTTCGACCACGTACTCGATCAGTTTATTGAATGCTTCGAGGACGTGGTCGCGAAGCTGTGGTATCCCGTAGGGTCTCGCTCCTAGATGGGTGTCCGAGGCGTGTATGATCTGCAAGCGAGGATGCACCCTTGTAGGTGGTTCCCGCGTGTTACTCTATAAAATGTTGGGTTGGGGAGTGATGGTTAGGACTCCTCTCTTCTCCTCTTCTCCTCGGCTAGGGTCCTCACGACTCTCACTATATCCCTAAGGCTTGTACCCGGCAGGAAAACCTCCTTTACCCCGAGCTTCTTCAACGGCTCTATGTCCGGTATAGGTATAGTGCCCCCCACCACCACTGGTATGTCGTCGGCGTTGAGCTTCTTCAGCTCCTCCATGAGCTTCTTGACGTGGTGCATGTGGGCGCCGCTCAGTATGCTTACGCCGATAACGTCTACATCCTCCTGCACAGCCGCTACTGCCACCTGCCTCGGCGTCTGCCTTATACCTGTGTAGACTACCTCGAAGCCCGCGTCCTTCAAGGCTCTAGCGATAACCTTCGCCCCCCTATCGTGGCCGTCTATACCTATCTTCGCCACGAGCACCTTGATGGGCCTCTTCGTGGGGGCTAGCAGAGCGTCTACCGCTCTAGTAGATTGGGGGCTCGACATATACTCCATACACCTCCTTGAGGGTCCCCATTATCTCTCCCAGGGTCGCGTAGGCCTTAGCCGCCTCTAGTACATATGGCATTATGTTTTCACCCCTCTCCGCCGCCCGGCGGAGGTTGTTTAGAGCCCTCTCCCACCTCTCCTTGTTCCTCATACTCCTAACCATCTTCACCCTCCTCTTCTGCCTCTCCTCTATCTCCTCCTGGTCGAACTCTAGGAGGGGAACGTTTCTAACCTCATCCTCCTCTTCCTCTACGAAAATATTGACTCCAACAATGAACTTCCTACCCTCCTCAACGTCCTTCTGGAACTGGTAGCTCGCCTCGGTTATCTCTCTCTGGGGGAAGCCCTTCTTCACAGCCTCCAGCATCCCACCCATCCTCTCGATCCTCTCAATATACCTCCACGCCCTCTCCTCCATTTCATCAGTTAGCCACTCTACAAAGTAGGAGCCAGCCAGCGGGTCTATGGTATCAGCCACCCCCGTCTCATAGGCTATGATCTGCTGGGTTCTCAAAGCGATCTTGGCGGCGAACTCGCT
This sequence comes from Thermodiscus maritimus, assembly GCF_055382595.1. Classification (NCBI taxonomy): domain Archaea; kingdom Thermoproteati; phylum Thermoproteota; class Thermoprotei; order Acidilobales; family Acidilobaceae; genus Thermodiscus; species Thermodiscus maritimus. The sequence continues at coordinate 660,089 of NZ_AP042434.1, forward strand.
GGGCACCCTGAAAGGCTCGTCGAAGCTGTTGGTGTGGAGGCTCTGGGTTCCACCGAGCACTGCGGCTAGAGCCTCTATAGCGGTCCTCACTATATTGTTGTAGGGTTGCTGGGCGGTTAGGCTAACGCCGGCGGTTTGTGTGTGGAACCTGAGCCACATGCTCCTCCTCTTCTTGGCCCCGAACCACTCTTTCATTATCTTGGCCCACATCCTCCTCGCAGCCCTGAACTTAGCGATCTCCTCGAAGAAGTTGATGTGAGAGTCGAAGAAGAATGACAGCCTAGGCGCGAACTCGTCGACGTTGAGTCCCCTGTTTATCAGCTGCCTTACATACTCTATCCCGTCGGCAAGGGTGAAGGCTAGCTCTTGGACCGCGGTGGCTCCAGCCTCCCTTATATGGTAGCCGGATATGCTTATCGGGTTCCACTTGGGGAGGTTCTTCACGCTCCACTCTATAAGGTCCATTGCAACCTTCACTGCAGGCTCGGGCGGGAAGACATAGCTCTTCTGCGCGATGAACTCTTTGAGGGGATCATTCTGGGTTGTTCCACCAATCCTCTCGTAGGGTACCCCCTGCTTCTCGGCTGTGGCGACGTAGAAGCTTAAGAGCACCGGGGCTGGCGGGTTTATCGTCATATTCGTGGTCACAGCACCCATGTCTATGCCGTCGAATATGATCTCCATGTCCTTAAGTGTTGGCACGCTCACGCCGACGATGCCTACTTCCCCCTCAGCCAGGGGGTCGTCGGGGTCTATCCCTATGAGAGTGGGGTAGTCGAATGCCAGGCTCAATCCTGTCTCTCCATGCCTTATAAGGAACTTGAGCCTCTCATTCGTCTCCTCTGGGCCTCCGAACCCGGAGAACATCCTCATAGTCCAGAGTCTCGCCCTGTACATGGTGGCGTGTATGCCTCTCGTGAAGGGGTATGTGCCCGGGAGGCCTAGCTTCTCCATGTAGTCGAAGTCCTCTATGTCGGCTGGAGTGTAGACCCTCTTGACAGGTATACCGGATAGGGTTGTGAATTCATCCATCCTCTCAGGAAGCCGTTTAAGCCACTGGGGGACGACTTCCCTCTCCCAACGTTCAACTTCCTTCTTCAATCGCTCTACTTCATCCTTGTTAAAGAGGTGGGGCATGACCCTTCACTTCCGAGCGATATATATCCTATTAATCCTATATGGTTATGTAGTGGGCTAATTAGTCTATCACTTGAAACCTACTGTACAGGATTGGTTAGGGTGTCCAGTAGATGGGAGAGGTGAAGGTATTCTCCGAGGTCCTAGGAAGAGAGGTGAGCGTGCCAGAGAGGCCGGAGAGAATAGTCAGCCTTGCCCCCGCGATAACAGAGATCCTCTTCCTGCTGGGACTAGAGGATAGGATAGCTGGTGTCAGCTTCTTCTGCAACAAGCCGGAGGAGGCGAAGAAGAAGCCTAGGCTCGGCAGCTACTTCCAGGTAAACTACAGGAAGCTCGAAGAACTCGACCCGGACCTAATACTGGTGACGACCGGAGCCCAGAGGAGGCTCGCACTAGAACTAGACAGTAAAGGCTACACAGTCTACCCCATCCCCCTACCTGTCTCCCTGCCGGGAATCATAGACATGGTCGTCCAGACAGGGATCGTTACAGGGGAGATCCAAGCTGCGAGAAGACTATCACAGGATCTTGCAGGGAAGCTTGAGGGGCTTGGAAGAATAGAAGGGGATGTGAGAGTATACTACGAGATAGATCTTGGAGGCCCAGTCTCTATAGGAGCCCACAGCTACATAGACGATGCTCTCTACAGGGTAGGGCTAGCTAACATATTCAGCGACATCCGGCAGCCATGGATAATAAACCCCGATACTAAAGCTATCATAGAGAGGGACCCTCACGTCCTCCTATATGAGAAGGCCCCCTACAAGAAGTACAGTGAGGAGAAGATCCTCGAATCATTCCGGGAGAGAGGCCTAGATAAGCTGAAGGCGCTAGAAGAGAATAGAATCATAATACTGGAGCCAGACAGCCTCGCCCACTACGGTCCAAGCATACTAGATGTACTGGGGTGGCTAGTAGAGAAGGTATCTAGCCTGTTATCCGGGTGAGGTCTACGACGTTGAGCCCCAATAGCCTCGCCGCAACACTAACCTTCCACACATGGTCTCCCAGTACTAGAGTGTAATGGTTCCCCCGGGACTCTTCTAGTAGGATCTCGGGGTCGAAGGGGACCCTTACAACCACCTGCGTCCTACACAGGTTTGGACGTGGGCTCGAAGACACAATGGTGCCTCTACCCACCAAGACCTGCTTCCTCCTATGATTGAGCTTCAGTATGGTTACAACCCTCCCTGCTGGAGGAGTCACGCTCACCCCGAGCGGCCTCCCCGTCTCGAAGTGGGTTGTAAAGTAGTATAAGCCTAGATTTAACGGGGCCGTGCAGTGTGAGACTACTATTGTGTCCTGAGTGGCATCTCCCAGGTTGCCCATGAAGGGCGGGCCGCCTGAGATGTAGGAAGCTATCATCATGGCTAGCAGGGATGAGAGGTCTCCCTCGCAGCCGGCGATTACCCCTATCGAGTTATGATAGGCTAGAGTAAAACAGGGTGTTACGCCGAGGACCCTGGTTACCTCGAAGCAGTCTATTGTGAAGGCATCCAGCTCCTCTTCCTCCACTATCCTTTTCACTGCAAGGTGTAATTTCATAACGTTTAATAGGCCCTTATCGCTTATCAGGGAAGAAGTCCTCCCCCTATACATCTCTGCGAGTTCATGGGCTTCCTCGTCTCCAACTTCCATGTAATATTCATATAGCCTCTTCAATGGTATCTCCGCTATCCTAGGCCCGAATCTGGCAGCCTCTTCAGCTGTCATGCCAGAGTACACGAGCCAAGGAGCAGGTCCACCGAGCAATCCTATCTTTGAGGAGTAGAACCTTGCCAGGGCGCTAGCGACCCTCAAATAGTCCTTGAGCCCTTTACGCTCATAGCCCAACCTGTGATTATACAGGGTAACCCTTACACCCGCGTCGCGCAGTGCCGGCAAGACTTCGACGGCGGCAGCTAAGCTATTATGGGCATTATAACTGAGTAGCAGTAGGCTCCCCCTATAATGTCGGAGTCCCTTGTAAATTATTCCCTCAGTACCACCGCTCCCGACGATAAGAAGAACAACATTGCAGGCAGCAACAGCCTCCCGTAAAAGCTCGGGGTCACGGTACACGCCCAGAAACTCATTAGGGAACTTCCGCGCTGAAGCCTTAACCTCGCTTACTATATCATCTATTAAGTTTCTACTGTATAGCTCCGAGACTACTCCAGCAATGCAGAATTTACTGTTTCGGGCGAGCACTTTGAACGCCCATTACTTGTATTATTAGCTTTCAATCAAGATAAATAATCATGAAGTCCTCGTCATGACGGGTCAGCCCATTGACCCTCGGCCATCAAGTAGCCACTATGTCGGCTACATCATCCCCACAATTACTGAAGGTATTGGGGGGCATTAAACACGGTACCTATTACCATCCAATAGTCGAACAAGCCTTTCCCCAACGGGGGGTAGAGTGCTTCCTGCAGTGTGTGGATGCATCCACTCTCCTGTCAACTGGTAAGTGTACTGGTGGATGTCTAACGGTACATGATACCGGTATTACACTGGGCATTGTACTCCTAGGATCCGCGGGCTATCAGCTATATCATGGCATGTATTGTTGGCTCTGGATCCAGCCTAATAATACTCGATATAAACATAAGAATAAATATTAATGGTTATATTTGGTATTAAAGGTCACTGAGAAGCCCAAGCAAGCCGCCCCATAATATAGACCATAAACCCCCTCTCTCCAGCCAAAAACCGTGTGATTAATACCAGGAATTAGTAATAAAAATGTGTTAAAATATAGTATTAGGTGTTACACGCACTTAGCCTCACACAACATATAACGCTCTAGATATAGCATAAGGGTTTGAGCTTGCAGGGTACTCTGATGAAGAGTATTACAGCCATAATCTGTGTTAAACTAGTATAAATATTTAATCGAATGGTATGGTTTTTGGCTGTGATTGGAGGGGTAGAGTTAACCGGGGCTTAACTCAACCAGCCAGGCGAGCAGGGGTAGAGTTAACCGGAAACTAACTCCCCCACAGGTTGAATTCCAGTTAAACACCCCAGGGACCATACCAGGAACATAGCTAGAGCCCGTAATCCCCTTAGACCCCGATTCAACACGCTCGCCCAAGCGGTGAACACTTGTTTAGGGAGAGCGGGTTTCCCCTAGGATCCTTCCTACTCGGAGGGTGGAAGCAGCAGGCTCCTGCAATTCCGCTTCTCTAGATTCTCCAAGTGGATTATGCAGCTCGCATAACCCTCCCCGCCAGGACCTATGAGGTCGATCGTGAGAACCCCCTCCTCTAATCGGGCCCAAGCCTCATATGGACGGTGAGCAAGCTTCTCCAGCCTAATCAGCCTATCCTCTCCACTAACCTTCAAACGAATAGTAGCAGTATATCTACCATCCTCCTCTCGGACATCTTCTAGTGCTAACTTAAACTTAACAGACCTCATAGCTCCCACTGCCACTCTATATTATTGTCAAAGACAAGTAATCAATATACACCTTTATAGGTGACGAGAGCTCCATATCCTAGTAAAGAGACTAGCCGGTCCACTAGTGTATTAGTTGGAAAATGGAAGGATTTACCGGTCTCAAGTGTTCTGGTATGTCTCGACCCACGCTATGAGGGCCGAGTAAACTACCTGCTGCGCGATAGTCTCTGGAAGGGCTCCGTCTCCAGAGGCATCCCAGTCTACGTGGACAGGGTTGAGTACTACCGCTCCCTTTACTATCGTATAGGTGGAATCGTATACCCAGAAACCAACAGTACCATAGGTATCCTCATCTATCTTGTAGAAGGATGTATTCTTTACTAAATCGTCACCTCCAACTACGACCTCGTATTCGAACGGGACACTGTTTAGGAGGTAGAAGGCGTATGCCTTCTTCCTAACACTTATGCCCTCCTCAGTAATGTTCCCAGTGTAGTTGCCGGGCCCATTAATAGTGACCCTGTGGTTAAAGGTGTATGTAGCCGTGATGTCACCGAATGGCTTGCCAAAGGGCCATACTAGTACCCAGTGATTCTCCCTGATCTTATCTCGGAGTGTAGAATAATCAACGCTACAGACTCCCTCAGTGACTTCGGAGAGTGTCTTATTGCCCTGCAGCCAGATTATTACAGCGTATTTCGGAGGGTCGCTAGAGAAGAGTAGTTTACAGAGTGTAGTGGGGTCCCTTACTACCGTATAGCCAGCCACCCCCGCGTAGCCCAGCTCGCTTTCGAGCTTATTGAGTAGAGACTGTTGGGCTAGGACTTTGGCCGTTGATAGGTCCGAGATGTTATATGCTTTGGCATAGTCCTTCTCTCCTATGTCTCCGATGAGATCGGCTTGCGGAATAGCTACAATGTATAGTGGTGGGCTCTCCTGGAATAGCGGGTTGTAGACTCCATACTCGACTATCATGTGCTCCAGGCTCATGGTGAAGTCCTTATAGCAATGGTAGCCATAACCATCCCAGTCCCTATAATTGTCATACATCATTACTCCTACACGGTAGGTACTGTCATGATCTAGAGGGAATGTTGCTGTCTTCTGGAACTGGACAGGCTTCTCACTCGTATACCCGAAGTCCTGATACTGCGCAATTCTCCACGTTCCAGAATCCCTGTCATACTTCCACACGACTATAGAGAATACCTTAAGGTGCCTGTAACTCCAATTAGGGCATTCGCCACGCATTAAGTCTGTCCAGTAATAGTTGAGCTTCACGGTAACCTTCACATAGTCAACACCGCTTATATCCCTGGCAGCCATGTAAGTCCAGACTAAAGCGTCCTTACTCCTACTTCCATCGCCATCAGCGTCTATATTAATTCTCTCACTGCTCGAGTACGTAGGTCCATTAAGGTAGGAGAAGAAGGTCAGCTCATTTATCCCGTTCCCATCGAAGTCGGACTCAATTATCCCGTAATCCTGGCTAGATCCCAAGATGATGGGTTGATAGGGGCCGAACTGGTATTTTACACTGCCATGAGAGTTGACGATAATGACCTCGAAAGCGTAGCCGCTAATATATGTGGCCTTATTATTCCCCGGTCCTGTATCATACGTTCCTACATATCCTCTCACATATATTGTATATCCATCTTTCAGATTCACAGACTTCATTTTATAGGGGGTTACGACTAATAGGTAGTAATCGGGCCCCCGCTTGCTCTCATAAACCTGCACGTCAAGCATATACATCCCGGGATAGTCTGGGTCTTCATATATGAAGCTGTGGTAGAACTCCAAAGCTTCTGGCTCCACTTTCACAAATATTGGTGGCTTCCACGCATAGTATGTACCGTATTTTGCGAGTTGATCATAGCCTATTAGGCTGAAGCCGCTCTGGGGTGTAAATATCCCCCTCCAAGCTCCAGCCCCTCCCCCTGCGCCTCCTGGCCGTCCGGGGTAGAGGGTTTGTGTGCCCGTGGCGCCGGCTATGGGATGGAGTATTCCCCTTGAGGATTCTACTAAGACTACGAGGTGTGGTGCCACGTTGATGAGGGATGTGTTGAATACTATTAGTAGGGTTTCGCCTGGCTGAAGTGTTATGGGTTGTCCAGAGGGCGGTGTTCCTTTTGAGGTGCCCTCCGAGGTTACATCTATTAGCATCTTAGTTATATCAATAGGCGTTCCCGGCCTCGCATTCTTTAAATCGTATACTTTGTAGATCGTGTTATTGTAGGTGTCTACTAGGTAGAGCTTGTCCAGCGTGACGGCAACCGTTCCCGTGTTATTTATCCATACTCCCGGCACCCATCCAGCTCGCCGAGCAAGTTCACTGTTCGGGTCTACGGGGCCAACGCTGAGCTTCTCGTTGAAGCTGCCCTTCTCCTGTGTTAGAGAGGCTTTGACTTGTTGCCCTGTCTTTACCATTGAGTAGTAGGTGTTCATAATTATTGGTATCGCGAACATGAATAGCAGTGTTAGCACTATTAGGCCTCCGATAACTTCTGACTGGCCTCTTCTACTCCTCTTAGACAATAAATGCCCCCTCACTCTCCTTTAAATGACGTATGTACAGCAATATGTCTTACTTCGCATCTTCACGGCTGGCAGTGGCGGGTGGATTACGGTAAAAAGATAATATGTGAGTGAGGTTATATTGTAGTGTAGCGGGAGACTGGTGGGTTTAGATGGATTCGAACACTAGGAGGAGGGGCCAGGCTAACGCCATATCACTAATGATACTTGTAGCAGCTACACTAGCCGTTGCAATAGCCCTATACGGTTATTTTACAGGTATATACGCGAGGCAGGGGGTCGAACAGTCCCTCTACAACACATACTCTACGTACTCTAACTATATCAGTGTTCACGTTGAAATCTACACGTCATCAAACGTTAACGGCGAGTACCAGTATTGTACCATGGTTAGTGTAGCGAATAGGGCTGGGGACCCGTTAAGGGTTTACTTATCGTTGCTCCCGGTTGCACAGGGTACAGGTGGATTATCCGTTGACAGTTCAATAATAGCGACGCCAGTAGACTATACCAATCCTGGGCAACCAGCTAGGCAGCTGTATGCTTGGATTGCCAATGACAGTGACGGTGATGGGGTTGTGGAGCTGCTCAACAATACTAATTCAGTCGAGTTCGAGAATATAATGCCATGCAAGGATCTATACAACCTCTACGAGTCTGGGGAGCTATGGGGACTCCCTCTCCCGCCCGACGCGGATGTAAGGGGTTTGGGATACTATGCTTCCGAGATTGATACCTCGATAAACGGCCCCTCTCTCTTGGATGCGGCTAGGAGCAGTGTTGTCGGTCTACCCGATGATATGGCGGTACCATTCTGGGGGATTACTATTCAACCGCTCCAGAAGGTTAACTTGTACTTCTTTATTAATAGCCCCCAGGATCCAGGAGTGCTCTCAATTGTAGTAGCATTTAAGAATCCAGTTAATGGGAACCTGCTTATCTTCGATGTTGAAACTATAAAGTGAGATAGCAGTCTTACACGTTAGGCTGGAGCCTCTTTGGCTGGAATGGCTTCCTCCTCGGGATGGTATGGTATCGGTTTCTGGCTCCGGTCCGTGTAGTGGACCGTGTAGTATTTGGGCTTGAGTTCGCGGAGGACGAGCTCCCAGGCCTTCCATGGGTCAGTGTTCTCGCCGCAGGTGTAGGCGTCGAAGGTGGCGTAGTCGTACTCGGGCCAGGTGTGGAGTGCTAGGTGGCTCTCGAGAACAAGGGCTATAACGCTCACTCCCCCCTTCTCCCCCTCTATCCTCCAGCTCTTCAGCTCCGCTAGAGTCGCTCCTGCAGCGTCTACTGCCCTCTTTATCAGGTCCCTGAGGTATTCCTCGTTGCTGGCGAGGTCTTTTGGTATACCGTATAGGCTTCCATAGACGTGCTTGCCTACTATGAAGTCGTTTGGCATCTCGTCCTTCCCTCAAACTCCCCTTTTTTAAGAGGTGGGGGTTAAGAGTCTTTCCCCGGGCATCCCTTATCCCATCTACTTGCCCCCTGAGCAATGGCCTTTACGTGCTCCGCTACATCCATCGCCATCTCTAGGGCTACCTCTACGGCGCCTGGTGCCCCCGGTGATACTATTATGAGGGAGTGCCCGATCTGGTAGGCGCTCGCCCTCGATAGGAGGGCTTTATAGCCCACCTTCTCCATGCTCTTCAGCCTATGGGCTTCGCCGAAGCCCTCCAGCCTCCTCTCAGCGATTCTTTCCAGGACGTCGACGGTTACATCACGCTTGGAGGGGCCCGTGCCTCCAGTGACGAGGACTATATCCCCCCTGCTGGCCGCGTCCAGTACGGCTCTCCTTATCATCCCTGGGTCGTTGGGGACTATGGTTGAGTGTATGAGGACGTGGCCTTTCCTTTCAAGGTATTCCCTCACCAGGGGTGTGAGCTTGTCCTCCCTCTCACCACGGTATACTCTATCACTAGTCACCACTAGGGAGAACCATACCAATGCATCCACCAGTACACTTGAGGGTCCCCATCCAATCTATTAATCCATCTCCAGACAAGCTCCCAACGGTGCCCTGTAGGATGAAGCAGTCGATAGTACTGCGTAGAGACCTTGAAATGGGAAGGGGGAAGGCGGCTGCTCAAGCGGCTCACGCGGCCTGCGAGGCTGTATTCCTCATACTATCCTCGAAGAAGAGGGAGTGGAGGGAGTGGCTCGAGAAGTGGAGGGTTGAGGGACAGAAGAAGGTGGTGCTGAGGGTTGATAGCTTAGAGGAGCTCCTAATGGTTTACGAGAAGGCGAAAGCCGAAGGCCTCCCTGCAAGCCTGGTTGCCGACGCCGGCCACACACAGCTGCCGCCGGGAACTAAGACCGCGGTCGCGGTAGGGCCGGCTCCAAACGCATTGGTGGATAGGGTGACGGGAAGCCTGAAACTATACTAGGCGGCCGCTCCTACACTATTGCAGAGGACCACCTCCTCAACAGCCAGTATACAGACCCGGCCTCGGCGAGTAGGGGCCCAGTCACCGCGGCCTCAAGTCAACTATGTTTTAGCCTCCGCGATAATACTTGTTACCCGCCCAGGTATACGGGTGAGGAATGATCTCGATTGACGATCCAGCCGGTACTCTCGAGAGCCCTAGAGGCGGCGTGGGGGATACGATATAAGCCCATCACAGGCTCCCTCGTCCGGCTCAACAGGCCAGACGGCTTCATAGTAGCTGAGCGGAGGCTCCGGGTGGAGAGGGAGGGTGAGTGGATACTCTACTGGGCAAGGAAGGAGGGGATATCATCTAAGAGGCTCGCATCCCTGATTAGTCGGGAGACGGGTGGGGAGGCCAGGATTCTTGGTCTCAAAGACACAGACTCAATCTCGTACCAGTACGTCTTTGTTAGAGGTGCTGCGAAGAGGCCGGAGAGGATAGAGGGAGAGGGTTTCAACGCATGGCTAATCGGGAGGAGGACTAGGGGGCCTAAGCTAGGCGTTCACGGCTGGAATAATTTCAGGGTTGAAGTCACCATAGTTGAAGGAGATCCTCGGAGCGTTTGCGGGGCGGCGGGTGGACTAGTGGTTCCTGGCTTCTATGGGCCCCAGCGGTTCGGTGTTGAGAGGCCCAACACTCACCTTTATGGGCTCCTAGCGGGTATTCCGGCTCCAGGCCTTCTAGTCCGAGAGTATAGGTACTGGTATCCCATGCAACCCCCTTATCATGGGGGTTATGAGGAGAGAGCCCTCGAGGAGATGAGGGAGGAGGGGGACCCTTACAGGGTACTCAACCATACTCCCCAATCTATTGCTAGGGACGCCCTCGAATCCTATATATGGAATAGGATGCTCAGCAGGGTACTAGAGGAGGGGGTTCCTCCAAGAGTTTATGAGAGGGAGTCTAGAGCCCTCTGCCCCGTGGAGAGGAAGGCGTGGCTCGCCCACCTACCCTCGAGGAGGCTCCTCTCCAAATCGGGGAGATGGTCGTCCCTACTATGGGAGGTGCTGGAGGAGGAGGCGATACCAGCGCGCCTGCTTCCGGCTAAGGCCCCTATGAGGCCTGTGGCTGTTGAGGCTTGTAGGTCCTCTTGCCGTGTGGAGGGTGGCAGGATAATACTATGGCTCACGCTACCCCGAGGGTTATATGCGACTATGGCTGTTAGAAGCCTCGCCTATGTAGACTGGGCGGTATCCAAGATTTAATGGATTCCAGGGATACAGTCTTCTAGATGGTGGTGTCTATGTCGTACCTGACCGGGCCCGTGACTAGGCCGGAGGGCGTCTCCGCCCACGTGGGCATTATCGGTGGAAGCGGCCTATACGATCCAGGCATAATTGAGGACCCTGTTGAGGTCCGGGTCTACACGCCCTATGGGGAGCCCAGCGACTTCATAACAGTTGGCAGGCTTGGGGGAGTAAGAGTCGCCTTCCTCCCAAGGCATGGGAGGGGGCATAGGATACCGCCCCATAGGATAAACTATAGGGCTAACATATGGGCCCTCAAGAGCCTCGGGGTTAAGTGGATAATAAGCGTCTCTGCAGTGGGGAGCCTCCGCGAGGACTATAAGCCGGGGGACTTCGTCGTCCCGGATCAGTTCATAGACATGACTAAGAAGAGGGATTACACCTTCTTCGACGGCCCCATCACCGCACATGTAAGCATGGCCGACCCATTCTGCGACGATCTCCGCGAGGAGATTACCGCTTCAGCGCGAGAGCTAGGCTACACTATACATCCCAAGGGAACCTACGTGTGCATCGAGGGACCCAGGTTCAGCACTAGGGCCGAGAGCAGGGTGTGGAAGGAGGTGTTCAAAGCCGACATTATAGGTATGACCCTCGTCCCCGAGGTAAACCTTGCCTGCGAGGCCCAGGTATGCTACGCAACACTAGCAATGGTCACCGACTACGATGTATGGGCAGACCATCCCGTTACAGCGGAGGAGGTTGAGAGGATAATGACCCAGAACGTCTCGAGGGCCAAGGAAATACTATACAAGACTATACCAAGGCTGGCGAGGGACCCGGACCCCGGGAAGTGCAGTTGCTGCAGGGCGTTGGACATTGCAATCGTCTAGCATTGAGGCAGTGATCAACGAGGCGTTAAGGCAAGCGTCAACCCTCCCCCACGTCAGCTTGGAGGGAGAGGTGATCATAACCTATACCTGGCGGGCAGAGCCAGCCGCATACACACTCTACCTCACACTACTCCACGCCGGTCGCAATGCACTCCTAGCCCATACCAGCCTCGCGAGCGTGCACATCCTCCCATACCGGGAGGTAGACAGGGTGGTAGCCTTCTCCATGGACGAGAGAGACGCTAGGACAGTTAACCTAGCGATGGCCTCTTCAGCGCTAGGAGTCGAAGTAGTAGTAGTGGGTCCAAGCCTCCACCCCGCGGTGGAGGAGACGCTGTCCAGCCTTGGAGTGGAGAGGATTATTGTAAAATCGCCCGCCCCCCTACTCACCATGATGGCTGCGACACTATATTGGAGGCCTAAGCTGATGGGAGCCCGAGAGGAGAGGGTTAAGGCGGAGGTAGAGGCACTCGACTCTGCAGTAGAATGGGTGTCCAACAGGTACTCTAGAGAATTAGAATCCCTGGCTGGTAAAAACTATGAATCAATATATTACTCGCCAACCCTCGAGGCGGGCGCACGCTACTACTCGATACTCACAGGCTCAACGCCCAAGCCGCTCGACGAGGTTTCAACCGCTAAGGGTCCCCTGGAGACAGCGGCGTTCATAGCGGGTGTGGATGAGCACAATTACAAGGACCTAATACTCTCATCGAGCCTGAGAGGAGTCAAGCTCAACAAGATCGTTGTCGACACGGATCCGGTTACAGCCAACATATACGCTTCCATCCTATCAGCACTAGCAGTGGAGAAAGTAGCTTGACGGGGGGCGAAGCCGCAGGCATGTCGAGGGTCGAGTATAAGCCCTCCCCAAAGGTGTGTGAAGCCCTACGCCTCATCCTCTCCACAGGTCTCTTCCCACACATAGACCCTAACAGGATAAGCTGCGTCGAGAGCAAGGGCTCAGCATCGAGGGCATTAGCGAGGATCTACGGTCTCCCCAAAGCATGGATCGCCGCGGGCCTCGAGCCTGGCTACGTGATCGAGGTGATAACTGAGAGATTCAACAAGCTCTCCTGCAGCGAGAAAGTTAAGACGCTTATCCACGAGCTACTCCACATCCCGAAAACTTTCTCGGGCGCCCTACGGCCTCATGGAAGCCTGGTTAATGAACAGATTGTTAACTCATACTATAAAAGAATAGAGGCGGACATAATACGGGAGGCATGCAGGATCCTCTCTAGCTGACCTGCAACCTCTCCCTATACAGGTTATAGAGGTGCCTCAACCCATCCCTTAACGGGATTAGGGGCCTCCACTTTGAAGCCTCGCTGATCCTTCCTATATCGGCGACGCTTCTAGAGATATCATTGAACCTGGCGGGGGCGATGACAACCTCTAATGGACTACCATGTATCTCTTGGATTATAGCGAGGACGTCTCTTATCGAAACCCCCCTGCCCGAGCCAACATTATAAATGCCGGGCTTAATGTCCAGGGCTGTTAGGGAAGCCCTGACAGCATCGGCTACGTGGATGAAGTCTCTAACCTGTCCACCTCCACCCTCAAGGCGTAAGGGTGCGCCCATCAAAGCATTAATGATGAAATAATGTATTACTCCAGGATTTTCCCTCATCCACTCTCCCGGCCCATAGACGTTGAAGAATCGGAGGATAACCGTGTCAACTTTCTTCTCTACATGGATCTCCCGGGCGAGTATCTCTCCAGCTAGCTTTGTCGCACCATACCAGTTTAGGGGGTTGGTTGGATGCTCCTCAGTTATAGGGAGGTATTGGGCCTCTCCATATACTCCCGCTGTAGAAGCGTGGATTACCCTGTATACGCGTGAATGGGCTACTATCCTGTATAGGAGGGAGGAAACCATGACGTTCCTGGCGAACGCCTTCTCGGGATTCCTCCTGGACTCTATTACGCCGCTGTACTCGTAGAAATTATAGATTACATCTGCATCCCTTGCCTCTTCGAGGAGTCTCTCATAGTCTGTTGGCGGAGAGATTATTATCCGGGCGATTCCACTCGGCGTCGAAGGGCATCTTGTATCATCGTATATTATGACTTGGTTTCCCTCTTCAATGAGGGATGCGGCAACATCGTATCCTATAAACCTGCACCCTCCTATAACGAGGAACCTACCCATGGTGGAGAATCCTCCGCTTCCAAGCTAGAATTCTAAAGCCCTTGCCCTCATCCTAGCAACAAGCACCGCTGCAACTACTACAACTATCAATATAATGAGTACTCCCAGGGCCTTCTTGATCATTCCACTACTCCCCGTTTGAGTTACTACCACCGGGGCGCTGGATGGGGTGGTAGACGGTACGGCGGCCTGGAGGGAGAGTGTTATGTTCCCTGGCCCTGCCACTGTCAACTGTTTTGTATTAACTATAACGTGTCTATTCGGATCTATAAGATTGAGAGTGTACTCGCCGGGGGGTACTAGGAGCTTAATAGTTCCGTTGGTCAGGTTGTACTCGAGAGTCTTGTTATCGTAATGTATACTCACGGTATAGCCTGGCTCGGACTCTATAATCAAATTCGCGGATCTCTCCAGCAGCGCGAGCACAGTGCTTAGATTGCCCTGAGAATAGAGGTCGATCCACGCGGTCCTCCCCCTCTCCACGGTTATATTGAACTCTACACTGGCTGTCTTCGGGCCAATAAAGTTCGCTGGTACCTCAACGCTGCCTTCTACACTGTATACTCCTGGATACGCCCATAGTTCTAGTTCCTGCCCTGTAAGGGTGAAGTTATACTTTACTTGATGATAGGGTGTAGACCATGGTGGCGTGATGGATAGGATCGCTCCCTCAGGCCCCTTGATCGATATGCGGCCTAGAATATCATTATAGGTGAACGTTAAATGTAGTACGTCGCCTGGGTAGAGTATGGTGTCGATGGACTTCTCCAGCATGCTCATATCGCTGACTAGTACATTCTTGCTGGGAAGCTCTAGTGTTATGTGTATGTGGCCTGCCGGGACAAGGTAGGTGGCGGAGGAGTTAGTGACGCTCGTAGTCCCCTTGGAGCCGTTATAGGAGACGGTGAGAGTGGATCCTGGTACCGTCAAGAGCTGGATCAATGCTAGGTGGTTTTCGGGGTTGAAGCCGGTGAAATTGTATACGAGGACATCTCCCCCATGAGCTGTGAATACGACCTTCTTCACGAAGAGGCTGGACGGACCAATATAACTGCTAGGCTTCTTATGGTAGATCGTGATATTGTAGGCTCCAGGCTCGACTACTATGACGTTGGATGACACATTGTATTCTCCAGTGCTGTTAGAGATCGAGGCGCTGGCCCCTGCTCCCCATAGTATCACGACTAGGGCTCTCCCGTCCATCACTCTACGCGTGAGGCTCGTATTAGCTAGGAGACTGAACGCTTTGTAGCTGTATTCTTGGAAGGGGAGCGCCCTCACAGCCACTGTAACGTTTACTATCTGTACCCCTCCACCTGGCACGCCAGCCTCCAGAGTGAGGGTCACATTATAGGTTTCCGTGACTGGATTGAAGCTTATGCTAGATCCACAGGTCTGCGAGTAGCATACCTTGGTGATGGGAGGGCTTGTTGTGATGCTTACAAGAGCACCTGAGTAGACTATTACGAGTCCCCCCTTGCTGTAGACTGTATTATATCCTGAGAGTGCTAGCTGGGAGTAGTTGGTGGGGTTCCAGGAGGCCCACCTATACGGGTAGATGGTCTCTGTATGAACTTCTCTTGCAATACTGCCATCCCTGCCCACTATGGCGACAGCTTGATCATAGGGTATGATCAGCCTCTCGCCGTCGGGAGACCATTCTATGTTTCCAAGGGTCCCTCGCGGTATCTGGGTGTAAATGGTTATGTTTCCCCTGTTGAAGGAAGCCATGTAGGTGGTGTTAACTGTTGAGAAGGCTACTATATTGTATACTGGATTATAGCTGAGGCTTGTTATGGGTGATCTAGAGACCTTATAGCTCGTGGTAAGCCTGAGACTGTCTATATCCAGTACTCTGATTATCCCGTCGCTATCTCCCCATAAGAGGAACTTATTATCCGAGCTCCAGGCTACCGCGGTGACTGCAGCGCTCGAATAGGCGAACCTCCTCCACATGCCAGCCCGGAAGTTGTAGTATGCGATTGTCCCATTCTCCAGGCCAAGAGCTATCAGCTGGCCGTCTCTGCTCCAAGAGAGGCACATGATGTGGCTTCCCATATTCTTGTCAAGGGCTATTATGCCGTTGGGTGAGATGAGGATTAGCCGAGTACCCGCTCCAACTGCTATGAGGTCGCCGGATGGCTTCCACTCAACCCGCTCGCCAGAGTAGGGTAGTGAGTACTCAGCCATAATAGTTCCATCGGGTCGAACAAGATCTAGCTTAGCGCTCGATGTGAAGGCTACTGCGATAAGGCTTCCATCCGGGCTCCAGTCCACTGCTCCTGTTCTACCATTGAATTCTATCTTGGCTAATACTTCCCCTGGCTCTATTAGACTGGTAGGCTGTGAAGCCCAAGCTGGCATAGTAGGGCTCGATGCCGCGAGTAATGCTATGACTAGTATTAGTGCTGCGGGCTTCGACTTCACTAAACTCCCCCAAACTCGTCCATAGCTCGTTTCGGGCTAATTATTTTAGAGGGGTGGGTGTGCTACTGGCTTTCACTGAGGCACTCTCTAGCTATACTCATTAGAATATCCCACATGCTCACGATTCCAACCGGCTTCTCCTTATCATCCACGATGACCACGTGCTTAACGCCGGCATCCCTCATCTTGTGGAGTATAGATGATAGAGCTTCATCCGGGCTCCCAGTTATGACGCTTGTAGACATTATAGTTGAGAGTCGGGGATTACGCTTTGCCTCCCCCTTCGCAACGAGGTATAATACGTCCCTCCTAGTCAGTATGCCTGCAAGCCTCCCATCATCGTCGACTACCACTATACTGCCAACACCGCTTTCATACATGAGCCGGGCTGCATCCTCTAAGGTATCGTTCATCCTAGCCACTATAGTGGGGGTGCTCATGACCTCAACAGCTTTCCTATCGAGGCCCCTACAAAATCCGGCGCTCTCCATCTGCTCATCCACCAGTTAGCAGAGTAGGGAGGCGCGCGGCTCCTCGGAGAGCAGGCCCTCCGGCGACCCGGAGTTTAGCCCCGCCCTCGCTCACCCCGCACCCCCGCGAACGCCGGCGTCCGGGGCCAGGTTGCTCCCTTCCGGGCCTGGCCGGGTTCCCCCGGTGACGGCGGTAGACTCCGCCCTCCAGCGGAGCCTCCAGCCCCGCCGGCCCCGCGGGACGGGGTTCACGGCTCCGGCGGGCTCCGGCATCGCCGGGCAGCCCGCTCTCCGACGGTTGCTGGCCCCGCATTACGCCTTCGGCCACGGCGCTAGGCCGTGGGGGAGGCGGCGACCCTCCCAGCCCTACCCGCACGCCGATTTAACCTATTTCCCCGGGGAGTGTATTTAGCAGTATTGGGGGATAGAGTGTGCAGGGAGAGCTGCTGGTTCTAGCAGGGATAGTCCTAGTAATAGTAGGGATACTCCTGGTTGTAACGGGTAGCTTAATCAGTATCGGGTCTAAGGGGGAGGTTGAGGGTGGAGGCGTCATACTTATCGGGCCTATACCCATCATATTCGGGACAAGTGGTAGGGCGGCAGTGGTCGCGGCCGCTTTAGCCGTAGTTATTATTGTTCTTGTAATAGTCCTTTACATGGTCCAGAGGAGTGGGTTGGCATGACTTCGAGGAAGCCGCTCGAGCCCGGGGACCTGTATAGGATAACTCTGGTCTCTAATCCACGTGTAGCTCCGAGTGGAGAGGAGGTAGCATTCGTAGCGACTAGGCCTTCCCGGGAGGAGTACTCTTCGGCAATATGGTTGACGGATGGGGATAAGTTTAAGCCGGTGACTGGCGGCCCGAAGGACACTTGCCCTGTCTGGAGCCACGACTCTACAATGATTTCTTTTGTAAGAACCTCTAAGGATGGAGGAAGCAAGATTATGATTCTAAGCTCTGAGGGGGGCGAGCCATGGGTGCTTGCAGAGTTCAAGCAACCTATATCTCAGTCTACTTGGAGCCCTAATGGAGAGTTTATCGCTGTAGTGTCGAGGCATGTGGGTGAAGACTGGAAGAAATATGATGAGAGAGAAGTTCTCCTTATAGACACTATTCCTCCATGGTTCAACGGTGCAGGCTGGATATTTGACAGGCCAAGCTCAGTCTACCTGGTATCCTATCCCTCGGGGGGAGTAACCAGAATCTCTCCCGACGGAGTAAACGCTGCTCACCCCACATGGAGTCCAACAGGCAGGTATCTTGCCTACGCACGATATCCCAGCATGAAGGAGCCCTACAAGGGGGAGATTGTAATCTATGATATCGAGACTGGAGCGGAGAAAGTACTAGTGAAGGATATGAGCATCAGCGGCCTCGCATGGAGCCCAACCGAGGACATCATAGCCGTTAGAGGACACTTCTTCGAGAAGGGCCTAGTCACGCATCACAAAATCTACTTCCTCAACGTTGATACCGGGGAAATGGAGTGTGCGACATGCGCTCTAGACCTCAACACGATAAACACTGTGAACAGCGACGTTAGGGGACCCTCATGCGTTAACGGGCTAGCATGGGATAAGAACGGGTGGCTGTACTTCCACGTCCACGAAGCTGGAAAGGTACACGTATACAGGGTGAAGCCGGGAGGGGAGCCGCTCCCCTATCTCAACGCAGGAAATGGAGTGATAGACGAGTTCGACGTGAACGGCGAAGATGCAGTAATAGCCTACACCTACATGACTCCCACAATTCCAAAGGAACTCTACCTATACCGTGGAGGTGAACCTGTGAGAGTAACCGACTTCAACGACTGGATCGAAAGGGAGAGAAGCCTCTCCGAGCCCATGCATAATATAGTGGAGGGGAGCAATGGATCCCTAGACCTATGGATCCTCCCTCCAGAAGGCGAGCGTGACTGCGCAAAGTGTGTTCCATGGGTCCTTTACGTGCATGGAGGGCCTAAGACAAGCTTTGGAGGAGGCTTCATGTTCGAGTTCCACGTGCTCAGCGCGGCAGGATTCGCCGTGGTTTATGGGAACCCGCATGGAAGTGACGGTTACTCTGAGGAATTCGCTGATATCAGGGGGAAGTATGGCACCATAGACTACGACGATATAATACTCTTCGCGAACGTCGCGCCAAGCTTATACGATAAGCTCGACCCCGAGAGGGTAGCTATAGCTGGTGGAAGCTACGGGGGGTGGATGGTAAACTATGCAATAACAAGGACGAGGATCTTCAAGGCGGCGATAACAATGAGGAGCTGCAGTAACTGGACAAGCTTCTGGGGCGCAAGCGATATCGGATGGTACTTCGCCGGAGACCATGTGGGAGGCACTCCCTGGGAGAACCCCGAGGGCTACTTGAGAATAAGCCCACTCTTCCACGCAGACAAGATTGAGACACCCACTCTAATCATACACGGCCTCCAAGACTACAGGTGCCCCCTAGACCAGGCCCTAACCCTCTACACGGCTCTCAAGGTGAGGGGAGTAGACTCGAGGCTAGCACTCTTCCCGGGAGAGAACCACGACCTATCCAGGACAGGCACTCCCAGGAGGAGGATTAAGAGGCTCGAGATCGAGGTAGAGTGGCTCAAAGAGAAGCTGGGGGGAAGTGCAGGCAAGTAGTCATGAGCCGTCTAGGAAGAGGTCGGCCTAGGACACCCTCCACACCAGCTTATCTTTCGGAGGGTCCCTACTCCTCATCCCCATATGCCTTTATAATACTAGGGAGGAGGGAAGTTTAGAAGGATAAGGGTAGGTGTGTCGAGGTATGGTGGAGCCTTACCAGACTAATGTGGTGCTCGTGGGTAGGAAGGATCTAATGAACTATGTCCTAGCAGTAATCAGGCTCTTCAACGACGGGGCTGAGGAAGTCATTATAAGGGCTAGGGGAATGAACATATGCAAAGCAGTAGACGTCGCCGAGAACGTAAAGAACCTCTTCATGAAGAACACCGAGGTCGCCGGAGTAAACATCTATAGCGAGGAGCTAGAAGACCCCAGCGGCAAGAAGAAGAGGGTCTCAGCAATAGAGATAAAGCTTGTGAAGAAACAATAACAATCACACACCCCAATTAAAACTCCTTCTAGAAATACAGTCCCCTAATACTCCTAAAACAGGGGTTCAAGGTGTGCCCTGGGCAATTGTTACAGCCTCCACTCGCGGTATAGGGTACACGGCGGCGCTAGCCCTCGCCGAGGAAGGATACAGCCTGGTAGTAACGAGCAGGGACCCTGCAAGGAGCAAGGGCGTCGTCGACAAACTGCTAGAGAGGGGGGCTCCTAACGCCGTATTGCTCCAACTGGACCTGTCAAGGGAGGAGAGCGTTAAGAGGTTCATAATAGAATCAGAACGGGTCCTGCAAGGGAGCCTTAGGGTCATGGTGATAAATTATGGCAACCCCTCATGCGAGCCGTGCACCCTAGCAAGCGTAGAGTGGAGGGACTGGATTGAGGCCGCAGGAATGTATCTCGCCTCAACCTCCGAGCTCCTCCGGTTCGCCTCAAAGTATGAAAGGGTGAGAGCAATCATTATATCCAGCTTTACAACCAGCGAGCTGCATCCGGGGCTAATCCTCGCAGACACTGTGAGGAGGGGGCTGGAAGCCCTAGTCAAAGCTGCTACATACGAGTACAAGGGGAGGGTTCTACCCGTGCTCCTTAGGCTTGGAAGCTTTAGGACTCCAGGGGCTGTGGAGACTATTAAGAGGCTCGCTAGTAAGGCTGGAGTAGATCCCGAGGAATACTGGAGGAGAGAGGTCGAGTCTAGGTCTCCTCTGCAACGGGCTGGCCGCCTCGAGGAGTTGAAGGAGGTGATAAAGTTCCTCGCCCGAGCCCCCGATTACCTCGTTGGCTCCAGTATCCTCTTTGATGGGGCCAGTTCTAAATGCTACTAGAATTATGGGGTATAGTGCGGAGGCCGGGGGCCGGCGGGGGGTTGTTTCATATGACTAGGTACTCTCTATCAACGTGCCTCTCTCGGTAGGAGAGCCATTTAGTGTTGAACTCTGTTCCATCATAGAGCCTCACACTACTCCAGCCTAGAGCTACTGCAGCGGTAATACGGCCGAGCGCGTCTCCCTTCAGTATCCCAGAGCCACTGGTCCCAGCGGCTATAACCAGGTCCGACTCCTCCGGCTCGCATACTACGGGTTGCAGGTTTGGGCTTAGATTGTAGTGGCCAGCCCACATGCCTGCTGGCCTTGAACCCTCGAACTGGGGGAAGTATACGCTGATAAGGGGGTGTATAGTGTACGTGTAGAATCTCTCCTCTGGGACAGGGTTCTCTTCGAGGGTGAATGGTCTGCCTAGCTCATCACTGTATCCTGTCCAGAATGAGGCCTCTTCCGGGGCTGGCCTCATGTAGGCCATGTTTGGCAGTATGATCATGGGGGCCACTCCATACTCGTTCAAGCCTCTTGCGAAGAGCACCCTCCTCTGCTCTTCATTCTCAGCCCTTATAACGAAGATTTGCCTCTTCTTGGGCCTCGAGAAGCTGTCAACTCCTATTGGCTCGAGGAGATAAGGTGTCCACGCCCCCGCCGCTACAATGATCTTCTTCCTCGCCCTATACTCCTTCTCTCCCTCAACTATTACGCCAGATACCCTCTTATCCTGCCATGGGAAAGGCTCTCCCTCTATCCCAATAGGCTTCCTGGGCTCAAGTATGAATCCAGTTACCCGCGAGTCAAACGCGAACTCTACCCCCCTACTCTTCGCCCTCTCATAGTAGTAGGTGGCAAGCCTGTCGGCCATCAAGGTGCCCGCTTGAGGAATGAAGATCCCCGCAACAACGTCTCTAGCCCCTAGTATCTCCGCCTCCTCCGTTCCCTCAACCTCGGTCCTCATTCCAAGCTTTTCCCCCAGCTCGGCGGGCTCCAGAATCCTGTATTCGAGGCCGAGCTTGTCGGCGTGGGCTAAGCCTGTTTTCAACTTCTCATACCTGATCGCGTTGACGGCGAAAAGGTAGCCGACTTTTCTCAAGGAGAGGTCGAAGCCCGACCTCTGAATGTCCTCGTAGAAGGACACGCTTGACTTGGCTAGATACATGTTTATCCTGGAGGTGAAGAATACCCTGAAGGCTGCCGCGCTTCTACTTGTATCTCCAGAGGCTGGGCCCGGGCCCTTCTCAACGACTAGTATGCGCGAGCCTCTATCCCACTCAGAAAGGTAGTAGGCGGTTGTTAAACCGATTATACCTGCGCCGACAATTATGTAATCGTACTTGCTCAACTCGACAAGTCACCACTTCAATACTCCACGCTATTATGTTATTGTTTAGGGATATAGTCTTGCAATCATAACCCCTCTATATGCGTGGCTGGATTGAATAAGGGTGGCTTAAGGTGAGCTACAAGAGCCTGGCAGACTTAGCGGAGAGACACGAGAAGATACTCGTCTTCGGCGCGGGTGGTGGCGGGGATGCCCTGGGAACAGTGCACTTGTACCTTAAGCTGAAGAAGCTTGGAGCGAAGCCCATAATCGGGTCCCTCGTCTGGGAAAGATACCCTATCGACCCCTACCCGGGCCCCATACCAATAGAGGCTCTAATAGACGCGGAGCCAATCGGTTGGAGCGCTGCACTAGTCAATGGGAATACTATAGCCTACAGGTACGGGGTTGAGGTGAAATTCCAGCTCGCGAGACTATCACAGGCAATGGGTGAGGAAACACTTTTCATAGACGCCTCTAAGGGTGTGGCAGGAGTCTCACAGGCCCTTAGAGCTGCTAACGAGGTGCTAGGCGTTGAGGCAGTTGTAGGACTCGATACAGGGGGAGACATACTAGCCCTTGGCTGTGAGGATAACTTGTGGAGCCCCCTGGCGGATGCTATCTCTCTAGCAGGCATGAAGGAGTCGGGGCTACCGGGGTTCGTGGCAGTACACGGGCCGGGCGCGGATGGAGAGCTTCCCCCCTCAACAGTTCTCAAATACATAGCAGCGATAGCTAGGCAGAACGGTCTGATTGAGGTACTGGGACTTAGCAGGTTTGAGGTAGAATACATATCAAAGATAATGGAAAGCATCCACAGTGAAGCCTCAAAAATCCCAGTATATGCCTTCAAGGGAGAATACGGGATCAGAGAAATACGGGGCAAAACTAGAAAGGTGGAAGTATCCCCACTAACCGCAACCACCTACCTTCTAGATCTAGACAAAGTATACGAGTGGAGCGAGCCAGCCAAGGCAGTAGTGGGAACCCGCGGTATAGGCCAGGCTAGGGAAAGGCTGAACATGCACTGCATCGTAACTGAGCTAGACTTAGAACTAGAACAGTCCAGGCTCAGGGAGTCGCCATCGACGAGGGCAGTACCGCTAGATGAGCTAAGACGAGAGCTGAGACGCAAGCTTATGAGGCGGGGCTGTACAGCCTTCGATTGCAAACTCTAAGATCTAGTAGAGCTCTTCGCCTGGCTCAACGGCACTACCATTTCCTCTAGGAAGTCTATTCTTTCATTCAGATACTGATAGTATTCCAGCGCCTCCTTATACCTTCCCTCAGCCCTCATTACCATCTTCCTCAGCTGCTTAAGGTTTTCTTCGAGAATCTTTATCTTAGCCTCAATAGTTTCCAGGTTGTTCTCGCATGAGTTGCTGGTGAAGCCCTTCTCCAGCCCATTCTTGATGTAGATTTTTACGAGATCAGTTACTTGAATACCGAGCTCTCCCGCCTTTTTCTTTAGCTCTTCATATGTCTTTGACGGCAGTGATATGTGGACTGTCGGCAAGTGTCTTCCCCATACAAGAATAATACTATAGTCTTCCTATTAAATGCTTCGGTGATATGTCGGATCCTGTAAGGTTTACTACTAGAATAGGAATAGCGCTGGAGATATATCACATGACAGGGATTGATCGTATTACCCGGTGATAGCATGAGAGTCGTTTCATTCAAAGTAGAAGAAGACCTGCTTGAACTGTTGGAGGAATATGCTAGGAAGAAGAAGATATCCAAATCCGAGCTTATACGGAGGGCTCTTAGGAACTTCATCAACGACTCAGAGGAAAGACCATATATCACTAAGAGGATTAGAGTGTACTAGAGGTTCAATCGAGTATTTTCCTGTACGATCCATACATTCGGGACTCTCAATTGCATAGGGAAATAATATATTTGAGTTTAAAATATAAAAAGAATAGTTTCGATTAAGCGGTTAAAAGCTGTTCTACTGGGATCTGGACGGGCTCCTCATTCTTCTTCCACGGGTCTACTCCTTCGACGGGCTGAGCCTCTGGGGGTAGAGGCTTCCTCTCTTTCTTCTCTGTTATCGGCTTTACCTTCTGACTGATCCTGCTCTTCTTGTACAGGCCTAGCCTATACTTTACTAGTGCGGACCTCAGCCTCTGTATAGCCGCGGCCGGGTCTACCATCTTCGGGCAGACAGCGCTGCAGCTGGCGGCGTAGTGGCAGCTGAAGGGTCCCTCATCGGTGTCAAGCATCTCGAGCCTCTCCTGCCACGCCTCGTCTCTTGGATCAGCGATATACCTCCAAGCATAGGCTAGAGCCTGAGGGCCTAGGAAGCGGTCAGTGCTAGCTGCAACTGGGCATGCACTGTAGCATAGTCCACAGGATATACAGAGAGTGTACTCGTAGATGTTGTAGTGTTCCTCCGGGGTCATCTCGTACTCGTAGTCTCCAGTTTCCCGTTCCTCAATGTTCTTCCTCAGCAGGTAGGGCTTAACCTTCTTGTGTTTCTCGAAGAATGTTGTGAAGTCTGTTAACAGGTCCCTTATAACCGGGTAGTTCTTTAGTGGTTCGACTGTTACGATGGGGTTCGCCTCGGTAGCGACCTCGGCAATTTGGGTCTGGCAAGCCAGCCTCGGCATCCCATTTATTACCATGCCACAGCTTCCGCAGACACCCATTCTACAGCTGTATCTCATTACTATCGTGTGGTCTAGCTCCTCCTTAATCTTGATGAGGGCATCGAGTACCGTCATTCCCCTGTAGGTTTCAACCTCGTAGTCCTCCCACCACTCTTTGCCCGTCTCTGGGTCGTATCTCTTGATCCGGAAGATCACCTTCTTGGGAGGGGTCTTCGTTGCCGCCTTTGGATCAAACGACACCTTTCCTTCACCTCACGAGGGCGGAGCCGTGCCTACCACTGTAAGGGTTGCAAGGTAAGCAAATACTATGAATAATATTACGATAATAGCTGTTATGGTTTTATTATATTTGCCATTCGTCCACTCTAAAAGCACTGTTCTTAATCCGTTGAAGCCGTGGAGTAGGACTGAATACGCGAAAATCAATAATAGTATTCCATAGCCGGAGATCTCGCCGTACACGAGGTTAGGGCTCAGCGTCTCCATGAAGCTACCTACCCCCCTAAGGGCTGGCACCCTTATCACTAGGTGCCAGGTGAGTAGGAAGATCAACAGTATCGCGGTAACATACTGGAGCAACAACTGCCTCTTACTCGCCATCACGATCCACCTCCATCACGATACGAATACAATATATCCTGTTGCGATCCAAAGGATTATCCATAGCGCGAACACCAGGTAGAGTAGCTTCCTCTGGCAGCTCTTGAGGCTTGGGGCTATGTAGGGCGGCTTAGGCTTTTCCGGCTTCCCAATGCATACGCCGAAGAACTCTACTAGGAGGAGTCTTATGCCGTTCAATCCGTGGTACCAAGCGATGCCGGCGAAGAAGAAGAAGTAGAGGGTTACAGCAGTAATGCCGTGTGCCTTTGATATCTCTTCGACCCACGCGTCCCAGCCAACTCTAGCCGGCGTGCCTGTGACGTAGATGTGGGCCATGATTATTAGGGCCATTAGGACTCCTGTCACCCTGTGGAGGACGAAGGCTAGCCTCTCAGGATTGTTTACGATCCTCAACACCCAGGGGTTGACGCTTGCAATCCACCCGGGCCTGTTCATCTTCTCCTTTAAGGCCTTCTTCTCGGCCACGACCAACACCTCCTAGTACTTCCTCTCCACGGGCTTGTACGTGGAAATATCGACGGGAGTGTAGAGAAGCCTTACCTCGTCTTCGCCGTCCCTGAGTACTAGAGAGTGTTTGAGCCAGTTCTCATCGTCCCTCTTCGGGTAGTCTAGCCTGTAGTGGGCTCCCCTCGACTCCGTTCTAGCTAGTCCGGCGGATACAGCCATTAGTGCGAAGTCTAGTAGGTTCTGGGTCTCTATCGCAGCCTGTAGGTCAGTGTTGTAGACGCTACTCTTGTCCTCTATGTATACCTCGCTCCTGAACTTCTTGCGGAGCTCAACTATCTTGCTTAGAGCGGTTCTCATCCCATCACCGGTCCTGAACACGTAGAAGTATTCTCCCATAGTTTTCCTCAGCTCTCTCTTGATCTCATAGCTGGGCGTCCCGCTCTCCCTCTTCAAGAGGCCCCACACGAAGTCCTCCTCTTTCTGGTGTCTCTCCCTCGAGACGGTCTTAGCCTGCGCACCCTTCACCACGTACTCGGCTGCTAGCATGCCAGCCAGCCTACCGCTCGTGAGGCACTCGGCTGTACTGTTGCTGCCCAGCCTGTTGGCTCCATGAATGCTGGATGCGGCGACTTCTCCTGCGGCGAAGAGGCCGCGTATCCATCTTCCCTCCTCGTCGAGCACCCTGTAGTACATGTCGGTGTGTATTCCTCCCATAGTGTAGTGGGCTACTGGTCTCACGGGGATCGGCTCCTCGACCGGGTCCACTCCTGCGAATCTTATCGCGATCTCTCTAACGGCTGGCAGCCTCTCGTTGATCTTCTCCTCTCCCAGGTGAGTGAGGTCTAGGAGCACGTATTCTAGCCCGGAAACCTCGTCCTTGAAGCCTCTGCCCTCCAGTATCTCCTTCATCTCACACCTCGACACTATGTCTCTTGGGGCTAGCTCTCCCTTGGTTGGTGCGCAGTCCTGTCTAAGCATGAATCTCTCTCCCTTATTGTTGAGGAGTATTCCTCCCTCTCCACGCGCACCCTCAGTGATGAGTATCCCGCTTGGCACCAGGCCTGTGGGGTGGAACTGGAAGAACTCGGGGTCCTTCATAGGCACTCCAGCCCTGAATGCCATCGCTGCGCCATCGCCCGTCACTGTGTGGGCGTATGTGGTGAAATTGTAGAGCCTGCCGCCTCCTCCCGCGGCTATTATCGCAGCCTTGGCCTTGAAGTAGTAGAGTCTGCCCTCCTTCCAGTTTATGGCGTACAGGCCTTTGAACTCTCCGTCCTCGACTACAAAGTTGGTGCCGAACCACTCATCGTACCTTTCCCATCCATCATACTCTAGAAGCTTATTGTATAGGGTTTGCATCTCGAAGAATCCCGTCTTGTCCGCCGCGAATGCTGTTCTCGGGTGGGAGTGGCCTCCGAAGGGCCTCTGAGCTATTCTTCCATCGGGCCTCCTGCTCCATGGCATCCCCCAGTGCTCTAGCAGCCTTATCTCCTCGGGCATTAGCTTGACGAACAGCCATACAGCTTCCTGGTCTGCTAGGAAGTCTGAGCCCTTAATGGTGTCCCATGCGTGGAGGGCGAAGCTGTCTCCCTCCTCCGGATACAGTACTGCAGCGGTTCCACCCTCAGCGCTTACACTGTGGCTCCTCATTAGCTGGATCTTGCTGATTAGCCCAACATCCACCTTATCCCCGTATTTTCGCTTAATCTCAACTGCGGCTCGAAGCCCAGCGATCCCAGTACCGAGAATCACGACATCGTGCTCTATAGTCTCAACCACAGCCATTCTGTGCACCCACGTTTTACACGGGGGCCTATCCCCTCCGAAGGCTTATTGCTGGTCTAGGAGAATATAGTATATAGACTTATTATATAACTTCTAGAGCAGAGGCTCGCATGATCGAGTAACGATAAGGTTTAAATAGGTATGTCTTGATCAGTGGTGTCTCCTCTTAACACTTTCAAGGTACGCCACGTCATCTAGGAGCGATTCGTACTCGGAGGGGTCCTCCAGTTTTATAGCGAAGAGCCATCCCTCCCCGTAAGGGTCCTTGTTCACTAGCTCCGGCTCCTCATAGAGCCTTTCATTCACCTCAACAACCTCCCCCGAGACGGGTGCATATACGTCGGCGGTGGCTTTCATGGATTCGAGGGTCGCAATTGCCTCCCCCTTCTTGGCTCTCGCTCCAACCTCCGGAAGCTCTACTCCGACAATGTCCGTGAGCCTCTTCTGAGCGTAATCAGTGATACCAACCCTAACAATACCGTCCTCCTTCCTAGCCCACTCGTCTGTATCCGTATACTTTATACCCTTGACAAGTATGAACTCAATGTTTCCCACCGTGACCTTGTACGACTCCAAAATTCCTCCACCGCCTAGACAAGTGGTTCCTTGACTCAGTTTAATCCTTAACCCGCCGCCCTTTACTCACTGATTTAAACCATCCTGCCTATTATCTTGCATCATGGAGGCTGATCCGGGATTGGTGTTCGAGAACGAAGTTGTAAAGGAGATCATTAGGAAATACAGGGTGATCTGGGCCCTCAACCATGCGATGGGGCTCATGGGATGGGACTCGGAAACCTATATGCCTCGCGAAGGCGTCAGTGAGAGGGCCATTGCTAGAGCAGAGCTTTCAGTCCTGAGTCAAAAGCTCCTCTTACAGCCAGACTTCGTAGAACTAGTAGAGAAGGCAAAGGGTATAGAGGGTCTCAACGAGTACGAGCAGGGAGTCGTTAGGGTACTGGATAGAGAGATAACCATTATGAAGAAGCTTCCACCAGAGCATGTCTACGAGTTCAGCAGAGTAACCCAGGAGGCTTTCGAGGCTTGGAGGGTAGCCCGTGAGAAGGATGACTTCAACATTTTCAAGCCATACCTCGAGAAGATAGTAGAGCTTAGTAGGAAAACAGCCGAGTACCTGGGCTATGAGGAGCACCCATACAATGCACTCCTAGACCTGTATGAGGAGGGGTTGAGGATCAGGGACATGGACCAGGTATACGACTCCATAATACCCCACTCGAAGATGGTGCTCGAGAAGGTGATGGGCGAAGGCTACTATCCCAGCCATCATGAGCTGGAAAAGGTGAGGTATGAAAGGGACCCCTTCGAGAAAGTGAACAAGGAGATACTAGACCTCCTAGGATACCCCTGGAGCAGGGCTAGGCTAAACGTGAGCCCCCACCCCTTCACTATCGGCCTAGGAATCAAGGATGTGAGGATAACAACAAGGTACGAGGGAGTAGACTTCAAGAACACGATTTACAGCGTGATTCACGAGTTCGGTCACGCAACATACGAGCTGCAGATTGACGAGAGGCTCATGGCAACCCCTCTCGCGACCGGCGTGAGTATGGGGGTGCATGAGAGCCAGTCTAGGTTCTGGGAGAACATTATTGGGAGGAGTAGAGCCTTCATCCCCCACCTCAAGAAGATACTAGACAAGCACGTAGACTTCACTAGAAACTATAGTGAGGAGGACCTCTACAGGTACGTGAACACGGTCAGGCCGGGGCTGATAAGGGTCGAGGCAGACGAGGTAACCTACAACTTCCACACATACCTAAGATACCAGCTGGAAAAGCTCCTCATAGCCGGAGAGATCAGGGTCTCAGACCTTCCAGAGCTATGGGCCGATGAGATGGAGAGACTGCTCGGAGTAAGACCGAAAACCCACAAGGAGGGAGTCCTGCAAGACATACACTGGAGCCACGGGAGCATAGGCTACTTCCCAACCTACACTCTCGGAAACGTGCTCGCCGCACAAATAAGGGCCAAGATCGATGTGGAGCTCAACGGTCTCGCGGAGAAGGTTATGGAGGGCGACTTCCAAGCCATAAAAGAGCATCTAAGAGAGAAGATACACAGGTGGGGCTCTACCTTCCCGCCAAAAGTCCTGGT
Organism: Thermodiscus maritimus; assembly: GCF_055382595.1. NCBI lineage: Archaea > Thermoproteati > Thermoproteota > Thermoprotei > Acidilobales > Acidilobaceae > Thermodiscus > Thermodiscus maritimus. The sequence goes on from NZ_AP042434.1 coordinate 689,516, forward strand.
AGAGAAGGCTACAGGAGAGCCCGTGAACCCCGAGTACTTCAACAACTATCTCTCCGAGAAGTTCCTCTCGAAGAAGATATAGGCTTAGAAAACTATACCCTCTCGCCCCAATTTTAGTTTTTGACTAAAACCATCATTATACAGGAGGCACCTCGAATATCGCTTAGAGGCCCTCTCCATAATACGATCCCTTATAGAGGCTCGCAGGCGGCCCCTCCAGTCTAAAGAATACGATCTGAGCTATCCTAGCACCCATCCTAATCCTCACCCCCCTTGGATTATAGACTACGAGGAGAGCCTGCCCCCTACCCCTATACCCGGGGTCCCATACAGCGCATGCGAGGAAGGCACCCATCCTCAGCAGGCTACTCCTTGGAAAGCACAGGCCGACAGCATCCCCAGGTACCTCTACTGCATCGAGGAACCTTACCCTATAAGCCCCAGGCTCAAGAACCCACCACCCATCAACAGGCTCGACAGGGACCCCCTCGGGTATAACCTTAGACCCTATATCAAGGACTCCCTCCCCCATAATCCTCTCAACCAGCTGGACCCGCAGATCCACTCCGGCGGGCTGCACCTGGCCTTCCCCAGCTGTCGGGACGGCGCGGACAGCCTTGTCTCCTGGTAATGCCACCTATAAATCACCGGTTTGAAACCATACCACACCCTGGGTATATGAGGGGTTGAGGCAGAGGGTCGACGAGGAGAAGGCGAGGAGGCTAGGAGCCCTCCTTAGAAAAATAGGGTTGGAGAGGATACTCGAGCTGGAGGAGGAGGATCCTCAACTACACGCTGTAAGAAGGGTCTCCTCCAATCATGGCCCAGGATGGGCATCAGTAACCGCGGCCCTAGTAGCCCTGGTGAGCTACCGTCTAGCAATGAAGGGTGAAGAGTGGTGGGCTTGCTACGGGGACTACTTCTCTATTGGAAAGAGAGGGTCCCTGCCAGAGGCCTGTGATGCTGTAGCTTCCTTCCTGCGGGAGTGCCGGGGAGCAGTAGTCCAGAGGGAGGCTAAGGAGAAGAGGGTGAGGAGGGCGTGTACTGGTGCGAGGGGGGCCTTGGAGAAGCTATACAATAAACCAGAAGACATACTTCCATCAGCAAGCTGGCTTACAGGGTCCCTCTCAAGGGCTCTACGCCAGGAACCATGGCGCAAGACGATAGTGTTCTCCGCGAAAATGGCATACTATGCGGTGAGGAGCATTCTCAACCCACCTCCCCCAGCACCCAGGGATATACCATTACCAGTGGACGTGAGAATATCCTGCATAACATATTCCTCCGGCCTGGTCTCGGCTAGAGAATGGAGGGATATCCTTCGAGACCCCAGGACTGCATTGGAGGCTTGGAGGACAGTATCCGAGGAATCGGGTATACCACAGCTTAACATCGACAGCCTCCTATGGATGATAGGGTCCACGCCAAGGGATACTGCTAGCGTAGAGAAGGCTAGGGAGCTCATTGTCACGAGAGTAATGCCCGTATTCGGAGAGATCGCTTGGGAACTCGCCTCTCTCCTCGTTAAGAGGCCCTGTGAACCAAGTTCTACCTCTTAGATGGCTGGTGGAGAGACGCTTAAGTGTCCCCTTTTCTACCTTATCTCCGATCCAGCACCTAGCCTTATTAGCTCGTCTTTAATAGCATCCTCGAGGCTCTTGATCTTCAACTTGCTCTCCAGAAACTCTACAACATCTCCAGTTCTCCACCCCATATATTCTGCGAAGCCCGTGTACACTGCCGCCTCTATAGGAGTCTTGCCCTCGACAGGTAGGCGTTCCTCAACAATACTCATTTTCGGTGGCGGGCTGGGTTCGAGGGGAGTCGCGATTCCTAGGCTAAGCTTGTAGAGGCATAAGGTCTCCCTGCTCCCGCTACGCCTGCTAATGATGCGGGCGAGGTGGGCGTAGTAGACGGTCTTCCCATCAAGGCTGACAGGTATTGCTTCTCTAAAACCGTCTTTGGATGCATCCCTTCTTCAATATATAGTGGACAGCTACCGGCGTGTAGATGAGACTCCCACGCATGCTTATAGCATTCTTATCGAGATTGAGGCGAGAGTAGGTGTATCCAACTTGCCTATAGGAGTCTAGGATGCGGGTATAACTAGAATTTCCTATAGCCCCGCCAGCCGAACTAACCTCTATCTCGATATTTGACTGGCTCCGCTTCAAGGCTTCACTGGCAACGCTCGCGAGGGATCCCTCCGAGGCTATGATCGAGCCACTAACGGCTAACACTACGAGCAGTAGCGAGGTGGCTATCGCAAGCAACCTCTTCTTATCCCTTACAATCATTCGAATTTCCAAACCAGAAACTACCCTCCCCCAGGCTCCCAGCCGTGTACCGGGTACAGTAAATAGTATTTTTAAGGTAAAATTTGTAACGCTGGAATGGGGGCTGATATGACGCGGGTAAAGCGAGTCCAATTCTACGAGGTCTGGATGCCGTTAAAGGCTGGATTCCGTACTAGTTTCGGCGAGACCAGGCTTAGGCCCGCGATTATAGTTGGGGTCGAGGATGAATCCGGCACGGTGGGCTGGGGGGAGATAGTAGCGGGTGAGGGTCCCTGGTACTCCTACGAGACTGTTTGGACTGCCTGGCACATAGCACTCGACTTCCTCGTTAAGATGATACCAGAGGACGGGGATCCCGAGAAGTTCATCGCCAGCGCGGAGAGGGTTAGGGGTCATAACATGGCGAAGGCTGGTATAGAAATGGCCCTCTGGGACCTGAAGGCGCGGCTGGAGGGGGTGCCTCTATACAGGCTTATCGGGGGTGTTAGGAGGGAGGTCCGGGTAGGAGTTAGTATTGGGATAAAGGACAGCGTCGAAGAGCTCCTGGAGGCGATAGCATACTATCTAGACCAGGGGTATGCCAGGATTAAGATAAAGATCGCCCCGGGCTGGGACCTTGAAGTGGTAGACCGTGTTAGAAAGGAGTACCCGGACATCCCCCTACAGGTAGACGCGAACGCAGCCTACACGCTCCTAGACGGGCCTAGGCTGAAGAAGCTCGACGACTACGATCTGCTAATGATAGAGCAGCCATTCCACTACAGCGACCTCCTAGAACACGCGGATTTCCAGTCCATGATCAAAACCCCCCTGTGCCTCGATGAAAGCATAAAGTCCCACAGGGAAGCGGTGGCGGCCCTCCGCCTAGACTCAGCGAGAATAATAAACATCAAGCCAGGAAGGGTGGGAGGGATAATTGAGTCCCTCAGGATACACGACATATGGAGCATGAAAGCACACAGGCCAGTATGGATCGGAGGGATGCTGGAAACCGGAGTCGGCAGGGGTCATCTTGTAGCGTTAGCCACCCTCCCCGGAGTAGCATACCCCTCCGACATAAGCGCGAGCGACAGGTACTATGAGGAAGACATTGTAGATGAGCCCTGGAAGCTGCAGCCGGGTAGCAAGCTCGTAGCCCCGGACAAGCCTGGAATTGGAGTGGAAGTCGACTACGACAAGCTAGTGAAACATAGTAAGAGGACAAAGGAAGTCCGGCTGCACTAAAAAGGAAGGGTATGATTCTCTTGCTACCGCTCAGGCCAGCCTTACACCCCATTTATCGATATAGACTGCATCTTCCAGGCTGATCCTGGGTTCTTTCTCTTTGATACAGTCCGGCTTTCCAACCGGGATTATCGCCTCAAGGGTATACTGGTCCGGGACCCCTAGGATCCTTGCGATAGCCTTGGGATTAGTGGGTGTGTAGGTGAGGGAGGAGAGCTTCCTCTCTTCAAGGGCGAGGAGGAGGTATCCGATGGCTAGCCAGACGCTTTCCCTGGAGTAAGGGGCCCTCTTATCCGCCAAAACCACTATAAGGATAGGGGCTCTCGTGAGGAATTCCTTCCTCCAAGTTATACCGCGCTCTCTAAGCCACTCGGCGAACCACTCCGGAATACTCTTGCTCTCATGGAGCTTCTTCTCCCACCTCTCAGCCTCCCGCCTCAAACTCTCCTTAACACGGGGGTCCCTTACCAGGATGAAACGCCAAGGCTGCCGGTTCGCACCCGATGGAGCCTCCAATGCCACCATTATCGCGTACAGGACATCGTCGATGGGTACTGGTTCGGTGGAGAAGCATCTATTACTCTTCCTACTCCTAGCCAGCTCGTATACTGTCAACTGGCTAAACCTCTACATCAACCCCTCCATACGGTCTCCATATAAGAATGTGGACTTAAGATTTGCTAGAGGCCGGGTATTAGAGGGCTCTATCTGTGAGTTTAGAGATGCCTGTTCCTGGCTTTGGAGGTAAAAAGTTGAGGGCTCTCTTTCTACCCGCCCATGTATTCTCTCAGCTTCTCGCGGAGCGCCTTCTTGTTGATCTTCCCGGTGCTCGTCATTGGCAGATTGCCTAGCTTGATTATCATGTCGGGCTTCCACCATTTAACGATTCTTCCCTCCTTTACCGCCTCGTCGAGGTGTTTCATGACATCTTCCTCTGTTGCTTCACCTACTATGAAGGCTGCTGGCCTCTCACCCCACTTCTCGTGGGGTATCGCTACTACTGCAGCTAGCCTTACCCCGGGCGTCTCGCTGATTATTGACTCGAGTATGCTGCTTGGTATCCACTCGCCACCACTCTTTATAGCGTCCTTGATCCTGTCTAGGATTATGAAGCCCCCGTCCTCTGTTGGTTCACCGAGGTCTCCCGTCTTGAACCAACCGTTTATGAAGGATTCCCTTGTCTTCTCCGGGTTCTTGTAGTAGCCCTCGGGCATCCATGGGCTACGGTAGTATATTTCGCCCACCTCGTCCGGCTTTGCGGGTGTACCGTCTTCTTTTATGATCTTAACCTCGGCGTATGGGACAGGGTGTGTTACTAGCCGGGTATCCTCTTCGCTTGTATGGTCTGTGATTATTGATATGCTTGTCGCGAGCATGTCGGTGGCACCGTATATCATGGAGATCCTTAGGCCTCTTTCCCTGGCCTTATCCCACAGGTTCTTGGGAAGAGGGGACCCTCCTACTATGGCTTTCACGCCTTTGAAGTCTTTCTCGGTTTCGAGGAGCATTGCTAGCATTGTGGGGACCGCGTTGAACCAGGTCACCCCCTCTCTATCCATTAACTCGGCGATCTGTTCGGGTTCGAATCGGGCTGTGAATACTAGTTTCGCCCCTACGAAGGGTGCTATGAATATGCTTCCCCAGGAGAGTATGTGGAACATTGGTATGAGTGATAGGATCGTGTCCCTGCTCGTGAGGCTCGCGGGAGTCTCGTATAGTGAGAGCTGGTGGGCTATTGAAAGCCCTCCCATAACCATCTTCCACTGCTTGTATAGTACTCCCTTAGGCCTCCCCGTCGTCCCCGATGTGTAGAGGAGGACGTAGTCGGCCTCCGGGTCTCCTTCACTATCCAAGGGGTCGTGCTCGAGCCATCCCTCAAAGCTCTCCTCTAACTGGTACTTATCGGCTCCTTTCGCTATAGCCGCTAGCTCTTTGAAGGGGCCGCTGTAGATGAATGCTTTAACATCTGCTTCATCGAGGATCTCCGAAATTATGGCTGGGGGTAGGCGGAAGTTGACCGGTAGTAGTATGGAGCCTGTTAGCCCTACTGCGTAGGCTAGCTCCATGAAGCGTACACTGTTAACGTCGGCTACCGCTACAACGTCTCCCCTTCCTAAACCCTCATCTAGGAGGGACCCTGCCAGCCTCTTCACTCTATTGTACATGCTCCTGTATGTTACCCGGGCGTCCGGGCCTACCACGAGCCTATTGGGGAAGAGGAGGGACCCTCTCCTTAGAGGATAGTCTACGCTGGGCCTATCCAATGAACCCACCATATGGACACTGGATATTGTTGTGGAATATATTCTCCCATCACTGAATGCGGTCTATTATCCTCTCTGTGAAGGTGAGCCTGTTAACCTCGTTCGTCCCCTCATAGATCTGTATGAGCTTAGCATCCCGTAGGAGCTTCTCTACTCCCATCTCCCTCATATAGCCTAGGCCCCCGAACACCTGTATAGCTTCTAGAGCGTTGTGGACTGCGGCGTCGGCGCCCACCACTTTCGCGATGCTCGAGTCTTCTATTGGCGGTGGGAACTTCTCCTCTAGGATCCTTGACACGTTGTAGATTGTGTGCTCGGCAGTTGCAGCTTTCTCTAGCATGGAGGCGATCTTCATCTTTACAGCCTGGTGTTCTATTATTGGCTTCCCGCCCTGCACTCTGCTCTTAGCGTATAGTATTGCCTCCTCTAGACTCCTCTTAGCTATACCAAGGCCTATCGCTCCCACGGGGGCCCTGCTGTATGAGAGGGTGATCTCTGCGACCTCCCAACCCATGCCAGGCTGGCAAAGCACCCTCTCCTTGGGTATCGAGACATCCTCGAACACGAGCTCCCCAGTGGGGCTGCTCCTGTGCCCCATCTTATCGTAGACTGTTTCAACCTTGAACTCGCCCTTTTCAACCACCATACAAGTCATTGTCTCCCTTGGCCTCTCCTTGTCGGCCACGGCGAAGACGGTTACGTAGTCGGCTATGGGGCCGTTCGAGATAAAGATCTTCCTCCCAGTGAGCCTATAGCCGCCATCACCCTCCGGCCTCGCCACTGTCACGTATTCGGGCCTACTACCCGGCTCGATCCTCTCATAATCGCTCCCTGCGGTAGGCTCTGTTATGGCGAAGGCCCATACCTGCGGGTCTCCCCGTTCATCGGAGGAGGCGAATGGGGCTAGCCACCTCCTCCATGATTCACCTGCGTCGAAGACTCCAGCTATGAATACGGGTAGTAGTCCGAGCCATACTGCCCCCACACTCGTCGCCGCGCCAGCGTCATAGTATGATATGATTTCTAGACTGTTAGAGCCCAGGTAGGTGAGGGACCCTGCGCCTCCCAGGTCCTCTGGGACAATTAGGCTGAGCAGCCTGATCTCGCTGGTCTTCTTGATAATCCTCCTAGCCTCGATTAGAACCTCTTTCTCGCTAGAATTGTCCAGTTTGCCTGCTATTGGTGCTATGTTCTCCTCAGCCCACTCCCGGACGGTTTTACGGAATATTCTGGTCTCGTGGTCGTGTGGGTAGAAGGTCTCCTCTAGCAGTATTCCCCTCGCGAGCAACCGCTATTCCCTCCTTATGATCTTGTCGACGCCCAGCTCCATGTCGAAGAAGGCGTAGAATCCGTCGGCAGTGCTAGATATCCCTAGAGCTCCAACGTCATCCTCTGCCCCGCTCTCGAGCCTGATATCTGCTCTACCAGCCCACGCCTTAACGCTATCCATCGCCTTATGGAACCATACCTTAGCATGCCATGCCACGAGATCCCTTACTTCGCCTTCACCCTTAACGGGCGGGAGCACCCTCGTGTTCAGGAGCGGGGTCCCCTCGCTCGAGAGTAGGCTGGTGAGGAGGTCTTTGTCCGCCACGTACTCGGGGGTCACCTTGACCTCAATCCTCATCCCAGCCCTGCTAGCTGAGCCTACAATGCTTCTACCCTGCCATTCCAGGCTTATCCTTGCAAACTTCTTGGGGGCTCCGGCACCTTCGCGGCCAGCCGCGAGGGCGATGTCATTGTCGACGTAGATGTATGGGATGTAAAAGTAGGGATCCCCTCCCACGTATACTTGGAGGGCTATGAGGGCCTCATTATAGGGTCCCAGCGTTGACCGAGGGTATCTAGCTACCCACACCGCACCCATGACTTCATCTCCTAGAACGCTCACTCCTCTAGGGAGCAGTCCTCTAACAGATTCGGCCTTGAAGAGTGCGAGGCCTATAACAGCCTCTACATCCCAGTAGAGCCAGGGAGGGTCTGGGTATAAGGGAAGAGTCGAGCTAGAAGGCATAATAGGCACCATGGTAACTTGGCCTCTGCTGATTAAAATGTGTTGACTGTGGGATAGTCCCTTTTAGGTTTAGATGGTCTCAACGGTATCATCTACCTCGTAGGGTCTAAGAATGTAATTAGGGGATTCTGTACTCAAACAACCTATAACAGTGGATGCCAGGCTCTAACTCTGCTTACCCACTGCCAGCAGTACTCTTATAGTCAGGGTCCCTCCAGCTAGAAGCCCCGCTACATTATACATTATCAGTTCCAAAGAGCCCGGCGCTAGGGCAGGATTAGCAGCCACGCTCCACCCTAGAGTAGCTGATGGGGGCACTATGGCGGCTGCTATAGCAACTCCTGTCAAGGCTTCAGTCACATTCGAGGAGACCGCTACCACGCTCGCAGCGCCTAATAGCATGGCGAGTAACAGGTCTGATAGGCTCGCGCGGGTTCTCAATAATAGCTCCCTAGTCGCTCCTAGAGGGGCTCCAGCAGCCTCTGCAGCCAGGCTTACTATTAGTGTAGAGGTGAAGGCTAGTGCTAGGAGTATTGTAAGTGTACCTATGCTTCTCAGGGCAGTCCTCTCATCGCCGAGGTTTACTGCTACGGAGAAAGAGTAGATCGGCGCCAGTATTGGCGATATGAGCATGGCCCCTATGATCACGTAGGGATTGTTGTTTGCAAGCCCTGCAAGAGCTATTATGCCTGCCAGCGCGACTAGGAGGACCTGTGCAGGATAAAGTGATGACTTCTCCACCGCCTCCTCCTGGAGGGCTGGAAGCGGTCTCGCCAGCAATCCCCGCGCCAGCTGCCGGAATCTCCTCCCAGTAGTCTTATAGGGCCTTCCAATACCGGTTTCAACATCCACTACTATTACCGTATTCTCCCTTCTCCGAAGATCAAGTACTCCAGCCAGGCCCTCCAGTATGCCCACTAGGGCGTGGACGGGGGCATAGAAGGTTACCCGGCAGACTCTACCGGAGCCTCCCATCTCAACTAACTCCTTATACCAGTAGAGCTTCTCGGATTCGAGGTAAGTGGTCACATTCTCACATGAATCGAGGGCGGCGTAGACTTCGACCTTCTTCATGCTGGTGGTTATCACTTATCACCTCGCGCCTAGGCCAAGCCCTTTCTAGGCGCTCCTATAGGCTGTTCTAGCCATCTCAATAACCTTATCAATACCTGGAGCCCCCCACGGGCACCTTTTACATCCCCTCGAGACCGGGTTCCACACGCATCCGTGTGCTAGGTAGTCTCTTGCCTGTAGGAGTGCTAGGATGGCGGTCCCAACCCTTGACTCTAGGCTTGCACCAGCCATGTGGGGGGCTAGTATGAACCTAGGGTCTCCTGTAAAGGAGAGCCTCTCGTCTCCTGGTGGGATGGGCTCCTGGGGGTGCACGTTTAGGACGAAGAAGAGATCCCTCCTCTCACGCGCTACTCTAACCACAGCGCCGAGCTCCTCCGTCCCACCCCTCCCGATGTTCACGTAAACCGCGTTCTCGGGCAGCCTGCGGAGGAGGCTGTAGGTTACTAGGCCCCTGGTCTCCCTTGATAGGGGGAGGCTGTTCACTAGTATCTGTGAGTGCTCGAACAGCTCCTCTAGAGGGACCCTCCTCGCCCCGAGAGCCTCCAGCGACGGCTTCGCACTCCTCGAATAGTATAGGATCCTGGAGACTCCGAGGCCATGTAGCTTTAAGGCTATGCTCTGCCCTATCCTCCCAGCACCAAGGAGTCCCAGGCTCCTACCCCTCACCAGGAAGCCTGCTAGGTAAATCGGCCACCCTTCCCTATACCATTCTTCCACCGCATTGTGCCTCGCGATAACCTGCCTATACGCTGCCAGTATTCCTGCGACTGCATACTCTGCCACCGCCTCAGTGATGATCTCCGGCTGGTTCGCTACGCAAACCCCTCGCTCCCCTGCCGCTTCTACATCTATGTGATCATAGCCGCTGCTCCGTGTGATTATCAACTCTAGGCAACCGGGATCCTCGAGCATCTCTCTCGTTACTGGCATGAAGGAGGCTACAAGGACCCTCGACCTCTTAGCGAGCCTCCACGCTTCATCCACGCCTAGCCGGGATGGCGGAGAATAGACCCTGACCCCGTGAACAAGGCGGAGTAGAGACTCGCTTAGTGGAGTATTAGATACGATATCATACTCGCAACCAGTCAAAACACCATACACCTCGCAAGGGGGGAAAGCGGCATTCCAGACCATGTAGGCGGCCTATGGGGTAAAATAGGCGCGCATAAGCCTCCCTAGTATGATAGGCCTCCGAAGCGATCGGGCTTGCTACACCAGGGTTAAAGAATTGGCTGCCTGCCACGAGAGCGAGGCCAGGACTAATGATAACTAGTTAATCCGCCTCTCATATTCTAGTTTGGGGATGGCCTTGAGGCTCGTCGTCCTCAACGATAACGAGCCATCTCCTGGACTGGTTAATGAGTGGGGATGGAGCGTACTGGTGGAAAGCAGGTATAGGATCCTGTTCGATGCTGACACAAAACCCTGCGTTCTAGAACATAATTCAAGGGTTCTAGGAGTGAGGCTTGAGGGATTAGACCTCGCGGTATTAAGCCACTGGCATTATGACCACTATGGGGGACTCCCACTTATAGGCCAGCTTAATAGGGGGATCCCACTCTACGCCCCTCCAGATGGGAAGAGCAGGGAGGCTCATCGATGGGGCTTCAACGTGGTTAACGTGGAGGGTCCCGGCCAGATAGTAGATGGGGTGTGGACAACTGGCCCCGTGGATGGATTCGAGCAGGCTATTGGAGTAGAGGCTTCAAATGGCCTCGTAGTCCTGGTGGGTTGCAGTCATCCCGGGGCAAACGTTCTCGTGGAGAGGGTGCTTTCTGCCTCAGGGTATAGTAGGGCCTACCTTGTGATCGGGGGATTCCATTATCCCTCCAAGAGGGTTCTTGATAGGGTCGCCTCCATGACTGAACTATTATCTCCCGCACATTGCAGTGGAGACGATGCTAAATCTTATGTCAAGGCGAGGTATCCGAGCAAGTACCTTCCAGTCGCTACTGGCAGCGTGGTTGAACTTTGAGCGGGCAGTGTTGGAAACCCCGGGTTGGGGTCGAGGATAAAATCGTGCTCATACACTGGGATCGATTCCCAGGGGTGGGTCTGGGCTGGAAGGGATTACCGAGGATTTCTCCAGCAGCCTCCCTAAGGGGATGCATTACCTAAATACCGCCTCCCTTGGATTGCCTCCAAACACCTCAATCGAGGAGTCGATGAGGGCCCTCGAGTTAACAGTAAAGGATCCTGGGAGAGCGTCTAGCCTACTCTCCGAGGAGATAGCGAGGCTTATAGACCTCACAGCGGGGCTCTACGGGTTCGAATCGCGACGTATAGGAGTTGGGGAGTCGACTAGCCACTGCATCTATAAGTTGGTTGCCGCGCTGGAACCGGCTAAGGTGGGCTTTAGTAGCGAGGAGTTCCCCGGCGTCGTCATGATGGTTAACTCCTACTGTAAGAGGGCTGGCTGCGAGGTTGGAGTCTATGAGGGGAGGATAGAGGAGGCTGTGGAGAAGGCTGTGGACGATGGCTCGGAGGTGGTAGTGGTCTCAGCAGTATCATGGGTTACTGGGTATAGGACTGACCTAGCCCGAGTAGTAAGGTATGCTCATAAGAGGGGGGCCCGGGTAGTGGTTGACGCTGTACAGCACTTTGGGGGCCTGAGCCTGAGGGAGGGGGAGAATGAAGCCGATGGATACGCTGCGTTTGCAAAGAAGTGGCTCTTAGCTCCTCACTCAACGGCTGCTGTGTGTGTTGTTGGAGAGGAGCTCCTTGACAAGACGCCGCCCTACTATGGGCTAGGGAACGCCGTCATAGATGATTGGGAAGCATACTGGGAGGATCCCAACAAGACCTGCATAGACACGCCGCCCCTGAGAGGCGATGGGCTGAGGTTTGCGGCGCCCACCGGTGTAAGCTTACCCAGCATAGTTGCGGCTAGGGCTAGCATAGAGTACTTGCACCGGTTGGGGATCAAAAGGGTGGAGGAGCACATCCTGGGTCTAGCAAGGGTTCTGGCGGAGGAGCTGATGTCCTATGGGCTGAGGGTCCCTGCAGTGGAATACTCGTTTGAGAACCTGAGCGGGATAGTATCATTCGATGCCGGGGGAGTATTCCTGAACAAAAAGCTGTACAAGGAGCTATTGAAGCGCGGGTTCAAGGTTAGCTTGAGGGGGCAGGCTGGAGTCTCCGCGGTGAGGGCATCCCTCCACGTCTACAATACCATAGAGGATGTAGAGAGCCTCGTGAGGGCCGCGAGGGAGGCGGCAGGGGAAATCTAGCCTCCGCCTCCAATGGTTTTCCTATATTAGCTTTACCGAGCCCGTTCAACATAAAGGCATACGATGCAATATGAGACGCCCAGTTAGGGGTGGAGAATAGAATAGTGGAGAAGGGTGCAGAGAGTGGTAAGGATAAGGATACTAGGTAGTGGTAGAGAGGTTGGAAGAGCGGCGGTAGCGGTTGAGAAGGACGGGCGTATCCTCCTCATGGACTACGGGACAAACTTCGACGAGGAGGACAGGCCCGTATTCCCCGCTCACGTGAGGCCGAGGGACCTCGACGCCCTAGTAATAACGCACAGCCACCTCGACCATGTAGGGGCTGCTCCAAGCCTCTACATTTCAATGACGCCGAAAGTATACGCTACACCAGTTACCTTCGACGTGTCGAGGCTCCTCCTATACGATATGATCAAGCTGAACGGCCCCCACCTACCATATGATGAGGCAAGCGTTGAGGACATGCTGAAGGCTGGGGAATCGGTAGGGTACTATAAAGAGGTTGAAGCCGGCCAATTCACATTCCAGTTCATATATAATGGCCATATACCTGGCAGCGCCGCGGTCCTAGTAGAGGCGGACGCCCACAAGATCCTCTACACAAGCGATATGAACACAGTCACAACCAAGCTAATGGAGCCCGCGAGATTCTCGGGGGTCGAGGCTGACACGGTTATAGTAGAGTCAACCTACGGCTCAAGCAACCACCCGCCGAGAGAGGAAACCGAGAAGCTCTTCTACGAGTCCGTGGAGGAAGTTGTAAGGAAGGGGGGAACCGTACTCGTACCATCATTCAGCGTATCCAGAGGACAGGAGATAATGTCAATACTGGCTGAGAGAGACTTCAGCTACCCCGTATGGGTTGACGGGATGATCAGGCAGGTAACCGAGCTATACCTGGCCCACGGCGAGTATGTTAGGGACCTCAAACTATTATCGAAGGCAGCGTCGATGTTTAAAATGGTGAGGGGTTGGCAGGATAGAAGGAAGGCCTACAAGAAGCCTGGAGTGATAATCGCCAGCGCAGGCATGCTGAAGGGCGGACCCAGCCTATACTACCTCAAAAAGATGGCTGGAAGCGAGAAAAACGCGGTATTCATGGTCAGCTACCAGGCGGATGGAACGCCTGGAAGACAGATACTCGAAACGGGAACCTACGGTGAGGAGGAGCTTCCTGTAAGGGCTAGGGTGCAGTGGTTCGACTTCTCCAGCCACACAAACCAACAAGGCATACTAAAGGCGTTATCCTCCATATCCGGGGTAGAGAGGGTCATACTAGTACACGGGGACCCCGAAAACCAGGAAGCGCTCAAAGAGAAAATAGAAGGCACACTAAACGTTGAAGTATTAACGCCAGAAAACAACGAGGTAATAGAGCTAGACTAGCAGTCCATCCCAGCCTACTTCTTAACCTCGCGAACCTCCCCGGTGTCGATAAAGACTATCCTGGGGCACTTCAACTCCTTAACCAGCTCCTCCACCTTATCCTTCTCAACCTTAATAGTGTAGAGGACCCTTCTAGTCCTAGCCTTAATCTTGGCCACATTACCCTTCCTCGCATATTTGACGCGGCACTCTAGAGCCCTGGAGCTTATCTCTACAAACTCGTTCCAATCCTTGATCTCCACCGGCACGCTTACACCACCCCAGCCAATTCAACCCCCACAACTAGATTAAAAACTACAACCAACCCCTCCCAATATTACAATGGGGCCCGTAGCTCAGCCAGGATAGAGCGCCGGCCTTCGGAGCCGGAGGCCCCGGGTTCAAATCCCGGCGGGCCCGCTACAATCTTAGCATAAATTGTGTCGTGATTTATCAGATAGACTATTGGAATGCGTAAATTTAGGATTAGGTGGTACTCTCTAGGCTTGTTGGAAAAGATAATGGAGCCGATGGACTCTGAATAGTTATTTGCACGGGTATTTTCATTTATTTTTATTGAATTATAGATTTATATTTATAATTTTCCTATATGCATGATGAGTTATTAATATCTGAGTCCTTTGAAGTATTAAATTATATGTGTTGTAGGGTTTTGTAATATGCAAATAAGTCTATCATATGGCATTAAGGTTTTTATGCTGTTAAAAGACATGATACTCCCCAAGGATACCCACACGGGTGGGAAACATGGTTAGCGGTAAATATAGGGTATTGAGTATAGTGTTGATAACGCTGCTAGTCGTAGCACCTTTACTCTCATCGGCCTCGTTCAGGGTCGCCAAGGCAAAGCCTGTAACAATTACAATTGGTGCTCTACTACCATTGACTGGCGACTTGCAGAGTTATGGTGAGAGGGAGCAGGTCGCCGTAAAATTCGCGGTTGACGAGATGAACAAGTACCTTGAGGAGAATAATGCCTGGTTTAGGCTAAAACTCATAGTCGAGGATACGCAGACAAAGCCGGATATCGCTGTTCAAAAGTTCAGCGACCTAGTAGCGCAGGGTGTCAAGTTTATAGTCGGCCCATTTACAAGTGCAGAGGTTAAGAAGATTAAGGACCTAGCTGACCAGAACAATGTCCTTATAATAAGCCCATCGAGCACGGCCATATCTCTAGCGATCCCCAACGACAACGTGTTCAGGTTCTCTCCAGCCGACAATGTTCAGAGCAAGGCGACCTCTAAGACACTCCAGGATGCCGGAATCAAGGTTATAATCATAATAAACAGGGCCGACACATGGGGTGAGGGACTCAAGCAAGCCATCATCGATGCGGCTAAGGAGAGGGGGATCGAAACAGAACAAGGTCTTCAGCTACAATGCTGAGAGCCCCGACTTCCCAGGAATAGTCACCCAGGTAAACGATGAGATAGGGAACCTCCTCAAACAGTACAAGCCCAGCGAGATTGGAATAGTGTTCATAGGCTTCGACGAGGTCGCACAGCTCTTCAGCATCGCCGCTAAGTATCCCAACCTTAAGAAGGTACCATGGTTCGGGAGCGACGGAACCGCCCTACAAACAGAGATAACCTCCAACCCTGTCGCAGCCCAGTTCGCCTCTGACGTACTCTTCATCAACCCAATCTTCAGCCCCGCCGCCACCAACGAGCAGGAGAAGGTGAAGCAGTATGTAGTGCAGCAGATCGGCGTCAAGCCCGACGCCTACTCCTACGCCGCCCACGATGCAGTCGTTGCGCTTGCCCTTGCCATACTACAGGCTGGCCCTACCGATGACATGGACCAGCTGGTTAACAAGGTAAAGGAGCTCCTCCCACAGATCACGACAAGCGACAAGTTCGCACAGTTCGCTGCAACAGGGAAGTTCCCCCTCAATGACGCTGGCGATAGGGCTACAGCCGACTACGACTGGTGGCTTGTCGCGAAGGTCGGTGACAAGTATGACTGGGTGAAGGCAGGCACCTATAAGGGTCTCGAGGACAAGAACGTATTCACTCCTCTAGACGTGTTCGGCGGCAAGACCTATCTCGAGGAGCTCCAGGCAGTATTCGGAGGAGGGGCAGGCGGAGCAACCACTACCACTACAACAGCTGCCACTACATCTGCAACCACAACATCAGCTGGGACCACTGGAACTGGCACCGCCAAGGCCGGGGGCAGCAACACGGGTCTAATCATAGGTATAATAATACTGATAATAATTATCATAGTGGCTGCAGCATTCGCCTTCAAGAAGTGATTTTTCCTATTCTTTAACTCTTTTTCTTAGTTGAGCATAAATATCCATTCTCGCGCAATTGTGGTTCGAGAATCCCACTTAGCCGGGATAACTCGAGGTGGGTAAAGGGTGAGCAAAGGTGTCGGAGAATATCAAGTCCAGCGGGACACGGGGCAAGATTACATACTTTGGACTGAAAATATAGTGAAGAGGTTTGGGGGCATAATAGCATTAAACAAGGTAAACATTAAGCTAAGGAAGGGAAGGATAACCCTATTGATAGGACCCAATGGCAGCGGTAAGACGACTCTGGTCAATGTGATCTCCGGGTTCCTCGTCCCCGAGGAGGGGAGAGTAGTTTACAAGGGGAGGGACATAACCAGGCTCCCCCCACACGACCGCGTGAAGATGGGTCTTGTTAGAACCTTCCAGATCCCAAAGCCCTTCCAAAACCTAACAGTATTGGAGAACGTCATGGCCGCTGCTGAGGGAAACCCAGGGGAGAACCCCTACATTGCACCAGTATATAAGGGAAAGTGGAGGAGGTTCGAGGAAGAGCAAACAGAGAGGGCTCTTGAGATACTCAAGTGGGTCGGCTTAATCCATAAGTGGGATTCTAAAGCAAGCGACCTGAGCGGCGGCCAGCTCAAGCTACTAGAAATCGCTAGAGCCATAATGAAGGGAGCAGATACGATAATAATGGATGAGCCCGCGGCAGGCGTGAACCCCGTCCTAGTACACGACCTCTTTTCAAGGATTATCCAGCTTAGCAGGGAGAGAAGTGTAACCTTCCTTATAATAGAGCATAGAATCGGGCTTGTAGGCAAGTACGTTGACTACGCCTACGCTATGAATATGGGAGAGGTAATCAGCGAGGGCGAGCCTGAGAAGGTCTTCAACGATCCTAATGTCCTGGAAAGCTATCTGGGGGGATAGGCGTGGGCGAAGACGTTATATTGAGGTTGGAGAACGTAAACGCTGGATACGAGAAGCTGCAGACTCTCTTCGACGTCACTCTAGAGGTTCCCCGAGGAAAGATTACGGTGATAGTCGGGCCGAACGGGGCTGGCAAGAGCACCCTTTTGAAGACAATGTTCGGTCTTACCAAGGTCTACAGTGGAGTGATAAAACTCGAGGGGGAGGATATAACTAGGCTGCCTCCACATGAGAGGGCAAAGCTTGGTATGGCCTTCATATTCCAGCTGAACAATATCTTCGCCAACCTCTCTGTCATAGAGAATCTTAGGCTAGCAGGCCACGACCTGCCGAGGGAGGTTCTAGAGGAGAGGATACGAGAGGTATTCGAGACTTTCCCACGGCTCAAGGAGAGGGCGAAGCAGAAGGCTGGCACAATGAGCGGTGGCGAGAGGCAGATGCTCGCGATGGGTATAGGGATGATTAGGAGGCCCAAGATCTTCCTAATAGACGAGCCGACAGCGGGCCTGTCTCCGAAGCTTGCAAAGGAGGTGCTAGCAAATGTCAAGAAGCTGAATGAGCAAGGCTATACAATAGTCCTTGTGGAGCAGAACGTGAAGGCGGGCCTCGAGATCGGTGATAAAGGGGTTCTAGTAGTTAATGGAAGGGTCGTCTTCGATGGGCCCGCCAAGGAGCTCCTAGCCAGGAGAGATCTTGCGAAACTCTACCTTGGTGTAGGAGGGGGTGAGCTGGGTGGATCTTAACCTGTTCATGAGCACCACGATCTACGGGGGCGTTCTAGCCCTCCTCTCCCTAGGTATCACCCTCATCTATATGACTACGGGGGTAGTGAACTTTGCCCATCCTAGACTGAGCCTAGTAGGAGCCTACCTAGCAACAACTGCAATGGCGGTATACGTTAGGGAACACGGGATACAAGCTAATTTTAGCAGCAGGAGCTTCATGGGCGGGGAGCTCATAGTACCCTATCCGGCAAGCGTCTATCTCATTGGCCTCACCATGGCAATAATAGGTGGGATACTAGCGGCGATGGCCGAGTACTACGTGATACTAAAGCCTCTACAGAAGAGGGGAGCCGACAGCCTCAAATTAATGATAGCGACCCTAGCCTACGATTTCCTACTATATGCAATCCTGTTCCTTTACAACTCACACTCTTGGGTAAAGTATATCCTAAAGGAGGCTCTCAACCTACTTGCATCAAAGATGGACTTCAGCCCCTACGACTTCACGCTGATCACTAAGGGCCAAGTATACATTACCGGAGGCTTCATACTAACAGTCATAATAGTCGCCCTGCTCGCAGTAACCCTCTACCTCCTACTATTCAAGACAACCCTAGGAATAAAGATGAGAGCCAGTGTAGAGAACCCGCCGCTAGCAGAAGTGCTGGGAGTAAACGTTGATAGAATCTA
The DNA here is from genome assembly GCF_055382595.1 of Thermodiscus maritimus. Classification (NCBI taxonomy): domain Archaea; kingdom Thermoproteati; phylum Thermoproteota; class Thermoprotei; order Acidilobales; family Acidilobaceae; genus Thermodiscus; species Thermodiscus maritimus. The sequence goes on from NZ_AP042434.1 coordinate 707,592, forward strand.
TGGGATATCTTGGATCATAAGCGGCCTTACAGCAGGGATTGCGGGGTTCCTAATGCTCCTAGAACCGAGTAGTGGAGGGTTGAAACCGATAAGCGCTAGTAGCCCTGCAGACGAGATAGTTGTGAGCGCCTTCGCTGGCAGCATAGTTGGTGGAGTGAATAGTATCTTCGGGAGCATATTCGGAGGCTTCTTCATAGGATACGTGGAGACATACGTTGCCCACTGGCTAGCCTTGGTAACCGGTTATAGCGAACTCTTCAAGTTCAGCAGGGTCATCTCAATGTTCATAGTTGGAATAACTCTCCTCTTCGCACCGCAGGGTATAGCGGGATACCTGAAGGAGAAGAATGCGGGCGAGTTGTTCTCCAGATTATTTAAGAGGAGTGGAGGTGAAGGGTGATGGTGGACATTGCCAGTCTAACCGAGATTATAGTTAGTTATGTTGCAATCTATTTTATTCTAACAGTAGCACTTAACATAAAGGCTGGGCTAACCGGGATACCGGACTTCGGCCACGCAATGTTCTTCGCTATAGGAGGCATTGTAGTCGCAAACCTCGCGGCTAGAATCGCTGCAGCATTCGTAGCGAGCCAGATAGGGGTATCACCTGGAGAAGCAGCGCACTTAGTCATAGCTGACAACACGGCGACAATGGTTAAAGTAAACGCTGCCCTAGCAACGAGACCAATACTCGACGTAATGCTGATCATATTCTCTCTTGTAGCGGCGCTTATACTGGGTGGTCTGCTCGGATGGCTGGCGTCTTACCCTGCGCTAAGGCTTAGAGGCGACTACTTGGCAATAATGCTCCTAACAGCCAGTGAAGGCCTAAGGATACTCTTAATGTACACTAAGCCTGTGATGGGGGCGACGCCCACGGTTGGATTAACAACACCACAACTATTCAAATTTGCTGACAACCCTGGCCTCTGGTCAACGGTATTCGTAGCGCTCCTGGCAGTTATAGTATTCATCTATGCTGAGAGGTTCCATAACAGTCCAAGCGGCAGATTATTCAGGGCTGTGAGAGACGATGAGGAGAGTGCCGAGGCCGTGGGAAAGGATATCGCTAAGGTTAGGAGGGACTCAATGATAATAGGAAGCGCTCTAGCCGCAGTAGCTGGAGTAGCATACAGCTTCTCCCCATGGATCGCTGGATCAAGTATAGCCGCGCAGAGCATATTCGACCGAGTGCAGTGGACGTTCTTCCCTTGGGCGCTAATGATACTCGGGGGGATGGGTAGCAACAAGGGTATATCGATAGCGACGATCATAGTTGGAGCATCAATAATAGGCCCGATAAACATCTATAAGAATGACATTGCGGAAGCCCTGCATGTCACCAGGTTCGGATTCGATACCGGGAGCTTCGCCAACGCATTACAGCTTATACTTATAGCCCTCCTAATACTGCTCGTATTATTCTTCAGGCCTAAAGGAATAATACCGGAGCCGCCAAGCTACACTCTAAAACCCAAAGAACTCAGGGAAATGGTCAAGAAGGTAGTTGAGAGGAGGCCGACCGAAGAGGTTGCAGGAGGCTCCTCATAGTCTATTCCCTCCCCTTTCTCTCACCCAATTCCTCTTATGCAGCCTCTTTACTATCCTAAACTTACCAGTATAATCGGCAACCTCTGGTCTCCTACCACATATGGAGGACAAGGTACTCAGGTCATCGCTGTGCTTTGACACTGGAACGTTCAAGCGGCACATTATTAATGGGGCTACAATTGTGTTCTTGAAGGTTCTTCCTCGGATTGCATCCTCTATTGTGCCGTCCCCTGTCTTGGCCGCGAATACTCCCCAGAGGTCGTGGGAGTGGTATTTGGTCTTCAAGTATATTGTCCCCATTATTCTCGCGGGGCCAAGAACGTAGCCTTTCTCGTGTTCTCCCAATACTACGACATCTGGACCCCTTATTGTATAGGGTCCCTTGTAGACCTCCAGAGAATCCCAGACCTTGATGCCCCTATACTTTCTAAGTACCTCTATGATTTCTTGCTTGCTCACGGTCCCGTCGAAGATGTATACTCCATAGGTCCCCCCCTCCGGCATGTACGCCTTACTCCTCTTGTAGTCGATTGAGTAGCCAGACCTAACGACCGGCTTCACACCCGTTAACCTCTCATATATTCGTGCGATTGCAGGGAATGCCTTTCTTGCGAGTGGCTCGAGGCCTAGCCTAGCTATTATCATGTAGAGGCTCTTTGGTACCTTGACTTTCTTAGTCCTAGCCCCCTTCTGCCTCGCGAGCATGTCTACGAGAGGCTTTTCCTCGTCCTCCTGGGAGGCGACTACGTAGCCGTGCCTGTATAGTATATCATTAACGTTAACTCTATAATCGTACATCCTGAAGCCGTGATCACTCACAATATACACGTCATCATAGGAAGCGAGCATCTGGCCGGCTAGCTTGTCTATCTTTTTCCATATCCTAGAGGCATGGCTGGGGGATTTCAAGAGTCCAGGTTTCTTATGGAAGAGATGGTCTGGAAAGTTTAGCGTGACCCACGCGAGGTCGACCTCGCCCTCCTCCTCTAGGAGGCCCCTTACCGCTTCAAGATACTCTAGAATATAAGCTGGGTAGTCTTGATCTCTATCAGCGTTTATCCCCGAGAAGTACTTCTCGTATATTCTTAGTGGGTGGCTTGATGGGGAGGGGTTAAAGAATAGGTTGCTGACTATTATAGAGTATTTTACGGGGAGGATGGGATAGTCGGGTATAGGATTAATCATGATGCTCTTACGCTTATTGAATGAGAGCATCTCGTGTACTCTCGGATGCTCTAGGTCCCAGGCGAGGGCTAGCCTCCTCTCCCTAGATGCCCGGTCCACGTGGAAGAATGAGAATATCCCATGCCTTCCAGGGTTGACGCCCGACATTATCGAGGGCCAGCTGGCCTCAGTTATCGGCGGTATGCACTCTAGGCTGGCTGCCGATTCAAGAATGCTTAACAGGTTTGGGGTTTGCCCCCACTCTCTAAGCTTTTCGATATACCAGTAGGGTAGGGCATCTAGACCGAGCACTCCAGCGGTCGCTGCCACTAACCTGCACCCCTAACCAGTCTCCCGCGACGGGGTACCTATAATCAATAAGTTAATTAGGAGGGTCCCAATGGTCCATGGAGTTCTCTAAGAGTATTGATGCGATCTTCTCAGCCCCATTAGGATAGCTTGGAGGAGTCTTCTTCAGAGCCTTCTCCACCGCCTCTTCCAGCACTCTTGGAGATATCCTATCAACATATACTGCCCCTATCTTTTCAGCGAATAATGGAGCGTTTTCGAGGCTCGAGGACATTGGTACGTGGCGGCCAGGTACAAGGACCACCGGCTTCTTATAGGCTAGGGCGGCGGTAGCTCCCGTCATGCCGGGAAACTGTGTAACAACAACTCTCGCCCCAGCCAAGACCCTGTCGAAGTCATGGGTAAACCTAAATACTCTCCAGCCTGGCCTGGCCCTAGCATAAGGTTCGGGATCGACTTCGCCAGTCTGTAATACAACTCTTTCCCAACTAGATTTGAGTACTGCGTCGAACAGCTCCTTATTGCCCAGGGTCCCTGCCGTTACTAGCACATAGCCCCCTTCATAAGGCTTCACAGTTGCAGGTTCATAGACTGGCCCCACTACTATGCCTTCAGGGTAGTTCTTTTTCTGCTCAGGCCAGTGTAGGAAGGTTGTGTGCGCAAATCTGGAGATAATCTTGGTCGCCCGACTCGCTTCTAGTATTCGATCTATGCTTTCCAAGTTGTAGACTCTAACACCCTTCACCCGCGCTACGAGAGCCGGGATCAAGCTGAAGTTCGAGCCTGTGGCTAAGATAGCCTCTAGCCTTCCCGGAATCTTCAATATGCTCTCTCCAAGGCATATGAACCACCTATGAAGGGTTCTAACAAGCGGTTCTCCGGGGCGTCTGGGTAGTGTTAGTTCTTCTACTTCTCCAAACCTGGAGAGTTTCTTCTTTACCCAGCCGCTGCCCTTCGCAACGAGTATTAGGGGTCTCTCACCTTTCATGTTAAGGTAGTATGCTACTGCGTAGGCGTATCCGCTGTGGCCACCGTATCCTGCTAATAAGAGGGTTTTAGCCAATCTTACTCCTTCCCCGCCGCCTCGTCTCTTACGGCTTTTCTCCACCGTAAAAATGAGTCCCCTAGCGTCATAAAATGAGGCTATCTAGAGAGCTGCTGAATCTGGTCCTTGAGGTGTTTAGAAACAGTATACGAGGACGATACTAGTAGGGCGTTATATAAGCGGCTTGAACAGCTCCTTTAGTCGTCTTCCTCGTATCCGGGTATAGGGCATCCCTCGCTCTCCAAGAGCCTAGTAAGGAATTCCTCGAAGACCTCGACGGGGACGAGTCCTACAAGCCTGTCTACTTCTCTTCCCCTCCTGAACGCTATTATAGTGGGGGTCCCCATAATGTAGTAGGCCCCTGCAATCTGATATAGACGTGCTGCATTGACTTTGAAGATCATCATTCTGTCTCCAAGTAGTCTTGCTGCCTCCTCTACAAGTGGCTGCATCATCTTACAATAGGGGCACGTTGGAGTATAGAAGAATGCCAGTGAAAGTTTACACCCTGAGATTGCCTTCTTGAATTCATCGATGCTGTTGACTTCGAAGAGCTCCTGCTTGGGACTGATAGTGCAGCATTTCTTTTTCGTTTCTTCTTTCAGTAGTTCTAGTATAAGCTTCTGGCGGGCGAGCTCAAGCACCTCTTTGTCTAGCGTCTTATCGCTTGTATTGGTCATTGCTTTCAACCGAGGATTGCCTGTGATTATTGCTGGGTTTATATAGAGTAATATGTATTCTATTTCTATATTAATTAATCGGCTGAATTATATATCATGGCCCGCAGGATTTGTAATATATACGTACACTCATACATTCTTACAAGTTACTACAAGGTTGGTGCAATGAATATGGTTGAAGTTGGAGATAAAGCCCCTAACTTCACTCTACCGAACCAAGATATGGAGAAGATCTCGCTCGACCAGCTACTCTCCGAGGGGAAGCCGGTTGTACTCGTCTTCTTCCCAGCAGCCTTCAGCCCTGTATGTACTAGGGAGCTGTGCAACTTCAGGGATAGAATGTCTAAGCTAGGAAAGGCAAATGCTAGAGTCGTCGGTATCAGCGTTGATAATCCTTGGTGCCTCAAGGAGTTTAAACTAGCCAATAGGTTGCCCTTCGACCTTCTCAGCGACTATAACAGGGAGGTTATAGATGCCTATGGTGTAGTCCTCGAGGAGCTTGCGGGCTTCAAGAGGCTAGCGAAGAGGGCTGTATTCATAATAACGCCCGATGGGATAGTGAGGTGGAAGTGGGTTAGCGATGACCCAGCCGTTGAACCAGATTACGACGAGGTCGTTGAGAGGGCCAACGCGCTAGGTGGGGGCTCCTAAAACGATGACTGGACGCATATTATATATGTTGCTATGTGTTCTTTAACTGTGTTAAATATATTTATCCTGGACGTGATATTGAGGGATAGAGGAGTTGAAATTGGCTGATAAAAGAGTCGAGGCGAGATTTCTTCTAGGAGGCCCTCAGGGCACGGGTCTAGAGACAGCCTCGCAAGTACTGGCATCAGCATACGCCATGATAGGATACAGGGTGTATTCAAGCAGGGAGTACTTCTCCAATATCAAGGGAAGGCACAGCTACATAAACGTGAGGGTCAACGCCTACAAGCAGCCCTACGCCCCCATAGAAAACCCCCATATAATCGCGGGGATAGACGCTGAGACAATACTAACCCACTTCACCGAGGCTGGGGATGGTACTACCATAATATACGATGTTGGACAAGAGAACGTATCCCTCCGCTCCATTCCAAGCATGGAGAAGGAGCTGAAAGAGAGGCTCAGGAAGCTCTTCGAGGGAAGGGACCCAACAGTAAAAGACGCAGTGAAGTACGCCAAGGATAAGCTGATGGCTACACCACTACCATTAAACTATAAGAGGATACTAGACGAGTTCTCCAAGGAAACCGGTATACCACGATTCCAGGCAAAGAGGTATATGAACACGATCACGATAGCAACAATCGCTAACATAACAGGGTTAACGCTGGAGGCCCTCCGTGCAGGCTTCGAGAGGAGGTTCCAGGGGAGGGAAAAGATAATCGAGGAAAACATGAAGCTGGCGGAGAAGGTTTACGAGGAGACAAGCCACCTGAGAGGCAGGTACCAGCTGGAAGAACCCAAGAATCCTCCCGACGAGTACTTTGTGGTGACAGGAAACGATGCTGTTGGAATGGCTAAGATCGTTGGTGGACTCCGCTTCCAGTCATACTACCCCATAACTCCGGCGGCGGATGAAAGCTTCATGATTGAAGCACACGAGAACCTTGCAAGGTTTAAGGAGGATCTAGGCGGAGTCATAGTTTTCCAGACAGAGGATGAGATAGCAGCGATAACATCAGCTATAGGAGCAGCCCTTACAGGAGCAAGAGCCGCTACGGCAACTAGCGGTCCAGGCTTCGACCTGATGGTTGAAGCACTTGGATGGGCAGGGATAAACGAGGTGCCAGTAGTTATAACGTATTATCAGCGTGGAGGCCCCAGCACTGGGCTCCCGACCAGAGGTGGCCAGCAGGATCTCTTCTCAGCCCTATTCTCAAGCCACGGGGAATTCCCGAGAATAATTATAGCGAGCGGGGATCACGAGGAGGCATTCTTAGATGCGATAAAGGCGCTTAACTGGGCTGAGAGATACCAGACTCCAGTTATCCACCTGCTTGACAAGTTCATGGCCAACGCAACCGTAACTCTACCACCACCACAATTCGAGAGGATTGTCATTGACCGGGGGCTGATTCTTGATAAGCCCGTTGAGGGATACAAGCACTTCAAAAAGAACGGGTCCCCAATAACTCCAAGACCCATAGTAGGCATGGAGGGAATGGTTACCTGGTACACTGGGGACGAGCACGACGAGGATGGCCACATAAGCGAGGACCCGGAGAACAGGCTTAAGATGCACGAGCTGAGAATGAAGAAGCTGGAGATAGCTGACCTGGAGATACCAGAAGAGGAGCGCGCTATAGTCTATGGTAACGGGAAGGACTTCCTCCTTGTGGGCTGGGGCTCCACTAAGGGGGCTGCGCTAGAAGCGTTAGAACTCCTTGCTGAGGAGGGCTATATGGGGGCGTACCTCCACCTTAAGGTGTTCGAGCCCTTCCCCAAGAGGCTTGTAGCAGAGGTACTCGGAAGGTACCCGCAGGATAGGGTGATCGCTGTAGAAGCAAACTATGAGAGCATGGCTGCAAAGGTGACAACTATGAATACAGGCTTTGTTTTCAAGAAGCATATACTCAAGTGGACCGGGAGACCCATCTATGTCGGAGAGCTCTCTCGGGCAGTCCTGAAGATCCTAGAGGGATCAGATAGGGAGGTGTTAACCTATGGGGCTTAGAATGGATTACAAGACGGATGTCTGGGTAGACTGGTGCCCCGGATGCGGGGACTTTGGTATACTAACGGGAGTACAGAGGGCGCTGAAGGAGCTAGAGATACCACCGTGGAGGACCGTGATAGTCTCGGGTATCGGATGTAGCGGTAAAACACCACACTTCATCTACGCTTACGGCGTCCACACGCTGCATGGTAGGGCAATACCCTTCGCGACAGGCATCAAGATGAGCAACCCAGACCTAACAGTGATAGTAGATGGCGGCGACGGAGACCTGCTCGGTATAGGGGCAGGCCACTTCGTAGCACTAGGTAGGAGGAACCTCGACATAACTGTGCTGATACACGACAACCAAGTCTACGGTCTCACCAAGGGCCAGGCTAGTCCAACACTTCCAGCGGGCGTGCAGACGAAATCCCTACCCAAACCCAACCTCCAAGACCCCGTTAACCCGATAGCCCTAGCCATTACAAGCGGCTACACGTTCGTAGCGAGAGCCTTCGCAATGGACATAGAGCACTTGACCAGCATAATAAAGAGGGCTATCAACCATAAGGGGGCAGCGGTAGTAGACATTCTCCAGCCCTGCGTAACATACAACAACATCTACACAACGCAGTGGTACCGGAAGAGAGTCTACAAGCTAGAAGACGAGCCGGGCTGGGACCCTGTAGTAAGAAACCCGAGCGAGAGGCCCATGAAGATCGCCAAAGCTATAGAGAAGGCATGGGAATGGGGCGATAGGGTACCGGTAGGCGTCTTCTACGAGGATAAGACAAAGGACACGATACTCGACAGGATACAGAACTACATACCAACCTACAAGGAAAAGCCGCCTGCGAAGCAGGAGATAAGCGTTGGCGGGAAGCCAGTGGTCGATTCAGAGACCTTCAAGGAGATATTCAAATCATACATTATAAGGGTAAGAAAGTAGTATAAACCCATTCTTTGGTTTTTATAGTTTATTTTATTTTCCCCTCGTAGGCCCCTAGCATCCTCCTAGGATCAATCATACCAGCCAGCTCTCTCGATACCCCTTCCGCCTCCAAAGCCTCCTCTAGGCTAGCGCCCGACTGAATCCTCTCAACGATCCTAGCAACCTTGTCATAGCCGAGTATAGGGGATAGAACCGTTAGTAGGGCTGCACTCCTTTTGGCCAGCTCCATCATCCTCTCCTTATCGGGCTTGATGCTGGGTAGGACTACTGTAGTCATCTTCTCCACAGACTCCTTGAGGAGTGCGATCATCTTATGAATATTGTACGCGACGACGGGGAACCCCATGAACAGCTCTAGCTCTCCTAGCGTAGCGGAGAAGCCTATTGATGACTCAAAACCATACACCTCTGAGACGGCTTGCATTATGGATTCTAGGGTGACCGGGTTCTTCTTTCCCGGCATGATGCTGCTGCCGGGAGCCTCTGTTTCGATATCGATCTCCGCGATGCCGGTGAATGGGCCGCTGTAGAGAAGGCGGAGGTCCTGGCTTAACCTATATAGATCCAGTGCTACCGCTTTGAGGGACCCTGCAAGTATAATGATGTCGAATATACTCTTCATTTTAGCAGACGGATTCTCCATGGGCTCCAACTGTATACCTGTAAGGCTAGACAAGTATTCCACAACCCTCTCCTTATAACCTCTAGGAGAATTGGCTCCAGTGCCAACAGCTGTCCCTCCAAGCGGTATCTTTCTTAAAATGCTCATAGCATACTTTAGTGCCTCAGCATGTGCTCTGAAAATGAATGAATACGCTTCCAGCTCCATTCCAAAGGTAACCGGTAAGGCGTCGCGGAGATGGGTCCTACCAGGCTTAACATAATCCCCGTATTCACCCGCTTTCAAGCCTATGGTGCTGGCTAGCTTCTTCAGTGACTCCAACAGCTCCTCCGTCTCCTTATAGGTCATGATCCGTAGAGCAGTAGGGACCACATCGTTGCTGCTCTGGCTTTTATTAACGTCGTCGAGGGGATGTATTGGTCTATTCAGCTTTGTAGATGCGTGCTTGGCAATAACTTCGTTTACATTTAAGTTCAGCCCTGTCCCGCTCCCTGTCTGAAAAACGTCAACGGTAATCTCGTCATCATAGTCGCCTCTAGCCAGCTCTAATGCCGTCTGGTAGATAGCTTCGAACTTGTCCTTTTCCAGCACTCCCAGCTCGTAGTTGGCCTTTGCTGCGGCGGCCTTGATGAGCCCCATAGCCCAGATCATTCTACGAGGGAAACGTGTACCCGTATCTAGGTAGCCTTTACTAGCCTTGGACGTGTACTCGTTCATTTACGATAACCTATAAGAAATGTGTCATTGAGAGATGTTTTATATCACAACATATACTAGATTTAATATGATATGTTTAAATATTAATTAACTCTAGGGATCGGTTGTGAATCGTTTAAAAGTAACTGTCACCGATAGAGAAGGATAGGGATGATCAATGGAAGGGAGCATAAAGTACGAGGATTTCGCTAAGATAGACCTTCGCGTCGGCAAGGTAGTGAGTGCTGAGAAGGTTCCCAAGTCTCGTAAGCTGATAAAGCTTATCGTAGACCTGGGAGGCGAGAAAAGGCAGATACTCGCAGGGCTGGCGAAATGGTATAAACCCGAGGACTTCATAGGGAAGTACGTGGTCGTCGTAGCAAACCTTGAGCCTAAGAAGATGATGGGCTTGGAGAGCCAGGGGATGATACTGGCAGCACCATGCAGTGGAGAGTCTAAACCCGTATTCCTGACCGTTCCCGAGCCTGTGGAGCCCGGGAGTAAAGTCTGCTAGTCCCCAGGTGAAGTCTACATTAATAACCCCACACAAGCGTGGGATATAACGGGTATCGCCTGGGGGTTTGACAGCGCCGTTGTCAGCGGCGTTCTGGGATGACCCCCAGGTATCCGGGCTCCACACCGGCTCAATTAAATAATACTATAACCGTAATTTCAGCCTGGATAGGTGGGTGAGAACGAATACTCGAGAGGATCTAGCTCGTCACTGAGAGCCCGCTCTTCCGGCTCCAAGGTATTCCTCGGGCGGTACGTAGAAGAGAAGCTTCGCCTTATGATAATCTCTTATAACAGTTCTAGCCGCCTCCTCTATGAGCGGTTCTCCGGACAGCTTATAGAACCAGCCTCTCTTGGCCGCCAGCTTCTCTAGGATCTTCATAGGGTCCCTCTCCGTTATACCGTAAGCCCTCTCTACAGCCCTAGGATTATATCTTAGAGCCCTCTCTAGTAATGCTAGGGCTGGGGGACGGGGTCTACTAGCTCCTCTGGGCTTCTACCCCTTATAATTGCCTCCGGCCATCCCCCCTCCACGGGAATGACTCCCGGCGTATCAATCATGTAGAAGCCGGGCTCGATCTTCAATAGCTGTATCCCCTTAGTATACCCTGGGCTCCCCGGTATGGGGCTGGTCGAAGCACCCTTTCTACCTCTCAGGGCGTTTATTATGCTCGATTTACCGGTCTTGGGATACCCTACGACAACCACGCTGAAGGGCTTTATTCGAGCGACATGCTTGATATAGCCTCTCAGGATCCTTGTACCTAGCCTGTTCCTCGCAGAGATGTAGAGGACATCGTATCCCTGCCCCTCTATTATGCGGGCCCACTTTTCAGCGACGCTCCTAGGGACAAGGTCTGACTTGTTAAGGATTATAATGAGGTCTTTATCCATGGCTTCAGCCATCTTCTCCACTCGCCTGCTGCGGGTGTGGATAGGATCTCGTATGTCGACCACTTCTAGTACTACGTCAGCGTTCTTCATCGTCCTGGCCAGTAGCCTCCATGATGCGAGTTCCATCCCTAAACTCACCGTTCCTTGCCTGTTCTCCTAGATGATACCACCGTTATAGTTTTGGATAACGCTATTATACTCTAAGACCCGAATGCAGTTGAAAGAAAGGATTAAATAAAGATAAATTTGAATTAAAAATTATTAATTGGGTTAGGCGGGCTCAACGTGGATGATGTTGACTGGACAGCTGTCAGCTGCCTCCTGGGCACAGTCCTTCAAGTCGTCGGGGACTACTCCCTCGGCGACGTTGTTAGCGTCGGTCCTGAACTCGGCCTTTATCTGGCTCTTTCCGTCCTCGTCGCTCATCTCGAATATTTCTCCGCATATTGAGACGCATACCATGTCGCTGATGCACGTGTCCCTTGGCTCTATCTTTACCTTGAAGGGCATATCCTCTCACACCTCTTTGGTCTCATGGTAATTGAATTGATAGTTAGATATTAAAGGTTTGGATATGTAGGGGTTAATGCAAGAATATATAGGATTTCCATAACAGCTGCAGTTAAAACGATAATATATTTATACAGATACTGGCGAGTAATTATAATTCTCTAGCAGTGTTTTTCTCCGGCCAGCTAGGCTCCTAGCCCTATTAGGCTGGTGACGAACCAGTCATAGTCCTCTTCATCCTTTCTAGTTACTTTGAAGCTGATGCGCTTTGCCCTCGCCATTCTTTTTACTTTGACTTTTATGTTGCTTATACTCATGCTACTCACCACTCTAATAGTCTATCGACGAGAGTATATAATTGAATGCCCGAGTAATATACGTCTCTAGTCGAACAAAATAGATTAAATATTTTTATGCATATTCAGATAATTATATTATAATATCAGTATACCTGTAATCATTTAGGTGCAAGCGTGTGATGGGCACGGTGTAGATCATTGAGTCACCATCTAAAAATCGGTAGAGGCTCTTACAGATACTCTTGCCCTAACTGCGGTGGTCCAAATACAGAGAAGAGGCTAGAGCATGGCCTACCGTGCCCTCGTTGCCTGCCCGAGAAGGATGCATCGGACCTTGGGGACTTAATTTCGATTGGCAGGGTTCTAGAAAGGGAAGAGACTATTAGTGAGAATTTCAGGAAACTGGTCGAACTTGAACGGGAGGCAAGAGAACTTATCGATTTCTTCAATCAAGTAGTAGGAAGCAGACGCGTGGGGGGCCCAGAGGACATGGGCTAGGAGAATTGTTAGAGGGGATAGCTTCTCCATCATAGCCCCCACCGGCGTGGGGAAGACTACTTTTGGACTTGTAGCGAGCCTCTACCATGCATGCCGGCATAAAAGAAAGAGCTACCTAGTTTTCCCCACTACAACGCTTGTTGAAATGGCGTATAGAAGAATACAGGAGTACGCGAAGAAAGCATCATGTAAGGCTAGAATAGTGGCAATCCACAGCAAGCTGAAAAAGAAGCAGAGGGAAGAGGCGCTTGAAGCCTTCAATAATGGAGAATTCGACGTATTGATAACAACCGCGAGCTTCGCGAGGAAACACGACGAGGCACTCTCCAAGATAGGGTTCAAGCTTGTCTTTATAGACGATGTCGACGCTGTCCTTAGGAGCGCCCGCAGCGTTGACGCCGTACTCCACATAGTAGGATTCAGCGACAAGGATATAGAGAGAGGCCTGGAACTCTTAAGGATCAAGAGAAGGATAGCATTCCTCAGGGCTAGTATCCAGAGGCTCCAATTATCCCCAACCCCGAGCTCCTCGCAGAAGCTGGAAGAGCTGAGGAGAGAGCTTCGCAAGCTCGAGGAAGAGGCTGAGAAGCTGGAAAGGATACTTGAAAGGTCTAAGAAGAAGGCGTCTACACTCATAGTCAGCAGCGCCACAGGGAGACCCAGAGGATCGAGGGTAAAGTTGTTCAGGGTTCTCCTAGGTTTCGAGGCGGGAGGGAGAAGCGATATCGGCCTCCGAAGAGTTATCGACACCTATAAGGATCCGGAGAAAGGAATCTACGAGGATGTAGTTGCCCTCGTGAAGAACTACTTTAGGGACGGGACCCTAGTATACGTCCCCATAGACCACGGGATAGAGGGGGCGGAGAAGCTCGCAGAGATGCTTAGGAATGCAGGAGTGAAGGCTGAGGCCTTCCACTCAAAGAAGAATCTAGCTCTTCTAGACGAGTTCGCAAAGGGCGAGATAGAGGTTCTCGTGGGGGTAGCAAACTACTACGGCGTACTAGTGAGGGGACTAGACCTCCCGGAGAGAGTGAAGTATGCAATATTCGCGGGGGTGCCGAGGCACAAGTTCTCTGCAAGCGTAGGATACCCCTCTCCCTCCAGCGTGCTACGACTCCTAGGACTCCTCGCGGATCTACCATTAAAGGATGTAGCAGAGGAGGCTAGGAGGCACCTAGCCATTGTTAGGAGGATAACTAGGAGTCTAAGCCCCGCAGCCCTCCAGATGATCGCTGAACGCATACTCCAAGGAGATCCAAAGGCTAGCAAGGCCACCTGGGCCATCTATGAGGCTTACAATTTCCTCCTCAACGCCTTATCCGATGAGGAGGTGTGGGAGCACCTAGAGAAGAGAGAGGATATCGCTATAGTGAGAGAGGATGGCGAGAGATACATACTGGTCGCGGACGCAGCCACATACCTGCAGGCAAGCGGGAGGACCAGCAGGCTCTACGCTGGAGGGATAACTCTCGGCCTCAGCATAGTGGTAGTGGACGACCACAGGGTCCTGCGTGGACTCATAAGAAGAACCAGCTGGATGGCCGATGCTCAATGGAAGAGCTTCGACGAGCTAGACCTGGAAAAAGTGATCTCGGAGATCGAGGAGGAGAGGCTCAGAGTCAAGAGACTCATCAAGGGAGAAGAGAAGCTAGGAGACCTGGTCAAGACAGCCCTTCTCGTAGTAGAATCCCCCAATAAGGCTAGGACAATAGCAGGCTTCTTCGGGCAACCAAGCATACGCCTCCTACCAGGTGGACTAAGAGCCTACGAGGTTGCAACCGGAGATCTAATCCTCTCAATCGTAGCGAGCGGAGGCCATGTATACGATTTGGCGACGGAAGAGTTGGATAACGATCTCCCACCTGGAGTGGAAGCGGGCGAGTGGCTCTTCGGTGTCTACGTGCTCGACAGGGGAACCCGGGACTTCCACCCCATCTACACTAGTATTAAGAGGTGTCTAGACTGTGGATACCAGTTCACAAAAGAATCAAATACATGTCCAAGGTGCGGGAGCAGGAACATAAGGGATTCGAGGATAATCATAGAGGACATTAAGAGGCTGGCTTGGGAATCAGACCTTGTCCTAGTAGGAACCGACCCAGACACCGAGGGAGAGAAGATCGGCTGGGACGTAGCCCTCCTGCTGCGACCGTACTCTAGAGGTATAAGGAGGATCGAGTTCCACGAGGTCACTAGAAAGGCTATACTGGAAGCCCTTAGGAGCCTCAGGGACTTCGACCAGCGCCTCGTAGACGCTCAGATAGTTAGGAGGATAGAGGATAGGTGGATAGGTTTCACCCTCTCCCCCCTACTCTGGTGCCACTTCTGGCTACGAGTATACTGTCCAAGCCTACTAGAGCTAGAGTCTCTCTCGAGGAAGACGAACAAGATCGGGAACTTCCAGTCATGGGAGATAGCGAGGTGTAAGAGATACAAGTACTACTACAACCTGAGCGCTGGCAGGGTTCAGACGCCGGTCCTTGGATGGATTATAGAAAGAGCGGAAGAGGCTAAGGAGAAGGTTAACGAGTATAGGCTCATTGTAGACGGGCAGCGACTCTACTTTACAGATCTAGATGTAACGGGTAATCTCCAGGAGCTTAAGCAGTATTTCAAGAAAACAAAGACGGTCGAGGTGGTAGTCAAGATAAGCACTATCGACGTGAAGCAAGATGTAATAGCACCACCGCCACCATATACCACAGACACAATGATCATGGACGCCAACCGCTACCTTGGAATGGGAGCCCCCGAGACCATGAGGCTCGCTCAGAACCTCTTCGAGATGGGACTCATAACATACCACAGAACCGACTCGACAAGGGTAAGCGATAGAGGCATCCAGGTAGCCAAGGAATGGCTACAGGAAACATATGGCGACTTGGCTGGAGAACTCTTCAAGCCCAGGAAGTGGGGAGAGGGAGGAGCCCACGAGGCTATAAGGCCCACTAGGCCTATTGACGCAGAGAACCTCAGAAGACTTATAGAAGAGGGAGTAATCCAGATCCCAGGCAACCTGACTCCAGCCCATTACAGGCTCTACGACCTGATCTTCAGAAGGTTCATGGCGAGCCAGATGAAGGAGGCAGTTGTAGTTAGAGCAACATATAGTGTAGAGATAGGGCCCTCTGTTGTAGCACTAACTGTAGACAGGATCATAAAGGTTGGAGAGGATGATAAGCCAGAGACGAAGGGGTTCACCCTAGTATGGCCCTACATTAGAGAACAGCAACCCCTGCCAGAGGGTGAAATGGAGGTAGCATTGGAACTCGTGAGGAAGAGGAGCAAGGTCCCCCTCTACACTGAGGGCAACGTGATAAGACTAATGAAGGAGAGGGGTATTGGGAGGCCAAGCACATACGCTAAGATAGTTGAGACGCTCTATAAGAGGAAATACATCAGTAGGGGGCCCGAGGACAGGATTATACCAACCTATAGAGGAAAGGCAGTATACGAGTACCTTACAAGGGAAATAGCCCTCGATCCACGTGGGCTAGAGGAGATTATAGAATACAAGTACTTGGAGAGGATACCGTCACTTGTATCCGAGGAGAGAACCAGGATCCTTCAGGAAAAGATGGAGGCAATAGAGAGAGGAGAGGCCGAGAGAATGAATATAATGAGGGAGGTATACAGTGAGTTAGAGGGGATAGCTCAACCGATAGTTAAAGCGAGCAAAGGGGAGTCAAACGGGTTGGCCGAGTGTGTCTCTAAGTACATGGAGGCGGGTGGCAGCGGGGAGGCGGCAGAGTGATGGATAAGGAGTTCCACGTATCTGTTCTGCATGGAACAGTTAAGGCGTCGAGAAGCGGGCCAAGCTATAATGCTAACGTTCACAGGCTGGTCTCCCTCATCTCAGACCATTTAGAACAGTCTCAATCTAAAGGTTTCAAAGTACACTTAGTCGTCTCACACGCCTACCCTGTGACAGGAAACATTCCATCCTACGTAACTAACCCGGAGAGAGCGAAGGCGAAGGTGAAGTTTAGGGCCACAACTCTCAACCCGAAGACAATGAGCCAGAATAATCCTGTGAGAATGCTTCTGAAGCTTGCAGATGACTATGGTGTAAACATTCTCTATGGGCCTGTATACGAGGTGGCAGGGCCCAGGAGCTACGTAACAACGGTTTTGATTAGACCAGATGGATCACTGGAGAAGTATAGGAAGATCACGCTTTCTCCGGTTGAGGAAGATCTAGGCTTTACACGGGGAAAAGAGCCAGGTATATTCAATATAATAGATATTAATGGGGATATTGTAGCTAGAATCGGAGTTTTTATAGATGAGGACTTGTTTTCGCCGATGATCTTTGAAGCTTTCTCATTTAGCAAAGTAAACCTCGTGATAGGCCATATGATGCCATACAAAAGCAGGTTCCTACCTCCGCCGGAGAGCGACGGTGTCCTCGTTACAATGAAGCATTGTTATGTGGATAAAATCCTCACAGCTAGGTCGATTGATGCAGGGGCCCCACTCGCACTGGTAGGTGGTGTTTTAAACGTTTACACGAGCGGTAGGAAGCTAAAAGAGAAACACTGGATGCCCACTACAGTCCTAGACCCTGATGACCCAGAGAATGAAATATGCCTATCCACGGATACGGCTAAGAATACTTCGAGACCATTCCTCACAGCAGAGGATGTAGATAAGTTTAAGACGATCGTAGTAGAAATCCACGATGGCGATGAGACGAAGGAATTCGATTGTTCAAAAATGAGCAAGTGGCTGAGGAAATTATGTATTAAGAACAGGTATAAATAGTTATTTAAACCATATACCAACTATTTTATTATTCCGGATGCCACCAATTCTAACCGGTGATATCTAATGTCACACGCTGAAGACCTACCTGTAGTGTCATTAATAACAAAGTCTCCAGTGGTAATGAAGGAGGATAACACTGTATACGAGGCAGTCAAGAAGATGGCTGAAGAGAACATAGGGAGTGTAATTATTGTAGACGAGGAATTCAAGCCTATAGGCATATTTACTGAGCGAGACTTACTCAGGAGAGTATGTGCCTCTGACCTCGATCCGAAAAAAGTGAGATTAGGAGACGTGATGACGAGGGACCCTATAACCATAAAGGAGTCGGAGCCTGCTCGAAGGGCGCTCGAGATAATGCTTCACTTTGGTTTCAGGCATCTCCCCGTTGTAGATGAGAATGGAAAACTAGTTGGAATTATTAGTATTAAAGATGTTAGCAGGCCTTTCGTAGGCAACGTTGACGTGGAGGAGTTGCATGCGGCTGGCTAGTCGTTTTCTTTAACGCTGTATCTTTAACAGCGTTAAAGCTTATATTCCTGTAACCTACCTATATTGTAAGCGGGGGTATGCATTGAGTTTAGGAGTTACAAAGAGAAGAGTACAGCGCCTAGGAGGTTCAAGCCTTATAGTAACGCTGCCCAAGACATGGGCTAAAAAAGTAGGACTTGGAATTGGAGACGAAGTAGTTGTTGTAGATGAGGGAAACCATCTTCGGATACTCCCGTCTAACTCAGAACTAGTAAGGAACATCGGCTCGGTTAACATAAAGCTCGCTAACTATGTGAAAGAGTTAAATCCTAGAGAACTCGCTAGGTGCGCATTCATATCAGGGTATGATAGGATCCTAATCGAACTCCCGCGGTCAAACGGGGTCAACGCAGAAGAGATCCTCGAGGAGTTGAAGAAGAGCGACTTCGTGCTAGAAGCGGTTCAGGTAATGAATGTTATAGAGGCACAGTTGCTATCCGCCAACGATGGTAACAGGAAGTTCCTAAAGCTTGTGGCTAACATAATAGCGAACTCGATAGAAGGAGTAGCGAAGAATACTGTATCAAAAGAGGAGGTTGAAAAAGAGTACGAGAAGGCAAGGATGATAATAGACATCCTAGCTAGAAGTGTATTTAGGAACAAGGTGCTGACATGCAGCGGCGAGAACATCAACCCAATGACGGTAGGCATAATGTATTCCCTCCTGTCAAGTCTAAAGCTATTCGTAGATGAACTCTACCACTCCGAGGCCAAGGAAAGGGAAGAGGTCGCACACGAGGTATCCGAGGCGCTAGTCCTGGTAGCCTCTGCCGCTGCGAATACAAGTGGAAAGAGGCTTCTAGAAATGCTTTCCGACATAGATGAAAGGTTGAAGAAGATATCTACTTACAAATCAAGGCTATCGGGTGTAGCGGCAGCGCTACTGGCATCCATGAAGGAGCTAGCTAGAACAACATTATGTTTAACAACAATGCAGTATAAACAGCCCTAGAGCCCTGTAACAAACCCTTAATAACAACGAATTATGTAATATATGCATAACAATAACATGGTGTAGAAACTGCCGGGCGAATGCTTCAATCGGATAGGATACTGTATGGTAAACAGGGCGAGGGAAGAACTGAGGCATTTATCTGAGAACCCAGCCCTCCTGAGGAGACTCCTAAAGGATATTGAAGAGCAAGGCTACGCGAGTCATTCATGGCAATACATTAAGAGGCGCATAGCTGATCCAGCAGTCCAATGCATCCTAAAAGTGTTAAGGGAATGCGGTTTGGACTGCATAGAAACTGTATTCCTTGCAGACCTAACGGGTGCAGAGCATAGTTACATTCAGGGTCATGGAGGGAAAGACCTGGATATAATACTGTATGCTCCAGGATGCAGCGAACTCGATGGAGAGGCTGAGAGGCTCATTGAATCCACGTTGGATGAAGCCTCAAGACTAGCAATAAGTGAAACTCTTGGATTCGACCCCGTTGAGAAACTGGGCATTCCAAACGTTATAGAGGTGCATATTGTGAGGTCGAAGGATGACGTACCTTATTGGAACATGATATTCTCCGGGTATTCAAGGCTAATACGAGTATGGGAGAGGCCAAGACTACAGGAGATCGAAGAATAGTCTTTCATCCCTTCTCTTCGGCCATATCTTTATAGCTGGAGAGAACTTGCTCCTCACAAGAACACCATAACCGAGGCTATAATCTGTAACCAGGTGAACCTCGAGTAGATCCTCCTTTCCGCTCAGGGAAACATACCATGCTAGTACATCCTTAAGTATCGGGTTGAGGCTTTTCTCTAGAGCCTGTTTTATATCATTCTCTAACCCTGCTAGATTCCTACTAATCTTAACAATGAGATCTACATCTCTTCCTTCAAAGGAATGTACAACTTCTCCGCCCGCTAAATCCACATAATAGATCTCATCCACGTTTTCTTCACCCAGTAATTCTACAATACACTCGGCTACAACATCTGCTATCTTCGACTTAAGGCGAGGGATCCATCTATCGTTGAGATCCGCGCGTTGAAACCTCTCTCTACAATTCACGGCGCGCATGGTTATTGTTCCGGTTATAGTGCTCATGCTCTCCACCGCTCCACTTTTCACCCACAGAATCTTAGTAGTAACGGAGTCTTTAATACAAGAGTTAGTGCTTCGAATATAACTGCACGTAATCATATATAAAAAACAATGTGGAATCTAGAGTTATAGTCTAACGGAATACTCTGAACAGTAGCTCGATGACCGCGAGAATATCTCTCATGGATATGACTCCTACTGGTTTCTTATTCTTATCTACTACTGGTATGTGGCGGACACCCAATTCCCTGAACTTTTCCATTACCTCAGTAATCGGGGTCTCGGGATTCACGTAGACGGGATCGGGGGTCATGAACTCCCATACAGGCATATCGCATATAGGGGTCTCGTTGGTCTCCTTTGCAGTGGCGCATGTAACGTCTCGTTCTGTGAGAATTCCTCTAAGCTCCCCGTTGCTTCCCACTACGAGAACGCTTCCAACCCTGTTTTCGCACATTATCTTCGCTGCCTCTCGTAGAGGAGTCTTCTCGGTTACCGTCAGAGGCGGTGCTGACATTATATCACGTGCTAGCAGTGGAAGGGTTTTTCTCGGCAATTTTATAGGTACCATTTACATCACCCAACAACTATATTGACGTATAACCTGTATATATCTTGGATGTATATGTATATTTACAGTGGCCTTCTTAGTAATTAAACTCTTTAACCAGCCTCCAATCGTTAGACCACGCCTCTCCTGTGGGAAGGTGTAATGAGGGCCTAGGGGTGGAGCCTCCCGAGCTCACTGATCCCCGCGACATCGGGGTCCCTCGCCCGGGCCTGCTCCAGCAGTCTATTATTAGGGTTTAGAGAGTATATACTGTTATCTCTCATTTAGCATCTGGGAGAGCTTTGATAGTAGGGATTCTATTTCCCATGGGCAATTATATAGGTAGAAGCTGGCCCGCACGCTGCCCTCGTCTACGCCTAACATGTGGTGTAGGAGGTTGGCGCAGTGTGTCCCACTCCTCACAGCGATCCCTTCCTGACCAAGCCTTAAAGCTGTGAGATCGGGGTTCATTCCCTTAACTACGAAGGACACTATCCCCCTCCTCATACCTGGATCCCTTGGGCCTATCACCCTGATTCCTTCAAGGCTAGATAGACCATCCAAAAGCTGCCTTGTAAGGCTGGACTCGTGGGCCGCTATATTGTCTAATCCCTTCTCCATAAGGTATCTAGCGGCCGCTGCAAGGCCCACAGCCTCAACTATAGGAGGAGTTCCCGCCTCAAACCTCCACGGAGGCTCATCCCACTCCACCCTCACAAGCTTATCCTTGTGGTCGTAATTTACGTCCCGGACCGTTCCTCCACCGGCCAGGGGAGGTTCCAGGTTCACAGCTAGATCCCTACGGATCCATAGCACACCTATCCCTGTTGGGCCGAGCATCTTATGACCTGAGAAAGCTAGGAAGTCGACGTCAAGTCTATTGATGCATATTGGCTGGTGTGGCACGCTCTGCGCTGCATCCACTACTACGAGCGCGCCTACTTCACGTGCTATCTTAGAGATCTCGTTTACCGGGCTCTCGTAGCCCGTAACGTTTGATACGTGGGTAACTGCTACGATCCTCGTCTTTTTACTTATTAGTTCCCCCAACCTGTGCCATTCTGGAGTCCCGTCCTCTCCTACAGGCAGTATCCTCACACTAGCCCTGCTCCACTTTGCAATCTGAACCCATGGGAGTAGATTGGAGTTATGGGCATCCCCGGGCACGATTATCTCGTCTCCCTCTCCTATAAGGCGGTTATTGTAGATGAGCAGGGCTGCCAGGTGGAGCGCGTTAGTTGTTCCCTGGGGGGTGAAGACGATCTCCTCCGGCCTGGCGCATATGAGGTCTGCAACTGTCGAGTGCGCCTCTTCGTATATTCTAGTCGCTTCGGCTGACAGCGGGTATACTCCCCTATGAACATTAGCGTACAGCTCTTCCATGAACATCTTCATCTCATCTATGACTTGCCTGGGCTTGAGGGTTGAAGCGGCATTGTCTAGATAGATTATCCTGCCTCTTGATAGTTCGGGGAAATCCCTCCTCACACTCTCGCAGTCTATAGTCAACTATATGTCACCTTTCTTCACTGCTTTTATCCGGTACGTGAACCCGTCGTAGTCCTCTTCTAGGATCTCCATTCCAGAGATCTGGAGGGCTTCCTTTACATGCCTGTAAGGGTAGTAGAGGTCCTCTCCCTCCAGCTCAACGATATCTCCTGGCGCGGCCTTCAACAGTATAACTG
Organism: Thermodiscus maritimus; assembly: GCF_055382595.1. NCBI lineage: Archaea > Thermoproteati > Thermoproteota > Thermoprotei > Acidilobales > Acidilobaceae > Thermodiscus > Thermodiscus maritimus. The sequence goes on from NZ_AP042434.1 coordinate 729,552, forward strand.
AGAGTAGTGCGATCGGTTTTTCTCTACAAGATTTCGCAGACTCTACTGTGAGTTCGAGCTTGTACACCGCCAATCTCATCCACCAGAGAAAATATATATGTGTGGAGAATAATATAAACACCTACATATACCCGGTGCTAACAGTTTAGCATGGGCATCCAAATATTCTTCTCACACGCCACCTGTCTAGCTCTCTCGTAGCCGGCGTCGGCGTGCCTCACCACGCCCAATCCGGGATCGGTTGTTAGGACCCTCTCAGCCCTCAGCTCGCTCTCCCTGGTCCCGTCTAGTACTAGACCTATACCGGCATGGATCGAGTAGCCTATCCCAACCCCTCCTCCGTGGTGGAAGCACACCCATGTCGCTCCTGCAGCAGCGTTTAGGAGGGCATTTAGGACTGGCCAGTCACCAATCGCGTCGCTACCATCCTTCATACCCTCAGTCTCCCTGTAGGGGCTCGCGACACTACCGCTATCCAGGTGATCCCTCCCTATCCACATAGGCCCAATCTCGCCGAGGCGTACGAGCTCATTCATGAGCTTGCCGAATCTCGCCCTCTCACCGTAACCTAGCCATACAACCCTGGCTGGGAGGCCCTGGAACTTAACGTGCTTCCTAGCCTTCTCCACCCAGCGGACCAGCCTCTTGTTATCCTTGAACACCGCTATAAGCTCATCGTCGAGCCTCTCAATATCCTTGGGGTTGCCGGTGAGGCTCGTGTACCTGAAGGGCCCCCTACCCTCCTCAAACATAGGCCTGATGTAGGCGTGGACGAATCCGGGGAATTCGAATGCATCCTTATACCCGGCCTCATAAGCCATCTTCCTAATATTGTTCCCGTACTCGAAGACGACGCTGCCCCGCCTCTTAAACTCCACCATAGCGCGGACATGCTCTTTCATGCTCTCTAGGGCGAGCTCCTTATACTTCTCCGGATCCTCCTCGCGGAGCCTCTCAGCCTCCTCCACGCTCAACCCGGCGGGAACATAGCTGAGGGGGTCGTGTGCTGGCGTCTGATCCGTTACCACGTGGGGGACGATCCCCTCCCTCAGTATCTCGGGGTATATCTCGGCAGCATTGCCTAGCAACCCTATGCTCAACGGCTCCCTCTTCTCCACGGCCTTCATAGCCATGTCGAGGGCTTTGTCGAGGCTGTCAGTCCAAGTATCGAGGTAGCCGTGTTTTATCCTCCTCTCGATCATCCTCTTATCAACCTCAACAACTATCGCTACACCACCGTTCATGGTGACCGCTAAGGGCTGGGCCCCGCCCATCTCCCCGAGGCCTGCTGTTAACACTAGCTTCCCCTCGAGGGTCCCGTCTGGGAAGTGCTTCTCTGCAGCGAAGGCCAGGGTCTCATATGTTCCCTGGAGGATCCCCTGGGTGCCGATATAAGCCCAGCAGCCGGCTGTCATCTGGCCGTACATTGTCAGCCCTTTCTTCTCGAGCTCACGGAAGATCTCCCAGTCAGCCCACTTGGGTACTAGCATAGCATTGCTTATCACAACCCTGGGAGCCATTTTATGAGTGCGGAAAACAGCCACAGGCTTTCCAGACTGCACCACGAGGGTCTGGTCCTCATCCATCTCCATGAGGGTATCAACTATAGCCTCGAAAGCCTCCCAGCTCCTAGCAGCCCTCCCGGTACCGCCATAAACTATGAGATGCTCAGGGTCCTTCGCAACCTCAGGATCGAGGACGTGGAAGAGCATCCTAAGGGGTCCCTCAAGCTGCCAGGAGCCGCTCTTAACGTGGAGATCCCAGCCTGTGATATGGCTTACACGGAGCCTCTCCCAAGGCTTATAGTAGCCCTCCTCTATCAACCTCATGATCGGCCTGCCAGAATACTTCTCTCTAACCCATCCAGGAATACCTTCAAGACCCATAACAGGATCCCTCAATCCAATATTATGAACGATTAGTGTATAATAATAGAGTAAGGTGGAAGGGCATATACTACTAGTTGAGGGGCACTATCACAGGGATACTATGGCGAGAGTAGAACAATAAGACTCCACAATGATAAACGATCCTATGCGGGCTGATTTGATTTGGCGCGAATAGATGATCTAGTGGAGCCTCCAGGAACACCACTCATGAGGGACCCTCTAAACACGCGTATAGGCGACCTGCCAGATTGCGATAACATTGCACTGCTAGGAGTCCCATGGGACTGGGGGATAACTGGGAGGCCGGGCGCACGCTTCTCTCCCTCCAAGATAAGAAGAGCGCTATACTCTATGAAGACGTACTCGCCAATACTTGGAAGCCTCGACTGTAAGCCAAGGGATATTGGAGATGTAAGAGTGGCACCGGGAGACTGGAGCCTTACAGGAGTGAGAGTTGTTGAGGCGTTGAGAGAAGCTTATGAATCCTACAGGCATGTGATCGTGCTCGGCGGAGACCATAGTATAACAGAATGGACTCTCAAGCCGCTCCTCGAGAAGTACGATAGGGTGGGACTCCTCCTCCTTGACGCACATTATGATATGAGGAGTGTTGTAGAAGGATATACGAGTGGATTGTGGCTCTACAACCTCTATAAGATGTACGGGGAGAAGATGATTGCCAGTATAATAGGTGTAGGAGAATACTCGAACCCACCATACCTTGCCGAGAGGGCAGAGGAGGCGGGCTTCCACGTTCTCCCAGCTGTCGATGTGCTTAGGGACCCTGGAAGCATATATGAAGCAATAGAGTATATTGAGGATGAAGCAGACGCCTACTACGTCAGTATAGACATGGATCACTTGGATCAGGCTTACGCTCCAGGCGTGAACGCGCCCCTACCCTTGGGCCTCCACCCCAACCATACAATGATGATCCTCGAAGAAGCGATACCGGCCCTCTGCCCTAAAGGTTTAGATATTGTAGAGGTCGTACCCCTGCTAGATAGGGGTGGAGCCACAGTCTCGCTCGCGGGCCTCTTCGCCGCGAGAACCCTACACCTGCTCAGGGAGGCGTGCGGTAGAAATGCCTAGAGCAGACCTAGTCATCTACAATATTGGCCAGCTAGTAACCTTCCGCGAGGGACCCGTACCCGCGAGGCTCCTAAAGGATCCTGGAGCCGCGGGTATAATGGAGAATGCGGGAATCGCTGTCAGGGGGGAGAGGATAATAGAGGTAGGATCGAGTACTGAGATCCTCTCAAAATACGAGGCTAAGGAGAGGATCAACGCCGGCGGCCGCCTCGTCACTCCCGGCCTCGTCGATAGCCACACCCACCTACTATTCGCCGGGTCGAGGGAGGATGAATTCGAGCTGAAGCTCCAAGGCTACAGCTACCAGGAGATCCTAGCGAGGGGCGGGGGCATCTACAGGACTGTGAAGGCGACGAGGAGCGCTAGCGTGGAGGAGCTGAGGAGGCTCGCACTAGAAAGGCTGCTCCTCATGGCCCGGCACGGCACTACAGTTGTAGAGGTGAAGACTGGATACGGGCTACTACCCGAGTATGAGGTTAAGATGCTGGAAGCCCTAAGGGGGCTAGACTCTCCCGGGCTTCCCAGGATAATTCCGACCCTACTCGCCCACGTGATCCCAGAAGAATACATGGAGAGGCGAGGCGATTACATCGAATTATTCATTAAAGAAATCATACCCCGCTCCCTCAAGGCTAGCGTAAAGCCTAGATACATAGATGTCTTCTGTGATAAGGGAGCCTTCACCCCTGAGGAGACTAGGAGGATTATTGAAGCGGGAATAAGGGCGGGGTTGAGGGCGAGGCTCCACGCAGAGGAGCTAGCCTATATAGGGTGCAGCGATCTAGTAAGGGACCTTGACATCGACAGCCTGGACCACCTAGAGCACCTCCCACCAGGAAACATACCGCCCATGGTCGAGAAGAGAACGGTGGCAAACCTGCTCCCAACAAGCATGCTCTCAGTATTCTCCGAGAAGAAGCCGCCCGTTAGAGAGCTGAGGGAGAAAGGAGCCATAATAGCAGTCTCCACAGACTATAATCCAAACAGCATGAACCCCATACTCCAATCAACAATGGACATCTCAACCTACCTCCTAGGACTAGCCCCACTCGAAGCACTAGCAGCCGCTACAGTTAACGCGTCATGGAGCCTTAGGCTAGACGACTGCCACGGCCGGATCGCAGAGGGGGCATGCGCGGATATAGTAGTGTGGGAGCATCCAAGCTACAAGTGGATAGGCTACGAGTGGGGGCATGACAAGACCCTCACCGTCATAGCCAGGGGGGTCATCGTGAAGGACGAGCTAGGTGGTATATCATGATAACGGAGAGGCTCCCATGCGATAAGGAGGAAGCCATTGAACTACTTGAGGACGTTGAAGGATGGCTTGCCGCCAGGATTAAACTTACAGTAATAGTTGGCGCTATAGCCTTAGCAATGTCAGTATCGTTCTCCTTGATAGGCCCCCTCGAACTAGAAGTACTGGGAATCACCTCAACCATACTCCTCGCAATCCTCATCGTATGGCTCTATAGGGGGAACAAGAGCCTCGAAGGCAAGGTCATTGATTTCAAAACAGCCCTGGAGAAGGGGGTTATCGACCTGGACAACTACTGCGACCTGCCCGTGGTGACTGCTGTAGTAGCCTATCACTTGAAGAGGGCTGGTAAGTATGAGGCCGGTGCAGGTAAAGGTAGATGGGAAGGGCCTGGAAAAGGCTAGCCGAGGCTCAGGTATTGTTTATAGGAAGTGGGTCAAGCCACCCTACAACCTCCCAGCCGCAGCGCTTGTCGAGCTAGTCTCACCCCGCGGGGACCCTGTCGCATGCGGTCTCTGGGAGCCAGAGGGGCCTGTGGCTGTGCGAGTATTAGGGGTGGGCTCCTGCGAGTGGAGGGACCCTGTCGAGGCTGTGAGGGATAGGCTTGAGAAGGCATTTCTCTCTAGGAAGAGGGCCGGCCTAGTAGAAACGGGGAGTTATAGGCTGGCAAACAGCGATGGAGATATGCTGTCGGGGCTAATTGTAGATGTTTTCGGCGGTGAGATAGCTGTTGTCCAGTCCAGTAGCTACAGCTTCGACGCTCTCCTAGAAGGGATAGCCGGGATCCTCCATGATCTAACAGGCGTTGACACGGTTTACGAGAAGAGCACGCAGAGGAGTAGGAGGGATATCGGCCTAGAGCCCCGTGCTAGGTGGTTGCTTGGTAGGAAGAGGAGGACAATCGTTGACGAGTGGGGGGTGAGGTTCATAGTAGACGTGGTTAGGGGCCAGAAGACGGGCTTCTACCTAGACCAGAGGATGAATAGGCTCGAATTCTCGAGGTACGCAGCTAATGGAGACAGGGTGCTGGACGTCTTCTCCTACACTGGAGGCTTCGGGATACACGCTGCCTACAATGGGGCCCGCGAGGTGGTATTCATAGAGGAGGATTGGGACGCCGTCGAACTCCTCAGGGAGAACCTCAAGCTCAACAATATAGAAAACTATAGAATTATCAATACGAGCATATGGCAGGCAGAAGGGGTCCCCTCCAACTACTTCACACTAGTCTCCGTGGATCCACCAGCCTTCATCCAGAGGGGAGATCCGGAGAGCGTTAGGAGGGGAGTTAAAGCCTACACCCAAGCATACAGGTGGGCCTCGGAGAAGGCTGGAGACAACGCTATCCTATATCTAAGCAGCTGTAGCTACTTCCTGACCCGAGACCTCTTCCTAAAAGTGATATCGGAATCCCTATCGTGGAGGGGACCCTATAGGATTCTGGGGAGCCTCCGCGGGGCTTCACCCGACCACGTTTTCCGCGGCGAGGAGTACCTAGACTACTTGAAAGGCGCCTTCATACACCTCCCATAAGCCTCTACACTTATCCATCCAGTCATACAAATTATCTAGGTAGTGTATCTTAGAGGAATTTATATTTCATTTTAAGTCTCCAGTTAAAACTTTAATACGACAAGAGACAACTCAACTAACGGGTGCTTTCGCCATGAATGCCCAGAAGATACTTGTCACCCTACTATTGGCTGCTATCCTCGCGGCACCCCTGGCGGCAGTACACGCGGTCCGGGCCCAGTTAGTGCCTGACTTGACCGGCAACTGGCAGGCGGACGTGGTGGCTATAGGGAGATGGCTCGAAGCCCACGGTGTCACCGAAGTACACTATACTGTGCAGGCCGCGGGAGACCCCAACAGCGTTATGAGAATGTACGGTATCGTAGAGGCTGCCAACAGGATCAACAAGGTATGGCAGGACAACGGGATCAACGTAGTTGTAAAGGTAGACACCAACTGGGAGAGCAGCTTCCAGAAGCAGTACGACAACTTCATAACACAGTACGACCTCGGCCAGAACGGCGACTTCTTCGTGAACAGCTACATCTACATAGCAACCCTCGCCTCGGAGGGGAGACTCCTAGACATAACCAAGTGGGTCCAGGCTTACTGGGACAGCACATTCTCAGACTTCTACACCCCCCTAATGGAGGCTGCAAAGTACAAGGGCAAGTACTATGGCGTCCCCCAGGACACTGAGGCCAGGCCCCTATACATTAGGAAGGACGTCGCCAAGTGCATGGGCTGGGATCTAAATGGCCTAGACGAGAAGGTTAAGGAGGGCAAGTTCACGTGGGCAGACGTTTACATGAAGGCTAAGGAGGCCGTCGAGAAGGGCTGCGCCGACTGGGGGCTAATCCATAGGAAGGGGAGCGCGCACCCCGACCTAATACAGTTCATATACGCTTTCGGAGGGACCCTCTACGACCCTGACACCGGCAAGCTCGTAGTAGACGAGACGGCGATATACAAGTGGCTCGCAACAGAAGCCGCTTTCGCCGACGCAGGCCTCCTCCCTAGGAACATAATGGATTGGGACTGGGCTACCCAGATCCACCCAACCATTGTCGGTGAGAAGAAGAGTGCTGGAGGAGCCGGCAACACCCTATTCGACATTGGAGGGACATGGTATTGGACAGAGTGGCAGACCAAGGACTACTACCTAGACCCCACAACCGGTGAGAAGAGGCCCCTGACCCCAGAGGAGGTTAAGGAGAAGTTCTACTACACCCTCTTCCCAGCGGGGGAGCCGGGGGACAAGCCAGTAACCCTCAGCCAGCCATTCATGTGGATGATCGCCGCCAACGCTGGAAAGGATAATCCCAACTACGACAACCCAGACTATAAGATGGTATACCAGGAGCTCGCCTTCCTAATGGTAGTCGCTGCAAGCGACCCGCTAATAAACGCTGTCCACAGCGTGATCTCCGCCCACGTACCGGTGAGAAAGGCTGCCACAGCACTCCTCAAGAACGAGACCTTCATAAACGAGCTACAAAACCTCCAGCTACCACTCTCCAAGGAGGTCATGGATGCGATATCGCCAATCATCCAGAAGACCGCTAACCCGATAAACATTGAGTTCCTAGCTAACGTGAGCTACATGCTAGAATACACTCACCTAGCCCCAAGCCACCCATACTATGCTAAGCTAGCCGACATCTTCGCGCAGGCAGTAGACAGGGTCCTTAAGGGACAGATGACTCCAGAAGAGGCGGTCAAGTTCATCGAGGACAGCGTGAAAGCTGACCCCGATCTATCCGGTAGCGTAGAGTTCAAGGGAAGCATACCCGCCGGATGGAGCCTAGTACCATCGACTCAAACAACCACGACCACTACTGGAGGAGCCGAGGAGACAGCAACCACAACAGAGGCAACCCAGACCACTGGCGGGGGCGGTGGAGGCACCACAGCCCTAGTAATAGGAATAATAGTAATCATTATAATAATAATAGCGGCATACCTTGCAGTAAGAGGGAAGGGGCAGGCCTAGATGCGGCTAGGCCACAGGCTCGATAAAGCAATATTTTTTCTCCTCCCCGCAATCCTACTCATAGTAGTCTTCTACATACTCCCCCTCATCGTGACGGCGTGGATAAGCTTCACCCCCCTCAGGAACTGGAGAGTCTCAGGACTCTCACAGTTCGTTGGCCTCGAAAACTATAGGGCCCTCTTTAAATTCGTAACAACACACCCACTCGGCAGGCTAGTACTCGAGACAACCATAGTATTCGTAGCACTAACCCTAATAGTCAACGTTCTAGGAGGGCTCCTCCTAGCGATAGCAACCTATGTCCTAGAAGAGAAGATCAGCCTAAGCTATAGGCTACTATGGCTACTACCAAGGATGACCCCGCTAGCGGTATTCGGGCTGATATGGTACTACTTCTTCTATGGTAGCCCTCAAGGGACACTAAACGCCTTCCTCCTCAAGATGGGCCTCATAGACCACCCCGTATACTGGGGTACCGATCCAAGCCTTCTACCCTGGAGCGCATGGTCCATCATAGTGTTCGTGAACGGGCTGGTAGGGGTAAGCTATGGGATGATAATATTCTACAGTGCATTCAGGAATATCCCGCCAGAGCTGATCATTGCTGCCAGGGTTGACGGTGCCTCGACATGGCAGATTGTAAGGCACATACTCATCCCGTTGACAAGGTGGCACCTGGTCTTCGTAACCGTGTGGCAGCTCTTGAGCCTCACAACAAGCTACACCCACCTATTCGTCCTGGTAGACTGGAGGATCGTTGACCCGTGGTACGGCACTACATGGGCCCTCTTCGTTTTCAGGGAAGCCTTTGGCGCCGTTAAGAACCAGGGCCTCGCCGCCGCTGCAGCAGTGATCCTCGTAATAATCGGGAGCATACTGGGCCTCATAACACTCCGCTTGATGAGGTTTGGGGAGCTCACGGCTGAGCCTAAGGGTGATATATGATGGCTGGTGGAGAAAGTGAGCTCCAGTCCCCTCTTGTCACGGGGTACAAGGCTGTCATCCTAGTCGGGGTCCTCTTCCTAGTATCACTCCCCCTCATACTCGCCTACACGACCCTAATTGTTACGAGCTTCGCCGACACCATTGTTTCCAACCCATGGGTGAAATTCCACTGGACACTGGATAACTGGGTCGCATTCTTCCGTGGAGAGCTGAGCACCACCCACGCTAGGATCTACTCGACCAGGCAGATCCTAGAGATGATTGTGAACACGATAATAGTGGCTGCTGGCGTCTCAGCGGTGGTTATAGCGGGGAGCACGACCAGCGCATATGCATACTCTAGGATGAAGTACCGGTGGAGGAGTGGAAGCCTCAAGCTACTCCTCCTACTACACGCGTTTCCGGGAGTGGCTCTCATAGTCGGCGTTTACACGATCTACTACTACACGCTGGTAAAGTATGTCCCGCTGCAAAACCGGACAGTATACGCGTTCGTATTCGTTATCCTAGCAAGGGCGAGCCTGGAGATCCCGATGAGCATCTGGATACTCAAAGGCTTCTTCGACCGCGTCCCATGGGAGCTGGAGTGGAGTGTTCTCGTAGATGGGGGTAGCAGGTGGACCGCCTTCCGCCACGCCGTACTCCCCCTCGTCAAGCCGGGCTTAGCCGCGGTAGCTATATTCTCCTTCCTAGCCGGCTGGGAGGACCTCATCTACGTCATGATATTCCTTCCCCCGAACGAGAAGACTCTTGCAACATTCATTGAAGGACAGCTGGCAAGCGGGAGCCTTGAGACAAGCTACCTCCCAATAATGGCGGCGGCCGGAACCCTATACCTGCTGCCCACGATACTGTTCTTCATATTCACTCAAAGGCTGCTTATAGAAACTATGAGTGGTGGGCTTAAGGGGTGACGCCGAATGGTGTCAGTCCAGCTTATTAAGGTGACGAAGAAATTCGGCAACGTCATAGCAGTCAACAACGTCGACCTCGAGATACCGGATGGCAAGTTCACCGCGATCCTAGGCCCCAGTGGAGGAGGGAAGACAACACTCCTCTACCTAATAGCAGGAATATACAAGCCCACCAAGGGAAGGATACTCTTCGACGGGAGGGACGTCACCCACCTCAAGCCCAACGAGAGGAACATTGGCCTAGTATTCCAGAACTACGCCTTATACCCTCACATGAAGGTTTACGACAACATAAGCTTCCCCCTACGCTTAGCCAGGAAGCCCAAATCCTACATAGACAAGAAGGTGAAGGAGGTAGCTAGGATGCTGCAAATACACCACCTCCTCGACAGGTATCCTGGCCAGCTGAGCGGTGGACAGCAGCAGAGGGTAGCCTTGGCGAGAGCCCTTGTTAAGGAGCCGAGCGTCCTCCTAATGGACGAGCCACTAAGCAACCTAGACGCTATGCTTAGGCTAAGGATAAGGAGCGAGCTGAAAAGGCTGCAGAGGGACCTGGGGATCACCGCGATCTACGTGACACACGATCAGAGCGAGGCCCTCGCCATGGCAGATAAGATAGTAGTCATAAACAATGGAGTGATACAGCAGGAGGGACCCCCCAACGAAGTATACAGGAAGCCGAGGAACGTCTTCGTTGCAACATTCATCGGCAGTCCACCAGCCAATGTATTCCCTGCGAAAGTAGACCTCACGGAGGAGCCCTGCGTCATACTGTCAAGTGGGAAGTTCTGCCCTAGAGGAATCTTAGCGGAGAGGCTGAGGAGGTTGGGTAAAGATACAGTCCTAGTCGGCTTCCGCCCGGAAGATGCTATGCTGAGGGATAAGCCTGGACATAATGGTATAGTTATGGAGGGAGAGGTCTATACTGTTGAGCCTCTCGGAAGAGAGGTTATAGTTACTGTACGGGTGGATGGGAGCCTGCTTAAAGTATTGGCCCCTCCATCTACCGCGGAGAGAGTTGGTAAGACTGTATACCTGTCTATCCCGAGGGATAAGGTAATGCTCTTCGACCCGGACACCGAGGAGAACCTAGCCTTCATAGACTGAGAATGGTTTTCCTCACGATATCAGGCCTATCCGTTATGATCCCGTCAACCCCGGCCTCGTATACTCGTAGGACATCACTCCTCCTATTAACCGTCCACGCGAAAACCAGTAATCTATAGTGATGTAGCTGCTCGACGACGCTCCTCGTTACATAATCCTTCCTAAGGGAGACACCATCAGCCCCCGAACTGATTGTGCATTCCACAATATCTACTGGCATTATGCTGTATGAGGCTAGCACCTTTGCTTGGGGGAGCTCCTTCTTTAGCCGGGGGATCCGCCTGTGATCTTCGACCGAGACGTAGACCTCGCCGTTGAAGCCGGACTCCCTAATAGTCATGGCTAGGGTATCCGGGTCAACTTCATTCTTCAAGTCTAGGAGTACTCCTTCCACTCTAAGCTTTCCAGTGAGGACCTCGAACCACTCACTTAGGGTTCTGGTCTTAAGTAGCGGGTCCCGCCAGAACAGCTTGTAGTCTAGCCAAGCCCATAATGAGCCTATCGGAGTCGCCCGGTTGATAACGGGCTTGCCATGCCCAACTAGTATCTCGGAGCCGTTCTGCCTGACGTCTATTTCCACATGTGTTACCTTGGAGATCCTGTAGAATTCAACGATCCTCCCGCTGTTAGCCCTATGCCCCACTATCAATACTCGGCTAGCCGTCAACGACATGCCCGGTTAGGCTGTGATAGGATTGAAGGGTTTAATATTGAATACTGTATCTAGGGTTAAAAAGGTATGAGTTTAATACCTTGATTACGCTACGAGTTTATTGTGCTACTCTTTATTGGTGCGGCCAGCAGGGATACTAGTAGGCTTGTTGCGAGTCCAATGTATATTGTCTCGCCTGGCGGGAATGGGATGGTGAGGGACCCCGCCTGGAAGTATTGTATTGTCCCCGTAGCTACTGCGTAGACGTATGCAGCTGCTATTCCTGTGAGCAGTCCTGTGAAGGCTGGTAGCCCTGCAACCTTCTTGGAGGCGAGGTATGCTAGCATTGAGCCTAAAATAGGGCCCAGCAGTACACCGTAGCTTGAGGCGAAGCCTGCAACATATCCTACAATGTCCTGGGCCTTGTCCATCGCGTACCATGGTGCAAGGATGAATCCCAGCCCTCCAGCTACTAAAGCTGCCCTCTTAGCGTTAATGTTGATGGCCGCCCGTATTAATCCGTCGAGGGCGGGAATGTTCGCTGCTAGATCAGTGGTCCATGGCGCGAGGAAGGCGAAGAGGAGCCCTATGAGGAGAACCGCTGCGTTGGGGGAGCCATTTAGTATTATCTCGTGGGGGAGAGCACTACCCGATTGCAGTGCTAGTATGTAGCCTAGGAGAGTCCCAAGCAGCTGGCCTCCAAGCATCCCAACTACTACTCCTAGGGCCACGCTCCGCGTATCCCTAGCGCTGCGGGTTAGATCGCTCACGTTTATCGCTACCGTCGCCCACCAGTTGGTCTGTATAGCTAGGTATGTTAGGAATGCTGCACTAGTCCATGCAACCCCTGCCGGAGCATTGTACGGGGATAGCGAGAGACCCCTGTTCGCGTAGGCTAGGTAGAGGAAGTATAGCAGGAGTATAGGGCCGGCGAGGCTAGCAGCTTTCCCCACGGTTTTCATTCCCTTCCGGTACACAATTGTTGCCGAGGCGACATATAGTAGTAGGAGGACTGGTAGGATAATCATCGCCTTATCGAGAATTCCATCCCTGACTCCCGCAGCGTATAGTATTATGAGGGAGATTGCGAGAGCCCCGTTAAAGGCCTCAACACCATACCATAAGCCTCCAACGAGCCCTCTTAGTATCACTGGAATCTTGTAGAGTTTGCCGAAGACCTTCTTTGAGTGCTCAATAAAATCTATCCTCTCCTTAACGCCGGGATAACCGTTAGCTATCATCGCCGCCGCGATGATACCGTTTCCTGTTAGTGTTGCAGTGAGAGCCTGGCTGAGGCTGAGTTCCATCTTAAAGGCGAGCGGCCCCAGGAAAAATAGGGGCAGACAAGTCGTCATAGAGAACATTAGAAGGGCGAACTCGACCGCTCCTAGACCGGAATCTAAGCCCTTATCCATTGACCCTGCCCTAAAGTTCGATTTGAAAGTGTTTGATAAGCTTTCCCGCTATCGTATGTTATTGTCGAGATGTAACCTCATATATGATTATTGTATTATTGTCGATAATCCTAAATCCCCGATATCCCTGGATGTTTATGGAGTGGGCTGGGAGCCATGGAGTCGGGTCTCCGAGCCCCTGCCAGGACTATCCAGGTGTCTAGCCACAGCCACATCACAGGCCTCGGCCTAGATGAGAGCGGTAAGGCTAAGCGTATTGGCGGGGGTCTTGTAGGGCAGGAAGAGGCTAGAGAGGCTGCTGGAATTGTAGTGGAGCTTGTGAGGGAGGGCCGCCTGGCTGGGAAGGGGGTTCTACTAGCAGGGCCGCCGGGAACTGGGAAGACAGCTATCGCTATAGCTATTGCCAGGGAGCTGGGAGCCGACACCCCCTTCGTAGCGATCAACGCTAGCGAGGTGTACAGTGTTGAGAAGAAGAAGACTGAGGTACTTTTGCAGGCGATCAGGAGGGCTATAGGTGTTAGGGTGGTCGAGCAGCGCAGGGTATTGGAGGGGGTTGTTGCCTCGATCAAGTACTTAAGGAGGAGGTCTCCCTTCTCACCCTACCCCACACTAGCCGGGGCCAGACTAGTGCTCGAGACCAAGGATGACTCGCTGGAGCTGAGCAGGGTCCCTCCAGAGGTTGCCGCACAGCTTTACCAGTTGAGGGTTAGGGAGGGAGACGTTATAGTAATCGACGCAGAGACGCTTGAGGTAAGGAAGCTGGGAAGGGCTAAGGGTAGGGGTAAGAAGCTCTACGATATCGAGGTTGAGGAGGAGGTTGAGATCCCCGAGGGACCCGTTGAGAAGACGAAGCAGGTTGTGAGAACATTCACGCTCCACGACGTGGATGTAAGCATAGCGGCCCAGAGGGCTATCTTCACAGGGCTCTTCGCGGTATTTGGAGGGGAGAGGGAGATCAGCGATGAGGTTAGGAAGAAGACTGATGAGATCGTTAAGAAGATGATCGATGAGGGGAAGGCAGAGCTTGTACCTGGAGTACTGTTTATAGATGACGCTCACCTACTCGATATTGAAGCATTTGGATTCCTGACTAAGGCCATGGAGAGCGACTTCGCCCCCCTAATAATACTCGCAACGAACAGGGGGGTCACGAAGATCAAGGGGACAGATATAGAGTCGCCGCATGGCATGCCCAGGGATCTCTTGGATAGGCTCCTGATAATACCGACTAGACCTTATACTGAAGACGAGATAAGAGATATCATAAGGATAAGGAGCGACGAGCTAGAAGTACCCTTAACGGACGAGGCTGTTGATGAGCTGGCAAGGATAGGTAGCACTAGGAGTCTCAGGTACGCGCTCCAGCTCCTGGATCCCGCATGGATCATCGCCAGGAGGAGGGGGTCAAGACAGGTGCAGCCTGAAGATATTAGGGAAGCGGAGAGGTTGTTCGCGGATCTAAAGGAGAGTGTCAGCCTCGTGGAAAAGTATAAGGATCTCATGATGGTCTAGGCAGCTTTTTCTCCAAGAATAATCTCATCCTACTCTTCGCCTCGCTAGTGGTGGATAACTGGATGAGCTCGCTCACTCCATATTCTAGTATAGGCTTGGTGTTGGCGTTGAAGAGCCTCTTAATTGACTCAACTGCCATGTCTGGGAGGTTTGAGAACAGCTTCTCTATTCTCTCTATGGCTTCCATGAGGCTCTCTGGCTCAACTACCTCGTCCACTATTCCAAGCCTCTGGGCTTCTCTAGCATCTATTATCTCCCCTGTGAGGGAGAGCCTTTTAGCCGCCCGGAGTCCAAGAATGTAGACTCCAAGCGTTGAGAGGACCGGTGGGAGGAGACCGATGCGGATCTCTGGGAAGCCTATCCTTGACCGGGTGGATGCTATGACATAATCCATCAATAGGAGTATCTCTCCTCCACCCCCCACAGCGGGCCCGTCTACAACAGCTACTGTTATCTTGGGGCACATTAACACGGTGATGAAAGCCTCTTCTAGGGCCTTGAAGAACTTCTTAGCTTCCTCGATGCCTGCAAGGCTCTCCATTTCACCTATATCGTCTCCGGCGGAGAAGGCTCCACCCTCACCTCTCAGTATAATGATTTTGACGCTGCTGTCCTCGCAGGCTTTCCGGTAGTAGGATGTGAGGGCTTTCCACATGTTATAGGTCATAGCGTTTCTTTTCTCCGGCCTGTTTATTATTATTTCAGCCCTGGGAGGATTGTAGCGGAATGAGATCCTCTGTTCAACATGATCCTCCACGAGAGGAGCACCGTGGAATAAGTATCTTTAAAAGAGGAGGGATAAATAAACTATAGGGTGGCCCGCGCCTAGTATCCGAAGAGGTTCTTGAGGTAGGCCTGCTCCCACTGGTCTTTGGCTTTGGTGTACTCTGCCTTGGGCTCTGGGTCCTTGGTGGGCTTCGGAGGCTTCTGGGTGAAGTTTAGGCCGAACTTTAGGCTGAGGGTTGGCTCGTCGCCCTTTGAGTTGCCTACGTATGCCCATCCTAGGAAGGCGTACTGGACCTTTACAGTCTCTCCTAGGCCTAGCTCTTCGATCAGGTTGTTTGCTGCGAACATTGCTGACTCATAGGCTATCTCCTGGTTCTTGGGGAAGGGTAGCTTGGCTACGTCTCCCACTCCGAATACGTCATCGTACTTCACATGCCTTAGGTTGTCTGGGGCCCTTACCTCGAACCACTTGTTGCCGAGGCCTGCTTCTATCACGAAGTCGGGGGCCCTGTTGGGCTCTAGTAGCGCGAGTATGTCGTAGGTTATCTCCTCTCCATCATTTAGCACGACCTTGTCGTCGTGTACTTCTACGATCTGCTTCTTGGTTATCAGCTGTATACCGTTCAGCTCGAATAGTGTGGAGAGCTCCTTTCCAATAACGGGTGGCTGCGGAGTATCGTTGGCGTCGACGTGTATTATCTCAACGTTTTCTCTCACGCCCCTAGCCCTAAGCAGCTTATCCGCTAGTAGGGTGGTCTCGCTAGGGGCGGGGGCACACCTGTAGGGCATTGGAGGCGCGTATACTACTACCCTCCCCTTCGTAATGGTGTTGAGCCAGCTCTTCAGAGTGTGGACCTTGCCTAGCTCGTAGACGTTGGATATCCTTCCCTTCGCGGTCTCATAGCCCTCGATCGCTGAGCCATCGAACACTACTCCGGGTGCAACTACGAGGTAGTCGTAGCTAGCCTTACCATTCTTGTGGTGGGCAGGGGGGACTTGCGTATACTCTACTATTCTCTCCTCGGGGCTGATCCTTGCGACGGCTCCGAAGGTTACCTTGATACCCTGCCTCTTAAGCTCCTCGTAGCCCCTAGCGATCCTATCGGTCTGCTGCTCGCCCGTTAGTATGAGAGGCTTGCTGGGACCGGCGGTGTAGAACCTGTCCTTGGTTATAATCTCTACCTCGACCTGTCCCTTCCCCTTCTCAGCTAGCACCCTGGCAAGACCTACACCTGCGATGCCGCCGCCCACTACTAGGATCCTCTTGACCATAGTCTGCACCAATTTATATTTAGAAGTCAGTTAGGATTGAATCGTGATCGCAAATATTTTCATACTAGGATACGTTAAGATAGCTTCCTTGTAATCCCTAATTAACCAGAGACCTACAACCATATATCGGTGATAACCTCTTGGCTCGGCCGATTTACAGTAAGGAGGATAGAGTATACTGGAATGAAACAGAACGCGGCAAGGATAGCGCACTTCTCCTCGATATTCAAATACTGTGAAGAGGCAGAGGAGGAGTTCTTCGCCAGCGTACTAGGTGCTAGGTGGAAGCCCGGAAATCCAATGTTTCCAAGAGTACACGCTTCCTGCGACTTCAAAGCCCCGCTGAGGGTGCACGACAGGTACAGGGTTGAGATAACTGACATAATCGTAGGGGAGAAGAGCATAACTTACAAGTATAGGATAGTAAATCTAGACCTCGAGGCTATATCGGCGGAATGCACAATTGTAACCGTGGCAATCGACCCAGACACCTTCCAGCCAATAAGGGTACCGATAGAGCTCCGAGAAGCCCTGCTACGACAGGGAGCTAGAATGAAGGCCTAGTTATGCAGGCGTCCTGTAGGCTCCAGGTTCAATAGAATTGAAATCATTTATCATGATTTTGTACGAGACGCTGTGGCTCGCTGAGCAAGCCTTAGGAGAGACCCGGCTAACATACGGTTGGAAATCACTATATAATACCAGTAATATGGACTTTATTCTAGTGGCCGCTGTGAGGAGTGGGTGAGCTGGAGATAACGAGCACTGGGCTATGAGTTAAGAGGATGGCTCCGAGCGGCCACAGGGACCCTCGCACAACGGGATTAGAGGCTGATGCAGGAGAGGTTCTAATGGCTCTCATATATGCTAGCCTTTGCCCTCTTCCAGCGAGGAATGGTCAAGGGCGCGTTTTAATGCGCATGACTGGAATTCAATGCTTTAGAGCAGGCAACATGGCATTTTCGAGACATCCCTATAGAAGGCGAGGGCTGCATACTTTATTCCCTCCGATATGGTTGGGAACACGTGGATGGTGTCTATCAGATCATCGATAGTCATTCCAGCCCTTATCGCTACTGCGGCTTCATGTATCGCGTCTCGCAGCTCCCGGAGCTACCATGTGTACTCCAACAACACGCTTGTTGCGCGGATCGATTACTACCTTGAAGAATCCTTTCTCGTAGCCTAGTATCTTGGACTTCGGCACGGTCTTCAAGTCGACGGTTCTGCATGCGCATACTCCTAATTTTCTCGCCAGCTCCTCCTCTGTTAACCCAACCCTAGCAAACTCTGGGTCTGTGAAGACGGCCCTAGGAATAACGCTGTAATCCATTTTGAGGGAGCCTCCTAGAGCGTTGATCGCTGCCACGTATCCCTCTCTTGCAGCGACGGGCTCCAGCATGTGACCCCCGATGCAGTCTCCAGCCGCGTACACTCCTTCAGATGCTTTAAGGTGCTCGTTAACAATGATGTAGCCATTCTGGGAGACGCTAACACCCACCTGATCGAGGTTTAGACCGTCAAGCACGGGCTTCCTCCCAGTCGCCAGGTATATGTAGTCTGCGTGTATGATGTGGCCCATTCCTCCAGCGTTGATTTTAATTTTAACGCGGTCTCCACTCGACTCGATCCCTGCTATCTTTGTGGAAGTATAAACTCTGACTCCGTCCTCCTCAAGTATTTCTCTTATTGTTTTCCCCGCTTCGGGTTCTTCGGTTGGTAGGAGTCTTGGGCTCCGCTGTAGAAGGTAAGTCTCCACCCCGCTCCTCGCCATTATTTGTGCTATCTCGGCCGCCTGGGCCCGGCCGCCTATTACGGCGATGCTCTCCGGCTCTAATTGTTCTTTGAAGAGCCTCTCATTATCTACTATGGCATTGCTGACTTTTTCCAGGCCAGGTATTGGGGGGTGCCAAGCCTTTGCGCCAACAGCCAGTATAGCAGCCTTTCTATATGTGACTTCCTCTCCGTCAACCTCAACGATCCCCTTAGACTTGAAACGCGCTCTCCCCCGTATGTAATCCACGCCTAGGCTTTCGAGTAGGGATTCGTACTTCTCAATCCTTAGCTCTGAGGCTATCCTAGCGGCCTCTTTTAGGAGACCAGGTAGGGTCATGGATCTACTGGTCTTCTTAGCTAATGTTAATGCGGCATGGAGGTACTTAGTCGGGACGCATCCGAAGTTTACGCACGTCCCTCCTAGGGGGCCATCACTTATTAGTAGTGTGCTTGCACCAGCCTCGCTTGAAGCTATCGCGGCGGAGAAACCCGCGGCCCCTCCACCGATTATGATAATATCATATTCGCTTCTCATATATAATTTCACCGTAATTCTATATACACTTACTATAAGTATATGTTCGAGTTCTTATATGCATGTATGGAGTAGCTTACCAGACCCGCGTATTCGGAGAGGTCGGCCCTATTTTTTCTTCATTATACTTATGTAAAATCCTGTTACGCCGTGTAGGAGAGGGGATAACCAGAAGTCATAATTCGACCTAATGGGCCTTCTAGTCTTAAACTCCGGCTCGATGGGCTCAAATCCCAGCTCATCCGCAATCCTCCTCGCCTGTGCCTCAGACTCTGTATAGGTGAGAGTGCACACGCTATACGCTAGTATGCCGTTTTTCCTTAGAAGCCTCGCTGCAGTCTTAGCGAGCTGGAACTGGTATTGGGCTAGGTTCCTCGAATCCCTATGGCTCCGTGAGTCCATTACCTTGGGTATTACTCCGAGGTTGGTGCATGGAGGGTCTAGTATTGCCTTATCGAACTTCCCGGCTAGGCTTGGATAGTCTAATGTTAGGTACCTTGAATCCGCCTCTAATACCTTAACCCATGTAGCTCCCAGCCTATTGAGGTTCTCCCTCAGCTTGCCCGCCTTACTAGGCCTATCCACAGCCACCAGATTGCTGTGGGGTCCCGCTAGCTGGGCTACATGGCTTATCTTCCCCCCAGGAGCCGCCGTGAGGTCTATTATCGATTCACCGGGCTGCGGGTTGAGGAGTCTTGCAACGTACATGCTGGAGACGCTCTGCCCATACGCTAATCCATCACTCAAGCCCGGTAGGTCCCCTATCCTGACACTACGATAGATCGACTCTGTAACTTTTACGAACACGCCTAGCCTCCCCCTATGCTTCCTCCGCTTCGCCTCTAGGACCTCCCGGTAGCTCCTAACAGCGATGCCGTTGGCGACGGGTATCCCGTTGGGGGCGACTATTGTCACCACATCACCCTTCACTACCCGTCCCGGGTCGACTACCCCGGGAATGTATAGGTCGCTACCCATCATCACGTTCTCGGCCGCTCTCTTATCTGCTACAACCTTCTTCTCCATGCTCTGGATTCTGAAGGGTCCCTCAACCTTCACCCACAGCGCTTCCGGTATGTCCTCGTCCCTCTCAAACAGGTATCCTGATTCCTTGAGTCTCCGGAGATAGTCTTCGACGCTTGTTTTCAGGGTGTTAACTCTCACGTAGACTCTAGAGGGGGCTTCTGTAAGTCTTTGGATAAGCCTACAAGTCCCGCCTACGATAGGAGGTATGCTCTCCAGGAGGGGGGTGTCGTAGTTAAGGGGGGTTCCGCAGGCATAGGGTCCCTCTAGCAGCTGTTTCCACCCTTACGCCTCCCTACTCGACTCTGCCTTCCAGAGTGGAGGATTAACTGTTGTATCGAGCGTTAACTTCCCGCGTCCGGCTAGGCAGGTGAGTCCTCCCCTGACGGCCTGCTCTACCAGCATATAGAGGCCTGGTGATCCCGGGCTCCTCCCATCCATCACCTTTTCGAGTATGGCTTGATAGGTGCTACCACTCGCAGAGTACTCGATCAACTTTGCCTGGAAGTCTTCTAGGACCCTGATGTTTAACTGAATAAGCTTCTCTGCCTCAGCCCTCTCAAGCACCGGGCCGTGACCTGGTACTAGTATATCGAAGTCCACGTCTAGTAGCCTGTGTAGGCTTTCTAGTGCAGTGCATGGGTCTCTATGGTATGGTGCCAGGTAGTTTTCGAGAACCCTTTCCCCGAAGACTGCGTCGGCAGCGTATAATACGTTGTCTGGTGTTAGGACTCCTATCTGGCCAGGCGTGTGGCCGGGTAGGTGTATCGTCTTGAGGGGGCCAACGCTGTCCCCGCACTTTATCTTCTCATCGACTCTCAATGCGGGAGCCTTATAGAGCATTGCATCCTCCCACGACTCAAGCGGTGCCCCGAACGTCATTCCGATCCTGTAGACTGGATACTCTATTCCAGGAGAGTCCATGTATGTGGCGGTGATCTTGAAGGGTACTCCTATATTGTGTGATAGGGCTTCTAGGTGATCACTGTGATAATGGGTTATAAGGAAGGCTGCAGGCTTCCCCAGTTTTTCCAGGATTTTTCTGAGCTGCTTAGCCCTCTTAGAGCCATGACCCGGGTCCACAATATAAACGGTGTCGGAGTCCTCGTAGATAAGTGTAGCAGGGCTTCCTCGTAGTATACTAGTGCTTCCCTTAAGCTTCTTCAAGACTGCTTACCCAGAGAGTAAGCCGTTAGAGGAGCCTCTATTAAGGTATGCTTGAAGGATCCTTTCCGAGCTATGGGGTATTCTAAAAGCCCTGGGTGATTAGAGGGTAAGAGGAGGGTTGAGGGGGCTACTTGCCCTCCTCGATGCTCGCCTGCTGCGCTCCAGTCTGGCCGGGTATGCCTTCGATGACTGGTAGCTCTGGGAAGTTCTGCTTGAGCCTCTGCTCCGCGACGATTGCGGCGTCCTTGAGTATCTTCTGCGCCTCCTCTGTGACTATATCTCCTCCGATCATTCCAGGCGCTGCTACTGCGGTCTGCATCATTGTAGCCTGGAGAGCCTCATCTATATCCATGAGCTCGGCGAACACGTCGGGCATCATTCCCTTTAGGTAGCCTGCAACACCCTTGAGGGCCACTACTGCTGGGGCTAGGTTCGCCTGCACGTCTCCTACTATGAGGAAGGTGTCTAGCCTGATCTTCACCCTCTCCAGCGTGTGCCTCACGGTTAGTATTATCTTCGCCATCTTCCTTATCTCTGCCACCTCGTTCGCGTACATCCTTGCCTTGGTCTTATCTCCCTCTATGAGTGCGTTAACAGTCTTCTCGAAGAGCTGCTTATCGTAGGCCTGTAGCTTGGATAGGCTGTAGTCTAGCTTGTGTATCTGGCTGGTGAGCCTGTATACAGCATTTACCACCTGGTGCCTCACGGGTCCAGGCGGGTTTATCAGGTTCTTCACCTTCTCCCCAATCGTCTCCCTCTTGCCAGGTCCCTTCCAGTTCTTAGCCCACTTGTCTAGACTCATGGGGTATGCACCGATCAGTTTAGTATGTCGGGGAGTTCATGTTATAGGGTACTGCATGGTGTCTCATCCCTATCCCCCCTTTATACCGTCTATACTAGTGTAATACCAGAGTG
Organism: Thermodiscus maritimus; assembly: GCF_055382595.1. Taxonomy (NCBI): domain Archaea; kingdom Thermoproteati; phylum Thermoproteota; class Thermoprotei; order Acidilobales; family Acidilobaceae; genus Thermodiscus; species Thermodiscus maritimus. The sequence continues at coordinate 751,255 of NZ_AP042434.1, forward strand.
GTGGATGAGTCTTGTTGAAGATAGAGGAGATCTCCGGGAGCATTGGGAGGACGGTATACGACGAGTACGGGAGAGAAGTAGGAGTGCTAGTAAGTGTCAGCGCCGACGCTGAGGGAAACGTTGAGTACATAGAGGTTAAAGTAGAGGACCTCAGCCTTGAGAAGGTAGCAGGCGACAGGATCAAGGTGGCGGACGGAAGAATCACTGTGATCCCGGAGTGGAAGTACCAGGCCATCAAGGTCATAGACAGCCTGGACAGGAGCTACAAGAGGAAGAGGGCAGTTGAGGAGATGGCTGCGAAGGGAGACATACCCGGCGAGGTCCTAAAGGAGCTGGAGAGAAAGCTCACCGACCAGATAAAAAGGCTGAAGATGAAGGCTAAGGAGGTAGAAGCAGAGATCAAGAAGAGGATCGAGAAGATAGATGTCCAGAACATGCACGTTGCAAGAGCGATGGCGATACTCCAGATGACCTACTTCTCCGGTGAAGTAGGCGAGAGGCAGTTCGAGCAGGGAATAAGCCACCTGAGGAAGCTGAAGGATGCATTCACCAAGGAGAAGGAGGAGGCAAAACAGGTGCTGGACAAGCTCTCCAAGACCCTAGAGCTAGCCAGCGGTACAGGCATCCAGGCCAAGGAGGCCCCCAAGAAGCCAGAGGCTCCCAGGAGTCAGGGAGTACAGGAAGCCTTCACTGTGAAGGTGGTCGACGGGTAATCCTCCCACCAACCTCCTCATACCCGGGGTCTAACGGGTTTCTGCGCGTCCAATAGGCTAGACCACGATAAGCAATGCGGCTGCAAGCGACAATATGTAGAGAGAGAACGCTGCGATACCGGAGAAGGGGAATGCTAACGTGGCTAAGAGTAGGAGTGCATAGGGTGATGTATTGAATCTCCTCCTATGCTTCATCCCCAGTATGACGGGCAGCATCATTGGACCATGTATCCATACGTGGAGGGATGTGAATCCTAATGCTAGCAGGTGGAGGATGCAGAGGCTAGAGCACATGCTTCCGCCCAGAAACATGTAGGCTACAATGATTGCTGATAGTACTAATACTGCCAAGTGACCCCATAAGAAGTATGCGAGTCCATCCCTGCCGGGTCCTTCGGGTAGGTTATCTAGAAAGGCCTTGTATCTCGGGATCCGATAGAGTCTCGCCGCGTAAATGTATAGGAGTAGGGTTAAAGCGAATACAATGTTAGCCCACAAAACATTCCCTCGTAGCACGAGGATGGCTGAGACCAGGCTTAGTAGTGGTAGGAGGTAGGAGGCCCTCTTGCTCGGCTGGTCCTTAAAGGTTGCCGGGAAGGCGTTGACTGTGACGCTGTAGACGAGGGGTAATGGGAATGCATATACTAGGGCCAATGCATGGTCATGGAATAGTAGCCCCGTCGATACGACTGCGGAAGCCGCCGAAACAGCCATAATGGTATAGGTTAAACCCACCAGCTCCAGGCTAAGTTTGACAGAGGCCTTCCTCTCTCTGGCAACTAGGAAAGCTGATGGAACGCCTAAGAGTCCGGCAATTATGAGAATACCCTCTAGGAAGGAATCGCTGACACCGTACAGCCACAGCACGGGTAGCGGGAGCAAGAGTATGTTGCCCACCGTGAGGGGGATCAGGCTGGGAACTCTCTTCTTCGCAACACTTGAAACGTAGGCGAGAGACACCGAGTAGGGGAACAGTACAAGGGCTCCATAGAGCATGAACCTAGCATGGATTTTTGGCTTATCCAATGCTAAGTATATGAATGCGGCTAGCAAGTATGCGATGGAAGCAATCACGCCGACTGCGGAGACGGCACGAATCACCCTCGAGCTGCGAGCCATAATCAAGTTCCACCGTTACGGGTAGAATATAATGTGGGGTTTAAACCTTACCGAGGAATACCCTCGATATCATCTTGATACCATAATAGCCGAGTACTGCTGCTAGGATAAACATGAGGGGTGCGAGGATAATCCTCCCAGCAACCCCGGCTAGCCCTCCTAGACCCGCTAGAAGCGCAAGCCATCCCAGGTCGTAGGAATAGTGGACAAGATATACCACTGAAGCCCCGCCCCATCCAACCCGCCTAGCCTGGTCAATTATAGGCTTCCCCACGGTAAACCACCATGCCAGGAAGTAGGCATTAGCACCGGTCAAAACCGCCCCTGTAATAACGGCTGTGAGGGGGCTAGAGACTATGCCGGAACCATGCAGTGGGAGCCCATTATAGAGTTCCACGCCAGCCTCAACTAAGAGGATTGAAAAGAACAGCATGAAGCCACCAGCCACTAGGTCAAGGAGTCTCCTAATCCTCTCGAGCCTCGACTCGACAGCCCCCATAACGAGGATTAGAAGAATATAGTATGGTAGCTCTACTAGAAGGTGGCCAACCGCTACCAAAACTCCCCCCAGTATTCCGAGGGCAGCGCCCGCTGCTATCGCGGAAGCAGATAATGGCCCCGGGCTTAAAGCGCCTGATGGAGTTATGAGGGCCGTATCCACGACCGCCCTCCTTAGACTGCTCAAGCTCTGCCTCCTATAACCGAAACCCGCTCAGGGACGTATTAACGTTATATGTTTCCACAGTAGAATCCTCCTGGAGATGGAGGCGATGATGTACCAGCTATCGGCGATAGCTGCATGAGCGGATTGGCCTTTACCGAGCCTCCGCCTGGCAGGGCTAATGGATGACTGCTTCTAGTATTAGCCCTCTTGTCTAGACGGGCTTAGTCGGCTCGCTAGATAGTCACGTATCTGGGCTACGCTGTTCTCAAGATCCATCTCTATGAGGATAGAGTCTCCGTAGTCGTCTATTATCCTATGGGATAACTTCATAGCTATCCTGAGTGCTGGCAGGTTCTCCTTGAAAATATACGCTCTAAACCTCTTGACTCCGATCTTGTACGAGCAGAGTGCTAGGAGGAAGACTAGTAGGGTCCCTAACCCCATTCCCTGATAATCGTCTAGAATCGCAACGGCGGGCTCTCCCACATCGGGCCAAATGGTCTTGTAGACCTCGGCGCAACCGATGACCTCGCCCTCCCTTTCTATTAGGAGGCAAAGTCTTGTTTCATCGCTGAACATCTTATCTACAACGCTCTTATAGTCTTTTATGAGCCGGAAGAACCTGTGATATATGGATTCCTCGCTAAGCCTTTCCAGGAAATTCTCGAGCTTCTTCTTATCGTACGGCGTCCCCCTCCTGACAGTGATCCTGCCAATCTTATCATGATTAACAACTACTTGTTGGCAATCCACATCCAAGATTCAACACCTTAACCCGAATATATTTGATGAGTTCTCCCAAAAAACTTTATTCACATCCCGGATGGAGTAGCCCGCGCTTCTCAGAGCCCTATACACATCTGTTATGAATAATGGTATATCTACATTATCAACTACCGGGTAGTCGCTTCCAAACACCATCCTATCAGGTGGAATCACACCGGCAGCAGCCCGTATGATAGTGGGGGGGGACTGCGCTAGTGTCAACGTAGATGTTGCCATACCTTTTCACGAGTTCGAGCGTCTCTTCAAGAAACACTCCTGGGGCGAGATAGCTGTAGCTCCCAATATGGGCGATGATAACAGTTACATCCCTGTGGGAATCTATTAAAGGCTGGAGGCGTGATGGGTCCCCATACTTACAGTATCCGGGCAGCTCCCATACCCCAGGATCGCAGCCGGCATGTACTACAATCGGCAGATTCCTAGACTCCGCCACTTCGAAGACGGCCTCAACGCTGGGATCATCTAAGTATTTCATGAAGATTGTAGATATCACTTTGAACCCGGCGAACCCTCTCGTAGCATATTTTTCTAATTCTCTAGCTAGCTCATCTGGGTTCTTCGTCAGATCAGCTGCCGCCAGCACTCTATAATTATCACCTGCCGGCTTGTAGCTGCAGAGCCTGCCGTAGCTTGAGATTAACCTCAAAGTTGCTACCAGGAGGGAGTCGGGATGGAACTCCCAGGGGTTGTGGTGGTATTTTGAGATGAATCCCTGCACCCTCTCGTGCTCCCTTCTAACCTGCTCGTGGCTGAGATTATCTAGTAGGCTCTTTACGGCTGGCATACCCAGGATTACTGCCGCTTTTATACCTGTTTTTTGAATTTCCTTCATTAGGATATTTGGAGTTAGCGGTGGATTGATTGGCAGATGGACGTGCGAGTCTATTATGCATTCTATGGTGTCTGGCATCATTACAATTATTCTCCCGTTTTTAGAGTCTCTTGTGAGCGCCTATATCGATTATTGTTTAATATATGTAATATATATATGAATTAATTATTTGATTGTTTCAGTCTATAGAGTTTTCCAATAAATCCTTATATATTGAACTAGCCCAATCAATATTAATGACCCACAAGGGTGGGATATTGTCTGAAGAAGCACTCCCCTTCTCCGAGAAGTATACTCCCAGCCTCGAGGCATACCTCGACTATTACCAGAAGAGCATCGAGGACATTGAGAAGTTCTGGGACGAGAAGGCTAGAGAACTAATCTGGTATAAGACGTGGGACAAGGTACTAGATGATTCCAACCCACCATTCTATCGATGGTTCAAGGGTGGAGAGACGAACATCAACCTAAACGCTCTAGACAAGTGGATCACCACTCCCACAGCCAACAAGGTTGCATACTACTGGGAGGGAGAGCCGGGAGATACAAGGACAATCTCGTACCGCGAGCTCTACTGGGAGGTCAACAGGTTCGCCTGGGTCCTAAAGCACCAACTAGGGATAAAGCCGGGAGACACAGTCACCTTATACCTGCCCATGATACCGGAGCTGCCAATATCGATGCTCGCCCTGACAAGAATTGGCGCAATCCACAGCGTCGTATTCTCGGGCTTCAGCTCCCAAGCATTAGCAGACAGGATCGTTGATGCTAAAGCGAAGATCCTGATAACAGCCGACGGATTCTACAGGCGTGGAAAAGTTATCAAGCTGAAGGAGGCGGCTGACAACGCAATCGCACTGGCAGCCGAGAACGGCGTGAAGGTAGAGAAGGTAATCGTGGTGAAGAGGGCTGGCGTTGATATAAAGTGGAACCCTGAGAGGGACGCATGGTACCATGAGCTGATGAAGGAGGCTCCCCTCAAGGCATACGTAAAGCCAGAGCCAAGGAAGGCTGACGACGTACTATTCATACTCTATACGAGCGGCACCACAGGTAAGCCTAAGGGGGTAATGCACAGCGTAGGAGGATACATGACCTACATATATCATGTCTTCAAGTGGAACTGGGACCCCCAGCCAGCCGACGTATACTGGTGCGCCGCCGACATCGGATGGATAACAGGGCACACCTACATAGTCTACGGGTCCCTAATGAACGGCGTAAGCCAGGTTATGTACGAGGGAGCACCAAACTATCCTAGGCCTGACCGCATATGGGAGATGATAGAGAGATACGATGTCACAACCTTCTACACCAGCCCTACACTACTCCGCCTCCTGAGGAAGTATGGAGACGAGTGGCTCAAGCCATACACATTCGACTCCATAAGAATACTAGGCACTGTCGGAGAACCGATAAACCCTGAAGTGTGGCGCTGGTACTATGAGAAGATAGGGAAGAAGAGGGCTCCAATAGTTGACACCTGGTGGCAAACCGAGACCGGGGCGGCGATGATCTCCCCCGCCCCAGGGATAAGCCTTGTCCCATTGAAGCCTGGCAGCGCTACGTTCCCCCTACCCGGGATAGTCGCAGACGTCTTCAGGATGGACGGCCAGCCCGCCAGCCCTGGAGAAAAGGGACTATTAGTCATAAAGAAGCCATGGCCTGGAATGCTCATGGGAGTATGGGGCGATCCCGACAGGTATGTAAGAACCTACTGGTCAATGTTCAGCAAACCCGACAAGGGGATATGGATATACTACCCCGCCGACTATGCTGTGAAGGACAGCGACGGCTACTTCTGGCTACTAGGCAGGGCAGATGAGGTTATGAACGTTGCAGGTCACAGGCTCGGAACGATAGAGCTGGAAGATGCTCTCCTATCGCACCCCGCCGTCAGCGAGGCAGCGGTAGTCGGCGCCCCCGACCCCGTAAAAGGACAAGTGCCCGTGGCGGTCGTTGTCTTGAAGGAAGGATACCAGCCCACTCCCCAGCTGGAGGAAGAACTCAAGGAGACAGTGAAGCGTATAATAGGGCCCATAGCTGTACCTGCCAAGATCCTATTCGTCAGCAAGCTACCTAAGACGAGGAGCGGTAAGATCATGAGGAGGATCATCATCGCCTTACTTGAGGGAAGACCGATAGGAGACACCAGCACCTTAGAGGATCCCAACGCGGTAGAGGAAGTGAAGAAGGCTGTAGAGGAGTTCAAGAAGCTAATGAGGGGTGGATAAGTCCATGAGCGAAAACCAGGCCATCTGGGGTAATCCCGCCGCCCTAGGCCTCGCAGGCTTCGGCCTCACAACAGTCGCCCTAAGCCTACACAATATGGGGACGCTACCCACTGCCGGCCTCACACTCGCATATGGCTTCATGTACGGTGGGATGGCCCAGGTTATCGCGGGCATTATTGAGTTCAGGAGGAACAACGCCTTCGGCGGTACAGCCTTCTCATCCTACGGTCTATTCTGGATCGGGCTTGCCCTAGCGATACTCCTGGAAAACACTGGAGTCTTCGAATCCTCAGCCTCTGAGATAGCGGCTTGGATGGCTCTGTGGGGAATATTCACTCTCTACATGGCGGTTGGTGCGGCAGCACTAAAAGCGAGGGCTGTCACAGTAGTACTCGCACTACTAACGATATTGTTCTTCCTATTAGCTGCAGCTGATGCAACGAATAGCTCTAGCCTCCTAAAGTTCGCCGGCGCATGGGGCGTGCTGACGGGGGCCTCTGCGATCTACACCTCTGCCGCCATAATAATCAACGAAGCGGCCGGGAGGACGGTTCTTCCAGAGTAGCCCAAATATTATATTAAATCTCAAAACTTTTTTACTGATCAACAGGTCTTTTTCCCATATAAAATTACCACGCTGGGAACTAGAGTCTCAGGCCTCCTCCGTCATAGGTGCTCCAGCGATTAATGCAGAGGCTATTGTAGCTATCAGCGCTGATATTATAACTGCACCAGCCAGGTCCTTGGATAAAGCCCCAGTGGCCTCCCCCGTGAAGGCTATGACCGTTGAAACTGTTAACCTTGCACCGAACACTGATGAAAGCCTCAACCTAATCCTCCGCCCGGCTAGAATACGGAGAGTATAGTGGGTTGCAAGTATCTTTGAAGGCAGTGTCACTACCGTTAAGAGCAGCGCGAGTTCAGCGTATAGGATAAAGTGTTCTGGAGCAGCGTGAAGCCCCGCGTCAACGAAGAATATTGGAGCTAGGAGTCCGAAAGTCAGGGCCGAGAGCTTGTCGTTCAGGAGCCTGTGTCTTGAAATAGTCTTCCTTGTCGCCACTCCGAGGAGGAATGCGAAAAGGATTGCATGCGCCCCCATATACTCACTAACCAAAGCGGCAGCGGTTAGAAACGATAATATAAGCCTCAACTCGACCTCGTGCTCGCCTCCAGCCACCCACTCCAAGAAACGTGATAGAATCAGGACAGCGATGAAGACGCCGATAAAGTATACTATGACGTGGACAGTTAAGCCCGTCTCGATTAATACAAATACTAGTATGCTGGTAACATCAGCAACCATAGCGGTAGCCAGCACCAACTGGCCCATGGGAAGCCTGCTTATCGCCCTCCTCCTAATAATAGCGTAAACAACAGCAACGCTCGTCGTCGCAGTTCCAATTGAGGCTAGAAGAGCCTCCCTACTACTATAACCAATAAGCGTTAGCACCGCATAAGAGAATACTGCTGGAGCGATAAAGCTGGCAAGGCCCGCTATGAGGCTCTGGAACAGTATCCTGCGGAGTAGTGATGCATCAATCTCTAATCCCGCCATATACATTATGAAAACACTACCTACGAGGCCCAGAAGATTAACTGATGAGGTCGCAGGCACTCCAAGAGCGCCCGCAATTACGCCAAGCACAATCTCCACGATAGCAGGTGCTACAGAGAGAGGCTCTGCTATGAGGGCACTGGAGGCAAGAAGCATACTCACTACGCTGAGAGCATATAGGTCCATGTTAAACGATAACTCCTCACGAAATACTATGGCGAGAGTCAGAGTAACTGCTACAATTAATAGGCCGGATAAGAGCTTCTCCCTCCTTCGCGCCTTGCTGGAAACTATTATGCGGCACCTTGCTACATTAAGATTATTACCGATATAAAAATATGCTCAATATACTAGACTACCTCTACCATTTATTCATTTTAAGGGGAAAGTGTTCGGTTAACCTTCAGCACAGCCGGGGGAGAATTCTCCTATAAACAGCGCTCTTCCTATGCACAGCCTCGAGCTCGCTCCTAACCTCCTCCAGATCCCTGTCTGTAACTCGCCGAACAGGCCTAGCCGGAACCCCCGCAACAATAGTCCTCTCCGGAACCTCCTTCCCGGGCGGCACTACGGCGCCAGCAGCGACTACCGCCTCCCTTCCAACCCTAGCCCCATTTAGGACGATCGCACCTATCCCGATAAGAGAGCCCGACTCAACAGTGGCGCCATGGACTATCGCTCCATGACTGATGAGTACACTCTCCCCGATCCTCACCGGGTAGCCCTTTGGAGCCTCGATAAGGGAGTTCTCCAACACAGCAGTTTTCCCTCCAATGTAAACGCTGTCATCATCGCCCCTAACAATCGAGCCGAATAGTATGACTACATCTTCACCAACATAGACATCGCCCATAACTCTAGCCATGGGGTCTATATAGGCTGAATCGCTGACCCTCGGCTTCCTTCCAGGATACTCAATAATATTGCAAGCCACCGTGCATTTCACCAGTCTCAAGTACTCTTCCATAAAAGACCTAAAAGAGTGAATTATAACACTTTCATGCTTATGATGAGACATCTAAACCAATACATGAATTGAATCTAGATAAGGCTCCATTACTTCTATTCCTATACTGAAAGGGGGGGAATATGGTGGATAAAATGTCAAATAGTTCAATAAGATATTCAATTGGTAATGAAAGCTTAGATGAAACATTAAGTGACTCTCTGAGGCCTCCAAGCCTTGTGATTATAGCGGGACATCCTGGAGCCGGTAAAACAACCTTGGCACTGTCAGCTTGCTATAGGAATATAATGCTGGGCCACAAGTGTCTCTACCTAACGCTTCAAGAGCCTGCCAGCAAGCTTGTAAGGGTGGCTAATCTACTAGGCTTCAATCTGCAAAAACTTATCGATAACAGAAGTATTAAAATAATTGAGGCTCCAATGGTTGACACGGTAGAGGATGTTTTCTCGGAAATCCAAAAATAGCTATCTCCGGAGGATACAGGGTTGTTGTTATCGACTCGATAACAGCACTCTTCAAACTATTAGAAGACCAAGGCAAGGTTAGAGCATGGCTTCAGAACTACGTCTACAGGCTTGCTGAGATCCTCAACGGGCTTGTTATAGGTATAGGGGAGATACGGTTTGGAGATGAGACTGTTGAATTAGGTGATGTGGATTTTGTCGCAGATGCCTTTATAATATTGAAAACAAGAATAACAAATAGATTAATGGAGAGAATTTTGGAAATCAGAAAGGCACGCGGCTCTCCACTCTCAATTGTAGAGTACCCCTTCGACATAGTGGAGAATAAGGGCATAGAGATCCTCAAGCCCGGCAATCCAAGCAGGATCAGAGAGTCACAAATATACATAAAACCTCCATGCAGGATATTAGAAGAGGCAGTGGGGGTTCTTAGTAAAACCGACAATGTCTTCATAACATACCCTGCCTATGCTAGGCCAACAGAAACCGTTGCTACATTCCTGCTATCATTAATATTAAACGGCTTTCGCGTGTTATTTATATCATATAAGTATTCAGAAGAAGCAATAATTAACATGGTAAAAAGAATAACTAATGAAATAGGGTAAACCATGAAACTATTGCAAATCTTATCTCTGAAAAAGTCAAGATCGCTAGCATCAATCCCTTCGCCCACTCGCTAAGCAAGCTCCAGTTCATAGAGAATAGACTTATAGAAGAGTTCAAGCCGGACGTAGTAGTCTACCACGGATTAGAAGTACTAGATACCATAGCCAAGAATAACCCGCAGTACTTTATAGAATACTATGATAAAATTATCAGGTTCAAATGCCGAGGAATAATGTCGGTAATACCAAAAAGTAAAACTGACGACGATTTATACTATTTTAAGGCTTCGATTGCAGACGTTATATCGTTATATTAGAGTTTACAGTTAAAGACACCGCATCAGATAAAGAATATGTAATTAATGCCTGGAGAAGAGGTAAGAAGCCCTATAAGATAACTGAGAGAGAACTCTACAACTGCGTCCACGATATCCTCGCCAATGCCAAGCAAAAGCTAACTCAGGGGGTGTTGTAATGAGGAGAAGCATCGAACTTCCAGAGGAGCTTACATGGGAGCTGGAATCGGAGCTCAAGAGATACCTCGCAAGGAAAGCTGTAGGACAATATCCGCTATTACAGGCAATATGCCTTAAGATGGAGTGCAGAAGGGTGACAGAACTATTACTTCAACATCCTTCTAAAATCCTCGAAATGCTCAGACAGCTCTACCACGACGAAGACACTGTGAGGTTCGCCCTTAGAGTCTTAATCTTCCGCCCAATACTCCTAAAGCTCAATATGCTGGACATGGAAGAAGAGCTCATAAACCTAATATACAAGGACCCGGAAAAATTCAAGTCAACCATACTCGAGAAACTGGCGTCCTCAAGCTAGCCTGTATCCCTTCTACCTGCTAGAAGAAGATATGCTAACCAAATTCCTAGATACAACGCCACCAGAAACTACGATTCTATATACATTTCCTCCTAGTATAGGTATATCGCTAGTGACACACACCGTACTAGCACCCGTGGCGACGCAAACGTCAGAATAGCCGTTAATAGCCGTGACGGCATCTTTTACAACATCAACATTAGTAGAAGTCCCCGAAGCAACCGATTCTCCAATAATACTACCGCCATAACCAACGGAGACCCGCCATCCCGGGTTTGTCCCAGTAAATGTTATTATTGAAGTGTTACCCGTAGACACCAGCACCTCGTCGAAATACAGATTAAACGGCCTACGAGTGATACCTGTATCTAGCCAGCCTATTAACGAAGCATTTTCAACAGCATGATAAATGACACTTGTGGAAATACTGGAAAAGTCTGCAATAGCATTAATACTATTTAATAACGAACCTGTGGACGAATCATACAATTGGACTCTAATCTCGTCTATATTATTATTGTTATCTTGCTTTAAACTCACAACTAGACTATACCATTGATTTTGAGCTATACTAATTGGTACAGCTAGATAGTCGTAATACCAAGTCCCCCTATACCTGTACATGAGTTCTAGTGTTAGATTTTCTGAGGTTACGTTTACATTGTAGAAGTAAGGCTCTATGATCCGGATGGGGATAGGGAAAGGGAAAAACCAGAGCACATAAATGTATGTTCCGTTTAACCTTACTGTCGCGACTGTGCCAGGATCCACTCTACTAAATTTTATCTTAGTATAGAAAGTAAAATTATTATAACTGGTTAAACTCGTATTCCATGCGTAAATTGCAACTGGGTTTCGCCTGTTTAGTCTTGCTCTCAGCGCGTTGTCCCCTGTCCCCCAATATCCTTGATCTGTTGCCAACCTCCACCTCCCACTCTTTTGTATCCAGCCGTTAGGTAGAGTGTTCATATCTGTGTAGTATATTGTATTGTTTTCTACCAGTTCGAGTGATAGCCTATTTCCCAACCCTACAGCTTCTGGCAGGTTTATTGCTCCCACGGCCTCTATTCCTTTACCTGGAGGGATTATCAGGGTTGCGAGGCCGCTGCCCCATATTCCTATTGAGACTGTTATTGGTTTTCCTGGCAGTGTAAGGGTTATGCTCTTCTTTCCACCTGGGGGGACTGGTTGGGGGAGTGTTATTCCGTATGTTGAGGCGTTGTACTTGTCGATTATGATGTTCTGTATGGTTCCACTATTGTTTATTATGAATCCTAGTGACACTATTGTTATGCTTTCAAGGTAGTAGTTTGTTATATTGATTGTAACCTCTCCAGTGGTATCGTTATAGTTCCAGTAGCCTGTGATTGATCTCGTGATTGAGCATGACTCTCCCGCTCTCTTCACCGTGTTCAGTGCTGTGGTGGTTGCTTTGTCTATGTAGTCTAGGGCTACGAATATGAAGGATGATGTGAGTAGCAGTATTAGTATTACTAGTACTCCGCTCCATATCCCTGATAACCCCCTCCTACTCCGCCTATATCTTTGATGCCTCGCCAACTACTGCTCCCCCCATGTAGGTTATCTTGAATATGGCGTAGTCCTTGTTTATGGGGCAGATTATCTTCGCCGCTGAAAAGGAGGGGATCCTTATGGTGCCACTTGACGTTATAGTTGCCCTGCTCCCTCCCTGGTAGATGAGTGTGCAGTCGGTGCGGAGGGTGTTGTTTATGTATACTCTCTCCAGGTCTACGGGGTTTAAGCCCGTGTATACTCCTATTATTAGGTGGGTGCCGTTTATGTAGGCTAGTAGCTTTGATAGATCCTGCGAACTAGTATACTGTTGCTCCCATGCTATCCTTTCGAGGTCCTGCGTCTTGGACTGTATGATGTTTATGGCGTAGCCGTATACTATTATTGAGGCTGCTATCACTATCAACAGCATTAGTAGTGCCGATACTTGTTCCGAGGGCATTTCCCCGTCCACCCTTATATTATGAATTGGTAGAGGCTAAATGCTAGTCCGTTCAACAGCATTGTTATGCCGATATACTTTAGAGCCTTCAAGGTATGCCCCTCAATAACCTTCCCCACGACTAGGGAGGACATGAGCGAGACTATAACTGACGTTATAAACAAGGCGGACTCGAGGACACCAACATTTACCTGTGAGGCGGAAGGCAGACTCCCAATACCAGAGACTATGGAGGAGATGAGCTTCAACGCTACCACGGAGGCTGCTATGAAGGTTAGTGATGCTAGGAGGGCTATCATCTTGTACTCGGAGAGCCTATCTTTCACAGCCCTCTCCATTCGCAGCACTTCCATAAAGTACTCGTTGGACCTCTCTAGGACCTCTCCGAATCTGCCACCGCTCTTCGCACCAATAGCTACAGCGTCGAAGACCGCTTTAACCTCGACAGGCGCATCCTGAGCCACCCTCTTCGATGCAGTCTCCGGGTCCTCTCCCAGCGTTATCAAGTGCACCATTCTTAAGAGATAGGTACGGAGAGGGTCCTCCATTAGATTGGCGGCCATCTTCAGCACCTCCACGGTGGTAGTCCTGGTTTGGGCTAGTGAGGCCACTATAGGTAGGAACTCTACTACCTGCCTCCTAAGCTTCTCGTATCTACTCAGCCTCCCTTTCAAGTAATAGTAGGAGGAGAGCGATAATCCCGTAACTACTAGTGAGAATAATAGCATGAATCCTTTGCTGACCACGGGGACCCTTTCAGGGCTTATCCCAGCGCTAACCGTGCATAGGTCTGCCGAGCATAGCTTGTTAATGGATTCATTTAGGGAGGCTACTGTCTCGTTTGGGATATTCATTCCAGCCATGACTCGCGGGAGTGAGGGCAGTATGAATACCATAATTCCAAATACTATAAACAATAATCCTACCAGTGTTGATGTGACTACTCTGCGATTCATAATCTCATCCTCGAGACAATCATATCGGCGATTATCAGGATTGCTATGCTGGCGATTGCCGTTACAAGTATTAGTGCAATGATCAGCATCTGTGCTGAGAGAGATCCGGGTATGATGGCTACGAGTATAGTCATTGTGACTAGTGTTATCGGTACAAGGAGCGCTGATGCGACAAATATCTCCATAATCATTCCCAGAGTGTTTACTACGTTCTCAACTTTAAGCCTATACTCTTCATTATATCTCTTAAATATTGAGGAAACAACAGTATAAGGGTCTCCCCCGATCCTCGAAATGGGCCTCAAGGAGATAAGGGTCTCCCTTAGAGACTTTGAAGGCGTTATCCTGGAGACTCTCAGCAGAGCCTCGTCAATCTTGTAGCCAAGACTTACTAGAGAGTTTAGAAGCTTTACCTCGAGAGTAAAGGGCTTGATTATATCGAGTCGATGCTCGAGCTCCCTAAACACAAGGTGCAGCGGGGCCCCCGATGACGCGAGGGTCGCGAATACCGCTATGAATAGGGGGAACTTTGCTTCTAGGAGGCTCCCCCTATTCTTGTAGAGGATAGATGGCAACTGTATAGCTAGAGCAATACCTATCGGCAATACTATTGTGATAGGCACTAGTATCCCTAACAATATGGAGAGCCATCCGAGCAGCCGGTAGAGGGAGAGGGAGACGATTAATCCGAAGAGTATCATTGATATTGTTATTAGTGTAGACGTGGCCTCAGCGTACTTGTAGAAGCTGGGGGAGATCCCTGAGCCAACAACTATATCGGAGAGGTCAGACTTAAACTTATAGATTAAATTGTAAACCGGACGATTTATAATCAAGAGTAGCCTAAACGATGATAACCTCCCCCTCTCCCCATAGAGGTTCTCTGTGCCCGCCAATAGCTCTTACCGCCTCTTCGTATACTTTAGCCGGTTCCCTCCTATATCTCCTAACTAGAACTTGGAGTGAGACAATATCATATTTCTTACGGTACGCGTACTCCATGACAGCGGCTCTCATATAGAAGTCATTGCGGACATCTTCGAGGGGTATAGCGTTTACCCCCGCTATATGCTCGAGAATCTTAGGCTGCTGGGATATCCTCCACACGTCATCCTCCTTGCTCCACCTCGCGACCTCCTTCAACTGGATAGCGTCTTTGCCGGGATCGTACTCTACAACCTCGTTAATCCTAAGAACCCTCCTTATCACCCGATCCTGCCTAGTAGTCCTCAATACGCCAACATAGAGTCTAGCGGAAGATATAATGCTCTTCGGCACATTCATAGGAGGCGAAGACAGCCTCCTAATCAATGATACAGCGTTCTCCGCATGAATAGTCGTTAGCCCTCCATGCCCACTTGTTACTGCCTGGAAGAAGGTGTATGCCTCGACTGACCGGATCTCGCCTACAATCAATACCTCCGGCCTCTGCCTCATAGCCGATTCAATAAGAGTCTGAAGAGTAACATTCTGAACACTCGGATCAGTGCTTCGCCTCGAAACGAGTCTAACCCAGTTCTCGTGGAAGGGGAGGTTTATCTCCGGAGTATCCTCGACCGTAACGATCTTATACTCTGGAGGCAACATCATTGCTACCGCGTTTAGGAGAGTAGTCTTTCCAGCCCCAGTCACACCATAAATCACAGTGCCAACCTTATTCTCCACAGCCAACCATAGTAGGGCTGCAAGCCAAGGATCAATCATCCTCCTACTCATAAGGTCGACGACAGTGTAGGGGACCTCTCTGAACCTCCTAATAGTAAACGTGTGCCCCTTAGGGGAGACCGCGTCGAGGACAATGTGAACCCTATAACCCTCGGGCTTCAACACCCCCTCCACAATTGGCTGGGCAGTACTGGGCTCGACCCCAGCCTTATATGCGAGGCGGTAAACGATCCTCTCCAGCTCAACCGGGTCACTAAACACGAGATTAGTCTCCAACCACTCATACTCGGAGTGGAAAACGTAGATGGGGAGGTTGAGGCCATCACAAGTAATATCCTCGACATGAGGGTCCCTAATCAGGGGATCCAGCCTACCATAGCCGACGAGATCACGGGCAACATAATACGCGGCTGCATCCAAGTCCTCATCAGACAGCCTCCCCGCCTTACCCAGCCTAGAGGCCAGGAAGAGGGGTAGGCTACTCATATACCTGGAAGCCAACTCGCCGACAAGCTTCCTTGCCAAGTATAATGCATCCTCGAAGTCCGGGGCCTCATAAAACCTCTCCAGCAACTCAACGTCATCGAACACCATCTCCATAACCTTATGGTAAATCTTCGATGCCGCCTCGCTGAGAGGAGGCTCAATAATATGGTATACTAGCTTATCCTCGCTAGTCTCAACGATCCTAATCCTAACCCACTTGGAGACCTCGTACTCTTTGACTATGTTCAGAGCAGCAGTCTCCATCCACTAAGCCCCTTAGAAAAGAGTAAAATAGAGAAGGGGAAAAAGCTTATCGTTATTTTAGACTTTAACCATTGAAGTTATACGTAGCCTCTACACCATTCTGAGTCACAACCTTAGCAATATAAGGATGGCCTGAGGTTAAGCCACTACTACAAGTTACGTCTACGCTATTAGTTGCACCTGCATTTACCGTAACTACTGAAGTTAATGGACCACCGCAAACGGCTGTCCCTGTTAGCCCGTCTAGCACGTATGCTGATGTGATATTCGTGTTTACGTTTCCAAGGTTCGTCACATATATTGTTACAGTGGTGGTACCGCCAGCGGTACTGCTGACTTGTACTGTGTCTATTCTTATTTTTTCTTGTAGTGCTGGCTAGGCTGTTGGGTTGTTTCCTGCTGCCCCGCTTACCCAGGTCCATATTATGACTGTGGCTGCGACTGCTACGAGTATTAGTAGCACGGTTGCTATTACTGGTGATACAGCCCTAATCCTCCCAGTCATCACCAATCACCCTTCATTAATATAATTATAGTGCTCCTCGTATATAAATCCTCGTCAATTTCTGTAGATAGTTGTTGGCTGGCGTGGGTTTGTTTTTCCTATTTTGCTCTGGACTGTTATTATGTGTAAGAGAATCGCCGGGATAATTCGTATCTATTATGGGATGACTTATTTATCCCCCAGCCTTCATATATATATTATAACTCGATTTGTGGTGAAACTGCATTGAGTACAACCGATATTGAGGTAGGAATTAAAGGCCTTGACAGGGTGGTAGGCTATCGTTTCAAGTATCCTTCACTATTGGTTGTTGGGGGTCATCCTGGAGCGGGGAAGACCACATTTGCATTAACAATGTGTGTTCATAATGCACGTAAGGGTAAGAAATGCTTGTACGTTACCTTCCAGGAGAGGATGGAGAAACTAGCGGGATCAGTTGGATTGTTGGGGGATGAATTCTTAAGGCTTACGTCTGAAGGGAAGATAAGGTATAGTAAGCTTCCAGTAACGCTAGATACACAAGTCGTTATTGAGAGTATCAGTAGAGAGGTTGCCGAGTTTGCTCCTAGGATCGTCGTGGTTGATTCCATAAACGTACTGCTCGAGTCTGTGAAGGCCAATAGGAGGATGAGGGCGCTCCTCCAGAACTTCTTCTACGAGCTACCTTACCTCATCAATGGGCTTGTTATTTTGCTTGCAGAGCTTCCTTTCGGAGAAAGCCAGTTGGGGCTCGGCGACATAGAGTTTGTCGCTGACGGTTTAATAATCTTAAAGTATAGGTATGAGGACTCCATAATTGTACGTGAATTAGAGATTAGAAAGTTTAGGGGAATACCCGTAAAGGCTGCCCAGTTTCCATTCTCCATCACTGAGAAAGGTATACGTGTCTATCCCCCTACATCGATAAAAGGTATAAGGAAAATAGACAAGATTACACTAAGAACCGCTTCGGAAAAGCTTGACTCAGTCTCACGTGGGATTAGGCTTGGTGAAATTGTAAGTGTTTTCTATCCTCCCTGCTGTGCTAAGCCGCAGTCGCTGGTTCTACTACTTGATGCTTTAAAAAGATATAATTTGAAAGGTATGATTATAAGTTATTGGCTTAGCGTGGACGAGATAAAATATCTATTAAAATTTATTTTTCAAGAAGATTTTGAGATTCCTCCTAGAGAGACCTCAATGATAATTGAAAAATTCATGGATGAAAGACTTAAAGTTGTATCAATAAACCCGCTGGGTATGGGCTATATCGAACTCGGAGCAACTGAAATTGAAGAGATAGAGAAGGCTAATCCTGATGTTGTCGCCTATATCTACCCAGAAATATTGGAGTACATCTACAAGGATAAACCTTACTTCAGATATATTATTGATAAATTGTTATACTTGAAAAGGTCAGGAAAACTCATAGTAAATCTTATAAATAAAATTAATCCAAATATATATAATGCCTACTTGATACTGTCAGACGTGGCATTCGACCTGGTGGCTACATCTAGATACGAGATATCCAGGAATCTCTACCTATGTGTTTCCAGGGGAGGAGTAGAGAGAAAATGCTTCCAATACAATGACGTTGTCAATGCAGAGCTGCTAAGGAAGCTGCACGATACGTTCATTGGGAGAGGTGATAGTGTTGAATCAGATCTTGAGTGAGGATTTAAAGATGAAGCTTAAGTCATTCTATAAGGATTACTTGTGGAATTATGCCCCAGGCACTTATGAGCTTCTAGAACGCATATGCGTCAAGGAGGGAGGGTCAAGTTTCATAGATCTACTCTTCAATGATCCTGGCAGATTGAAGAATATATTATCCAGTCATTATAGTGACGAACATTCTCTTAAATTCTTTATCCAGAATATAATAATTAAGCCTCTACTCATAAAATTAGAGAGATTAGAGATGTTGGATGCTCTTACAAGTTTATTTCTAAAGGATAGTAATAAATTTAAAGAAGAGATTTTGAGTTTGATAGAATACTTTAAAACAAGCAAATTTTAGAACTGAGTATGGTAGGGAGGAATAAAATGCCTCACTATAATCAAGAGGAAGACAATGAGGAATCCCATATTGAACTATTAAAGATTATCAAGTGTATAGCAGAAGCGGAAAACTTAACGGCCGAACTATACAGAATCATAGCCAGGTATTTACCCCATTATATTTCGGGCTTGCTGTTACATATTGCTCGGGAGAGTGAAAACCACGGTAAAAGCTTGAAATCTCTGGGAGAATTAGTTAACTGTGAACAGTGTGGACGGGTAGAGTGTGATAGCGAGGCTGTCAATAAGCTTAAGAGGAAGCTCGAGGAGGTTAGACAAGCTGAGCGCGAAGGGGTTCTATCTAAGAAATCCCTCTTAGATCTGTTCGAGTATCTGGTTGGAGTCGTGGAGTTCGCTTCCGAAGAATACTATGTTATGGTAGTAATGCCGTTATTGAAAAAGCTGCTTAAAGAATCTGGTATACCGGTTTCATTCGCTGAACTCTGGAGTATTGTTTTAGACGAGATATCCCAGGAGGAGAAGTTCCATGCGCGGATAGCCGAGAGCATAAGGGAGTACCTTGAAATATATTTGAGTTAGCCTTACCCAGTTACCTAGTGCTTCTCATGTCACCAGTGTTCATGTAGGCCTTATGAAAGTCGAATGCACGATCTAGGTCGACGGGTATATGCCCGCCCCTGCTCAGGGCTCTCCAATAGTACTCATGTAGCGGTTCCCTGTAGGCGGGGTCCGCGCAGTTTTCTATTATTAGCTGTGCTTTTTCTCGGGGCGATAGTCCCCGGAGATCGCATACTCCGTGCTCTGTTATCACCACGTCTACATCATGGTCTGGAATGTCCACATGGGTAACTAGTGGGACTATGCTGGAAATCCTCCCCTCCTTCCTAACGCTAGGAGTAATGTAGATTGAGAGGTATGCGGCCCGCGAGAAGTCGCCGCTCCCCCCTATCCCATTTATAACGTTTCTACCCAATATGTGTGTTGAGTTCACGTTTCCGAGCAGGTCCACTTCCACGGCCGTGTTTATTGCAATCACCCTTAGCCTCCTTATCACCTCGATATTATTCGAAATTTCCTGGGGACGCAGTATAACCCCCTCCTTGTACTCTCCAGGGTTCTCGTATACATGTTGGAGGGTCTTTGGAGTCAGCATGAGGCTTGTGCAGGATAGGCTGTCCATCATCCCTTCCTGGTAGAGTTCTAGGAGGCTGTCCTGCGCTACTTCAGTCCAGGCCGAGAGGTTCCTGAACCCCGCTTCCCTGAGGGACTTGAAGACAGCGTCATTCACTGTTCCAACGCCGCTCTCGAGAGGATATAGGTTCTTGGGGAGCCTTCCAGCCTCGATTCTCGCTTTCCAGGAATTCGAGGAGGTTCTCTGCAATCTTCTTCTCAACCTTGCCTGGCTCGACAGGGGGGCTTCCATGGTCTATTCCTCTCCCCTCAACTATTCCTATGATCTTCTCGCTGGGGATCCTTACGATGGGCTCTCCTATTCTATCCTTCACACTCCTTATTGGAACGGGCTCTCCGGCTCTTGGCTTGTAGATGTCGTGGAAGCCGTATAGATTGGGGCTTGCGTCGGTGTTGACTTCGATAACTATACGGTGGGCTATCCTAGTCCACGTTGCTACCGGTCCCACGCTTGCTGTTGGGACGAAGCCGTCCTCTAATACCATGCTCGCTTCAACAACGGCTATGTCTATGCCGTGGGAGAACCTCCAGAGGAATCCAGATTCCACCATGCCTGGCCATTCGCCGAGGTGGTAGTCTTGGAACTGGACTGCTCCATTGTTTATCAGCTTCCTCATACGTGGATTGTACTGGTATGGGTACCTTCTCTCCACCACTCCTAGCTCGGCTAGCTTATCATCCATACCGTAAGCGCTGGCCCCCGTGAGGACAATCATCTTCCTATTTTCGCTGGCTAGCTTCTCTCCCAAGACAGGTGGGAAAACCTTTGGGTATCCAACGCTGCCGAACCCGCTTGTTGCTAGGGTCAGGTGAGTAAGATCCCTAGTCTCGCGTGCAATCCTATCCGCAAGGTACTCTGGATCAACGATCTTGCTGCAGTGTGCTGATACCACCCTAGAATCGAGGCAAGCCACGAACCACACCCACATTTATGACACTACTAACCTCAATACTATAATATGGGGGCTGTAATTCTACTTACTGTTGCCGCGAATTCATTCATATATGAAAACATATGGAGAAATTACCCCGGATTCATAAATAGCCCCCCATAATCCCATTAATATAAACAGAGTCTAAATCCCCTAAGAGGTGTTGATGTGTGAGAGTGACTCCACTATTCGCTATACTCCTCGTCGCCTTAATGATGGCTGGCCCGGTAGCTTTCGCCGACACATACCCAGAACAGGTCTCCGGGAACGTTATCAAGATAGGTATGACTGCCAGCCTATCAGGTAAGTTCTCCTCGGAGGGAACCCAGGCGCTTTGCGGCGTAGAGGCGGTCATCAAATGGTATAATGACCAGGGCGGGGTAGACATTGGCGGAACGAAGTATAAGCTACAGCTCATCTACTATAACGATGAGTCAAGCAAGGACAACATAGCCTCGCTCTATACGAAGCTGATAACCCAGGATAAGGTCGACTTCCTCATCGCCCCCTATTCAAGCACACTGACACTTGCAGCGCTCCCCGTGGCTGAGCAGAACAACAAGCTAATCCTGAGCCATGGAGGCGCGAGCGACTCAATAGTTAGCAAGGGCTACTACTACATAGTGCAGGTTCTAACTCCCGCAAGCAGGTACCTAGAGCCCGCAGCCAAGCTGATAAAGGAGAAGATACCCGATGCTAAGGTCGCATTGATCTTCGAGAACGCCGCCTTCGCCCAGGCAGTGAAGAGTGGTCTTGTGGACGCTCTAAACAAAGAGGGTATAAAGGTAGTCTATGAAGCCGATTATGAGCCTGGCACTAGCGACTTCAGCGTGTACATACAGGCGGCCAAGCAGAAGGGAGCCAACGTCCTACTAGGAGGTGGCCACTATGAGGATGGCAAGGCTCTTGTAAAGCAGGCCCATGACTTGGAGTGGTCACTCAAATTCATAGCAATACTGGTAGCTCCAGCCCAGCCCCAATTCTACGATGAACTAGGCGAGTCTATTGCGAACGGAGTAGCCTACCCAAGCCAGTGGAGCCCCCACGCGAACTACAATCCAGATTCTGCTGCGAAAGCTGGGCTACCATGGGCCGGACCCACTATAGACGAGTTCCTCAACTACTTCAAGCAGGTATGCCCCAACCTAGATGAACCTGCATACCAGTCTGCGGAAGCCGGTGCAACCGTAGTATATCTTGTTGAAGCCATAAAGAAGGCCTATGAAATGTATGGTGAGTCAGCGATAACCGATAGCGCTAAGGTTAGGGAGGCGTTCAACGACCTATACATCATGACGTTCTTCGGCCCCTTAAAGATCGATCCCAACACTGGGAAGCAGATCGGTCACCCAATGCTGATCATGCAGTGGCAGGGCAGCAGTCAAGTAATAATTTATCCAACGGAGTATGCTGAGGCGCAGCCCCTCATCGCTCCTCCGAACTGGCAGTTTGGCGGTGCTGGAACCACTGCTACAACCTCTGCTGGGCAGACCACAGAGACGGGTGGTGCTGGAACCACTGGGACTTCTGGTGAGGGTAAAACGAATACTGCTCTCATTTGGACAGTAGTAATAATTATATTAATAATTATAATAGCGGCTGCATATTACTATGCTAAGAAGTAGAATCCATAATAAATTTAATCTTTTTTATTAAAATTTATTCATTATTTTATACCTACCTCTACTACTCAGACAAATTTATATCTATACATCTATCGGGATACCCATAGAAGTGGGACCTTGTAGCCCTTTAGTGGGAGCATGGGGTGTCTAAATGGTAGACGTTGGAGAATTGGCTAGACTCACAGCCCAGGGCATAGTAGCAGGTCTCCTCTACGGTTCCACATTAGGAGTCGTGGCCGTGGGCTTAACCCTAATCTGGGGTGTAATGAAGGTAGTCAACCTAGCCCATGGCCATTTAGTTATTTTAGGAGCGATGCTTGCAGCCTACTTGTTCGTAGAGTCCGGCGTAAATCCTTTCGCCATATTCATTATCTTCCTATTCCTAGGAGGAGCGATAGGCGTAATACTCTACTACACATCAATACACAAGATCATCGGTAACGTGGATACCATTACCCTGAAGGAAGAGATGGCCACCCTCATGACAACATTCGGTTTCGGCATAACCGTGTTCGGCCTCCACTATGTAGTAAACCACTTCTACCCGTCATATAGCACTGAGCCAAGCCTCTCATGGAGAATTTCGATCGGAGGATCCGGAGTGATCAATATATACTCACTCAGCATTGGGGCATCTCCCTTCACAGTATCCATCACCCAGATCGTTGTAGCGGTTGTAGCGCTCCTACTGGCCCTCGGGACGCACGCCATAATTAACAGGACTAGCCTCGGATTAACAATACGGGCCGTTGCTCAAGACTCTAGAGCCCTAGCCCTGGCCGGAATAAACCCTGTAATGGTTAAGCTCGCAACAACGGTAATATCAACCTCCATAGCGGTTGCAAGTGGCGTGCTCTACTTAATCTATGCTGGAAGCGTCACCCCGACAACCGAGGCGATAATCGCTCCACTAAGCTTCGTAATCGTGGTTCTAGGTGGGCTCGGCAGTATTATGGGAACCTATATTGGAGGAGTTATACTAGGACTAATCTACCAGATCATCGTCTATGCTAGCCAGGCCTTCTTCGGCCAGCCACAGCAAGCCCTAGCATTAGCCACAGCATTCGCGATCCTCCTCATAATGTTGCTAGTCAAGCCCCAGGGCCTCTTCGGTAAGGGGTGATGATACAATGAGCAAGATCAAGAGGCCAAGCTTCTACATTGCACTAGGCCTCCTCATACTGTTCGGAGTAATAGGTTTACTAGGCCAATACGGGATCGGCTCAGAGCAAATGATAGCAAACGGCATGGACCTGATGATGTGGATAGGGCTAAGCCTAGCAATGGCGGTGATTATGAGCTATGCAGGCTATGTAAGCTTCGGCCACACAGTCTTTATAGGTATCGGCTCCTTCGCCGCCGCCTATATAGTTGCTATAAGGAATTATGACGCAATAATAGCTGCGATGAACGAGCTTAGAAGACAAGCTATAGAGGCTGGACTCTCGCCCAGCTCCGTCTCACTCCCCACCAGCGAGGTTCTAAAACTATTTACAGTAAGCTCACTTCTCGCAAGTGTACTAGCTGTATTGGTGGCAGTCATCGTCGGCTACGCAGTGCTCCGTCTAAGAGGAGCTTTCTTCGCCATCGCAACCATAGGATTAAACTACGTGGTAATGTACATAGTATTATTCATCCTGAAAAACTATATCGGGAGTATAGAGGGGCAGGAACTGGGAAACCCGTCAATGGGCCTCACAAACATCGACTTCTACTGGATGCACTACCTTGTATTCATAATAACAGTCCTCGTCGCCTACTTCGTAAGAGTCAGCAGGCTTGGCTACGGGCTAGCCGCTATAAGAGAAGATGAAGACGCAGCAGAAGTGATTGGCGTCGATACATTCAAGTATAAAGTAGTCGCCTTCACCATAGCTGGATGGCTAGCCAGCCTCTGGGGCGTAGCCAGAGAGTTTAGAACGTCCTTCTCCGCCCAAGTAGACTTCAGCCTCCTAAATAGCGTGGTAATGTTGCTGGAGAACGCCATTGGAGGAATAGGCTCCTTCACCGGGCCAATTATAGGAAGCTTCATCTACTATCCACTGAAATGGTACACTCAAACCATAGCGGGAGTCTTCGCACTAGTCATATTAGGTATACTGATCATCCTAGTGGTAAGCTTCACGCCTAGAGGAGTAGTTGGAATACTGAGGGATAGATTCCCCAGGCTCAGGAAGTATCTGGAGTGAGGTGAAGGTTATGAGTAGGGAGGTAATATTGAGTATTGAACATGTAACTAAGCGCTTCGGAGGCCTCGTTGCACTCTCAGATGTATCATTCAACGTCTTTAAGGGAGAGATACTTGGACTTATCGGTCCAAACGGCGCCGGGAAGACTACACTCTTCAACGTGATCTCAGGAGTCTATAAGCCGGAGGACGGGAGAGTAGTATTCAAGGGAATAGACATTACAGGTTGGAAGCCACACCGTATAGCCAGGTTAGGGATCGCTAGAACCCACCAGATAGTAAAGCCCTTCGGCGACCTAACAGTACTAGAAAATACTATGATAGGAGCACTTTTCGGGAAGAGAGCTGGAGAAATAACAGAGGAAGAGGCCAGAGAGATAGCAGAGGGGGTTCTCGAATTCATAGGCTTGGGTGATAAGAAGGATCTTCCAGCCAGGGTTCTGAACGTGCAGGAGAAGAAGAGGCTCGAGCTAGCAAGAGCCCTTGCAGCTCAACCCGAACTACTCCTCCTCGACGAGGTGCTAGCAGGTTTAACTCCCAGCGAGGTAGAGGTCATGCTCAACCTACTTAGAAGGATAAGAGAGGAGAAAGGCGTAACTATAATAATGATAGAGCACGTCATGCACGCAGTTATGAACTTGGCTGACAGGATCGTAGTCCTACACTTCGGCAAGAAGCTGGCAGAGGGCACACCCGAGGAGGTCGCCAATAACCCAGAGGTAATAACAGCCTACCTCGGGGATCCCACACTCGCGCTAAGGTTTGTTAAGAGGTTCAAGAGTGGAGGTGGCTAATTATGACTGGGGACAAGATTCTCGAGGTAAGAGAGCTGGAGTCGGGATACGGTGAAACCCAGGTCCTCTTCGGAGTATCTTTCAACGTGGAGAAGGGGACAATAACCACGCTGCTAGGCTCGAATGGGGCTGGAAAAAGCACGACGCTATGGACGATAATGGGCGTGGTGAATCCATGGAGTGGCAAGATAACATTGAATGGAGAGGACGTTACATACCTGCCTACACATGAGAAGGTGCACCTGGGGATGGTACTAGTCCCAGAAGGGAGGAGGCTGTGGCCCCAGCTAACTGTTGAGGAGAACCTTAGACTAGCCTCAATGATCCCCAGAGCTAGAGCTAGGGCTGAAGAGAACCTCGAGCTAGTCTACAACTACTTCCCCCGGTTAAAGGAGAGGAGGAACCAGCTTGCAGGGACCCTCAGCGGTGGAGAGCAGCAGATGCTAGCTATAGCCCGTGGGCTAATGCTTAACCCCGAGATCCTAATGCTGGACGAGCCAAGCCTCGGCCTAGCCCCGAAGCTGGTCCAGGATATTGCTGGTATAGTTAAGAGGCTGAGGGATGAGGAGGGGAAGACCATACTCCTGGTCGAGCAGAACATCCATATCGCATTAACTATCGCTGATTACGGATATCTCCTAGAAAATGGAAGGGTTGTATTAGAGGGTACGCCGGAAGAGCTCCAGGCGAATCCTGTTATCAAGGAGGCCTATCTAGGCCTCTGACCTCTCTACCTCCTCCTTATCATCATGTATGTTATTATCCATCCAGCCGCGAAGAGCCCGGATACTCCCGCCGCGGCGTAGGTTATAGTGTCTTCGCAGGGACATGGCTGTCCTCCTGTGCCAGTGGTACCGTTAGTGGGAGTAGTCGCTGTGGTCGTTGTGGGTCTGGAGGCGGTTGAGGTGGTGATGCTTGTGGGGCATATTTTGCCGTCCACGTATAATCCAGTAAAGTATCCATTGTCCTCTACTACTATTGTTAAGTTGTGTATTCCAGGCGGGAGGCCTGTAGTGTATGCCTGGGTTGACGGGAAGGCATTGTTTACCTGGACTAGTGCTCCATCGATGTATAGTTTCCCGGTATCATCTGCAGGCCACTCCATTGTTAGTGTAGATGGCACCTGCAGTGCTATTATCATCTGGTATGTTGTGGGTGGATAGTGTGCGGGGGGCGGGTTGTGTATTGGGTTACCCTGTGGGTCGCTGTAGGGTGTGATCCATTTAGCGTTTGGGCTTGGCTCCATCCATGCTGAAAGACTAGCTACTCTGAGCGTCGCGTTCGCTGGACTGATTACCCTCCAGTCGGGGTAGTCTTGATTATAGTCCTCTACTGTCCCGTAGGGCTGTGGTATCATGTACCCTGTTGTCCCCGTGCTTATATCAATGCAACCCGGCATGTTTCCGGTTGACGTCGATGTAAGTGTTCGGGTTATTGAGGTAGTGCTGACTGTCATCGTATGGGTCGTGGTTGTGTGTGTTGTTGTACCTGTGGGTCTAGGCGTTGTGGTTGGCGGAGGCGTCTCCTCGAAGCCCGTTACAAGGTATAGGCCCATATCTCTGGCGTAGTTGGCAAAGTTCTCCACAGGCCAGTATGAGTAGACGTTCACAGTTACAGTATCCTCTATAGGGGGATAGTACTTTACTGAGGGGTGGTATGCGGCTAGCTGCGGGTTACCTGACTGTTGAAGTGCTAGTGCTGGGTTGTGTGTGAGGCTGTTGGGGAATGATCCTCTTATCATTCCTGCTATGTGGAGGCGGCCGGCGGTATCTGAGGTTATGCTGTATCCTTTAGACTGGGTGCCGGTGTACGTTAGTAGCTTGTTCAGGGAACCTGTCACGGTTAAGAGGCCTGCTGCAGCGTTGCCTCCTCCTTGCCCGTTTTCATTCAGGACTCCCGTATAGATTATTGTCCCATTCGCCATTGTGGCGAGTGATTCTATGCTTTCATTCGCTTGTCCAATGAGCTTGAATGTAGAGTTTACAGATAGATTGCTGTCTAGGATTACTATGAACCCGTCTGTATCTCCATTAGGAGTGTACATTGCTCCACCTAATACTATCTTATCTCCAGCATATGTTACACTGGTGGCGTAGGCGTCGGTGTTGAAGTCTATCATTTTACCCCCCACTATATTGTTTGCTTGATCAACTGCGATGATTACTGGGGAGATGATGACTGCTCCTGTCGCGTGGTTTGGAGTTATACTGTACCCGCTTATCAGCTTGTAGCCGTAGAAGGGGCTGGATGAGTTATCAACTATCGTAATGTCTGTGAAAGCCCCCGGTATTGAGGGTACTATGAAGTCGCCTGCCACGCTGCAGTTGGCGGAGTTTACGTCTAGAATGTACGGGTAGGCTCCGGTTGAGAACTGGTTGTCGCCCTCTCCAAGAATAACTGCCCCTACAACGGTTGCTATTCCGGAGGAGTTAGTATGGGATACTGCGTTGGCCGCAGAGTTCCAGTTTATATTGCCTGGCATGATAATATTCTGGCATATGAGTGCACCGCTTGTCTGGTTTAATCGTACTAGGAGGGTGTCAGCTTTCATAGATCCATTTATCTTTCCAGCGAAGAGGTAGTCGGCTACGTCGTTGAACATTGTGTGCTGGTATGTTGACTCATTTATTAAGAACACGGTTTTAGACCAAACGACTTGACCGTTAATGTACTTGGCCGCATAGAATGCGTTTGTCCCATTTCTTATTTCGGACCCTGCCAGGACGTCTGTGTATCCGCTGGAGTCCTCTATGGTATCTATCGCCTTGAAGTAATCGGAGGTACCGACTGCAATCGATTTTTCAACTTCTAGAGGTATGTTTTGGGCCCCGGCGTCTTTTACCGGTTGTAGATAGCCGGTGGCGGGGGCTATTAGGAGGAATGAAAGGGTGATTAGGAGTAGAATATTTTTCCTCATATCTTTCCAACTCTCCGGTTTAGTGGGCCGGTTTAAGGGTTAAATAAGCAGATACTTATTATTTTATTTCTTATATTATTGCTAGAAATAGAGTAGTGATATGAGTATGACGCCGAATATTATGCTAAGTATTATCGAAGCGTATGTTTTGAGCAGGACCCTTCCCATCCTGGCCTCAAAGTAGTCTACTGTAAGGGCTAGGCATAGGTGGACTGGACTACCCATTACCCCGAGGTAGCCTCCCAGATATGCTATTGCGAGGAGGCCCCAGGCCACGCCGCTCCCCGTTAATAGGTAGGGTGTTAGCGCCGGCATTGCAGTTGAAGCGAAAAAGTTCTCGCCTCCAGCGGCGAGGCCCAGTATAAAGGGTACCATGAATACAAGGATATACTCGTTCACTCCTATGCTTCCCGCGAAAGCCTCCATGGCTTTACCCATCTCCGTCTCTAGCAGGAGGTTCTTGAAGTAGAGGCTTTCCAGGAGGACGAGGTGTATCGTGGGTCTAGTAGCTAGTTTCAGCGCGTTGATCAGCTCTCTCCTACCCGGCCTCCATACAGCCAGGAATACTAAGACGACTATTATCAGAGAGTAGAGCATGGATACGCCGGTGAAGAACAGTATAACAAGTGCTAGTAGGGGAGATATTGATGCTAAGAATACTCCGATATTGGAACCCCTGGATAGACAGTTCACCCTCTTCAGTATAGGGTAGGATACAATCACCCCCGCCAGTATAGCGGCTAGGGTTCCGATCCACGAGTGGCTAACTACGTCTAGGGG
Source organism: Thermodiscus maritimus (assembly GCF_055382595.1). NCBI lineage: Archaea > Thermoproteati > Thermoproteota > Thermoprotei > Acidilobales > Acidilobaceae > Thermodiscus > Thermodiscus maritimus. The sequence goes on from NZ_AP042434.1 coordinate 780,313, forward strand.
GCTTATGTAGAGGACGCTTGCAGTTATAACGACGCTCTGGAATAGGGGCCATGAAGGGACCCATAGATGCCTGAACCAATAGTTGAGGTAGGTTGAGTCATCTGGTGAGAGTCTTGCTTCCCTTAGATACTTATCCCTCAATGCTATTGCTGAGACTAGGGCTCCTCCAGGCATGGGCATTAAGCCGATAAGCGCTGGGACCCCTGTAAGGGCTAGCCTGCAGCTTGACGATGCGAGGGAGTCCACCATCTTATTGAGGAGTCCTGCTTCGCGCATTAGGCCTGCTAGTAGCATTGAGAAGAATATGTAGACGAATACTCTAAGGTCATTCCATTCCGACAGCCTCCTGGCTGCATCCCACGCCTCCATGGCGGTCGAGCTCAGGATGGCATAAACAGCTATCATGGCAGCGATTACTAGGTATACTTTCCTAAGCCTCCACGCTAATGCTACAAGTACTGCATATGATGCTATGAAGCCCCAGACTGGATTGATTGGCAAACTGGCTTCACCGCTCTAGCATGACTCTAACTTATTCCTCCATTCGAGGTAGTCCAATATATCGGTTACCATGACTTTAGCAGTCCTCCACGCCGGTCCAGCGGGACCCTTCAACAAGACACTTGTCCCCTCCACCTCGAACACGATAACGTTCTCCTCCCCCTCAGCAGTGGCTAGAGGGTCCCTGGAGTCAAGTATCTCGGGCCGAACCCTGTAAACCCCCTTCTCCAGGTCGGCGCTAGCGACATACTTCACCCTCCTCCCATGCCCGACGCTATCTCTTACGACTTCCTCACTGAATGATTCTAGAGGCGTCCTTTCAACCATGTCGAGCCGAGCATCTGAACCCAGAGTGTTCGCGAGTATTACTAGCTTGGCAGCTGGATCCCATCCGTGAGTATCTATTGTGGGGTCGGGCTCAGCCAGCTTAGCCTTGATGGACTCCCTTACTGCTTCCTCGAAGCTCAAACCCTTCTCAATGAAGCCGAGAATATAGTTTGTGGAGGCGTTTAGTACTGCCCTAACCCGGGCTACTTCCCGCAACCTTAAACCCCTAGCGGCATCTATAGCAGGGGTCCCCGCGGCTACAGTGGCACGGTAGCCGATGAAGAGGCAGTTTCTCATCGCTTTTTCTAGAAGCTTACTGCCATCCAGCGATAGAACAGTCTTATCCGCAGTGATTATGGATACTCCTTCTTCTAGTAGCCGATAGTAGATTGACCTGTTGGGCTCACCCGTAGAGTAGCTGGGTGGGAGAGTTATCATTGCTACATCAGCGTCGCCAACAATAGAGGCTTCAACAGCGCTCATCCCCTCCCTGAACCCCGGGTGGGCGTCTAGCTTCCTCCCCTCCCTAGCAAGCTTGAGAGCATATGCCAGGTCGCCGGGACCCGCCACGATAACCGAGCCCCTGCTCGAAGATATCGCGGTGACCTCGACACCCAGCTCCCCACCTACATCTGCTAGCCTCTTCAGAAGCTCCCTCCCAACATTGCCGAAGCCCACGAGAGAGACCTTAACCACACCACACACCCTCCAGTAATGGATAGCTGGGGATGATTGTTATAGATGACTGTATCTCCTCCCCAATCAAGCCTATCCGGAAATCCCTAAGTTAAGAACACCCTTTAAGGACGTGATTTATAATGGTAAGAGTCGAATCCTTTTTCAGCGTAAATACCCCGATCCAATACTATACTAACATGAAGAAATACGACGCAATCTTGAGGGGTGAATGGAATTGACTCTAAAGTTAGAGCCAGTCTTCTACGAGTTCATAAAGACTGTCGCCACAGGCATACCCGAAGACGTCTATAACAAGATTAAGGAGGCGTATGAGAAGGAGACTACTCCTGCCGCGAAGGAGCAGTTGAAGGCCATATTAGAGGATATGAGGATCGCCTGTCTAAAGAAGAGGCCGATCTGCCAGGACACCGGTACACCCTATGTTTGGCTCGAGTGGGGAGAGGACTTCCCAGTAAAGCCTTCCAAGATAATTGAGGAGTTCAAAGACGCCCTCCGCAGGATAACAAAAGAGGGGTACCTGAGGCCCAACGCAGTAGACCCACTGCGGGCGAAGAACTCCGGCGACAACACGGGAAGGTATATTCCATGGGTTCACGTGGAGCCTGTCCCAGGAGATAAACTAGTAGTCCACCTTATGACTAAGGGTGGGGGGAGCGAGGCCCCCTCAACCCTTATAATGTCAACGCCGCTCAAAGGGTTCGAGAACCTAAAGAAGGGAGTTATAGAGACGGTCGCCAACGCTGGGCCCCTACCATGCCCGCCAGTTATTGTTGGAGTGGCAATAGGTGCTGGAGCAGACATAGTGATGAGCCTTGCAAAGAAGGCGCTTCTAAGACCCATTGGGGAGCGACACCCGGACCCCGATGTAGCGAGGCTAGAGGAGGAGCTCCTAGACGCCCTCAACAAGCTAGAGCTTGGCCCCCACGGCTTCGGAGGACACTTAACAGCTCTCGACGTTAAGATGGAGTACGCCTACAGGCACCCTGCAACATTCGCGATAGGGATTGTAACGAGCTGCTGGGCTACAAGGAGGGGTAGCATTGAGATCTCCCCGGACGGATCATACAGGATACTGTCGAGGCACCTCCATGAGGAGGGTGGTGAGTGCGTTTTATAGGAGGTGATGCGTGATGAGCGAGGCTAGAGTTTTCCATCTAAAGACCCCACTCCGGGACGAGGATGTAGAGAAGCTCCGGGTAGGGGATATAGTCTACGTTACAGGGATCATGGTTACTGCGAGGGATGAAGCCCACAAGGAGATACTGGAGGCGATCGAGAGAGGCGAGAAGCCCCCTATAGACCTACGAGGCCTAGTACTATACCACTGCGGCCCCGTTGTGAGGAAGAGGCCCGACGGCACCTGGGAAGTGGTAGCGGCAGGGCCAACCACGAGTATGAGGATGGAGTCTGTAGAGGCGGAGTTCATAGCGAAGACGGGCGTGAAAATGATCGTTGGAAAAGGCGGGATGGGGAAGAGGACAGCGGAGGCAATGAGGAAGTATAAGGCCGTATATGCAGTCTTCACTGGGGGAGCCGGAGCCCTAGCGGCAGACAGGATAAAGAGGGTTGTAGACGTCTACTGGCTCGACAAGCTCGGAATACCAGAGGCTCTATGGGTGTTTGAGGTCGAGGAGTTCGGTCCACTAGTTGTAACGATAGATACGACGGGAGAGAACTACTATGAGAAGAAGCTCGCGGATGTAAAGAGAAGGGCTGAAGAGGTAATCCGGGAACTGCTATCTAAGAAAGAGGCTTGAACCTCCCATGGGCCTCCATGGTAGGCCCACATCTTAAAATCCTACTTGTTTTTAGGCATGTACTTGTATAGTAGACCAGCCAGTTCTGGGAGGAGCCGGGACTGCATCCAGACCCTGCCCGGCCCCTTCAGCTCGAACACTATACCCTCCCCGCCGAGGAGGAATGATTTGAGGCCGCCGAACTTTCTAGCCTTCCAGTCAATAGTGGGATCCATTGCGACGAGGTGGAAGTTGTCTACAATCATCTTCTCCCCGGGAGAGAGCTCTTTTAGAAGAATGGCTCCATAGGATGATATCCACGCCTTTCCAGACCCCTCTAGTTTTAGCCAGAAGAATTGACCCTCCGAAAGCCAACCCTTCAGCCCCCTCCAAGCAACGGTCACCTTGATATTCCCGGTGTGGGCTAGGTAGCTTGTATCCTGGACGAGGAGGGACCCATTCAGATCTACCCCGATCACGTCTCCGGGAGTCTTAGGTGCAAGGCCGACGACCACCTTCGTCTTAGCCTTTATCTTGTTGAGGAAGATGCTCTCTCCCCCAAATAGCTTCCTGGCGATAGCCGCTCCTATCCCCCCGGTGCTGGTTTTTATCTCCACGTCTCCCCGACTGTATACGTATGCGCCTGCTTCAAACCACACCTCTTCTCCAGGCGACAGCTCCAGCTCGAGCAAACTATATGCAGGCCCACCTAGGATCTTCTCCGACACCATAACTCTTCACTAAGAATACAAGATATTAATCTATCCCTATTAATAGGCTTTTGACACTAATAGATTATAGCGGAGCGGTGACCTCTATTGAGACTAGACGGGGAAGTCCGGAGCCTCATAGCCAGGTTAGAGGAGGAGTCCCGTAAGTATTATATTCCACATATTGATAGGGAGGATGCAGCCGCACTAGCCGCCCTCTCCTTCACGAGCCCGCCAGGCACTATACTTGACCTTGGAGCGGGGATAGGATATTCCACGGTATGGCTAGCTGTGGGGGCATCAGTCAAGGATGGCTCGAGGATTGTGGCGGTAGAGTGGGACCCTGACGTAGGAGAGGTTCTAGAAAGGAATGCCAGTGCTATAGAGAGGGTGACTGGTGTTGAGGTTGAGGTTGTGGTGGAGGATGCTATCAAATATCTTGAAGGACTTGACGATAATGCTAGGTTTTCAATGGCGTTCGTTGATATCGAGAAGTATCAGTATCCCAAAGCATTCGACCTCCTCGTTAACCGTATTGTTAGTGGAGGGATAATGGCGTTCCACAACGCTTACTTCCCAAGACCCCCGGAAGAGTTCTTTGAGAGGCTAGAGAAATATGATAGCCTGATAATCCCTACACCACAAGGCCTGGCAGTAGTGAGATTCTAATTCTCTCCATTCGAGCCCATAGCATTTATTGTCGACTCGATAATCTTTCTGGCGAGAGCCTCTTTACCGGGGAACTCGTTGGGCGGCAGGTACTCTACGATTACGTTATCTCTTCCCAGCGAGGCTACTTGTCGTGCAAGCCTCTTGTCGCCCGTGAAGAATACCACTTTCCCCCCTTTATCCGAGAGCTGCTCGACAATCTTGAAGACGTCGTAGTCGTCATGGGCCGGCCACTTAGTGACCCGGCCAACCCTAATAGGCTCTTCTATCCCCTTACCCAGAACCTCATCAATGATAACACCAGGTGGGAGCTCCCGGTCCAGAATGTCGGAGAACCCTTTGAACATCTGATCCAAAATAATATGAAGAGCTCCTTCACGCGTCATGATATCGGCCTTCTCTCCCCTCGTCCCTCGAGCAGCCTGCTTAGAGCCCCCTTCGAGAGGAGTAATTGTTACCTTAAAGGACTCTCCCTCTATAGTTATAATTATTCCCTTGCCTCCAAGCTCTCTACCCTCAAGATTTCCGCCGGCAAGTATCTTGACCGGCCCCTCCGCTACTATTACGATCTTCAACGCCGCCACCATCCTATAGCTCTGGGTGTCATCAGCTACAAAACCCATACTATTAGCATGAACCCTATTGGCTCCGCTTCTGAGCCGGGCTGGAGCGTGTGTTTTTATAAGGAGTATCAATCGCACCCTAACTAACGGTGCACTGGTGTGGCAAGGAAGGATAAGGGTCAAGGCAAGGGGGAAGGAAAGGGTAAGGCAAGGAGTATAGTAGAGCAGGCCCGGTACGATGTTAGCCTGCCCCCAGAGCTATTGGAGAGGGCTAAGAAGGACTTGAAGAGGACCAAATATCTAACACCGCTACGCCTATCCCAGAGGTATAATGTAACAATAAGTACGGCTAGAAAGATCATTAGGGCTCTCGAAGAGGAGGGGTTGATCGTCAAGTTCGGTTCAAGCAGGAGAGCCCCAGTATACGTTCCAGCCGATATGGCTAGGGAACTGCCCCAGGGGCTCTAGGAGCCCATGGAGGCATAATCTATGGCCAGCATCCTAGTTGTTGGCTATAACGAGTTTAGCTCTGGTAAAACCACCTTCACCGCTAGCCTCGTAGGCCTTCTTAGGAAGAGGGGCTATGATGCAGTAGCGGTCAAGCCGGTGGCTGGAGTCAACATCTGGGAGTCTCCCTGGATACTGGACGAGATAAAGAGGAGGAGGCTAGTAGTAAGCGGGGACGCTATCAAGCTCGCGAGCTCGTCGGGTGACTCTATAGCGCCAGAGATACTTAATCCATTGACGGTCGTATACGCCCCTGTAGACCCGAGCCTTAAGGATTGGAGGCTAGTTTCTGGTAGAGAGGACGAGATCGTCCTGGGAAGGATTAGCAGGTGCGGTGAGAGAGTCGATACGCTCCACTTTGTAAACGTGGAGGCATTGAATGTTGTCCCAGCAGGCATTACTGCCAGCCTCGTGGAGGCGGCTGGAAGACTCATGCCCTACCCTCTACGCGTTGATAGCGGATTCGTTGAGCGTGTTATAGGCTACGAGTTTATCGGAGAGGTTGAGACATGCATGAGTAGGATCCTCGCGGGCCACGAACTTGTGGTTTTCGAGTCCAACAGTGACATAGCCGCGCCCTCCCCGAGCAGTCTCGGCTCCGACATAGTACTCGTGGTAGGCAGGGGGGTTGTAGGGGTGGTAGATGGTGAGAGGTGGGCTAAGGCTGTAGAAGTCCTGCTAGGCTCTGGCGGATTGAGGAGTGTGTTGGTTAGAGATGTATTGAGCCTCACGGGTACCAAGAGGGTTTACTATCTCCCCTTCCTAAGCGAGCCCCTCGAGGGATACAGTGAGCAGGACCTCGATAACATACTAGACTACATACTGGAGAAGATCAGGGGCTAACCAGTCCAATACTCCGAGGGATACCTAATTATTGCTCTTGGAGGAAGACTATAATCAATGGGCCGATGGGGTGAGTCGTGCCCGGTAGAGGAGCCCGTTGAGGCTGTGACTAGCTCTGGGGTACCCGGAGGCCCGTAATCCTCCTCAGCTATATCAGTCCTGGAATGCATCCATTCATTTCACGGGAATGAGGGGATTGCCTGGAGTCTATATTGAGAGGCTTAAAACGGGGGTAGAGGGCTTCAACGAGTTAATCAGTGGAGGTGTGCCACGGGGCTTCTTCGTGGCAGTCGTTGGTGAGCCCGGGACTGGTAAGACTGTGTTCAGCATCCACTTCGCATGGCAGGGTGTCCTGGAAGGAGATAAGGTAGTATACGTGACTACGGAGGAGAGCAGGGAGAGTATTATTAAGCAGGCACTCCAGTTTGGGATGGACTTTGCAAGGGCTGTAGACTCTGGGAAAATGATAATCATAGATGCTCTTATGAGGGGTAAGCAGGACGAGTGGAGCCTAAGCGACCTAGACCTGGACGAGCTCGTGGAGAAGATCTTAGCCGCTAAGAAGAAGCTAGGATATGGTAGAGCCAGGCTAATAATAGACTCGATGAGCGCCTTCTGGCTGGACAAGCCTGCAATGGCGAGGAAGTACAGCTATGCAGTGAAGAGAGTCCTCTACAAGTGGGACTTCACGACATACCTGGTAAGCCAGTATGCAATAACAACCTCGCAGGCCTTCGGCTGGGGAGTAGAGCACGTAGCCGATGGCATTGTAAGGTTCCGCAGGATGATAAAAGGCGGGATCCTGAGGAGGTTCGTTTTAGTCGAGAAGATGAGGCAGACCCCGCACAGCCTAGTAATGCATGAGGTGGACATCGTCGATGGCCGAGGTATGATTGTCAGGGAGCCAACCGGCTTGAGGAGGGAGGACTTCGCCCTCCCGGAGCATGTGAGGAGGAAGATAGTTGAGTCTCGGAGAAGGGATGAACTAGCGTCTCCTGAACACGAAGCGGAGAGTAGCGATGTAAGCGACTACTTCTAGCCTCCCCAGCAGCATTGCTGCTATCAGTATGAGCTTTGCGCCAACAGGCGCCGCTGCGGCTGAGATCCCAGCGCTTAATCCCACGTTTCCCATGGCACTAGCTATCTCGAACATGATATCTCCAAGATCATACATTCCCGGGTAGACTGCCGCCATGAGTACTACTAGGGACGTGTATGTCAGTATGAATGCTGTTACTGTTGCCAGCGTCCTCCGTACTAGATCCTCGTCTAGAGTATAGTTTCCAAGCCTCCTCCTCGGCATATACCCCCTCGCGTGAACCACTAGGTCTGCCTCATAGGATATGCTCTTCAGCGATATTAGGAGCCTGAGGACCTTTATCCCTCCAGCCGTGGAGAAGGCACTCCCACCGATGATTGACAGGATTGCCAATATGATCTTGTAGGATTCACTCGTGTTGTGAAGGTCGCCTGCCTGGAACCCTGCCGTGGCGAAAGCGGATACCACGTGATACCATACCTGTATGGGTCGGAATGTGTGGTGGAATGAGGGGTCCCTCCACCAGATGTAGTAGGAGAAAAGTACTGATAATGCGAGTATGACTAGCTGGGCATGCAGTTCAATACTATTCTTTAAGCTCCTGAACTTCCCCGTTAATACTGCGTAGTGGTCTGCAAAGCTCACCGCTCCAAGGAACATTACTATCGCGGATGCTACGAGAACCCAGGTATTGTTTAAGTAGTATCCTAGGCTCTCCGTGTGGGTTGAGAATCCTGCGGTGGCTATCCCCGTCATGGAATGCTGTATAGCGTCTCCAACAGGCATTCCGGCCAGGAATAGGAGGAGTGCCCCTATAACTGTTAGTATGATGTAGATGGCTCCCATTTTTATGGCGCTCCTCTTCAGGCTAGCCTCCAGCCTCTCGAACTTACCCTCCGCCAAGTAGAGCATCGCTACCGAGACTCCAGGCGGGGCAAGGAGTGCAATAGTGAATATGACTATTCCAAGGCCTCCCTCCCACTGCATAAGAGTTCTCCAAACCTTAAGCGTATCCGGGATGGCACTGACCTCGGGGACATACACGTGATGCCATGAGCTGGGCTGTCCACTGAGTATTGTTAAGCCGGTAGTAGTCCAACCACTCACTGACTCGAAGAGCGAGTCTACGAAGGGGATTTTCAATGCAATAGCGAATGGGATGGCGTCTAGAGCCGGAACCAGGAGCCATACGAGGACAGTGACTGCTACTGCCTCCCTCATCTTCAACGGCTCTGTACCAGCCCTGGTAAGCAGATAGCCCGCTATGATATAGAAGCCGCCGAAAATAGTCATCACCGAGGCAGGATACAGTTCTCGGGCGGCGTTCCCTGCTAGGTATAGGTAGAGGCCGTATGCTCCCGATCCTAGCAGTGAGAAGCTAGACGCTATTATGGCGAGCCCCGAGTAGTAGGCTATCTTCTTGAGCATCCCGCCGGCCTCCCTCAAACCCTACAGTTACTGCTTCAGCCCTTGATTCCTATCCCCTTTCCAACGGGTGTAGGGCGGCTTGAACAATAATTATTGTTGGATCGGGGCCGGCGTCGTCTTCGCAGGGCCTCCCCATATATGGAGTGTCGGGGTCGGAGGTTTAACTCACACGCCGGCCCCAGATTCTAGACTAGTCCTCCCAGCTATTGTATTCCATTCCCCTCCCAGGTACTTCGCGAGGGTCTCCCTAAGCTTCCCCAGCGCTAGAGGGTGCCTCACCACGCTGCTTCCAACCCTCTCTTTACCGATCTCTTCCTTTATCCGCCTGTAGGTTTCCTCGTCAAGAACAACTACTAGCTTATCCTCGAGCCCCAGCTCCTTGAAAGCCTCCTTTATGGCTTCAAGAGTCTCTGATTCAAGGTGGAAGTATGCGAAGAAAAGCTTGTATTTATCAGCGTGAGCCCTGAGATAGGCCTTTACCCTCTCCTTTGTTATCTCTATGTAGTCCTTCTTCACCTCCTCGGTCTCCATCCACTCTGGCCAGTCGTAGTGTGTGAAGGGATACCTGTCATGGAACTCCCATGGGATTACGCCCGGCGTTGAGACGACTATGAGGTGTAGCCTCTTGAACCATGGATACCCGCTGATCGCGGATAATATCGCTCTGTGAGTCCTGCTCCTCTTGTAGGGCTTCCTATAACTGCATGGAAGGAGTAGTGCGTAGTCCTTACCATTGGGGGGCCTGTAGAATCGGGTGAAGTAGTCCTGCCATACCTCGAAGTGGGGGTGTAGAAGTATATCTCTCCCAACCCCTTTTATCCTAGTCCACAGTCTCCTCGGTATCTTGGGGACGAAGGCGAAGTTGCTGTGATCAACCTCAACCGGCACATTGTTGTAGATGTATAGGTTATCGTTTACTCTCTCGCCGCCAAGCCTCCCAATAACCCTCTCAACGAGCCCTTTGAACTGGCGCTCGTCCAGCGGCTTCCATCTTCCCTCGAGCCAGTCTAGGAGTAGCCTAGTATCTCTGTGTGGATAGGCGTTTATTACAACCATTGAGTCGCTGTAGTCGGATGCTATCTCGATCGTCCTTTCCAGCAGCACTTCTTGAACTTCGAGGTTATGGTAGATTATAGGGTGCCCGTTTACTAGGATGTAGCTTCGCAGCCCAAATCCCTCTTTCCTCAGGAGCCTCGCGGCTCTTATGTAGTCCTTTACCCCAGTGTTCTTCCGATAGTACCTGTACAGGATGATGTCGTCGGCCACCTCCAATCCTATGGCAATTGTGATCTTTATGCCGTCGACTATTATCTTCTCTAAATTCTCCCGCGTGACATCATCAGTCTTAGCCTCTACTATGATCTCTCTTACTCCTCTATTCCTCGCCTCCTCTATGAGCCAGCGTGTAAAGTCTAGAGGGAACTGGCGAGGGTCAACCATGCTGCCCGAGGAGAAGAGCTTGACCCTCTCTATATCCCTGTGGCGTGAAAGGGCGCTGAGATACTTAGCCCTCAGCTGGTCTAGACTGGTCTTAGCAGTCCGCTTACCCCAACCGCAGAAGTAGCAGGCGCCCCAGCTACACTTTCCATACTCCAGCACTACGGATACAGTCTTACCCATCGCCACCCATCCTACCCTCCAATAAGCTAGGCAGTGTTTTAATAGGTAGTCCCCGTACCCCCCATTGCTAGCCAGGTGATAAGTTGATTAGAAGGAATGCCTCCCATATTTGCCTGGGAGCCACGGGTTGAGCGAGAAGTATGATGCCGAGAAAGTCGTAATTATAGCCGGAACGCCAGGGATAGGATTGAAGGAGATCTATAATTGCGTGAAAAACAAGAGGCTCAACATCAGCGACTCCGCCTGCGTATACCATTTCGAAGACCTCCTCGAAGAAGAGTACGGTTCTAAGAATAAGTGCAAGGACATAGAGCAGCTGATCGCTATGATGCTAACCTCCCGTCCGGCTGCGATTAGCGCTTTCAAGAGGGGTGTGGAGAGGGTAAGAGAGAGGATACATGCCAGGGGGTGCAGGAAGGCTATTGTCTTCGCCCACCTAACATACATGAGCAGGAGGATGATCGCGGCCAACCCTGTTATAAGCGAGCTCCTCTCCCTCGGAAGGGAGGCTTCAATCATATACCTTGTAGACGACTACTTCGACGCGCTTAGAGCGATGGCTTTAGACGCTAGCAGCAGGATACTAGGCACGAAGGGGTGCAGCGGGCTCCCAGCCTCACCCTACAGTATAGACCCTGTCCTCTACCTAACATGGAGGGCGGCAGACTCCAATATTCTAGGGATAGTTGACAGCATTAAACCCGGCACTTCAATATACACTTACGGGGTGAAGCATCCTGCGAGAGAGTTCGTGAAGCTCCTAGAAAGGGTTCTCAAGACCAGAGGAGAGTACCTGGTTGACTCAAAGCCTGTTACAGCCTATGTCTCCCACCCCATCACACAGGTTAGATCCCTCTATGTCGCTGTCGGTGATAGGCCAGTGAGGGATATCTCTCTAGTCCAGGCTATCGAGGCCTTCAAAGAAGCATTGAGAAGAACCGAGCAAGACCTAGTCCTCTTCGAACCCACCACGATCGATGAGATCCACTATGATAAGCTGGGGAAGGTGCTCGAGTATGTCCCTAAAGAGGGTCTCGGTCGATCATGGCCAGAAGCTAGGGAGGAGTTGAATGTGGATAAGGATTACCCAGTCGTACATTCTCTCTTCGTGGACTCTTGGAATAGGTGGCCCTTCAGCGAGGACAATCTCCGAGAATACTGTTCAGACCACAGCATCTACCCCTACAGCGAGGGCGGTAGCGTTAGCCTCCTCGACCCGGAGATGGTGGTGATCTACGGCGATGAACACTACCACAATATACAGGTAGACATACTTGTCCACAACCTTTACCTAGACTCGCCTAGAAGTGAGGGAGCGTTAAAGGGTATGCTGGCGAGCCAACTACACGATCTAATCAAGGCCCAGATAGAAGAAAGGGACTACGCCTACGTGTCGCAGAGCGACCATATAATAGCGGTTACCACAGCCATAATTGTAGACAAGGAGCACTCCAAGGAGACTGGCCTGGCAGAGGGAGTATACATCCCCCTGAGCACCGGGATGGACGCGGAGATACAGAGGGCTAGAGCCCTCGCGAAGCCCATCTCCTACTACATACTACCAATATGCATAGACACCCTCCTAGGACACCATAACATCCCCTCTCTATCCAAGGTTATCAGTGATGGCTTCAAACACTGCAGGGTAGAGATAGGAGATTGCAGCAGGGACGAGGCCGTTGAAGCGGCAAGGAAATGCGCAGTCACAATACAGAGGGGAGGGCTATTCGCAACCATTGGAGGAGGAGTAAGGGTCTGCGTAGCCCCCGTCCTCTACAGGAGGGGAGACACGGTCGAAGAGCTTATTGAAAGCTATCGCCGCTCCCTCTGCTGATCACTATTTACAAGCCTAGCTACAAGATATGAGTAATCAGACTCACTATAGAAGAGCTTGTTAATCCTAAACAAGAGGACACCTTTACCGTTAACCTTCTTGAACCTAACCCTTAATCCCTTCCTTAGAAAGGCCTGTGACAGCGTCTTAGCCTTAGCATACTTGTCGTCAGAGTACTCGACTACGATCTCATCCTCTCCCATCAAAATCCACCCATAACTCAATATCTATGTACAAGAGAGAATGGGGAGTATGGGGTGGTAACAACAGGGTACTACCCGTTGATCATCAACGCCAATTTAACCCATAAAGAAATTATAGATTGGCAATGGTGGGCGGGCTGAATGGATAGTATACTGGAGTTGATCGAGAATGCGGCAAGGATACTCGCGGGGGCTAAGCACGCTATTGCATTAACAGGTGCTGGAGTATCGACTCCTAGCGGTATTCCAGACTTTAGGGGTCCCAAGGGGCTCTGGAGGAGGGTCCCTCCAGAGCTGTTCGATATATCCTACTTCATGTCAGACCCCATGAGTACATGGAGGGTCTTCCTCGAGTTATACGACTCGCTGAAGAGCGTTGAACCGAACCCAGCCCATTACAGCTTAGCTTGGCTAGAAAAGAATGAGGTGCTTAAAGCGATCATCACGCAGAATATTGATGGCCTGCACCAGAGGGCTGGAAGCAGGAGGGTAATAGAACTCCATGGGAGCTTGGAGTATGCTGTATGCGTCGAGTGTGGGAGAAGGGTCCCCCTCGAGGAGGCTGTTGAGATGGCTAGGCTTCAGAGGGTCCCCCGGTGCCCCTACTGCGGTGGAGTCCTAAAGCCAGACGTCGTATTTTTTGGAGAGCCTCTACCGGAGAGGGAGCTCATGGAGGCCTTCCAGCTTGCTAGGAGGAGTGACGCCATACTTGTAGCTGGGAGCAGCCTATACGTCTCCCCAGCAAACATTATACCGGAGATTGTGAAGAGGAAGGGCGGAAGGGTGATAATAGTCAATGTGGGGGAGATCTACTCCCCGATCGAGCCCGACATCCTAATAGAGGCTCCCGTGGAGGATGCTCTCCCAAGGATCTGCGTTAGGGCGGCGGAGAGGAAGGGATTCAGCCCAGAGGGCTGCATTGGAAGAGTAAGTCAACCGGCATAGCAGAGGATCTCCTATACTCCAACACTATAATAGACTCCAGGCTATGGTTCTATGTATAAAGGGGAAGGGTGCGTGCCGGCAAACCTACCACCGGAGGCTAAAGCGAAGCTGGCAAAGTACAGTGAAGCTAAGACGCCGGAGGAGAAGATTCGGGCGCTAGAAGAATTCCTCTCAGCCGTACCCAAGCATAAGGGTACCGAGAATATCAGGCTGTGGGCTCGGAGGAGACTCGCCGAGCTGAGGGAGGAGGCTGAAGCGAGGAGGGCTCGGAGAGGAGGGGGAGGGCCGCGCATATTCATTGAGAGGGCTGGAGCGGGGCAAGTAGTCCTATTAGGGCCGCCCAACTCTGGCAAGAGCAGCCTGCTCGCCCGGGTTACAAATGCAAACCCCGAGATAGCACCGTATCCCTTCTCAACCCAGCAGCCCACACCGGGAATGCTGGACTACAAGGATATCCAGTTCCAGCTAGTCGATACCCCACCGCTCCTCCTAGACCAGCCGAGCAGCCCCATCAATAATAGGGTTATAGGGCTGGCTAGGAATGCCAACGCAGTGGCACTAGTTATAGGCTTAGACAACCCAGACCCTGCGAGGACGCTTGTTAGACTCATAGAGTTCCTCTCTGAGAGAGGAGTTGTGATAACTAAGTCCAGGGGGCTGGTTAGGATAAGGAGGGATAGGAGCGTTAACGGGGTCAAGATCACCGGGCATGGGAGGATGATTGGGTTCACGGAGGACGACCTGCGCAGGCTGCTCAGCCAGTATAGGATCTATAATGCAGTCGTTGAGATTGAGGGCGACGTTACCCTTGACGATGTGGAAGACGCTATATTCACAACGAGAGTCTACAAGCCAGCAGTCATAATATTGAATAAGTCTGACGTTAAGGGTTCACGCGAGAAGGCTGGGGAGGCGGTTAAGGCTGCTCCCCCAGACGTGCCCGTGCTGGTTGTGAGCACGGCTACTGGTGAAGGGCTTGATAAGCTGGGGGAGGTATTATTCAATATCCTAGAAATAATTAGAGTGTATACTAAGCAGCCCAATAAGGAGCCGGACCCCGACCCGCTGATCCTAGAGAAGGGAGCGACTGTCATAGAGGCTGCCAGGCGGATCCATAAGGATCTGGTTAAACGATTCCGCTATGCCAAGGTGTGGGGGCCTAGCGCTAAGTATCCTGGGCAGAGGGTTGGAGGGGACCATGTCCTAATGGATGGGGATATCATTGAGATCCACGCCTATTAGGCTTGTCCTCCACATCAATATGAACTACTAGGTCGACGTTATACTTTTCTCTAGCGATGTGGGTGGCCTCATCGACGAGGAGATCCGCCACCTCGTAGGGCATTCCCCCCGCTGTGACTACAGCGTCTCCATGATAGTGTCCCGGGACGATAGTGCGGATCCTCAAATCCTTCACATTGAACCCCCTCTCATCGAGCAGCCTCCTCACCTCTCGGGTAACGGTTGGATCCACGTAGTCGCTCATCATCAACCCTAGCCTCCACGATTCACTTATTATCTCGTAGACTAGGTAGGAGAGGATTAGGACCCCGCCTGCCAGATCGTACAGTCTACCATAGAGATGAGCAGTATAGCTGGCAGCGATGGTAACGACGCCCTCCAATATCTCTGTGTAAGTGAACCCTGCGAAAACGGTTCCCGCATACCCCTGCCTCCTCGATATAATTATCGAGCCAGCGTAGAAGAGGGTCCCTATTAGAGCATACACTGGGGCCTCAGCCCCCACCTCATAGCTCGCAATGAAGGAGTAGTATAGTATTGCGGCGCTAAAGCCAGCTATGAAAGCATAGGTCACCTGTACTAGAAGGACCCCGTGGAGGACGAGCCGACTATGACCATAGGGGTGGTCTTCATCCGGTGGCCTGAGGGATTCCTTCACCCCCTTGTAGAGGGCTATGCCAGCAAGCAAGTTCCCTATACATGTTGCTCCATCGATGAGTACTGCTCTTGAACCATAGAGTACGCCGCCGAGAATCTTGAATAGGGCGCCGAATCCCGCTAGTAGTAGCGCAAGGGCTATTGGCTTAGCTTCCCCGTGCCCTCTTGACAAAGCCAGTCACGCTTAGACTTAACGCCTTCCTCAACCTATTATCGTATTCCCTGGCCAGCCTACTTTGGAGCTCGGGAGGCAGGTCCTTTATACTCTTTTTAAACATTGAGCTATTCTTCTTCCTTATCAAGAAGAGGTGGAGCTTCAGCCACGAGACGAAGAAAAAGGCTCTCACGAAGAGTAGGAGAGAATAACCTATGACCTTAGCCATCTTCAGGGCTCTCCTCAACACTCTTCAGCCTCACAATGCTACGGTTCGGCCTCCTCTCAACTTCTACAACCCCAATCTCCTCAAGCAAGCGTACTCGCTCTGAGATCTTCCTCCTCGATGCTTTCCCCCTTATCCTCCTCACTTCCCTCTCCAGTCCCCTAAGGGTTTGGGGTCCCTTGGCGGCGAGTGCTTCAATTATTGCCCTCGTTATCTCGTCTATACCGCCTATGATCCTAGCTAGTCTAACCACTATTCTCGCCGCCTCAAGGGCCCGATATGCTGGTAGGTTTGCCACCCCAATTAGCTCTCCAGCGATAACGGCCTCCTCGCTAGCTCTAAGCCGCATCTCTAATTCGACGAGGCGGTCGATGATCTCCGAGAGCATCAATTCGATCCTTGATAGCCTCTCGTCGAGGCTGGATGGCAATATTGTTAGCCCTCGTCCCTCTCCCCTTCCCCGGCTCCAGCGCTTCCTTTATGCTGGTGCTTTTTCTCACTCATCCAACTCCAGGTGGTCTGGGCTTTCGAGAATAGCTGCCCCAGGTTGCCTAGGCTTTCTAGTATCTTTGTTCTCCTCTCGAAATATTCTAGGGTCATTTTCTGTGCTAGATCCTCTGGCATACCGCTCTCCTTCAGCTTCTTATATAGCTCTGCTATCTCCTCGCCGAGCTTGTCGCCCCTGACAGGCTGTATGAGGGTTTCTAGGAGGCGTGCTAGGGGTTCCTGTATTTCTTTTATGAAGCTGGATACCGCAGTGAGTACTATTTCCAGCTCCTTCGCCTCCTTTATCTCGTCTTCCTTTTCCTCGTCCTCCAAGTCTCTTCTCTCAGCCTCCAAGTCTATACACCTCTTTATCATCGCTTATAGGTTACATAGTGGTCCACGGTATTGTGCTTTTATGGTGAAAGGTGAACCACAAGTGAGCAGTCGTGCAGGCCCTGTATACCTTGATGCTTACTCGTTCAGGATTGTTCCTAGGGCTGAGATTGTTGGGCACCCCAGCCACCTATATTTCATAGGCGAGGTACATGAGAGGGAGTGGCTTATACGTGAGGTTGCAGGCCTCCTAACAAACCTGTGTGCTAGGGGGAGGCTGTCATTCCTTGGAGTGGAATATTTTAATGTAGAGCAACAGGAGCTTGTGGATTCCTGGCTTATGGGGAAGATCTCGTTCGAGGACTTAGCTAGAGAGTATGAGAAGGGCCCAGAGGGCTTCGACCTCTACAAGTATAGGCCTATGCTCGAGACAGCTCGAGAATGCGGGGCCAGGATAATAGGGGTGATGCCCCCGAGAAATATTGCTAACATGGTAGCCCGTACTGGGAGGATTCCCGAAGGATATGAGGGGATCCCGGATCCAAGTATACTGGTGCGAGAGTATGAAGTTCTAGTATCCAGCCTGTTCCCTAAGCAGGGGCCCATGGCTAGGATCCCGTTGAGAGGGCTCCTTCTTGCACAGTCCTTCAAGGACAGTGTCGCAGCCTTGAGGGTTGCTGAGGCCTCCCGAATGGGGCCTGGAGCGGTTGTTATGGGCTGGGTCCACGTTGAAGTTAAGGGGGCCGTTGCAACGAGGACTAGTCGGCTCCTTGGGCTCGATAGGAGAGACTACCTAGTATTGGGGGCTGGGGAGGGAGAGGAGAAAATCGAGTTTACCAGGAGGAATAGGGATCTGCTTGAAACAGACTACCTCCTCACCAAGTAGGCTACTGCCACTAGTACCGCTAGTATTATGATGACCGCTCCCGCATAAAGGGCTGATGAAGTACTTCTATGCGATACGCTGCTACCAGTTAGACCAGTAGTGTTTTCTGGACCTGGAGTCTGCGAGGAGGCGGGCACAGCTGATTCTCCGATCCACTGTGAGAGGCTGAGGCCGTTTATGCTGCCCTGATACACCGCTATCTCCTCTCCGGTCTCGGAGCCCATTATGTAGATGTATGAGTTGGGGGATGTTGCATTGGTCTCTATAACTGGGCCGGAGGGTCCCTCCACTATTTGGATAATCTCTTTTCCACCTGCTGGTGCAAATGTGACTATGTCGACTGTATAATTATGCCCCTTAGAGGTCAAGTTGAACTCGACCCTGACAGGGAGGCTTACTGGCTCGCCGTAAACATTAACCTTAGTATTTTCTACCAGTACAGTGGATTCATTGAGCCTCTCGACTTCTAGGCTACCGGAGCCGTTTCCAGCCTTTACTGGGATGTACTTGTAGTTGCCGTCGGGGTAGAGTATGAGGACTAGGTAAACGTATGTTGAGAGGCAGGTCGCGCCTGCCTGGCAGTGGTCTGTCTTGTATAGTGGGGCTCCTAGGCTACCATCGATCAGCCATACTGTATTGTTCTCCTTGTACTCGGCCCAGCCGTGCCAGTGGGATTGTAGTACGAGCGGCGTATCATCATGCCTCCTAATGTAGTCTAGGAGCGTGTTGGCCATGGCTGGACTATCGTCTTGGAGGTTGTGGCCGATGTAGGGTTTTACAGGCCTGTGGAAGCAGAGGATGACCTTCCTCCCATCTAGTCCCGAGTAGGTCCTTGCCAGGCTGTTGTTCCATTCATCGAAGCCTGTCTCCGTTGAGAGGAGCGCTATCCTCCACCCTGGTATTCCATCATATATTATCGGGTAGGGCCCCATGTACTCTCTCCAGAACTTGTAGGCTTTTCTCCCATAGCTGACGTCGTGGTTTCCAACAACGTACATTTGGTTTATTATGTGGGATGAGATCATGACTTTATAGAACTCCTTGTACTGGCGCTCGCTGCCCTGGCTAACATGGTCTCCTAGTCCTATGAGGGCTTGAGGGTTGATCATGGATATCTCTTTTATGGAGTCTACGAATACTTCTGGGAGTTGAACCCATGAGACGAACTCTGGCCTATCGTCCCCGATTACAACTATAAAGTACCATGGCAGATCCTGCGGGAGGGGCTTCATAGTTGCATTATAAAGGGGTAGTCTCTGAGGTGTTGCTGACTGGGTTGTTGTAGAGGCTGATACGGTGGGGAGGACTCCAACGACTAGGAGGGTTAGGAGGACCGCAGCTAGTCTCCTATTCACTCCGTATCCACACCCCCTGTATCGCGGCTGAGGTGCTCGGGCATTTTACCAGTTATTGATATGCATCTTGGAGGGCTCGTGAAAGTGTTGATGAATGAGAGGCGCTCGTCTATATAGGAGATATAGGCGAACCTGTTAAAGTCGGGTATATCCTGGGCTATTATCTCCGCCATCCCGGCCGGCCAGAAGTTGTCAGCCACCTCAACCGGGTTCCTCCACTCGAAGGATATAGTGGCGTAGCTCCTCCTAGGCTCACCCTCCCCCTGGCAGAGGAAGTAGAAGAGGATCTCGTGCCTCGGCCCCTTCTTCCTCTCACTAAGACTCTCCACCACATACACTAGCCTAAGGGGCTCAACCTCCAATCCAGCCTCCTCCCTCATTTCCCTCACTACAGTGAATGGTAGGCTCTCCAGGAACTCCACTCTCCCACCAGGTACGCTGTATACGCCGTTCCTCTCCCGCTGTAAGAGGATCGCGTCCCCCCTCGGCAGGATGCACCTGCTCCTTACCATGATCTTGCTCCTATACATCCATGCCGGCTTCCTCCTTAGACCCATTACCTTGCCCCGTACTCCAATTAACTGAAGGCAACTATTAGCTTCTAGGGTGGGCCATGGGTAACACTGGGGCAACCCCATGAACAATTCTCCGAGAGTCTAATCCTTGAACCGGGTGCGTTCGAGTTGCCGGGACTGGCTGAGAGGATACTGGAGATACTGGCTGCTAGAGGGACCCTCGCCCCGGGAGATGTTGTAGCGTTAACGGGTGAGCCTAGATACAGGGTTCTGGCTTCATTCCACTGCCTCGAGGAGCTCGGGCTCATAGAGAAGGTGTATGCTAGAGGCACCTACAAGATTTACCAGATCACCCTGATAGGGAGGAGGCTGTTGGAGAAGTCCCAGGGGAAGGGACTCGCATACTCGCTTGCAGAATTCGTACTGGGAGGATTAGAGGCTGGAGAGGCTCAGGCTTCTACGGGCACGTAGACGGGCTTCTCCGCCAGGTTTATGATCGGCACAGCTATCCAGCCAGGCCTTACCCTATCTGTTAGCTCGATCTTCTCACCTGACTCGTCAGCCCTCGCTATAATGTACTTCGCGCTCTTAGACTCTCTCTCTGCATCCTTGCTCACATAATAGTATATGACTGGGAGACCATGGCACCTGTAGTAGTCCTTATACATCATCTGTAGGAAGTAGACCGCCCCACCCTCAATCCTATACCTGTATATTGGCATTACAACCATCCTGCTAGCAAGGCTGCTGGCGAGCCTAACAAGGTCCTCTAGACTCTCAACCCTAACAGATATAGCCTCCCCTACCCTATCAGCCTCACAGTAACCCGACACCAGACACCACCACTCTACCGGCGTTCAACGAGGGCAATAATAAAAACCCGCTAGTAATGATATGATTGAAGGACGGGTGCGGGGGTGCCCGAGCCTGGTCAAAGGGGTCGGGCTCAGGACCCGATGGCGTAGGCCTGCGTGGGTTCAAATCCCACCCCCCGCACCATGAATTAACTGTACAACAACCTACTGGTGGACTATAGAAGAAACGTATTTCATGGAGCCCGGATCTCCTTGTTAAACCATCATGGGTAGAGTCCTTGGGCGGGAACAAGCAAACATCTGCCGGCACCCCAGCAGTTAAGAGTTATATTCCAAGGGAGGGCGGCGTTCTCGGCGTTTGGCTTGCCAGTGTAGTTTATGGAGTGCTTGTATTGGTTAAGACGAGGGAGGTTCTAGGATTAAACGAGTGGCTAGCTATATTGGCTTCGATTATAGGTGTACCTTTAACTGCACTCGCTATGAATGCCCCGCCTGGTATTGGGAGGTTGAAGCGTGTTGCCCCAGCTGTCATTCTTTATTTGCCGGTAATTTATTCTACATGGCCTTCATCGATCTATTATTCGATCGTTGCCCTCGCTCTTCTAATAGTAGCGCTAAAGTCTAAGGGGCTGAGGCTGATACTGGCGGGGGGACCCCTAGTTGCTGGGCTGGGCGGAGGGATTGCCCTATCCTCTATGAGTCCCGTTCTCTCCTTATTCCCAATAGCCTACACGATGCTAACAGTCTCTATTGCTAGTGCAAGGGTTACCGGAGAATACGGTCGCCTCCTGGTTCCAGTTGTTCTCGGAGCATCCGCGGTGCTCTCGTCTACTGTGGGCCTCTACCAGTATTGCAGGGGTGCCGCTTTCCTGCTTGTTTTGGATGTTGTGGCTAGGCTTTCATTATACTTGGTAGGAGTGTATGAGCGGGTCTCTGTGAGAGTCTACGGGATCCATGAAGCGATCCATACATTACTCGTGTTCTTAATCGTTGCTTGGTTTTGCTAGGTGTATTAGCTGATTAACTCTTTGGCTTCCTCTTCCTTCTTGCGGGCTATGTGTGCTTCAACCATCTTTATGTGGTCTAGGTCTCCCTTGACCCCCTTTAGTCGTTCGGATAGGTTTGCTATAGTCTCCTCGTGACCATATACTACGAGCTCATCTCCCTCTCGTATGACGGTGTCTGGGCCCGGGGCTCCCAAGTATATGGTTTCCCCTTTCTTAGTTCTCCTGTATATTCCAAGGACTACCACGCCTTCCTGCCTAAGCCTGGCTTCCTTCAATGTTTTACCGGCGAGCCAGCTGTCCCTAGAGACTTTGAGCGATGCGACTGTATAGCCGTGGCCAACGCCGAGCAGTGCTTCATAGTCCACCACTCTTATGCTTGTAAAGTGGTCAAGCGCCCACTCGATAACTCTGCCAATTACTTTATCAACCTTCTGCTCGAGGCGAAGATGTAGAGTAGTAGGAGTCCTATTGAGAGGTAGACGAGCCTGACTATAGCTCCCTCCCTTGTCTGGCCTACGAATGTTAGGATAAGAGTAGCGATGACGCCGGAGACGCCAGCGCTCCCCATTAGGATCAGCAGCCTGATTATCCGCCTTCTAACCGGGTGGTTGACAACGTATTCCGACTCGCTCGTCGTGAAGCCGACGCCCGAGAATGCGCTTTGAGCCTGGAAGCTGGCCACATCCCTGGGCAGGCCCGTTCTCTGGAGGGCCGCGGTTGCAAACTTATTGATTATAATGCTAACAAGGATAATCGTTAGCAGTGTTATGAGAGCCTCCACGCTCTACACCTACCCTCCTCACTCCATGGCACGTCTTTGACGGTTCTGTAAAGACTCTTTTCTATCCGGTCTTAATTAATTATCCCCCCGAACTAACACACTATACTCGGTCTGTAGCAGTTTATCCTGGATGGCTGAGAAGGTGAGGAATATGGCCAAATATATTAGAGACCAGTATCTCGAATGGCCCCTCAAGCTAGTAGAAACCTATAAGGCTGGCCTCGAAGGATTAGATGAGCCCCTAGACCTCGAGTCTAAGAGGACGATAATAGGCTGCGGTATGGGAGGCTCGGGCTTCTCACTATACGCTATCAAGCCCCTCCTTGAGGATAAGCCGTATATAGTTGAGAGGAGTGATACCCTGCCATCCTTCGCCTCAAGCAATGATCTAGTCCTCGGAGTCAGCTACTCAGGCGAAACCTACGAGACGGTATCATGCATTAAACAAGCACTGAAACGCCATATAGAGGTAGCAGGAGTAGCTGGTGAGAACAGCACGCTGGCACGGCTCCTATCAATGAATGGTAAGGTTGTAGAGGTGGAGAAGGACGGCTTCCCACGCTCCTCCCTCGCATCTCTCGCAGGGGGATTAGCCGCCCTGATAGGTGGAAGAGGGTTGGAAGGAGAGATACAGCGTGCTAGCAGCGTGCTTAACACTAAGACAGCCTCCAATATAGCGGGGGAGGTGGCTGAGAACCTCTACAATAATGGGGACCCCTACATTCCAATAGTGGCATCCTGCGGAACCTATGGCTTCGTAGCTGAGAGGTGGATAACCGAGCTGGCCGAGAACGCGAAGCACCCCGGCCTCCTAGAGATATTCCCTGAGGCAGCCCATAATAGGATTGCCCGCTGGAGCCATAGCAGGGGCCACTACTACACCCTCTATATTGATATGGGAGGTGGTAGGCTCTGCAACCTCATTAAAGAACACGTAACGAGAGCCTACTCGGTTCTAGGCCCTGTAAAGGTCCTAGAATTCGCCGACATAATAGGGGAGTCTAGGCTGGGTGGAATACTATACGCCGCCCTGGTTGCGGGGTTGGCGAGCGTTAGGCTAGCCGAGCTCCTAGGTAGGGACCCGGAGAAGATACAGGCTATCGACGACTATAAGAGGAGCGTTGTAGGACGGCTCACCGGTTGATGATAATACTGCTCAGCATGGTGCTCACCCGTTGAAGGTTAGATTCGCCGACCTCATAACACTATCATCAGCAGCCGTATCAACACTATCAGTAGCACTCTACACCTCCACGTCCTACGATATCCTAGCTGTTAGACTCCTCCTAGCAGCCTACATCCTAGACGCCCTTGACGGGATAGCTGCGAGGATAGAGGGTCCCACAAGGGAGGGATTCATGCTGGACAGGAGCGTGGACAGGTATAATCAAGTAGTCGTTCCCATAGTACTCCTATTATCCACCCCCGGATCACTCCTAGTACCCTACACTGTCTACGCCATGATACTAGTTCCCTGGGCCTACTATAGACTGGTATACAGGAGGGTCCCTGGCCGCGAATACTTCTACGGGCTCCCACTAATAGCTCACTCCCTAGTAATAGTTCTCTCCCTCCTAGCGGGCAGGCTTCCCAACCCACTAATACTGTTCATCCTGCTAACCGCATCGATCCTGCCCATCCCCTACTATAGGCGCCCACTGAGTCGGGGAGGCGAGTCGAAGGCTAATCGATCCCATATCTCGCTCTATGATGCGGGGAGGATAATCACGCTTCTAATCCTAGCCCTGCTACCCCGTGGACAGGTAATGAATATTATATCACAGGTAACAATCTACGCGGTCATAATTTATGCCCTGACAGGCTACATACCCATCCTCGCCACTAAAAGAGAGGTAGGGGGATTAAAGTCTAGAGAACCTCCACAACAATAGAGCTACAAGGGAGGATACCACGATTACGGGGAGCATTCCTGGCTCCGGAACAGGCGGTGGATTAGAGGAGACTGTGAGGGAATCACACGATGGCCCCTCCAAGATAGGCATTTGGAGCCATTCCGCTCAAGTAGGGTGCTCCTATCTTAGCGTCTCCATCATCCATAGTGGGGTATGTATCGAATAGCACTATTACTCCGAGACTGGTTAGGGGGCAAGTTGCCTGCTTTTGCTTCGAGATCGTCTGCTTTGTTGCTGTTATTCTTGTCTAGCCTGCTCCTCGATTGATCTACCTCTAGCTTATAATCTGGTCTATTTGCTATATGCTTGAGTTGGATCTTTGGACCTCTAAGCCTTACTTCTTGATTCACCGTGTATGCTCCAGCACCTGTATTAACGAGTATAATTTATGGAATTATTATAAATAATAATATGATTGTCGTTAGCCTCCATCCTATAAGGGGCAACGCTCGTCATTAGTGGGGATCGGATTGAGATCGGATATTTTAAAAGTAGGACAGATAGTTATACTATATTATTATAAAAAATATTTTATAGATAATTGGATTAGCCTAGAGCTTGAGCCTGTATATGCGGAAGGCTGAGGAAGTATGCGAGGAATATTACTGCAATCAGCACCAGGATCCAGTTAAGCTCCTTCCATCTCCCCGTCGCCAGCTTCAACACCACATAGCTTATGAACCCTAGGGCCATGCCATCTGCTATGCTGAATGTGAAAGGTATCCCGGCTATTGTGAGGAATGCTGGGATCGCCTCGGTTGGGTCCTTGAGGTTTATCCTGTTAATAGACTGGGCCATGAGGAGGCCCACTATAACTAGGGCGGGGGCTGTAGCGTATTTTGGCGTCGCGGTGAATATTGGGGCGAAGAAGAGGCCTAGAAGGAAGAGTAGGCCGACAACTACCGCTGTGAGACCCGTTCTACCCCCCTCCTCTACTCCCGCCGCGCTCTCAATATAGGTTGTAACAGTGCTTGTTCCGAGTAGTGCTCCAATAGTTGTCCCCGTGGCATCTGTTAGCAGCATGCGGCCTATTCCTTTTACCTTCCCCTTCTCGTCCATTAGCCCTGCCACTGCGGAGAGCCCGGTTACTGTGCCTAGAGTGTCGAAGAAGTCTACCATGAAGAAGGTGAATACTATTGCTGTAGCAGTAGCTATTCCTAGGTCTAGGAGGCAGTGGAGGTCTAATTGTAATGCTGCGCTGAAGCTGGGGGCTGATACTATGCCTTCTGGTGGAGGGGAGACTTTCAGGGCCCAGCTCGTTATTGCGGCGAGTATTATCGAGATGAGGAGGGCTCCAGGGACCCTCAACGCCATAAGTATGCCTGCGACTAGTATGAATGTTAGGGCTATGAGGGGACCCTTCTGTGTGAAGGCACCTATATTGAATCCTATGAATGTGGCTGGGTTCGACACTATTAGGCCTGCATTCTCGAAGCCTATGAGTGTGAGGAACAAGCCGATACCGGCGGCGATGCTGTATTTGAGCCCTGGCGGGATGGCGTTTGCAACCGCCTCTCTAGCCTTAACCAGTGAAAGTATTATGAAGACAACTCCCTCGACTAGTACAGCGGCTAATGCTATCTTCCACGGCTCTACCCCGTTTATCCCCTTAGCGGCGAGCACGGCGGCAATGAAGGGTACAACGCTATACGCGAAGTAGGCGTTTAGCCCCATACCCGGGGCTAGAGCGAATGGAGCGTTGGCGTAGAGCCCCATCATTAACGTGGCTAGTGCTGATGATAGAGCGGTAGCCGTGACTACTCCTTCAGGTGGGACACCGCTGTCTCCCAGTATGGCGGGATTGACTAGGAGTATGTATGCCATCGTCATGAAGGTTGTGAGGCCTGCTAATATCTCTACTCTGATGCTAGAGCCCCTCTCGGATATCTTGAAGTATCTATCCAGCTTTTCGGAGAGAGACATGATACCACCGGTTTGACCCGTATAAATCAATCTATTCTTAAACCCTTCATTCTTACATGCAGTTCCCTTGAATCACATAAGTCAAATTCTAGTTCATTATAAACCATCTTCTACTCGATATAATAAGAGAGTATAGACGGTTAGAGTCGAGAACAGTACTCTATATCCCCAGGTAAAGGCTCGGGATCTGGGCTTGGCTTGGGGTCTAATGCTGTAAGACAGTATATTTTAGGAGCTATCTCCTCCTGCCACTCCCAGTGACCCTCCAATACCCCCTTGCCCAATAGACGCCTAATAGTCCTCCTGTAAAGTGGATGTACTGGTTTTGGCCTAGCCCTTGCAAAGGGGGTGCCTGGTAGGGGGAGGAATGTGTGTAGTCTCAATCTCACATGCTTACCTGCTAACTCCTCCATTACTCGTATCGTTTGTATAACGTCTTCTTCCTCCTCGCCGGGCAGCGAGAAGAGGATGTCAACAACGGGTTGGAGTCCAACCTTCAATACAAGTTCTATTTTCTCAACGGCCTCGGCAACCGTATGTCCTCTACCCACCAGCTCTAACAGCCTATCCGACCCCGACTGGAGCCCTACCGCTACCCTCCTGTTACCGGCGTACTTCTTAACAGCTTCCAGAACATCTCTATTAATGAACTCGGGCCTCGTTTCACTGGGGAATGAGCCTAGAAAAGGTATTCCTCCCACCCTCCTAACCCCTAAAAGCAGCTCCTCGATAGCTTCAACATTAGGCTCCCTACCATCACTGAGATAAGAGAACCCTATGGGGAGAATAAAGCGTACCCTCGTGTAGCCCGCCCTCACGTACTCTCTGGAAATACGGAGTGCATTCTCGAGGCTCCTGTATCTCACCCTAGCCTTGTAGAGCCAGGGTACTTGGCAGAATTTGCACCTATACCAGCAACCCCTCATCAGCTCTATCGGAGGATATAGGTTGAAGGATTCGACATAGGGATCATAATCGTCTAGATTAATGTGTTCGATCCTAGATACCCTGAATTTGTCCCCCTCTCTGTAAGCTACATTCGGAGCCTCTCCCGGACCGTCACCCCTCTTAAGGGCTTCAACGAGTCCAGCTATAGCATTCTCCCCATCACCGACAACGGCAGCCCATGCCCCATCACGTAAAAGGTGCCAATACGCTCCTTCAGCGTGGGGGCCACCGGCTATCACAGTGTATAGGCGTGAAGCTCTTCTAATCTCGCTTCTCAACTCCAGGTAAAGAGGGCTGGAGACCCCATAGAGTATGATAGGCTCGTACCCCTTGGCTTTGAACTCCGCTGCTGAGGAGAGAGGGTTCTCCTCCACGACTTTTATAGGGATGTCTAGGCTATGCTCTTTTATTATAGCTGATATAATAGGTCCAAAAGCGTTCTTAGCCCCATACGCTGTCCTCGCAATTACCGCTATCCTCAACTCCTCTACCCTCCCCCCTAGGCTACAAGTATGCTGGCTCCAGGGTATGCCTTACAAACCCTACCTGGAAATCTCTTTATCAAGCCCTCAATAACCTCTTCATCAACGCATCCTACGAGGCATAGATACCCCTTAATCTCCTCGATAATACTCGAGGCTAAATCCTTATTGATAGGAAAACCTGCAATTAAGATCAGGGGCTTCATGCCAGAATATCGAGTTAAATTCTCAAGGTCAATGTTTAATGGCTTATCGTAGCTCACTAGAATTATAGATCCTCTATGAGACTCTACCACTACTAGGAGAGCCCTACAGGAGCCACCTCCGCATCCAACCGGGATTACATGTATATCCTTGCTAGGGCGGGTTGGACGAGATACAGGTATTACTTTGAATCCAAGCCTTTCCAGCCTATGATATTGGCCTGGAGGAGCATATATTGGAATGTAGTTTTTCACCACAGCTAACGCCGAGAAACCCTCATAGCTACCCCTGTACCACCCGCTTAGAACTCCGAAATCAAGAGTTGAAAGATTCATTCTTAATAGGGATGCATGATTTAACAGGCTCCTATAATTCCTACCAGAGTTGTAGAGGAATATTGAACCAGCCTCAACTAGTATGCTAGGCGGGCTCCTACAATCACCCTCCCAGGGGCTGGAGTTGGAGCCTCTCAATACATAGATCCTGATAATTGTAGTCCTCACCCTCTCAACAGTTTCCCCGCAAGGCCAATGCAGGGTCCCTCAAGTAATCACGCGAGGTGTTGCCCCGATTTAAGGATAAATTATTTATAATGAGGGAGAGATTGTGGAAAAAAGCTTAATTATTTAGTGGGCGGGACTCCTCTCCTCCTTCACGAATACCCCGTAGAAGAAGTAGAAGGTCATCGCTAGTAGGAACGCCATGAATAGGCTTGTGATGATCTCTACGCTCTTGATAGTTGCGAGGGTGTTGTAGTTTTCTAGGGTTAGTATAGATGCTAACCTAGGCAGCTGGTCCTGGGGTATTTGAGCTAGTATGTCCTGGCATGGCTCGGGGCTTCCTAGGCATGCTATGAAGTATGGGTATTGGCTGAAGGCGTTGAGTAGCTCGCCGAGTGCAACGGTGGTAAGCGCTATTATTCCGCCCCAGAAGAGCAGGTTGACCTTGTTTTCAGGGATTACTCCGGCCCGGAGGTGCTTGTATGCTACTGAGATCACGTAGACCTGTGCCAGGAAGAATATCATTTTCAGGGCGAATAGCCAGCTGACATCATAGTGTATCGTCCCATCTCCGGCCTTCCAGCCGAACCTAGCGAATACATTGTTGAACTTGTAGGGTATGTTCTCTAGGCTGAGGGCGTACCAGAGCCCGAATACCAGCATTAATACTAGACCTACAGCGGCTACGGGGGCGAGCTGCTTCACCACCTCGCCGATAGCCTTCTTATAGTCTGCATCGTTAGATCGGGCATAGGAAAATGCCAAGCCTCCTATCACGGCGAGAGATCCCGCTGTTATCGCGGCGGTTAGGCTCTTGATGTAGAGTGGCCAGAATGTTGGGTTGTGTAGCGCCTCTGATACATTGAGGTGTAGTTTTCCACCTGAGAGTTCTAGGCCCATTGGTATGTTGAGGAAGGCGAATACCGATCTGAACCCGAATGGTATGAGTATCCCCGACAGTGCTAGGAGGAATCCAAACGTGTAGTGTGCGGGTCTGCTCCACCTATACCATCCATAGTAGAATCCGGTGATCGAGAAGAAGTGTAGCACTATCATTAATATTGCTAATCCGAATGGTATAAGGGTGATGTTGCCGGCTAGGCCAAGGAAGTGTGGGTAGAAGCTGAGGAGGAATACGGTGAAGATCGTTGCGAATACGCCGGCGACACCGTAGGTTGCCGCGTAGAACCTCATCAGCTTGTAAGCCACCCTGTCTTTCGCCTGATCGCCCTCCTTGTCAGCCTTCCACTTCAGGTATGGGACGTATAGTGCTAGGAATATGCCTAGGTTTACCATTACTATGTGGAAGGAGAAGGATAATGCAAGCCAGAATACTGTCCACAACATGGCTAGCTCACCTCCTCGGGCCTACCAGGGAGCCAGAGGAACTTGTACACGCTGTACCCTAAAGCCGCCAGTATTGCGAGGAAGAACACCGCTACGAGGGCGACAACTCCCGTGCTTGCAGGATTCGCTGTATGGGCTACATCTGACGTCATTACACCATAGATGGTCCATGGCTTCCTACCGATCTCCCTAACCGCCCAGCCTAGGTAGCTCACTAGTTGCACCACGATTATCGCTACGGGTCCGAGTGCAAGTAGCCATCCAGGGGTTCCAGCGGGTCCCTTCCTCCAGACGTAGTAGACGATTATTAGAGAGTAGAGTCCGAGGAGAATAGCTAATGTTATCTTGGTGTAGTAGAGGTAGTGTATTATTAGTGGGGGCTTACAGGAGCCTATCCTAGCCGAGTCTTGCTGGGCAGTCGCCTGGCAGACGCAGTAGTCATTTGGAATCTGATCGTAGTTTGGTAATGGAGCGTTGGGGTCGCCATATGCTAGTAGGGCGACTAACTTCTCGGAGCCAGGTAGGTACTTTGTAACCGGAGTTATCTGGTCAGTCGTAGCCTCCACGGCAGCAAACTTCTCCGGGTTGTACTCTGCTACCGCCCTGCCCATTTCGTGGCCGAAGACCAGGCCCTGCACTATGATTATAATGAGGGCTGATACCGCCGCATATTTGAAGGCTGTATCTATGTACTCCTTGTACTCTTTAGATGCACTATTGTATCTCCTAATCCTCATGGCGTAGGCGCCCATCAGTGTAAACGCGCTGACTGTTAACGCGGACCCGAGGACGTGTAGAATACTCGCAGCATAGACTGGGCTCTTGAAGGCAACCATGGTTGGCCCAACAATCTCCACGGTCTTTGCTAGGACCTTGTCAACTATATCCTTAACCTGCATATCTAGGATCTCGGGGTGAGCCTGTACGGTAGTCTTGTTGGCTACAAGGGCAAGAATGCTATCTTTAACCTTATACCCTGCCCAGGATTCGTAGGCGAGGCGCTGAACAATTCTCACAGGCATTTCGACTAATACCGCGTCACCTGTAGTATCCTTTACCGTCACGTGGAGGGCTTGCAACGTCGTTAGGTTCAGAGCTGGTACAAGATCGTTGGGAACCGCGAGTGTCAACTTGGGATAGCCTTGATCGTATAGCCAGGCGCCCGTGTTGGGATCGTAGGCTGGAACTATGCCTGTGGGAGCTACCATGTAGCTGTTGACGCTGACTATCATTGCAGCGCTGTACCATGGACCAATGAACGAGAACAGGAGTAGTATTGCTAGTACGCCTCTGCTAAACTTCCGCCATCCGTAGAAGGTGAGGTAAATGAATACTACCTCCATTAGGAATGCGAATACCTCAGCGTATAGTGGGAAGTACAC
Organism: Thermodiscus maritimus; assembly: GCF_055382595.1. Lineage (NCBI taxonomy): Archaea > Thermoproteati > Thermoproteota > Thermoprotei > Acidilobales > Acidilobaceae > Thermodiscus > Thermodiscus maritimus. Next base: position 811,093 of record NZ_AP042434.1, read on the forward strand.
GTATCTACCAGCCGCCTCGGTTAGGTTGGGCCAGAGTAGTACTAGTCCGAACTCGCTCGCTGTGCCAGTTGCGGCGCCGACGGCGAAGACTATTACGAATCCCTTGAAGAGCGTGTAGGCGATCTTCTCCCACTTTTCATTATTAGTCTTGATGTATATTAGGTAGGCTATGAATGATAGGAAGCTCAAGCCCAGAACGTACTGCAGTATAGCCCAGTGGACCTCGATACCTATCATTGAGAGTACTCGATCACTGAAGGCCGGGTATAAGCCCCACTGTCCTAATAGATCAGCCAACTCCCCCACCCAACTAGCTTTTCTTTTGAGTACTCTACTTCATTTTATAAGGTATCTCCAAATAAATGAGTTCCGTTTGGAAGCGATAAATTTAGAGAAAGGATTACTTCCAGCTATAAGTATCCTTTGAAATGGATGAACGAGAACACTAATATTTCAAACCTACTAATCAATATGTTATTCAATCTATTTCATATCAATAATTTATTTTCACTCACTAGTTAATTAAAATATGATACTGCACCCACCACACAGGACTACTACGAGTAAGTATATGATTGAGATCACCATCATCGATAATCCAATCCTCCATGATAGAAGGGGGATTCTAGTAGGGGTTATGAGAGCGGTTGAAATGAACGCGTAAACCTCTATGTAGGCGAGGGAGGCCACCATGAAGAAGAGAGTAGCTAGTGGGTGAAGGGATATTATTGTCGATCCGGCAGCAGCCCCCATTAGTATCAGCATCGCTATCGGAGACCTGTAGTAGGCTCCGACGAATGCCCCCATGACTAGAGCAGTGGCGTAGACTACGAGAGCATGATATACTCCTACCTCTCCCATTGCTCTAGGGAGATATAGGAGCTTGGCAACCGATAAGGCAGAGATTATTAAGGCTATTAGCGAGAATGGTATCCTAGGTGACCCATTATTAATGTACTCTCCTTTTAGGAGTAGGCTTGTAAACCTGTCGAAAACCTCTATCGTTACTGCTGGTATGATTGGCGGCTTCTCAGAGAGTATCATGATCGCGGAGGGAACCGCTACGAGTAGGACTAGGACTGGCAGGGAGAATGCGGGGTCTATTAGCTTGAATAACAATGCCATTAGGGCATGGGTTAATCCGGGGTAGATTCTTAGCCTCGCTATGTGGGCTCCGAGGTCGTGCACTATACTCCCCCTTAGTATTGAGGCGACGCTTGCGGTTGTCGCTATTGCTAGCGATGAGGTCGATAGTAGATAGGCTGCTAGTGCTCCGACCACCTTATGCGATGCATAGTGTAGAGTAATTAGAGATGTGACAGCGGCTAGGGCTGAGATAGCGTACAGCTTCCTCCTGGAGGATGGTGTCAGCGTGTGTTTTATGAAAACAGCGTTGGATGCGAACCATGTTACCCCCCAGGCGGCAACTATTAGGCTTGCAGAGTAGGATCCCTTTAGATCCCTTGATACGTAGGCTTCCGCCAGACTCCATACCAATAGTAGGCTGCCGATATACCATGCTCGCCATAGAAGCCTCATCGACTCATTTCCCAGGCGTATAGATTGTCGGATTGATTAGTTTAAGGGGAGTTGGACGCTTAATCACTTCTCCTGTCTTGGGGTAGGCTTTCCGCCGGAACGTAGCGGCAACTACATCCTTTCTTTAATATTGAGGAGTATAGGTCCCGTATTTTTGCGGAGTCCCCTTCGACGAAGAATGCTTCCATGCACTCGCCGTCTAGGTGGGAGTGAAGCCATGCTTTTATGATCTCCTTGTACTGCTCGGAGACTCCTGCTAGGAGGCTCCTGTTGGGGCATCTGGCGACTAGGATACCCTTACACGTGTGGGGGACTAGTAGGTGGCTGTGATGTTCAAGGTAGCCTTTAAGGGCTTCTTCTATTAACTTGCTCCTGTTCACGCCGGTCTGGTGTGATAGAACCTCTAGCGTATTGGCTATCGACTCGTCTATGCTTATACCGAACCTCCTCTTCACCTTCTCCACCCCCCAATATACGCGGTTATGAAGGCTCCTACCAGTATCATCCCCGTCATCGCGGATGGGCTCTGGTTCAGAACCACTGCCAGCGCTAGTCCAAGTATGGAGGAGAACAAGGCTACAAGTATGCTTAATGTTAGAGTCTTATATACGCCTTTGGTCGCGTAGTGCGCTGTTAGCCCGGGGAGTAAGATAAGGACGTGCTCTAGTATAAAGCCAACCAACTTAACCATAACAAGCACCGATACTCCTATAGCAGTATAGAAGGCGAGGTCGTATAGCCACACCCTTAGCCCTGATAGTAATGCATCATCCAAGTCTGCCCCAATATAGACGATCTCGCCGACCGCTGTGTATACGAATAGTAGAAGAACGATAGCCGTAGCGACTGATATTATTACATCACTCCTAGATGCTAGGAGAGGGTCACCGAATACTACTGCAACGATGCTAGATGAGAACGGGTAGTGGGTTAACACATAGTATGATGCCAGAACTCCCCCACTCGCTGAGAACCCAACGAATAAACTCGTAGCCTCATCGGAATCCATCCCCTTATACGCTAGGAGACCGACAAGATAGATCAAGAGGAGACCTACCAGGAGCATCCAGACGTCCATAGATAATCCAAGCGATAGCGATAAAGGTATTGAGAGGGATGCCGCGAGAAACGCACTATGAGGAGAAGCGGCAGCCATGTACATTAGCCTTCTAGAATATACCATGACACTGAGGGCTCCGAATACTATACCGCTAGATGCCATTACAAGTACCCAGTAAGGATTATACTCTACCCCGATCACCCACGCCAATATTATTATTAAGATTAGGAGTAGCGATGCTAGAGTCGTATACATTCTCACAGACTAACACCCCCATGCTCGTCCACGATGTGAATGTGCCTCTCAACCTCAATGATAGCACCACTATAAACCCTGGCAAGCACATCCTTAACCAACACAGTGCTTGGCGGGCCCACCGCATAAATCCTCCTGTTGAGGAGCACCACAACCTTAGTGTACCTCTCTAGTAGGAGCGGATCGTGACTCGTAACCACAACCAGCTTCGACTCTGCAAGCTCGCCTAGGAGCCGGGCAAACTCCCTCTTACCCCTTGGATCAATAGGGGACAGCGGCTCATCAAGAAGGAGTATCCCGGGATCACCCATAAGGGTTCTAGCAATGAATACCCTCATCAACTGGCCTCCACTGAGCTCCCAAAGCCTCTTAGACAGTACTTCACCCGGGAGACCTACCCTCTCGAGAAGCCTGAGGAGTTCGACCCTCGCAGGCCTGCTGAATAGCCTGGGCCACCTCCTCCGCAAGGAAGCCCTAGTCGCGAGGAAATCATGAACAGTCATAGGATTATACCTGGATATCGGAGGCCTCTGGGGAACATACCCCAAGCACTTCCCCGCACGCCGCGGGCTTCCCGTAGCGTCTACGCCGCAGACTTCAACCCTGCCCCTACTCGGCTTTAACAGTCCAGCAGCTATCCTAAGGAGGGTCGTCTTCCCAGCTCCATTGGGGCCCAGCACCTGGACTAGACCCGGCCCATCCACTGATAAGTTTATATCCTCTAGTATCTTCTCTCCGCCTACCTCGTACTCGACTCCATCGAATGATATGCGCACCACCGCCACCGTGCACACTTCCACTCTTACTCCACTGTATTTATCGTTTAATGTGCACTATGGTATAATTACCTAGAGCAATACTTAGGATGTTTATACATTCGGGAATAACCTGTATTATCACTGGAAACCCGTGCACGTCAACGCTTTATAGCTGATAAGACTATGCACATTCAATTTGTGGTGGTAAAAGATGGAGACTAGAGAGATCATAGCATTAATACTAGTATCACTAGTAGTCATAGCAGTAGCAGTTTACGCCCTTACAACAGTCCACAATAACACGCAGCCCACTATAGTCGCCACCCTCCAACCCCTCAAATACGATCTTGAATACCTAGTAAAGGAGTGCAATGTAGAGGTGATCTCATTAATACCCCCTGGAGTAGACCCCCACCAATACAATCTAGACGCGAAATCAGCGTCAATAGTGAGAAAAGCGCTTGTAGTCGTAAGCTCTGGACACACATCCTACGAATTACAGCTAAGAAACCTGGGCCTCGACGATAAGCTAATAGAGATCCCGAGGCTAGAAGGGATAAAGTACTATGAGATCCCGGGAGACGGCGTAAATCCCCACATGCCCATCTATGATCCAGACAATTACAGGATTTACATTAGTAGAGTCGCGGAAAAACTAGAGGCAGCCCTCCCCCAGTGCAAGGAGGAGATACAATCCAACCTACAAGTAATACTCGAGCAACTACAGAGTCTAGACGAGTGCAGGGACCACTACAAGGGAGCACTGGGTGTTGCTGGATCACCATTCACGCAATACGCTGTAACATGGATGGGCGTAAACATATCAGTAATACTTCAGAAGGGTGAAGGGGCAGCGGTAGATCCCCAATCCATCATCCTGGCTGAAAGCCTGCTAAAGAACGGGTCGATAGCCATCATAGCAGTCGATGATAAAGGAGAGCCGGTTGGAGAAGCAGACTCATGGCTATACCAGGAAGCATTAAAATACAATAATACAATAATAAAGGTGCCTGCACCAAGCATTCCAGGATCCACCATTGAGAAGTTGAAGAGCATCTGCAACGAAACACATGTATGAAAAACCTAGGACCCCATACCCGGATGGACACAGACTCTAATACAATCTCGCCTAGCAAAACTGTTAAATATTTGGTAGGTAAATGTAGCATTTGATGAAGCTGGGACTGATGGATAACCCGAATGGCTAAGGATGTGGGGATTTCCCCCGGTGATGGTTTGGGAGGAGCACAATCTCCCAATCCTGAGAAGGAGTGGGGTTGCCCCGAAAGGGTGCAAGACCAATGATACACCCCTAATGAACCCCCATGGAGGTTGAGGTTGATGCGCACCAAGGCCTACGTGGGTCAATCAGGACTCATGTAGGCTAAACCCCCTTCATCCAAAAGCCTATTAATTTAAGCTTCAACAAACAAACAACTTAAGGTAGGAATGATTATACGGAAGCCCGCGGGGGCTGCTGAGGTGGATTAGGTGGTCTGTCCCTACGCTGAATGGGTAAAGGGCACAGTCGCAAAATGTATGCTCCTCAACAAGAAAGTATCAATCCTCCGCTACCCCTGTAAAGGCAACTATAGGAGATGTCCAGTGTATATCAGGAGGGCACCCCGCCGAGAGGCTGAAGCGCAGCCTGCACAACCAACTGAAACTGCAGAGATAACTGTTGAAAAGCCCATTCCGCCAGCCAGGGTGCAGCGTCAACAAGGCCCCGAAAAAGCGACCGTTCAAGAGGAGAAACCCGTGGCGCCGGCAGTGGGGCGGGGAGAGCCTAGAAGTGTAGAGAGGCCTCCTGTGGCAGAGGAGAAAACCGGGGAAGCTGTAAAGCATGTGGGAGAGGGTCACGAGAGGAGGGCTGGCGGCGTTTTCAAGGGAAGTAAGGTCCTATGTGACAGCCTCGTACTAGCCAGTCTAACAGTATCTTCTCATGCAGAGACTATATACAGGGGTCCGCTATCAGGTCTCAAAGCGGAGCTCGACAAGCATGTTTCGAGCGAGTCAATAGTTTTCTTTGTGGGCGATTACGGGGATTACAAGCTTAGAATACTGTATAACGGGCATACTATGAGGTTCTCGCTTGAAAAAGCTGGCAGAACCCTATGTGGTGAGGAGGCCGAGAAACTCATCCAGGAGCTGGGCAGCGAGTCAATCATAGATATAGATGGAGTGATATATACTGTAAAACTATCAGATATCCCCCTCTGGAGGGATCAGATACTGGAGGAGCTCTCCTCTTAAGGCGTCTTCTCCTTTCCTCAATCGTTATATGCTTAAACCCCTCTATAATAGTGGGATGGGTTAGAGAGCCTTGTTGGTTGGATTAATGACCTATTACACGGTGGGGTTCAGCCTACTAATCGTATCCCTAATAATATTCGCTCTATCATATGCCTATAGGATAAGAGAGCAGGCTGTGAAAGGAGTAGCGCTGCTCCTCTTCTCACTAGCCTTCCTGGACGCATCCTACTTCCAAAACGTTGTCACAGAGAGGCTACTGAACGAGTATACGATCAAATACCCTATAGTGAAACAGCTAGACGTCAGCGTGATAAGCGGATTCAAGGGACCCCTAATCACCCCAACAGTCCCAACAGCGGCTTGGACTAATGAAGCCCACCACCTATCCCTAATAGCAGTACTGCTGCTCCTATCAGGAATACTGCTAGCATACCTAGCTAGCCTAATGATGGGCTGGGACGCTAAGCTAGCATACAGCTTCACCGGAATAGTCGCAATAATAGCTATCGTCGCAACCATTCTAACCCAAAAAGCAGTATCAACCTACATCAGCAACCCAGGGGCCAACGCTGCAAGCGCACTCCACCTGAGAAGCTACTCTAACGCCCTCAAAGCCCTCACAGTCATACTACCATGGGCGCTCATGGCTGTAGGATCCTACGTGCTATACAGGGAGACGGAGACGCCTGCCTACCTAGTATACACGGGATCTATAATACTGGGTCTAATAGGATTCCTAGTATTCATAACCACATGGACATACGGGTGGGACCTCTACGTGGAGAAGTTAGCTGCGAAGGGGAGCATAGGTCCCGCAATAGCTAGGTTCACCGCCTCAGCAATCCTAATGATCATCGGGGCACTCGGCCTATTGGTGGGCTCTATATTCGAGGCGATGCCCCCAACAGAGGAAGCGGAAGAGTTCGAAGAAGAGGAAATAGAATAACCGTGAGCCCGCCCGAATCAAACTCGTTTTTCCCTCTCTTTAGTCTCCAAATCGAATCCCCCTGGAGAAAGAGATCCTAGAAGCCCTCATGGACAGCTTGTATGCTTACCGGGCCCCTATTTAATACCAGGCATGAGAGAAGACTATACGGGCTAACACTTATACTGAAAACACCCATTTCCCACAATTCAATAAACAGACCTGTAGAACTAAAGGAGGGGCTATAGAAGTGGTATTCCCGTTCAAGAGCGTTGAAGACTTTAAGATCAACATAACCGAGGAGCACGAGCTGTTCAGGAAGGCGGTCAGGGAGGTCGTTGAGAACAAGGTCATGCCGCGCTGGCAGGAGATAGAGAAGAACAACGAGATACCCAAAGAGATACTCGAGGAGTTCGCCCAGCAGGGCTTCTTCGGAGTAGGCATACCTGAAGAATACGACGGTCAGGGAGGAGGCCAGCTCCTGGTAGCAATACTGACCGAGGAGGTAGCCAGGGCGGTGCCAAGCCTCGCAGTAGCGATTGGCGTAAACCACCTATTCGGCATACCAATACTCTTATTCGGCAACGAGGAGCAGAAGAAGAAGTACATACCCCCCATCGCCAGGGGAGAGGCGTTCGGGGCACACGCTAACACAGAGCCCGTAGCAGGAAGCGACGTTGCAGGCATACAGACAAAGGCGAGGAAGGAGAACGACCACTACATAATCAGTGGGAGAAAGATCTTCATAAGCGGCGCCGAGAAGGCGGACTACTTCGTAGTCTCCGCTAGAACAATGCCTATAGAGCAGGCCATCAAGGAGACTGGGAAGAGATGGTACGGTATAAGCCTATTCGTAGTCGAGCGGGATACCCCCGGCTTGAAGATAGGGCAGAGGTTCAACGTCATAGGAATGAGGGGAGAGCAACCCTACGAGGTAATCCTAGACGAGGTCAAGGTACCAGCCGAGAACCTCATAGGAGAGGAGAACCAGGCATTCAAATACATAGTGACAACCTACGACCACACCAGGATCGGGATCGCCGCACAGGCAGTCGGGATAGCACAGGCAACATTCGAGCAAGCCCTAAACTACGCCCTCCAGAGGGAGGCATTCGGCCAGCAGCTCATCACATTCGAGATGATAGTGCAGAAGCTAGCAGACATGTACATCAAGCTCGAGGCAGCAAGGCTCCTAACATACTGGGCAGCAAGCCTAGCAAACCAGGGAAGGAGAGAATTCGTAATAGCCTCAAGCCTAGCCAAAGCATTCGCAACAGAAGCAGCCGAATGGATAGCCAGGCAGGCTATACAGATACACGGAGGAGTAGGAGTAGACGAGGAGACAGGAGTAGCCAGGTACCTAAGAGACGCAGTAATAACCACGATCTACGAGGGAACCAACGAGATCCAGAGGCTAACAATCGTTAGACAGCTAGTGAGGCAAGCATTCGGCCTCAAAATATGAACTACTAGCTAACCTCCTCTATTTTTACAGCACCCTTCATAAGAAATCCTTCACTAGTTACTATATTGACCTCTATCCTTCCAGGATAATCCTCAGGCACCTTATCGGGAGTTAGATCCCCGTAACATGCCTTAATCCATCCCTTCATACCATCATATAAAATAATCTTGGTCCCATTCACCGTCGCATTCCCCTGTTCCAAGCCCAATACCTCAACGCTTGATTGCCTCGTATTATGAAGTAATATTTCATTTACAATAACATAGGGCTTATAATTAACATATACATGTAGATGGACACATACAGTATTATCCTGATAATTTAATTCAATATAACTATCTGGATAAACCCTTATACTCTGAGTGCTAGAAGTGCTGAAGCTAAACCAACCCATAACATAACCTATAAACGATATACTCATAGCCAAAGCAATTGAGACAAGAATAAGCTCCACCAGTACAGCCGATACCCCCCTCCTACCAGCAACCATTGTACTACTACAACCTCCAAAAAAACAGATAAAAGGAAAAATAGCTTAATAAGGATCACTTCCCGTATACTGTGGCGGTGTATACGTTACCAGCCTCAGTATAAATAGTGACACTATACGCAACACCAGACGCAGCCGTGATACCTGAGAGTGGGACTTTTAAGTATACATCCTCGCCTGGCTTAATAATAACTGGAAGAGATGTTGTGGTAGTAGCTGCACCCTGAGATGATGTAGTAACAGTCGCAGTAGTTATCTCAGAACCGCTTACTTCTATCTTGTATATTTGGGCTGGTGAGCCACCTACATTCTGCACGTGTAGCACGAGCTGTTTGTTGGTTACATCGATGTAGCTGTCTGGGAATATTTTCAGGGACTCTGTCTTGCTTACACCACCGAATACGCCGAAGAGCCAGCCAGCAACCGCAATACTAATCGCGATCGCAACAGCCACAATGATCACGGTAGCAATAACCGGGGAAATACCCCTCCTCCTCACCACCAGTCACCACTCTTATCAGGATTGTCTATTGTGGTGATGTTGATTATAAGTGTTGGGATATTCTTTGTTAAATCTCTCCTTATATTCTTTGTTAAATCTCTCCTTTTGAGGCTCTCGGAATAATTTATTATTGCCCTATGAGGATTTGGGCTAGGAATCCTTCAGGTATGATTGCTCCAGCTGTCGGCTGGGATGGTGTGGCTGTTGGTAGTTGTATACCTTTGAGGGTTAGGGCTACTGTTGCTAGGGTTATGAGGGTTAGTATTATCCCGTGTATGAAGCCTGCCGCTATTTTTCCATCCTGGATCTTCCCCGCTACTATACCCATTAGCCAAGAGTTTAAGGTAGAGCCTAGCGCGAGGAGTAGTGCAACCATGGCCATATCCTCGGCGGTTATTTTTGCTCCTCCCATGCTTGGGATGGGGGTGGTTGCCTGGCCACCTCCTATGAGGAGTGTTTTCGAAGTGAATCCTAGTACTAGCATGCTTGATGCTGCTACTAGTACTGCTCCCATGTAGGGCATTGCTATGAAGCTCCTGAGCCTCTTCTTGAATTCCTTGTCCAGCTCTGTTAGATTGAAAGCGTATCTTGCCAGGCTCTCCAGGGTCTCGGCGCTTCCACCTCCTACCGAGATCGAGTCTACTAGGAATCTCATGTTTGCGAGGAGGAGCCAGTCCTTGTATCCCCTGAGGGCTCTTGCCACTGCCTTCTCGAGTTCTAGTCCTAGGGTTAGTGCAGTGTATATTCTCTTGAGTATGGGGTCTAGGGGGCCGTATCCCCTTGTTGCTACCATTATTATGCTCTTCTCTGGGCTCAAGCCGGTCTTTCTTACCTCTGTTAGGTCCCTGAGGAATGCTGCGAGCGCGTCTCCTATTCTCCTTGTTTTCCTGGCTTCAGTGGTGTGTATTATTGCTGGTGGTAGGCTTAGTGCTATGAGTGTGAAGCTGAGTGTTGTTGTCAGCGACATTATGTTCTTGTAGTTTATTTCCTCTCCTTGTAGTAGCTTGTATGCTCCCGTGAGTGTGAATAGTAGGGAGAATGTTGCTATTGATAGGGGTAGTCCTATTGAGAGCATCGCCCTGTATGGACGCTTGTACTCTATGGGGGATTTTGGCTGGCTGGAGTGTATCATCCAGAGTAGGAGTACTGTTAGGAGTGGGAGGAATACGAAGCTGAATAGTGCTAGCTGTGCTACTCCTCCTCCGGGGCCGGCGGGGAATATTGACTGGATGGTGAAGAATATGTAGAAGACGAGGGTCATTATGACTGCTAGAGTCACATAGATCTCGGTGAACATGCTCATCTTCTCGGCGATCATCCTCATTTCGTTCATCCTCGACGCGAATATGTCCTGGGTTCTTATCTCGAGGTAGTGTAGTACGTCCCCTCCCGTCCTTACGCTGGTAACGTAGCCTAGCATGAAGTCCCTGTATTTGGGGCTGGGGTGCTCTAGGGCGTTCTCTTCTATTGCGTCTAGCGGGTCTTTGCCTAGGAGGGTTATGTTCCTCATTATCATCTGGGATTCCCGCCTAATGGCTTTGAATATTCTGAGCTGAGCTGTCCTCTCGATAACCTTAGCTACGGGTACTCCTGCCCTGACCATCGTGGTGAGGTATGCTGCGAAGAAGGGGAGCTCTGTCTCGACCCCGCTCTTCCTCCCCTCTCTCTTGCTTGCAGGGTAGACGAGTATGTAGGAGAAGATGAAGAGGGGGGTCATTAGGACTATTATGCCTAGGATCACTTTTAGGGCGAGGGATATGGGTAGGAGTGCGAGTATTATTAGGGCGTAGATTGATAGTATGGCTGAGATCGTGGTGTATAGGAGTCCTCTGCTCGCGTAGAGTAGGGGATAGGTTAGGATCCCTGCCTCTGCAAGGTGCTTGTCGAGCTCAAACGCTCTCACGAGCCGGTCAGCGTATTTCGAGAACAGGGCTATTGATAGGTAGTCTATTGCTTCTTTTGCGGATACCTTTCTCGCTGGCTTCTTTACTCTTTTCCGCGGTCTTCTCAGGTTGAGCCTCGGCATCCCCCTCACCAGCCCCCTATCTCGTCAAGTGAAGCCTTCCAGCTTCTCGAGCTCCCTGGTGGCGTCCCTGTATACTTTCTCGGGCCTCCTATAGTATTCCATTATCTTGGCTGATACCTGCTCGTATCGTGTTATCCCCTTCACTGCCATCCACTTGAGGACGGTCTCCCTCATCTTGATGTCGCGGAGTACCTCTGATACTTCTAGGCCCGTCATCTCCGCTATCCTGGGGATTAGCATGCTCTCCTCCAGGTTCACGTAGTGTTCCCTGGTAGCGGGGTCCCAGCGCGCCACGAGTGGGTAGTCCTCGTAATCCCTGATCTCCCAGACCTCCGTGACCCTCCTGACTATACGGTGGCTCCCGCTACCCGTTGGGAGCCTCACCCTCTTGATGGCTAGGGCGAAGTTCATTAGTGGTATGTAGCCTGGCGGTATATCCATTGGGGGGCTTGTGAGCCTCTTCACGGCTGCATCGATATTCTCGGCGTGGATTGTTGTTATTCCTCCGTGCCCTGTGTTGTGGAGGAGCACCGGTATATTGCCTCCGAAGAACCTCTCGCTCCCCAACACGCTTATATCATAGACGAACCCCTCCCAACCGTCTATCCTGCTCACTTCGAGCACTCTGACAGGGCGTAGTCCTTCCCGGAGGAAGACCTTCACTCTCATAAACAGCTTGTACTCCTCCTCACCGAGTTTTCCAGCATCGACATCCTCCAGCAGCTTCAAGGCTGTCTCGGAGTCGGCAAACCCAGCCTCAAGAGCAGCCTCCACCCCTCTTCCTAGGAGGCGTGATAGGGCTCGCACCGGTATTCTAGCCCCCCTTCCCTCTTCAATCTTCACGTTAATCTCGTCTTCTACCTCAACGTATTCTGTGTGGAGCCCATGCATTCTCATAATCCATGCAGTCCTAGCCGCCTCTCCCCTATCCAAGGCTTGCATAGGGGTTTTGCTTTGAATATGCGGGTTCGAATCACCTCCTCTATCAGCGTATATGTGGGATTCAGAGCCTGTAGTTGGCTGGACCTCTACTATTTCGGAGTCCTTAATAGCCTCTTCCCATGGTTCTCCTAGGAGGTTCTTTTCGAAGGATAGCAGGAGGTCTCCCGGCTTGAGATCCCTAACTGGCTTCTCCTTTACCTCGAGGGTCTCCTCATCCACTACGTAGACGCTGTGGTTCCCGGTAGCCTTCAATACCAGGCCATCCTCAGCTCTTATCTCGTAGAGATCCCTTGCCCTATGGCGGAGCACGTATACTATCGGCTCCCACCTCACCTCTTCCCCGTCGAATGTGAGGACCTCGTATCCTAAGGCGCTCTTCGCAATCCTCTCCTCGCCCCTAACATAGAACTTATCCACGAATTCCCCGATAGGTGTTATCTTAACCTCTCCTGTCGCTAGGTCCTTTACCGCTATAGGCGTGTCCCATGAGACGCTCGCTATTGCTTGGAACAGGACCTTCGCCTCCTCGCCTCTGACCTCACCAACGATCAGTACGTCTGGCCTGTATCTCAGGCTCACCCTTACTAGATCGTAGAGTGTGATCTCCGCCAGGCCCGCCTCGAACCCGTAGCTGGGCCTGGAGTACAGCTGAACCCAGTTCTCGTGGGTCAGCCTAAGCTCCGGTGTATCCTCTATGGTCACGATCTTTATAGTTGGACGCAGCAGGGTGGCGATTGCGTTTAGGAGGGTTGTCTTCCCAGCCCCTGTGACTCCCATTATTAGCCCGGTCATATTGTACTCCATGAGCTTCCAGAAGTAGGCGGCTAGCTCGCTCGAGAGGGTCCCTCCCCTTATTAGGTCTACTATGCTTAGGGGCTTCTCCTTGAACTTTCTGATGGTGAAGGAGGAGCCGTGGCGGGATACCTCCCTCTTATAGGTGGCGGCGAGCCTATGCCCCTCTGGGAGGATGGCGTCTATTATGGGGAAAGCCACGCTCACGTGCTTGCCAGCCTTGTGCGCGAGCTTCACTACTAGGGAGTCGAGGTCCTCTTCTCTAGTGAATCTTATGTTGGTGGGTATGCTCTCATACCTCTGGTGCCACACGTATACAGGCTTTCCTACACCGTCGCAGCTGATATCCTCTATCGCAGGGTCCTTCATGAGTGGAGTTATCACGTCGTACTCGATAGTGTCTCTTAGAATATAGTATTCTACCTTTCCCCAGCTTATACCCGGGTGGATTGTTGACTTGAACCGGAGCGCGAACCTCTTGATTATGCTTGAGGCCTGATGCTTGAAATGCTCGATCGGGTCTACCCCGCTAGGGGCGGGCTCGAGCTCCCAATAAAGGATATCCATAATCCTGTCATAGATCTCCTGCTCTTCGGCGGTGAGGGGGATCTCATCCACGAAGTAGATTATGCTTCCATCCGTCTTCCTCTCAAGTATAAGGGCTCTAGCCCAGGGGTCGTAGAGGGGGTAGTTCTCCAGTATCCTATAATCGGTTCTTAGGGAGATTAAGCGCTCGTACAGCCTCCTCTCCTCATCCGCTCTCCTCTTCTCCTCTAGCCTGATCTCCTCCCTCTTCTTCTCCTCCTCACCACTAGGCTTTTTCCGGATCCTAAACCCTTTGAACCTCGGCAAAATAGTGTCTACCCCGGCAGTAACCCATTCTAAACCAGATTATTCCGGGTTAATTAATAATAGTAGGGGTCGAGTAGAGAACCCTTTCTATATGAGTGGTCCCAACATTAGGAATTATATTATACTATAGGGCGACAAGTATAGAAGACGTGGTGGACTTATTGGAGAAAAAGGGGCGTTCTAAAAGCACTGCCAAGATAATCCAGGCTCTAATAGTGATACTCGTTATGACTGCCTCCTATGGAGCATCCCTAACGGCTCGGGGATTCGTGACAGACAGCCAATTCAAGATAACTGAGAACTCAACGCTTGTATCATCTATGAAGCAATACTCAATCATTGGTCCAAGAGACCTCTCCGTGATAGAGTTTATCCCGGGGCAAGAGAAGCTTCTAGCTGCTGGGACAGGTTACGTCGCCCTTATAGACTTGACCGCGGAGCCGCCGGACGTGATATGGGCTTATAGTATCATTGGGAAGGCGACTGCCCTCGCTGTCGACGATTACTATAGCCCGGGATGGTTTGTTGTAGGAACAGACTCCGGCGAGGTACTAGCCATTAATGCAAAGAACCCCGACTTCCGAGTCTCGTATTTCACGGCCGCTAGGAAGCCTATACAGAGGCTGGGAGTAGGGACCCTTAACGGTGAGTCAACACTCTATGTTTTAGATATCGAGGGCTACGTCTACATCTATAAGCTCCCTGAGCCTGGATGGTTCGAGATAGGAGATAACCCCCAGAATGGACCAATTGGCAGTATACCCAACCTTACAATACATGATGCCAGCATGCCTGTTACGTTCAAGAGCAACGGCTACTGGTATAATGGTCCATCAAGGCTCGCAGCTATAGTGGAGAACTTGGAGGAAGGCGCCTATGGCAGCGTGGTATTATACCCATATTACGTGGATAAGAATGGTGAACTAAAGCCAGCGGTGCCCGAGGAGCCTACAGAGCTTAACGGGAACGAGAATCTCACAGTAGAAGCCCACCTATACTATGGTATAGTTTACTATCCTTACAATTTCACCACAGCCCTCAACGAGTCTGGGAACGCCTCTATCTCTGCAAGCCACCTATACCCTGTTAAGCAGTCCATTTTCGCAGCGTATATCGTGACTGTCAAGAACAAGGTGAATGGAGAGATCGTTAACTCGACCTGCTACTCTGGGGTTTCTGGCGTGTTTAGTGTAAAGCCCGGTAAAACACTCAACCTGGGAAGACTTGTCTTAGAGGAGCATGGAGAGACCATCACTGATTGCATGGAGTACCACGGCATATCCTTAATGAACGAGAACGAGCCTAGACCTGCTATTAGCTGTTAGGACATACACTCTTCCAACCCCCAACCCTTCATACGGCCCCAACGGTGACGCGTGGATGACCCTGCTCCTCGAGCCAAAGAACCTGCCAGGGGTGGGGGGAAGCTACTTATTCCAGTACTTCCAGTATGAGTCGAGGCCAGAGAGCTGGCCCTCTCAAGCCACCGGCCTCCTCGTAATGGGAGTCGACAGGTACGTTTACCTTTACCTCGTGGATAGCCAGCTATACCCCCAGGAGATATCGACCCCATACAAGTATGTAGAGGTGGTTGACGTCGGCTCCTCTGTAACCAGCGTGGCGTCTTCTCCAAACGGAGCAGACTTATTCATAGGGACGAGTAGCGGTCAGGTTTACTGGTTAGAGTGGAATTCTACTCTAAACCGCTACCTCACCCTGGCAACGCTCCAGGTTGACAGTCAAAGTGTAACCAAAGTATCATTCCTGGAGGGAGGCTATCTCCTAGTAACCACAGCATCGGGGAGGATACAGTTAGTTGAAATCGCAGGCAATGAGCTGATCCCCCTATGGAGGGGTCCCTACGGATACGATGGCATAGAAACCGGGCTCCAGGGGCTCATAGGAGAGGCCTTCACCCCTAACCTCATAGTAGCCTCAGCGCTTCAATCCCAAAAATCTGTATTCTACCTGCTGAGGTTAAGCAACCTTGACATAATACGTGTCGCGGTAGCGTCAAACATCCTCTATCTGACGCCGGAGGGCTCTAAAGCGCAGGCTCTGCCCACGGGGAGCAAGCTCGAAGTATACGATGCCGCTACAGGCGAATTAGTCGCAGTTGTCCCTGCTAATACAAGTAATTTCTACTTCTACCTACAAAGTGGCAATTATATCTTCAACTTCTACGTTCCAGGCCTAGGCTATATATCGAAGAACGTCACCGTCCAATTCCCCGAGTATAAGGAGGAGATCGATTTCGCTCTAAGAGAAATAGTTGTTAAAGTCCGTGTACCACCTCCAGCCGAGAATGAGACATACCCAGCCAATATCACGACTGGCCCCATCGCTAACGCTATCGTCTCGCTGAATCCTATATTGGTGGAGCCAAGCCTGGGATTGAACGTTAAACCCTACCCGTTAACCGGAGTGACGGGCAGAGACGGTGAAGTCACATTCTATGTTTGGGACGGTGTCTCATACAATCTAACGGTTAAAGCTAGCGGTTTCAAAAACTACACAACCAGCATCCCCTCTTGGGGTCCGCAAATCATAGATGTAGCCCTTAAGCCCGAGGTTAAAAAGGAGGTGGCGACGAAGCCTCTCAAATACTATACCGTAATCGTGAAGGTTGTAAATGACCGATCGAAGCCGCTGGAGGGAGCGATAGTCCAGATCTACAACTCCAACGATACACTGGTATATTCATCAGTTACGCTCCCAGATGGGACAGTTACCGCCAAACTGCTGGAGGGAACTTATAGGGTTGAGGTTCAAGCCAAGGGGTATCTTCCCAACTCTGTAGCCCTATCTGTTCCCATGAATGGGGAACTCGTAGTAACGCTGGAGCCTACTAACGTTACCAAGGCGAAGAGGCTCATACCATATATACTGATCCTAGTAGGCATTGCGCTGGTTGCAGCGGTGTTCTATGCGGTGAGGGATAGAATCGCCAAGCTACTCTCCGAGGAAGAAGAATACTTCTAAACCCATCCCCCAACCCAATAATATAAACCGCGGATAATCCTCTCATCACACACTTGGCGAGGTGGACTATTTGAACCCCTTGAAGGAGCTAGAGAAGCTTGAAGAGTACCTCAAGATAAAACCCCTCTACTGGGACTTAGATAAGAACGAGTTCGTCTGGCTCGACACTAGGCTCATACCCTTCCAGGAAGTCTATAGGAGGACTAGAGACTACCGGCGTGTTGGAGAGGCTATTAGAGATATGGAGATTAGAGGCGCCCCAGCTATAGGTGTCTCAGCCGCATTCGCCATGGCACTAGCAGCCCTTGAGACTACAGCGGCTAACACCGACGACTATATTGAAGGACTCAGGAGGGCAAGGGAGTACCTGGCCTCGACTAGGCCGACAGCATTCAACCTCTTCTGGGCACTAGACAGGGTCTGGAGGGTTGTTGAGGAGCACCGCGAGGAGGGTGTAGACGCCATCAGGGAGGCAGTGCTGAACGAGGCCCTGACAATATATGTTGAGGACATAAAGAATAATGTGGAGATGGGCAGGATCGGCTCAAGGCTAATCGAGGATGGCGACACGATCCTCACACACTGCAACACTGGAGCCCTCGCAACAGCGGGCTTCGGAACAGCCCTCGGAGTGATACGGTACGCGTGGTATGAGGGTAAAAAGATACACGTTATCACAACTGAGACCAGGCCTGTGCTCCAAGGTGCCAGGCTTAACGTGTGGGAGCTGAAGAAGGAGGGAATCCCCTTCACCCTAATAACGGACGGTATGCCCGGCCTAGTCTTCAAGAAGGGGATGGCAGACCTCGCAATCGTTGGCGCCGATAGGATCATACTAACGGGTCACACCGCGAACAAGATCGGGACATACATGGTGGCCCTAGCTGCATGGGATAACGAGAAGCCATTCTACGTCGCCGCTCCAACAAGCACGATACAGCCCGTCACGGACCCGGAGAGCATTGTTATAGAGGAGAGAAGCCCCGAGGAAGTACGGAAGGTTATGGGCAAATACCCTATAACCCTCCCAGACGTGAACGTATACAACCCCAGCTTCGACGTAACTCCCCCCAGGTACATCACTGCTATTATAACCGAGAAGGGGATCGCATACCCGCCCTACATGAGGAGTCTTAAGAGGCTCCTTGAGAAGTAACAATACCACCTATCTAACCACCCATATATACTTATTTATATTGACCTCTTAGATTGAGGTGGATTATCACCATGACAACCTACGCCTGCTCAAAGGAGGAGCTTAAACCTCCAAGCGAGGGGCAGCTGGCGAAGTGGGAGAACGGGAAGCTGGTGGTTCCCGACAATCCTATAGTGGTATTCATCGAGGGAGACGGGATAGGCCCCGAGATAATGGCGTCAGCGAGGAAGGTACTCGACGCTGCAGTCGAGAAAGCCTACGGTGGGAAGAGGAAGATAGTATGGTGGGAGATGCTTGCTGGTGAAAAAGCGAAGAATGAGTGCGGGGTACTCCTACCAGACGCCACCCTTGAAGCGATAAAGATGACGAGGCTCGCCCTCAAGGGACCCCTAACCACCCCTGTGGGTAGTGGCTTCAGGAGCCTCAACGTCGCTATAAGGATGAGCCTGGACCTCTACAGTAACATTAGACCTGTAAAGTGGTATGGCCAGCCAGCCCCCCACAAGTATGCCGACAAGGTAAACTTCGTAGTATTCAGGGAGAATACTGAGGACGTCTACGCAGGTATAGAGTGGCCGAAGGACAGCGAGGAGGCCCGGAAGATCAGGGAGTTCCTCAAGAAGGAGTTTGGAGTAGAGCTACCAGAGGACTCTGGGATCGGTATCAAGCCTATCAGCGAGTTCAAGACTAAGAGGCATATGAGGAGGGCTATGGAGTGGGCAGTAAGCCACGGCCTCACAAGGGTCACTATTATGCACAAGGGTAACATTATGAAGTACACTGAGGGCGCGTTCAGGCAGTGGTGCTACGAGGTAGCCCTTGAAGAGTTCCGGGACTATGTCGTGACCGAGGACGAGCTCTGGTCCAAGTATAATGGAGAGCTACCTGAGGGCAAGATACTAGTAAACGACAGGATAGCCGACAACATGCTACAACAGATAATAACGAGGCCATGGGACTACCAGCTAATCGTTACACCCAACCTGAACGGAGACTACATCAGCGACGAGGCAAACGCCCTAGTAGGAGGAATAGGAATGGCCGCAGGCCTCAACCTTGGAGACGGCATAGCCGTGGGAGAGCCCGTCCACGGAACCGCCCCCAAGTATGCTGGGAAGAACGTGATCAACCCGACAGCAGAGATCCTAAGCGGCGTGCTGCTAGTAGCAGATGTTATGGGCTGGAGGGAGGTTAGGCCCCTCGTAGAGAACGCGATAAGGAAGGCGATAGAGAACAAGATCGTAACCTACGACCTAGCAAGGCACATGCCGGGCGTGGAGCCAGTCAAGACCACCGAATACACTGACGCCCTAGTACAGTTCATTAAGGAGGCCTAGACCCTAAAGCTGGGGCAATCCCCTGTTTTTTCAATCTCATCCACCAAGCTAACTACTTCGGAGAGCCTCCTCACCCTACACTTCACTATACCATCGAGCACGCTACACTTATCACCATATGCCACCGGGTAGCCCACAATCCTCATAGCACTAGCATCCCACCTGCTATCTCCGACGAACATCGCGTTCTCCCCGGGAATCCCGTACTCTGAAAGGATCCTCCTAACAGCCCTAGTCTTGTCAACGCCTACAAGCGGTATACCTCCCGGTTTAAGGTATCCTCTCTTGTCGAATACCAGCCTGTTAGCTATCCAGACATCGGCTCCGAGCTCCCTGGCAACCCTCCGGGCTAGGAGATCAATGCCTCCGGATACAATGCCTATTATGATCCCTCTCTTGTGGAGCTCTGGTCCTACTAGGCGTATTTCCGGGTTTAATTCTACCCTATCGAACGCTTTGACTAGCTCTTTTATGTGTATTTTCTCCTTCTTTTTTAGCCAGAGGCTCGTGTCCCTCCTCATCCATTCAATATAGTCGAACCTGCCCTCCTCGTACTCCTTCATGACCTTCCTAGCCTCATCTAGTACTCCGAAGTACGAGTGAAGGTACTCCCAGCTGCTGTGAATGTTTGCCAGGACACCATCCATGTCAAATAATACGATCCTAACCCTCTTGGCCACGCGGCTTCCCCGTTTACGTGCCTATGGGTGGAGAATAGAATATATGCCTGTCAGTATTGCTATAAAAAATAATGGGATATTTCAGTATATTTAGGCTACCTCCTCATTACATAGAAGGCTGCAGCTATAATTATTATTATAACTATTACCGCTCCTGCTATGAGGCCCGCGTTCGAGCCTCCACCACTTGTACCAGTCACGCTGGTCTGACCTGTTGAACTCGTACCCGAGCCTCCACCAGCGCCTGTAGTGGTTGTTCCCTGGCCCGTGGTGCCTCCTACTGTTGAAGTGGTATAGGTTGAGTGCGTCGTCGTACCGCTTGTTTGGCTCGTACTTGTCTGGCTTGTAGTGGTGGTTGTGTAGCCTCCTGTTCCTGTAGTTGAAGTGGATGTGGTACTCGTCGTCGACTGTGTAGTGGTCGTTGTAGTCTGGGCTTGTGCTACGGGTATGAATGAGGAAAAGCTATTAGCCGTGAAAGTAATTGTACCGTTGGGGTGTACATATACGTCCGTTATCAGCTTGGTGGAACCATTCTCACTTATTTCGAGTACTGCTACATTACTGGCTTCTTGTTTCAGGGGGAGGGTTATTGACACGGAACCCTTAGCGATACCGTTAACTTTTACTCCAGGGCCAAGAGCAGTGTAACCGTATTGGGACGCCAAGTTGTTGGCCTCGTCCATGCCAAGGGACTGTAACTCTAGCTTACCCCTTATTACGGTCTGGTCGAGCAAGACTACTACAATGCGTCCACCTCCAGTTATCATGTGAATGGCCTTCGGCGCCGCTAGTATCGCATCTCCAGTGCTCACTACCACCTTAGTAGAGTTGACCTCTAAGACTTTTGCAAGCATTAACGGTTCTATCCCAAGCGTTACTACGCCTCCGCCATTGATTTTTATAACTCCCATGGCGGGGGAATTGACGAGGGCACCTTCCTCCGCCACAATAATATGCCTCAGTAACGCCAGGTTTTCGCACGTCACTGTTAGAGAGGTGCCTAGGTCCTCCCCGGTTGCCACGTTATAGAAGTGCACGCTCCCATCTGTCTGTATTGCAACGTTGATGTTGATGATACTACAGCCAGGGCCCTGGAATAATAGAAGCATTGATTTGACCATGAGGAAGGGTATCGAGGGGTCACCGTCACCCTCTAGGTGTATTGTTAGGTTAGCAGTGTTTCCGTTGAGTTGCCCGTTAAGGGCCACCGCTGTGGGGAAGAAGGGCGTCGAGTCAGGGTTTATCCCACTCACGAACCCTGTGAACATCCCGCTGACCGCGATGTCATTCTTGTCGGGTTCTCCCCTGATAGATAGACTGTAGGCCGCATGACCGGTTGCGTTCTCATAGAATACTGGTATAACGGTAGCATTGCCTACCTCGGGGATTGTTATGTTTCCGAAGGGACCCATCCCAGGAATATTACCGGGTATATTTGGCATACTTGGGAGGTTTATCGCGTAAAATTGGCTCACGGTGTGCCTTGTTATTATAATTGAGGTGCCAACCAGCTGTAGTGTGACGTTAGTGTTGTAACCATTATAGATATAGAATTGCAGATACATGTATACCTGCTGGGCCACCAGCTGGTCCACCTGGGGGTTGCCGCTGTTGAAGGTTATATTGATGGTAGAGTCCGACGTCGTGGTTCCATTGACTGTATTGCTAATGCCGTGGAGTGTTATGGTCCCCGCTATGTCGCCTGGCACTCCGATCATTAAGGCACCGTTTGTCAGTTTGAATGCCCCGTTAGCCTCCTCCTCTGTGTGGCCGCTCAACCCACTCATCCACCCAGTCTTCTGGTAGCTGAGGTTGAGTGTGAAGATCATGCTACCCGTATAGTTGATCATGGGCGGCTGGGGCGGGTTTACCATTATGCCTCCGAGGGCTGAGGCTATTACAGGTAGCTCTTCCTTGGAGGGTAGTTGGGAAATGGACTGCATCATGTAAGTTGTGTTTCCACCACTGGATAAGTTGGCGTAGATTTGAATCTGTGCTGTTAATGTGTAGTTGCCGGAGTTGAAGTCCGCAGCGCCTAGCACGCTTAGGTTAAAGTCTGGAGCATCCTCAGCCTCGAGCGTTATATTGGCGCTCCCATGGCCAGAGATATTAGTGTGATCGCTTGATGCGGTGAGTTCTATTTTGAGGGCACCAGTTGCGTTGGATGACTCGTTGGCGGTCGCGGATAGTTGGAGGTCCACAGCGCTATGAGTCTGGCCTAGATTGACTTGGCCGGTGACTTGTCCTTGAACGGATACTTGCCCTGCTGATACTAGTGATGTCATTGGAGCTATAATCATTATAGTTAGGAGTATAATTGTCACGGCTTTATCATGCAACAATATTCCACTCACCTAGATTTCCACTGTTTCACTTTTAGGTGAGACTAGGGATAATATTTCTAATCTCGTAAATCGATTAATCATAACAAGAAAGATTTAAGGTGTTATTCTATATATTTGCTCTCCTTGAAAAATTGTAAATCGATATCCCGACGAGCTTGTCACCTCTAAGGCTGAGTACGACGTCGTCCTCCAGCATTATGCTCTCGTCGGGCTCCTCGTCGCCGAAGACGATGTATAATATATCGTTTTGCTTGTCGTATTCTATCCAGAGCCTAGTAAGATCGCCCACCTTCAGCTCCTTGAGCTTTTTTAGGGCCTCCTCATACTCTCTAGCCCTGTCCTCACTCATACCCGCGGCACCCTTCGAGCTAGTGGAAGCCGGGCTTCCTAACGTTCACAACATCCTTGTTTACAAGTGTTGGGGGCACTTCTCCCTTGTAGAATGCTATTAGATTGTCGGCTACGAGCAATGCCATCTTCGTTCTCGTCTCAGTGGTGGCGCTTCCCAGATGGGGTGCCAGCACCACGTTCTTGAACTTTGTTAGAGGGTGGTCTGGAGGCAGAGGCTCCTCTTCAAATACGTCTAGGGCGGCCCCGGCGATCCACTTCTCCTCCAAGGCTTTCACCAGGGCATTGGTGTCGATCACCTTACCCCGGGCTGTGTTGACGAGGTACGCTGTCGGCTTCATCATCCTTAGCTCCTTCTCTCCTATTAGGTGATAGGTTTTCTCCGTTAGGGGGACATGTATGCTTACAATATCGGATTCCTTTAGGAGGGTTTCGAGTGGAACATACTCTGCGTTAAGCTCCTTCTCCACATCCTCCGGGAGCCGCCTCGTGTCATAGTATAGTATCCTCATCTTGAACCCCTTAGCCCTCTCGGCGACGGCTCTCCCTATCCTGCCCATACCTATGATGCCGAGAGTCTTGCCGTTGACCTCGAATCCAAGCATCATTAGCGGGTGCCAGCCCGTCTTAGTCTTATACCACTCCCCACTCCTCACGAACTGGTCTGCTTCAACAATCCTACGGGTCACCGCGAGTATGAGGCCCCATGTGAAGTCGGCCACAGCCTCTGTCAGCACCCCTGGCGTGTTGGTCACATAGACTCCGTGCTTGGTTGCGCAATCCAAGTCTATGTTGTCGTAGCCGACCGCGTACTGTGCTACTATCCTGAGCCTCGGCTGCGATTGTTCTATTAGGTTGCAGTCGATCTTATCGGTTAGGAGTGTTACCAGGGCATCGTATTCCTTCGCCTTGGAGAGTAGGACCTCGTATGGGGGAGGAGTGTACTCGGGCCAGACATCGACCTCGTAGTACTCTCTAATCCTATTAAGCCCGGGCTCAGGGATCTGCCTCGTAACGAACACTCTAGGCTTAGACGCCACTCCAATACACCGATCACCTAATAGCCCTCTACTCGAATAATAATAATATTGGTGGGACTGTGAAGCTGGGAGTCATCAGCGACTCACATGACAACCTAGACAATGTTAGGAGGGCGGCTGAAATCTTCAATGAGGAGGGAGTCGATCTAATCGTCCATCTAGGAGACATAGTATCCCCCTTCACCCTCGCAGAGCTGGCGGGGCGGGCTAAGGCTAGGGTTGAAGCAGTATACGGCAACAACTGCGGGGAGAAGCTCGGCCTCAAGAGGATAGCAGACCTCTACGGGGCAGGGATAAGGGACCCTCCATACACGATAGAATTGGAGGGGGCGAAGATCCTGCTCCTCCACGGCTACGGCTCCCCCGAGGAGACCAGGAATATAGTATACAGCCTGGCAGACTCTGGCAGATGGAACGCCATACTATACGGGCACACCCACAGGGCTGAGATAGCGTATAGGAGGGGGGTGCTCGTCCTAAACCCGGGAGAGGCGGGAGGCTGGCTCTCCAAGCCCAGCGTGGCGATCCTAGAGGTCCCGGCTATGCGGGCGAGGCTCGTATGGCTGGAGTAGATGTTGGAGATGTTGGACTGGATATTAGGGGTTTATCGCAACTCTTCAAACAGCTAGCCCGTGACCAGAGTGAGCATATAGGCCTCCTCTTTGGAAGGGGCAGGGTCGTCCAGCTATACATGCCGTTATCAAATATCATGGGGAGTCCGGCAGCATTCACCGGTGACCCATGGGATGTTGTAGTAGCATTCACAGCGGCCGACAAGTACGGTTTAAGCCTTCTAGGAGTATTCCACACCCACCCATGCGGAGAGCCGGCTCCGAGCAGGACAGATATTGACGGCATGCGCAGGTGGCCATATATATGGGTCATAGCCTCGCCCTCTGATATAAAGGCATGGAGGCTTGTAGGCGGCATGGTCGTTGAAGTGGGTGTATTGATTTGAACATATCAAAGCAGCCGAGGAGGAGTAGGAAGCCAATAGTTGGAACAGGGAGCATAATACTAGCCGCTATACTAGCATATGCCACGCTCAGAGCCACAGGCTCCCCCCTCCTCGCCTCTATGGCAGCGGGAATACCAACCTATATCGCTCCAGCATACTTTGCGTGGAAGAGGGAGCCCTTCAAGGCATACGCTTCAGCAATACTAGCCGCGATGATCTCCGGGGGGATAGCCTGGCTAGTTTTAGCGGTAACAGGTCAGCCGGGAGACATGAAGCTCAACCCCATCTCCGGCTTCGTAGCAGGCCTGTTCTCCGCAGGCTTCCTATCCCACCTTGCGGCTAGCGCCTACTTCACGAAACTACTCTACTCGGTAACGGGGGCCTCCCCAGACTATCCCAGGGTGGCGGCATCATTCCTAGCGGTTGGAAGCTCTACTGTTCTAGGCTTTGTCTTCATAAGGGCTTTGATGAGGCCGAGGGAAGTCCTCAGCCCTAGCATTATATTGATAATAATAACAAGTATAGTTTTCCTCGCCCTATCAGTTATGACGGGCTAGGCTATAAGCCTAGCCACACCATATCCTAAGAGTATGAGGCCTATAACTATGTAGGCGGCCGAGACTATGGAGACCGCGACCCCCAGCTCCACGCTCCTAGAGTAGGATTCGAACCCACCGCTTGGACCAGTCGCCGAGTGAACGTCATCAACGGTAGCCTGTTGCAGGATTAGATCTGGCGCAGTGGAGTTGTTTCCTACTCCGAATATGCTCTGTGACTCTATCTTCAAGAGTAAACCGGTTGCTGGGTGATAGTAGTATGAGTTGAACTGGTAGTAGTACGACTGGTTGTCTGACCCTGCCACTATCCTGGGGGGCAGGCTGATCTGGAGGGCCTGCGCTGGGCCGAGCCCGGTTACTGCACTGCTGGGATGCCCGTATATGGCTGGCAAGTCAAGCGATGAGATCAGGAGGCTGCTGAGCTGGTCTAGGGTCAGGTTGTAGGTCATGGGGGCCGGTAGGAGGCTTGACTCAATAACCACCTCTGCGTAGCCGTCCCTGCAGGCATCGTTTATAACGTGGATCCTCCATACCCCTCCGTCGCGTTCAATCACAGTACCGTTCCTATAGTGTATGTATCCTTTAACGCTAACGATTTCTCCAAGATAAGATGGCGGGATCCCATACTTGCTTCCGTTGCATTCGACTGGATTCTTGTCGAAGGGCTTCGCGAGGCTTGGAGCATAGGAGTGGTAGAACCATACTCCGAGCCCCAATAAGATTAGCCCGATGAGGGCGATGGACGCATAGCGTAGTGTCTCAGTCACCACTAAACCACCCATTCCACGGTGTTGATGGGGCTGTGGGGGTATTTTGTGTGTTAGGTGGTTCTACATGATCCTTTGGAGGCTCATAAGGGATAGTACAAGTAGGAGGGTCCCGCTGCCTACAGCGATCGTGGTGAGAGTCGCTACCTCCTCCCTCATAACCTTCTGCAGGAACTCCTTTAACACGTAGGCGCCGTCTGCGAATATGGAGCCTCCTGGAAGCGGCAGTACTAGGGGGGCGGCATTGATTATCGCGAGGCTTATATTGATGAGGTAGAGGAAGCCTAGGAAGACGCCTAGAGCCTGGCTAGGCCAGTAGAGGTCCTGGAGCGTGATCCCTATCCTACCCCTCTCACATTCTCCAGCGTTGGAGACTCCCTCCCTATGGACTATTATCGTCTCAACTACACCGTTCTTCTCGACCTTGAACTCTACAGTTACAGTCCTACTGGGATCCTCTATCCCCATGGAGTCTAGGATCTTAACGACGTCGCCAACACTGTGAACCTTGGTCCTGTTGATCTCGAGGATCTTCATGCCAGGCTCCAGCCCCGCCGCCTCCGCCGGGCTGCCGTGCTCCACACCCGTTATAACAGCCCCCGAGACTAGTGCT
The DNA here is from genome assembly GCF_055382595.1 of Thermodiscus maritimus. NCBI lineage: Archaea > Thermoproteati > Thermoproteota > Thermoprotei > Acidilobales > Acidilobaceae > Thermodiscus > Thermodiscus maritimus. Next base: position 837,735 of record NZ_AP042434.1, read on the forward strand.
CCCAGTAGGAGGAGGCTCAGTAGGCCAAGGACAGTGTTGGCTCCGACACCAGCCGAGTATATGAGGAGCCTGTTCTTCGAGGAGGTCTTAGCGAGCTCCTCGTCATCAGGCTCGACGAAAGCACCAGGTATGAAGAGGAATAACGCGATCCCAGCATCCCGTATCCTAACCCCTACAGATCTCGCAACGTATGCGTGGCTGAGCTCATGGACGAGTGCTGCAATACCCACCACTAGTAGGATGTAGAGGGTTGCCTCCCAGCTCATTGTGACACCTGGTATGAAGGGTACAAATCCAGCGACTCCACCACACTTCGGGGGATGTATGTAGCGGAGTATGAAGAGGTTGAAAGTGTAATAGTAGAATGCTATCCCCGCTATTAATAGGAGAATAAGGCTCACCCAGCCAAAGATCCTCCAAGCCCGGGCAGCCCAGCCCTCACGCATGGGCTCTAGGCTAACACCAACCCTAGCAATAATATAGCCCGGGTGAACCTCCACCCTACCCTTCCTATCCCTATATAGCGCATAAACCACTATCCAGAACAGCGTAAGCCCGACAGCGAATGCTAGTAGACCCTCATCCAATCCCCGAGACCCTCCAGCTCTCCCAGCATATACGGGAAGCCCCAGCCAGTTAAAGAGTAGAGGGTTCATACAGGCGAACTCATAGACTACAGTCCTCCAGCCACAACTCCTCCTGGATACTGGGGAGGACGCTATACACTACTTCGCTCGCGAGCTCCAGTGAGTCCTCGAACGGGATAGCCCTCCAGCAGATAATACAGTAGGCTAGCAGTGTAAGCATCACCGGCTCCCGTCGGATCTCTAAGCAGTCCCCCACGAGGCCTAGCTACCAGCCTCATCCCACCCCTCTCCACCAGGACTATGTCTCCTGGACCATCTGTTTCAACATAGTAGAGGATGGGCAATCCCTCTCCAACCTCACCCCTACTGGCATGAACCAGCACTGCTCCACCACTAGTAGGTGAAGGATTGAGGCCAGCGCGGACATAGCCTTGAACATCTACTGCAACCAGCCTGGAGCGAGCTGATAAGAGCGGGGCGAGCATACCCCACTCCTCACCGTAGAGGGGACTCAATAATACCGCATCTAATAGTCCAAGCCCGCTGGAGGCCGAGAGCACCACGCTAGGATCCAAACCGCTAGTACTTGACTCGAGGCTCACAATCCTACGGCCGCCGCCCAGATACTTTATATTGAACACGAGACCCTCTCCACCATTATAGTAGCCGAGCCTCTCAACGCCAAGCCTACGCTCAACCCATACCGTTCCAAGCGTCCTATACCCCACAGGGCCCACGGCGTATGCTAACCCACCCAGCCTCCTAAACACTGCGCCCGCGTAGACCGCCGGGCCCCCAACCCTACACCTATCCCCAATCACGTCTATAGTTGGCGGCGACACCACCAGCAGCCTGTACAGCTCCACCCACCACGAGGTATAATCACTGGGAGGAGAGCCTCCATTAATGGTTAAACCCTCCCATCCCACCTGGAGGGGGGAGAGTATTGATTGTTGAACGCTTGAGCCTTGAGAAAGCCTGCTCAAGCATACCAGTATCCTGCAGGGGAGTCTACATACTCCTCCTAAGAGTAGAGAGGGGAGAGAATGTAAGGGTAGGGTCCCTGGGAGACCTGTGGTTCGAGGAAGGAGTCTACGCCTACATAGGCAGCGGGAAGGGGCCAGGCGGGGTAAGGGCGAGGCTCTGCAGGCACATCCACGGGTGCGGGAGGAAACGGTGGCATATAGACTACCTTAGAACTATAGCGACCCCCATCGGATACTCTACCTGCTGTGATCCCGCCAGGAGCGAACCCGACCTTTACAGTATTATGGAGAGCTGTTTAAAGCCCGTGCATAAGGGCTTCGGTAGCAGCGATGACCAAAGGGCGTACAGTCACCTATTCCACTGCCCCGGAGGCACCGAGGAGTGCATCTCTAGGATAGGATCCTGCCTTGAAGGGGACCCCTGCCTCGGGGAGAGACTAGTCCTCCTCGCCTAGCAGTCCTAGCCTCCTAATTATACTCCACGCCAGAATATAGGGCACAGCCCTCGGGGAGAGGAGGCCGTAGGTAGGCCTCACCAGCCCCTTCCGGATCCACTCAACCAGCTCCCCTGCACCGGTGGGCTCCCCTGGGAGGGCGACCGGTGAACCCCCTAGCTCCTGGGGTACATGGGCGTCGCTCCCACTAGTCGCGGGGACCCCCCTTCTATGAGCCAACACTATGGCGGGGAGATTGAATACTGGAGGCCCCCTACTATTCCAAACCTCCACCGCATCGAACAGGTGGAGTAGGCGGGTTATAGCCCAGCCAACCGCGGCCCTACCAGGGTGGAAGGGGTGAGCCGCCACCAATGCACAGTTATTCTCATCCGCCCAGTCCCGGAGCTCATGGAGGCTTCTAGGCACCTCCTCGTAGGGCCTCTCACAATATACTAGGACATCACCGTGGTCAGTCCTTATCTCAGCCCCCGGCACTATAAGGGGGCCTCCTATAACCTTGGATATCCTCGCCGCTAGACTGCTCCCTCGGAAGGTATCATGGTCTGTAACTGAGATGGCGGTGAGACCCTTTCCACGGGCTAGCCTAACCGCCTCCTCCGGAGTCATGCTCCCATCGCTCGCCGTGGTGTGCATGTGTATCTCGGCCAGCAGTTCTTCGCCAGCCACCACCCAACCCTCAACAATCCCTGATGACCGCCTACAGGTAATAATATGGCGGGAGCACAATGAAAAACGCGGGCCTGTACGGGATCACTCACCCCCTGCCCCTGGAAGGCATGCTTGCGGCCAGGTAAAATGTATAGTATGGGAGGATGAGGACCTGTTGAGGATAGTCCCCGTATACGGTGAGGGATTCTTCCACGTGACGTGGGGGCTTATCTACTACACTATAATCTTCGACTACATAGACCTGGAAGGCGAATACTACGAATACGTCAGGGACCCTCGAGCAAGAAGGATGGAGGAGAGAGAGTCTAAGAGGCTTATGCAGGAGGCAATGGACTCGGAGAGGACTATAATAAACGGTGTGGAGGTCAGGCCCATAGTTGATACTGTTAAGCTCCACTTCAGGGGGGGTAGGAGGAGGCACAGCCTCACATTCCACATACGAATACCATTCAATCCCCTCGAGGGAGTCAACGTCTACGAGAACTACTACGAGCCCTCGAGGGCAGAATACCCCTACACAGTATACTGGATACTACCCCCCAATGGAAGGGTACGCCTAGTTGAATCCCCGGGAAGAGTAGCGTTTAGGAATAAGGGCAGGATAGCAGTCATCCAGGTTAAACGGGGCACGAAGATAACAGGCTACGAGGCTGTTGAATTCGAGATCAAACGGGGCGAGGGTTAAACATACGATGGAAGCCCGATATCGTCAGCCGCGATCTCGGAAATCTCCAGCAGCCTCTTAGACAAGTACCTCCTCGCCAGCTCCCTAGCGGACCTGACAGGGGAGAACGGCTGACCCTTAGTCTTGAGGAGATTCTCCATAACCTCGAGATTCTCAAGTGTAGAGTGGGAGATCCTACCATTAGCCAGCTCCCAAGCCGCCTGCTCCAGCACGTTAGCCGCCATTCTCAGAATAGCCGCTATATGGGGATTCCTAGACCTTCCGGCCATCATCCTATACTTCTCAGCAGCCTCGCCAACTATTAGCCATGCACCAGGCGGAACAGACACCTCAGCCCACCACTATACATGGTGGATCCCCCTATAGTGTTGAGAGAATGTTCCCCTCAGTAATACTCCGGTATGGGGCCTCATCGTTTAGCCTGCTCCACACCCTCCTTCGGTGCCGGCGATCAGGGATCATCGGCCCACAACTTCCATGTTACAGATACTAACTCATAAAGGATATGATGGGGGAGAGGTGGTTTGCCGGGTCGAAATAGTCTAAGGCATCTCGTCTCTAGACTCTATTTCTGATAATTCTTTTTCATAATTCTCCCTCAACTCGATATACTTATGTTCCGGTATTTTTCCGAACTCGTATTCCTCCTCCAGTCTCCTGAGCTTTTCCTTAATCCTCTGAGCCTCCTTGATTTTCTCCGTCCAGTGTAAGACCAGGCTCCTAACGTACATTGGATCGCTCACGCCCTTAAACACGACACTCATTATTGGACCGCTGGGAGTAGCAAGGATAACGTCACCTACATTGAACAGCCTAGCGAAGAAGCCCTGTTTAACAATCACATAAGTTATCCACTCCAGCTTAGCCTCTACCGTCTTCCGGCTTACTAGGCCGTACTTAGAGTAAACCCTCCTAATAGTTACGATGTATTCAGTGGCCCTTAACCTTGAGGTAAACAAGGATGAGGATGATGATGCTAATCCCAATAATTAACGTGAGGACTCCAAGGAGGAGCCAGCCAAAGTTAGCTTTCCACGACATTCTACCACAAGTAGATTATTTTCTCCCCCTTCATTGGGGAGAAGCCCGCTGGGTAACTTCACATCATGTTGCATAGTTAATGTTGCGGGCTCTTGATTTATTAGTGTTATTCACGAATATATTCATAAATAAAAGGTAGATTAGTCTATAAATCTTATCCCGTCAACACTCTTCACTACCAGTCCCTTGTAGAGCCATGATACCTGCCGTAGGGTGGCGTGGTAGTCGAAGTCTGTGAGGGCGCTTATACCGTCCATTGGCACTATTACCTTGTACCATCGCAGGGATGCGCTCGCCGCCGTGTGTAGGACGCATATGTTCGCGACCGTCCCGACTATCACCGTGTTCTTTATACCGTATACCCGGAGGAGGTCGTCTAGAGGTGTGCCGTAGAAGCCGTCGTAGCGTGTCTTCATAACAACGATGTCCCCCTCTCTTGGCTTGAGCTCGTCTATTATCTGCCATCCCCAGGTGCCGTAGCGTACGTGTTCTCCCCATATCTCGTACTCAGGGTCATTATCGTAGTGAGTGTCCTGGGTGTAGAATACCCTGGCTCCAGCTGACCGTGCTCTGTTAAGAAGCCTCCTGATGGGCTCCACCGTTTTCTCGGCGGTGGGGACGTATAGTTTACCCTGTGGCTTGACGAAGTCGTTCTGCATATCCACTACTATTACTGCAGTCTCCCTAGCCTTCAGCTCTACTGACTCGACTATCTCGTATTCTGGGACCTCGACGGACGCCACGGGTCCCTCACCCCTCCAGGAAACAATTGTTTCCCATCGATAGTATTAAGTCCTACCCGGCAGGAAGCAACTATGCAATTAACCTAGCATGAGGGGGATTATTGGTAAAAGGGTGGCGGTCTTGGAGTATGGCTTTAGAATCATCCGCGAGCCACTCCTAGAGGAGGCTATAAGCGTCGAGGACATGAGGGCATACGAGCTCAACGCTGTGGGCAAGGGTCTCCCCCTAATACTCCTAATGGAGAATGCGGGGAGGAGCGTAGCGGACTATATCGAGTACAAGCTGGGCGATGTTAGGGGTAAGAGGATAGCGATCCTAGCCGGGAAGGGAGGCAATGCCGGCGATGGCTTCGTTGCAGCGAGGCACCTAGCAGGGAGAGGAGCTGTTGTAGAGGTGCACCTCGCCTATCCCCCCGCCGAGGTCTCCCATGAGGATGCAAAGGCGAACCTAAACATCCTAATGAGCCTGGAGAGTATACGCATAGTCAAGCCCTACTCGAAGGGATGGCTAGAAGTCTCAGACAGCGATGTTGTAGTTGATGCGCTTCTTGGCACGGGAGTGAGGGGGAGGCTCAGGTCTCCCGTTAGGGAGGCGGTTGCTGAGTTCAACAAGGCGCCCGGGCTGAAGGTAGCTATAGACGTTCCATCCGGTGTGGACCCCGACACGGGCAGCGCTGCTGAGGGGGCCGCGAGGGCTGATGCCACGGTTACAATGCACCGTGTAAAGAAGGGTCTCTTGAAGGCGGTGGAGTACACTGGAGAGATAGCTGTCGCCGACATCGGCCTAACCCACGACGTTGAGCTCGTAGCAGGTCCGGGAGACGTGGCGGCAAGGGTCCCCCGCAGGCCAAGAGACTCCCACAAGGGTGTCGGGGGGAGGGTTCTCGTGGTGGCTGGGAGCAAGTACTATGTTGGAGCAGCCATCCTCGCCGCAAACGCAGCCGCACGGGCAGGCGTTGACCTAGTATACCTAGCCAGCACTCGGAGGATAGCGGAGGAGGCGGCCATGAGGTCCTCTACAATCATACCAGTGCCCTTTGAATCCGACGCCCTCTCCAAGAGCGACCTAGATGAGCTCTCCAAGCTCTCTGCAAGGATCCACTCGATAGCAATAGGCCCGGGGCTGGGGAGAGACCCCGAAACAGTTGAGGCTACCTGCAGCCTTATACGGGAGGCTATGGGTAGAGGGACCCCCATAGTTATTGATGCCGACGCCCTCTACGCAGTCCAGGAATGCGGCCTGAAGCTCTACGAGAACGCCGTGATAACCCCCCATAGAGGAGAAGCCTCCAGGCTGCTAGGAGAGACGGTAGACGACCCCCTCGAAGCCTCCTCCAAGATAGCAGAGCATACCAAAGCCACGACACTAGTCAAGGGCCCAGTCGACGCCGCGTGCACACCAAGCGGGAAGTGCAGGCTGAACAAGTCGGGGGTCCCTGCGATGAGCGTTGGCGGAACCGGGGATATCCTAACAGGATTAACAGCGGGGATACTAGCTAAGAGGAAATCTATCCTAGGAATCCCAGACCCGCTCAACTCCGCCATCACTGCCGCATATATCGCTGGGAGGGCGGGGGAGATAGCGTATGAATACTATGGTGAGGCGCTCACGGCGTTTGACATCCTCGAAGTCATCCCGATGGTGTTGAGGGACCCTCTTAATCCAGTAAAGCATTGCTGACCCCTCCAGGTATAGTGTAAGGCCATAAATGTAGGGCCCAGCAGACAGCTGGAGTTGGCGGGGTGGATAAGGGGTGAATATGTTCGACGCCCTCCTAGCCATACTCATAATACTACTGGTAGTTGGGTATATTGGAATAAACTTTATCGCCGAGCTCGAGAGATTCCTCATAGCAGAGAACATAGCCCTAGCCATACTATACGCTATCAGCCTCTGGCTCCACCTGGAGGGTCAAGGCTACATCTACACGGCGAGCCTCGCATGGTTCAACGCCGGGAGGGTTTCCAGGAGCATTATTGAGCCGACTGGAGAATTTGGCGAGCTAGCCAAAGAACACGTACCCCTCCTAGCATTGATAGTACTGGTTGCACTAATGGCGTCCCTCAAGGCTGCTGGGAAACAATAGCCTGTATAAACAGTAATACTAGCAGCAGGCTCGCTCCGAGGGTATACCGGAGCTGGAGCTTTCCAGAATTATTGTTCCAACGTATATACTCTGGTATATGTTACTATAGGTAGACATATATTGTGGTGTAGACGATGCTAGTTGTTACACTCAAGGGAGAAAAGTATTATGCATGCGGCAAGTGCGGGCTCATCTACAATTCGAGAGATATAGCGGAGAAGTGTGAGGAGTGGTGTGAGCACCACCGTTCATGCAGCCGCGAGATTTCTATTCATGCAATAGGACAAATTAGGAGAGCGGGATTCCGATTGAACTAGCCCTTCAGCGACTTGATCAGCGACTGGTAGTCTTCATCCAGCAAGGTCTCGCGATACTCTCTCTCGATCTTCCTCAACAGCCCCTTCGCCCCGCGTGAGATAAAGCTCGCTATATAGCCTGCCATGTCTGGCTTGACGGGTTTAACGGGGAGGTGGCTCCTTCCCACACTCGCCATTGCAAGTATAATGGATGAGACGTCCTCCTCGCTGAGCCCGGCTATCTTCTCCCAGCCCCGTACACCGCTGTAATAGTAGAACCTCACAACTGCAAGCGACAGCGCCCTCGCCGCGACCTCCTTCACGGACTCGTATATCTCCTCGGCCCTGTTTGAGAGGACTTCCAAAACCTCCTCATACCTTCTCCTGCGCGGCTTAAGGCGTAGTGCTGGATATAGGAAGGACTCCTGCAGCAGTGGTTCTATTGAGTGGTGAGCCAGCATGAGCGCGCTGGCATAGGCACTGTACAGGATGGACTTCTTGAAGAATTCGACCTCATCGCCTATCTCGACAGGTTCACCCTTCAATAGTGAAGCTAGCTCGCCGGGAGTTAGGGGATCCATGGCAACAGGGTCCCCCATAGCATCTAAGACCATTGGGACAGCCCATGGAAAGACCCCCTCCGGGAGTGGCGTGGGCTTTTCAAGGACTATGAAGTCGAACTCATCGAGAAGCCCCTCCTCGCGCAGGTACGTTACTAGAGACTTGCTTGTTGGGCAGGTTGGGTGCAGGATCAGCTTAAACCTTTCCTCGCCGGCCACGATTATTTACACCCTCCTCATTCACACTAGTTCCTAGGGGGAATTATAGCTGGGGGTACATGTATTTGGAGAATGGTATGATGAGAGGGCGGCGCGGGAGGAAGGGGCACATAATACGGGAGAGGTACGAGGCTACAGCCACAGGATATGATGAGCTCTATAGGGCAGAGCAGTACGAGAAGTATAGTGTCGCCCTTAGGAGGGTCCCTCCCCACGGGAGGATCCTAGACGCTGGATGCGGAACTGGGCTACTTGCAGAGTATATGAGGACGGCAGGCTACCTTGGAGGCGTCTCCCTCTACGTTTGCCTCGACTACAGCTGGGAGATGCTCCGCATCGCGAAGTGGAGGCTCTCCAGGATCTGCCCTGGGAAATGCATGGTTGTGGAGGGGAATGTTCTAAAACTCCCATTCCCAACCGCCTCGTTCGACGTTGTCTACAGCTTCACTGTCCTGGACCTCGTTGACAGCCTGGATGAGGCGGTGGGCGAGCTCTCCCGTGTCTCTAAAGGAGCAGTTGTCGCGAGCCTCCTAAAGAGCCTCCCCTACAAGGATCTACTCCTCAAACGCCTCTACCCCGTGATAGCTGTGACGAGCAAGGATGTCGTATTCCGCCTAAAATAGCAGTCCCGGTGGCACGCGTAGGGCTACCTCTCAATCGCCCTCCTGAAGTATGGGTTCCTCCGAGCCAGCTCCCTTATCACTGCCTCCACGGGCTCACCTGCAGGCACGGGCTCCTTGACAAACACCCCCGTTCTCCCATGCTCCCTCCTCCTCCCCAGTACCCTTATCCTCTCCTCCACGGTCTCTATGCTCACCCCTGTCAGCCTCGCTACAAGGGACTCGTTCCCCTCGACTTCCACCTCCTTATGCCCCCTAGCCGTTGGTATGATGAGTTTCAGCTCCTTGTTTACTCCGGGGACCCTCCTCCCCTCCAGCAGCCCTTCTAGGTCGAGTTCTCCACCCCACTTGTAGAACTCCCTCTCCCTCTCCCTTAGCCTGTTTAATGGGGTGCTTACAACGACCTCCTCGTGTGGGTCGAGGTAGTAGTATATCTTGGGGGTGTAGTTTGGGGTAGCCTGTATTATCTCCCGGTAGTATACCCGGTACCCCGCCTCCTCCAACACTACCTCTAGCAGGCCGGGGGGAACCGGCTGCACTATCACTATGTCAATGTCTGAGGAGGGGTGTACGTCCCCCCTCGCTACACTCCCGTGAACTATTACTTCCCTAGACAGGCGGGTGAGGATCTTCATGATCTCCGCGGCCTTCCTCCTCTTCTCCCTGAGGATCAGCCAAGTCCTCTCCTCGTACTCTACCTCAACGCCTGGTATGTCCTCCAGGCTCATCCCTGCGTTATGCCTCCACTACGTACCTCTCGTGGAAGCCTTCCCCGACAATCTCGCCCTTGCTGGACGCGGTTATGTGGAATACTGCCCTCCTGCCGTCGAAGTAGACCATTCTCGCCTCTATCCTAACCTTCTCGCCCTCCCCGACGCTCCTCCTGTGCCTCACATCTATCCTGTAGCCCACGCTCGTCCTGCCCTCGCCTAGTATTAGGTCTAGGCACTTCCTCGCAGTCTTCTCCATCATGAGTATAAGGCATGGCGTTGAGAGAACTCTCCTCCCACGCTTTGCGAGGTGCTCTGCAACATCGCTGTCGGTTACAGTGTACTCCTCTACGCAGGCTCTATGGGGTTCCTCCCTAACCTCAATACTCCCCGGCAACCCTTTCAGCCTCCGTTATGTAGCCGCGGAAAGCCTCCATAATATGCTCTGGATCCACCCCCACAAACTCCACCCCGGACAGGAAGCCGTTGGCAGCGTGGAATGCTAGGGGGAGGCTTGGAGGGACCATGCTTATCTCCTTGAATATCCCCCTCGCCGCCCCAGCCGGGTAGACGTGTATGTTTGAGTCCGGCCACGTCTCCATTATGAGTCCGTCCTCTACGTAGCCGACCACCCCGATGTAGTAGTTGCCGTTCATGACCCTATAGGAGACTAGCTCGGAGGAAGCCTCGACCGGGTCGACCCAAGCGGGGTCGGTGAGGGTCCCCACCACGTCTACTAGGAGGTCGGGGTCCAGCTCATCCTCGCCGGCAACCTCCATGCCCCCTGTAAAGGCATCCACAAGCCCCTCCGGCTCCCTCCTGGAGTAGACTTCTATGAAGGGCCTCATAGCTGAACGACCTAAGCCTACTATGACCCCATCCTGGTAGCCGGCTAGGATGTCCCTATACTTAGTGTAGAGGTAGCGGAGGCTCCCCGAGCGGAGGACGATCGCCAGGTAGTGGTCCCCCGGCTGGAGGCTGGCCTTCAACCCCCCACTAGCCCTTCTAACAGCCCTCTCATTGGACCATACAAGGTTGAGAGCACCTGCAGAAACACCCTCTTCGGATATACGGGCTGTTGCAACAACCATGTCCGCCCCGCTTGGGTAATGGCCCGCTATGTATAGGGGGATTGCTGCAGCCTCTGCAACGCCCACCCTCCCAGCATCGACTATCATAACCCTATCCCGACCCACTCCAACTCCACCCACGACCCGCTCACTCTACAAGCCCCGATAGGCGGTCGATGACGTGTATAGGAGGAATATCGGCTAGGCTCCTCCCCCTAACCGTGACCACGACAGCGTGCTCGTCGGGCAGATAAGCCCAGTCATACCCCTCCCCCTGCCTTGCAAGCGGGGGCTCCTCCCCCTCCTCCAGGTAATAGTAGGCCTCTAACAGGACGCCGTCCATTCCCCAGTCTATCCTTATCTTGTCAGCCAGCAGGTCGCTGCCCTCCAGCGCCGTCATCTCTACTATAATGCTCGGCTCTAAGGGGTTGAACTCCAGCATCTCAAGCTCGAACCTCCCCCTCGCCTTAAGCCTGTCCAGGATCTTGGAGACCAGCCCCCTCCAAGCCTCGACAGCGTAGAAGTATACCTCGTCGAAAAGGCTCTCAACACGGTGCTCCTTCTTAACCCTCAAGTCGAGGCCCCATCTTGCCAGTTCACCGGCGTATTCGGCCATCGATGAGAGCGACGCCTCCACAATCTCCTCTACACTCGCCTTAAGCCTCGCAGCCATGCGCTCCAGCCTTCCAGCAACTTCATCATCCAATCGTATCGTGAGCTCCAAGGTGATCCACCCGTGGGGATAGAGTGTGCCACTACTATATTATCCTAGAATTCATACATGGGCCCTGTCGGACTCTAGCTTATAATCTAATGCAGCCGCTCCCCAGTGGTTCAAGGTGGTGAATGTGATAGACGCTGCCCAGGCGATAGGGGTCGCCGGCATGCTGCTGGTGTTCGCCAGCTTCCTGATAAGGAACTGGGTTTGGCTCTACGGGTTAAACCTTGCAGGGACCCTCCTCTTAGACGTATACGCTGTAATTAGGAGGGACGCGGTATTCGCCACGCTGGAGTCGGGTATCGCCCTGGTACTAGTCTATAGGTTTACCAGGGAGATCCGTGGGAGAAGGAACAGTACTAGGGCCGCGGAGTATGAGAACTCCTCCTAAAAGTCGCTCATAGAAGCCTCGAATCCAGGGACCCTACAAGGGATCCCTGATATGGGTGGCTTGAGCCTCGGGTTCGCTCCTCATCCCACTAAGCCCTATTGGTCGGCAGCGGTCAAGCCTCTCCATCGCCACCCATCCCGGAGTAATAATTACCTGGCAGGGGGTCTTAATCCCTCCTCCACGGGCATTGACTCCTGTACTGGCACTTAGGGCACCTCTCCGACGGGGGAGGCGTTGGGTGGGCTCTTCCAACTATCACGTCCACCGCCCTCCTGTAGGGAGCTAGATCCTCCAGGCCCGTGTAGACCCTCGTTACCACCCGCCAGTTTTCTCCCATCCTCGGCCTTGGCCCGTCCCTCTTTACAGCCTGGAGTGCCTGCATGAGCGCCGTCTTATCTGCTCCAAGCACGAGGGCCATCATTATGTTATCAACACCATACGCTTCCGCCAGTATGTAGGATGATAGGACGAGGCTAACCCAGTCCGAGGTGTAGTGGCGTAGGCTAGGCCTTATCCTAGACTTGATAACACCCCTGGGAACCCCGTTCTCCATGTAGACTGCGTCTGGGCTGACTACCAGGGGGTATCCCTCAATCTCTCCGATCAGCGTTGTCCTTACGAAAAACCTCCCCTTATCGGGGGCGTTCTTGAGGGTGGCCAGCATCTTCCTTGTAAGCCTCCTAGCCTCTCCTGGGGTGAGCTTCTTAGAGCTCCTCGCTTCATGTAGCGGCTTATACTCGCAGTAGAGGGCTGAAGCGACCAGGTAGCCAGTGACTGCCCCAGTATACGCTATCGGCGGCTCCCACAACAGCCTCGATCCTCCATCAGCCAAGTATTACCCTACATGGTATCACGTGTTAACCCTTAACTCCCTAGCCACAGCTGAGAGGACACACGTGAGAGTCTCAAGGAGCAGCCAGCGTGGGACCCCATAGCCTCCTCCAACCCTCATTACGGTAGCCGTGTCTGGGGGGATGTGTATGAAGCCCGCAGGCCTCCCCGTCTCCATGCTCCAGTAGTGGAGTAGGTAAGCCATTGTATTGCATAGGTATGTTCCCGTCCCCAGGCCAGGCGATAAGGGTAGACCTCTCTCCGAGCACTCCTCGTACACCGTTTTATAGGGTAGGCCAGTGGGTAGGGCTAGGGGAGCCCCATCTACAATTGCCTCTAGAATCGCCCTCCTCCCCTCAACGTCGGGGACCCTGTAGTGGGCCATGTTGACAGCGGCTAGCTCCAGCCTAGGATGGCGGGCTGAAGGGTCGAGGCCCAACCCTACCGCTGCATCCACACCCCTAAGGAGGACTGGCAACCTCGCTTTAACCGAGTAGAGGGAGACTGGCAAGGTCTCCCCCTTTACCCTGCACCCACCTATGACGAGTCCGTCGAGGCTGGAAGCGAGCTCTCCAGCCGGGTTAGGCCAGTATCTCGAGAAGCCCTCATAACCCACCACTAGGATCCTGCACTCCGTCATCCACTCACGCCCCCTCACCGCTCAGTGATGTTCTTGGGCTCCATTATTCCTTCACCCGCTTAACGTGTAGCGGAGAGGTGTAGTTGGGGATCGTAGTAGTATGGGTCGCAGGCTGGCTGTAGGATCACGCCGTTACCCCATGGAGAGTGAGCCATTAAGGCGTAGGCGACGTCCGTGGGGTTCGAGACGAACTCGACGACGCTCCCGACTAGCCCGGCCTCGACTCCGAGCCTTAGATAGTATTCGAGCCTCCACCACTCCCAGAATGGAGCCCTGTGATCCTTACAGGCTCCATCACTGTAGAAGAAAACCTCCTCTCTAACATAGCCGTTTATGTAGTCTTTGAGGGCGAGGCCTCCGTCTAGATCTTCAAGCGCGCCTCCAATGTTGATATAGACTAGGCCGGAGCCTCCAGTATCATTCCGCACCGCCGTTGATACAGCCTCTACAAGGCTCAGCATCCCGCTCCTCAATGCCACTCCACTAGTCCAGGAGAAGTTCTCATCCTCCAACACCAAGTAGGCGTCGACATTGTCAAGGTATACCCCGTCAAACCATTCTCTAATATAGCTGAGGGCATGGTCTATGACTACCTCCCTCCACTCCGGCCTCCAATACTCAACATAGTATTCCCCTTCATACTCCGTCCCTCCATAGATTATACTGTGGAGGCTTGTATCGTTCCAGTAGTCCCTCTAATCCTCCGCGTAACCTATATTCAGGTATGCCAGCACTGTTTTACCCATCCCCTTATACTCTTCCAGGAGCTCCAGCGGAGTATCATCTGGGTATACCACTAGGATCTCGAAGGCACTAATAGAAGTCGCATCCGGGGGATGCCCGATACAATAGCGTATGTGGCTAGTGGATGCCGCTATTACAGGTTGCTCGCCAGCCAGCCCAGTAAGATTAGGGCTAGTAGGGATCCTCCGGCAACCAGTCCTACTCCACCAAGAAATGATAATTGGGAGGGGATGTGACTTTATAAAGCACCAACAGACTCGCTCGAAGCCCCAGCAACCATTAATACCAAAAGCTCATAATATATTTAATAATACTGCGGTGATAAGGCCTATCAAGTATAGGATGGAGAATCTTTGCACAAGGACAGCTGTCCTAGGGTCTGCGTCGGGGGGAGAAGGGTTCTCATCGAACATGGATGCAACCCTCCTAGCCTCACCTATGCTGAGGAGTCCCAGGAGGGACGCTATAATGAGGGACTTGTCTAATAAAATTATGAGGAATGAAGCAGCATACGCACCGTATATTAATGTTTTAAACAAGCGTTTTGAAGCGTTGAATCCTAGGCGTGTAGCTAGCGTCTCGATCCCCGCACCCCTATCCGCCTCAATATCCCGTATATTGTTAGCCAACAACACGTCAACGATGAGTATAGATATGGGTAAAGCTACCAGGATGGGTGCGAGGCTAATCCTCCCAGTTACGAGATAGTATGAGCCTAGGGGTATAAGGATCCCCCAGGCAGTATAGACTCCAATCTCCCCTAGCGCGTTATACTTCAAGGGGAATGGTGGACCCGTATAGAGGAATGCGATCGCAAAGCCCAGCAGCCCTAATACAACGGCAAGCGGTCTACCCAGGAATGCTGCGATCACTGCTAGAATGAGCCCTGAAACGCCGAAGCCCAGCCCGAGTGCAAAAGTGGATCCCGGCGAGAGTATGCCGTGGATTATGGGGTGAGGCCTATACTCTACAGTCCCCGTCCCAGGCCTGTCTAGGCCGCTCTTGTAGTCGAAGTAGTCGTTCAGCACATTAACCATTGCATGGAGGAGAACAGAGCCCGCGATCGCAATGGTAAGCATGAGCCAATCCATAGTATGATCGATTAGGGGCGCCACCACAGTGGAGATGAGCACTACCAGTATAGTCATTGGGAAGCTCCAAGGCCGGGTAGCGATGAACACTCTCTTTACTCCGGCCATGCCGCATCCCGCCTGGTCAAGTATACTCTTATAAAATAAGGTTTCTGGGCAAAATGTTACTATAACAACCGATTAGTGGTTGAATAAATCCCCATGCCGGAGTACCAGTGTAGAGAAGCGGACTGGACGAGTCTCCCCTCCCTCCTTCAACGCCTAGTAATAACTATTTCTTCCATTCAATTATCGTCGGAGCCACGGGCTATTCGCCTCGATCACTTTCCCTATCCTTATTATCTTCTCAGCCACCTCAACCGCGGTCTTGCCGAATACTAGGGCTAGCGGCTCCTTGCCGTGCTCCCCGTAATCGTATATTATGTCGGGGACCCTCCCACCAGCCCTCTCCACGGCTGTGCTAATCCCCCACTCTGTGGTTTTCCCCTCCACAGCTTTCACCTCTGGGGGCTCCTCCCTCCTGTCGAAGCTGCTTTCAACCAAGCCCAGCTTCTTGGCTGCCTCCTCCACTTCCCGGGTATATGCTATGTTCGCCGCAGCCCTTACGCTTGGATCATACTTCATTGCCGCGAGTATTGCCCGGGCCACGTGGCTTGACACGCCGAACTCGGGCTCCGCCTTCACTATGATCGAGTCCCTATACCTCCCGATCCTCCCGGGTACCGCTGCGACATCATCTATTGTCCTAGCGTAGGGTGCTGGGAGCGCCATCCCTATGTTTATGAAGACCTCTGGCACAAGCCGGTTCACGATCCTCCCGTTCTCCTCTAGGATCTTGATCGCTCTCCTCAGGTTCTCGAGCACCCTGTACTTCTCGGCTGGTATTATTGTCCATGCCGCTGGGTTTACGGGGCCGTGGCCGCCTCCTACCCTGAGCCCGTACCTTATCGCGGTGGTTATGAACTCCTTAGCCACCTCGACTGCTCGCGGTATGCTCTCTCCTCGAGCGAGCATTGCTGTTATGGCGGCGGAGAAGGAGCATCCTGTGCCGTGGGTGGTGTTGGTGTTTATCCGCTCGGCCTTGTACTCGTAGTATCGCCCCTTATAGTAGAGGATGTCGATAGAGTATTCTCCAGTCATATGTCCCCCTTTAACCACCGCGGCCTCCGCGCCGTGGTCCTCCACTATTATCCTCGCGGCCTCCCTTGCTTCTCCGAGACTCCTTATCTTGATCCCTGTTATGGCTTCCGCCTCCGGCTTGTTTGGGGTTACAACCGTCGCGTGTGGGATCAGGTCTCTTACCAGGGCCTCCACTGCATCCTCTCTTAGTAGGCGTGCCCCCGACTTGGCGATCATGACGGGGTCCACGACGAGGGGGAACCCGTACTTCTCCACCGCCCCTGCTACTGCTCTTATTATTCCAGCGTTGCTCAGCATCCCTGTCTTGGCGGCGTCTACTCCTAGATCATCTGCTACGGCCTCTATCTGCGCCACCACCATCTCTGGGGGTAGATCGTGTATTGCCCTTACCTCCCGCGTGTTCTGGGCTGTAATGCTTGTTATGGCTGATGCCCCGTGTACTCCTAGGGCGGCGAAGGTTTTCAGGTCTGCTTGTATCCCGGCTCCCCCTCCGCTATCGCTACCAGCTATTGTGAGGGCTACAGGGACCCTCACCTTCCTCCGCCTCCTCGTATGATCTCTATTGTCTTGAAGAAGACGGGCCAGAAGGGGTCCTGGCTGGGCCTGGAGAGCTCCCTCTCCTCCCCATGATCCACGAGGACTACTCCCTCCCCCTCTACTACCTCTCCTATAACTGCAGCGTCTATCCCTCTGCTCTCCAGGAGCTCTACTGCCTCCCTAGCCTTATCCCGTGATACTGTTGCTATGAGGGTCCCCTCGCTTATCGCCGCGTACGGGTCGATGGGTATCCCCGTGTATTCGCTGAAGGCCTTGACAACCTTTTCGACATCGGGTCGTATGAAGAGCCTGTCCCTGTATACTCTAATCCCTACACCGCTGGCCTCTGCAATGTCGTGGAGAGCACCCCACACCCCATACTCTGTTGCATCATGCATTGCAGTAACTCCCCGGCGCAGCCCCAGCCTTGCTAGTGTTAATGCATCTTCCACGACGCTCTGGAGCCAGAAGATCTCCTTTGCCTTCTCCGCGAACTCCCTCCCATACCTCTCCTCGAGGACTCTTGGGAACATGGTTGCAAGTATGCCTGCGGTTTCAACAGCTGGCCCCTTAGTCATTATGACTGCGTCTCCCGGCCTAGCCATGGCGGGGGTGACGTATTCATCCCTCCCAGCGACCCCGATCATAGTGGCTCCCCCGATCATGGGGTAGTCTACTCCCCCGTACCTACCCGTGTGTCCTCCGGCGATGGCTACTCCGAGCTTCTCGCACTCTCTATGGATGAGGGTCCAGAGCGTCTTGAACTCCTCGTCGCTCATTGTTAGTGGGAGGTTGAGGTCTATGAAGAGGTATCTTGGCGGCACCCCAGAGACTGCTACGTCACTGGCGAGTATGTTTACTGCGAACCAGGCGCTCCTCTCCCAGCCGTACTCGGGGACGACGAATACAGGGTCAACCTCTACTATGAGGACCTTATCCCCCACCTCCACCACGCTGAAGTCAACGCCATGCCTAGGCCCCACGATTATAGAGGGGTCCCTCCTGCCAAGATGGGGGAGGATGACCTCGTCGAAGAGCCTCCTATCAACCTTCCCGATCACAACACTCTCCACGGGAAGACCACCTCCCGGTTAATGCAAGGTATAGGAGGTAGGCTGGGGAGACCAGGATGAGCGTGGGGATAGAGCTCCCCAACCGATCCCCCAAGGCTGAGAAGAGGGGGACCCGGACACCTATGAGGGATCCAATTGCAAGTAGGATGTAGAAGATGAAGCCTAGAGCCCATACTGTGAGGGCTCCCCACCTTACACGGGCGCCTGGATTCAGGACGCGTGAGGGCTCCGTGTAGCAGCTTCTACAGGCGAGGTAGTCCATGATCATCACCGCTGTGAGGCTTACGAAGGCCCCGCCGATTAGGAGGAGGAACCACTCGTACTCCTCCACGGGGAATACGAGGGCGAGTAGCGTGCCAAGTACTCCAGCTACTATGACTTGGAGCCTGGCGTCCGACTCGGGCCTCATATTCTTGTAAGTTATCGCCGCACTGTAGACGTCGAGGAACGTTGTTGTGGCGGTTGAGAATAGTATGATGAGCATAGCGGGAACCCCCAGCCCGTAGAATGCTATAACCCCTATCGGATCCATCTCGCCCAACACTATGTTGCTGAAGGCTCCAAGGAAGTAGAATAGGCCGCTTGAAGCGAAGTAGCCGATATAGGTCCCCCAGAACGCCTCCCTACTCCTCCTAGAGAACCTAGAGTAATCCGCTACTAGAGGCGCCCAGGAGACTGGCATTGCTATAACAAGGTCCAGCCCGACCCAAAAGGCGGGGGAGAGGCTTAACTCACCGGAGAAGTGGCTCGAGAACCCGTAGTCCTTTACCACAATGTAGGAGAGCCATGCCACGAGGAGTAGGAGCAGGATCGCCGATGGTACTTCGAGGTACCTCCACCGTTCGGGGCCGGTTATAGCCCATGCCGTTACGAGGCCTCCTAGAACTAGGATCCATGCATGGTATGCGTGGAGGCCAAATACCTCGGCGGAGACAGTGTCGAGGGCTCGAGCTCCAACTACAATCATTATAGCAGTCCATCCTATGAGCTGCAGGTAGTTGAGGGCGGAGACTAGGTGAGAGCCCTTTACTCCGAGGGGCCTCCTAGACAACACCATCGTTGGGAGACCAGTATCGGAGCCCATAACAGCTACTAGGGATAGGAGGGCGTTGCCTATTAGGTGGCCTAGGATTATTGCTAGGAGTGCTGCTTTCAGGTTGAGTGATAATGGGCTGGCTACGAGTATTGCTCCGGCCCAGAATTCTGCTATGCTTATTCCTGCCCCGAACCATATTGCTAGGTTCTCTATGAACCCGTACCTCCTCTCACTTCTTGGGACTGGCTCAATACTGTAGCCGTATTCCAACCAGGTCACCACGGTATAACTAGTTAATCACATATTTAAATGGATTATGATAACTTACTTATCAACTTGTTTTGTAGGAGCCATTCCAAGGGATTAACCTTTACGAGTAATACCAAACTATGAAGATATCGAGGACCAGCCTAAATCTCCGTGAAGAATTAATGGGGGGCGAATTTAAGGTAAATGGAGATGGTAGGACCAGTAATATCGGTAGCGGCTGCGGCAGCATACATTCTGTACATAGCTTTCGGATACTGGAGAACCTACTCCAAGATACTAGGGAACGGGACCGAACTAATACTAGTGATGGGGTTAGCTATAACATTCCATCCTACTACTCAGAAGCATCAGCAACACACCCCTAATAGGGACCCCAATATTCATACTAGCAACCATAACAGAGCAGACTACCGGGAGCATGCTCCACATGAGAGTACTCAGGGCCTCCGGTAGGATCAACAAGTGCTTCTGCAACGAGATCCTGATGGCCAGCAGTAGGAGGATTGAAGCCCGAGAGCAGCCCTTCATTCAAAGTATGGTTTTTCATATAGAGATTTAAGGAAGCATCCAACACCAGGGGTGCCAGCGATTTAGTCGCTGGAGAAGGCAGTCTTCGTCCTCCTACTCCTTCTGGCATTGAGCACTACGCCATCGATTATCCACGGTTCACAGGTCGAGACATTCTCCGGTACTGATGATGCTGGGGACGTGGTCATGCTCAGCAATGGCGTGGTAGATGCGCCTGTCTCCTCCTTCGACATACGCTCCGCCAGCTTTAGCGTGGATCGGGGATCGAGGCAGGCGAGTGGAAAGATAACGCTGGATGGAGGACTCTACACAGGAAAGGATGTCTGGTACATGTTCATGTGGGTCCTACAAGTAGCGAATGAGGGGAGCATGTGGAACTATACTGTTATGGTGGTACTCCACTCCGAGAATAATGAGATGCAGGTGGACAATGCATCAATAGCTATTGTAACACCAACGGGAGGCGTAGCCTTCCAGCCCATCCAAGATGTAAACGTGGGAGAAAACGAGGTCTCATTCTCGGTAGCGCTACCAGCCGGAACACTATACAGTGAAGACTACAGTTACTGGTCTCTATCTTACGTAGTGAATGCGGGAGACGTTAGCCTCTCCTCTCCCAAGAACTTCCACGCAGTAGACGAAGGGTCCGCCACAAAATCAAGTGCCACTAGCAACGGTGGGGTTGGCGGCTCCAACACCTATAATGGAGGAGGCAGCAGCTCAGCAAGCATGGGGGAAACCCAGTCTTCCAGCGGGGGTTTTAACACGGAAAAAGCTTACAAGATGGTTAAAATCGGAGGAGCTGTGGGGACAGCGGCAATAGTGGTAATAGCACTTGCCATAATATTATATATTGTGAAAAAATTATTCTAGAAACCCCTATTACAAAATCCCTTAATAGTTCTTTACATCAACACACACCATTTAGATCTTATCAGATCCAGCAGGCTCACATGGTTAAACAGGGGCTTGTTAACGTCTAATACAAGCCGCCAAGCCATGCCTAGCAGTGAAAATGAATATCTGGTAGTAGCGTGGCTGTGGCGGGCCCGCCGGGATTTGAACCCGGGGCCTCCGGCTCCGCAGGCCGGCGCTCTATCCTGGCTGAGCTACGGGCCCTGCTAGGACGCCCGTTCTCCAGTATTGGCTGGTGGTGTTATTTTTGTTTCGGGGAGAACCCTTCTTGTTTAATATAGAATTCATGTGTGTCTTCTCCTGCCCCGACTCTCCTCTCCTCATACATATCGTGAAGTCATTATTGAGTATTCTTTTATAGGAATTAAATATTATTATAAGTGATAATTAATAAATATTAGTTTATAATTGGCTGGTATCATATCTCGGCTTCTACAGTACATGGTAGCCTCTTGGAGTACTATATGGGTAATGTATACCTTGCTTTTACTAGTTCAGCCTTGGAACCACATGAGTCTACTCACCGATAAAGCACCCATCATTCTATGCGTAGATACGACCCCAAAAGAGGGAACCGGTATGCCGCCCAGGAAGAGGAGGGAGGAGGAAGAAGAGGAAGAATACGAAGAGGAACTAGAGGTAGAGGAGCCGGAAGAGGAATACGAAGAAGAGGAGGAAGTCGAGGAGGAAGAGTGGTAAATGACCTGCTTTCTCAATAAAACTATTTTTATTATATTTTTAGTTTATCCCGCCTAGCTTGTGGTGAGAGGCGTTAAATGGTGGTAGAAAGCCTCCTGAGGACTACGATCCTTGAAGGGTCCCTAAGCCTTGCGACTCCCCTATTAAGAGCAGATAGTCTAGGAAGCTACTTTGGCGTAAAAGGGCTCTATGTAAAATATGAGGGCTCTAACCCCACGGGGACTCAGAAGGACAGGGCAGCCGCATTACATGTAGCTACTGCCAAGAGCGAGGGCTACGACACAATAACTGCAGGAACGTGTGGGAACTATGGAGTATCACTGGCCTACTACGCCAGAATGGCTGGCCTACAAGCTGTAATCTATGTCCCCAGGCACTACAGCAACGAGCGCCTAGGAGAAATGGCCTCGCTGGGGGCGAAAATTGTACTAGTTGATGGGTCATATGAAGACGCCGTTATAGAGAGTTCTAGGATTGCCAGCGAGCAGGGATGGTATGATGCAAATCCAGGCTCTAAGAATTGGATGATTGGGTTAGAGGGCTACATGAGCATCTCTTACGAGATAGTGGATGCCCTTGGAGGGGCACCTGAGAGTGTAATTGTGCCGGCAGGAAACGGTTCAACACTTGCCGGGATATACCTGGGTTTCAAGGAACTCCTGTACTCCGGGGTTATAGAGAGGATGCCTCGCATAATTGCGGCCACGACTATCCACGGCAACCCCATAGCCTACGCGTATAAGAATGGTCTTGATAAGACTCCCACGCTCTCCAATGTTAGGGAGACCCGGCTGAACGAGCCGCTCGTAGCAATGATCGCTTTCGACGGAGACCTTGCTCTAAAAGCTGTGAGGGAGACGAGTGGATTCGTGGTAGAAGTCCCAGATCATAGGATGGCCCGCTACTCGAGGCTGGCAATGGAGTTAGAGGGCATATGCGTCCTCCCAGCATCAGCCTCCACTCTGGAGGCGCTCACGATTCTAAGAGGGATCGATGGAGACGGGGCCCACGTAGTAGTGTTTACAGGTAGGTGTCTATAGTCATGGAGGAGGCACTAGTATTAGCGGAAGGACTCTACCGGAGCACCGATGCAAAGACAGCCCATGGCTTAGTCCGCTACTCTGCAAGATACAGGATTATGGGTGTGATCGATAGCACGCTTGCCGGCAGCGATGCAGGAGAGGTACTAGATGGGAAGCCCCGTGGGATCCCGATATATGCAAGCCTGGAAGAGGCGCTTCGCGAAAATCCAAGTGTAAAAACACTCATAATAGGAGTCGCCACAGCCGGTGGAAGACTCCCCGAACACTATAGGCCCATGGTAAGGGAGGCGCTGGAGAGGGGCCTCAATATTGTATCGGGGCTGCACGAGTTTCTAAGCGAGGACCCAGAATTCTCGAGGCTCGCAAGAGAGAGGGGAGCAAGGATCATTGATGTAAGGAAGATCTACAGGGATATGAAAATATTCTATACGGGTGAGATAGAGGAGGTTGACTCTCTCAGGATAGCTGTTTTAGGAACCGACTCAGCTATAGGGAAGAGGACCACCGCCCTCATGCTCGCAGATGAACTGAACAGGCTAGGGTATAAGACAATATTCATCGGAACCGGGCAGACGGCTTGGATGCAGGGCGCGAAGTACGGGATAGTCTTGGATGCAATGATAAACGACTTCATCACTGGGGGGTTAGAGCATGAGATCGTTAGAGCGTATAGAGCTGAGAATCCACGCGCCATAATAGTCCCGGGCCAGGGCTCTCTCCTACACCCCGTGTTCCCCGGCGGGTTCGAAATCCTCGCCCTGGTAAGACCCGAAGTGATCATACTCCAGCATGCCCCAGGCAGGAGGCATCTCGACGGGTTCCCCCAATACCCCATGCCGAGCCTCGAGAGATACCTGCGCCTAATAGAACTACTAACGGGTCGCGAGGTCTACGCCATAACCATAAACCATGAAGGCCTGACACCCAGTGAAGTCGAGGAGATCGTTAAACGTTACGAGAAGGAGTACGGCGTGATAGCCTGCGACCCAGTCCTTCACGGCGTAGAGAAGGTTGCGAGAGGGATAGTGAGGGATTACTTGGAGGGAGCCTGAAGTGGTCGACCTCAACTGCTTCAAAAGCATAACTGTATCTAATCTCCGGGTAGAGAAGTACAGGATCACCGCCGATTACATTATAGAGAAGCTGGATGGAGGAACACTCCGCTATAGGCTCATACACAAGTACGAGGAAAAACTCGAAGGCGAAGAGACGGTTGAGTTCGCAGCACTCATGGCCTCGGTCCCCGCTGTAAACTATGGGCTTTTCGCGGATAAGATAGTGTTCGACCTGCCTCTAACCGTGCTAGACCAGCAATTCCTCTCGGATATGATTAGGATAACTGCACGCGATATATTCGTCAACAAGATCATGAAGAAGACCGGGTTTGTCCGGGAAGAATTCGTACCCGACCCTGAAAGCGTCGAGCCAGAAGACGCCGAGCCCAGGGCGGAACTCGTATTCACCGATACAGTGGACCCCAGGCCCCTATACGCTAGTCTAGACGAGAGCAAGTGCGCCGTTATGTCATCTGGCGGTAAGGAGAGCCTGCTATCTTATGGTATTCTTCGGGAGGCTGGATGCGAGGTTTACCCCTGCTTCTTCAATGAGTCGGGGCATCACTGGCTAACTGCACTAACCGCTTATAGGTATTTCCGCGAGCACGATCCACGGACCATGAGGGTTTGGAGCAACGTTGACCGACTCTACAAGTTCATAGGTAGCCATATGAGGATACTAAAGGAGAATGCATACACTAAAAGGAGGGCAGACACTTATCCAATCAGGCTATTCTTCTTCGAGCACTACGTATTCTCGTTCCTTCCGCTCATCTACAAGAGGAGAATAGCCAATATAATACTGGGGAACGAATACGACGACCCCTCTGGAACATCATACACGTATAGGGGGATTAGGCATTATAATGGAGTATATGATCAGAGCCAGGAGTTCGACAAGTATATGACAAACTGGTTCTCAAAGAGAGGTTTCGGCTTCAAACAGTGGTCCGTGGTAAGGCCTCTTTCAGGCCTTATAGTTGAAAGGGTACTTTCCAAACGATACCCTGAACTCTTCCGGCTCCAGCGCAGCTGCCACTCAGTACACGTTGAGAATGGCCGCATAGTACCGTGTGGAACCTGCTCCAAGTGTAACGGGATAATACTGTTCCTGCTAGCCAACGGTGTCAACCCGGAGCTTATAGGGTATAAGCGGGCGCATATCGATACCGTCCTAGATAGGATTAGGGCGGGGAAGATAAGGCTCGACAAAGACGAGCTGGAACACTCCCTATACCTGCTAGCGCAAAGGACGGGTAAGCCTATAGTGGGGGCTAAGAGGCACGATCACGTGGAAATGCTCCAGTTCGACGACTCAAACTCCCATTTCGATAACATACCCGTAGCTTTCAGAGAGAAAGTTTACAGGATATACGAGGAGTACGTCAAGGGATACGCGTACCTATCACCAGAGGGATGGATAGAAATCGATAGAGAGGAGGCGGTGAAGGGTGAGATCAGAAAGGGACCCCACCACAGGATACAAGATACTTAGAGCAGACGAGTCAATGCTCGAGGAAATTGTAGAATTCGATAGAAGGATTAGCTGGGAGCTCCTAGAAGACAGTGGGAAGCATGGCAACTATGAGGAATTCCAGCAGCTGCACAGAAGAATTTTCATGGCTCTATACGAGTCTCCGGGAGACAATGTTTTCTTCGTGGTGTTAGACTCCGACAATAAGATAGTAGGCCTCCTCTGGTTGAAAGAGGAGTGGGATACTGTATACTACAAGAGGCAGGCCTTCATAATTGACATTGAGGTGGATGCGAGGCATAGGAGGAGAGGGCTTGGTAAGAGATTACTTGATGAGGCTGCCAAATACGCTTTGAGTAGAGGTGTGAATAGTATGGCTCTCCGAGTAGAGCTTGCAAACAAGAAGGCAATCACGTTCTATAGAAGGTACGGTTTCAAGCCAATCGCGTATATAATGGAGCGCGAGCTCGAACGGGTTTAAGCGCCGCTCTTTTTATTCCCGTCGAGAGATGACCGTCTCTGGAGGTTCGATTTGGAGGACTCTCTAGAGCGTTCACTAGAAAGGAATCCAAGGAATAAATTGCTCCGTGAGCTGAGAGTCCTAAAATACTTCTATACATTTAAGGAACTGGAGAGTTTGCTCGAAATCCCTAGCCAGGTTCTATGGAGATACATCATGCTCAGAAGCGTCCCGGAGAAGACAACGACTAGCAAACTGCTTGAGAAAATAAGAGCTCTCCGTCTATTTGAAAGAGTTTTTGAGGAGAAACTACCACGCTCTATGGACTTGTGGGGCTATCTAGGCAACCCTGGGATCTTGGAGCTGGCATCCTTAAAGGCTTATGAGAAGTATGGAAAATTAAAAATAGAAATAATATTATCTGCGCCTGACGAGTACTCAGCCGCCCTCGCATCCCAAATAGCGACATCCCTAAAAGCCAGACTTTGTATTTCATCGATCAGGCCCCTCTCGTCCAACCTAATAACCGAGCCCCTCCAGCTCTGCAACGGGCTCCTTGCCTCAGTAGGTGTTCCCAAGAAATGCCTTGAGAGAAACTCCAAAATACTACTAGTTTCCCTTGACCTCGATCCTACCCGTATAAAACCCCTGATAAGGATCTCGATGAAAGCGCGAGCTAGTATCGCAGGCTTATTCTCACTATCCGGGTCAGAAGAGAATGTAGCAGAATTAAGAGAACTCCTCGGGGAAGAAGTCCCCATTACATTCCTTATAGATAATAAAGTACTCTATAAGGGCTCCCCTGGAGAGCATCATTGAGGGCCTAGGCAGTTATGCCCAACCTGGATCCTGGGGTAATACTATTTCCTCAATAAAAAGTCTATTATTACTAGTTTTAGGATGGGCAAGTGCCATAGATTCCACGTACTCCACTATACCTTGTTTTCCATAGGGGGTTGGGTTAGAGACTAGATAGGCATGGAAGGGTTAGAGAATGGAGAAATAATGTTTGAACTTGTGCCCCTCTACCCATTGATTCTATGTCATGTTCACTTCTATTATTTAGTGTTATTTTTGCTTGGGGAAGAATTCCTCCTCGAAGTACTCGTTCTCTCCTTTCTCCCCCCTGTCTCTGCGCTCCTTCTCCAGCCTCCTAAGCTGTACCCTCCTAATCTTCCCGCTTATGGTCTTGGGGAGCTGGTCGACGAATTCTATTATCCTCGGCCTCTTGTATGGCGCCATGTTTTCTCTAGCGTACTTGAATATGTCCCTTGCCAGTTCTGGGCTTGGCTTGTAGCCTGGTTTCAGTACTATGAATGCCTTCGGCACTGTCCACTTGATGGGGTGTGGGCTCGGCACTACAGCTACCTCTGCCACGGCTGGGTGTTTTATGAGGGCGCTCTCGACTTCGAAGGGGCTTATCCTGTAATCGCTGCTCTTGAAGACGTTGTCCGCCCTGCCTATGAAGTATAGGTATCCATCGTGGTCCATTGTGGCTACGTCGCCTGTCCAGTAGAGTCCCAGCCTGAACACCGCCTTGTTCTTCTCGGGGTTGTCGTAGCCCTTCATGAGGCCTAGGGGTCTCTCGGGCTCTATCCTTATCGTTATCTGCCCGTCTTCACCTAGAGGGACAGGGTTCCCTTCCGGATCTACGAGGACTATTTCATATCCGGGTGCTGGTTTACCCATTGAGCCAGGCTTCACCTCTATGCCCGGGAAGTATCCTATCTGGAGTGTTGTCTCTGTCTGACCGTATCCCTCCCTCACGGTGACGCCGGTCTGTTCCTTAACGGTCTCTATGACCTTGGGGTTCAATGGTTCTCCCGCGCTTACTGCCTCGCGGAGGTTGCTCCAGTCGTACTTTGTCATGTCTTCTAGTATGAACATTCTCCAAACGGTGGGTGGGGCGCAGAGGGTGTTCACCTTGTACTCTGTTATGAATTCTAGCACCTTCGGGGGGTTGAAGCCCTTGTAGGCGTATACCATGCTCGTAGCTCCAGCGTTGAAGGCTGAGAAGAATGTTGACCAGGCCCACTTGGCCCAGCCTGGGCTGGATATGTTGTAGTGCCTGTCTCCAGGCTGGTCTCCGATCCAGTATATTGTGGTGAGGTGTCCTGCTGGGTATGAGGCGTGGGTGTGGAACACCATCTTTGGCTTCGCTGTGGTACCGCTGGTGAAGTATATGAGGGCTATGTCGTCTCCGCGTGTTACCACCTTATTGTAGCCCACTCCCCCCTCGGAGAGGAGGTCTTCGAAGTTAGTCCAGCCCCTTCTATCCTCTCCTATGCTTACGAAGTCCCTAACCCCGCTCGCCTCCAGCTTATCTTTTATTGCCTCTATCTTCTCGAAAGCGTTCTTATCGGCGAATACCGCTTTCACACTAGCTCTTTTCACCCTGTCCAGCACGTCCTCGGTTGATAGTAGTATGGTTGCGGGGACTATTGGCATTCCTCCCTTAAGGAGGCCTAGGAATATCGTGAAGAGCTCGAGGTCGTTGCCTGTCATAACGAGGATCGAGTCACCCTTACTATACCCCCTGGACTCTAGTGCGTTCACGAGCCTGTCGGAGTCCTCCTTAAGCCTCTGATAGGATACCTTCTTACTATCCCTCGAGTCTAGGAGCTCGTCGTCGACCCAGATGACTGCGGGATTGGTGGCTTTCTCGGCTAGGACACCGTTGAAGTATTGGACTGCCCAGTTCCACTCCCCGAGGCGGGGCCAGCGGAAATTGGCTCGGGCCTCCTCGTAGAGGGGTCTGGAGAGGATGTAGTCCCTGGACTCCATGAAGTTCTTAAGGGATTCCTGCGGAGAAGGAAGCTCTCCCATCCAACCACCTCTAGAATCCGTGCATGGTGTTATTATTGTGGGAATCTATTTTTATTTCATCAAGCTGACCAGTGTATATACTATTATGTGGAAGATTACAGGGAATTAATAAGAAACAGCCACTCCATCGGTGAAATGCTCGGTGAAGGATTATAGTATTAATCTCGACCCACTCACCGTTATGGCGGTTAAAGGGGAGCATTAAGCCGCCTCCGCGGCCCAAGCGGTGTAAGAGGTGCCTGGAGAGATCCGGCTAGTGAGGAGCAACGTGATCCTGTACTCCTCACTAATCGTTAGGCTCGCTGTGAGCGTCGGCTTTACGATAATAGTTGCCAGGAAGCTGTCGGTTGAAGAGTTCGCTGCCTTCGGCCTCATACTAGCCTTCGCCACAATAGCCCAGGTGATCACGACCATATGGGTTTTCTGGGCGCAGAGGTGGGCTTCCAGGGGCGACTATGAGGGGGTTGGAGCGGGGCTAGCCTTAACACTGGCATACTCCCTGATTATTCTCCCCCCACTCTACCTGGGCTTCGCAGCCCTAGAGTCATGGGCCCTCGGTATAAGCTTCGACCTTACAGCGGGGGGTTGGGCGTTCGTGATATTGGCGCCGATACAATACTATCTATCTAACATAACCCTTGTAGTTAGGCCTGGAAGAGTCGGCTTGATGAGGGTTGTTTACGAGGTCCTCCGGTTCCTCCTCGGCTATATCCTTGTGGTCCCCGCCCGTTGGGGGTTTGGTGGAGCGGTACTATCGATGACCGCTGCCTCGAGCATTACTGGTCTAGGCTATATAATACTCCTTGATAGAGCGGGGGTTAGAGAGGGGGGCGTCAACTGGGGTCTGGCAGCCTACTGGCTCCGTAACTGGAGGCTCCCCCTCCTATACATGGTTTCCAGGATCATGAGGCTCTTCAACAGGCCCTACATTTCATGGCTCACCGGTAGCAGCGAGGCGGTTGCATACTTGAATGTGGCCGTGACGAGCGAGACCCCACTCATGATGGCAAGTAGCCTAACATCGATGCCAATGTATTCCAGGATCCTCCGTAAGCCTAGGGCCGAGGACGTGGAGGTGTCCCTAGTACTCTACCTTATCTTCACGGGGATGCTCTCCTCCATATTCATAGGCGCACCCCGCGCCATAGCAGACCTCTATAATCCCAGGTATCTTGCCTCAGCCACCGCGCTACAGCTCGTGGCGGTGCTAGCACTGTTCAGTGGGGTGGCTAACATAATACGCCAGGCCCTCCTCGCCCTGGACCAGCCGGAGGCCACCATGAGCAGGATTGATAGGAATACGCTATTATCACGCACACTAGAGTACTCCGCGCTCCTTGCGGTGGCCCCATACGTATTCGCTGCGCCTCTGGTATACATGCTGCGGGGGGATCCTGTATCGTCCCTCAACGTCTTCCTACTCGTACTCATAGCTTTCTCATTGCTACAGTTGTTCCTATTCGCGGTTTGGCTTAGGAGGAGGCTATACTTCACCCTGGAAAATAGAGAGGCTCTCGCAGTTGCAGGGGCCTTCGCGGGGTCCCTCCTCTACCTTCACGTTTCTGGCGTTAACAGGCATCTATACCCGGAGTTTTGGAGGGAACTAGTCCCCCTCACGATACACTCCGCTATAGCCCTCCTGGTATACTCGGTGATTCTAGTCGTATTCTCTCCCACTGCTAGAAGGCTTGTTAGTAGAGGGTTGGAGGTGGTGGGGCTGAGATAGGCTGGGGGCTACTTCTGCTCCTCCCTCGCCTTCCTCAGCTCCTCCTCTCTCAGCACCCTTCTCAGTATCTTCCCGACCGCTGTCTTGGGTAGGTCGTCCCTGAACTCTATGATCCTGGGGTACTTGATCTCTCCCAGCTGCTTCTTAGCCCACTCCTTGATCTCCTCGGGGGTTATCTTACCCTTACACTCCTCCTTCAGCACGATGAAGGCTTTGGGTACCTCGAAGTACTCGGGGTGGGGGACCCCATCACGGCAGCCTCCTTGACGCACTCGTGCTTGTAGAGGACCTCCTCTATTTCCCTCGGGTAGAGGCTGTATCCCTTGTATTTTATCAGGTCCTTCTTCCTATCAACAATGTAGAAGTAGCCGTCGTCATCCATCTTCGCTATATCCCCTGTTCTAAGCCACCTCCTCTCGCAGCACTCGAAGAAGACCGCCTCGTTCTCCTCCGGCATGTTGTGGTACTGCTTCATAACTTGGGGGCCGCTTATAACGAGCTCCCCAACCTCTCCCGGCGGTAGGAGCTCTGGCTCGTCCACCTTAGCTACTGCGGCCAGCGTGCTGGGTACTGGGAGGCCTATGCTCCCACTCCTCGCCTCTCCGAGGATGGGGTTTACATGGGTCACTGGGCTCGTCTCTGTTAATCCGTAGCCTTCTCTAAGCTTCGCCCCTGTGAGCTGCTCGAACTTCTCCCGAACCGCGACGGGGAGAGGGGCTGCTCCGCTTATGCATACTTCGAGGCTCTTGAGGTTGAACTTGCTTACCTTGGGATGATTTATTATAGCGATGTACATTAGGGGGACTCCGTGGAACACGTTGGCCTTATACTTCTCGATAGCCTTCATCACAGCCTCCACGTCCCACCTGGCGAAGACTATTATCGAGGCCGCCTTGTATACTCCATTATTCAGCACCGCTGTCTGACCGTATATGTGGAACCACGGCAGCGCTCCCACGAAGACGTCTACAGCCTTCTTACCCATCTTGTACCAGGCGTCGATCTGGATCGTGTTCGCGAGGAGATTGTAGTGGGTTAGCTCTGCCCCCTTGGGGACGCCAGTGGTTCCCCCAGTATACATTAGGGCGGCGATATCCTCCCTAGGGTTGATATGCGGCTTCTCCCTTATCCTCTCGCTCCCGTAGAGTATCTTCTTGAAGAGCTTGTTCCTCGAATCCTCCCTGATCTTAGGGGGCTTCGTCTTCAGCTTATACAATACGCCCTTCAGCCAGGGGAGATAGTCTTGTATCCCTGTCCAGATGATCTCCTCCACACTGTCGGGGACGCCCGCCTCTATCTTCTCCTTAAACATATCTATAGCTACCAGGATCTTCGCCCCGTTATCCTCCAGCTGGTGGCGGATTAAGGTGGGACCGTATAGGACGTTCATGGGGGAAACGGTTGCCCCCGCCATCAATGTGCCGTAGTATGCTATCGCGAACTGGGGGCTGTTGGGAAGGAAGAGGCTCACCACGTCCCCGGGCCCGATCCCCTTGCTTCGGAGGTAGCCGGCGAACTTCTCAGCCTGCTCTAGCAACTCCCGGTATGTCATCTTATAACCGTAGAAGTATAGGGCCACCCTGCCCGGGAACTGCCTCGCAGCCTCCTCTAGGATCCAGTAGAGGGGCTTCTCCGGCACCTCTACATCCGGGGGTACTACTTCATCGTAGTTTTTAAGCCAGGGCCTGCTTGCATACGCGTTGAAAGCCTCCTCCGTCACAGGTAGGACACCGTAGAGCCATTATTGGGTGGGAATATTAAAAATGTGGGCTAACAGTAGATCCAGGATTTCATGAGGTCCCACACTTATTAGCGCGAGCTAGAGTGGGAGGCTCCCTTGCAGGCTGATTATCTCCTCTAGGACACGCGTGCCCGGGTTCTCTAGAGGCTTCCTCGCCAGCACGTATCTGTATACCAGCTCCGCGGCCCTGTGATATACTTCCTCATCTAGGGTAGAGGCCATGTTCTCTAATAGTATGACGCTCGCCGCGTGTCCAAGATCTTCTAGGAGGTATTTCGCGTTGAACTCTGCCTCAGCGGGGCTCATCCCGGCTAGGCCTGAGAGCCTCCTCTTCATGAACTCATAGGCGCTGCCCGCCACCTCATGGTCATAGGCTTCCCGAGCAAGCTGGCCCATATCCTCTAGTAGGGGCTCGTGGGCATTCTTCCCAACAATAGCCTCGAGCATGTCCAGCGCCTGTATATTGCTCGTCCCCTCCCATATGGGGGTAATCAATGCCTCCCTATGCCACCTCTCAACCATGTATTCTGATAGAAAGCCTACGCCTCCGAAGAGCTCCATAGCGAGCATAGTCACTCTTGCAGCGTTCTCCGCCGTCAGGTTCTTGGCGATGTGAGTCATGAGCCTTGCATAATGATACTGCCTTGTGTATGGAGGCCGGTCTCCCGACGCCTTCTCGAACAAGTCTATGGCCTTATGGGTTATGGCTAGGGATTCAAGGTTGAGGATCTCCATCTCCAGCAGGTCCCTCCTCGCGAGGGGATGGTCTATAACCCGTTTCCCGAAGGCCCTCCTGTGTAGAGTATACATGTAGGCCTCCAAGTAGGCCTTCCGGGATACGCCAACAGCTCCTGCGGCATTGGCTAGCCTTGAAACCATAAGGTCCTCTAGGGTGTAGTAGATCCCCTTCTCCGCCTCGCCTAATAGATAGGCCTCAGTATCTATGAACTCGACCTCACCAGTCGGCACCGCGACTGTGCCGCTCTTCTCCTTAAGCCTGCGGAGGTAGAAGTTTAGGCTCCCATCCCCGCGGAGCCGTGGTACGGCGAAGAGGGCTAAGCCCTTGGCTCCGCTCCTAGCACCCTTGGGCCTGGCGGTGGCCAAGGCTATATCTGCAAGTCCAGCCCCGCTGGCAAAGTACTTGTACCCGTTGAGGAGCCACTTTCCACCCTCACCCCTCACAGCAGTAGTTGTGTTCGCTCCTAGGTCACTGCCACCCTGGATCTCCGTGAACCAAGTTGCACCCAGCATGAGGGGCTCCGCGAGCCCAGCCAATCTCTCATAGTAGGCGCGGAGCTCCTCTGGCCCGTATTTTTTGAGGGCGTAGGCTGTTCTGGATCGTTATAGTAAATATACAGGATAATCCAGGGTCTCCGATTAAATTTATGCCTGCATAATGCTCATGCCAGCTTCCACCGGTGAAGGGGTAGCGGTTCACCCCATACTTCAGCATAAGGTCCTTTATCAGAATTCTCTCGGACGGGTCGAGCCATGAAACATCTACCCTCTCTCCCCTTAGATTCCACATTACGTGTAATGGTTGACTCATCCTGTCAACCCGGTAAAGGACTTCGTACACGGTTGTCCCAGCGTAGCTTCCCAGATCGTCTAGGTCCGGGACCCTGCCCAGGAAATACTTGAGGGTATCCTTCAAGTGCTTGTCCAGTTTGTAATGGTTTAACCCATACGCCATGGATAAATGCTCTGGGCCTTCAAGAGGCATTCTACAACACCATGTGTTTTGAGTGTGGGTTCAATCCTCGTTTTATCCCTTTATCTAACCCCCTACTACAACACTCAGAACAATACCAAGTGGAACGCCTTATATATGGATGAGAGTCAGCCAACTAGCTTCTCGATTGCATGAGGGTATTTGAAGCCTGTATCTGGGATGATTGTAACAACATTGTCTTTTTTCTGAATAACGCCGTTATCATAGAGTTTCCTTATAGCCGAGATTGCAGCACCTCCACTCACACCCGGTATGATCCCATTAATCTTTGCGGCAAGCCTAATCCCCTCCAACGCCTCAGACCTCTTGACTTCTACAACCTTATACTCCACCCCGATCTTATCGAGCCATTTCACCCCTGTCTCCAGCCTCCGGATTCCCTCAATCTTCTCATTTGGTGCTGGAGTAACGATGAATGTCTCAGGTGGATCATGGTGGTAGTAGTTTGTTAGGAGGAATGATACTGCTGAAGCGGTACCACTAGTACCCGATAGGAGCACGAGCTTTGATGGCTTAACCCGGGCATGCTCTAGTTGAATTAAAAGCTCCCTGGCAGTATACCTCATATGTGCTAGGAGGTTTGCATCATTATTGAACTGGTCCGGATGATATAAGTTCTTATCCATGGCCTCAGACCTCACCTTGTCTATTAACTCTGTTGTTATCCCGGCACTAGTCCTCTCCACCTCTGCTCCAAGGAGCCTAAGGATCCTCTCGTTCTCAAGAGGAGCGAAGGCTGGAAGAAGCACCTTGAAATCTACTCCAAGTATCGCTGCTAATGCCGCGAGCGCGATGCCAGTATTCGATGAAGACACCTCGATCATGCCATCATATCTTGATAGCTCACATTTATCGAGACTGAGCTCTATCATCTGCCAAGCAATCCTGTCCTTCACGCTGAGACTATATGGATTATACCATTCCAGCTTAGCCCAAATAAAGGGTGGCTTCCTCTTCTCAATGTAGAGTTTGACTAGGGGGGTTGGCTTACCAACCATGACAAGCATGAAAGGCTCATGTGCAACATTATATTCGTCGTAATCGGCGAGCCTATAGAATCCCAGCTTATCGATGGGTATCTTCTCATCGCAGTCTCCAACGGGAATAAGGTCTGCTCCTAGAAACCGGAGTACCCAGTAGGCTAGGTTATCGTCACCCCTGTATCTAAGGGGATCGTATTTTTTCTCCCTAAGGATGAAGGCTAGTTCCTCCAGTAGGGTCTCAATGCTCGGCATATTATGAGCCCTTATCATGTCTAGTTTCTTAAAGGAACACTCACCCAATAATGACACCCCTTACATTCCCGATCTTAAGGTCCCTAAGAGTCACTTTAACTACGGGTAATTCAATATTCAATAAATGCCTAGTTGTTTTTGGAGGATAGAGGAGGCCGGCTAGAGCCCTACGCACTACTTCACTAGGCGTGACACTCACATCCGGCCTCCAGGAGGACAGTGTGAGGCGTTCGTCTCCATACTCTAATAGGACTGCTGGCACCCACCTGGCTCCGAGGCTTCTAAGCGCATTAACCCTGTGGTGGCCGTCAAGAATGATCAAGTATCGGGCCTCTACAAGGATCGGGGGGCCATGATATCCGTTCTCTGCAATAGACCTTGATATGTTGGCTTGACGGCTGGGTATTGTTTTTTCATGGTGTTTCAGATTATCGATCCTGACTAGGAATAATTCTATGCCGGTAGCTAGTTCTGGCAGATTTATCCTCCTCAACTGTGCTGTGTTATACAGTCCGGCTCCACAGCCCCCATCCTCCGTGTCTGTTCACTCTCTGTTCACTCACATGAAGCATATATAATCTTAGTATGTATTTCTATGTACACGTATATACGTTCATCATAAGTCTAAGCCGAAATCCCTTATAATGCTCCAAAGCCTCCGCACATTTTCGAGCAATTTTACTCCTTTTTCGGTTATCTCAACCTTCTTGCGCCCATCCTCATCCCTAACCCTCACTATCCCCCTAGAGTCCAGCTCTTCAAGCAGCTTGCTCAGCCTATCATAGGCTAACCCGGTTCCAGTCGCAATCCTTGTCGCATAGTCGCTTCCACCCTCCTTTAGCAGATAGTCTAGTACGTCTGCTATTATCAAGAGTTTTGACCTCTTCCTTCTCCTCGTCATAACCCACCTGCCTCTATAATGTACTTTATAAGGAGCGCCATGATCAAGCTGGATCTAACTAGTTCTACAACTATGAGTCCTGAATCCAGTATACTTAGTGGTGGATTGAATATAGCTGAAGCTATGATGAGCCCCCTTAATAGGAAGGTGAAGGCGATACCTATCATTACTGCATTAGTTTTTGATTCAACAGACTTGCTAGTTTTAAACCCGAAAAAACCAGCAGCCAGGTCTGGTACCGCTATCAATAATTTGTAGAGTGATAAAAGTGGAAATAATGCATACTCGTTCCACTCCCCTCCACGTCCCTTATATTTATCTGTCAACGAGTAGAATCCGAGGGCTGCAAATCCACCTGAGGCAACATACATTGCTGTTGAGATATTGGGGGTTGCTATTATCGCGCTGAAAGCCATCGATAGCTGAGAGAAACTCAGCAATAGGAAGGATATCGTAGCGTATTCTAGACTCTCAGACTTCAATAGTCTAGACAGGATAAACAGTCTCAACGCGATCAATAAGAATCCGATGAATCCAACTACCTCCAACATCATCAGAGCTATGGATGTTGCCGTCAGTGTTACGATTATTCCAACCACCACCCAATCCAATCAACTTAGCTAGATTAAAGGCGACTCACTTTAAGTGAGTCTACTATATAAGTTAAAAACAAGACGTTATACTAACCGTGAGGTGAAATAAAAATGGAAAGAACCACGAGGAATACGGTCTACCTAATTATCGCCGCACTAATAGTTGTAGGTTCCGCTGCAGTCGCCCTGCAGGCATATGCCCATGGGCAGGAAGCCTATAGGCAAGGTGGAGAAGACTATGGGCCAATGGGCATGGGTGGAATGATGGGTCAAAGCGGAATGATGCCGATCCAGTCATACTATGAAGATGACCATGACGACTATATTGGACACTGCTCGGGCATGGAATACATGGAAAAGAATATGGAGGAATATGCGGAGAACTTCTATAATGGAATCCCAGTAACCATCAACGGTACAGTAGTAGGAGCCGTCAATGAAAAGAACATCTTGATTGTTAAGACAAATGAAAACGACACTGTACTCGTAGTGATACAACCAATGTACATTGACGAGGATAACGGCTATATGCTAAGCGGCTTCTGGCTAGTAGATCAGATCACGAACATGGTTTCACAAGGGAACACGGTAAACATCACAATAAATGGGCTATACAATGGTGATCGAGGAGTTACAATTGCATCAACTCTACACGTTCTAGGCAAAGACCTAACAGGGCCAATGAATTATATCCACTCAGATGAAACACCATAGCCTGGGGGCACAGGATAGTGAAACCGATACAATATTTCTCACTCTCCATTATAGTAGTAGTTTTCTTATCAGCACTAGTCTATGCCACATATCCTTTAAAATACTATGAGAACATGGCAGTCCTCAGCACCATCGGTGAACGAGGAGCTCCGGGATTCGTGTGCGGACTCGCCGGTATAGGGAGTGTAGAAGGGTATATTCAGATTAGGGGGGTGGTTGAAGCTCACGGTGTAATTGAAGCGGGAGGGAGAGACATACCCTTCATGGTTGTGAGATCGGATGGGGAGAATTACACTGTTTTGCTTGGTTCAAATCTTGGAAACTACCTGAAAAAAGTATACAATGACGAAGTGGATATCCACGTTTTCCCCATGTACATGATGGAGCACAACGTTACGATAACAGGAATCAAAACTTCAGTAGACAATGTAGTGATCGCAACATCCATTTCCATGACTTGCATGGAACCCTACCATATGCCTCACGAGATGCCAATGGAGGAACATAACGGTGAAGAATGGCATCCAGGAATGCCTATGATGACCTGTATGCATAACCCCTGATCCAAAATAATTAATGAATGGCTCGTCCAGTTGGATGATGTGTTTATTTTCGAGCAGTGACCGCCTCTTGAAAGCAGATAACATACAAGAGGCACACGAGACTGACTACATTATAACATATCATGGAGGGAGCATCGTTTTAGGGGGAACTTCTCCAACAGTTGCTCTTATTGCTTGTAGAAGGAGGAGCATTCACAGGAATAATCATGAGGATGGTATTGAATTCTACGAGCTGATCAATTCCTTGGAATATAGAAAGCCACCCCCTCCCAGACTCTCTTGCCCATGCAGTATTCCGGCAAACATATACCTTTATGAGGAGGTACACTCTCATATAGCTGGATGCTAGAAGCGATGGTCCCCTTCAAGGTATTCAAAGCAGCAGGTTCCCATGGAGCGGTAGGAAAACGACATACCCCGTCATGTAATTAAAACTTATACAGTTTAAAATTCATGGTTGTAATCTGCCTCCACAACATGGGGTATTCGATGAAGTAATATGCTTGGAGAAATATATAGTATTACCGAGGCTTGATCGGATAATGTGAGCAAACCTTTGTCACCAGCCACTATAAGAGAGGAGGAAGTCTACACCGATCCCGACCTAATAATCAAGCTGAGAGAGAAGCTGGTCTCATTCCTCACACAGATACCGGGGACCCTCAACCAGGAGGGAGACGAGAGCAGGGTTGCCTCGATAGGGAAAGACTGTGTATGCAGTGGAGGAACCGGCTGGGAGCCGGAAAGAGTCGCTGTGGTTGATGGCGGCGGTAATGTTATGGCGCTGAACGCGGGCTACATTGGGATCGCCGCTGCGCTGGGAATACTCATAGAGGGTAGGAGGGTCCGGAAGCGCGAGGTTAGCGAGCCAGAGATAGTCCCGCCCACCCCGAGCGAGCTCAGCTATTACGAAGCATACGATCAAGTCAAAAGCGTGGTGGACAAGCTTAGGGAGGCCATGGTCTTCGAGACTGCCTACAATTTACTCGACGAGGAGCCGGACCTCCTAATAATAGATGGAGCCCTGATCCCCTACCACGCCCTAGTAAAGCCCGTTGCTGGAACAAGGCTCGAATTAGAGGCGTTCGAGAGATACAGGAAGGCCGTGGTAAGGTTGCACGCTGAGGCTGAGAAGAGGGGGGTTGGGCTCATAGGGGTTGTTAAGAGGCCTCGCTCAAAATACCTATCACACTGGCTCGGGGTGGATGGCTTCGACCACGTAGTACTATCAAGGCTCCTAGATGAGGGAGAATACTCTCCAGCCCCGCCCAAGGAGCCTCCACGAGTCCAGGAAGCACTCCACGAAGACCTCTACAGGATAGTTGCTGCGACACGGCCGAGGTTCACATTCCTAAGGACAAGCCCCTCTCAGCCACCCTACAGGGTAGACTTCTCCCACAACACTGCCTACCTCTGCAAGGAGATACTCGCCTACCTCTACAAGACTAGGACTAGGGAGGGCATACCCTACCCCCTGATGAAGGTTGACGAGGAGGTTAAGATCACGAATAGGCTCCTCCGAGAACTCTACGAGGACGCCCTCCACGACGCGATAAACAAGTACATTGAACAGGGCTTCAACGCCATAATCCCAGTCCTCCCTGAGTACGGAGGTGTATAGTGTTGGGGTTGGAGGGTCTGGTTGAGGAGAAGCCCCTGGGCTACATCTTCTCCGAGGAGGGCTACTATGAGCCCGCGGAGATAACCTTCACGGTAATGCATGGGGAGAGGGTAGAGATCGGGGACATAGTAAGCATAGAGCACCCCTCTAAGCCAGGGGTCCCCGTATTCTACCAGGTAGTAGACGTTCCAGTCCGGAGAAAGGCTAGGGACTACGAGGAGGACCTAGCCAGGGCTGGCAGACCCCTAATAGACGAGACACGAGACTACCCGAGGGCGAGGGCTAAACAGATAGGATACGTTGAGGATGTGGAGAGACTCCTCGCGGGAGAGACCAGCACCGACGATCTGAGGATGCTTATAGAGCACATCAGGCCCCTCAGCAGGGTCTACAGGCCCAGCGAGACTGTAATAAGGAACCTGCTAGAGCCCAGCGAGCCCAGCATTGAAGTGGGGAAGATCTACCCCAACTGGAAGCACAGCCTGAAGCTAGAGCTGCCAAAACTCATGAGGCAGGGGCTCCTAGTAGTAGGAGGAGTGGGTACAGGGAAGACCACCACCATGCTAACAATACTCGCTAGAACAATTCGTGAGATCAAGAGGCTGGGAGGGAAGCCCCACATCCTCATAATAGACAAGGACGGCGAATACGGCGCCAAAGAACTAATCAATCTAGCGGGCCCCGGAGAATACATTAGATTAGGCATCGATGAGATAGGGGGAGACGAATACTCCGACAAGCACGCCTATGCAGAGAAGCTCCGCAAGATCCTAGGATACTATGATAGAAGGCCTAAGGCTGCCAAGGCCTTGTATCAGGCGGTCCAGGAGTACCAGGGCGAGAAGCTTGTCCTAACTCCAGAGTTTGTCCGCGACGAGATACTACCCCTTATAAGAGATCCGAAAACAGCGCAGGAACTGAGGACTAAGATCACCATATGGCAAAGCAGGCTCTCGAAGACGGGAGAGCCTGTTGAGGAGGAGGCAAGGAAAAGTATAAGCGAAGTTCTAGAGCTCCTCAAGGAGAAGACGATAGTACACCTAGACCTCTCGAGTGTAAGCGACTTCAACCACGCCTTCGACACTCTAGCAAGGCTCCTAAAAAGAATCTACAATGAAGTCCTCCGCGACGAGACCTTCGGCTGCATTGTAGCGATAGACGAGGCCCACATCTACGCGCCGGAGTATAGGGGAGGACTCCAAATAGCTGACGAAGAGCACGTCAGAGAACTCAAAAGCATACTCAAACTCATAGCAACCACCGGGCCCAGAAACGGTGTAACCCCATTCATAGCAACGCAGAGGCCCAGCCTCATCGACAAGACGATAACCACCCAGATGGGCCAGAACATCGTAGCCCACCGGGTAGAAGACGTGGACATACAGAGGATGAAGGAGATCATGGGCCCAGTAGCTGAAAAGGTGAGAGTACTACCCCGTGGATGGGCTATTGTGAAAGCCCTTGCCGCCAAGGTAAGAGAGCCAATGATCGTGAGGGTTGAGAAAGAGGCCTCACCAACGAGTACAGGGAAGACTGCATACCACCGGTTCCTCTCTCAGAGCGGAGGAGAAGGTGCAGGATAGCATCAGAACCTATACCCCCTTGGTGATAAGTCCCTCTACCCCCTTTCTTTACCATGTACATTCGATTAAATCGAACATGTAGGGGCGGGAGATATTCTCCATTCCACCTGGGGGTTTCTAGGAGCCGCCGGGCTAGGCTGGACGCGGAGGCTCATGAAGAGTAGGAAGCTTCTAGAGAACTCCCCAGCCTGCGGGTATTCTATCCCTGGGCCGCTTCTCCCATTAATTCTATTGGCATAGGCTCCGATCGCCCCTAAGAATCCTCTCTATTCCCAGTGCAAACTCTCTATTATACTCCTCTACAACCCTAGGATCCTCTTCTAGCAGCTTACCCATATCGTATGACAGGACTATGAGGCAGGGACCCCTCCCTATTCGTTCAAGTTGGCCACTATATAGCCACCTTTTCAGTTAGCGTCCTGTGGTTGTTTTATGATAATTCTGTTTTTAATTATCTTGTTAATCTTAAGGGTGGGGCCCGGGCCGGGATTTGAACCCGGGACCTCCGGATCCACAGTCCGGCGCTCTAACCAGGCTGAGCTACCCGGGCCATCTTGCTTGACCGCCCTGGTAGTAGTTCATCGCCCTCCATATGGGGGGCTCTTCCCGGGCCCCATCGCCGTTTACTCGATCCTTGTCTGGGTGGGGTTTAATTCTTTATGAGGCCTTCATTCATCCTGATTGCTACTTGTGTGTCTTGGTCTTGTATCCTACTGCTTCTAGGAGTATGCTTGTTGGTGGCTGCGCCTTCACTATTCCCTCTTCACCCTCGACGTATGCTTCTACTTTGGCGTTTAGTATTCCGTGTTTTGATGCTAGTGCTACTGCTATTATGAGCTGGTGGAGGGCGTAGTAGGCTCGTGAGACTGTTTCCGGCTTGTCTGGGTGGGGCTTTATGTACTGGTCGGGCTTATAGTGTACGTGCACCAGCTTTGCCAGCTTGGAGATTGGGTGTACTGTCCAGAGGTTGTATGCTCCCGAGTCGCTTGTTGCGAGTACTGCGTCCTGTACTAGTATGGGGTCTATCCTAGTCATGCCGGTGTCGCAGGGTTTGGGGCCGCTTGGCACTATGTTCACCCCGTGAGCCCTCGCCTCCTTTAGTGCGAGGTATGCTAGTATTGAGGCGAAGGATTGGGGGTCCCTCCGCCTCCTCTTCACAGCCTCAGCCATGCTGCTCATTACCTCTGCGACCGCGCATTCCGGTATTGCTACCTTCACGCCCTCGTAGGCGTAGTTGTGGATCCCGTGGTAGAGGAGGTTCGTGTTTGCTATTAGAGTCCCCGAGAAGTCACCCTCGAATTCTAGAGGGGACGCCCCTGTCCATGCCAGTATCTGGCTCAGCCTCATATGGTCCTTCCCCTCAGCCCACATGTGCAGGGCGGTGCCCAGCTTCTCAATGAATCGCTCCACGTTCTTCAGGTTGCATAGGTTTGCGTTCCACCTACCCATGGTCTCAACTTCTAGCGTGAGGGTTGGGCAGCGGTGGGTGAGAGGCGGCCCCCTAACAAATCCGGGGTGCTTGTTGAGCCTCCTAGCTAGCTCTGCTACAGCGTAGCGGAGGGGTGGTAGGGTCCCTGCTTTGGGCAACTTGCATCCCTCAACCGAGATGTCTGGGAGCTTGTCTGCGCTACTCCTAGGCTCTGGCAATGGGGTTGCATGTGGGGAGGGGTGCATTACGATTATTGGCTCGAGCCTCCTGGGCGTGTAGGGGTAGTAGAGGCCGGTCCATGGACCCCAGTAGAAGTTTACGTGGAGGATTGCATGCTCCTTGTCTACCCCTGCGATCGCTACGCTCGCCGCTAGCCTCCTGCCCGCGCTCGAGACAAGTACTAGTGATGGGCTGTCCTCGAGGATTGATTTCCGGAGTATCCTTGGAAGAGGGCTTTCCTGGTACTCTGCAACTGCCTGCGTGGATAAACCCTTGATCACCACTTTCACTCCATTAAACTTGTTTTTTATGAACTCCTCCACCCTCTTTGCCTCCTCTAGGGCGGTTACGTGCAGGAGCACTACCTCGTCTACATCGTATTCCTCGTGGACTCGGGTAAAGCCGGAGACGGCGGCTTCAAAGGATCCAACGCCCCTACTTACGGGGAGCACGAGCTTCAAGGGCAAGATACACCTCCGGACAATATAGTGCCTGCACCATGATGCGATACAACACTATATTATTATGTATTTTCCGGGATAAATCCTTGAGGCTTCGGGGAGGCTAGAGGACTCAACCCTTCACCCTCTTGACAAGCCTAGACGCGACTCCACCCTCATCTGTTACAGTCTCAAGGCTCCACCTTTCAGCGATGGCAGAGGGTCCCGGAAGCCTGAGGTACTCGTCGGCCTCTCTCACAGTGAGTATTATGTTGTAGTAGGAGGGGTGGAGGCTCTCCTTATACCTCTTAACCCTTTCAAACGCGTTGAGTCTTCCAACTCCGTCATCTAGCCCTATAAGTATGCTTCCAAGCCTCACTGAGTTCTTAAACGCTGTTCTGGGTGGCTCCCTAAACTCTCTCCCAGTGAGACCGCAGGACTCGGCGGCATCCAGCACCTTCGCTGCGGCTTCGAGTGCTTCGAAGGAGTCGGTCTTGCTCGGCGTTGAGTATGTGGATCCTAGGACCAGACGGAGCCACTCATCGGAGACTATGTGCTTGAAGGAGTCTAGCACTGCCGCCCTTGAGGCTTCCCTCACGAGGAGATCGCACTTGGAATAATAGGCTCTCGATGCGATGGGCTCGCTGGCTAATGGGTTTAAGTGGAGGGTAGCGATCGAGGCTGAGAGCCAGGCTTTCCTGATACTCCACTCGTAGCCCCCGGCGTCGTAGTCGTTCCAAGCGTTGAAGAGTATGGACCTGGCTCTTATCAGCATTATAGAGTACGTCGTCCACGGTATAGGCATACCGGACTCACCATCCCAGTAAACCCGCCGGGGGCATTGGATCCCGCCCCTACGCTGTCCTGGCCCCGCTCACGGCCCCCGTTAGGGCTCGCAGCTTTCAGCATTCTGCACAGGGGCGGGGTCTTCGATTAAGAGAGTAGCATGTTAGGGTAAAATTACCTTAACTTTAATATAGCAATCAGCGAGAGGCGTGATACTAGAGTATCACCCCGCCTACCCTTCTATACCAGCAGCTGAGACAATAATACTTGTCGGGTGCGCTACTATGGCTTTACAAGACGTGGAGGCGGTTATACACAGCATCAAGGGGGCGCTCGGTGTAAATGCTGGTGACATAGGCTACTACCTAGCGGCCGCGGGGCTAGGAATACTGCTCCTTGCCGGACTCTTCATTGCGGGGGCGATAATCTATAGGGGGTTGAAGGCTGTATCCTATATGGATACGGGGGAGTTCGCCAAGCTGCTGATCGTGTCGGCGATAGTGCTGCTCGTACTCGGCTCTATATGGCCCTAGCCTCTTCCTCCCTCTCCTCGAGCTTTCTCTTCAACATTTTCAGCCTTACGAAGTCCTCCCTCATCCTCTCATCCAGGACGCTCTTGATGAACTTTATCGCCGCCTGGTAGCTTGGGAGGATCACATAGTCCATGGCGTTGACCAGCCTCTGGGTCTCCTTCAACTCGGCTATGAGCCTCCGGAGCATCTCCTCGTACTCGGCGAGCTTGAGTATTGAGGGGAGGAGGCTGGCCAGCATCTTCCTACTCTCCCGCAGCTTGGGGCTAGCCTCTGGCGGGTATGGGTTCCCCGGTATAGTCTCCTCTACTACCTGGAAGGTGGGGGTCTTAACAGCGAATAGGACCCTCGTGTCCACCCGAACCCTAAGGCTCTCGGGGACTGCCATGGTGTAGGCGCGGGTCCTCGCCTCCCCCTCCTCTGCGAGGCCCTGGTAGTAGTAGGAGAAGAGCTTGTATATGTCGCGGAAGACCTCGTTCTGGTACCGGTTGTACTCCTCCCCAGCACTCTTAATATAGTGGAGGAGGACCTCCCTCTTCTCCTCCATAACCCCCCTTATCTTGCGGAGCATCTTCTCCTCTCTGCGGAGCCTTATCAGGTTGATCTTCGTAGGCAGCACTTTTCGAGGGTCTATAGCCACCGGCGTCCACCCCTACTCCATTCCAAGCGGGAGCCCCGCCCAACCCCACTACATACTCCCGGCTAGTACTCGTTAATAATATTAGACCCCGCAGAGGCGACCGCTTCATAGACGTCCCTCACAAGCACCCACTCATCCTCGTAGGGGATGATCGCCCGCAGGAGGGGGTATCCTGGAGCCAGCTCCTCCACCTCATAGTATACGCTGCCGTGGAGGCGCGCTATTATCTCGCCAGCCAGCCGCAGCGATTC
Organism: Thermodiscus maritimus; assembly: GCF_055382595.1. Classification (NCBI taxonomy): domain Archaea; kingdom Thermoproteati; phylum Thermoproteota; class Thermoprotei; order Acidilobales; family Acidilobaceae; genus Thermodiscus; species Thermodiscus maritimus. The sequence continues at coordinate 882,641 of NZ_AP042434.1, forward strand.
ACCCGCCACGCCAGGATTGTCTCCTGGAACCGGGAGGGGTGCTTGGACCTGAACTATGCTCCCATGCTCAGGGTCATCCTTAACCTCGACAATAACGCTTCCAACATGTATCCTTGTAGTCTCCCCCTCAGCCTCGAAGCTAACCCCAGCCTCCCTAAGCATCTCCTGGAGCCACTTGTAGGGCCCCTCGAGGCTGGCGTGCCCAGGTATCCCCTCCGGGAACCCCACAGCCATTCACCCCCATCCTATGTTGGCTGCAGCACCGCGGCCCTATACGTGTCTCCAAGCGAGTCCACTAGAACCACTATTACCCTAGTATTGGGTGTTATCTCGTGGTCTACGTGCACCGTGAACTTCTCCCCAGCAGGCCAGAAGCCTGTAACATTATAGGTTGTATCATTGAGCCTCACAATCACAGCAGTTATACCGTACTTGTCCAGGCATGGCGGGTACTGGCTCTGGAAGTTTACTATGATGGTCCCGTTCGGCCAGGCGACAGCTTGAGACCTCACCACGTATGGAGCTAGGCTCACGTTTGCCTTGAAGGATTCAACTAGACTATCCCCGGTGTATACGTCGACCCTATACCTTCCCGGTGGGAGGTTGGGCTCGAGGGGGACTACCGTCTTAGAGCCCACCCCAACCGCGGCCTCAGCCCTGAGCTCCCCAGCTTCATCGTAGAACTTCATGGTTACGCTCTTACACGAACCCTGCGTCTCAACAATTATCCTGTTAGTCATAGCGCATAGCTTAATTATCTTGAAGTCTCCGCATGAACTCTTCTCCTTCGAGCCAGCGTAGAATGCAACGCCCAAAGCGATCACTGCAATTACTATGACGGCAGCCACCAGACGCTTGTCGATCATTCTCAACCGCCCTTAAACCACGCAGCCTTCCAGGAACAACCTGGGTGGGTTGAGGAAGTTAAACACCTTACCCCTCCGACCCCCCACGTATATACGTTAGTTATTGTATATTGTCGCGACATATATATCCTGGGAGGATTGTTGGGGCTTAGAATAACGAGAGAAGAAGAGAAGAGGGCTAGGGAGAGATACAAGCTCGTGGGAGTACACTGTGCTTCATGCAAGAGGATCATCGAGACAGAGCTATCAAGGGTCCCAGGAGTAGCCCATGCCACAGTAGACCCTAACACTGGAACCCTCACTGTAGTCCTGGAAGAGAATGCTGATAGGAAGGCTATAATAGAAGCCCTGAGGAGGATAGGCTACGACGCCGTCCTAGAGAAGCTCATACTCCACGCCCACGGCCTCCGTGAAGGCATGGGTAGGAGGATAGAGGAGAGCCTCAGGAGGGTCCCCGGGATAGTTGATGCGAGGGTAGTCGAGTCGACAGGGATCATAAAGGTAGAGTACGATCCCGCCACACGGAGCCCGGATGACATCGTGACAAAACTCCGTGAAATGGGGGTGAAGAGTGAACCGGCAAAGCACGCAGCCAGGAGTGGAAAGAGCCCCCTCACACTCCTCCTCGCGCTCGCCGCCACCGCCCTCTACGCAGTAGGCGTTGTACTGAGTCATCCATTAGCCATAGCCGCCGGCCTATTAGCCTTCATACCGGCAGCAGTCGAGTTCTTCATCCCAGCAATCAAGGCAGCTAGGAGGGGATACCTCATAATGGATACCCTCCTCTCCCTGGGCACTGGATCCGCACTACTAGTAACACTCTATGGCCTGCTAGTTGGGGGGCCAACCTACCCGGAGGCGATAGTCTTCATAACACTATTCGTCCTCGCCGGAAGACATGTGGAGGACAGGCTTAAGAGGAGGGCTGAGGAGATCCTTCAGGAGTCGACAAGCATACTCCCCGAGAAGGCTAGGGTTGAGAGGAATGGGGTACAAACCCATATAAGCGCGGAAGAGGTAGCCCCAGGCGAAACCGTCATTGTAAGGGCCGGAGAGAGGCTCCCAGTCGATGGAAGGGTATCCGGTGGAGAGGGAGAGGTAGACGAGAGCCCCGTCACCGGCGAGTCGACGCCGAGGAAGGTTTCCGAGGGGGACCTTGTTCTGGCTGGCTCCACCTTGATAAGGGGATGGCTGAGGATAACAGCGCTCCGCACTGGCAGGTATAGGCTTGTTGAGAGAGCACTAGAGGCGGCTAGGGAGGCGGGACTCTACAAGTCTAGGCTCCAGGAGCTCGCGGATCGAGCGGTGGCGGTCTTCGTCCCAACAGTGCTAGCCATAGCTACGGCGACAATGATAGCCCACTACATTCTAGGAGCAGGCGTGATAGAGTCCCTCATGATCGGCGCCACCGTCCTGGTAGTAGCCTGCCCCTGCGCGCTGGGAATAGCGATTCCAGCAGCCGCCGCGGCGGCCGTGGCTAGAGCCCACCGGCTAGGTGTTATACTGAAGAGGCCCGACGCCCTCCAGCCGCTGTCAAAAACCACAACTGCTGCATTCGATAAGACTGGGACCCTAACCCATGGAAGACCCAGGGTTGCAGCTGTTGAAATCCTAGAAGACGATATTGACGCATTAGCCCTTGCAGCAGGCCTGGAGGCGGAGAGCATGCATCCTATTGCAAGAGCCATCGTCGAATACTACCAGAATGAGAGGGGTAGGGACCCTCCACGGCCGGAGGCAGTAGACGAGGTTCCCGGCCGGGGGATTATTGGATCGGTCAATGGCAGGAGCGTGGCGGTTGGAGGAGAGAAGCTCCTCGAGGACCTAGGCCTCAACCCTCCTCCCTCCAACACAGCAGGGTATACGAGAGTCTATGTGGTCGTGGACGGGCGTGTCAAGGCGGTTATCGGCCTGGAGGATGGCGTGAGGGATGACGCTAGAAAGGCTGTCCGCCTCCTACAAGAGATGGGTGTAGAAGTCTACATATTATCCGGGGACTCCCAGGAAGCTGTAAGCCGCGTAGCGAGAGAACTCGGTATTCCCCCCGGGAACGCTATGGGCGGCCTCGACCCCCTAGATAAGGAGGCCATCGTATCGAAGCTAAGGGAGAAGGGGGTTGTCGCCTTCGTGGGCGACGGAGTAAATGATGGACCCTCCCTAGCCAGTGCCAATGTTGGAATCGCTGTCAACGAGTCCCTCGACGTCGCTAGGCAAGCAGGGGATATAGTGCTGGCTAAGAACGATCTAACACTACTGGTTAAACTAGTAAAGCTCGCCAAGAGAACCTCCAGGATCATGAAGTTCAACATATTCTGGGCGTTCGCCTACAACTCCATCCTCATACCTATAGCTGCAGGCGTGCTTGCACCGGCTGGTGTCACTATACAGCCAGAGGTGGCGGCGTTAGCGATGAGCCTCAGCTCCATTACTGTAACGGCGAACAGCGCCAGGATCCTCCGCTGGAAGATCTAGTGTCAATACTCCATAATATATACTTTGAGGAGTCAATAGTACATGGTGTATATACATGGCTTCGAGGATCGACCCGGTATGCGGTATGAGCGTGGAGCAGAGCACGCCCTACAAGACCATATATAAGGGCAAAGTATACTACTTCTGCAGCCGCATGTGTATGGAAGAGTTCAAGAAGAGGCCAGAATACTATCTTGAGAAGGGCCCACAGGGGATGCCCGGCTAAATTAGAATAATACTCCTCAAACCCGTTCTAGACGGGAAAGATTTATCATCGCCCAACACTATAATCCTATATGATTCGGATCGTACCGAACATACAGTACATGGCATATGAAAATCTGGGGGGAGGGAGTCATGTTCCCCAGCGGGCAGGGGATAGTAAGGCTGCTAACCCTCATAGGACTACCCCCGGCCGCTGCAACAATAGTCGCAGTGCTCCTCATCGAGGAAAGAGCCCTAGACCTCGACGAGATAAGCACGCTCACAGGGTACGCGAAGAGCCACGTATCCACTACCATAAGGCTCCTTGAGGAGAAGAGGCTCGTCGAGAGGATCCGGATGCGTGGGAGGAGGGTGATATTCAGGGCTAGGAGTGAGGCCGTCGCGTCGCTTGTCAAGAGCCACCTGGCTGAGCTGAGGAGGTCTCTGGAACACGCTGTGAGGGATATTGGCGGGAGGGTCGACGCTCTAGGAAGGCTAGAGCGTGCCTTATCAGAACTCCTCGAGAAGACCGGGGGTGAGTAGCGATGGTCTGGGTTGAGGATGATGCTGTCCACCTGGTGCTCGTGTATAGTCGTGGCGGGGCGAGGCTCGCCTCTAAGGCTCTCTCCCGGATCCACAAGAGGGCCGCTAAAGGAGGTAAGCGCGTAGTAGTGCACGTAGTCTCGCCGCTAGGCAGGATGAGGTATATGGAGGGGATTAGGGATCTAATCCGAAACAATATCGCCTACACACTGACGGTTAGATATCATGGAGGATCCCCTAGGGACCTAGAGAACCTCGTTAGAGAGTATGGTGGGGAGGCAGACTACATTGTTGAGGAGGGGCTGGAGGAGTACGAGGCAGTGCTAAAGCGCCTTGGAATCGAGCCCGTTACGAGGACGGGGGTGATGATATCGTGAGAGGGTATGAGATAGTAATAACAACGGATAGAACAATGATGACAAACCACCACGGGAACGAGTTCATCGGCTTCATGACCACTGGGCCAGCCATTGGAGTGCCGGAGAAGTTCTGGATGTGGCTCGCCGCACCAAAGATGAAGACTGACGATCTCGGGAGGCCGAGGGAGGCACCGTATGGTTTGAGGAAGATAGAGGCCAAGCTGCAAGACGCTGGATTCAACGCTGCAGTAATAGATCCGAGACCACCTCCACAAGCACCTCGACACAATGAAGGTATTGATGATAGGCCACCACGACTACTTCGCCTACGGTCCCCCCAGCAGCGAGTGGTGGATGCTGACAGGTAAGGAGCCGGTCAATAGGGTCTCCTTCAGGAGGTTCATGGAGAGCCCAGTTGTGAGGAGGGCTAAGGAGAAGGGGGTAAGGATCATAGCTGGGGGACCCGCGGCTTGGCAGTGGCTCTGGGAGCTGGAGAAGTGGAGGGAGTGGAGAGTAGACACTGTTATAGAGGGTGAGGCTGAGAAGGTCATAGTAGATCTAGTTGAGAAGGCTTTGAATGGAGAGCCCCTCCCCGACTACATATACGTTGGGCCCCGGGACATCCCCAGTATAGACGAGATCCCCGTCATCAAGGCTCCAAGCGTTAATGGCCTCGTGGAGATAATGAGGGGCTGCCCCAGGGGCTGCAGGTTCTGCAGCGTAACACTAAGGCCCCTCAGATACATGCCCCTCGAAAAGATTGAGAGGGAGATAAGAGTAAACCTCGAAGCCGGCATCCGGAGTGCAATACTCCACAGCGAGGACGTCCTCCTATACGGTGCCGACGGGGTGAAGCCTAGACCGGAGCCCCTGCTAAAACTTCACGAGATGGTCCGAAAGCTCGTCCCAGGAGGCATAGCGTGGAGCCATGCTAGCCTGGCCGCGGTTAAGTATGCTGAGGAGAAGCACAGGCTCATATCAAGGTTGATGAACGACGTCATACTCACAAAGCAGGACTTCCTAGGAGTCGAGGTGGGCGTCGAGACCCTCAGCGTCAGACTGGCTAAGATAATAATGCCGGCCAAATCAGCCCCCTACCCTCCCGAGAAGTGGCCAGAGGTAGTGGAGGACGCGTTCAGGATAATGCACGAGAACCACATAATACCTGCAGCCACCCTAATACTGGGACTTCCGGAGGAGAAGCCGGAAGACGTAGCGATAACCGCGGAGATGCTGGACAGGCTCAGGCCCTATAGGAGCCTCATTATCTCAATGTTCTTCGTCCCAATGGGTGCATTGAAGAATAGGGACTGGTTCCGGAGGAACCTCCTCACACCAGAGCATGAAGAGGTTCTAAGGAAAATCCTAGCCCACAGCCTATACTGGGCGGAGGATATACTAAACAAGTACTACCTGAAGGACCCACGCTCCTTCCTGGTAAGGCTCGGGGTAAAGCTCTTCATAAAATACGTAGAGTGGAAGACTAGGAGCATAACAGAGAAGATTGAGGCCGCCCTAAAAGCCTAGCCTACCAGAGGTCCCCCTGAAACCTTATTTTCTCCATGAAGACAACTATCAAGCAACTAGGGCGATGGAGACGAGGCCAATTATTGGGATGAAGGCCTGCTCTGGCATAGCATTATCAAGTCTAAGAGAAGCCTTCAAGCACCAAGGTTGCCCCATATGCCGGCTAGTGAGGAAGACTGAGGAGAAGGCGATAACCATCCTATTCTACGAGGGGCTGAGCGACCCCGAAACCAGGAGGAAGCTATTAGAGTCCGGAGGCTTCTGCCCATACCACTCGTGGATGACTGTCGAGTATTATTGGAGGAGGCTAGACACTATAGTGGAGCCTTTAGGGCTGACCATACTCCACCTGGACCTCCTCGAGAAGGAGATCGAGGACCTGGAGCAGGGCAAGCAGCGCTCCTCTAAGGGCAGTTCTTGCCTCATATGCAGGAGCGCCTTGGAGGCGGAGGAGTCCCTTGTGAATGCCCTCGCCAGCTGTCTCGACGAGGATCTCCTGGAAGAATATAGGAGGGGACCCTCACTCCTATGCAGGAATCACTACAGTGATGTAGCCGCAATGCTCTCTAAGAGGGACCCCGGGCTGCTAGAGGAGCTTGCTAGAGTGCAGAGGGGTAAGCTGGAGGATCTCCGGGGGCTGGCGAGATCCTTTATCGACAAAGCCGACTACAGGTCGAGGGAAGAGCCTTCAAGCGAGGAGGCGACCGCATGGTATAGGATCTTGGAGTACTTGAAGGGCTACAACACCTCACCAACTATATGCCGCCGCTAGCCCTTGGCCCTGCTCTTATACTCTGCCAGGAGCCTCTCGACATCCCTGACGACCCTATCGACGTCTAGGCCCATATCGCTTTCAGCCTCCTCCTTCAACGGCCTGATATACTCCCTCATATACCGTGATAGCTCCCTCCTATACTCGTTGATACGGTTCAAGTCAACGGCCTCGGGCTTGCAGGTTTTGTAGCAGGATTCGAGGTCGGCTAGTACACCAGATAATATGAGGATAGCGTTCTTCAGCTCCTCTATAACTTCTCGCACCCTCATCCTATAGTAGAGGAACGCCGACTCCACCCTCATGCATTGCAGGCCCCTATCCCAGAGGAGGGGGGAATCAACTCTGTCCCCATACTTCTTTTCCAGAAGCCAGTAGTTGTAACCCTTCCTAAGCAGCTCCCTTACAGCCTCCTCCACGCTGAGGTTTTTACGGGACCGCGTATAGTATTCTAGCATCCTTTCAAGGTCGTTGTCGATAGGGACCTCGAGCCTCTTCTCATCCCTCCCCCTGCGGTTGAAGAACACCTGCCAGCCCCATTATTCAAGCGATGCTAACAGCCACGTTATTATACTTATGGAGTATGCGGCTAGAAGAATCAAGCTGGGGGAAGGATTTTATCCAGGCATTTATTCCGGCCCACTATAACCGGGGTCCAACAACGCTATCGAGGATTTTGAAGGGGATAGTTGGGATGGAGCCCGGCCCTATCCTGTGGCGGACCCGGGGGGATTTGAACCCCCGACCACCGGCTTAGGAGGCCGGCGCTCTATCCTGGCTGAGCTACGGGTCCATCCCCTGTTCTCCACCACTGTTAAGGTGTGCAAGCTATAAATCTTAGCCCGCCGACCACAACATGCCCAATGTATAAATCAGTCTATGTCGGCGGTAGCCGTCTACTCGCCGGAACAAGTGTTTTAAGGGACCTCAACAACATATTATTGAAGTTAAACATGGATTTAAACAGGGATTTTACACTCTACCCGACAGTCTGCCGGTTGAATTAGAGCTAGCGCACACACCACTGGTTCTAGACAATGTTGATCCAGTCTCGTTAAACCCTCTAACAAACAATCAAACAATCTACTTGTAGAGCGCCTAGCCCATTGGTTGCCAGAGATGAGTAAGTGTATTGAAGAGAACACCAGCCATCCTTACTGCAATGCACCTTTGCCCTACTCCTATCAAGCCTCTCCCAATAGTATAAGGAGTATATATTGGGCTCGTAGAGTAGCTTTAACTCCATTAACAGTTAAACAACGTAGTTAGTGGTTGTAGCGATGCACGTTACAACTCATGTATATAGTGTATTCAAGCGTGCTGCGAGGTCCGGCGTACCAATATTTGTAGCAGAAGCTAAGAGAAACATAATTATGGTTGAGACACCCCTTGGAAGAGCCCCCTACATTATACGAATACTGAAGGACATAGATAGATCCCGGCACAGGTACATTGCAGTAAGCATAGATTACGGTATAGGAGAGGTAATACTCGTCGAAATAGATGACGAAGGGGAGATAAAGCAAGTGTACCCGTGGAGGGTCCCCATTGCTATAGCCCTGAATATTGATATGTTTAGTAATTATGAGGCCGACGTTTGGTCCAAGAGAATCTACTGGGTCGAGAACAACCAGTTTAACCTGGTGAAAGAGATAGGCGATATCCAAGTGGTGAAGCAGCCTATAGAGCCCTGCTTAGCCGTAAGGTTGAAGGAGGAGCAGATATACTTAGGCTGGTACAATACACTCGTAGGGAGCCTCGATTGTAGTGGGGAGTGGATATCTAAGTGGTTTGACGTTGAGAAGGAAAAAATAGTTGAGGCTTGCAATCTATTAAGGAGTGTAGGTATGAGGTATCATGATCTTCCTTATAGTCTTTAACACTCTCCCATTGTTTCGTATTTCAAAATGAGCAGCACAGGCAATGCATGGATCGAAACTCCTAATCGCTCTCACAAGGTCGAGGCCCGTCCATTGCTCGGGAGCTACTTCCTCTGTAATGTAGCTGTTTATCACGCTCTGCTCGAAGGGGCTTCTCCCATAATCGTCGTATGGACTCACGTTACCAGTGGTGGGCGCGTGTATCTGTATGTTTAAGACTTTCCCACCCTTCTGAACCATCCAGTGCCTCACTGTGCCTCTCGGAGCCTCAGTGAACCCTACGCCTCGAGTAATCCTATCTGGAGCCTTCCACGGCCTGCTAGTTTCCGTGTTGCCAGACTTAATTAGGTCTAGGGCTCTAACAACGTTAACCCACGCTGCATAGACGTTGAGTAGGAGGTTGAAGGCTCTGGCCCAGAGCCTATATATGGTAGTGCTCTTCATTGGCACCTTCCATTCAAACGTCATTTCATCGCACACACTAGGTGGAAGCTCGTCTGCACAGGCTCTTGGAAGGGTCACCTTTAGAGTCCTATTACCTGATCCGAACTCGCTCGGCTGCATTGACGTTACTAATAGCCTTGCATATGGCCCTACCTCGAAGGGTGTAATTGTCCCATCCTTCCATACCAATCTTACATGGGTAGCCCAAGTGTATTTAGAAGCCCAGTCTCTCTCCGTGGGGTTTGGCAGTGTTATCTTGTTCCATGGGTGATAGGCTGGGTCGTGTATGCCCCATAACAGCTTGTTTCCAGCAGGGTCCTCCTCGGTGTAGAACTCCAGGTTCTTAACCTTGTCAGCCCAATCCATATAGAATGACTTGGCTACATGCTCCATTATGCTTGCCTGTATCTCAGTATACTTTGTAGTCACTAGTTCTCCATTCAAAACTAGTCCCGGCTTAAGCAGCCGTTTACTTACGGCACTATCCACATTATTGTAGAACTCCTCTGGCTCAACAAAGTCGCCTAAACCACTATACGAGTCCGGGTCCTCAAATATCCCGCTGCTCAATGCGATTGGGGGATCATACGTGAGCCCATTGTCAGCGTACCCTATGTTCTCAAAGAAGGATAGTAGGTCGTGCCATACAAGGTAGTTGTATTTAGCCCAGGCCGTAAGCTTCGTCAACCTGTAAGTGTATCCTATTGCAATATACTGGGCATTTGTTAGATCAGTCGATATGCCTCCCGGTATGAGGGTGCTTGGATGACTGTGTCTTCCATATATCAGTACTCCCGCTTCTCTAGCATACCTCTGGAACTTCATGGCATACTGCCACATCTTCCCCGTTATTGGGTTCAATGCCTCCATTATGTCTGAGATTTTGGTGAATCCATGTACATCCCTATTCTCCGCTAGAGTATTCTTTGCCTCGTCCCAAACGCTGGGCGTGAGCTTTGACACGACCGCCTGGCTGTAGTCGGGTCCCTCAAGCATATTCAGTATAATGCTGTGATCATAGATGTGATCTGTCATTGCGAACGCCATGTTTCTTAGCACGACGCCCATCGGGTATGGTGAGACACCATACACCATGTCTGCAGCGATTACATCAGCGTTGGCGTGGCTCGCACCGCAAACACCGCAAATCCTGCTGGTAATGTGTGGCAGGTCCTCAGGTGGGCGACCTATACTGAAAACTTCAAAACCTCTAAACATAGTGGCGAAGCTACGTACACTGTCTGGTATAGGCTTTCTACTCTCCGTATCAACTACTAGTCTCAAGCCCAGGTGACCCTCAATACGCGTGATTGGATCAATAACCATCTCGCGCTTAGCCACTTACACCACCCCCCGACTCGCGAGAAGATTGAGAAGAAATAGGAGTGGGAGAGGGTGTACCCCCCTCTTCAACAACCTCCCTTATAACTCCCTCCCTCACAAGCTTCTCATACCATAATGGGTGCTCCTCCTTGATCCTTTTCAACGGCATCTTACCATGTATAAATGTTGGATCATATGGGAATACCGTTGGACGGAGATGTGTATAACCGATATGTACTAGTAGGATGAAGAAGAAGGCTAGTACTGCCTCCTTAACATGCATTACCCACATAACTCCATCAAAAGCACTAGGACCATAGAGTAACATAACAAGCCCAGGGACTCCTAGCACCGCGATCCCCCAGTACACACCCCAGTATTCGAAGGTTTGTTCTTCATCGTACTTGCCCGTCTTCGGCGGCTGGACCCTCTCAGTTATACTCCACGCTAGCGTCCTTAGAAATGTCTTGATGAACGTTAAAGTGTAGAACTGGAATAACTCGTATTTGCTGAGCAGGCTCTCACCCCTTAGCTTATCAGCAATCACTTTCACCCCATAGTAGGTTGCGTGCAGGATAACTAGTACGCCCATAGCGAGCCCGCTAACAACGTGTATTGTAACATAAGACTCCCTGCTTATGTAGAGGAACCTCCAATAGGGATTGTTAGCGAAGTGCATCACAAACCCTGTGTATGCACATATGATGAATGTGATCATCATCCATATGTGTTGGACCCTCTCCCATAATCCTATGCGCTCTACCCATATATCGAATTGACCTTGCTCTTTATAATATTTTTTCCACTTTCTAAAATCTCTAGCTTCAACCGCGAAATGCCCGGCGACCCAAGTCGTACCTATTATCGCAACGGCAATTATCAGGACGTCGAAAGCCAGTGCTAGGAAGTCACGCCACCAAAGCGTCTTGCCGAGTTGAGGAGATGATAGTAGTTCAGCTAGCCTAGCAAATCCCCCTCCCTCCTGGAAGGGTACTATTGAGAGATAGTAGACTAGGCCCCAGCTAATCCCCATCACAATGACTAGGAGGATAAAGTTGCTGGCAAACCATAGTCGTGTAAGCGTTGTAGACTTCAAGATTCCTCCCCCTCCCCCTTCTTACTCTTACTCCTACTTCGTGCCGCAGCCCATACTCCCGCTAGTACTCCTGCAGCCGCGGTCGCGGCTGCCCCAGCTTCCACATACTTCTCCAACTGCTGCCGGCTTGATCCAACATACGGAAGCTTCTCGTAGAAGGGCTCGAAAGCATCCGTGAATCCTGGCTCAGTACATCCGAGGCATACTCCACCGGTTCTCGTCGGGCCTCCTACACCGTTAACCCATCCAACCTTATTCCACGGGCAGTGGCTCACTGGACCCTTGCATCCAACCGCGTATAGACAGCGAGCCGATGGTTCCCCAGGCGTCTTCCTAAAGTCTCCGGCAGCATACCATGCCGCCCTCGGGCATTGCTCGTGGACAGTGGGTCCAAATATGAACTTAGGCCTCCAATACTCGTCTAGCTCCGGCAGTGGTAGCAACCCCTTCGCCCAGAGTATCATGTTGGCTATAACTCTTAACTGTCCGTTGCCGTTGGCAGGACAACCAGGCACTGCGAGAGCCGGCCTGCAGTCGGGTTGGCCGGCAACCTTGGGAGTACACTGGCCATAAGCAAACTTCCTGAAAGGCTCAGCTTCTGGTAGGAGGTCGATTAACCCCTTGTGGCCCCTACGCTTATCTGGGAAGAATCCTACTCCCCCAGTCGGACTCCTGCTCCATCCGCCACCAACCCACTTCTTGTATTCGGAATAGCCCAGCTTGTCAAAGAACTCCTCCGCCATAACCCTGTTTGCCACAACTCCACCATAGCTGGCACAGTTGCCCACGCTTACTACGGCCACCGCCCTTTTCAAAAGCCTCCTCATCCACTCTAGGCACGAAACAGGCTTTCCATTCTCGTCGCCTATATAGCAGAATAAGTCGCTTCCAGGCGGTCCACCGGCCTTCTCGTCAACCGGGAAACTTCCCTCAAGAACTAATACATAAGGATCATACTCTCCCGCTGCAGCCTTCCTTAGTATATCAAGAGCCGACTCTCCCCATGGCAACATAACGGTTTCATGGAATAATAGTTTCACGTTTCCAGGACCTACTACGTGGCTTGCACCAGCTAGGACCTCGACCAGATCAGGTTCAGTTGCTTGGATCAATGCCGTCGTGTTCCCTGCACAATCCTGTGCTTCAAACCATATTACGTTAATCTCTCCATTTTGAGCCGCTGCCACCGCTTTCTTTATTATTCTGTCCCAGTTTAGAGTAGCTGCAATACTGCCTAGACCCGCTAGTTTTAGAAAATCTCTCCTGGTTAATTTTAGCGTCACAACTAGCACCCCTCAAATGGTGGACTGCCCTTTTTTAGTGAAATGAATCACATAGATATATATGTGTTATATAACTACTTAGTCAATATTTAAATATAACCAAACAAACATTCAAACATAAAGAGTCTCGAAACAGTTATGCAGCTAAAGCATAAAAACCATGAATTAGTCAAGAAATCGATGGTGCAGATATTTATGTCAAGTGGGCTCGAAGCAAAAATAGATTACCTCCTAAACAATGAAAGGGGGAAAAAGATACTGGAAGACTCCATAAATTACCTTTTACCCCTGATCATAAACCTCTCCGAGCGCAGATTAACGCTCGGATTCACACCATTATTCATGGCGATGGTGCTCAGCAGTGAGTATGTTGCTGAAAGGAGTGGTGGCTCCGATCCAACTACAGCGTTTGAAGCAGTTATGGAAAGCCTCACGGAAGTATGTGGGGTTGCTAAGAGATTACTCCGTGAAAACTGGGAGAACGGTTCGCTTGAAGAATTCTATAATCGATTCCTAGAATCGCTGTCCAGCGGTGAAAGCGGGTCAGAGCAAACATCCTTCAGAAATGAGTAAACGCACCCCTCATCAACATTTAATTTGTATCCATGGTGGGATGCCACCCTCACAAGGCTATCCAAAGCCTGAATGGCTTTCACAATAGCGTTATCGCTGAGGCCTTTGCCGAAGGAGGGCGTTAGTGGACCAATTACCAGTAGATACACTGCTTGATCCTCCAGTATTCCTGAAGCCTTAGCCAATGCTACTAGAGTAGTTGGAGATAACCCGTGCCCTGATCCCGACTGGGCGAGTTCAAGTAGCTCGCTAGGAGTAGCTTTGTTTATGTCTATCCTGTATAGCTTGGTCTCATCGTCCAGGATTGAATCAATAAGTATAATGGTATCAGCCCCCATCAGGTATGTTATGTCGCCGTGGCTTGGAAGGTCTAATGGAATAATCTCTATGTTTTTATGAATTTGATGAGAGCAGGATTTGAGGGCTGCAGCTAGGCATGGACCTATACCATCGTCCCCGTAGATCCTGTTACCTAATCCTATTATTCTAAGCATTGCAAGCCTCCTTCAACCATGCATTTAATGGACCCCTACACCCTGAAGCATCTGGATGGCATTCGTAAACACTGAATGGGATATGAGCTAGGATCTTTAAAGCTGATACCACGTCATCCTTGTTAAGGCTCCCCGTTAGATTCATCCAAATATCCTTTACTATCTCATGTGGTTCCGCTTGGCGTAAAATTCCATGTTGCTCATAAGACCCTTCAAAATAGACTCCAGGATCTCTTGCCTCACCTGTGTCCGCTGGAAACACCAGGTATATCCTGGATACACTATATTCCTTGGCCCAATCAAGCAGCGTTATAACATCAACATCGGAATCCCTGATTATGCATTTCCCAATACGCTTCTCATCGAATTCTTCGGCTACTTCTATGAGGGAGAAGCCCGCCCAGCTAATCTGGCTCCCTACTATCGCCACTAGTACTTCTAAAGAGTTTCCTGAGGTATTCGCTGATGTCACCTTCAACACCCATCGACTCCTTAATCATCCTCTCCAACTCTTCTAGCTTCACCTGTGAAGGCACCTTAAAGTTATAGAGGTATTCACGGAGGAGAGCCTCGTTTACCGCATGTTCTACTGGCTCGACAAGAGGTTTGAAGACAGCTTCTTCAACGCCCCCAGCTATTTCCTCGATAACGCTAGTTATTTCCTTGAAAGCCTTAAAAAGCTCGGCAACACCTTTAAAGTTCTCAGACCTTGCCAACCCACACCCCCATAAGCCCCTCATACAGGATACTTGTGTTGAGGTAGTGTTATGTCTTACGCCTCATAAAACAATAATCCACTTTCATTTGAAATTTTATGATAAATCCTTTTAAAAGCTACTAAGAGGATTAAATGGAAAATGAAAGGTGTATTGAAATGAGTTTGATAAGAGGCATACATAGAGAGACCACAATGATCGTTGAACTTATTAAGAAGATCGCAGGGTCCCTTAAGGGCGAAGAAGTAAAGATCATGGATTTCTGCGGCACCCACGAACACTCAATCGTCTATAATGGTATAAGGAGCCTTATGCCTGAAAATGTTACACTAGTCGCTGGTCCGGGATGTCCTGTGTGCATTACACCAGCCCACTATGTAGACGCCGTGATCAAGCTGGCATTGGATGGCGTCAGAGTATACACTTATGGAGATACATATCTACTACCGGGGTCAGCTCTGCCCGGCTCAGGGAGGCCTAGGACCCTCGCCGATGCGAAAGCACTAGGGGGAGATGTGGTAATAGTCTACAGCCTACTTGAGGCGATAAAACACCATCGTAATCATGGTGGTGAGAGCGTTTTCCTAGCCGTAGGCTTTGAAACAACCGCTCCTTCAACAGCATCAGCAGTAGTGAATAAACTAATCCCTGAGGGACTAACAATCCTAAATGTCCACCGCCTCACACCCCCTATCATGAAATACACTTTTGACAAGCATAGACATGCACCGATAAGGGGTGTTATTGCCCCAGGACACGTCTCAACGATCGTTGGGGCAGGAGCATGGGAGTTCGTCGCTAAAGAATACGGTATACCAGTAGTTGTAGCTGGCTTCGAGGCGCTAGACATCTTGACAGCCATATTCTATATTCTATTAATGTTGAAGAATGGGAAGCCAAGACTGGTTAACCAGTATAAGAGAGCTGTATCATGGGAGGGAAACACTAAGGCTAAACGCCTCATAAACGAGTGCTGTGAGGTTGTAGACGCGAGCTGGAGAGGGCTAGGAATAGTCCCCAAAAGCGGTCTACGATTCCGGGAGAAGTATAATTCAATAAACGCAATACACCAATATGGGCTAAGGGAACTAGAGGAGAGAGAGTGGAAATATGATCTCCCACCAGGATGCCGCTGCGCAGAGGTCACACTTGGTCTCGCAAAACCCACAGACTGTCCATTATTCATGAAAACATGTAAACCCGGAGTACCATATGGCCCGTGTATGGTGAGTAGTGAAGGAGCATGCTCCGTCTGGGCAAGATTCGGTGGCGGCGGCCTTGTCGAGGAGATCGTAAAGGATCTCGGACTAGGATAGGGGGTGTATAGGATTGTGCCTTGGAGTACCGGGTAGAGTGGTTGAGGTAAAGGATAACGGTATAGCCGTAGTAGAATTCAGTAATGGAGTCACTATCGAAACAGACGCAAACACTATTGAGGGGATCCAGCCAGGAGACCATGTTATAGTCCATGCTGGAATAATCATATCTAAACTGACAATAGAGCAGATGGAGGAGTGGGCACACGATATCCGCGATTTCATAAGAGAGCTCGAAGAGAAGGAGAGCGAAATCATAGAAATGCTTGAGGGCCTCAGGGAGGGAGACATTGCAGAGGAAAGCGGTGAAGATTAGAATCATAGGTCTCGTTCAAGGTGTAGGGTTCAGACCATACATCCATCGGTTAGCACACGCGCACGGGTTAAGAGGCTACGTTGTAAATCTTGGGGGTAGCGAAGTAGAGGTCCACGTCGAGGGACCCTCCAGCTCGATCGACTCGTTCCTAGAAAAACTGGTAGTCATGAAGCCACCGCCCTCTATAATAAAGAAAATGAAAGTTGTGCATGTAGAACCAGAAAACTACACAGAATTCAGGATACTACCTAGCAGGAGAACAATTACTGAGAGAAGCGCCATCCCTCCGGACTTCGGGATATGCGAGGAATGCCTGAGAGAAATACTAGATTCTCGGGATAGGAGGTACGGCTATCCCTGGAATAGTTGCGCGTGGTGTGGTCCAAGATTCTCGATGATGTACAAGATACCATACGATCGCGAGAACACGAGCATGAATAAATTCCCGCTATGCAGCCACTGCCAGGAGGAATACCGTGATCTATATAATGAGAGAAGGTATCATGCCCAAGGAATAAGCTGTCAAGTATGCGGTCCGAAAACAATCCTCCTGGACGGTAGAGGCAAACCCGTCAACACCAGTGATCCCATCAGTGAGGCGGCGAGACTCCTTGAAGAGGGGAAAATACTTGCAGTTAAGGGTATAGGGGGTTATCATATCGCTGGCATTGCTAGCGACGACAATGTAGTGGAGCGGATTAGGAGGATAAAGCAGAGGCCAACTCAACCCTTAGCCCTAATGGTAAGGGACTGTGAAATCGCCGGTCAGCTCGTGGAGTTGGAGGAGAAGGACTGTATCGTTCTAAAATCGCCTCAGAGACCCATACTACTCCTACCGAGGAGACGGGCTTCTCGGGCCTCGGAACTAGTTGCGCCAAAACTCCACTGGCTAGGCATAATGCTGCCATATACGGGGTTGCAAGCCTTATTATTAAACCAGGTTGAGGATGGATTCTTGATAATGACTAGTGGGAATAGGCATGGATTCCCAATGTGTAAAGACTTGAAGTGCCTCCTAGACCAGGTTGGCGGGGAAATAGACTATATTCTCGAGCATGAGCGTGAAATAGTGCATAGAGTAGACGATAGCGTGGTTAGGTGGACCCGGGGTCACCTAGTCCAGTTGAGGAGGTCTAGGGGGTATGCCCCCTACTGGATTGAAGTCTCTGCGAGACTCCCTGAAGCGATAGCCCTGGGAGCCGAGCTCCAGACGGCTGGTGGAGTATCATTCCACGACAAGATTGTTTTAACCCAATATATTGGTGATTTAGACAATCCTGTTCAATTGGACGAGTTGCGTGGTGAATTGAAATGGCTACTTGACCAGTACAGGTTAAAGCCCGAATACATTGTATTAGACAAGCACCCCTCGTATTCTAACAGGAGGATAGCACCCTACTTCATAGACGAATACGGGGTCGAACCAGTCGAGCTCCAACATCACTGTGCACACGCCTTATCATCGATCGCAGATAACGGCCTCGACCCCAGCGATATATACCCTGCAGTAGTTGTTGACGGGGCAGGCTACGGTGACGATGGAGCCATATGGGGAGGAGAAGCATTCGCTGTCTCAAGTGGAGAATGCACTAGAGTCTCCCACATCCACTATTATACGCTACCAGGAGGAGACGCTGCAACGAAGGAACCTGTAAGGACTCTTATAGGCATCCTTCAGCGCGGTATGAGCGAGGAGGAAATAACCGAGCTACTTGAAAAGCTGGAAATAATTCCCCGCGTTATAGGGGTTGAGAAAGCCTCAATGATAGCAAGAATATCGGGTAAAAGCCCACTGACTAGTAGTGCTGGTAGACTGGCAGATTCTCTATCAGCCCTACTGGGATTATCATACCATAGAACATATGAGGGGGAGCCAGCCATTACTCTAGAGTCACACCTTCTAGCCAATAATGTGGTTCCATATAGGAGGCAAGATCCCCCTTTAATTGAATCGCACCTCGACCCCTTCGAGTCAATCATCTATGTTGCAGAGCCGCTACTCGAAGGTAAAAGGCTGGAAGCTTATAGGCGTGCGGCTACAGTCCTTTACTGGATAGGTTACACGCTTGCAGAAGAGGCGCTATCAAAAACGCATAACAATATTCTATTTTCAGGAGGAGCATCTGTAAACGAGTATATAGCGTTGGGTGTGGAAGATGCTGCTAGAGAAGCCGGGGTCAACGTTATCTATCACGAGAAGATCCCGCCGGGCGATGGTGGTATTGCCGGAGGACAGCTCCTATACACGTATAGTTTAAAGCTATGATAAATTATTTTATACTACACGCTAATACTAATAGCTACCTGGCTACTAGGCTATTAGGGTTAGGGTGCAAACAGATGCATGAATGGGCTATAGCCGAGGCGATTGTTAAAGAGCTGGAAAACATATTATCAAAAAACAGGAGGATAAGGAGGATCAAGATCATCACTGGAGAACTGCAGAACATTGACAAGCACATCCTAAGCCAGTACCTAGAAATGATGATGGGTGAAGTAGCACCAGATGTAAAATATAGTATTGAGACGGAGGAGGCAATATTCAAGTGCAACCTATGCGGGTATAAGTGGCGCTTAAAAGACCTTGAACTCTCAGACGAGGTGAGAGAGGCAGTTCACTTCGTGCCAGAAGCGATCCACGCATACATCAAATGCCCCAGGTGCGGCTCAACAGACTTCGACGTAATAGCTGGGAGAGGTGTAAAACTGGTCTACGAGGTGGACGGAGAGTGAAAGTTGCTGATCCAAGGCCTGCAAGGATACGTAGCGAGTTATCGGGGAGAGACGTTATTCTCGTCCTCGGCTCCAAGGGGGGAGTAGGTAAAACCACGATATCCGTGATGCTAGGAGTAGCTCTGAAAATAAACAATAAAGGGGTACTTCTAGTCGACTTAGACGTAACCGACCCAAACATGCATGTTGTAGTAGGAGTTAACCCCGCGGAGACAATGCCCGGCGAGAAGAAAGGGATAGAACCCATAAGTATTAACGGTGTAGGTTTCCTCAGTATCTCACCATACTCTAAGGGAGAACCCCTCCCCCTCAGGGGGGAAGAGGCAGTTAACGCTGTGAGAGAGCTTCTTGCTGCAACCGACTATACAGGGTACGATACTGTAGTGATCGATACTCCTCCGGGAGCTGGCGATGTAACACTAGACTTGTTAAAAAACATACCGGAGCCAAGAATCGTCGCAGTATCAACGCCCTCAAAGCTAGCGGTTGACAGCTTATTGAGGTTCCTCAAACTCCTCAGAGACATGGGGCATGAACCCGACGCAATAGTCTACAATATGGTTAGGGGCGAGAGGCTTAAGATCGGGAGGAACGAGTTTATAGTGCGTTATGATGATGGACTAGAAGACGCCATAGGAGATCTCAGCAGGATCGCACGGACTAAAGCCTTCACAGACGTTGAGCCGATTGCTGTACACCTCCTAAAAAAGCGTTAAGATGCCATGGATGATTCAACATATCCTTGGGACTATCTCGCCGCTAGGCGGCTCGACTATCCTGAATCCTCCCGCCTCAGTCCTTGCAACAACCATCCCATTATACCTTGGATCACGGGGCTTTCTTACCTCGCCCACTATTTCAGCTTCGCTCCAGCCCAGATCCCTTATAAACTGCAGAATCTCTCCTGCTCTATCCCCATCAACTGCGAGGACAGCGACGCCTTCGCTTGCTAAGGCAAGCGGATCAACTCCTAACAGGTCGGCGTAAGCCTTTACCTCTTCCCTGACAGGGATCCTTGACTCGTCAATATAGATTAGTAATTCATTTTTATTCGCCCATTCATTTAGGAGCATAGCTACACCACCCCGGGTTGGGTCCCCGGCTCCACTAATGTATGAACCATAATCTTCGAGCAATGGGATCATGAGTTTTGTTAGGGGTCTCACATCGCTCTCAATGGATAGTTTTAACCCATACATTCCTCGGGCGGATAGTATTGCGGCGCCGTGATTCCCAACTGGTCCGCTAACAATCACCTTGTCCCCTTCTTTAATCCTATCATCCCGGACCGGGTGAATAATCCAGCCTATCCCAACGGTGGTTATAATCAAGTTATCGAGGTTGCCTTTTGGGACAACCTTGAAGTCCCCTCCCACCAGAGCAACATTGTTCGAGGTGAAAGTCTCAACCATGTTGTTTATTATTAATGCCAGCTTATCGGTCTCAAACCCCTCCTCAACTACTATTGAGTCGAGAGCAGCAGTGGGCCTCGCACCACTCATTAACAGGTCGTTGATCGTACCGCTTGCAGCCAATACTCCAATATCGCCGCCCGGGAAGAAGATGGGGTCGACAGTATAAGAGTCAACTGTAACTGCAATAGGCGTGTTAGATGCGGGTATGATGCTAGAGTCATCCAGCAGATCCAGCCCTGTACCCTCACCCACCCGCCAATATTCTCTGGGAACCAGTCCCTTGATCAAGTTTTCAATTAACTCATAGGTTTCCCTCCCACCACCACCATGAGATAAAAGTATTCTTTTTGAAAGTAGTTTTCTAGAGGCAAGCCTCCACTTCTCCAAGGAAATACACCATAAATAGCCTAAACTGTGAACGGCCATAAATAAATGTGGGTTTTATGGACCGGGATAATTCTTATAAACCAGGTGCACCTTTTAACATAAGATGGTGCATCTAAATGCACATACCGGACGGCTTCCTTTCAACGCCATGGATAGCAGGCACATACACTTTAACGATACTATACTTTGCTCTAGTAGGGGTTAGGGGGAAAGCCTCATTAACCCCAGAAAAAATCTCCCTAGTGACAACACTAGCCGCGGCGATCTTCGTCGCCCAAATGCTAAACTGGCCTATACCCGGTGGAACAAGCCTCCACTTCGTGGGAGGCGGGTTAGCTGGTATAATTTTGGGACCGTGGCTTGGAAGCATAACTATGGCATTAGTCATTATTGTCCAGGCGATCGTCTTCCACGATGGAGGCATAACAACTCTGGGAGCAAATATCCTGAACATGGGAATCGTAGCCGTACTCATAGGATACTACACGTATAAAATATCTGTGAAGCTATTATCGGGGAGGAGTGGGGAGAAGACTGTATTCATACCTGCATTCCTTGCTGGCTGGATGTCCGTCTTTATAGCTGGTGTCGTAGCAGGTGTCGAGATAGGA
This sequence comes from Thermodiscus maritimus, assembly GCF_055382595.1. Lineage (NCBI taxonomy): Archaea > Thermoproteati > Thermoproteota > Thermoprotei > Acidilobales > Acidilobaceae > Thermodiscus > Thermodiscus maritimus. The sequence continues at coordinate 903,971 of NZ_AP042434.1, forward strand.
TTATCCCCCCGATTCCCCTACGGGATCCTTGTAACAGTTCCTATAATGGGGGGCTTCCATTTCGCCCTAGGCATCATTGAAGGCTTAATCACCGGGTTAGTGATTTCCTATATTGTAAAGAAGAACCCTGACATTCTGGGGATTAGGGGTGATGCTTTGTGAGATATAAATTACTCCTAGTAATAACTATACTAATAATCATAAGTCCTCTCTTCGGAGTCCTCCTAGCCGAGAGAGTCGGTTACCATGAACCCTTAGACGTAGCAGCGGAAAAGCTAGGACTCGAAGAGGTAAGCCTATATCATACCCCCTTCGAAGATTATACCTTCCCGGGCCTGAATCCCGTCGCCGGCTACATGCTTGCTGGTTTGCTGGGAACGGGCATTATCATGGCTATAGGTTGGTTGCTAAGTAAAATGGTGAAGCCTCATGAATAGAATTGTAGAAGCATTCCTTAGAGACATCGCTGACATAATTGATAGGATAAATATCATGGGTAAGGTGAGAAGCGGAGTACTCGTGCTATTCGGGACCTCAGTAACCCTCACATACCTGGTGAGCGTCAGCGACAACCACACTGTATGGCTGGCTGCTTTCATTTACTCGGCGATTATCCTAGCAAGTTCACGTTCAAGTCTAAACATTATTGCTAAGAGCATCCTCTACCTCGCACTTCTATCCGCAGTTATAGGTCTACCCATACTTTTAACCGGCCATAGTAGGATAAATGGGGTCACTGATATATTGACAGCGAGTCCTACCCATGCTAATGGATTAGACATTTTCTTAAACTTTGTTGTAAGGATAACACTTGCCCCCATTCCAGTCATAGTGACTCTCTACTATACTGGATGGCCTAATTTAGCTAGAAAACTCTACAGGGTTCCACTAGTGAGAAATATAGCCCTCCTAGTCACAATATTAATAGTTCAGCTCCCAAGGCTGATGAGACACACTCTATTACTCCTACTTGCCAATGATGCTAGAGCATTAAAGAGCAACACATGGATAGAGTGGAGAAGACTATCCACCGTAGTGGGGAACCTCATGATTTCGTCTACATCGTACAGTAGGAGGCTGCAAATGGCTATAGAGGCCCGGACCTTCACAAATTACCCCTTGGTGTTCAAGGAGTGAAATTGAACGCTGTATTAAGTGTAAGGAATGTTACGTATATTTATCCAGGAATGAAGGAGCCAGCACTTAGAAACATCAGCATAGATATCCCAGCATCCACCATAACCTGCATTATAGGACCCAATGGTTCGGGGAAATCCACTCTACTTTTGATAATGGCTGGTCTACTAAAGCCCACTCGAGGAGAAGTCTACTATATGGGAGCCCCCCTAATAGAGCGCCTGCCGGAGGCTAGGAGGAGGTTTGGAGTGTTATTCCAAAACCCTGAAATCATGATGATAAACCCCACAGTATACGATGAGATAGCATATGGGCCCAGGCAGTTATACGATGAAAAGACAACAGATGAGAAGGTTAGAAAGACGGCTGAGTTGCTGGGAATAACGCATTTGTTAGACAGGCCGACTGTATCACTTAGTTTCGGCGAGAAGAAGCTAGTTGCCCTAGCCTCCATACTCTCTTACGACCCCGAGATACTATTGCTGGACGAGCCCTTCAGCAACCTCCATCCCGAGAAAAAAAGGATAATCAAGGACATTATAGAGGAGTTGGTAATAGAGGGAAAAACGATTGTTATAACCTCACCCGGCGAAACTCATGAAGATATCAGGTGTGAAAGGAAGATATATATCGAGAACGGCCGCATAGTTTAAATATAGTACAATTCAATTAATTCAATGCAATATTCTAGAAACCGACTCCGATGAGGCGGCTGAGAGGAAGCCCATGCACCCAACGTATAACAACGGAGGTAGCCCGGGAGAACGGCGGGCAACCGCTGAGGCACCGCGTCCTTATTTTAGGGGAGCGTGTAGGAGGGGAGCATACATTGAAAGATCGCCACCTGGTATAAGAGTTAATTCCCCGCTCATACTCTACTAACTGGATGCGTCATGCCTAACAATACCAGGTTCGGAGTCTACATCCCAGGAGACCTCGCCTCTGAAATAGAAGAATTCTTGAAGAAGACAGGGTTAAAGAGTAAATCAAGGCTTATCCAAGAAGCATTGAGGCTGTTTATAGCCGAACACGGCTGGGAGTCGGGGAGGAATACAGCCGGTATAATTGGAGTCATATACAACCACCATGTAAAAGGAGTGGATAGCCGGCTAACGGACGTACAACACGATTACAGGGACGTGGTAGTATCAACACTCCACGTGCATCTTACCCACAAACTCTGCATGCTTGCAATAGTCGTGAAAGGGGCTGCGCCTAGGATTAAGGAGCTCATCTCAGAAATCATGAGCATTGAGGGCGTCATGAACGTTAGACAGATACTGCTCTTGACGGAGGAATAGTAGTCTATTCTCCACGCCTCTTCCTCTCAACTTTGTTCCTGGCACCGAGCTTTGCAGATAACATAATCGCAGCAAACATGGTCGTCCCTATAACCAGCATCCCCATACCACTTGGATCCGGGCTTATAGCTGCTCCTAGAACTAGGCTTGCGAGGAACACGAACTTCTTATTCTCACCAGTAAACCATTCCTCGCTGACTATTCCAAGGGAGACTAGGAGGTAAACTATCAGCGGTGTTTCAAAAGCCAAGCCTGTGGCAATCGCTATTAAAACTATTGTAGAGAATAGGTTCTCTACGTCTGCAAATGCGATCAGGTTATTCTGGCCAGCTACAGCCGCGGAAGTTATAATCATGACCTTGAAGGCGAAAGGCATAACCGTGGTGAAAGCTATAAACACTCCAAGCATGAATAATGCTATAGCTGCCCAGGATAATCTAAGGATTTGCCTCTTCTCATGAGGATATAATGCTGGAGCAATATATTCGTATATCTCCTTCGCAATAATTGGGCTTGCACCTAAAACCCCGAGTAGTATAGCTGTTTTTAAGAGTATGTTGAATCCCCCGAATGGATTATACTGTGCTATATGTACGTGGATCACCTGACCCCTCCACGTCACCTCGGAGGGTAAGACGTAGTTGATCACCTTGTTCGGGAAATAGCTGATCAAAGGAATGTAGTAATGTGTATCGACAGGTATGGCTGAAAGTATCACTCCAGCCACGGCTACAGCTATAACTATCCTCCTCAACCGGATAGATAATTCCACAATATGTTCTGTAATATTCCTTGGCTCGTCTCTCAGCGGGGCGTCGCGGAACTCGGCCTCATCTGGCAACTCCTGTTAACCACCACTCATCAGTTACGCTACATCTTCAAAACCATTACCTCGTGTAAAGAGGAGTTTAGGCGTGGAATTTATCCTTTGAGAGGTGTTATTGTATCAGCTCCTTTTCCTTAGCCTTCTGTATAACTTCTTTCCTTAACTCTTCACTAGACTTGCCCTCGGTTGATACGCCAAGCTTCTCCGCTAGGCGCTTTATAGTCTCATCGTCTATATTATCCTGTGATGATGGTTTGCTCTCGGTCTTCTCATTGTAGGCTCCCCGACTAGCCTTCCTAAACTCATTAATAGCCTCTCCAAGCGCCCTAGCTAAAGCGGGTAGCTTTGAGGGTCCTAATAATAGCAATAGTATTAATAGGATTATCCACAGCTCGTTACCCTGAAAGAAGGCTCCCATTTAATCCCCCTCTCGTCATAATATGATAGCCTGCAGTTAAAAACTTATTCCCGAACTTATACCCCTACATAGCACCGGAAAAGACTTGTATATGTTATGCTTATGATTTGCAAGCTATAAATCTCAGCCCGCCGACCCACGCTATGTAATTCTATAATCATAGAACTCGGTTCTAGGCAGTCTTGCCCTTGAGGATAGCGGGGCCGAGCACAGCTTCCCTCTTGCAGTCCTCGCATAACCATATCGAGTCTATAGTCCACTGGCTGTGGCCTTTTGCCTTGAGGATTTCCTCTAGCTTACGGATCTTCGATAATGGGCCGATAGGCTTCCCACACCTCCTACACCTTGCAGTCTCATCTCTTGCAAGCGTGACCCTGCTACCCATCATGCTCTGGTCGAAGGCATAGAGCACCCTTATAGCGTTGTGAGGGCATATTTCCTCGCATATCCTGCAGGCTACGCATTTACTATGGTGGAATATGAGAGCCACACCATCTCCACTATTTTCCAGGGTTAATGCTTGGGTTGGACAATTCGTAGCACACGCGCCGCAGATGGTGCAGTTCTCAGGGTCTACGTGTACAACGCCTGCTACCGGGGTTGCCGTTATTATCCTTGCCTCGAATCCACCCGTTATTGTTGGGGCCTCTTCCGCCTTTAGCTCGCTTAGGGCTCCAGCAAGTATTATGGGTAGACCCTTATCACGTAGATCTCTAGCATGGCGGAGGAGATCCGCGTCGCCTCCGTCCTCGCCAGTATATATTATAATAGTGTGGGCCCCGTTCATTATCAGGTTTATGAGCGTCTTTTCATTTATCCAGCCGAGCTCATCCACTAGCTCTACGAATACTGGTGCATTTACCTCGTCGATGATGTGGTCTATTACAGGTGCGTCGTCCCTCCTCGCGAACACTACTAATATCCTGCCATTAAGCCTCTTCGCTTCCCTAACTCCTTCTATTAGTGCACTCCAGCCTGCTCCGGGCATTGATAGGAGTTCGAAGGGGCAGTAAGCAGTGCAGAGCCCGCATCCGGTACACTTGCTGAGATCTATTTCGGGAGGCTTCCCTTTTAGGGCCTCGTAGGGGCACGCTGCTATACAATTGTTGCAGCGGGTTATAGACTCGCACTTGTATGGGTTAACCAGGATGGGCGCGGCGACATATTCGCGGATGGAGTTTAGGGGAGCCTTTAGCAGAGCCCTTCTAGAGACCTTCTTATCCAGTGTCACCCTATAATGTGCTTCCCACGCCTTACCCTCGTAGATCTCCCGCTCCTTAACCTCGAGGTATAATGACAGCAGTCTCTCTCCAAGTACTTCGGCATGCTTGGCACTCACAGGTTGATAGAGGAATGGGTTGCCCCCAGCCGCTTTTATTTTCTCAATAACCATGAGCAGTCTTTCATAAGCACGGGGGTATACTGCGACAACGGCCTCCCCGCGCAATGTGTAATCAAGTATCACCTCTTCTATTTTATTCGAGGGGACCCTCTCAAATGAGCCCCCGATACCCGGCAAAACATTAATATCACTGCTTATTAATATGACCATTTCCAATACACCCTTAGAGGATTGTTCTCAACCCATTATTCACTAAGGCGAAGAAGGAATAAATATATATTTAGGAGAATATATACAGGTATCCAGCCATATGTATATATTATTGTATTTATGGTATGGGATTGACGAGGGCATCAATATCCCTATAAACATATTTGATTAAATATCTTAATCCTAGCTTGGAATATAATGAAGCCTCCAGGTAGAGGGATTTCAACGCCCCCAGCAAATCAACTTCGAGAAGGTGGTTAATGTAGTCGGCGAAGTAGTCATGATTCAAGAACACCACCTCGTCCACTCTCAAACCAGCCCTCTTAGCCCCTACACCCGGCCTATTCACGTTAGTGAACTCTCCAGGATCCATCGTTAGAAGGCTCCAGCCTACTAGAACCGAGCCAGGTAGCCGGTAGATATCGATAAGCCTCGCCTTCCCCCTCTTAGCACTACATATCTTTCCCACCCTCTCCACCAGCTCTCTAGAGACATATCCTATGGACTGAGCCGTCTCCCCGGGGCCGCTTATGATCGTAGAGGACGATGCTTGCGGAATTAACACTACATGGTGGAGGAGCCTCTTTAGAGTATCTGCCTTCAGGTAGGGGTGGTCTACAGTCACATAGAGTATATCATCTCTCACCAGCTCAAGGGCTGAAAGCACGCCCCTCAGCGGCCCCCCGCAGGGAGCCTCCCTATCGAATACTATACAGTCTGTCATCCGCCTCGCAATACTAACCAGCTCCCGGGCTGGAGGAACCGGCCCAAAACCACTGGAGACTCCGCTGTAGTAGCAGCTACCACGAGCCTCGACTCCATCAATAACTCTTCAAGGGACCCTGCAACCCTCACCCCAGACCCGAGCCTTTCCGCAAGCCTCTCAGCCCTATCCCTACGACGGCTGATGACGAGGAAGTCCGAGACACCATAGACTAACCTTAGGCAACTGGCATGGTACCAAGCCTGCACACCCGAACCAACAAACCCACAGGCCCACCGCCACGGTAACCCATCAGCCCAAGCGCGAGACACGAAGCCGCAGCAGTTCCGATAACCCGTCACCGGACCAGCATCTGCCATGAAAAGGAGCTCGCCACTCCCCTCCTCAAAAGCGAGTAGAACGCCCCGAACAGTAGGGAGCCCACGAGCGGGATTGCCGGGATAGACGCCGACAATCTTCACAACCTGCAATCCAAGCCCCGCAGCAGGCATAGCACCGAGCCACACAGCATTATGAGTGAGGCTAGCCCTTACCGGAGCAACACTATCACTCAACAAAACCTCACGTATCTTGTCGATTAACCCCCTAAAGTCTAAATGCATCCTGAGAGCATCTGGCCCCAACACTGGGATGTCCTGCAATTCTCCCCACTCCATCAAAGCAAGTCTGGGGACTTCCTAGTAAATTCTAGTCAATCCCTATCCAGCTAAGCTTTTCGGCGACTTATTTTTATTTCTCTATAAGAGAAAAACAAAAAGCAAGGTTTTGGAGAACTATGTTATATAGGTATATTCCCACGATTCTTGCTACTTAAGCTTAACTGGCAAGACCATGTAATACCAACTTGAGAGTTTTATCTTAAAGCTTATCCCAAGCAATGATTATATATACTTTTTTTCCGTTGAATACACGTATAGACTGTATAGGGTATTAGTAATGTCATACAAGAAAGCTAGCATAAGAACAGAACTATACATAGAAAGGATAGTAATGGTTATCTTAATTTTCTTTATATTAATTTATATATATCAAAATTTTCCAAATGTCGTGATAGGAGGTGTGGATGTAAAAGACCTAATTACGAGAGCGGTATACTCAATTATATTAGTTATAATACTAAGTATAATAGTTGCAGTGATAATCGTAGTAATATTAACTAAATTCTTAGGATTTGATCCTAGAATCTATTGAAACCCAAATATACACTCTCAAGTATATTTTTATTTTTGTAGTATTGTAAGTGGAGCCGCCGCCGGGATTCGAACCCGGGACCTTCGCCTTACCAGGGCGACGCTCTACCGGCTGAGCTACGGCGGCCCCCTTGCCGGTATCCTATTCTATCATGGTTTGGGGTTTAAAGTTTGTCCTCCCCTGGCTGCAGTAGCCTCTTCCATGCCTGGATTGCTTTGAGGGCGTATTGGTCTGCGTGTTTCTCTGTGCCCCTGTGCTTTCCCAGCCTGTACCTGAGGTGGTGGTAGTATTCGTGGAGTACTACGAATGGGTCCGTGTACTCTCTGCTCGAGCGGAGGTATATTGTCTTCTCTCTTGCAACGTAGCATCCTAGGGCTTTGTTGCACCTCTTTGGGAGCCCTATCCGGAGTTTTGGGGTGGTTGTTTTATAGTACCTGCTTAGGAGTTCCAGTGCGTCTTCTGTCCGGCTTGTGAGTATGAGTTGGACTGCCCTTGCTAGTATTTGCTCCTCGCTCATCCCTCGCCTTATTCCTCCTCGTCCTCCCTCGTCTTCCTTAGTACTATGACTCTCTCGTCCTCCTTCACTGTCATGCCTGGCTTGGGGAGCCTCACCTTTCCGTCCTTGCCTACAAGGGCTACTACCCTGAATCCTGTCTCCTCCTCTATCTTCTCTATGGTCTTCCCTTCAGCCTTGTATTCTGTTAGGTCTATTCCCTTCCCGGCAGTGGTTGCGTCTGAGAGGAATGTTGTCACGGATGGCTCGAAGGTGGAGCTCGCCAACAGCCTCCCTAGTACTGCTACGGGGACTATGTTGTCTACGCCCAGCTGCTCCAGTATCCTTATTGTTGCCTTGTCCTTTGCCAGGGCAGTTATCTTCGCCCTAGGGTTCAGCCCCTTAACCAGTGCTGAAGCGTGTATTACTTTGCTGTCGTCCTCGTGGCATATTATCACATGCTCCGCATCCCTTATGCCTGCCCTGTCGAGGTCCTCCTCGTTTAGGGGGCCGACTATGTAGTCTACTGGGGGCTTTCCCCGGGGTTGCTGTTCAAGGAGCCATCCTGTATCGTCTTTGAGGCTGTTCGCCACCAGCTCCCTCACTGCTTCATCGCATATGGGTCCCTCCCCCACTACTATGATCCTCTTCCTGTGCAGGGTCCCTAAGCCCATAGCCGCCTTCACCGTTGCCTCCATGAAGTAGTCTGCGAGGGTTGATATGAAGAGGGTGTAGACTGCGATGCCGAATACTGCGGCTAGGCTGGCAACCACCCTGCCCGCGCCCGTGTGGGGGACTATATCACCATAGCCTACTGTGGCCATCGTTATCAGGGCCCAGTAGAGGCTGGAGGAGAGGGTTAACCCATACCCCTCCTCGGCCTTGTAGAATAGGAGGGCGCTCGTAATCCATAGTATGGTGAAGGCTACTGCGAGTAGGATGAACCTCCTCCTAGCCAGCCTGTGCACTAGCCTCCGCAAGTGAAGGTATAGTATCGGCAGCACCATCCTCTGAGCCCACCACCCCTTATACAGCCAGTTTAATACACTCGTGTATACAAGAGGTTATAATTGGAGGATTGAACGCGATGCCTGGACCACTAATAATACGCCTCACCCAGGGGCCAATGGGAGACCACCTAGTAAAGCATGGAAGGGTTGCATTGATCATGAGGTACGGGCTAGACCCTGGGACGAGGGTGAGGATCTGGGTCGAAGACCACGCCAGGTGGGTCGACGCTGTTGTTAAGGAGAAGCATAGGGTGAGCTACGAGATCCTGTCAAGGCTCGTAGAGCATAGCGGGTACGAGACGCTTGAAGAATGGGTCGCCAGCATCGAGAAGATGCATGGTGGGAGCCTCCCCGGATGGGTATTCGTTGTGGAAAAGGTTGGGTCAGAGTAGGCCGGAGGCCCCCTCAGCTATCTCCCTCGTAACGGGGTGGAGCTTTTTCCTCTCCAGGCGTAGAACCCCGCCCTCCTCCCTCACCAAACCATACTCCTTCAAAACAGCCACTACTCCCCTAGCAACCCTGGAATCCCAGCATCGGGGGGATCCGTCATAGAGCCTCGCGAGTAATGCCTCCACCTCCTCCAGCGTGGAGGGACCCTTCCATAGCATTCCCAACACTACCGCGAGAGGGGAGAGCCAGCACCTTCGAACCCAATCATCCACTCCAACCACCACGTCATGCACGTGAACGATGCTACGGGGGCTCCGAGAGCATCCAGTGATCTATATCTCCCTCTCCGAGCTAGAAGACGGGGATGCCCGGTACTACCAGAAAAACACCCGGTGTAATAAAATAGTCAAAAAATTTTATATACTCTGGTATGGCGGGGCTGCATTGACCTAGCACTATAGCACTATTCATGTACACTCTCTCAAGGCCTCGAGTATACCTTATGAGCACATCTACCTTTTTGGAAGCATATCATCCGACTGGTGTAGGGCATGACGGGGTTCTCGCTATATATGATGCTGGAGGAGAACGGATAAGGGTAGCAAGAGGGACCCTCTCACAGCTGTATAGAGGATTACTTTTAGCAAACTATTTAATCATTATAAGCGGGATCATCATAGATGGACTAGACAACATTACTTGCTGGTGCACTGGAGGTTGAATCAGGGCAGGAGAGGCTGCGAGTATAAGACGAAGATGGTGAAGGATGTAGTCCACCAATTCGTCGAGCTACCATCAGACTTCTTCGATACAGCCATAGATACGCTCGCCCTACAGAGGCTCAGGGATATAAAGCAGCTCAGCCTAGCCCACCTCGTCTATCCAGGCGCCACCCATACTAGGTTCGAGCACTCGCTTGGAGTAGCCCATGTTATGCAGATGGCGTTAAGGTCTCTAGTAAACAATACCCTGGAGCATGTCGTGCCCAGCCTCGAGAGATACCGTGGGGACCCTGAGCTTAAGGCGATAGCCAAGAGCCTTGCAAAGTTCCTAGAGGCCCTTGCAGGGAAGATTGAGGAGCTGAGGCCAGTCGCTGTAACTGCAGCGCTCTACCATGACTCTGGCCATATAGCGTTGAGCCATCCGGGAGAAGACGCTTTAAGGGACCCTATACTCTTCTACAGCCCAGACCCACGGATAACTATGAGTGAATCCGCGCTTGAGGGCTTCAACCATGAGAAGCTGAGCCTCCTCCTAGTAGCTGCTAGGGCAGAGTGCGGGGAATGCCCGCCTGTAAGGTTCGCGTGCCAGGAGGTAGATATGAGGAAGGTGGCGGAGATCCTGGATAGAGCATACAACAAGAGCGCGTGGAGTAAGTCCTGCGGCCCCGTACGATTCACTAGGAAGAGTAACACCCTCGTCCCAAAGTTCGAGGCGGACATGGGGGCCCTCGAGAGGGTAGCGGAGTGCATCATAGCCAACCTTCTGAGTAGCACGATTGACGTGGATAGGGCCGATTATACGTTGAGGGATAGCATGCATACTGGGAGCAGGAGCGGGATATGGGATATTAACAGGTACTACTCGGTGCTCACGATAGTCCCGAGGATCACGAGCGGGCTGGGCGGCGGGGAGTATAGGGTTAACTTGGGCGTCGGCGTGCTGGATAAGGGCGTGTCTGTTATCGAGAGCATGCTCCTCTCAAGGATATACATGTATGGCGACGTCTACCTCCACGACATCTCCATGACCTACTCTGCTATAGCATCGAGAGCCATGGCAATACTATACGCGACTGCAAGGTACCTGCTAGACGATGCAGATAGAGGAGATGAGAAGGCGGGATGGCTGCTCGAGAAGTACCCCGTCCTAGAATCCCTAGCCAGACTACCAGGCATCCAGCACAAACCCACACCATACCATCAGCTAGAGGAGAAGCTAGCCCTCCTAACCGACACGCCGGTGACGAACCTCCTCCAGATGATTGCCCTCGGGCTAGCAGGCGACTTACTCGGATACCTTCGCCGGAAAGCCGAGGAGTCGGATAGGGGTAGGGCTGCATGGTTTAGGAGGTCGTGCGTTAGCCTAGTCCTAGCTAGCAGGGGCGTTGTGAAGAGGAGGCACTGGGACTCCATAATACTCTCCGATGAAAGAGCTGCCCAGATAATCGCCGCCCTGAAGAAGAGCCCTGCGGAAGTCTATGCGGTAGCCAAGGGCCTCCTCTCCAAGCATATAGAGCCCCTACTAGTCATCAGCTGGAGCAGCTACATGCCCTATAAAAGCGAAGGGAAGAACAGGATATACGTGTTCCGCAGGCGAACCCCGCTATCCCCTCAGGAGATCACAGAATCTCCCGACGCCAAGACAGTTGATAAGATAGCAGGTGTGAGCTACTCGAAATTCCTCATATCCGCGCCAAGGATCAGGGAGGAGTCCCTCCTGCCTGGATGGTATATTAGGAAGGGGAAGCTGGACGACTCAGACCTTCAAGCTGCAGGAAAGTATTGTGGACTCTCGCCTGAGGCCCTTAACAGCATCCTCAGCGAATCTGGAAAGAGGGCTTTGAGAATCGCTGGAGAGCTGTTAGAGCTCTCATAGCACCCTGCACGTTCAGTGGTGTGGGAGGAGATAGGGTATGCAGTAAGGGGTCCCTAGCGGTGCCCCTACTTTCTCCAGGCGAGATAAGCGACCCCCGCGAGCCCAGCAATGATTAATGCAACCCCTCCTATTATGAGGAGCCTGTTAACCCCGCTACTCCCTGGCCCGGTCTGCTTTTGTGGGGTGTAGGCCTTCAAGATAATAGTATCTGGTGTTATGGCGTAGCCGTTGTCTCCAATATATACCGCTATCCGTCCCTTACCCTGCTCATCCGCGGACTGAACCATGTAGTCTATGGCCTCCGTATTGGTTACCTCTCCCTGGACTATGACCCTTAGCTTGCCATTAACAAGGATACCTGTTAACGGGAACGCTGGTTGAACTGGTATGTTGTATCTCTGGTTGAGGTCCTGTATTATTAGGGTGAAGTTCTTGTTCCAGGCTGGGACGTCCAGGTCCCTGAACTCTAGGCACTGTGGGCCATAGTTGTCTATCACGAAGGACTCCATGTGCTGGCAGTGTGGGCACCAGTCCTGCCCGTATATTATGAAGTAGTATTTGCAGTCGCTGCTTGAGGCTGCCACGTGATGGGAGGCTAGCGCTACACCTGCATATACGGCTGCCAGTATGAATAGTATTACTGCCCCACTCAGTCCATACTCCAATACAAGTGCACCTTGACCTGATAGTCCTTGCTGGAGGTTAAAGCTGTGTTCCTATAGCCTTTTCCCGGAGGGGATGATGCATGGTTAAGGTGAGGGTTAGGCTTCTCCCAGAGGATAGGGTGGTAGAGGTAGAGGCTGGAGAGGGTGTTACAGTTGATAGGCTTCTCCGTGTACTGGGTTTATCCCGGGAATCCCATATAGTGCTGGTGGATGGCAAGCCTATCCCCGAGTCGGAGAGGGTCCCTCCCGGTAGCGATGTGGTTGTTGTGAGAGTGGTTAGTGGTGGCTAAATGCAGCATCTGTGGGGCTGAAGCGATAGCGTATGTGCCATACCAGAAGAGGTACTACTGTAGCAGGCATTATGCTGAGTTCGTGGAGGAGAAGGTTGCCAGGACTATTGAGAAGTATAAGTTGATTAGGAGGGGGGACAGGGTTGTCGCCGCCGTTAGCGGGGGTAAGGATAGCGCCACACTCCTCTCAACCCTAGCAGTCCTGAGGGATAGGGTCGGGTTCGAGCTTGTAGCGTTCCACATTAACCTGGAGATAGGAGATTACAGCCAGGCTAGCCAGAGGGCTGTTGAGGAACTGGCATCAAGGCTCGGCGTTGACCTGATAGTCTTCGATATTAGCAGGGAGCTGGGATTCACCATACCCGAGGCCAGCAGGAGGCTCAGGAGGCCGGCGTGTAGCATTTGTGGAGCGGTGAAGAGGTACCTGTATAACGCGGTAGGGGTGGAGCTTGGGGCAAAGGTTGCGACAGGCCATAATGCCGACGACATCATAGGTTTCGCCTTGAAGGACTTCGCTATGGGCGACTACGAGGGCCTCTCCAAGCTGACCCCCATGGTTGAGGGGGTAGATGGACTGGCGGCTCCCCGGATAAGGCCCCTCTATAATGTCTACGAGAAGGAGTCATTCCTCTACGTGCTCTCAAAGGGCCTCCCCTATATTCACAGGGACTGCCCCTTCGCCAGGCTAACGAGCCTCGAGGTGCAGTTTAAGGAGTTCTTCAACAGGCTGGAGGAGTCGAGGCCTAGCATTAAGCTCGGCTTCCTCCACCACCTGGCTAGGGAGAAGCCGTGGAGGCTGGGGGAGAAGAGTTACACTGCGTGCCCAGAGTGCGGCCTCTTGTCTTCTGGGGGAACCTGCACCTTCTGCAAGCTTACTCGGAGGCTTACTGGTGAGGCTAGGGGTAGGAGGGTTAGGGTGAGGATCAAAGAACTGGCGGGTGAAAGGGGGAGTATGGGTTTAGGCTGACCTGTACTTTGGATGATACTTCTTGATGTGCTTCTCCTTTATGTTGGTTAGCTCCTCCTCCGGGAGTACTGCTAGTATCTCCCATGCTATGTCTAGTGTCTGCTCTATGCTCCTGTTCTCCCTCTCCCCCTGCTTGAGGAATCTCTTCTCGAAGAGGTCTGCGAACTCGAGGTACTTCCTGTCTACTGGGCTGAGGCTCTCCTCTCCTACAACTGCGGCGAGGCTCCTAAGCTCTACTCCCCTGGAGTAGGTCGTAGAGCTGGTTGCTCACGTCCGCGTGGTCCTCCCTTGTCTTCCCAGGGCCTATTCCCTCCTTCATGAGCCTTGAGAGGCTCATTAGCACGTTTATCGGCGGGTAGATTCCCCTGTTGTAGAGTTCTCTGCTGAGGACTATCTGCCCCTCAGTGATGTAGCCTGTTAGGTCTGGTATGGGGTGGGTTATGTCGTCGTTGGGCATCGTGAGTATTGGCATCTGGGTTATGCTCCCATTCTTGCCCTTAACCCTTCCAGCCCTCTCATAGATGCTTGCGAGGTCGCTGTAGAGGTATCCTGGATATCCCTGCCTGCCCGGCACCTCCTCCCTAGCGGCCGAGATCTCTCTTAGGGCCTCAGCGTAGTTGGTCATATCAGTGAGTATTACAAGGACGTGCATGTCCCTCTCATATGCGAGGTACTCTGCTAGGGTAAGGGCGGCTCTCGGCGTGACGAGCCTGATCATAGCGGGCTCATCGGCTAGGTTGACGAACATCGCCACCCTGTTCAGGGCGCCGGTCTCCTCGAAGAACTTCTTGAAGAATATGAAGTCATCATACTTGATCCCTATCGCGGCGAATACTACCGCGAACTCCTCCTCCTCACCCCTAACAGTGGCTTGCCTAGCGATCTGTGCTGCGAGCACGTTGTGAGGGAGACCGCTGCCAGAGAATATGGGGAGCTTCTGCCCCCTGACCAGAGTGTTCATGCCGTCTATCGCGCTTACACCGGTCTGGATGAAGTCCTCCGGGTATGCTCTCTCAGCCGGGTTCAATGGGGCGCCGTTCACGTCTCTCTCATCCTCAGCGACTATTGGTGGGCCATTATCTATCGGCTCTCCTAATCCATTGAAGATCCTCCCCAGCATGTCCTCGCTCACGGGTATCTCGAGGGGCCTGCCTAGGAACCTCACCTTTGTCCCAGTCGTTGTTATACCAGTGGTCCCCTCGAACACCTGGACTACAGCTATACCCTTCTGTACGTCTAGTACCCTGCCCCTCCTCTTCTCTCCCGTAGCGAGCTCTACCTCTACTATCTCATCGTAGGCTACGTTGGAGACTCCCTCCACTATTAGGAGGGGACCCTTTATCTCCCTTACCCTCGTGTACTCCCTTACCCCATAAGACACTACTCACACACCCCCCTTAGCCCGAGTGGGCCTCGAGCTCCTCGAGGGCCTTTAGAGCCCTCTCCCGGAGCTTGTCTATCTCCTCAAGCTTATCGTTGGGTATCTCGAACTTCGCCTTGATCATGTCTACGTAGAGCCTACCGATGGACTCCCTTATCCTAGCAACTGGTATCCCGTGCTCCACCAGCTCCAGGGCCTTCCTGTAGAAGTCTATGAACAGCTGTAGCAGCTTGAACTGCTTCACTGGAGTGGCGAAGGCGTCTATTGGGTCGAAGGCGTTCTGCTTTAGGAACCCGTCCTTTATCATCCTAGCCGCTTCGAGTATTAGCTTGTCCTTCTCGTCCAGGCTCTCAGTACCCACCAGCCTTACTATGTCCTGGAGCTCCTCCTCCCTCATCAGTATCTCCATGGCCTGGTCCCTGTACTCCCTCCACCTCGGGTCAACGTTCTCGCTCCACCACGGAGTTACGAGGTCCACGTAGGCGCTGTAGCTGAGGATCCAGTTGATTGCAGGGTAGTGTCTCGAGTAGGCTAGCTTGGTGTCGAGCGCCCAGAAGACTCGTATGAACCTCTTCGTATGGCTCGTCACCGGCTCCGTGAAGTCTCCTCCAGGCGGGCTTACTGCGCCAACTATCGTCACGCTACCGTGCCTGTTGGGGGCTCCGAGGGCCTCGACCCTGCCAGCCCTCTCATAGAACTCTGCCAGCCTAGAGGCTAGGTAGCTTGGGTAGCCCTCCTCCGCGGGCATCTCCTCCAGTCTGCCTGCAATCTCCCTGAGGGCCTCAGCCCACCTGCTCGTGGAGTCTGCTACGAGGAGCACATCATAGCCCATGTCCCTATAGTACTCTGCCAGAGTGACTCCCACGTAGATGCTGGCCTCTCTCGCAGCCACGGGCATGTTGCTGGTGTTTGCAATGAGGATCGTTCTCTCCATGAGGGGCTTACCGGTCCACGGGTCCTTGTACTCTGGGAACCTCTCGAGGACCTCGGTCATCTCATTCCCTCTCTCTCCACAGCCAATGTAGACTACTACCCTCGCATCGCTCCACTGAGCCAGTGAGTGGAGGGTTACGGTATTGTGTAGGATGGATGGCGTGTCTCCTCCGACGAAGTTGTGTGTATCCTTAACGGTTACATCGTATACTGTAAAGTCGCCCTCGACAACCTCAATATCGACTATTTCATCTACAACAACGTATTCTAGGGCCCTCGCCAGCTTGGAAAGGGCTACCTCCCCCGATACTCCGGCTAGGAGTGCAACCCCAGTCCTCTCCCCAAGCACAGTGGTATTGGATAGCTTCGCCACCGCCGCCTGCAAGGGTAGCTGGGAGGAAGGCCTCACGGTGCCACTCGCTTCCCTCTCCTGCCTCTTGGAAGATACGTAGTCCCTTATCCTCCTAACCGTTTCGATGCTCTCGGTCCACTCCGCCCTTATAGCGTTGTAGAATTTCTCGATCTCGTCCCAGCCCGCTACTACTAGCCTATAATAGGTGTCAGTCTTGACAGTCTCCTCTCTGACCGTGTAAAGTATCCCGAGCCTCGCGAGTACGTAGCCGATACCCCTAGCCATCTGGCGTGACGCTACCTTTATCTCAACCTCATTCTCCCCGAATACACCTGCTCCGAGATAGTATCCTCTCAGGAATGCTGCGAGAACGGGCTCTGGCGAGGAAAGTATTACTGGAGGCACCCGTGCTTTCCATGGCTCGCGGGAAGCTGAGACACCTAGGCCTGCCATTAGATTTACCAGCAGCCTTGAGTGGACCTCTAACCCTGGCACCGTGTTAAACTTCTTCTCCCTAGGCTCTACTCCGAACAGCTCCATTACCAGCTCGTAGAACCTTTCCCTTAGGATGCTGTTGGAGCTGTAGAATCTAATGCTCTCCTCGGTGAGTTCACCATTAGACAATAGAAGTCCAAGGAGCTCTGCTAGCCTCTCATCAACAATCTCTGGGAGCTTTATCGACTTCCTACTCCTCGGCAGCCCGATCCTTCTAGGCAGTGGGGGTTCAGTATTGCTTAGGGAGTAGATCTTTCTTACAAGGCTGAGTCTCGGCTTGATCTTACCCTTTAGTATTGACTCCAAAGTCTTCGGGTGCACGTTTAACTCTTCGGCTAGCCCCTTCAGGCTTCCTAGCTTTGATGCCATCTCCCTTATCTTGGCTCTCACCGCCTGCAGGGTCTCCTCATCTCTCACAGTGGCATCTTCTAGTCCTATCCGGTACGGGTCTATTATCTGCGGGGAAGCCTTAACTGGCACCTTTCTGGGCACAACCAGCTTGTCTCCCACCTTTAACTTATAGGCTGGTGTTTCAACTATCTCTCCAGTCTCTTCGAGCTTTAGGAGCTTGTGTGGTGGGGTCACCTCTATTATTCTACCCGACTTTGTCCTTATCCTTACCAGGTAGTTGGACCTGCCCTTGTATAGGTGCGTGATGGGCTTTTCAACGAGCTTCTCTCCGTCGAAGGATAATACTTTTAGGCCTAGATGTGAGACGTTAATGATTACCTCGTCATCATTCTCCTCGACCGTGACACCCATCCCCGCGTATTTCTCGTAGAGTTCTCCTATCTCGACAAGGCTTCCATCGGAGAGTAGTACGGGCGTATAGGGTGGGACGCACTTGCCCGTCCCGAAGCCTCCTGGTACTGCCCCTGTTCCTCCCTTTGCCATGGGGAAGAATGTGTCTATGATCCTCACGCCTGTTATGAGGGGGAGGTTTGGCTCCAGCTTCGCCCTGTATGGCCTAGGGATCCTTACGGGCCACCTGTGAGCCATCTTAACCTCTACTTCTCTACCATCCTGCTCTACCACAGCAATCGTGTCCTCGATAGTGTAGTCTCCCTCTTCAGCCAGCCACTTGAGGCGCCCCCTGACTCCTGGCGGGATCATTATCCTGTGCTCTATCAGGCTAGTCTCCGGTACGGTTCCTATTAGGTCTCCGGGCTCCACCTTCGAGCCAAGCTCTGGCTTAGACCCGTTTACTCCTGGTTTAAAGTGCCACTTCTTATTCCTGGGTATGGGGTCTACGTGGACTCCTCTCTCTATGAACATTCTCCTATTCGGCTCCTTCTCGGCGATGGCCTGTGCTATTAGGGGTAGAGGCCTCTGGACTCCATCGTAAATGTTCCCTATAATACCGGGCCCGAGCCATACGCTGAGTGGTGCACCGGTGCCCTCGACGGGCTCTCCGGGCTTAAGGCCCGTGGTTGACTCGTAAACCTGTATGTACGCCTTGTCTCCCCTGATCCGGGTTATCTCTCCGATGAGCTTGTCCTCGCCAACCCTAACCATCTCGTACATCTGGGCGCCCTGCATCCCCTCAGCAACAACGAGGGGGCCAGCGATCCTCGCAATCCTTCCCCTAACCGGCAATCCCCATCTCCTCCATTAGGATGCGATTGATTCTACTCTTTAAACAATACTTTCGATGCAACCCCCCTCAGCCTGTAATCCTCCATCTTAATGATGAGGTCTAGACTATAATCAACCCTGCTAGCTCCATCGGGGGTTGAAGCGATAGCCCCTCCCAGTATGTCTGCGGGCTCATCGGAAAGAGTGAGGTGGCCGCCGCCATATTTCTCGATCAACTCCCGTGCAAGCTCTCTATCCTCGGGTGCAACCTGGACTATTAGCTTGGACTCGGCCTCCTCTGACAGCGTCTTTATCACCTTCTCCATGTAGGCTCTATACCATTCCCCTTCAGCCTTCTTCCTCTTAATCTCCTCCTTAGCCTTGGCCAGGACGGTGTCAAGATACTTGTTTTTGGCTTCAGCCACCTTGGATTTCAGCTCGAGTTCGAGGACGGATGCGAGGCTCTTCAACTGCTCCTCCGCCCTAGAGAACTCCTCCCTGAGGTTCTTCTCAGCCTCCCGCAGGCTCTCCTGATAGGCGTCCTTTAAGAGTTTGATTGATGCGTTCTTAGCCTCCTCAAGGTTCTTCTCGGCCTTCTCGAGTTCTCTCTTGACGGCTTCCCTAGCAACTTTCTCCGGGTTACCCGATATAGCCATTTCCATGCACCCGGCTTATCCGAATCCTAGAGCCTTTGCTAGTAGCTTATCAACGTTTATGGGTTCAGCCTTAGCCCATTTGCTTGGCAGGATCAGGAGGGTTACACCGTACTTTTCGAGCTTCTTCCTGAGATCGTCTTCGTCTTCTACAAGGTGCTTTAGAACTATAATGAGGCTTATATCACTGTATTCCCTAAACGCCTGCTCAACGGCCTCGATGACCTTCTTCTGATCACTTGCTTCCCTAACAGTGAGCCCCACGCTTTTGAAGAGGGGAGCGCTCACCTCGTCAGACACTACTAGGATCCTTCCTTCCCCGGGCTTAGAGTCCAACCCGCCACCCCAAGTTGTGAGTTAGCCTATATAGGCGGGTTAATAGGTGTGGATGTCTCCCCATATCGTTAATATTTCCATGGGTCCACAAGGCTAGGTTGGCGGCTGGTAGTAGCGCTGTGGGAGGTGGCCTACACTAATGCTGTTGCCGAGGCGGGTTGAAGAAGTTGTAGTTGCGGTGCCTATACCACTATACAATAAAGCCGTTGAGGCGTTGGTCAAGGAGGGGTTATTCCACGTAGACGAGCCTCCGAGAGACGTTAAGGGTGGGCAGTTCTCGAGAAAGTATAGATCCCTGTATGCGAGAATCAACGAGAAGCACAGCAGGCTCGAATCCTACTATAAGAGCCTAGAAATGGAGCCATCAACTGTAGAAGGCCTAGAGCTTCGAGCCGGCGGATGGGAGGAGGCTTTCGAGGAGGTCCAGGAGAAGTATAGGGATGTGGAGAAGACATTCGAAAGGGGAATACAGAGGCTCTCAGTTATAGAGGCGAGGATCAAGGAATATGAGGCTCTCAGGAGCGTCCTCGAGCTCGTCAAGCACGTGGAAGCGGATGTTAGGGAGGCGACAAGGCTGAGCTTCATCGGCTACGCCATAGGCTATGTGGCGGGGGAGGGAGTGGCCCCGATAATTGCGAGAGAGGCTGAGAAGCACGGCATAGTAGCTGCAGTGGAGGAGACGGGCGACGAGACTGCAGTGGTGGCTGTGGCGGGTCATCCCAATAACATAAGGAGGTTCCTCGCATCCATTAGGAGGCTTAAGTGGACTCCGATCTCGATACCAGAGGACCTTCCAGGTTCTCCCAAGGAGGCCTACGAGGCCATAGTGAAGGAGATCGAGCGCATGCAGAAGGAGGCAGACGCTATTGTTGAAGAGTTGAAGCCCTTGAAGAAGGAGCTAGACGAATACTACACTTTCATACACGCCCTCTTGGAAGTAGGGAGGCTCCTAGCCAACACGCTCTTCACCAAAACCATGGCGCTCTTCCGGGGCTTCGTGGATAGATCCGATTCCAAGAAGCTACGCTCCATCCTGGAGGAGGCCCTAAGCGGAGCCTACATAGTCTTATCCCTCGGAGTCAAGAGGGCGGCTGAGAGGGTCCCTACCAAGATCGACCTGCCAGGGTTCCTCAAGCCCTTCCACTCAATAGTTAGAATGTATGGGGAGCCGGACCCCGACGAGGTAGTGCCAACAATATTCGTGGCGATCACCTTCCCCCTCATATTCGCCCTAATGTTCCCCGACATGGGCCACGGGCTACTAGTACTCCTCTTCACACTATGGTACTTCCGCGGGAAGAAGTCCGATTGGAAGTACATCCTCTCCATCCTGGGAGCGGCTAGCATGGTCACCGGGTTCCTAGCAGGCGAATTCTTCGGCACCATGGTTGCAAAGAAGGTTGGACTCCTAAAATTCTGGGAGCAGCTCGGCTTCGAAGCGCCCCCGCTGGCGCAGGCGACCTTCGCTGTCGAAGAGCACCTTGGGGGAGAAGTGGTTAGATCACTCCTATTCAACACTATAACGATAGCGCTCTGGATCGCCGCCTTCATGCTGAGCCTGGGGACCCTGCTGGGCGTGGTAGACGCCTTCCTTAAAGGAGACAAGATTAAGGCGATCTTCGGGAAGCTACCAGTATTCATATTCTTCTTCTCAGCCACACTCCCCTTCCTAGTTATACCAGACGCTGCTAAGGCGGGCCATGTAATACACGAGGCCATATTCAATAAGGGGGCGGGTGGAGTCCTCCAAGCAATAGTCTTCTACGGCTCTATCATTGGAATCCTGTGGAAGCTATTCCTAGAGCCTATTGGAGCCGCTCTAGAGGGGGAGAGCTTCTTCCACGGCTTCGGAGAAGCCTTCATGGAAGTATACGAGATGCTGCTAATGGCGCTCGGCAATATACCGAGCTTCCTTAGGATCATGGGCCTAGGCCTCGCGCATGCAGGACTAATGCTGGGCTTCACCGAGCTATACTATGCAATAGCAAACGCTACATCCATACCCTCCCCAATCGCAGTAGCATCGGGCTGGCTGGTTTACGCTTTCGGAAACCTACTCGTAGCAGGACTGGAGGCAATAATAGCGTTCGCCCACAGCATGAGGCTCCACTTCTACGAGTACTTCAGTAAATTCTACTCCGGCCAGGGTAGGACGTTCAGCCCGGTCCGCCTGCCTGGAGTGAGGATAGTCATAACCGGTTGAAGGAATAGTATTGTCTCATCCTACTCTTCAATTTTATTATCTACCTCAAACAATGATACATGGAAATATGGTGGATTCTCCCTTGGCGAGAAAAGTAGTCGCATCCTTAGCCGCATTAATAGTAATATTATTCCTAGCCCTACCATACGCATCCCCAATCCTCCAAGCCTTCATAGACCCCATACACGGAGTCACAGGAGCCGCCCTAGCAGCAGGCCTCCCCTCCGGGAAGTATAACGTACAGGTTATCGAGAACGCTACAGTTGTATGGGACGAGCACGGGGTCCCCCACATATACGCCTCAACAGACGAAGCCGGAGTCTACGCTCTAGGATGGGTTACAGCCTCCATGAGGCTCTTCCAGATGGACATGCTGAGGAGGGTTGGAGAAGGAAACCTTTCAGCTCTAGTCGGAGAGCCTGGCTACGATAACGACGTGTTCATAAAGAGCCTCGGCATAGATGGGACGATAAATGAGACGTGGCAGCTAATCCAGTCCAACCCAGAGCTGTCGAAGCTGAAGAGCCTGCTATTAGCCTATACAGATGGCGTGAACGCATACATAGACTATGCTCTAAAACACAACCTGCTACCCGTAGAATACAGGGTCCTCGGCCAGAAACCAGTGTATTGGAAGCCAGAGGATACTATAGCCATTGAGAAAGTGATAGCTCTAGGACTCGCATGGAACGATGAGGACCTAGTACTAGGAAAGCTCGTCGACAAGTGGGGGCCACAGATCATAGCCTACATGGATATGAACGAATGGCGCGGGACCGTGACGCAGGCAAGCTGCAGCATGGCGGTGAAGTGGGGAGACGTATCGACTAAGCCGAACCCCTACAACTACAGCTCTTCAACGCTAGGCGAGGGCGTAGCTCTAGCTGGAGGGAGCGAGGCGCCCCCTAACCCGGAACCCCTCCTCTCATGGATAGATGAGCTGAGGAGCCTCTGGAGCATAGCAACAGCAGGGCTCGCCTCAAACAACTGGGTAGTTAGCGGCAGTGCTTCAGAGTCGGGGAAGCCCATTGTAGCTAACGACCCCCACCTCCAGCTCTCAGTCCCACCCATATGGTTCCTCGCAGAGATCCACACCCCCAGCTTTAAGGCGATAGGCGCACTCTTCCCAGGGACGCCTCTCATAGTCATAGGACGGAACCAGCACCTAGCCTGGGGCTTCACCAATGTTATGGGGGACTTCACAGACTACTATTATTACAAGTGGGATGGCGACAGGTACCTGTATAAGGGCCAGTGGCTCGAGGCGGAGAAGAAGGAGAGAACCATACTAGTCTATGACCCCATGAAGCACTCTTTCGAGGAGAAGAAGATAACAGTGCTGAGAACAGTCCACGGGCCCGTCCTCGAGAGGGATGGGGTTAGATACGCTGTCAAGTGGACTGGGCTAGACCCGAGCTTTGAGCTCCAGTTCTTCGTAGAACTCAACAATGCCTCCACCGTGCAGGAGGCTATAACAGCGCAGCGCTGGTTCCACTCCCCAATCCAGAACTTCGTAGTAGCAGATGACCAGGGCAACTTCGCCTACAGCCCTGTCGGCGCCTACCCGGTCCGGGTGAATCTCCCCGTCCTAGCAAGGAACGTTACAGTAGCTGGCAGAGTCGTGGAGGAGATAGTGAACAGGGGCTACATACCCTTCAACGGGAGCAATGGAGAGGGAGAATGGGCTGGCTATGTCCCCAAGGAGGACCTCCCAATCCTCTACGATCCCCCAATCCCCTACATAGCCACAGCCAACTCTAAGCCCTGGGACGGCTCGTGCGGTGATATGGTGGGCTGGCACTACGCTGACAGGTATAGGGAGGAGAGGATTAAGCAGCTCCTAAACGAGTCCCTCAGCGACGGCGTTATAACAGTTGACGAGGTTAAGAAGATACAAACCGACATAGTCGACCTGAGCGTGAAGGACTACCTCGAGACGGCAATACTGCCCTACTCCGACTCAAACTACGCCGCCATACTGCAAGAATGGCTCTCCACCGAGGGACCCCTAATGTCGAAGGACGAGTACGCCCCAACAATAGCGGTCGCATGGATCTACTCCTTCCACAAGCTGCTATGGGAGCACCTATATGGCAGCGATGACGACATAGGCTTCCTAAGATTCCACTATGCCCTGAGCATAGTGAAGGCCGCCGCCCAGGGGGACGAGTACGCCCTCAAGCTAATACCCGGAGGCGACCTCAAAGCACTAGTCAACAAGAGCTTGGAGGACGCCTTAAACACCCTAACAGAATACTACGGGACCAGCGACTACACGAAGTGGAAGTACGGCCAGATCCACTACTATAACGTGGCTCATCCAGCCTTTGAAGCAATGAACTATGCAAAGATACCGGCCAGCGGGGGACCCTACACCATAAACGTAGCTAGTCCAAGCAGCTTCAACGCCAGAGACGGGATGCCTGTGACCCACGGGCCAAGCATAAGGCAGGTGGTAGACCTCTCAGGGAGCCTCTACAATATAGCACTGCCCGGGGGAGAGAGCGGCAACCCCTTCAGCCAGCACTACCAGGACATCTACCTAGACTACTGGACCAAGGGCAAGTACCTAGCCTACACTCTTGGAGAGGATCCCTCAGCATACAATGGACCCATGCTTGAATTTATTGGAGGTGGAAGCTCATGAACGCCTCTAGAGCAGCCCTCGCATGGGTATTCGGAAGCATACTCTACCTCGCCTCCCTCTACATTCCAGTTGCCGGGATAACGCTAGCACCGATACTGGCGGCCGCGGCCATCGCAATAGCAAGGGCATCCCCTGG
Organism: Thermodiscus maritimus; assembly: GCF_055382595.1. Lineage (NCBI taxonomy): Archaea > Thermoproteati > Thermoproteota > Thermoprotei > Acidilobales > Acidilobaceae > Thermodiscus > Thermodiscus maritimus. Next base: position 928,244 of record NZ_AP042434.1, read on the forward strand.
AGCATCGGCCGGACTAGCCCTTCTATCTGCTGCAACAGGCTACGCCATAGCACTAGCCTACACCGGTGGACTGGCAGGGCTCAACCTCATAGCAGGTATAGGAGGGGGTCTCGTACTACTAGTAGTCCTATCCTACCACATAGTAACACCGGCACTCCTAGGATACCTGGTTGGCCTCTACGCGTATAAGAAAGAGGGTTAAAGGTACACTCCTCCCCCTTCTAAATCCTTATATCATCTTCTTTACCGCCTCAACAAGGCCCCACACGGTCCCCCTATAGAAGACCTCCTTCACTATAGGGTTGGGGTGCTCAAATGCCACCCTTGCATCCTCCTCCCTCTCGGCGAGAAGCCTAGCCACCTCATCAACATCACTCGTCCCGCTAGACACGATCTCCCGTACAATACTGAGCCATCTATTGATCCTGTCCTCTTCTCTCTCCAGGTACCTTACGCCATCCTCATCCTTAACCCCATAGTGTGCAGGCGCAGGCTTCCTCGGCTTGAGAGCCTTCATCTTCTCCAAGCTCTCCAGGTAGAGCTGCGGGTGGAATGGTGGAGGAGTAGTGGGTAGCTCCACAGGCTTCCCATCTACCGTTATCGAGATCCCTGCAGAGTCGCCGGTGAAGAGTATCCCGTCGGGCTCTAAGAGTATTGATTGATGATGGCTAGCATGGCCAGGAGTATGGTGAATAGATAATGCAACATCCCCTCCCAGGTCCAGCCTATACCCATCCTCAGCCGCGACCACACGGTCTGATGGCGCTGGGAGTGGCTCCCCGTAGATCTCGGCAACCCTCCCCAGAACCGTCTGGGCAGCACTCCACAGCTTCTCCGGGTTCACGAGATGCTTCGCTCCACGGGGGTGGACTATCACTCTTGCACTTGGATAATCGCGGAGGAGGTGGCCAACGCTCCCCGCGTGATCCAAGTGTATATGGGTTACCACGATATAGTCTGGATCGGCTCCAAGCGCCTCAAGGGCCTCCTTCAACTGGTCCACGCTGCTGGCGGGGCCAACGTCGACTAGAGCGGTCTTCTCGGACACGATGAGGTAGGAGGCTATCAGCTCCGCCCCCCACCCCCTTGGGGTGACGTCTATGACCCTTACTTCAACCATGACCCAGTACCCCCATAATATAATTGCCTTCCTCCAGGTTAAAACGGGATGCAGGGACCCTCAATGGCGATACTCATTTGTATAACATGGTGAGCGAGTACAGGAGCATCGCTCCCCCGAGCATTTGTAATGCTGTATTCCATACTAGACTGTAGTAGGGTATCCGGGCTAGCCTAAACCTCCTCCTAACAATATAGACCCCGCCCGGGTTTAACGCGTCGAGGAGCCAGTGGGAGAGCCCACTTACAACACCAATAACGTAGAGCCAAAAGCTCTCTCTGGGTGGAAGGATAATCCCTCTAACCGTGACGTAAGAGACTGCGAGCGACAGCACTACTATACCGGGAAGGCTATGAGTTACCCTGGTCCTAATGGGAGGCTTCATTAACCTAGACCTATGGCCAACTAGGTCAACAATTAGATTAATAGACGCTGATACTATGAGTGAGAGAATCCAGCAATCCATGCTACATCGAGCATAAGATGAGAGGAGGCCTGCCAGGCCCAGGCCAAAGGCTACATGAGTCGTCATCCGCATTCTCATCCTTCCTCCCGTATAGGCGAAGGCTCCCCATCAATGGGATAACGGTAATACCCTTTAACCCAGGAACGCCAGTGTAATACACGATTACGGCAAGGAATATGTTAAAGGCGATCAATCATGGAGGTACCAGTTACGCTCATCCAGTTGAGGGCTAGAAGGGACAAGCAGGAATCCATGAAGATGCTGGAGAAGTTGCTAGAGAAGTCGGTAGTAGAGCATGGGATCACAGCGATCCCCGAGTACTCAATGTTCGACCCCACAGGGCTCACAGCTGAAGAGGTAAACCGCGGTGCTGAGAGCCTAGACGGGCCGTGGATGACTATGATCAAGAGGATTGCTAGGAGCAAGGAGGCATGCATAGCCGCAACACTCTTCGAGAAGGGTGAGGGAGGGAAAGCCTACAATTCCCTCGCAATAATTGATGAGAGTGGGGATATCATAGCCACCTACAGGAAGACGCACCTCTTCGACGCTCTAGGCTATAGGGAGAGCGAGATCTTCGAGGCAGGAGACAGGCTCTTTGAACCTGTAGAGGCATGCGGCGTCAGGGTGGGGGCCGCGATCTGCTTCGAGATAAGATTCCCGGAGATCTTCCGCTACCAGGCGTTGAAGGGTGCACAGTTAATCCTAGTCCCAAGCGGCTGGTACAATGGCCCCGGGAAGGAGGAGCAGTACAGGTTCCTCGCGCAGACAAGGGCCCACGAGAACACATTATGGATAGCCTCGCCCATCCTTTACGGGGACCACTTCACCGGTAGGAGCCTAATAGTTAACCCCTTCGGAGTCGTCGTTGCGGACGCTGGGCATGGAGAGAAGGTGCTGCATTACTATATAGGCTTAGAAGAGGTGGACGAGGCCCGGAAAAAGCTCCCAGTATTAAGACTTAGAAGGCCCGAACTCTACAGTCTCTAGGCATCCACCAGCACTCTACGGCTTAATATACTCGTTCAAAATATATTTATATATTAAAATATTTATACTTCTTCCAACAATACTGTTAAACGAACTAGGCTAGTGGAGGCTATTGGAATGACTCGCATCCTTATTATAGCAGGAGATGCAGTGGAGGCTCAAGAGCTCTTCTACCCCTATTGGAGGCTTAAAGAGGAGGGTTTCGAAGTCCACGTTACCGCTCCAAGCAAAAAGACCCTATTCACAGTAGTACACGACTTCGAGCCCGGATGGGAGACGTATTCTGAGAAGCCCGGCTACAGGTTCCCCTGGGTTGAGAAGAGCTTCAGCGAAGTCGATCCAAGCGACTACGACGGCCTGGTTATCCCAGGCGGTAGGATGCCAGAGTATGTCAGACTTAACCCACACATCAAGAATATAGTTGAGCACTTCTTCGATTCTGGGAAGCCAGTTGCAGCTATCTGCCATGGCCCATTAATACTAGCAGCTTATGGCCTCGTGAAGGGGAAGACGCTGACAAGCTACGTCGCCGTCAAGCCGGATGTGGAGAACGCCGATGCCACGTGGGTAGATAAGGAGGTAGTTGTTGATGGAAACCTTGTAACTAGCAGGGCGTGGCCCGACCTGCCAGCTTGGATGAGGGAGTTCATTAAGCTCGTAAAGTCCAGGGAGTAAGTTATCCACGGCAAATATATATCAAAAACTTCTTTTTAATACTACTATAGGTGTATAATAGGTAGATTAAGTCGTAGAGATCCTCTTGTAATATATAAGAACCAGTTTACTGATTGATAACATGACGTATGACCAGGGGTATAGGAATTTGCCGTTCCCATACGAGCTACCACCATTCTGCCTTGAGAGATGGCAGAGCGAGAGGGAGACCACCGCCAAAATACTGTTAAGCGAGAGCGGAGTGGAGCCTTTAACCCTCTCAGAACTCAAGGGCATCGGTGCCGAGATAGACTTTGACAGCGTAGACCTAGGATACGGATGGACGAGGGGCGATCCGAGGCTGAGGAAGAGGATAGCGGAATACTATGGCGATATAAACGAGGACAACGTTCTCATAACAAACGGTACTGCCGAGGCTAACCTATTAGTAGTAGCTGGCCTCATCAAACCAGGAGATATCGTTATTGTTGACATGCCGAATTACAAGCAAGTCTACGGCCTCCTCCAGGCCAGGAGCGCGGAGGTGTATGAGGCTTGGAGGAGCCCGAAGAATGGATGGCATCTCCCAGTAGACGAGCTCATAGACCAGATGAGGAAGATGAAGCCCCGAGCCATATTCCTAACTAATCCAAACAACCCCACCGGGGCTGTTGAAAGAGATTCTCTAAAGGCTCTCGCCGAGGAGGCTGAGAAGGTTCACAGTTTGATCATAGTCGACGAGGTTTACCGTGGGCTTGAGATCACGGGTGAGACTCCTCCCTCAATATTAGAGCTGGCGAGGAAATACAATATAATAGCTGTCTCGACAGGCGGGCTCTCGAAGGTCTACGGCCTCCCCGGACTGAGGATAGGGTGGATCGCCAGTAATGTCGAAGGGATTATAGAGAGGGCTTGGGCAGTAAAAGACTATACAAGTATAAGCCCTTCAAGGCTGAGCGAGGCTGTGGCCATAGCCGTTTTCGAGCCTAGTGTTAGGAGGAGGCTAGAGGAGAGGGCTAGAGGGATTGTAAAGGCAAATCTAGAAGTCTTTAAGCAAGTGCTCGAGGATCATAGAGGCGTACTAGAGCCCTGGTGGCCCGAGGCTGGAGCATTCCTCCTAGCAAGGGTCCCCTGGACAAAGGATACGTGGGAGCTGGCTCAGTCGATCTACGCCGAGGAAGGGATACTGGTCAATCCCGGAGAGTGCTTCGACCTTCCAGGCACTATAAGGATTGGAATCGGCCACGCTAGCCAGGAGTATTCCCGTATGGCTTACACGAAACTTATGGAGGCTCTGAGAAATATCGGGATTGGTAAAAAGGCGTAGGGCGTTTATTTGAGGGTCCCTCAACAGGGGCTACTCTTCTAGCGGGACTATCTCGTATGTGAGGTAGTTCTCCGGCTGCCTGCGCACGATCTCGATCTTCACGGGCATTCCGGCCCTCAGCTTCTTCGGGTCTGTCTCCCTCACCCAGGCGAGCACCTGCACTCCATTCTCGAGCCTAGCTATGCCCACTGTGTAGTCTGGGTAGTGGCCGAAGCTGTAGGGCTTCACGTATATGACTGTCCAGGTTAGCAGCTCTCCCTTGTTGGGTAGCTCAACCCATTCTACCTCGTCCTCTGGATCGTCTGGGCAGTCGACCTGGGGCGGGAATAGTATCTTGCCGCTCTTCTTGCACCTAGTCGCAAGCAGCTTGCCCTCTGCTAGGGCCTCGAAGAACTTGAACGTCTTCTCAATGCTGATAAGGAACCTCAGCTTGATCTCTCTCTGGTCCCACCACATCCGTACCCCGGTCTTCTGATCCATTAGCACGGGGACTCCAACGCTCTCCTTCATGGTGTTCGCGAACTGGTCCATCTGGGCCAGGAACATGTCCGCCTGCTCTCTCTGATTACTCACAGCCATTCACCTCCCTTCAAGCAGGGGATCTGGGTTTAGAAAGCGAGTAGATGGTTACGTAGGCGTAGTGGCCCGTGCCTCCTATGTTGTGGGCGATGGCCCTCCCGTTATTGATCGGCGCCTGCCTACCCTTCTCCACCTTCCCAAGCAGCTGGTTGGTTAGCTCGACCGCCATGCTGACTCCAGTAGCCGCTAGCGGGTGGCCCTTAGCTTTTAGACCGCCGCTGAGGTTTACTGGTATTAGTCCTCCTATGTAGGTCTGCTCCTCCCTTGCCAGCTTGTATCCCTCGCCCCTCTTAGCGAATCCCAGGTCCTCGTAGGCCATTATCTCGGCGATTGTAAAGCAGTCGTGGACCTCTGCAACATCGAGGTACTTGACGGGGTTGTCGGGGTCTATCCCAGCCTTCTTATAAGCCATCTGGGCTGCCAGCCTCGCCGCTTCGAGGTTGGTGAACTGGCTCCTCTTCGACAGGTTGCTTGTACCAGTGGATACACCTATAGCCTCAATCCATACCGGGGAGTCGGTGAGCTTCTCAGCAACCTCCTCGCTGGCGAGAACCACGGCTGCGGCTCCATCCGTTATCGGGCTGCAGTCGAAGAGCTTGAGTGGCCAGGCAATGTACCTCGACTGCATACAGGTCTCCAACGTTATCTTCCTTGGGAACTGCGCCTTCGGGTTCATGCTTGCATAGTAGTGGTTCTTCACAGCAACCTTACACATGTCCTCCTCCGTCATACCGTACTTCTGCATGTATGCTGTAGCGTATAGGGCGTAGTAGCCTGGGAATGTCAGGCCGAAGTTCTCGAACTCCCAGAAGTAGTTTCCAGCTCTCCCGATGAACTCTACCACTGTTGGGGTGGGGCTCTCATTCATCTTCTCGACTCCCACTACCAGCGCTATGTCAGCCTCTCCAGCGGCTATGGCGTCATGCGCCGCCTTGATAGCGGCGCTCCCCGTAGCGCAGGCCGCCTCGATCCTATACCCTGGCTTGCCTGTAAGCCCAGCATACTCCATGACAACGACTGGGGCTAGGGGCTCGCTGCTCCAGCCTCCAACATACCCAGTAACCACGAGGTCTATGTCCTTCTTCTCAATGCCAGCGGTGGCGATTGCCTTGCTTATAGCCTCGTATGCTAGCTCTGGGATGTTGACATCGTTCCTCACGCCGAACTTAGAGTGGCCTGTTCCAACTATCGCTACTCTTCTAGCCATAACAAACCCCTCGAACGCTACAGGCTTCTCGCTTCTACATCGAATAGTATGGCTACCAATATCAATAGTTGAGTCCGTACACATACAGGGCAATAGTGGCTTTCTTAAATAACCCTGGGGATTATATGCTTTCTAATTATAAATGCTCCGTGGTGATCCTGTAATGGTGTTTTCCCCTCTAAGGAATAGTATCCTGTTATTGCTATAACATTTAGTTGACGCGGGAGGTGGCGTTAATGGCCATATATGAGAAGGCAGTCGAAGCCTTCAAGAATATATTCGAAAAGGCGAAGTCCAGCCTACCAGAGGTATCCAGCTGGAACAAGGTATACCAGTTCATCGTCGAGGACACCGGGGAAGAGTTCTACGTCGAAATATCAGGTGGTGAGTTGAAGGTCGAGAAGGGCAAGCACAGCAACCCTATCGCGACAATAACCGGTAAGGCCGAGGTTCTAGAGAAGAAAATTAAGGGAGAGCTCGACTCGATGGCAGCCTTCATGAAGAGACAGATAAAGATCACGGGCAACGTGCTAGACACTATGAACTTGAAGAAGCTCCTAGACGCTGGCCTTAAAGGCTGACCAGCCCCCTGGGGCGAACGCTCTAGACAGGAGATATACCATCTAATTAATCTTCCAATATATTTTTATCGTATGTTCTAGACTGGTTAAGCGGGTTGAGGGATCCTCAAGCCAGACCCTCTAGAGGAAGGAGACAGCGCCATCATCAACCCTCGCAAACAGGTTTCCAGCCCCTAGCCTCTTAACTAGAGCATAGTACGCGCTCTCCGCCCTATCAATACCCCAACCCTCAACATTGAATAAGAGGAAGCTGGCCCTCCCACCCTCTGCTACAATCCGGGGTTCACCTCCAACCATCCTATATGAGTCGACGAAGACTGCTCTCAGCATCCTTCTAGCCAACCACTCGCCAGCGGGACCCTTCACCCTAGCTATTAGCACTGCAACCTCCAATTCCCTCCACACGTCGGGGGGCATCCAAGAGGCATTATCGGAGCCCAGGCCCAGCTTTGAGAGTATACCCGCAGCCTCCCTGACCGGGGGGAGTCCGAGGCCGTGCCACATATTGCTTCTAGGGCACAGTACTAGTCCTACTCCATCCTCCTCTAGCATATGGAGGTCCTCTCTTGATAGGAACGTTCCATGTATGACCGCGTTGAACCCAGCCTCCAATGCGAGCTCGAGGTCCCCCTTCAACCTAGTCTCCCGGGTCTCCGCAACATGGGTGAGGGCTGGCCTAAGCATACTGGTGAGACGCTTCAACTCGTCAACCTCGTAGTCTAAGGGACTCGACAATCCAAGCCCATCGCAGCCCGCTGGGAAACCGGGGCCGGGACGGCCTAAGACGAGGACTTCTAGCCCGTCAGGGGCGCGACTATATGCTTTCTTCGCCGCCGCGCACCCAACCCCTCCACCCTCCCTAAAGTCTGCCAGGAGTCCTACGCCGAGCCTCCAGGCGAGCCTGTAGAACTCCAGAATAGCCTCTACAAGCTCACCCTCACTTATACCAGCCAGCCTCCTATGCTTCAATCCATCCGGCGGGGCGACGAGCTCGCTTAGACTCCTATCCACACCATACTCCGGGAATGCATGGTCTCCACTATGAACGTGGATGAGCGCCGGCTGCGGGGCTACTAGTATCGATCCGCCCCCTAAGAATCCCCTGCCACAAGATGAAGCACTAGAGATAGACTCTATAATCCCGCCCCTAACGTGGATGCATGCGTCCCTCACTAATTCAAGCTCTTCCCCCACAACCGCCATTCCAGCACGTATAGAGTACGAGTCCCTCATCCCCACTCCCGCCTCCCTGCTAACTGTTAATAGCGTCTTAAATCTCCACCCGTCCAAGGGGAAGAAAGGGTTGGCGAACCAGATAGAGGACGTTAAGAGCAGGGTTTTGATAGGGCAGCTGTCAATTATACTGTACTCCGTAGCAGCCGCTATCCTTGGTAGGAACTGGAAGACGTTTATCCTAGTATTCATCCTCATCATAATAATTTCAATAGTCCAGAGCAGGTCTGGCAAGAACCCTCTCGGCCAGGAGAAGGTTAAGCCCGAGGAGCTTTTGAAGGGGAGGAAGCTTTATGAGGAGTCCAACTCGAGAGAGCTGCAGACAAAGGATACGGAGATCATGAAGGATATGCAGGAGCAGTCGAAGTTTACAATGTACACGAGCCTAGGTATGCTGGTCGCCATGCTCTACTTCTTCCTCTTCTGGGGGTATGTGGATGAACTCTACTCTGTAATCGCCGCTAGCCTGGGCCCGGGGAAGCTCTCTGAGTTCACCGCATTCCTCATCTACTTTGAAGGCCTCTTCATCATAAACCAGGCAGTCTACATGTGGGCCCTGAGGAAAGTTGGCAAGGTCACAATGGTGCAGGCACCGCCAGGCTTCACCGTCACCGATAAGGGGATAGTGTTGAAGGGAATAGTAGGCTCAACTACAGTAACATTCCCCCTACCAGAGGATGTCGAGGTTAACGTTAACGAGAAGAGGAGGTTCGTTCGAGCTCGTGAAGACCTCGAAGCGAACAATACTCAAACTACGCTTATACACGAAAAACCCGAAGAGGCTGGCAGAGGTCATCAAAAGATACGGGTTTAGGGGAGAACAATTTAGGAAGCCCCAAGAAGCCAAGTGAACGGGTTTAGAGAATTGAGGATCCCTAACCCTGCCTCCTACCCACGTCAATGTGCTCCTCTATACCCATTATCTGGATGCCTAAATGGGCTGCGGTGGAGTACACCAGCTCCTTCGCCTTAGCAATGAGATCCATGAGCCTCTGCTTGCTGGTAGCCTGGGCGTAGATCCTTATCTTCGGCTCGGTCCCGCTCACCCTTAGGAGTATCCAGCTGGAATCCTCGTAGGTGATCCTAACCCCGTCAGTCTCGTCTATACTTATTGAGCCTTTAGCCAGCTCGGTCTTAGCCTTCTCCTCGAGAACGGGGTAGATCTTGAGCTTATCCTCATCCTTGGAGAGCTTGATGTTTATCCTGGCCGAGGGGTAGAATGGAAGCCTCTGGATGAGGGATGCGGGAGTCTCACCCTCCTCTAGCGAGATCCTTGCCAGGAGAGCCGCCTGGTATATGCCGTCAACCCATGGACCCCATGAGGGGTCTATCAGCTTCCAGGGCTCCGCTGCGAGTAGTACGCCCGGGGTATCCTTGATCTTCTCGTGCAGTTTGCCGAGCTTGCTCCGCACCAGCCTTCCCCCCATCCTTTCAACCATCTCCTCAACCTCCAGGCCAACATCGACTGAGACGACGATCGCTCCTCTACGATCCCTCAGCTTCCACCAGGAAAACAATGCTATCACGAGATCCTGCTTCACGAAGCCCAGACCCGGGACCGCGATAGCTAGCCTATCAGCATCCCCGTCATGGGCTAGGAGCGCGTGAACGTTTAGGCTTGAAGCGGCACTAACATAGGGGCTGATCGTGTCGGGCCTCGGCTCAGGGTGTCTCCCGGGAAACATACCGTCGTAGTGGCAGTTGAAGCTCACAACCTTCCCAACCCCTATCATCCTCAATACACGGGGGGTGACGTTGCTCGCGGTGCCGTTAGCGCAGTCCACGGCGATCCGAAGATCTATCTTAGGCCTCTCAACAGTCATTACATCGAGGAGATCGTAAACATACTCCTCGATAACCTCGTGGTTTGCGACGAGGCGTCCAACCCTATCCCACGGGGCATGGAGCCTCTTGGGGTCCCTCTCGAATATCAGGCCCTCTAGATCCCGCTCCATTGCTAGAGTATACTCCATCCCCTCAGAGTCGAACACCTTCAACCCATTATCGGGTGGAGGATTATGGCTAGCTGTAACCATTACTCCGGCTCTAGACTTCGTGTTTGGAACCGAGTAGGCTAGCACCGGGGTGGGGACGAGTCCAACGTCGATAGCGTCTAAGCCTCCAGCCATCAGTCCTGCTGCCACGAGCTTGGCGAGGAGGGGGCTCGTAGTCCTAATATCGTAGCCAACCGTAGCAGACCCATAGCTGCCAACGTAGTTTGCAACGCTTAATCCAACACGGTATGCTAGCTCGGGCGTGATCTTCTCCAGATACCTCCCCCTTATACCAGCGGTCCCGAAGAGCTTGGACAATGCTCAGCCCCTCTCCTTCACAGTGGAGAGTATCCCACTACTGGGGCCAACGTATATTGCTGCGAGGTGCGACCTCCTATACTTGACGATCTTAATATATACTAGAATGTCTGGTGATGAGAGGTTTACAGGCCTCTCTATCCCGTCAGCTATGACCTCTATTGAGTCCACCTTATGCATCAGATCCCCATCCGCCCCGTAAAGGTGTCCGTCGAGTTTTATCGCATAGGATCCCGGGGGCTGCTCCTCCAGAAGCTTATGGACCGCCTTCTTAACATCCTCTACGCTTGGATAGGTGACGGTATCCACGGGTATAACTCGTAGTATGGGGGTCGAGGCTGGCAGGCTCCTCCTAAGCCTCTCAACAGCTGCCCTTGGATCATGGGTTTTAGCTAGAATGATGTTGGGTGCACGGTGGACTATCTCTACATCGTCTAGAAGCCACTCTAGATGCCTCTCTGCATCCCTCGCGTTGGGCCATCCCGGCATATGCGTTACTATCAGGTTGAAGGGAGGGTCCCTTATCCACGATTCCCTCATTTAACCACGACACCATTAAATGGGAGGCAATTAACCGGGGTTGAAAAACATAGTTGGAGGCAAGGTAGCTATCCATATATACGATACTCTCCTCCCCGGAATCTTATGGGATGATGGGATTTGAGCGAGAGGAGGCCAAGACTATACTCTGCCAGCCACCAGGAGATAAAGAGCGGGGAGGCCACAGACATATACTTCCTTAGAACCAAGAGGATCCTCCGCGAAGCGGGTCTCGCCGACTTAAAGGTTAGAATGGAAGTCCACGCCTACTCCATGCCAAAAGGCTATGAGTGGGCAGTCTATGCGGGGCTCGAAGAGGTACTAGCTATACTGGAGGGGAGGAAGGTAGACGTTTACAGCATCCCTGAGGGGACCATATTCCGGCAGAAGGAGCCCCTACTAGTCATAGAGGGTGTATACGAGGATTTCGCGGAGCTCGAGACCGCAATACTCGGAAGCCTGAGATTCTCCTCCACAATAGCCACCGCCGCCGCCAGGATGAAGAAGCTTGCAGGAGACAAGACCATCCTATACTTCGGCCTCAGGGCGCTACACCCGTTTGTTTACCCAGTCGCCGACAGGGCCGCATACATAGGTGGGGCAGACGGCGTCAGCGGAGTTCTCGCCGAGAAATACCTTGGAGTGAAGCCCAAGGGGACAATGCCACACGCCCTCATCATATCCCTAGGAGACCAGAGGAAGGCCTGGAAGTGGTTCGCGGACCTCTATGAGAAAGAGACTCCCGTTATAGCCCTCGTAGACACCTTCAACGATGAAAGAGTCGAGGTGGAGATGGCTCTGGAAACCCTCGGCGACAGGCTGTGGGGAGTGAGACTCGACACTCCAAGCAGCAGGAGGGGTAAGATGAGGGAGATAGTCGAGGAGATAAGATGGCTTTTGAGGCTCAGGGGGCGCCCAAACGTGAAGATCATCGTTAGCGGGGGTATAGGGGAAAGGCAGATAGTAGAGCTGAGAGACTTGGTGGATGGTTTCGGCGTAGGGACGAGCATATCCTCGGCCCCCAACATAGACCTAAGCATGGATATAGTAGAGGTATATAGGGGTGGCGAGTGGGTGAAGGTTTCTAAGAGGGGCAAGCTGCCGGGAGCGAAGAAGCTCTACAAGTGCGGAGGGAAGCGGATAGTAGCTTTATGGGATGAAAAGCCAACGTGTGACTCCAACCTCGAAGAGGTAACCGTGAAGTACATGGAGGATGGAAGACTCATACGCCCCCTACCCAGCCTGGATGAGATAAGAGAGTATGTTCTCAGCCAGCTAGAAGAAGTGAGCCTCGAGCCTCTGTAGCCTTCCCCTCACTAGGAGCGAGAGGATACTCGCCATTATAGACGTTATCAAAACACTCCCCACCATTATAATGTATAACCGCTCATCGATCAAGCCCGTGGCAACCCCCACCTGGGCCGAGATCAGCGTGACTGTGAGGAGGGGGGAAATGCTCGAGGCATACAATATAGCGGACCTGGGTGGGGTCCCCCTCCTTCTAAGATACAGGTAGGATGGGAGGAACTTTAACAAGAACAATACGAGCCCAACCACTATGACAGGAATCCACTCAGAGGCTAGTAGGGACGGGTCGATCATGAGGCCGCTAGCTATGAAGAAGAATGGTGAGAAGAAGCCGAAAGCCATACCCTCAAGCTTCTCGCGGAGAAGCCTCCTCTCCCTTAGAGTCTCCGATACGATGATCCCGAGGATGAAGCTTGTTAGAACCGAGTGGATCCCCAGGAACTCTGTCGCAGCCCCAAGCACTATGAGGGCCATCGTGACCAGCCTTATCTCGGTCTCGAAGCCTACTCTCTCAACCCTCGCGAGGATGGGCTGTACTAATAGGGCGATCACAATAATTACGCCATAGAGTAGGAGCAGCGGGTTTGCTTGGCTTGTCGCGATATTCAAGAATATCATTCCGGCGATGTCGGTTAACATAGCCGCTGCCAGCACCATTTGGCCAGTCCTAGACTTAGTCAGCCCGTTCGAATGGAGTATACCGTAGGTTAGCGCGGCGCTCGTTGCGGATAGGGCTGCTATCGATAATATTATCGCGTTTACCCCGTTCTCATACGCCAGTGCTACTCCAACAGCGGAGGGGCCCAGCATCCCGATCAAGCCGAGACCCAGGGCCCTGCGGAGCCTCCTCCTCAGGAGTGCAACATCTATTTCTGCTCCAGCCATGAATAGGACCATATTAGCTCCTATACCAGCTAGAAGGGTGAGTGCCTCGCTCTCCGAGACCTTATAATAGGATGCAAGAACCCCCATCAACAGCTCTATAACGGCGACTGGAAGCCCCGAGTAATGGGCAACTGGCCCAGACAGGATTATCAGGTACGCCACGAGTCCAACTACTAGAAGATCCTCTCCATCCTCAGCCACTTGGTGTTGAACCTGGATGTAACCCTCTAGCCCAATTATGGCGAGAGCGATGAGGATGCCCAGCAGAATGATTCTTTTAATGAGCGGCAACAGGGCTCCCGTGCCTTCCGGGATTTGAGTGTTAGACTTGGATTCCCTCAGCCTTCATGTGGGATTTTATTATCTTAACCAGCTCCTCCCTCGAGGTCTGGCCTAGGACGGTGTCAACCAGCTTCCCCTCCCTGAATATTGCGATCGTGGGAATGTGCTGTATATTGTACCTGTCGGCTAGTGAATATGATCTGTCGACGTCTACTCTGGCGAAGGCAACGCCGGGTCTAGCAAGGGATAAGGCTACATCCCTGAACGTTTCAAGGAACGATATGCACGGCCCACACCAATCGGCCGTAAAGTAGAGGACCACTACCTTATTCTTCTTGACTAGCTCGTCAAAGTCCTTCCTAGAAATCTCAGGCACGGGATCCCTTGCTAGGGTCTCTACGAACTCCGCCCTCCTCGAAAGCTCCTCCGCAAGCCTCTTCGCAAGCTCACTAGTACTACCCAACACATGCACCCAGTACCTGTAATCCTAGACCGCGCCCAGTTAAATCTAAACCCTTCATACAAAGTGTAAGCCAGGTGGTTGTCAACAATAAACACGTGTCAAGGGTTATATATGGTCTAAGGATATTATCTAACCGAGAGGGTGTAATAAAATGGCTGTTAAACCTTCAACATTACCCAATAAAATAATCGAATCCCGCACCCTACCACCCCCAAGCAGGCTCGTAAAGATCAACGGGAAAACATACGTTGAAATAGCGGGTAAGAGGATTCCGCTAGGAGGACCGCTACCCCCGCTGAGAGAGGGGGAGAAGCACCTGCGGGTCACCTCGACCCTGTGCCCTGTGTGTATGAGGCTCATCCCGGGCAGGATCTTTGAGAGGGATGGTAAGGTATACATTAGGAAGACCTGCCCAGAACATGGTGAGTTCGAGGAGCTGTACTACGGCGACGTGAAGCTCTACCACAGGATGATGAAGTACGAGGAGACAGGTAAGGGTGCGGGCGATGTTAAAGCCTACCTGGGACTGGCAACCCCCTGCCCCTATAACTGCGGCCTCTGCGCCATGCACGAGAACCATACTGCCCTAGCTAACCTGGTTGTTACCAACAGGTGTGACCTTTCATGCTTCTACTGCTTCTTCTACGCCGAAAAGGCCGGCTACGTCTATGAGCCCACCATTGAGCAGCTCAGGTACCAGGTGAGGCAGCTGAAGAAGCAGAACGTAACCCTAGCAATACAGATCACCGGCGGCGAGCCTATGATGAGGAGTGACCTAGTAGATGTTGTCCGCATGCTCAAGGAGGAGGGCGTGAGGCACGTACAGTTGAACACCAACGGCATCTGGTTTGCAAAGATGTTCTTCGACGACTACGAGCACGCTGTAAAGTACACGAGGATGCTTAGAGAGGCTGGGGTCAACACTGTATATATGAGCTTCGACGGAGTATCCCCGAAGGTTAACTGGAAGAACCACTGGGAGGTCCCCTTCACCTTCGAGGTCTTCAGGAAGGCTGGCATGACCAGCGTAGTACTAGTACCCACCGTTATCAAGGGTATGAACGACCACGAGCTCGGAGACATCATAAGGTTCGGAGGCAAGCACATAGACATTGTCAGGGCGGTCAACTTCCAGCCCGTCAGCCTCAGCGGGCAGATGAAGAAGAAGGAGAGGGAGAGGATGAGGATTACCATAGCAGACGCTATCCACAGGATCGCGGAGCAGACAGACTACCAGATTCCTCCGGAAGCATGGTACCCCATACCAGTAGCGGCTAAGTTCGCCAAGTTCATAGAGGCCTGGACAGGAATACCCCAGTTCTGCATGAGCAACCACCCAATGTGCGGTGCAGGAACATACGTGTTTATAGAGAGGGGAGAGAACGGCGTCCCCACCAAGATAGTGCCTATATCAGAGTTCTTCGACGTAGACGGCTTCATCGAGTGGCTCGAGGAGAAGAGGATCTACCTGCTAGAGGGCAGGAGCAAGAAGATGCTCATGCTGAGGGGAGCGATCGACCTAAAGAAGTTCGTGGACACGAATAAGATGCCCAAGGGACTAAGCTTCACAAAGCTGCTCTGGAACGTCTTCATAAAGAGAAACTACGATGCCCTAGGAGAACTCCACTACAAGATGATGTTCCTCGGAATGATGCACTTCATGGACCTCTACAACTACGACGTGACTAGGGTGAGGAGGTGCAACATACACTACACCACCCCCGATGGGAGGGTGATACCCTTCTGCGCCTACAACGTGATGGAGACCATCTACAGGGACTACGTACTCAAACAGTACTCAACCGACCTAGAAGCCTACAAGAGGGAGCTGGACGTGAAGACATTCAACCCAGGAGAAAAGTATGACAGGAGCAAGTACTTGAAGAGGATGAAGAACCACCCGATCTACAAGGAGGCCTACAAGGGCATAATATTCTAGGCTAAACATCAAGCGGGAGGCGGGGGCGGAGCACCTCATAGCGGAGGCTCACCCAGCCCCCACATAATACTTTTACATCCAAAAGCCTAAGCTCACCCTTCTCCACTAGCCCGTCGAATCCCCTCCCCTCGAACACCGATACACCGGATCCGAACACGTAGGGGGCCACGGTAACCCAAACCTCGTCTACCAAACCCTTCTCAAGCAACCCAAGGTTCAAGCCCCCTCCACCCTCAACCATCACCCTCCTAACACCAAGCCTCTCATAAAGGAGCCTCCAAGCCTGGACCAGGTCGACCCTACCCCTCCCAGCCTGTATGATTTCAACGCCCCTCTCCCTGTACGGGCGGAGCCTCTCCTCCCCATGACCCTCCACGGTTATGAGGACTCCGCCCGGCCTCGTGAACATTCGAGCGGTGGGAGGGACCCTAAGCCTCGAATCCACCACTCCCCTCATTGGAGATCTGCCGGGGACCCTCCTTACTGTCAGCCTGGGATCGTCTGCTAGAGCAGTCCTGCTCCCTACAACTACGATATCGCTCCAAGCCCTCAAGCTGTGTTGGAGGGTGAAGTCCTCCTCGCACGAGAGCCTGCTGTAGCCTGTCCTCGAGGCTATCCTGCCGTCAACCGTCATCGTGGAGAATATCCTAGTATAGGGCCTCATCCTCCCCCTATCCTCCAAATCACACTAAAACGTCCAGGCCACGGGAATATATTACAAGGTGGAAGGGTTGACATGCAAGGTTTACAGGGAGACAGTGAGTGTCCCTACCCGAGAGCGGTTTACTATAGTAGACGTGACCAGCGAGGTGGAGAGGATAGTCTCATCCTCCAGCATCTCCCGCGGCCTGGTTAACGTATACGTCCCCCACACCACGGCTGGGATAACGGTTAACGAGGCCGAGAGCGGCCTCCTAGAAGACATACTAGACTATGTCAAGGAGCTAACCAGGCCGGGGTGGAGGTGGAAGCATAACAGGATAGACAATAATGCCCACGCCCACCTTGGCCAGTCAACCCTAGGCCACCACGCAACAGTACCGGTAGAGGAGGGCAGGATCCTCCTTGGAACATGGCAGAGGATCCTGCTCGTTGAAATGGATGGGCCCAGGACTAGGAGGATAATAGTCACCGTTATAGGCGAGTAGTCGAGGGAAAGGGATGACCGCCACCTCGAACCCCGAGCACGCATGTACGCGATGAGGACGTGGCGGCTGAGGGACCCCCCAGACGCAGGGTAGAGGATGAATCCAGTGGCAGAGCCAGTATTCCCCTACAAGGAGTTCAGGAAGGGTCAGAGAGAGCTAGCAGAGCTAGTCAAGGAAACAGTGGAGACTGGCTCGATACTCTCAGTGAGAGCCCCAACAGGCTTCGGGAAGACCTCCAGCATAATCTACGGTCTAAAACTGGCGGGGGCGGACCGGGTCCTATACCTAGTGAGGACGGTTAACGAGCTATACCCCGTCATAAGGGAGCTGAGGAGGTTCAAGGAGCCCTTCACCCTACTATTCAGCGCTAGGAGGAGTTGCCCCCTCATGACCGTGGAAGGGCGGCCGCCTCCACCCGAGGACTTCTGGGACAACTGCCGGATTGCGAGAGTAAAAGGGATATGCCAGTACTACACGAGAGTAGATGATGTCGACCTGGACGAGGTCAAGCAGCTCCTATTATCGAGCGGCGACATGCCCGTCCCCGTCTCAAAGAAGATCGCCGAGGAGAAGGGGGCGTGCCCCTTCTTCACCCTGAGGAGGCTCGTCGACAATGTAACCTTCACTGTTGCGACATACCCCTACTTCTTCCGGCAGGACATCTTCCAGGGGGTCCTAGAACCCTTCGACTACAGCGACTTCGTAGTGGTTGTGGACGAGGCCCACACCCTGGCAACAGTCCACTCGCTTCTGGAGAGGAGGATCAAGGGATCAGTGATAGAGAAGAGCATCGAGGAGGTGAGAAAGTACGTTGAGAATGGAGAAGCCTACGCAGAGGAGCTGGAGAAGCTGCTGGAGGCTGTTAACAGAATACTCCCCGATAAGCTCCGTAGGCCCGAAAGGCTGGATAAGGAAGCGGTCCTCGACAGCGGCGTAGACTTCGAATTGATCCTCGACGCAGCGGAGGCTGTGAGAGAGAAGAAGATGGAGGAGGCTGTGCTCTCCGGCCCACTCATGGTGGGTAGGGTTAGGACTTGGATCTCGAAGGTGGCCCTCTGGGTGGAGACTCTGCTTCTCCCGGAATCCCATCTCTTTGCTGAGCCGGGGGATGAGGAGGCTGACCTAGTCGCTACTCCAATGGATCCCTCAGTGGTTGTGAGGAGGCCCCTGGAAGAGGCTAAAGCGGTCATATTGGCGAGCGGGACCCTCCCAAGAGGAGACTACGTGCAGGAGCTCCTCGGAGTTAATAGGCAGAGAAGGTACATTGACACCGACGTAGTATTCGGGAGGTTCGTGAAGCACGCCAACATCTACACGGTAGTTGCGAGGGATGTTACGACGCGGTATAGGGAGAGGAGCCCCTACATGTATAAGAGGCTCTCAGCCTACGTGGCTCTGATCTCGCGAGGCCTCTCCGGGCCGAAGCTCTTCGTGTACCCTAGCTATGAGGTTATGAGGAAGATAACAGGGTACCTTCCAGTATCACTTAACATCATTATCGAGTCGAGGGACACCAATATAGATGAAGTAGAGGATGCGGTGAGATCCGAGCCTGATATAGGGATACATGCGGTGGCGAGCGGGAAGCTCGTGGAGGGAGTCGAGTTCGTTGACGATGAAGGTAGGAACCTGCTACACACGGTGGTAATGGTGGGTGTCCCATACCCGCAGCCAGAACGACTACACCAGGACTATGGAGGAGGACCTCTCGAAGAGGATGGAGGAGAGGAGGGCTAGATACTATGTCTTCAACTTCCAGACGATAGTTAGGATAAAGCAGGGGCTTGGAAGAGCCATCCGCTCGCCAGAGGACAGGGCAGTCTATATACTCCTAGACTACAGGTATCTTAGGAAAGACCTGCGGGAGGAGCTGGAAATCCCCATAACAAGAGTAGTAGCTAGCATACAGGGTATGGCCTCGGCCCTAGCCGAGGCCCGGAGGCACCTTGAACCCTACTCTTCCTCCTCTAAGAAGGATTCCAGTGCATCGTAGACGTTGAGGATAGCGTTCCTCGTATCTCTCTCCACCTTGAAGCCCTCCTCCCTCAGCTTCCTTACAGCGTAGTCGACGACAGCAACGAGAGTTTCGATCACGTCCTCCAGCTCACTCCTTGGATCAACGTCCTCCTCCAGCAACTCTGATATGCTGTCCTCCAAGTCCTCTCCAACCCTAAGCTGCACAATGTAGCCGTCGCCGCGTGGCTCGATCACGATCTCCAACGGGTACTCCTCATGCTTTATGACGAGCTTCTCCTCCTCTTCCAGGGGCTTGAGCCCGTAGCGGGCTGCGTACTCCGCTATATGCTTCAGGGGGGCCCTAGGCATTCCGACATCACCACACTCCTATACTGTTACTATTGCATAATAAAGGGAACCCGTGGGTGTAGCGGCCTGGGGCAAGTCTGGCCTGCAGCTCACCTATTGACCTCGCGGAGCTCTACCCGGCCCTCCTCCAGGTCTATCACAGCGTACCTCCCCCTTGCAAGGGGGCCGGCGTTAACAAACACTACGCCGTCGTCACCCTCGAGAACGCCCGGGCTCTCATGGATGTGCCCGAAGAGGTGGTAGCTGGGGGTGAGGAAGCTTATGAGCTCCCACAGCTCTTCGATCCCCGCATTTACCCCGTAGAATGTCTTATCGAGAACCCCTCTGGGGGGATGGTGGGTTACTAGCAGGTCTAATGGCCTCGAGGGGGCGGCGGATTTTATCATCCTGATATTGCCTAGCACCTCCATACCGCCAACGCCAGCGATCAGGAGGCCATCTACATCGATAACCCTCCCATCTATTAATGCCCCCTTCTCCCGGAGCAGTCTCGCTACGCCGGGGTTGTCGAGGTTGCCCGTCACTGCTAGGGCTCTAGCCTTAGCATTCTCGAGGAAGATCCTAGCGGTATCTATGCACTCGAAGTCCCCGGTTGAAACTACTAGGTCGTAATCCTCCTCCGCAAGCACGCGCTTCAGTATATCATTCTGGCAGTGTATGTCTGACACGTGCAGGATCCGGGCCACCATACCACTCCTCAAAAATCCATGTCTGGGGGCAGGTGAATATTACTATTACCCCTTACAAGCAGCGCCTCTCAAGTGATGAGACGAGCCTGTGGAGCCTCTCCAATGCTCTAGCCTTCACCCTCTCCCCGACCCTAGCCTCCTCCAGCGCCTCCCTTAAGAAGCTGATAGCCTCGCGAGCGGTGCGGGGATCGAAGGGATAGGGGACGCCATCCTTACCCCCAATCGCGTAGGCGTAGAGGTATGGGTCTAGGGGGTGGGTTACAGGGTCCCTCACACTAGTAGGGACGCCGTAGATCACGTCCGCTATGAGAGCGAGGGCCCTGACAAGCCTGGGGCCCACGCCAGGCTTCAAGGCTAGATCCAACTCGTCAATGGGGGGATCGGATGCAAGCCTCTCAATAGTCTTCACAAGGCTCCTGGAGGGGATGACTGGCTGGTAGTAGGCAGGGCGCCTGCCCGCCTGGAGGGGGGAGGGTCCCTCAATATAGTCTAGGATGCTTGGCTGGCCCCTAATCCTCCTATTAGCCTCCCCGAGGAGGCGGAGGAGCCTCCTGGGCCCCTCACCTAGGAGGTCCAGGTAGAGGCGCCGCGCATCCCTGCTCTCCCGTGCGACAGCGTTCAAGACTCCTTCTCCACCAGATATACCGGCGACTCCCGAGTGGGGCTCCTCCAGCTCGAACCGGGTGACGTGGTAGCGCCTGGCCATACCAGACCCAGTATTCATACCCTGCTGCACGACTATGTAGTCTCCCTCCACGCTCACCACGAGGGCGTGGTGGTACAGAGTGTAGCCGTCCTGGAGGAATGATGAGTCTGCCCTTGCCGCGATCCTGCTAGCCCTCTCAAGCTCTCCAGCGTCAACGCCGTACAGCTTGCTGGCTTCAACCGCCTCTTCGGGGACCCTCCTCATCCGAGCCCCCTTACCACCCAACACCAGTACTCCGATATTGGGGTCCCTCCACGTTACAGTTTTGAGTATACCCGTAACCACGGTAGTGCTACCGCTACTATCCCAGTCCATCCCGATAACGTTGTTGAAGGCCTGGAACCAGAGGGGGTCAGCTAGCATTGCTAGCACCGTTGAGGGGCCCCGGACCTCAACCATATACCTCACAATAGACTCGGCGAGCTCCTCCATAATGCGGAGCATCCACGGAGGGACCCTCCCCCCGTGCAGCGGCAGGTCTGCTACTCCCGGCAATGCCCAGGGCCCCACAGTCGACGCTCCATGTAATACTATAAGGGGGTGGTGGGAGGGGATAACGGCTACCCTTCCATCGAGGGGTGCACTCTTCTACTTCTTCTTGCGTTCCAGGAAGCCTCTGGCCCTCTCCCTTGTCTCCCTCCTAACTGTAGAGTATACTAGGGTTGTGAGTCCCCGCTCCACCAGCACGCTTGGCCTGGCGCCGCGGAGGAGCCTCTTAATGCTCCTAACAGCCCACTGGTCGTTCGATGCTATCTCCCCCGCGATCTCCTCTACAACCCTTGCAAGCTCCTCTCTATCCTCCACCACAATGTTCACTATACCCATCTTCTGCGCCTCCTCCGCGGATACTAGCCTCCCAGTCAATGCCAGGTAGGCGGCGTTCTTGTACCCGATAAGCCAAGGGCCAATAGTGGGGGTCGCGGGCGGGACCATCCCCCACTTCACAGCTGGCGTGCCAAGCTTAGCGCTGCGCACCGCCACTACTATGTCCGCGTGGTAGAGGATCTCGAAGCCTATCCCTATGGCGTGCCCGTTCAATGCCGCGATAACTGGCTTCTCGCAGTCATGGACCGCTCCACAGACGGCTCCGAGGCCCTCATACATGAGCCTCCAAGCATCCTTCTCATCTCTAACCTCAGCCACACTCCCCAGGTCGACTCCGGTGGAGAAGAACCTGTCCCCAGCACCAGTCAAGACGACAACACTAGTCTCCCCGGTAGTACACTCTTCCCGGATCCTCTCCGCCAGCCGGCGAGCTTCCTCACTATCAAGACTATTACCCTTATCCTGCCTGTCAATAATAACCCAGGATATAGGAGGGTCCCTCCTAACCAACACAGTCAACTACAAGCCACCTCTCCCAATAGGCCACTACTAACCGTATATGGACATCGATAAAAATACAGGCTTCACCGAAAACAGTACAAATGCCGTGCGGAATCCCTAACCTACGAAGCATCTATGCTCAAGGTACAAGTCATTATCGACTCCACACCGATCCACTCATCGATTAAGCACGTCCAAGGAGGAGCCTCCGTGGTTCCGGACCCGGTTAGGATTAGGGAACCTTAAGGTAGCGTGCAGTAGGATGGGGTCTGCTATAACCGGTAACTTCTTGGTTGCCACTCCTTGAATTATTTCCACTGAGTGAAGCTTTGCAGTCTTACTCTAGCGTGGAATTATTTTGTAGAAAGGGAAAAATGAATACCTCCATTGTAATGGGGGACCCCACGTGCTATTCTCCTGATAGCTCTTTCACTGCCTCTAGGGCTAGGTCCGCGTGCCTCTCCGCGGGCCTCACGCCCACGAGCACCTTCCTGATTACCCCGTCCTTGTCTATGATGAATGTTACTCTTGCGGCGGACGGCCTCTTGGCCCCGGGTTTTAATACCCCGTAGGACTCTGCTATCTTGCCTTCCTCGTCGCTCAGGAGGAGTATGTGCTTGAAGCCCTCCTTCTCCGCGAACCTCTTGTTCCTATCGGGGGAGTCGGTTGAGACTCCCAATATTACTGCCCCACGCTTCTCGAACTCCTCTGCCAGCTCCTCGAACCTGTGGCCCTCCCTAGTGCATCCTGGAGTCATTGCTCTAGGGTAGAAGTATAGTACTACTATCTTGCCCTTGTAGTCGGAGAGTCTAACCTTCTCCCCAGTATGGGCTACTGCCTCGAAGTCGGGGGCCTCTGTGCCCTCGGGGAGGGGATTTATTGGAGGCATCCCATTCACCGTCTACTAATTGGCGGCGGGCAGGAATATATCAGTGTGGTATATATCGAGTTTAGAGGTGTATGGTTAGGGATGGTGTTGGAGAAGGCCAGGCCGCGGGCACAGAACCTGCTAGGAGTGATTGCAAGGTGGCTGGCCAGGCTAGTCCCAAACCCCGACTTCTACACGCTCCTCGGGGGAGTACTCGCCTGGACAGTGCCCCTCTTAGCCTACATGCACCACTACCTCGCAGCCTCACTTATGATCCTCGCCTCCGCCCTAGTAGACGCCCTCGACGGCTCGGTGGCGAGGATAACCCGTGGAGCCAGCAGGTACGGGGAGTTCCTAGACTCTGTGACTGATAGGCTCTCGGACCTAGCCTACTTCCTCGCAATCTACCTGGCAGGGCTCCCACCAGCCCCAGTAGTGCTGGGCGTGGGGCTGGCTGTTACGATCAGCTATGTGAGGGCTAAGGGGGAGCTCGTGGGGGTCCAGCTCCGGGGGGTTGGGTTGATGGAGAGGGGTGATAGGACGATCACACTATTCATCATAGCATTGTTGGCTGCACTCGGAAACACGTATTGGGCTGGGATGCTCCTATGGCTCATGGTTGCCCTCATGGCTTACACGGTGGCGGAGAGGAGTTATAGGGTGCTATCATCCCTGAAGGAGGGCTAGGAGAGGCTTATCATCCCATATTCTGCTAGGAGCTCTAGGAGGGCCTCAAGCTTCTCGCTCAAACCCCTCACCCCGTATACCGCTGCCAGCTCGCTGTGAAGCCTGTCAACCCTGTATCCTCTACCGGCCGCTATGAATACCTCGCTAAGCAGGTCTCTCGGCAACCCTATGGCTTCGAGCCTCCTAGTATACTCGGCCATGCCGGGTGGATCGAGGCTTATTGTTAGGAGCCCCGCGTACACTGGTATCTTCCTGGCTATGAGCCTGTCATCCCTTACAGGCGTCCAATCGTAGACTGCGCCCTCAAGCTTATCGCTGGCGTTGTAGCGGAGTGGGAGTATGCTCGCCGCCAGCCTAGCCGCTTCAACTTCTCCCCTCTTGATATGCCCACCTATTACCTCCTCTACGAGCCTAGAGCGGGAGAGGCCTGTGGGCTGGTACCCTGTTGCAAGGAGGTATATTGTGGCGGCCGCGTTCCTTGCAGCCTTCTCTAGGCGCTCCACCGATATAGTGTCGGCGTCATCGGAGTCCGTGTGGTAGTATGTGTCGGGCCACTGGTTGATCATTACAGCGTCCCTTCCATAGGCTAGGAGGACGTCGTGGTCGCTCCCAGCCATGTAGTAGTCTATCCCCATCCCCGCCTCCGTAGAGTAGAGCACGTCATAGTATACGTCTCCAGCCCTAGAGGGTCCCGCTGTTACCGGAGAGTATACTAGCCTAGGCTCCGGCGAGTACTCACCTGCTCTACCCACCATGTCTAGGTTCAGGCCCCACGCCGCGAGGTTGCCGAGCCATCCCTCCATCCCCAGTATGCTCCCCGTATACTCTGGGATTAGGGCTAGGCGTATAGTGTAGTCTGGTTCTCTGAGGGCTCCTTCTTCGATGGCGGATGCTAATGCAAGGAATGCCTCTAGGACCGCGCTGGAGCCGCTCGCGTTATCGTTCGCCCCGGGAGCTGGGTGGCATATGTGGGCGGCGAGCAGGGGTCCCTCGCCGTCCTTATCCCCTATCCACGCGGCGAGTACAGGCAGCTCCCCCGGCCCTCCGAGGTCGGAGTCTACCCTCATGCTAATACTCTTCCCCTCTAGTCCTTCCGCCATTCTCCAGGGTATGGTTGCGGCTACAGTGGAGTACTTCTCCGCCTCCTCCCTTGTTAGGAAGAGTCCTATGTAGGGGAATGAGTCGTGATGCTTGCTGGGATCCGCTAGCAGGACTGCGGGGACCCCGTTCTCGGCCGCTAGCCTGTAGGCTATCCTGTGGTGCCTGGTGACTAGGATTATCTTGTCCCTATTCTTCTCGTACTCCCGCTCGTCTAGAGGGTCCCCTATCCGTACTACGTTTCCATGTATTGTCCCGTCTGAGGGTGGTGTATGGGCTGCTGGGAGGGTAGGGTGTTGCGTGTACGTGTATTTCATCCCTTGTACCTCTATCCATGCATCATAGACGTCCCAGCCGGCCGGGAGGTTGAGCCATTCGGGCCCAGCCTTCCCCGTGTACCTGAATGAGTAGACTTCCACGTTGTCTGGGGCCTCATCTATTAGGATCCTCTCTATTAGGCTCACGGCCTCCTTTAGGCCCGCTGAGGCCTGTATTCTGTGGTAGAGTGTTATCATCTTTAGGAGCCGGTATGCTCTCCTCCCGCTCGCGTACGATGCTAGCCTACTCCACGTTCTCCACGCTTCTTCTAGTGAGTCTATCTTCAAAGCCCTGCGCCTCACTCTGTGATCCTTCCCGGGTCCTCTAGGAGTTCGACTGGTACTTCAATGTATATACCCTCCCCCGCCCGTATCAGCCTAATACCCTTAGCCTCGAGGATGCGGTAGTCTTCCTCCCCCATGCTGGCTAGGACCTCCTCCACTAGCCTGTACCCTGTGTCCTCGTCGTGGTACTTGAAGAGGGCCCTCACATTGATCTTTACCCTCTCCTGCCCGCCGGCTCTGGCGATGCCGGCGATCCCGCTCCCCCTTGATTCAGCCATGGCTCTTAGGGCTTGTAGGAGTGCTACTGCAGGCTTCACCTTCAACAATACAGCACCCGTAGAGGGGGTTGCGGTGGTTGAAGGGAATTAACCCTTGCATCACCCACTAGATGGCTAAGGGCCTACTAGGTTGAGCAGCGAGTGCAGTGTGGGAGCCGCAGTAGCTATGGGCCTATTGCTTGAACCCCTAGCACACCCAAAGCCAGGCGCTGTTACCAGGTGCTCCCGCCACCCAGACAAGGATATTGTGAGCTATGCGAAGAGCCTCTATCCTGCCTTAAGAGCCTGTGAGGCATCCTGTAGGGGGGACTGTAGGGGTTTCATGGCTAGGGGGTTCAAGGCTTACCGGTCTCTAATCTCTAGGGTGGCGGGGACAAACCTCAACCTGGGCTCGCTCCTGCTTCTACTGCCGGTGTGCCGCGCCTCTAGGGAGGAGGGGGTAGTTGGACTGCTCCTCAAGCGGGCCTCCGAGGAGGTGGTTGCCTGCGACTCGAGGGAGTCGGGGGTAGAGTACTATAGGCTTCTCGAGAGCCTAGGCGTATCCCACCTTGGAAGGTATGAGGGACCCCTGCCCAGCGTGGGCTCGGGAGAGTATCCAACCGGCCTCGTTCCAGTATTACATCATACTAGGTGGGATCACGTTCACAGGGAGGTGCTTGAGGGCTATCCGTTGACTAGGACCGCCCTCAAAATAATACTGAATGGGGGAGTGGGTGAGGAGTCCATTATCGAAGCCGTCCTAATCCTCCTAGCTGAGTACGGGGATACTTTGATTGGGAGGAAGTATGGGTGGAGGGCCTATAAGAGGGCGATGCATGAGGCCCGTGTAGCCCTCTCCATCGCCCAACACAGCGGGCTCCATCTGGCGGTTTCCTGGCTTGACAAGCTCTGGAGGAGTAGGGGGTGGAATCCCGGCTCCGTGCTCGATATTGTGGCGCTCGCCTCGGGCCTCGCTTACGCGGTGGAGCTTGGAGTGTTAGTCGAGGGGTGAGATGCCCGTCTTGAAGATCCTCCTGTAGTACTCTGGCGTCTTCTTGTGTTTGAGGAGCTTTACCTTTACAGAGGAGTCTACCCTATCGATTGAGAGAACAGTCAGTGGTATTCCTAGGCTGGCAGCGTAGGAGATGTATTCTTCCAGCTCAGTAATGCTTGCGAATTCTAGTATGAACTCCTCAGCCAAGGGCTCCCCCATAACATACTTCCTTATGCTCTCCACTGCGGGGAGGAGTATTGCTAGACCTATCCTCTCAGCCTCCTCTCGGAGTCTCTCCTCGTCCCATCCCTCCTCGTATGCCCTGAACATTTGCCTTAGGACCCTGGGGAATATGAAGGTATGTCCTTCGTCGAACGGATACTTCATCCCCTCCTGTATGTCGTGGGTGTTTATGTAGCTCGTAGTGTACTTTAGAGGGGGGACCCTGTACTCTGGATCCTTCAACACCACGCCTTCTCGGCCAGCGGACTCGAGGCCCTTCACAATGTCATTGATCCTCTTCCAGTCGTCCTTGCTCACTACCCCGAGCTGGGGCACGTTCCTTAAACCATGCTCTTCTACCAGCCTCCTCCTCTCCCCTACCCGGAGGGGGGTCCCTCCCCTGAATATGTCGAAGACGAAAAAGTCCCAGTATGGCGCCTCCGGATAGTAGTAGCGGGTGTAGGGGTTCTCCATCCCCACTACTTCCCCTGCAACAACAGTGTCATCGCCCAGCTCGTCGAATATCGCATTGAGGCCCTCACCATACCTCCTCCTCATCCTCATTGTCGTGTACGGGCAAATGTACCCGCCCCGTGTAATCGCTAGGATCTCTCCTCCTACCCTCACCACCCTAACGTTGTGCCCGTCCATTTTCTCCTCCACTACTACCTCGTCTATGAAGTGTCGGGGTACAGCTCTGGAGAGGAGCAACACCCTCTCGATGTGGGGGTACCCTTCCACCACCCTATACTCGTCGCCCGAGATGATTATAGTGGTTCCCTCATAGTGGCCTAGAAGGTCCCTCCTCAAAGCTATGTACCTGAAGCCCCGGTACCTCATAACCCTTGTGCTCTTCGATTCCAGGAGCTTCTCAGCTCTCTCAACCGGTACGCCCAGAGCCTCGGCTAGTATGTGGGCTAGATCCCGTTTCTCTTCTAGTGTTGCCAAGGACTTGGCACCTGGTTGGATAATTGTCTTTTGGGAGTCAAATATGGATCTGTGTGGGCCGTTTAGACCTGTTGCTGGGCCTGCGAAGGAGTCGTTCAAAAGAAAATTTTAATAATAGAAAATATTTGAGTTGGTTGGCGGTGTTACTTCTTGCACCTCTCCTCTAGGGGCTGGTACTTCTTCCCGACAGGGCCCACGTACTTCTCGCTGGGCCTAATGATCTTGTTGTTCATCACCTGCTCGATGTAGTGTGCGGTCCAGCCAACTATCCTTCCCATGGCGAATACTGGGGTGAACATTGGTATCGGTATGCCCAGCTGCATGTATAGTATTGCAGTGTAGAAGTCGATGTTGGCCGGCAGCTTCTTCTCCCTCCACATTACCTCCTCCGCCTTCTTGAGGACCTTGAGCCAGTACTCTCCCTCGGGCAGCTGCTTTATGTACTTGGCGGCTACATCGGTTCTTGGGTCATGGAGCTTGTAGACTCTGTGGCCGAATCCCATTATCTTCTCCTTCTTTGCGAGCTTCTCTAGTATGTACTCTTCAATGTACTCCTCTAGCGGCTTGCCCTTCTCCTCAGCCTTCTTCTTTGCATCTAGGAGCATTACCAGGGCCTTCTCGTTGGCGCCGCCGTGTAGGGGTCCCTTCAGGGCCCCGATCCCTCCCGCAACAGCGCTGTACATGTCGCTTAGGGTGCTGGCGATTACCCTGGTGGTGAAGGTTGATGCGTTGAAGCCGTGGTCCATGTAGAGGACTAGGCTTGACTCGAACGCTCTGGCCTCAATGTCGCTTGGCTCCCTCATGACGATCATTCTCAGCACGTCCTTAGCGTGGTCCATGTTGGGGTCTGGCCTTACAGCTGTGCCGTGGTGGGCCAGGTTCCACCCTGCCGCGAAGATCACTGGTAGCTGTGCTATTAGCCTGAGAGCGTGCTCGAAGAGGAAGTCGGGGTCAAACTTCCAGTCGTCGGGGGCGTTGAACTGTCCTAGAAGGGTTACTCCATAGGCGCCATAGTACATGGGGTGCGCCTTGGGAACCAGCTTGAGGGCGTCGAAGATCTTCTCCGGTACCTGACCCCTATAGGTGTCGATCTTCTTCTTAATCTCCTTAAGCTCCTCATCACACGGTAGCTCTCCCTTATGGAACAGCCAGACGGCCTCATAGAAGCTTGCATTAGCTCCTATATCGTCAATAGTGTACCCCCTGTAAATTGTAGCCCGGCCCTCCGGGTCCACTCCGCTGATGTAGGTAACGTCTGGTACAACGTTCTTTAATCCCTTGGGGACAATAATGTACCCGTTCTCCGTCTTACACTCTACGTTCTGCGACAAACTACTCCCCTCCAGTCTTGGGGTTTCGTCTTTAATAGTGGGGGTTTCGAGGTAATCGATTTGTCCCATTCATTTGTAAATACACATATAGATACACACCTTTATACGCTCGTGCCCAACCCTTGCCACATTACGGGTCCAACACCCTAATCCATAATCGATTATACCCTGTTAGCGGAGAGATAAACACCCGCCGTTCAGCTATCCTGGGGGTCCCGGGTCATGGATGGCTACGGGTACGATGACGTAGTGGAGTTCGGTAGAGCCCCTAGGGCCGTTGTGCTCGTGTCGAGAGCCCTCATGAGTGAGGATCCGGCCCATGGATGGCCTCATGTCGTTCGAGTATATAAGTTGGCTAGAAGGATTGCCTCGCTGATAGAGGAGAGCGTAGACTGGCTTGTCCTGGAAACTGCGGTACTCCTGCACGACGTTGGAAGGTTTCTTCCCGGCGAAGGACACCATGCTGAGAAAAGTGCCCGCTTCGCCGAGGAACTCCTAGCCTCGATCGGCTTCAAGGGCGATATCGGCGCGGTAGCTCATGCCATACTCGCCCACAGCTATTCTCTTGGAGTGAAGGCGAGGACCTTGGAGGCTATGATCCTCTCTGATGCAGACAAGCTAGACGCTCTAGGAGGAGTTGGTATAGCCCGCGTCTTCCATACAGGCTGCCAGTTTAGGAGGGCCTTCGAGGAGAGCCTGAATCATATAAGGGAGAAGATAATCCGCCTTCCAGGCCTTATGTACTTGGAGGCCTCTAAAACCATAGCTGAGGAGAGGTTGAGGATTGTAATGGAGTTTATGAAGGTATTAGAGGATGAGTTGGCTTAGCTGTTGAATGGTGTTAGGATCTGCTTTACTGGTATGCTGAGCTTATCCATGACGCCCGAGTAGTAGAGTGTTCCCTCCGTTAGGAGGTTCCGTGCATCAATTTTACTCAGCCCTCTGGACTGGAGGTAGAAGAGTTCCTCCTCTGATAGGCTTGAGACGCTTGCGCTGTGGAATGCCTCCTCCACGTTTCCCGTGTGTATCTCTAGCATTGGGCTGGCGTTCCCCTTAGCTGTCTCCCCTAGGGATGAGACGTGGACTT
The DNA here is from genome assembly GCF_055382595.1 of Thermodiscus maritimus. NCBI lineage: Archaea > Thermoproteati > Thermoproteota > Thermoprotei > Acidilobales > Acidilobaceae > Thermodiscus > Thermodiscus maritimus. The sequence continues at coordinate 958,418 of NZ_AP042434.1, forward strand.
CAACGTGAGTCGAAGACCATTCGGCCTCTTCCTCTACGATCGCGACTCCCCTCATTGTTAGGAAGCCGTCCTCGAAGACAACTCCTCTCCCATTGATGTAGGATTTCGTCCTCTTGCCCTTGTGCCTCACGTTCAAAAGCACGTCTCCCCACGAGTGTGGAGTCGATACTCCCGAGGAGGCGATCTCCACCTCTGAGTAGTCTCCTAGGAGATGGACGTCCTCGTTGATCCTGGTCGAAGCACCCGAGGAGTACAGCGTGTAGAGTTCCAGCCTGGAGCGTGGCGAGAGCCGGTAGACTCTCCTACTATAGGTGGCCGATCCGCCATGAATACTGGCAGAGTACACCTTTAGCCTACTGTCACTCTTCAATTCACCTGCTAAGGTTAGGGTTTTTATTGATGTATCCCATACTCCCCCGAGGTCTACTAGTATGATCTCTGCCTCTGAGAGGCTTCCAAGGTTCAAGTGCACGTGGTGGCCTGTGAAGCCATCTCCCCCGAGGCTGACTACTACGAGGCCCTCAACCTTCTCCTCGGAGGGTATATTGATCTCTACCGCCTTTGTTAGGCGGGCTGTTGCATAGTATTCCATCTTCCCATCTACTTGTAGATCCTTTACAACATTGTATTCATCGTGGACCTCTACATGATCCTCTGGGACTCCTTTCACGACTACCTTGTCTGACAGGATCACCATTTTATCGGATAATCCCTTGACCCAGTCGGGGATTTCGATGTATGTTTTTGAGTCTGGAGCATTCATGCGCTTCTTGAATATGCCCCAGTTTGTGTAGTATTTAAGGGTGGGGGAGTCGGCGATCTCCTGGAACTCCTTCTTCTCAGCCTCCTTTAGGTATCTCTCCTTGAGGTATGCGGTTGACATTAGCCTACACCTCCTAGCTTCTTGAACTCCAGCTGTATAACCTTGCTGAGCACGTTTAGGTACTCGAAGGGTAGCTCCGCTAGTATGTCGCTTAGGAAGCCTAGTACTATGAGGCTCTTAGCCTCGTCCTCGTCTAGGCCCCTAGACTGGAGGTAGAAGAGCTGGGGCTCGCTTAGCCTCCCTGTGGTGGCTTCATGGGTTACCTGGGCTGTCGGCTCATCTACCTGGTTGTGCGGGTAAGTGTGGGCCTTGCTCTCCTTATCGAATATTAGGGAGTCGCACTCGACATCAGCCTGCGCATACTTTGCACCCCTGAGGACTCTTACTAGCCCCCTATAGATGTTCACTCCGCCCTCTGCGCTGATCGTCTCTGTTAACTATCCTGCTTCTAGTCCTGGGGGCTGCGTGGATCATCTTGCTCCCAGTATCCTTTATCACTGGCCCTTTGCTCAAGCTCACTACCATGCTCCTAGAGACTGCGCCTTCTCCCTTAAGCACGGTGCTTGGATATGTTACTGTTATCTTGCTGCCAATGCTGCCTTCGAACCAGTCTACTCTCGCCCCGGACTCGGCGATAGCCCTCTTGTTGTTGTAGTTGATCACGTTCTTACTCCAGTTCTGGACGGTTGTGAACTTTATCACTGAGTTCTTGTGCGCGTATAGCTCGACCATTCCATCGTGGAAGCTGTAGCCCACGAATCTTGGAGCGCTGCACCCTTCTATGAAGTTGACATAGCTGCCCTCGTCGGCGATTATCAGGGTGTGCTCGAACTGGCCCTCATAAGCCTGTCCTATCAGGAAGAATCCCTCGATAGGATCGGGGATCCTCACGCCTTTTGGCACGTACATGAATACTCCTCCACTCCAAAGGGCTCCGTGGAGGGCGGCGAACTTGTGGTCTCCCGGAGGGAATACCCTCATGAAGTAGTCTTTGAGTATGGGGAGGTCCTTTTGGACAGCCTCATCCATAGACATAATGACTACTCCCTTCTCCCTCAGCGACTCCTTAACCTTCCCGTATACGGTCTCACTATCCATTACAGCATACAGCCCTGATAGGAAGCGGGCCTCCGCCTCCGGTATTCCGAGCCTCTCATAGTACTCCCTTATCTCCTTGGGCAGCTCGTCCCAGTCCCTCGCCATAGGGGCTTCCGGCTTCACATAGTATGCCAGCTCCTCGAGGTCGATCTCCTCGATCCCAGGAACCCACTTGGGCATAGGCAACTTCTCGAAGAGCTCTAGACTCCGGAGGCGGAGCCTCCTCATCCAGTCGGGCTCCTTCTTCAACCGGCTGATCTCTTCAACCATATCCCTCGTTATCTTACCCTTCAGCTGAACCTCCACCTTGTAAGGCTTACCGGTGAGGCCGAGCATGTCAACTGCGTCCATTCCCTTTAAGAGATCCTCTCTAAGCTTCACAGCTCCCTTACTCATCCATTATCACCCCTATTGAGACCTGACTACTTGGTACCCCTTCTCTTCGATCCTTCTAGCCAGCTCTGGACCGTCAGAGGCTACCACTCTCCCATCTATTAGAACCGTGACTTTCTCGGGCTCCACGTAGTTTAGGAGGCGTGCGTAGTGTGTGATGACGAGTATAGCCTTCCCCTTCTCCCTTAGTTTATTTATTATCTCAGCCACCTTGCGGACTCCGTCCACGTCGAGCCCGCTGTCGGGCTCGTCAAGTATGATGACCTTGGGGTCTAGGAGGAGGGCTTGGAGCATCTCTGCCCTCTTCTTCTCTCCCCCACTGAATCCTACATAGAGTTCTCGTGTTAGAACGCTCCTGTCAAGACCTACCTCCTCGACCAGCTTGTAGATCTCTCTGAGCTTCTTCGGATCCTTGAGCGTTGTTAGATCCTCTGATCCCATCTTCTTATTTATGGCTGCTATTAGGAATGTTGAGAATCTCACACCCTGTATGCTGGGTGGCTCCTGGAAGGCTAGGAATATTCCCTTCAACGCTCTCTCGTCGGGGCCGAGGTCCTTTATGCTTGCCCCGTTCGAGTAGTATGTCTCCCTTGACTACCTCGTAGCCTTCCCTCCCCATGATTGCGTATGCTAAGGTCGACTTGCCGCTACCGTTTGGACCCATGACTGCGTGGACTTCGCCGTATTTTACTTCTAGGTCTATTCCTTTCAGTATCTCCTTGCCTCCAACCTTTACATGCAGGTCTTCGACCCGCAGTGCGGTGGTCATTTCACATGCCCTCCTTTTAACACCGTTAAAGGTATCCTTCGTTGCAAGTTATAAGCTCTCCACTATACCGGTATGGGGACACCATATATAAGATAAAGACAAACACGTTTCGGATAACCAGGTGTTAGAGTTTGAACAATACCAGTATTAGGGATAAGATCATAGGCTGGCTTGTCGATGAGGACCACGAGGTCAAGAGTGAACCAGTACCTCCTGGGGCCCCCCTCGAATGGGTACTCAGCGTCACCGCTAAGGTTCCTCCCGTCATAGCTAAGGTTGTGGTCCAGCAGCCATCTACTAAGAAGGACAGGATCATTATGACTTTAGGAGTCATGGTTAGCAGCGAGCACAGGGAGTTGCTGGCGAGGCTTAAGCCAGAGAAGAGGATGCGTGTTGTGGCCGAGGTGTTGAAAACAGTCTACAACCTATGCCCTGACTGCGTTGTTGTAGTGCAGCCCTCCTATATAGACCCGCAGAACATTATAGTTACAAGGATACTCTACCATGAAGAGCTAAGCAGGTCCGCCGTCGCTGGGGGAGTTAGGGTCCTCGTAAACGTTCTAGCGATGATCTCCACTGTACTTAACGCTGAGCTCGGAGTAGTAGCGGGGCACACAAGGAAGGATGAAGGGTTCCCCACAAGCTTCATGTAGCATCCTGGGGGCGGGGTCCCTTGCCGGGAGAACTGATTATTATGGGAGCGCGTGTCCGAGTCTATAATCCAGTCATACTAGCTGCATCCGAGAACTTCGCAATAGCCACAGTGTCGAAGGAGATTGATGAGGCGATCCCCTCTCGGGTCCTGGATCTCGTAGAGAGAGCCCTATCCGGCGGGGAGATTAGCGAGGGAGACCCGCTACACTCCGTAATGGCTAAGGCCATACTCTATGGAGGAGTCGTTCTCTTCCACACATATGAAGGTGAAGCGATACCATTATCGAGGCTCTACATTAAGGGGGGATTCACCTTCAACCCCGGCTGTAATGGTCCGGGTAAAACCTCTGACAGCCTAGTTCTAGAAGCGTGGAGAGCCCTCTACAAGGGACGGGTTAAACGAGCGCTTGAAGCTATTGGATGGTGCTCTTACCAGCCCCGGTATAATTTAGGCTACGACCCCCAGGGAGAGCTGCTTCCGGTCGGCTATGAGACTATACTCTAACTATAACCCCTGGATTCTGCAAGACATTCTCCCACCCCCATAATGTTAATAAGAAATAAAGAGACTGGGGAAGGCTAGGATCTCATGGTGCTCTTGCAATGGGGAAGAAGATACCCCTCTACGACCTCCATTCTCAGCTAGGCGCCACCTTCGGCGAGTTCGCTGGTTGGACTGTGCCAATGTACTACACCTCCGCTCTAGAAGAACACGTTGCGGTTAGAAAGAGTGCTGGCCTCTTCGATATCAGCCATATGGGGAGGCTCCGCATCAAGGGTCCCGACTCACTAGAACTGCTGGAGAGGCTCTTCACGAAGAGGCTTGGGAAGACGAAAGTAGGCTTTATGAGCGGCCCCACGCTCGCGCTCAACGAGTACGCGAGGGTGAAGGATGACGAGATGTTCTACCGCCTCAGCGATAACGAGTGGCTTGTAGTCCCCAACGCGGCTGTCACAGAGCATATGAGAGAGTACATGAAGAGTAAGGCAAGGGAATACGGCCTCCAGGTCGAGGTAGAGGACCTGACGGGAGAGTATAGCCTGTTAGCCCTCCAAGGACCTAGAGCAGAGGAGGTTCTGGGTAAGCTGGCCGGCAGTGATGTAACTGGCTTGAAGCCGCTTGAGTTCGCCACCAACGTTAGGATAGGTGGCGCTGAAGTCTATGTGGCAAGCAGGAGCGGCTGGACTGGGGAGGACGGATTCGAGTTCTGGGCTAGGCACAGTGAGGCTGCTAAGCTTGTAAAGGAGCTCATAGAGGCGGGGGCTAAGCCTGTGGGCATAGCTTCTAGGGACTCGCTAAGGATTGAGGTGGGCTTCGTGCTTGGAGGTAACGAGTATGGAGAGGACCCAGTCAAGTATCCATGCGCTCTAAGCTTAAGGTACGGGCTGGGAGCCATAGACTGGAAGAAGACGGGCTATGTTGGGGAGCCCACGCTGAGGGCTTGTAGGAGAGAGGGTGTGCGCTGGATAAGGGTTGGCCTAGTTATGAAGAAGAAGCACGCTAGATTCATACCAAGAACCGGGTACCTGGTGAAGGTAGAGGATCAAGTTGTCGGATGGGTGACGAGCGGAACCTTCAGCCCGATAATCGAGAGGGGGATCGGGCAAGCCTATATCGATACGAGGTATGCAATCCTGGGTGAGCCGGTTACCGTTGAGAAGCCTGATGGGAGGAGGAGTGGAGAGGCTAAGATAAGAGACTTCCCACTAATACCCCGATAAGAGGCCGTGATACACTACTTCACCACACTCATGATCTTAGCCAACACCTCCTCCCTTGAAACACCTTTAACCAGAACCATCTTATCCCTACTCTTACCACCCCTGACTATCTCAATCCTAGACTGGGGGACCCCCAGTAGCTTTGATAGATACTTGATGAGGCTCGCATTAGCCTTCCCCCCTACAGGGGGCTCTCTAGTGTAGAATACTAGTTCACCGTACTCGAGGGAGAGGAGAGTCTTCTTGGCGGAAGGCTTCACGTGCAAATGTATGGCTACACCTTCACCGCTCTCAGCTATGAGCTTGTCGAGGCTGTTCTCATCAATACTCAACGTTTCCACCTCCAACCAGTTTATAGTCCTTAGTCGAGTCATTATCCTTTACAGGTGTCAATGGTTGCCGGTTTACTGCGTCTCCACTATTATATCTATTGCGCTGAGGGCTGAGAAATTCGATGGGAGACTGCATGGCCATGATGTGGGCTTGAAGGCCTGCATCGAGGTAGTTAAGGTAGTGGATATTGTCATGTTGAAGGATGCCTTGAGGAGGGTTACTTCTAAGTATGATCACACCTATCTTGAAGAGGTGCTGGGGGAAGGGTCCCTAGTAGAGGATTTAATCTCTCGTGTCCTCTCCGAGTTTCTGGATGAGATAGGATCTGTAGGTATCAAGGCTACCAAGGCATGGATTAAGGCTATTATACCGGATGGCGAGATAGTGGTTTCGAAAGAAGAGGCTTCAAAGTGGAGGGTGTAATACCATGTTCGGCTGGCTGATAGCCTACTGGTGGCTGCTGCTAATCGAGAGCCTAGTCGTAGGAGGGGTAACTGGGATATTCGTGCTAGGAGCGCACAGGCTGGTTGGGAGGGAGCCTAGAAGCCTCGCCGCCCTAAAAAGCGGTATGATCGTCACTGCACTAGCAACTGTCACTGCATACTTCGCCCTAATAGTAGGGATTGCCAATTATCTGGGGGCTGGAGGAGAGGGTCTAGTAGTTGGAGCAGCGATCCTCTCCGCCGGCATAATTCTCGTCCAGTGGCTCTTCTCACCCTGGATTATAGGGCTGGTGTATAGAACGAGGGACCCTGTATCGACTAGGGAGAGGATCGCTGCGAGTATCGTTGAGAGAATCGCCTCTAGGAGTGGAGTGGGGGAGGTGAAGGTTAAGATCGCCGACATACCGTTGCCCAACGCCTTCGCATACAGTAGCCCCCTCGGGGGAAAGCACATCGCGATAACAAAGGGGCTCCTCAACATCCTGGACGATGACGAGCTTGAAGCGGTTGCAGGCCACGAGGTTGGGCACTTGAAGCACCGCGATGTAACCTGGATCCTAGCCCTTAGCATTATCCCGGTAATGGTCTACTTCCTAGGAAGGATACTAGTCTACTCCGGCCTTCTAGGAGGCGGGGATAGCAGGAGGGAAGACTCCAGCCCCCTCCTCATAGCCGCGATAGGGGCTGTTTTGATCGCGTTAAGCGTGGTATTCCAATTCCTCATAGCCCACTTCAACAGGCTGAGGGAGTACTATGCCGACGCCCACTCTGCTCTAGCTACGGGGAAGCCCAGGGCCCTCCAGAGAGCCCTAGCAAAGATATACCTTGCCGTAAAGGATGGAGGGTACAACTCCGAAAAGTACTCGCTGGCCTCACCCTTATTCATAGTGGCACCCCTCATAGACGTGCTGGGAGGATCCTTCATGTCTGTAGACGATGTGATAGAGGCTCTTAAGAGGGAGGAGGAGAACCCCATCATGGAGCTATTCTCCACCCACCCCCCAATATCTAAGAGGCTACGCTTCCTAGATAATCTCACCGTATCACTGCGGGGCGGCACGTGATGTCAAGGACAAAGCAGGTGGTGACAGTCTCTACCGCCCTCATCCTTATACTCGCGGGGATATACTTCATGTTCAACAGCATGTCCCTAATAACAAGCGACCCTCCCAGGGTAGCGGCCAGCCTCCTAGCAGCGGTTCTGGGGTTATCCCTGGTAAGCGCCGCCGTCACGCTCCTGAGGACTTGGCTCCTCTCCACGGAGGAGGAGCCTCGGTCAGGGGTTCGCACACCCTCATAAGAGCCCCTCCACTAGAGGGACCCTTCAGCAGCGGCAGAGGACCTCATCGCTCCAACAAGCCTACCTATGTAGTAAGGGTAGATAACTCTGATCCCAGTATAGCGCCTGGAGTATATGGGGCTGGAGACCGGGTATGAGTGACTGTGGGGATTGCTGGAGGTTCCACGAGTTCATAGCAGTATCATGCAGCCTAGACTATACTATGCCCCTAGGCATTCTTGGCAGCGGCCCCTTCTTCTTCCGTGTGTATCATGGTGCGGGGCTAGAGCGAGTCCTCAAGCGCTCAAATTGCCTCCTACTCCTAGCCCCATCAAGGGCCGAGTTGTTCCTTGAAAGCGTACTGCACGAGCTAGATGCACGGCTATCAAGGATGCCTGGGGCTGTCTTTGACAGCGGGTATGGGAGCTGGTTCTCTTGCCTCCCAAACCGTGTCGGGGAGAGCGGTGCCTACACCCTGTACGAGTGCGATAGGCTGACGCCCATCACTGTAGCCGGTTTTAGAGGGTATCATAGAGGGTATGGGTGCCTCGTCGAGCTGCTAGTCATCTATACTAAGGCCCGGGCGGGCGTAATGGACCCCTCCGGGGAGGTTGTAGGGTACCTGCTGGACTGTATGAGGAGGACTGGTGCAGATGACGGGCTGGTTGACAGGGTATACAGGCTACTGCAGTCTCTTTGAACGCGCCTGTAGACTCCTAGAAGCCGCCCGCCTCCTCTATAGAGAGATAGTGGAGCCTGCTATGGGCTATAGTAGGGTGAGGGAGGTTGAGGCGGCCTACTACGCCTCCCATGTTGCCAGCGGGGCGGCGGTGTGCAGGTTCCTCGAGTGGGCCTTCAGGAATATCCCGGAGCGTAGGGTTTGCGTGGTTGGACCACTATATGGTCTCTCGAAGCGCCCTAGAGGGTGCGATGTTGTAGTTGGAGTGGAGCAGGTTGCCTTGTGGGGGCTGGAGTGCGACCTGGTCTCCGGTGATCTAGATGTAACCCGCGGCAGGATTACTGAGGACCCGGCGGGTGAGAGGTTCCGCCTCGTCCACATTCATGGAGATAACTATGAACACGTGCTCTCCTGGAGCCCAGTGGATGGGGAGAGGGTAGTGTATACGAGTCAAGCCTACTGTGCCTGGCCAGTCCTCGGGATAGGAGGCTTCACCGATGGGGATAGGCTTGTCCTCTTAGCCATGGCGTTTGGGGCTCGCGAGGTCGCCCTATATGGCTTCAACCTCCACTCTCCAACCTGTGTGGGTAAGATGACGTGCGACTTGGAGTATAAGGCTAGGAAGCTCCGGCTCGCCTCGATTCTCCTTGGAGAGTATGCGAGGATCTATGGTTATAGGATCGTGGAAGAACATCTCTCCCCCGACGCTCACCTTATAACTCTCTTTGAGAAACACGTGTAGAATACGGGTGGCTGGCTGTGAAGGCGATTATCGAGGGATTCGCAAGGGGTGGGGGGAGGCAGTATCCCTCTAAAGTGATTGTACGCGTGATTGGCTACGAGGGAAAGGTTGACTCGCTCTTAGGGAAGACGATTATCTATAGGGATGGAAAGGGGAAGGTCTACCGGGGTAGGCTGGTCCGGAGGCATGGGAAGAGGAACCCCCTCCTAATAGCGGTGTTCAAGCCTAACCTGCCGGGGCAGGCTATTGGGTCGATCGCCGAAATCTCAGGTTAGCATTGTACTCAAGGTATAGTTAATTGAAAACACGTAAGGGGTCAACTTTATTAACCATCAATCATATATTATATATGGTGACTGCCTGGCTTGAACACCGCCTTATTCCCCCGCACCAGGGGTCGGAGTGTATCCTCGCTCATGGACCCGTCCCCCTTAACCCTGAGTCCACGTGACCCCTTAACCAGGGCTAGAGCCCTCTTCCGGAGTACCCGGGCTAGGGTAGCGTATGTTATAGATGAGAGAACAGGGAAGCTCTTGGGAAGGATAACTAGGAGCGAGATCCTGGTCATCTCGAGTTCCAAGAGCAATGCTACGGTGGAGTCTGTTATGGATGAACCGCCAATAGTACTCGCCCCAAACGACCTTGTAGGGGACTCGGTGAAGAACATGCTTGCTGCCGACGAATGGTACGCTCCCGTGCTTGAGGGGAACAAGCTTCTAGGCCACCTTGGACTAGAGCACGTGATTAGATCGATGCTCGAGGAAAACCCTAGCGCCCTGGAGGAACTGGAGATCGAGTCGATCATGACCCGTAGGGTGGAGGTTGCGGGGCGTGACGACTTCGTAGCTTCGATATGGGAGAAGATGAGAGAGCTGGGTTATGCAGGGCTCCCGGTAGTTGATGAGAAGGGGAGGCTCGTCGGCATAGTCACCCAGTCTGACCTCCTAAGCGAGGGGGTAAGACTTGCACTCGAGTCGTCCGGCGGGCCTAACAGGGGTCCTAGGGTGAAGGAGGTTATGACGGCCTCCGTAGTATACCTGTATCCATGGTCGAAGGCCCTAGAGGCGGCGAGGATAATGGTTGAAAAGGGGTTTGGAAGGGTCCCTGTAGTCGAGTCTGAGAGAGATAAGCAGCTGGTGGGGATTGTTGATCGTGAGGATCTCGTGAAGTTGATCTTGTAGTGTGGAGGTGGTATGTGATGGCGAGGACTAGTAGAGGGGGCAGTGCTCCCAGGAGGCCTCCCGTAAAGAAGGTCCAGGTTGCCCGTGTAAACAAGAGGATTGTGGTCAGGCCAAAGGTTGTATTCAGGCCAGAGGGGATTAGGTGGGTAAGGGCGGATGGTACTCCGAATTGGAGGCAGTGGATACCTCCAAGAGAAGGGGAAGTCGCCTATACAGCCAGCCACCCGGCCATAACCATAGCTCCCCAGTCCACGATACTGGAGGCGGCCGAGGTCATAGCTAAGAATAAGGTGAGGGGGCTCGTAGTAGCTGATCCCGCTAAGCAGCAGCTGAGAGGACTCTTGACAGCCATGGATCTAGTCAACTATCTCGGCGGAGGCGACTACTATAGTATTGTGATGAACCGGCACAAGAGGAATATCTACTCAGCCCTACGCGACGAGTATGTAAGCTCAATATACAATCCAACACCGCTATACGCCTCAAGATCCGATAGCCTAGACACTGTCATAATAATGATGGTTGAAAACGCAGTCGGGATAATACCCGTGGTCTACGAGGACGGCAGCGTGTATGGTGTCATAACAGAGCATGACATTGTAAAACACGTTGCCGGCAAGAAGCTCGGAGTCAGGGTTGGCCAGATAGCGAGCCGCAACATTGTGTCAGTAGGTATAGAGGATACAATCCATGAGGCGGCGAAGCGGATGGTCAAGTTCGGCTTCAGGCGCCTCCCCGTAGTCAGCGAGAGTGGGGACGAGGTCAAAGGCATGATTAATGCGAAGGACTATGTCTCATTCTTCGGCAGCCACGCGGCATTCAAGGATCTAGAGAGCACCGATATCGAGGAGGTCCTCAAGACCCCAGTATTCGAGGTGATGACTGAGGGAGTAATCACGGTAGAGGAGAGCGTGGATGCTGGAGAGGCGGCACAGGCTATGATTGAGAACAACACTAGCAGCCTCCTAGTCACTAACGAGGAGGGGGAAGTCACCGGGATAGTAACTGAGAGAGACATACTCATGGCTATACTATGGTGATCACCGTTGGCTCCCAGGGTAGCCTCTTACATGAGTGACGAGGTTATTGTCGTGAGACCGTGGGAGAACCTAGCCCACGTCCGCCGATTAATGCTAAGACATAACGTGGGGAGGATAATAGTAACTGATGAGGATGAGAAGCCTGTGGGTATAATCACTCTAACCGATATAGTAGATGCGATCCTCAACAAGTACCCCTCCAGGCCAATAAACACTCTAACAGCCCAGGACGTGATGACAACAGATGTTAAGACTATAACGCCGAGGAAGAGTGTAAGGCACGCCGCCCAGATCATGGCGAGATACAAGATAGGGGGCCTCCCAGTTGTAGGCGATGACGGGAGGCTAAAGGGAATCATTACTAGAACCGATATAACGAGGGCCTACGCAGACCACCATAAAGGCGAGCACAAGGTCCGCGATCTAATGAGGGAAGCATATGCTACAGCGAACCCCTACCACGCCATATACCATATCGCACGCCTCTCATCACTGGACCCAGCGGGGAAGGTCATAATAGTAGACGATGAGGGAAGACCTATTGGGATAATAACAAAGAGGGACCTCGCGTTCACCAGCATATCCTACGAGGTAAGGATGTCCCGGGGTAAGGATAGGTTCAGGAAGGTGAAGTCCCCCGACATCATGGGTAGGGACAAGGTTGTGGCGGTGAGAGAATACTTTGTCCCCCTAGCGAAGGATATCATGAGCGAGGACCTGGTAACTATTAAGGGAGACGAGGACGCAGCCTACGCCGCCCAAATAATGGTCGCTAACGGGATAGGAGCCCTACCAGTTGTGGACGACGAGGGGAGATTGATAGGTCTTATAACAAAGCATGAGTTCGTGAAGGCGGTTGCAAGCAGCTAAACCTTCCAGAGACTACCTCAACAGCTCCTCCACAAATTTCTTGGCATCAAACCTCTCAATATCATCATAACCCTGCCCTGTTCCTATGAAGAGTATGGGCTTCCCGATCACACCTGCTATTGAGACCGCAGTCCCTCCCTTGACGTCAGCGTCGGTCTTCGTCAGGACAACCAGGTCTACTCCGACTTCCTCGTTAAAGCGCCTGGCCTGCTCCACTGCATCGTTCCCCGTCAAGCTATCTACAACAAGGATCTTATAGTCCGGTTTGCTTACTCTCACGATCTTTCTAAGCTCTCCCATGAGATCGTAGTCGACATGCATCCTCCCAGCAGTGTCTATTAGGACAGCCCTATATCCGCGGGCCACTGCATAGCTTATCGCATCATGAGCAACACTTGCAGGGTCAGCCCCGTACCTTCCAGATATTATTGGGACATCGAGCCTCCGCGCGTGCTCCTTCAGCTGCTCCTGTGCACCCGCCCGGAAGGTGTCGGCTGCCGCTATAACTGGTGTAACGCCGTTCTTCCTGTATAGGTTAGCTATCTTAGCTATTGTCGTGGTTTTACCTACACCGTTGACTCCCAGGAATACGAGCACTAAGGGTCTCTCCCCCGGCTTCCGCTCTAGGGCCTCCTTGATTATGTCGGGGGCGGGCTTGTCTAGGAGCTCTAGGAGCTTACCTCTTATCGCATCGTAGACTAGTTCTTCAATATCAGTACCCCTAGCGACCTTCCTCCCAATGAGAGTCTCCTTCACACTCTCAACTATAGCCTCGGCAACCTCGTAGGCGACGTCCGCCTCTACAAGCTCCATGAAGAGTTCCTCGAGAACATCCTCTATGTCCGACTCCTTTATCTCCTTCTGGATCTTCTCCCCGACCCTTGTCTTGATGTTATTTACGGTCTGCTTGAACGCTTTCTTCAGCTTGTCGAACAAAACCCGTGCACCCCACTTGAAGTGTGTTGTTTAAGATGGTCTTGGGCTAGAAGGGTGGATTACTTCGCCTGTGTAGCTTGCCCCCCGCCCCGCTGTGCCTGGGCGGCGAGAGCTAATTGCTGTAGGAGTGACTGTATGGCTTCATATTGTCTCCTAGCATCTTCAAGCTTCTCAGATACCAGCTTGATCTCCTTGTCTACGCCCTCCACCTTCTCCTTTATCTTCTCGAGGGCCTTGTCTTTGTCCAGGTAGGCGTAGACATCTAATCCTAGGTGTACTAGGAACTTGCCCCTATCGTGTGGAACAGCCTTGTAGAACGCCACACCCTGAGGGTCCGCTGGGGCCAGCAGGGGCTCCTCCGCCGCTGAGACCGCCTCTATAGTCTCGCTTGCCCTAATAAGGCTCTCCTTCCTAGCGTTCAAATCGACTATCAGGCTCTGCAAGTTCTCTATAACCTGTGCCAGCTCCTGAGCCTGCGCCAGTAGAGCGTTCGGGTCTACTACCACCTGCTGTGGCTTCTTTTCCTCCCTCGACACTAGGGTTTCACCCACTTTGTTAGCATGGAGAGGCGGACTATGGAGAGGTCGTCTACCTCCTCTATGCTAACCTCCTTAACCTCCTTTATCCTTATATGATAGCGCTTCAGCTTGTGCCTTCCTCCAAGATCGCTGTAAACCTTCTCCAACGCATGCTCTGGCTTAACCGCTCTAACATATACCGTGAACTTCCTCCACTCGGGGAACCTGTCGTGGGACAGCATCATCTCCCCTGATACCCTGTATATCTTAACCTCGGACACTACTCTCCACCTCCCAGCGCCATCTGGATCCTGGCTATTTCGGGGCCACTAGTCTCCTCTCCTACTATGGCCCCCCGCGAGTTAGCCGCCAATCCTGTTCTCACGAATGCAACGCCAAAATTAACCGTTCCGGTCAGAATGGGGACCCCGAATATCTCTGAGAGGAAGCGGACCTCCTCCTCAGTTGCGTCGGGGTGGACTAGCCCGCCTCTGTCAGTCACTGCGACGACGCTGCCGACCGTTGATACTCCTGCAATAGCCCTCTGATACACCTCTACGTCTAAGACATCCCTGATGATCTTTATAGCATCCTTCTCAAGCTCGGGGTAGACGAGCGCTGCACGTGAATTCGCCGCTATAAGGTTCCCCACAGCGTTATTCCTAGACGGGAGGACCTCCACGATCACACCGTCGCCGAGAATCCTCTTGAGAGCCCGGAGCTCGTCGTCCTCGATATTTGATGGAACGAGCAAACCCTTATTATTCCCCCCGGCGAGTACCCCTACGAGCCTGGTCCCTGCTATCGTCGTCTCAATAGGCTCTAGCTTAAGCACCTCTCCTATGATCTCCTTCCTCTCTGGCTCGATCCCTTTGGGTACGAGAACGTAGGAGTCGGTCGCTACAATATATACTCCGACGTTCGAGTTCCCCATTATGCTGAGTGCCTGAACCTCGAACTTCGCCATGACATAGCACCACGCTACCCATTGATACAGAGTACTTGAGGAGGATGTAAAAGCCGTTGTTCGATCCCACTACACCTATTGCTTAGCGGTTAGCTCGACCTTGCCCGGCTTGAACTTCTTTGGCGCCAGGTATACTTTGGCCTCCTTGATCTTCTCCTCTTCCTCCTCACCCGTCTTCTCAATGACCTTTACCAGCACCGAGATCCTCCTAGGCGGCTTCTCCCTTCCCCTGCTCCAGATGTAATTGTTGACCTCGTCCATTATCAATACCCTGTCCGCTTTAGTATGCCTCTGGATCAGCTTCCTCAGCAGGCGGACAGCCCTATCAGCCCTATTGGTCCTCCTCCCCCAGTATACGCGGGAGAGATTTACATTGTATACGCGGGCCTCGATCAGCCTCTCCTTATCAGCCACCCGAATCCACCCCCTACTTCTTCAGCTTGTTAATCCTCCAGTTCCTCCTTGCAGGGTTGAAGGTTACCCTCCTCATAGTCTTAATTATAACCCATGCAGGTATAGCACGGTTTACTTTGAGAGCCCTCGCAAGCCTCAGCTTCCTCGCATGCGGCTTGTTCCTCGCCATCCCGCTACACCTACTTGCGCTCAAAGCGTATCCTGAACTCTCGCCTGCCATGGGAGTCTAGTCGGAGTAATAAAGCCTTCAACTGCTCATCGCTCACCGGCGGTATGAGCTGGCCGGCCTGGACTAATTGTATAACAAGGTTCTCAGCGGCCTCCGCAAGCTCTGGCTTGACAAGTCTAATATTGGCCAGCCTCTCCCGGGCCTTATCCGTTAGTATCCTCCTAAGAAGAGCCTCCTTCTTAGCCCTCAGCTCGGCTTCTATAGCCTTCCTCCTCTCCTCCTCTTCCAGCTGCCGCTGCAGTTCTAGTAGCTTTCTCCTCCTTATCTCTTCCAGATCCTTATCATCCATACTCAATAGTATCCACCCAGCCTAACAAGTGGTAGTTTTCAGGGTTTTATAAGAAGGGTATCAGCTAAAGTGAGGCTATAGGTAGATTTCGAGATCCTTCCTCTCCTTGACGAGCTCCTCCATTATCTCCTTAGCCGTCTTGTCTAGAAGGCTCCTACCAGCCGGTGACAGAGTCCTACCCTTCCCGGGGACCTTCACCACTAGCCCGGCATTCTCGAGCTGCTGCAGGATCTTCCTAGCAACACTACCAGACGCCTTCCTGAAGTGTTCCGGAGCGGAGCCCCTGTTCTGCCTCCCGCCATAAATGGTCCTAAAGGTCTCTATGCCTATGGGTTCCCCGCTCTTATACATCTTCCTCATCATGGAGGCAGCCCTAACATACCACCAGTCAGGGTCCTCAGGAGGCTTCTCCTTGTGCACGCCAGTCTTCGCGAAGTACGCCCATACTGGGGGCTTGATCTGCTCGTACTTCTTGAGCTTCTCAGCCACCCTACGGATCAGCATGTCCGCGGGTACTTCCAGCGCGTTGACCATCGCTTACTCCACCCACTCCACTTACCTGTTACCGCGGACGGCCACCATTAAAAATACTATTTCCCTCATACGCCAGCACAGAGGGATCCCCGTCGAGGCAACCCGATTTGAGGGTTCTTACAAATTGCATGCAAATCAGACACAATTAGTAGAAATCTTTGAAAAAATATTATATAATAAGAAACGACTACACTAACCATGAGGTGAAAGAGCCAGATGCAAGGGAATTCAAGCATCGCGACCCTAATAGCCGCCCTGATAGTGGGGCTAGTAGTGGGGGCCGCAATAGGCTACGTGGCTCACACCCCAAGCACACCCAGTACTACGACTACAACCACAACCAGCGGCTATGGCTATGGATACACCTACACAAGCGCCGCAGAGACCACCAGCTCAAACACCCAAACCAGCACAGGAGCAGCAGCACAGGCAGAGTACGACGTGCAGCTAGCCTATAGTGAAAAGTATGGCTTATACCTAGTCGACTCTGAGGGTAGAACACTCTACTTCTTCGCGAAAGACTACAATGGCAGCAGCTCCTGCTATGGTACCTGCGCAGAGCACTGGCCCATATTCTACGTGGAGAACCCCAAGATAGCGCCCGGCCTAAACCCGGACGACTTCGGAGTAGTAGTAAGAAAGGATGGGAGCAAGGAGCTAACCTACAAGGGCTGGCCACTATACTACTTTGCAGGCGACATGAAGCCCGGCGACATAAACGGGGACGGTATTAAAGGCGTATGGTTCATTGCGAAACCCGACTACACAGTGCTAGTAGCCGTGAAGCCGGATCTAGGCGCCTACCTGGTAGACTCGGAGGGCAAGACCCTATACGTGTTCGCCAAAGATGTGAACGGTACCAGCAACTGCTACGGACAGTGCGCTATGAAGTGGCCGCCATTCACGCCCAACAGCCTCGTAGTACCATCAACCCTTAACCTAACCGACTTCAGCTTCACGAAGAGGAGCGATGGAACAATACAACTAGCCTACAAGGGATACCCGCTATACTACTGGATAAACGATATGAATAGGGGGGACACGACAGGCCACGGAGTCAAGAACGTGTGGAGCGTGGCCTTCATCGGTGGAGCCACGTTCAACTTCAACCAATCAACCACGACTACTACGACTACGAGTTCGGGACCCTCATACTAGTCCACCCCGGGGAAGACAAATAATGCCCGCCCACACTATTTCTACCACACTGGAGTATGGTATTGGTAGAACGCAGAGAGATCAGGCTGATTCTCAAGTGGCTGCTAGAGGGGAGCAGGGGAGGCAGGCTCAGGTCGAAAATATTATTATTACTCAGGGAGAAGCCAATGAACCCTAACCAGCTGGCTAGAGAGCTTAACGTAAACTACAGGAGCATAACACACCACTTAAAGGTGTTGGAAGAGCACGGGCTGGTAGAGAGGCTTGGAAGGGGTTATGGGAGCCCCTACGTGCTAACAAGGATCGCGGAGGAGGT
Source organism: Thermodiscus maritimus (assembly GCF_055382595.1). Lineage (NCBI taxonomy): Archaea > Thermoproteati > Thermoproteota > Thermoprotei > Acidilobales > Acidilobaceae > Thermodiscus > Thermodiscus maritimus. The sequence continues at coordinate 975,805 of NZ_AP042434.1, forward strand.
ATGGGAGGACATACTGGATTCCGCGAAGAGAGTAGAGGGTGAATAGAAATGATGTCGTATTGGAGCATATTATACGGTCTCACAATAATCGAGGCGGTGCTAGTAGCATGGCTCCTAGCCATGGTGTGGGGGGCTAGGAAGGTAGGGCCTGTGGGGGCGAGGCTAGCAGGTATAGCCCTCGTCTTCATAGCCCAAACAGGGCTATCCCTTTGGGCTTACATTGAATGGAGGGCCATGGGCTATGGCCGTGACGTCGCAGGCCCCCTACTAGTCGAACACCTGCTAATACTCACTGGCATCGCCCTACTAGTAGATATTGTTCGGAGGTAGGGTGGGGGGATACAAGCCTACCAATTCCTCCCAGGCAAAGGACACTCCAGGAAGACCAGAGCCTACTACCCGGCAGGTGGATTTAACATCATATTCCTGGAGATTATTGTTAAGGACTGGGCAATGGTGGTCTTCACTTCTTCCTAGGCCTGTATAAGATGAAGGACCGCCCTCTTACCCCCATCAGGCGGGCTCCCAGCCTCTCTGCGACTTCCCTAGCCGCTTCCCTGCGCTCCTTCCCAGGCCCGACAGCGGTGCGGAGCATCTTGACCTTGACTACCTCTTTCTTTTCAAGCCTCCTATCTATCTCCTCTAGCACCTCGCTTGTTATCCCCTTCTTTCCTATCAGCACGTCTGCTTGCCCGTGGTGCGCCCTCTTCACTCTCTCCTTTAACCTCTCCAAACCCTGCACCCCTCTTGTAGGGTCTCCTGTGGATCCAACCGCACCTCTCACACCTAATTACTATGTATGATAATCTCCCCTGGCTCCTGAGCCTGTATGTTGCTGTTAATCCTGGGATAAGTGGTATGTTGCAGTTCTTGCAGAGCCCCCTCTTGATGCTTCTCGGCAACCTTACTCCTGTTGACTCTGAAAGCTCCCGTATGAGTGAGCCTAGCCTCGCCGCGTAGTCTAGGCTTCCCTTCCTAGCCTCCTCTACAGCGTGCTCGTATAGTATTCTAGCCCTCTGCCATACTAGGTCTCTCAGTATCCTCTTCTTACGGCTTGGCTTCCTCCTCAATCTTCCTCAGCTGCCTCCTATACATCTCGTAGAGCTCGTCCTCCGTGGTTGCATCCTCGGGGGCCTTATCATCTCTCCACCTAATGAACCTCGGGAACCTTATGGATATCCCGACTCCCGGTCTAACCCTGCCTAGGCAGCAGGTGTGCATTGGAGATAGCGTGAGCTCTGCCCCCAGTATCTCGGCAACTATCTTTGGCTCTATCCACACGTCGGGCTCTATCCTAGAGTCGACCCTCGGGTGCTTGTGTGGTATTATGAGGGGCTTGAGCATATCCTGCATCCTGTCCAGCTCTTCATCTGTGAAGCCAGTTGCAACCTTGCATACGGTCTTGAACGTGTCCGTCTTCGGACTATAGGCGGCCATCAGGAGGCTGCTCAATTTACCGCCGCGCTTACCCCTCCCATAGAATGCTCCAACCACTACCAGGTCCACTGTGTCCGTCATCTCGCTCTTGTAGTCCTTCTTCAGCTTAACCCAGAGCCACCCCCTTACTCCAGCCCTGTAGATGCTCTGATCGTGGACAGCCTTCACCATCACCCCTTCTGCTCCATCTTCTATAGCTTTCAGGAAGAAGTTCCAGAGTTCCTCGGGGTCGCTCGTCATTATCGAGGTTGCTAGAGTGAATGTATCATTCCTCTCTATTATCTCCTCCAGGTTCCTCCTCCTTTCGAGGAGGGGCTTCACTGTAAGGTCCTCTCCGTCCCTCAGCATTATGTCGAAGAGGAAGACTGCGACTGGGACCTCCTTCATTATCTTGTGTATATCGTACTTCCTCTTCCTCTGCATGAGCTCCTGGAAGGGTCTCAGCTCGAGGGTTTCCGGGTCTATTGCTACAATCTCCCCCTCTATAATGGCCTCGTCAGCTTTGACCTGCTTCTTAACCATCTCAACCACGTCGGGGTACATTGATGTTATGTTCTCAAGCCTTCTAGAGAATATGTAGATGGTATCTCCCTTCTTGTGGATCTGGCCCCTCTCACCGTCATACTTGTACTCGACGAGCGCCCTCCCACCAACCTTCCGGAGGATTTCCGCGGGGTCCCTCCCCCTCTCTGCGAGCATGGGCCTGATAGGCGTGCCTACCGCCGGCTTGATCTCCCTAAGGGCTTCAACTCCCTTCTCTACGACTAGGCGTGCTATGAGGCCCAGGTCTGCCCGGAGGTTGTAGGCTCTCTCGATGATCTCCCTCGCATGGGCTCCCCCGCCGAACGCTGTTGCTAGAGCATCTAGGACTGTCGCGTCCCCAATACCTACCCTCAACCTCCCCTCCACAAACCTTACAATGTAGCGGGCCTCGATGGGCTCCGCGTCGGCTAGTAGGCCTGCGAGGATCCTAAGCTTGAGGTCCCTGCTCCCCTCACCCTGGGCGTTCGCGATCTTATAGAGGCTCTCGTAGACCCTTGAGACGGTGAGCTTGGTCTCGCCGGCCTCCTCCATAAAGGCTAGAAGGCCCTGACCCGCCCCCTTCATCCTCGCGCGATACTCGCTGCAGAGGCTCTCAGCAACCCTGCCGAGGTCTCCCATCTCCTTATAGAGCCTCGTCACCTTATCCTCCTGCACCTTGTAGGCTAGCGCTATAGCTATGATCAGGAGTTTCTCGCCGACTCCCAGCTCTGGTATATCCTTCCATTCGGGACCTAGCTTTCCCTGGATAAGGTAGACTATCTTGTCTATTACTTCTGGGGGTGTTTGCCGGAAGAGTTTAACCAGTAGGAGGGTTAGCTGGGTCCTCGAGGTTATCCTTTCCATGGAATCGAAGGTTTGAGCCACGATCTTGAACTCGAGATCGGCCAATAGGGTCCCCCTCGAAATCATGTTACAGAGGAGAGCCTATAAGCAGGAGTCTCCCTGGAGAATGGGGTTTCCTTTATACCCCTGGCGCCGCACAGCTACTTACCGGCTGTGAGGAGACCCGGCAAGTCCGTTAGTGGTAAGGGATGCGGTGGAGTGGAGATCCGAGCCGCTATTCTTTCTCTCTAGCCTTATAGATATCCCATGCCAGCTCTGCGATGTACTTTAGGGCGGCTTTGCTCTTGATCATGCTCGAGATCCCCTCGATATTCACTATCATAACTTCCTTGACTCCCCCAGTCGCCTTCTCCTTTATAATGAGTCTTGCCTGATCCTCCTCACCGATACCCTCCCTGGACTGCCTCGCCCTGATCTCCTCCACCGTCTCCTCCAGGTATTCTTTGAGGTCGCCGACGATAACCATGTCAAACTCTGGAACGAGCCTCACGTAGTCTTCTCCAACATAGAGGCGGGCGATCCGCTTCCTGCCAGCCTTGACCTCCTCAACCTTCTCGTCGGGAGAGAGCCTACCGCCACCAGACTGTTCATAGTGTGCAAGTATGCTCTTGAGAACCCTCAGCTCAGACTCTAGTTCCTCGATCCTCTGCTTAATCCAGGATATGACCTCCTCCTTGCTCATGTATTGTTCCTTCTCGTCAGCATAGCTCACCTATAACCCCCATGTAATTTTTCTGGCTAGTTGGGTTGAACCTGGGTGGTCCTCTGTGATACTCGCGTGATACCATATTGGATCAGGGGTTGGATCCCACTGGGGGGATCTTCATCATTCCCCTCACGTTAGCCGGTATCTTGTCAAGGTATTCCTCGAGGAACCTCTTGTAGATCTTCTCATCCCTGTACTCGTCGTCCAACATTACTGCTATCGTGTCTATTATAGGATACCATCTCCCGCAGTCCCTGCATACTATGACTCCCGTCTTGATCCTCTTCCTCGCGCACTCCCTGCATACTTCTAGGGGGACTTCACTGGCATTCTTGTTCTTATAGTGGCACCACCGCTTGCACTTCACCTTCTCAACCGGTATACTCGTGTCCTCCTCGACCTCCTCTATCACGTGTAGGTAGAGGTTTGTGCTCTTACACACGGGGCAGGCCAGAATGTCCATTACGAAGTATTTCATCTTGCTAACCCTCCACTCCGCATTCCTTCCTAATAACCTCCCTTACCTCGGATAGTATTTTTTCAGCCTCCTCCCTGCTGCCGGCCTCCAGCATTATCCTTAGAACAGGCTCCGTCCCGCTCGGCCTGACAAGGATCCAGTAGCCGTCGCCGAAGACTTTCACCCCGTCTATAGTTACCTGGCGCAGGCTTGAGTAGTACTTCTTCACCGCCTCCACCGCGCAGGCCGCCTGCTCTCGGGTCGCCGGTATCTTGGTTTTCAATGGATAGTATGATGGGAGCTCGCCTAGTATCTTGGATAAGGGTCCCTCCTCATCCACTAAGTGGAGTAGGAGGGCCGCTTTCATCGCTCCATCCCTCACTATCTGGTGGGGGACGTGCATGTAGCCTCCATTCTCCTCGAAACCCGATATGGCTCCGCCGTCCCTCTTTATCATCCTGGATATCACGACGCTCCCCACAGGAGTCCATACAACCTCTATTCCCTTGGGGCGCAGGTACTCCTCAACCGCTATGCTGCTGGATACTCCAGTGTATACTCTCCTGGGGAGGCCCTTCCAGTAGCGGGCAGCGTATGCTGAGAGCACTGCCCCAGTCCTATCGCCCCATACCACCGTGCCCTCGTCGTCTATAGCGATGGCCCTATCTGCGTCCCCGTCGTGGCCTACACCGTAGGAGGCCCCTATACTCTTCACTAGCCTAGCCGCCTCCCTCAGGGTTTCGGGGGTCGGCTCGGGCTCTCTACCGGGGAAGAGGGGGTCTAGGTTGCAGTTGAGCGTTCTAACCCTAGCCCCCAGCTCGCGGAGCACTCTTGGTGTTGCGAGGGACCCTACGCTGTTGGCGCAGTCTACTACGACGGTGTGCTCCCTCCTTACACCTGGGAGTGGTTTGAGCGATTCCAGCACCCCATTCACGTAAACATCAATTGCCTCCTCGACTACTCTTGGATCGCTGGTATAGGAGCGCCATGGGAGGCCGCGGCCGGGGCCCTTAAAGTAGTACTCCTCAATAACCCTCTCGTCCTCCCTCGGGACCTCGATCCCGTCGGAGGCGATGACCTTAACCCCATTATACTGTGGAGGATTATGGCTGGCAGTGATCATCACGCCGCCATCGTAGGGTCCAACCTTAACATTATACTGTAAGCCTGGCGTGGGGATGTAGCCGGCATCGTATACCTTCACGCCCTCTGCTAGGAGGCCCGCGATTACAGCCGACTTTATCATAGAGCCTCCAACCCTTACATCCCTACCTATAAGGATCCTGGCTCCCTTGCCGAAGTAGGCTCCAATAGCCCTCCCCAGCCTGAGAGCGAGCTCGGGGGTTAGGGTCTCGCCAACAACGCCTCTAACCCCGTCAGTCCCGAAGAGTCTACCCACTAGTCATCCCTCCACCACGTGAGAGAATGCTATACTAACTATTTCACTTAATGTCCTCTTAGCATCATCAATAGTTTTAAGGAGGGTCTCCTTGTCGAGCCTCACCACGAACTTGTCGGTGACCAGAAGGGTCTCACCCTCAATGGGATCTATTATGTCGAAGGGCCTCACCTTGAACCCGGAGCCAGCCGCTTCAACTTCGCTGGAGGTATAGGGCGCTACTAGACCGCTCCACGGGTGTATAATGTAGACTCTCACTCCCTGCTTCCACGCTATCCGCATAACGGGCTCTACTCCGTAGTCTGTGACTATCATGGCATCGCTAGTCGCAGCGTAGCAAGGTATAATCACGGCGTTGGACCGTCGAATGGCCCATAATTTCAAGTCATCCCTAACAGCCATCGCGTTTATACCATTCTTCAGCATCCTCTCGCTGAAAAGGAGCCCGTGCTTCAAAGGCTCCCCAACAGATATCCGGACGTAGCTTAGCTTGCTCCTCGCGTTAACTACTACCCTCTCTAGCATCCTCCCCCCGACGGGAAGGTATAGCTCCGAGTCGGGGAGGAGCTCTGTTGAAAGCGACCTGGCCTGCATCTCCAGGCTCTCGATGTCGCCTCTCTCGATTATATCTAGTATCCTCTTCATTAGCCTAGCATAGCTTCTCTTATCGAGCCGGTCAAGGTAGCCGTAATCGAGCATTATTGTTGCCAGCAAGCCTGCCATAGAGATCATGGAGTTGAAGGCGAACATCTTTGCAATATCCGTGATCTCGCCTAAATCGCGCAGTAGGTTTCCTGGACCCCTCTCCGCCATGTACTCGAACAGCTTCCGCCTCAGGTATAATCCCAGCTCGAAGGGGTCATATGTTATATACTCCTCTAAGTACTTGCTGGCGGAGTCTAAGAGGCTTGAGCGCCCGAATATCAAGACCTTCCTCCATAGACTACTGGAAAGGTCATAGTCCCTATATTATTACTATTCGGTGGAGAATCCTCTATGAGGGACCCTCAACAGTGGCGGAGTGGCTCGTAGGCGCGGACGAGGCTGGCAGGGGGAGCCTTGTAGGAGAGATGATAGTCGCAGTCGCAGCCGTGAAGGAGGAGTGCGCCGAAGAGTTATGGGAGATGGGGGTGAAGGATAGCAAGCAGCTCACTCCCGAGTCTAGGGCGAGGCTCTACCACGACCTCACCAGGATGGACTGCGTGGTGTTCTCAGTCCACCCAGTCCCACCCAGCGAGATAGATAGGAGGAGCCTGACGATCCTAACAGAGGAGGCTATAGCGGCGGCTTACTCGAGGATCGCTGGAAGGATCGAACAGTCCACGGTGAAGAGGTTCACAGTAGACAAGTACGGTAGGCCGGTGAAGCTCAGGATATACCTTAGGAAGATCGGATATAGAGGGCCAATCATAGTGGAGGAGAAGGCTGACCAGAACTATATCGAGGTCGCCGCTGCGAGCATAATAGCGAAGCACGTGAGGGACGCCAGGATAAGAGTTCTCTCCAGCCTCTATGGTGTCAAGGGCAGCGGGTACCCTAGTGACCCCCGCACTGTCGAGTGGGTTAAGAGTGTCATAGCGGGTGGAGGGAAGCCCCCTATAATACGGTACTCGTGGGGGACCCTCGAGGGAACCGGGCTAAGGGTTAAGAAGGACAAGGCGAGAGAGGAGCACCGTATAACCCTCGACGACTTCCTATAGGATCGGCTCCCCCCGGGGATACGTGTTGCATGTCAAGAGGCCTCTACCACGACCCACATCACCCCGAGAGGCGTTGGCCCGCCTCCTCTCAGAGAAGGGTATAAGCGAGGTCTGCGTCCCCCGGCCTGTTAATAGGAGGAGGCTTAGAGAGCAGGGCCTCCAGGAGATAGCCGTGTACATGCTTGTAGAGGAAGCGGGCATATGCAGGGCTATGGGAGGACTCTACTGTAAGACTCTCACCACGGATATGGGAGTCGAGATAGGAGTCCCCAGCAGGGAGGGGAGGAGCTTCAGCTACCAGGTCTCAAAGAGGTGTACCACCCCAGTATTGTCCTGGCAGAACCTCTACGAGATGCTTCCCAACCCTCCCCTCCCAGCCTTCGTGGTAGACTTGAGCAGGAGGTCTATGCACACAGAGGAGGAGCTGAGATCGCTTAAGGTCCAGCTGGCCCTCTCCCTCAGCGTCGTGAGGCGTTATCTCTGGGACCCCCACCTCATACTCTCGGGGGCCGATGAGGGTGTTAGGCCTTGGCTCTCCGACATGGTTGGAGACGCCAAGATGATAATTAGCGGGGAGAAGCCGGGGAAGATCCTGTGGAATATGAGGGCTGACAAGGTCATTATCCTAAGGCCCGACGCAGAGAAGCCCCTTCGGAGGGAGGAGGTTCTAGAGGCCGACGCCTTCCTACTGGGTGGTATAGTAGATAAGATCCCCCGTCCGGGGGTGAGCAGGTTCCTCGACGCCAGCGTTCCATGGGGGGTTGCGAGAAGGATAGAGCTTCGGGGGTCCCTTGTGGGCGTACCCGATAGGCTGAACAGGATTATCGAGATAATACTCAGGGTCATCTTCGAGGACGCCGGCATCGAGGAAGCGGTGCTGGCCTCTATGACCAGGAGGGATGTGAGGAGGAGGCTACACGTCGAAATAATGAGGGCGTCCCGTGGAGGGAGGGTCCCTCTAGACAGGGATCATTATGAGTCGCTCCGCAGGTGGCTCCCTATTGACTGCAGGGAGTACGTTGAGGTGGCTGAGAAGGCTGGTGTCAGGCTAGGGTGGGATTGTGAGGGTCAGGATAATAGCGGCGGATAGTATGGGGGTTCGAAGCCTCGCCACGGTGGTAGAGGTAGGGGGCCTAGTCATAGGTATAGACTTGGGCGCCAGCCTCGCCCCTCGGAGATATGGTCTCCCGCCGCACGAGGTAGAGTATAAGAAGCTGGAGGAGGCTCTCGAGAAGGCTGAATACTGGCTCATGCAGAGCCACGTTGTTGTGATCACACACTACCACTACGATCACTACATGAGGGATAAGCCGGAGCTGTACAAGGGGAAGCTCCTCCTAGTGAAGGATCCCAGGCATAACATTAACAGGAGCCAGGCTATTCGGAGCTATGTCTTCCTAAAGAAGAACGGGGTCGAGGGGGAGGCCGATGTGAAACCGGCTGACGGCGGGGTCTTCGAGGTCGAGGGGGTTAGGCTAGAGTTCTCCCCTGCAGTGTGGCATGGGGAGCCTGGGACCAAGGTTGGTAGGGTCCTCATGCTCCGAGTCGTGAGCGACGAGGGTGTTGTGATCTATACTAGCGATGTGCAGGGACCCGGCGACCCGGAGGCCCTAGAAGTGCTTAAGGCTTGGAGCAATCCTAGGCCGGACCTCGTAGTCCTGGGCGGGCCTCCAACGTACTTCGCAGGATTCAAGGTGCCTGTCCGGGCGGTTGAGGCTGGACTCGAGAATATGCTGAGGGTAATATTGGAGGTGAGGCCCAGGAAGCTAGTAGTAGACCACCACCTCCTCCGAGACCTCAATTATAGGGATAAGATAAGGGCGCACCTCGAGGCTGCAGAGGAGTCAGGGGTAGAACTCTTGACCGCCGCGGAGTATATGGGGGAGCCTATAAACCAGCTGGAGGCTAGGAGGCGCGAGCTTTGGGGCCGTTAGCCTTCATACTCCTCGAGTCCCCCCTGGAGAGGGTCCCTAGGGAGATCTGGAGCCACCCCCAAGTAGTCCGCTCGGCGAGGAGGTACGGTGTCCGCCCGGGGGATATGCTTCTAGATAAGAGCCTCCACTATAACGCCATGGCCTCCCTAGCCGAGAAGTGGAGGAGGGGGAGGCCCGACATAGTTCATACGAGCCTCCTAGTCCTCCTCGACACGCCTCTAGCCGCGAGGGGTCTCCTCGAGGTATACGTTCACGTCTATGACGGGAGAGTCTTCAAGGTGGAGGCAGACACGAGGATCCCGAAGAACTACGAGCGCTTCAGGGGCCTCATGTCCCAGCTCCTAGAGGTTGGAAGGGTACCCCCTGAGGGGAGGCCCCTCATCTACGAGACCCACGGGTCCCTAGAGGAGTTTGTTAGGGATAAGGGGGGACTCATCCTCCTCTGGGAGAGGGGTAGGCCCTCTACGCCAGAGGCTGTGGTTGTTAGGGGCCTATACACGGGGCTACCGCTGGGGATAGGAGCCTTCCCCAGGGGTGACTTCAAGAGGTCTACGATCCGCCTGGCTAGGGAGAGGTATAGGATACTTGGAGGGACCCCCCTGAAGGCTTGGGGGGTTGCCGGTAGGCTCCTGTATGCGGCTGAAAGACTATTTGAAATGCTGTAGGGAGGACTACCTCTTCCTCCTCCCAGTCCTCCTCGCAGCGATGTGGCCGACCTTTCTCCCGGGCGGAGCCTCCCTCGCCACGGTAGACGGGCGGCCCTTGTGCTGGTGGCTTCCGCCGCCGAACGGGTGGTTTACAGCGTTCATTGCAACTCCCCTCACCCGTGGCCACTTGCGAGCCTTTACCTTCCACTTGTGGTAGGCGTTTCCAGCCTTCATGAGCGGCTTCTCAATCCTCCCGGCTCCAGCTGGTATCCCTATGGTGACCCTGGACTCGTTGGGGATATCCTTCTCCTTACCGCTTGGGAGCCTTATTCTTGTCTTGCCCCCTGCTCTTCCAAGTATGAGGGCGTAGCTTCCAGCCTGCCTTGCAAGCTTCCCTCCATCGCCTGGCACGATCTCTACGTTGAAGACCATTGTTCCCTCGGGTACGCTGCCTATAGGCAGTATGTTGCCGGGCTCTGGCTTGGCTCCGGGCCCGATCTCTATTATCTTGCCAACGTATACTCCTTCAGCGGCGGGGGTTAGGAACTCCCTCCCATCCTCGGTTACAACCCTTGCTAGGGGCACGTACCTCCCAGGATCGTGGACTAGCTCCACTATCTTGCCCTTCAGGGTCTTACTCGTTAGGGGCGGGTACCTTGCGGGACCCGGGTGTATGTGCCCGGGGCTACGGTATGTTGGCGTGCCCCTTCCAGCCCTCTGCTGCCTTAGCCTTTTACCCAATTCAGCCCACTCCCCTTTTCCGGTCCTGTGAATAGCTAGCTCCTTGCCCTTTTAATGTATTCGTGGAAGCCGAATACCCTAGCCTCGACTGGGGGGAGGTCTTTCACCTTAATGTAGGCTGAGCCTACTGGAAGCTCTAGTAGCCTCCTTGTATCGTCTAAGCCTAGCCTCCTCGCCGCCTCAGTGTAGCTCCTCGTATAGCCTCCGAATACTATGAGGGTCCCTGTATTGTTTAGGACGGGGTCTGGCAGGTCTGTGGGGCTCTGGGTGGCGTAGACTATGTGGAGTCCCCTGCTCCTCCCCTCTCTCAGGGCCCACACCATGTGCCTTGCTCCCCCGATGGAGAGCCTCCAGGCCTCGTCAATCACGAGGACTGCTCTCCCGGGTAGGGGGCCCTCGCTTGCCTCGACTGCTAGGCTGGAGAGTATCATTGATGCCGCCAGGTCTCGGTCCTCGTTGGGGAGGTGTTCTAGATCGTATAGGGTGAAGCCCCTTTTGACTACGCTGCCCATGCAGGGTGTTATACTGCTGTTCCTGTGCTCTGATAGCATCTCTTCTATGATTTCTCCAACAGCTCCCTCGAGCCTCGGCAGGGGTATGCAGTCGCCTTCCCTAAGCTTGATCGTCTTAGATGCGTGTCCCCTCAGCATTCTCGCCAGGTCTCCTTTAGGATCGACTGCCACCACGGCGTAGGGGTCCATTCGGGAGTCGCTCATAGAGGCTAGTTGTAGTGTTAGTCCTACTAGGAGTACAGTCTTCCCCCTGCCAGTGGGGCCGAATACGCCTATATGGGTCTCAAAGTCCCTTGGCCAGTCAAGTATTACGAGGCGTCCATCCGCGTCTCTACCTACAACTACTCCCGGCGCCTCTATGCTCCCTGCGAACATGGATGGGGGAGCTTCAACCACTATATTTGATGCAGTCGAGGGTAGGAGTGCCTCTACTATTGACTCTCCCGTCCTCTCCAGCTTTACTCCAGCCTCAGCCTCCACCATGGACTTGAAGGCCTCAGCCCTGGCTCTAGCCGCCTGGTCCCCCTTTGGAGCCCACACAATCACTAGGAGCCTGTGCACGTACGGGGTGTGGGTTCGTGCGACTTCACCGTATAATCTCCTGAGGAACCTTATCCTCTCCTGGTACCTCACGTGCCTGGTGGCCTGGTAGCCGAACTGGGCCTTGCTTATCTGGTCTTCGAGGTATGATAGGAGCCTACCCTTGTCGACCTTGAAGAGCGTGGTTGCATATGTAACATTAACCCTTACACTCCTGGCTAGATTAGTAAGCCTCTCCCCCAGCCTACCAGACTCGTCTCTCACCGGATCCTCGCTGTAGTATACTATAGGCTCATAGCTCTTCCCATCGAATACTACCTCGCCATCCCGGTCTCCCGGAGCCATCTTTGCGATAGCCACCCTGAAACCGTTGGAGCCCCGAGTGTTCCTGGCTATCAGTATGAGGCTCGCCGCCGCCATCCCGCCCAGTATTGCCTCGAACAGCATGGGGACCCACCCTGGACAGTCATATTCTTACAGGGATTCTGTCTCTTCCACCTAGGGCTCTAGAGAGGCCGAAGGTGATGGAGAAGAGCGTGAATACGTAAATCATTGGGACGGTTGCATAATAGAGGAGTATCGAAGCTAGGAGGTTTGCATCGGCAAAGGCACTTATGCCGCCTGCCACCTCGAGGTAGTCGATCGTTCTACCTAGAGATGGCCGTACTCTCCCACAGTCCTCCATGTTAACCGTTACATTGTAGTCTCCGTCCGCGGCGGCGGTGAGCCTGTACTCTCTTCCAGATATGCCTCTCCACTCCCAGCTCCCTTCATTAACAGTCATCACGCCAGTGTGGGTTATGTTTACACTGCAGGAGCTGGGATAGCGGATTGCAAGGTATTCCCCCTTCTCCATGTTTAGGGTTATGGTTTTGGTATCGTTACCCCCTGTTAGTCCTGTAATGGATGAGTTCGTGTAGGCTATTGCATAGTCTCCCAGCCACTCCATGTAGGTGGTCCTTAATACTATACTCCATAATCCATCATGGGAGGAGTAGTCTTCTGGCCTGGCAGGGTATGGCTTGAGGTTCACCCTAACCCCGTCTACTTCTAGAGTATAGTAGGCTGGCACCCTGCTGGGCACGGGTATATTCATTCCGTAGTCCGTATCGTAGGCTTTTCCCGCTACTACTGTATAGTTGGCTGTGATATCCGAGTCGCCCGCCTTGAGGTAGAGGATTCCTCCCCCAATTCCAGCTTGATAGCCTTCAACCCTTACCTGGGCGAATGCGAGCCCCATCTCCTCCAGCCCGGAGGGGTCTGGGCCTCCGGGCTGCTCTGCTATAGATGAGAGGAAGCTTGGCATTACTTGGAGGCCGACGTTGAATACTAGTATGAATGATAGGAGCCAGGCCCCTGCACCCCTGGATATCCGGAAGGGGACAGATATCAACGCTACCCCTATAGCTGCTAGCGCCTTCCCGAAATCCTGGACTATGTAGGTTATCGCCCCTATCCAGCCGGCTACAAAGAGGCCAACGTCAACCACCCTGTCAAGGGGCCTGAGGACTACTCTTACAGCGTCACCAAAAGGTAGCTGGCCAGTTATGGACTCAACAATGAATATGAACGCCTTCATGCTCAGGAGGCTCCCTAGGCTCTCCCGGTACCAGGTATAGAAGAGTGGCCACGAGCCCCCTAAGAGGCGGGCTATATAGTCGCTCGCCTCGAGGAGGGAGTAGAAGGCTATCGAGAGCCCCGCGGCTAGTATTGAGTCCGCTAGGAGGCGGGGCGCCCACCTCTTCAGCGGAGGCCATGGTATTGGTAGGGCGTACAGCAGTACGCCTAGGTAGAAGGTGAACATTGCTATCTTGTAGGCGGCTAGGAGGTAGTCTGCCTCCAACCCCAATCAACCCGTCAATATGTGAATAATATATGTTATTAGACTGAATATTGTGCTGCCGAGGGCAAGCCATAGGGCAGCCCATATCGAGTCCTCTATGAATCCCGACCCCGCCCTCTTCAGCCTGCTTAGAGGTATTGGGGCCCCTCTCAGGGTCCAGCCTATGCTCCAGGTTAGGAGGAATAATGCCCAGGCTAGCAGCGAGACCTTCTGGGTAGCATCCTGGATGAACTGCAGTAAATCCTCGACTGCCACTTCTACCCCGGAGGTAATGGGGAGCGTGTAATAAATGGTGGAGGGAGGTGTCCGGCTCTACTCAACACTCTCATCGGAGACGTCTACGCTTCTAAACCTCCTTACCAGTTCTTCAGCCCTCTCTGCTATCTTGGAGTCCCTCTCCTCGTACGTCTTGTAACCTATGAGCTCGTAGAACTCCCACCGCGTCATCATCCTGTCTAGCAGGCTCTTCTGCGTCCCCTCCCTCTTCAGAACCTCTAGCGCCTCCCTGACAGCCCCCATAGCATACCTGAATGTGGTGACTGGGAATATGACGATCTTATATCCTGCCTCCCTGAACTGGTCCACCGTCAAGTAGGGGGTCTTCCCGAACTCTGTCATATTAGCTAGCAGCGGGACTCCTGGAAGGGCCTTAGCGAACGCCTTGAACTCTTCGAGGCTGCGGAGGGCTTCCGGGAATATCACGTCGGCTCCAGCCTCAACGTATAGCTTAGCCCTCTCCACGGCGGCCTCTAAGCCCTCGACTGCGCGGGCATCGGTCCTCGCGATAATCACGGTGTTCTTCTTCCTAGCCTCCACAGCGGCTATAATCTTCTTCACCATCTCCTCCGGGGGGATAAGCTTCTTGCCAGACAGGTGCCCACACTTCTTAGGGAGGACCTGGTCTTCTATCTGTATCGCTGCGGCACCTGCGGCTTCCAATTCTCTCACGGTCCTCTGAACGTTTATCACTTCACCAAAGCCTGTGTCGGCGTCTACTATTACGGGTATTGATATGACTCTTGATATGTAGGATGTGAACATTGAGAGCTCCGTGAGGGTTATGATTCCTAGGTTTGGCATAGCAAGGCTCCCGGTGAGAGCTGCCCCGGAGAGGTATACTGCTTGAAAGCCCATCCTCTCAGCAAGGAGGGCTACCGCTGGATTGAATACTCCCGGGGCGACTATGATATCGTTCTCCTTAAGGAGCCTCCTGAGCGCCATGCCCGGGTCGTTGAGGGGGGACGAGTACAGGAACGCCACTCAGACCACCATTTCTAGGGTACTATGGTTAACACTATTTATTCCCGAGGGAGCTTGTGGTTGGAGTGGTGAACCGGTATGGGAGGAAGGCAGAGAACGACCCTATTCATGGAGAAGGGCAAGAAGGAGGAGGAGAAGCAGCCCACTAAGAAGGGGTTTAAGAAGAAAAAATAGCTGGAGCGACCCATATTCTTTACCAGCCCTAGATTCGACTGGAAGGGTAGCCTGTCTTGGAGTGTAATCCTTGGCCGCCTCCGAAGCGTGATAGGACCCTGTATCTCGCTATAGCCTCCAGCATCCTGAGCGTTGAAGAAACCCTTGAACTCAAAACAATAAAGGCGGGGGCTATCGCCAGGCTCGCCTCAATATACCGGGTCGACTCTATCATAGTATACAGGGATAGGCATTCCAGCCTCCGAGACCATAAGACCATGAAACTGCTCCTTGAATACGCTGCGACCCCACCACACCTTAGGAGGAAGCTCATTCCACTACGCCGCGAGCTGAGAGCGGTGGGCCTCATCCCGCCACTACGCCTCCCAGGACACGATCTGCCTGAGAAGCCTGTGAAGGGACTGGTGATGGAGGGTGTCGTGGAGTCGTGCACTAAGGAGTGGTGCAACGTTTACCTGGGCAGGTATGGGGTCGGGAGGCTGCCGAGAGGCGATTATAGGGTGGGTGATAGGATTGTTGTCGAGATAATTGACCCTGGGAAGCTCCTCCTCAGGGATGCGAGGGATACTAGGATCTACCTCGGCTATAAGGTTAAGGCTGAGGAAAGCCTCCCCCGCCTCCTTGCGAGGCTCCGTAGGAGGGGTTTCTTTATAGTCGGGACCAGTAGGAAGGGGGAATGCCTTCGGAGCCAGCTACTCGAAGCCATAACCTCTAAGGACAGGGTGCTCCTAGTATTCAGCGGGCCCCGAGGCGATGTTAGAATAGACGCGGACCCCAGCCTCTACGATATCATAATAAACACTATACCAGTCCAGGGTACGAGGACCGTGAGGACCGAGGAGGCCGTAGCGGCTACTCTCTCACTCCTCAACGCTTATGAATGGATGAAGATACTTTAAAACCCGTAGGATAACTTGGGCTAGAGGGGTAGAGACGGCACGATCACGGATGGGTGTTTGCGTTGGGAGCCAGAAAACACAGCGCGCCGAGGAGGGGGAGCCTAGGCTACTCGCCTAGGAAGAGGGCGGCCAGGCTAGTGCCACGTGTCAAGACGTGGCCCGAGGTAGACCTGGGCAAGCCTGTCCCACTTGGGTTCATAGGCTACAAGGCCGGTATGACGCACGTCTACATAGTAGACGATAGGCAGGGTAGCCCGACCTTCGGCCAGGAGATCTTCGTTCCAGCAACTGTGGTAGAGGTTCCACCAGTACACGTTATAGCTGTGAGGGGATACGCCTACGACCCCAACAGAGGACTCTACACTGCAGGGGAGGCGTGGGTAAACCCTCCGAGCGAGCTTGAACTGTGGCGCAAAATCCCCACTCTAGGCGAGTTCAAGGAGAGCAAGCTCAAGGAGCTCGAGGAGAAGATAGAAAAGCTTAGGGAGATAAGGGTAATCGTCGCCACCCAGCCAAAGATGGTTGGAGGGCTAAGCAAGAAGAAGCCCGACCTGCTAGAAGTTAAGATAGGGGGCACCAGCGATCTCAAGGCCATATTCGAGTACGCAACGTCCAAACTGGGAAAGACGATCCCGTTCAACGAGGTATTCTCAGTCGGCCAGCTCATCGACGTGATAGCTGTGACGAGAGGCAAAGGCTTCCAAGGCCCAGTTAAGAGGTGGGGCGTCAAGGAGCTTCCGAGATGGCATAAGCACAGGAAGGGCAGCAGGAGGACGGGTGCAAGGAGCCACGGCAGGGGCACGTGGTGGGAGATACCGGCAGCGGGCCAGACAGGTTTCCATAGGAGGACCGAGTACAATAAGAGGGTGCTGGCGTATGGAGAGAACGGATTGGAGATCACCCCCGCAGGCGGCTTCCTACACTACGGCTTGGTTAGGGCTCCATACGCTCTAATCGCGGGTAGCCTTCCTGGTACTCCCAAGAGGCCGATTGTTATGAGGTACCCGGTGAGGCCTCCGACATGGTACCTTAAGATGGGCGTTAAGGAGCCACAGATAGTGTATGTGAGCCTCCAGTCTAAGCAGGGTAATTAGGGGTGGTAGGAGTGTACTCGGCGCTATTCCTGTATCTTAGAGACCCGGTCTCCGTCCCAGTCTACGGCCCCAACGGGGAGGATGCTGGCCAAGTAGTGCTACCAGACGTGTTCAGGGTGCCCGTTAGGAAGGACCTGATAAGGAGAGCGTTCTACAGCGAGTTCACGGCGAGGTTGCAGCCTAAGGGAAGGGACCCCATGGCTGGTAAGAGGACGAGCGCCCGTAGCATTGGAGTAAACCATGGAGTATCGAGGGTCCCGAGGATTAGAGGGAGCATGAGGGCAGCCCTGGTAAACATGACTCGTGGGGGCCGGCTGGCTCACCCTCCCAGGGTTGAGAAGAAGATCCACGAGGAGATCAATAAGAGGGAGAAGAGGCTAGCAACAATGAGCGCTCTAGCAGCGACATCGATACCGGAGCTTGTAAGGGAGCGCGGGCACAGGTTCACAGCAGAATACCTCCCGGTAGTACTGGACAGTAGTGTTCTCGAGGCTGTAAAGAAGGCGAGCGAGGCTAGAAGCCTATTGGAGAAGCTAGGCGTATACGATGACATCCTGAGGGCTAAGACGGGTAGGAGGTGGAGAGCTGGTAAGGGTAAGATGAGGGGTAGGAGGTACAAGCAGCCAGTCAGCATACTATTCATAGTAGAGGACCACGAGTCTCCCTTCGCGAGGGCGGTCAAGGGATTCCCAGGCGTCAGTGTCGCCGAGCCATGGAATGTAAGCGTCCTCCATCTAGCTCCCGGGGGCGTGCCGGGCAGGCTAACCGTAACTACAACAGGCGCATTAGACCAGTTGAAGGCTAGGTTTAGGGTGGATCTGCCATGAAGCCGGAAGAGGTTATAATTAGGATCCATATGAGCGAGAAGGCCTCCAGGCTCCTCGAGGAGGAGAACACGATCACACTGATAGTGAGGAAGGACTCTACCAAGCCAGACATAAAGAGGGCGGTGGAAGTACTCTATGGCGTAAAGGTTGAGAGGGTCCGCACGCTGGTGACTCCTAAGGGCGAGAAGAAGGCTTATGTGAAGCTGAGTAAAGAGCACAGTGCCTCAGAGCTCGCATCCAAGCTCGGCCTAATCTAAACCTCTATTTTAAAATCTCATATTAAATTATATTTGTTAATTTAATAATTATGCGGTATCCTCTTGTCCACCACTACTCTGAGAGGCCTTTATCCCCTCCACTATCTCTATTACCTTCTCAGCGATCTTCATGAAAGTCTTACTGGCCTCAGCGTCGGGGTACTCTACGAAGAACACCTTACCCTTATCGTTTGCCTCCCTTATCCTCGGATCTATGGGTATGGAGCCTAGGAAGGGAATATTGTATTTCTTGGCAATCTCCTCCGCAGCACCCTTACCGAAGATGTAGTGGATTGATCCATCGGGGCATTTGAAATAGGACATGTTCTCTATAATCCCAAGAACTGGCACGTTCAGCCTCTTAGCGAAGGCTAGACCCTTAAGAACTATGGCCTTCGAGAGCTCGCTGGGTATTGTAACGAGTACGACACCGGTTAGCTTCGGGATCAGCTGAGCTATAGTCAGCTGCTCATCTCCCGTGCCTGGGGGGAGATCTATTAGAAGGTAGTCGATGTCGCCCCAATCAGTATAGGCTAGGAGCTCGCGGAGGGCGCTAGTCTTTATTGGACCCCTCCATATCAGTGGAGTCTCATCCTCGGGTAGTAGTAGGCCTAGGCTCGCGATCTTGACACCAGGGGGTACTTCCACGGGCATGATTGTACCATCTGGCTTAGCGGGCATCCCCAAACCTGTGGGGAGACCAAAGAGCTTGTGTATGCTCGGACCGTGCACGTCTGCGTCTAGAACACCGACTCTCCTCCCAGATAGGGCGAGAGCGGCTGCGAGGCTCGCGGTTACCAGGCTCTTACCTACGCCTCCCTTGTTGCTCATTATTGCTATCTTGTACTTTATCTTAGTCATCTTCTGAACGATCCTCTTCTGCTGCTCCTGGATCGCCTTCATCCTCTGCGCTGTAGCCTTGTACTCGCTCTTGCTTATCCTTATACCTGACGACATATCTTAAGCACCAGTTTTATCCGTGGTTAACCTAGCCATTTTAACTTCCAGTATAGCCTACGCTACAGGGATGAGGAATTTGCCGAGTACTTAAGCCCCCCGGGAAGTGGGGCGATGCAGAGTGGTGACCTCTCCGACCCTATAATCCAGCACGGACTCAAGCAGTATGGGTGAAGAAGGATTGGCCGGCGGTGAAGAGGGTTTTAAGATGAGAGCCCGTGCAGGCGATGATCTAGAACCCACGCAAGGAGCCGGCCCCTGCCTGGAGGACATCGACTACTTGAGGCTAGATGCCGAGGCCCTTAGAGAGCTCTGGGTAACCTTATCCAGGCGCGAGTACAATATCGTAGACATCCTGCTCGCCAACGGTGGAGACTACGCGATATACGCTAGGGCTCTAGTGGGCGATGACTGTATAAGGCCGGTTGAGCTCCACGTAGACTTATGCGGTGACCTCTCCTCAAAAGGTCTGAATGTATCCGACGAGCCCGAAGTCCAAAAAGTAATCCTTAAGAGGGAGGGGGGTAGAGACTGCGTCGAGCTTGTAGCCGACTTTAACCCTCCAGTGAAGCCTGAAGCCCTGTTAGAAAAAATAGGTATCACCACCCACTTCAACATTATAGCCTACAGGCCTGTTGAATAGAGTGCGTTGAGGTGTGCATGGCTCAGATGAGGATACCTAGGATACGGTTCAGGGTTAAGGGCTGGATACCAGAAGAGGACTTCAGGATGCTTACAAGAATAGCCAGGTATACTGGTAGGGGAGACGGATACTCCGTGTTCGAGCTCGACCCGGATAGAATAAGGGAGAACGAGCTAAGCCCCGAGGACGTTGCGGCGATACTGAGGAGCATCGAGGGAGTTGAAGGAGAGGACGTCGATGAAGTCATAAAGAATATAATGGAGTCTAGAAAAGTACACATCTACTTTGGCGAAGACGGCTGGCTACGGTTAAAGTCGAGGATGTACTTGAAGAACATACTCACCGAGCAAGGCATCACTCTCCCCTATGATAAGAACGAGAGAGCATTCCGCTTTCCACCCCACCTCTACAGCCAGGTCGTCTCAGCCCTCGAATCCCGTGGGCTCATCGTTGAAGACGAGGTGGGACTCCTCGGGAGTAAGGGTCTTCTACCCAGAAGGATAGAGTTCCTGGGAGAACTCCGCCCCTACCAGGAGGAAGCCCTTGCGAAGTGGAGGGAGAACGGGTACAAGGGGATAGTCGCACTCCCCACCGGGGCAGGGAAGACTGTTATAGCTATAGCTGGAATCGCGGAGCTGGGAGTAAGGACTCTCATTGTAGTGTATACGAAGGAGCAGGTCCGCCAGTGGATCGAGTCGATAAGGAGGTTCACGGATGCGGGAGCCCTTGTCGGAGGATACTATGGTGACGAGAAGAGGCTTTCACCGATAACAGTGACTACCTACCAGACCGCCTCCAGGTACGTGAAGCTCTTCACAAGATACTTCCCCCTAACAATCTACGATGAAGCACACCATCTGCCGGCTAACAAGTTTAGGACCATCGCTGTTGGAATGGCGAGCCCCTACAGGCTCGGCTTATCAGCCACTGTTGAGAGAGAGGATGGAAGGCACGTCGACCTCTTCCCCCTCCTGGGAGGAATAGTCTACCACACCTCTCCAGGAGAATTAACTAAGAAGGGGTACCTGGCCCCCTACATTATAAGGACTGTAAAGGTAGACCTTACACCGAAGGAGAAGTCGCAGTATGAACAATTACGCAAGAAGTATCATGCCCTAGCAAGGGGGAGGACGTTCAACGAGATACTAGAGGCTGCAAGAAAGGGCGACAGGGACGCCATAGAGGCTCTCAGAATCCACAAGCGGATGCAAAGGATAGTCCAGCATAGCGAGGCTAAGTTGAAGAAGGCTGAGGAGATCGTTAGAAGCGAGCTAATGAAGGGCTCCAAGATAATAGTGTTTACACAACTAAAGTCGCAAGCCGAGGAGTTCGCTAGGAGAGTAGGAGGCCTCCTATTACACGGCGATATTGATAAGAGGAGGAGAGCGATGGTATTAGATGAATTCAAGAGGGCTAAGACGGGCGTCCTCGTGGTGACGACTGTTGGGGATGAGGGGATCGACATACCCGACGCTAACGTGGGCGTGCTCCTATCGGGGACAAGCTCGCCTCGGCAGTTCGTTCAGAGACTAGGTAGATTATTGAGGCCGAAGGCTGGGAAGACATCGGCGGTTCTATACGAGATAGTTATGGCCGGTACTAGTGAGGAGTACCAGGCTAAAAGAAGGAGGAGAATGCGTATGTTCTAGGATGGATGGGGGGGGGGGGGGGGGGGCTAGAGGACCTCCCTTATCAGCTTTGGTATCTCGAAGGGCGTTCTGGCAACCTTCACCCCGGCCTTCTGCAGCGCCTCCACCTTGCCCTGATATGTTCCGGTGCCCATCATTATTATTGCGCCGGCATGGCCCATCCTCTTCCCTGGCGGAGCAGTCCTCCCAGCGATGAATGCTACTACGGGCTTGGTGAACCTGCCCTCCTCTATCATCTTGGCGGCCCTCTCCTCCATGTCTCCACCTATCTCTCCTACCAGTACTAGCGCCTTTGTCTCGGGGTCCTTCTCGAAGTACTCCATAGCCTCCGTGAATGATAGACCGATTATCGGGTCTCCACCGATCCCTATCACTGTACTCTGGCCTATCCCCTCCCTGCTCAGCGCGTAGCCTATCTCGTAGGTTAGGGTCCCGCTCCTGGAGATTATGCCAACAGGGCCGGGCTTGAAGGTCTCTCCTGGCATTATGCCTACCTTGGCTTTTCCTGGACTTATAATTCCGGGGCAGTTGGGTCCTATGATCACTGTGCCCTTCTGCTTGGCGTAGTTTACGAATTTGAGAGTCTCATGAACCGGGATGTGCTCTGTAATGACTACTACTAGCTTCATTCCTGCATCAACAGCCTCGTATACAGCATCTGCCGCGAACCTGGCAGGGACGAATATTATCGAAGTGTTAGCCTCTGGATGCTCTGCGACAGCCTCTTCCATAGTGTCGTATACTGGGACTCCGTGGACGCTCTGGCCTCCCTTCCCAGGCGTCACGCCAGCCACTATCTTGGTCCCATAGTCGAGCATGAGCTTGGTGTGGAAGGAGCCCTCCCTTCCAGTAATACCCTGGACGATTACCCTCAAGTTCTCATCCAATAACACTGCCATCCACAACCACCTCCTACAACGAGACAACCTTCTTCACGGCCTCAATCGGGTCCGTGAACGCCGTTATACCGGCCTCCTCAAGGATCTTCTTACCCTCCTCCGCCTTAGTGCCGGCCAGCCTTATCACTATCGGCTTCGAGACATCGCCCAGCTCCTGGAGGGCCTTAACTATACCCTTAGCAACCTCGTCTCCTCTCGTGATGCCTCCGAATATGTTTATGAAGATCTTCTTCGCCTTAGGATACTCTATGAGGAACGAGACAGCCTTCTTCACAAGCTCGGCGCTCGCCCCGCCGCCGATGTCGAGGAAGTTCGCGGGCTTACCGCCGAACTCATACACTAAGTCCATGGTAGTCATTGTGAGTCCTGCACCGTTCCCTATTATACCGATGTCGCCGTCGAGCTCTACGAATCCAAGCCCCTGCTTCCTAGCCTTTATCTCCCACTCCGTGTACTCTCCAGACTCCTCCAGCCTCTCCTTTGCCAGCTCTGGGTGCCTGTATAGGGCGTTGTCGTCTACAATCATCCTAGCGTCTAGTGGTATAACCTCATCCCCTACCAGGGCGAGTGGGTTGGACTCGGCGAGCTCTGCATCGTACTCCATGAAAGCCTCGTAGAGGGCGGTTAGGAACTTGGAGAAGCTGGAGAGAGCCTTGCCTGCCAAGCCAATCCTCTTGCCTATAAGCCTTGCCTGGTAGCCCTTCAATCCAATGAAGGGATCTACATGCTGCCTCACAATGCTCTCTGGCTTCTCCCTAGATATCTCCTCGATGTCCATCCCGCCATACTTGCTGGCTAGTATGACCGGCTTCCTCTCACTCCTATCCATAACTATAGCAGCGTAGAGCTCCTGCTCGTGGGGTATGGCCTCCTCGATTAGTAACAGCTTAGGCACTATGCCCTTGATCGGCTTATTGAACAGCTCCTGAACATACTTCTTCACATCCTCCTCAGTCTTAGCCATCTTTATACCGCCAGCCTTCCCCCTGCCAGCAACAAGCACCTGGGCCTTAACGACTACTGGGGGCTCAAGGCCGGCCTCCTTCATCTTAGCGATGGGATCATCCTCGGGAGCTATGAGGATGCTCCGCGGGATCTTAACCCCCTTACCAGATAGGATTTGTTTAGCCTCGTACTCGAAGAGCTTCAATCAATATCACCCTCCACATTCCGCAGGAGTAATAGTTTCCATTTATAGATACATATGCATAGCGAAATCTTGATGTAAACCGTGGAAGCCATTAATCGTTGTCTTCGAAGTCATTTCTAAAAAGAAAATATTCTAATAGGAACGAATTATTAATAAATATATGCTCACAGTTTTAATTAGTTAAAAAAACTTATAGAGTTGAAGAGAGGAGATAGTCCTTGGCTAGAAGAAACGTAGAGTTGATAAAGAGGGCGGGAGTAGACGTTGATAGGCTCCTAGACCTTCTTGTAAGAGCGGCGTCAGCAGAGTTCACGACATACTATTACTATACAATCCTAAGGATGAATGCCACCGGGCTGGAAGGAGAAGCAATCAAGGAGATAATAGAAGACGCACGAATAGAGGATAGGAACCACTTCGAGGCGCTAGCTATAAGAATATATGAGCTGGGAGGTCAGCTGCCCAACGACATAAGGGAGTTCTCGAATCTAGCCGCGTGCTCCAACGCGAAACTCCCCGATGAGCCCACAGTTGAAAACCTCCTGAAGGTACTACTTGACGCTGAGAGATGCGCTGTAGGCGTATATACGGAGATACTAGAGTATGTCCATGGAAAGGACCCTAGAACATATGATATAGCCCTTGCAATACTTCACGAAGAGATCGAGCACGAGTCCTGGTTCGAAGAGTTACTAACTGGTAAACCCAGTGGCCACTTCAGGCGTAGGGCTCCGGGGGAGAGCCCCTATACTTCGAGATTCCTAAAGACCTAAACCTGGCCACTAATAAAATCCAATTTCTTAATATTTTTAGGATTTATTTCTCTACCATCCTCGGTAACTATAAGTTTGACTGCACCAAGCCTCCTATAGTCATCTCCATATACATAGACTTGTTCGGAATCCTCGTCCTGGATCATGATGTGCTTACCGCTGCACAGCGGGAACGTCTTTGAAAGACCACACGTGCATATAGATATCGTGGATCCATCCTCTAATCTAAATATCAGAGGCCCTTTTCCTTCCGTTAAGACGAGTCTAGCCAATATACAACGCCCCTCACCTACTGCTATGATTATGTTAATTATATACATGTATATATTATTAATAGTCTAGACTATTACTGGATGTTCCCGAGCCCGAATAGAGGCCTCATGAGCCTGGTTACTCCTCATCCCCATACTAGTCGGTCCTTACACGCCCGTTCATCGGCCAATGCAGGATTCTGAGTTGAGGAGAAGCATATAGATTCCCTCCCCAGCAGGCATCTCTTGGGATAGGCGGTGCCCCGAGTAGACGCTGGATGGATAGTGCTTGACCGGCCTGTGATAGACGGGCTCGGCTACAGCAGGGCTAGAGAGATCGCGTTAAGCTATGATTCTATACTTGTGACTAAGCCTAGCATAGTAACTGTTAGGAGGAGTCTCCGTTCTCTCCGGGTAAGCCTTTCGATAGGAGCCCTACTGGTTGAGCCAGCATCTGGCATTGAGGGGCCCAAGCTGACTAGCCCCGAATGGGTTGAAGGGTGTAGGATCGCAGCCAGCGGTGCCAGTCAACCTACAGTACAGGATGGTGAGGCGAATACTGTTGAGGGTCGGCTCATCGCTATAGACTATAATGATCCCGTCGCGCTAGCCTTGAATGGGTTGAAGGGCTCATTCCACATTACTGGAGCGGTTAGAGGCTGTATTCCAATAGTTGAACTGGGAGGATCACCAGTAGTGGGGGTTTCTGAGGAAGGCTCCTACTGTACCAGCATCACTGATAAGAGCGTGGTTGGCTTCCTCGAATATTTATCCTCCCTCTACAGATCATGCCAGGGGCGATGAGTAAGCTACCCTACCCTGACCGTTCAAGGGGATGAGGAGCACCGACCTATACCATGAGCCCTCATGGGGTGTATCGGCATGCCCGTGCCAAGAAAGAGGGAGCTGGCAGCCTACATGATACTCTACAAACACGGCGTCAGAGAGTATGGAGAGGCAATAGACATCCTTTCAAAAGAGTTATGCACGAGTAGGAAGACCGCACGTAATATCATAAAGAGGCTAAAGAGGATAGGGGCTTTATCGCTTGAAAAGAGGGGAGAGCATATAGGAGTGGGGCTAGTTGACCCGGAGAGCCTCTTATGGTTAATTGCCTCCGGATACGTAAGTGCTAGGAGGGAGAGGTGTAGGGATGAAGAGGGCCGTACTCACTTAGCCTCCAGTAGGCGATGATGAAGCCTTTAAGATCGGACCAGCACCCTCCTTCTAAACCATGGTCAGCTTTTATCCAATAAGTGCTGGTGGGAGTATTATAGAGGACTGCTAGAACGCTGAATTCCAGTGTTATAGGTGAGAACCCTTCATATAAGACGCTGTCCTAGATAATATCTCTATACCCTAAAAGGTATGCCACCTACCAAGCCAGCATGATATCATAGCCCAACTTATCGTTTAAACTATAGGCTAAAACCCTCTACTCCCGACTCTTATGTAGCGGTGTTAAACGATGTCACTGAGGCTGAGGGCGACTAAGAAGATCCCCAGGGGAGAAGAGTACGATGTCGTCATAGTCGGCGGGGGGCCGGCAGGCCTCAGCGCCGCTATATACGCGCAGAGGTTCCTCCTCAAGTCACTAGTGGTTGCGAAGGAGATCGGGGGGCAGCTGAACCTAACCGATTCGGTAGACGATTATCCCGGCCTAGGCAGGATTAGAGCCTCGGACCTAGTTAACAAGTTTAAGCGCCACGCGGAGATGTTTAAGGCAACCATATACTATCCCGAGGAAGTAACGGGGTGGGAGAGGCTACCCGATGGCAGGTTTAGGGTTAAGGGTAAGAGGGGCCTCGACGTCTACGCTAAGGCTATAATAATGGCTGTCGGGTCGGTGAGGAGGAAGCTAGGGGTCCCTGGAGAGAGGGAGTTCGCAGGCAAGGGAGTAAGCTACTGTAGCGTGTGCGATGCTCCATTCTACGCTGGGAAGGACTCGGTGGTTGTTGTTGGAGGCGGCGACGCGGCCTTCGAAGGCGCCATACTCCTAAGTGGATATGTTAAGAAGGTATACCTCGTCCATAGGAGGACCGAGTTCCGGGCGAAGCCTTTCTTCGTAGAGGTGGCGAAGTCTAAGCCCAACATAGAGTTCGTGCTCGACAGTGTAGTCACGGAGATTAAAGGGAAGGATAAGGTCGAGTCCGTTGTAGTGAAGAACAAGAAGACAGGCGAGACGAGGGAGATCAAGGTCGACGGTATATTCATAGAGATAGGGTTCGAGCCTCCAAAGGAATGGTTCCACAAGCTGGGGCTAGAGACTGACGAGGCAGGCTACATAAAGGTTGACGAGTGGATGAGGACAAACATTGAGGGAGTATTCGCTGCCGGCGACTGCACTAGCCAGTGGCCTGGTTTCAGGCAGGTGGTCACAGCCGCTGCGATGGGCGCGGTAGCCGCTTATAGCACCTATAACTATCTAGTGGAGAAAGGCCTCTACAAACCCCAGAAAGCGGATGTCGGAGGAACTATATTCGAGCGTTAATAGGCCTCCCTTCCAAATCCATACTCTTGTGAGAGGGGTACCGGGGCATGTCCAATCTTAGGCTTAGGGATGCTATAGCAAGGGTTCCAGACCCCTACAAGCCCCTAGCAGAAATCATGGCGAAGCAGAAGTACCACTTCGTGGGAAGACACACTGTTGTGAAGAAGTGCTACTGGACCCATACGGGGATAGTTGAGAACAGGTTCTGCTACAAGTGTAAATTCTACGGGATCGAGAGCCACAGGGACATACAGATGAGCCCCGTAGCCTTCTGGTGCTGGAACGCCTGCCTCCACTGCTGGAGGATAAGGCCCCAGGATGTAGGGATAGACGTGGATGAGACAAAGATGCCCTTCACCGACGACCCGAAGGAGATAGTTGACGGGATCATAAGGGAGCATAGGAGGATCATAAGCGGCTACAAGGGCCACCCGAAGGCTGACCCGAAGCGTATCGAGGAGGCGATGAACCCTGTGCACGTCACAATGAGCCTAACCGGTGAACCCACACTCTACGAGATGCTGGAAGACCTCATAAGAGAGATCCACAGGAGGGGGATGACCACATTCCTCGTAACACGAGGCGTGAGGCCAGATGTCCTGGGCAACCTAAACGAGGAGCCAAGCCAGCTCTACGTTAGCATGGAGGCCTGGGATAGGAGGAGCTACAACTACTTCAACAGACCCCTAGTACCGAGAGCCTGGGACCTCACCCTGGAGACGCTCAGCCTGCTGCCAAGCTTCTCCAGCCCCACAGTGCTCAGGATAACACTAGTCAAGAACTTCAACGACAGCCAGGAGGCTCTCAAGGGCTTCGCAAAACTAGTAAAGATGGCTATGCCAACCTACGTGGAGGTAAAATCCTACATGTGGGTTGGAGCGAGCAGGGAGAGGCTCAGCAAGAGCAACATGGCTAGCCACGAGGAGGTACGCTCCTACGCATGGAAGCTAGCAGAGCTAACAGGCTACAAGGTCCTGGGAGAAGTCAAGGCCAGCAGGGTAGTCCTGTTAAGCAGCATAGAGAAGCCGATAAGGCATGGAAAAGGATGCCCCGAGGGACCAGAAGCCCCAGAACCCCCAGGGAAAGGAGAGTACGACGTAGAAGACCCCGAGCTAACATATTAGCCCAGCCCTCAAACTTCCTACTCGGCTACCAGGAAGGGCGCCGATGAAGACCAACCTCGTCACCGAACCCTCTATGGGGAGTGCGCCGGAAGCTGAGGCGCCTAATAGATGCTAGGAAAACCAGAAATTAAATTATAACTGAATTATTTATTGATTATTACCTTCCTCTCTATTATCTATAGCCGCTCCTCGGCCTCCATTCTTACATTATAACTAACGTGTTCCTTATCAGTAGTAGTTGGTTATATGGTTGACTGTATACTTTATTTATATAAAATATTATTATGGGCTTAAGCCTTGTTTCTTTAACTCTTCTTCTCGTAATACTCTCCTAAGGATTTTTCCAGTCCTGCTTTTTGGTAATTCTTCTCTGAACTCTATGAGTCGTGGGTACTCGAGTGGGCCCAGCCTCTCCTTCGTCCAGGATCTAATCTCATCTTCGCTTACTTTGTCCTTGCATTCGTCCCGGAGGACTATGAAGGCTTTGATATTCTCTCCCACGTCTGGATCTGGAACTCCTATGACTGCTACTTCCGCTACGCAAGGGTGCTTGTAGAGTACTTCTTCCACTGTTCTAGGGAATACGCTGTGCCCCTTGTATTTTATCACGTCTTTCTTTCTATCTATTATGAAGAAGTACCCCTCATCATCCATGTATCCTATATCACCTGTCCTAAGCCATTTACGACCGCAGCATTGGAAGAACGCTCTTTCATTCTCTTCCTCCACCCTATAATATCCCTTCATAACCTGGAACCCAGAGACTACTAGTTCTCCTACACCGTCGACTAGCCTGGGCTCAATGGGATCCGCTATCGCAACCAGGGTATTAGGCATTGGTAGTCCTATGCTTCCCGGTTTCTTCTTTCCCCTAATTGGATTAGCTGCAACGACGGGACTGGTCTCCGTTAAGCCATAGCCTTCCACTATGGGGCACTTAGTTATCTCTTCCCATTTCTTCATTACTTCGACTGGGAGGGGCGCTGCTCCGCTGAAGCAGATCTCTGGTATCCCCTTTATCTGTCCTAGAGTCTCTTGAGAGAATACTTTTAAGAGATTAGTGTAAATTGGGGGGGCTAGAGGTAGGAGCGTTATCCTATACTTTTTAACGAGATCTAGAAGCTCTCTAGGATCGTATCTCACCTGTAATATTAGGTGGGCCCCCAGCATTAGGGTTAAACCCAGTATGCTTCCGAAACCATAGGCGTGGAAGAACGGTAGAAGTCCTAGAACCCTGTCTCTTCCTTCTTCTCGATGGAACCAGAGTTTTTGATAGAGTATATTGGAGATTATGTTCTTATGTGTGAGCATCACCGCCTTAGGCTTCCCAGTAGTACCCCCCGTGAATAGGAGGGCTGCCACCTTATCGTCGGGATCGCCTCCCTTAGTTATACGGAGTTCGGATCCGCCGCTCTTTAGCAACCTGTCATACCGTTTAGCCTGGCGTGGTATCCTCGCTAGCTTTCCGGTGAGTCTTCCTATTCCCACCTTAAGCTTCCAATGGAGACCACCATAGTCATCGATTGATGCAACTATCACATTCCATTTATCCAATAAGCCTCCTAGCCTATCTAGGAAGATGTCCTGGACAAAGACGATGTCGGCGTCTATGAATTTGAGTGCCTCCTCGGCTTGAAACACGCTCCATAATGGGTTTAGGAGGCAGGCTCTCGCACCAATCATCATGGCCGCATAGCTGACTGTTATGAATTGGACTGTGTTCGCTAGGATTATACCTACACAGTTTTCATAACCGATACCCTCTTTCCTTAGGCCATCGGCTATTCTTTTAGTATGCTCTAAAAGATCCCGGTATGATAGAGTCTCACCATAGAAAGTGACAGCGGGTTTATCCCTGTGCTTCCTTACAGTCTCTATTAGCATTTCGTGGAGCATTATATCGGGAACCTTCACCTTAGGAGGGACACCTAGATCGTAGTTCTTAACCCATAAAGGGTTTTCTAGGTCGAATGGAGCTCGCCCTGTCAATAATCGACTACCTCCTGGGGAGGTATACATTATATCCCATCGCTAGGTGGGCGGCGTCTAGGAACACCTCGCTCATAACAGGGTGTGTGAAGAGGATTTCTGCCGCCTCTTCTAATGGTAATCCGCTCCGTATTGCTAATACAGCAGTATTAACAACCTCACTAGCATACAGGCCGACCATGTGGAACCCTACAATTCTCGCCGTATTTTTATCTGCCACGATCTTAGCTATACCCCTAAGCCTCTCATTGACTATGGACCTGTAGTTCACTCCGACAGGGAACCTCTTAACTATATAGCCGGGGTCACCCTTCTGAGCCGATACGCCGACGCCAGCCGCTTCGGGATCGCTGAAAACTGTTTGAGGGACGAGGTCTAGCTTTAACCTACGATTGCCGCCAGTAACGTTTTCCCCAGCAACTATACCTTGTAACTTGGCTTTCCCTGCTATCATTGGCTCTCCTGTAACGTCGCCTACAGCATATATCCGGGGCTGGCTGGTCTGCATACGGTCGTCGACTATGATCTCTCCTCTCTCACCTAGCTCTATACCAATTCTCTCTACCCCTAATCCCTGCGTGTTTGGCTTCCTCCCTACTGCGATGAGGATGCGATCCGCCTCAACACTTTTACCGTTAGATAGCTTAGCCTCGCATTTTCCTGGGTCTACCTTTAGAACCGTCGTGCTAGTATGGATTTCTATGCCATTCTCACGTAGTATGTTCTCCATGGCTTTACTAACATCAGGATCCATGCTGGGGAGTAGACGCTCCTTCATCTCAACGATAGTGACCTTGCTGCCGAAACCCTCCCACACCGTGGATAGCTCCACTCCTATGGGCCCGCCCCCGATAACCAGCAGGTGACCGGGTGTCTCCTCTAGGCTCAATGCCTCATTGCTAGTAATAGCACACCCTCTAGAGGCCTCTTCAGCCAGGCCTGGAATATCTGGCACGACCTCCCGGCTCCCGGTGGCAAGAACTATTCCTAGCCTCGCCCTCAAATTGCCGTAACCGTCAACCTTGACCCTCCTGGTATCGATCAGGTGAGCGTAACCCTCTACCAGTTCTATGCCATAGCTTGGGAAGACAACGTCCTTGTACCAAGTTATCACCTGCCAGGTTATCGAGTCCTTCTCAGACATAATGCGCTTCAGGTCTGCTTCTATAGAGCCCTTAAACACTCCTTTACCTGTAAGTTTTAAAAGGTCTCTATGCATCTCTGAGAGCCTTAGGAGGTATTTCGTAGGCACGCAACCACTGTTCACGCATGTTCCACCAATCTTTCCCCCTTCTATGATCGCTACACTGTACCCCCTAGCCGCAGCCGTCATAGCGGCTGCGGCGCCACCCATGCCTGTACCCACTACGATTACATCGTACTCTTTCTCCACAACCACACTATTCACCCCTTGCGATTAGACTCTCCTAGAAGAGCCCCGGCGCCGTACTTCTCAGCGAGAACCCTGACAGCTATCTCAGTACTTTTCCTAACAATAGCCCTGCACTTCCTCTGCTGGTCTGGACTCGTCAAATTGAAGCCGGGGTTGAGGTCTCTGCAGTTGGGGCTACCCCACAGCGCGACGAACTCCCTATAGATTCGCGAGGCGAGCTCGTGTATCTCGTTATTAGCCTCTATGAAACTCATTCCCCCGCCAGCCTCAACAATACGCCCTTCTTGCTTCTGCCTTTTCCTAGCATACGCTCCGACAGCGTGAACCGCCGCCCAGAGACCTCCGCAGATGTATCCGTTGCCACTAATCCCTCCCGCGAAGCCTATTGCTGCTCCTAGCGTCTCATCGGTCAGCTCTAGTCCTAGATACTCGTAGAGGGCTGTTAGGGGGCTGTAGGCGCAGTTCCATGTCTGGAGGAGGACCTCTGAAGCCCTATCCTTGACGCGTTTTATGAATTCATCGAGCGTGAGGTTACTCAACCTTCCCCTCATCCTCCCTCATAGCCTTGACTTCTTTGAGGAACCTGTCATAGTGGACGCCGATAACGGGTATATTCTTGAATTTGAATTCATAGAATAGGAAGGGTCTCGGCGGGTATGTGAGTACCCCTTGCTCTTGCTGTTTTTCTAAGGCAGACGCAATATCTCCTAGGATGCTGGCTGGGATTGCCGCCGCCATTTCGTCCTCCATTGTCCATGCAAGAGTCCTGTCTCCTAGCCCAGGGAGTATCCCTACAGGCCTTCCGGTAGAATAAGCCTTTGCAACCCCACCGCAACTACCAGCTTTTCCAATACTCTCGATTACTAGAGGCTCTCCAGTAGAATAGGAGATGGCTGCTGCCAGTTTCGTCAGCTGACCCGGTGTCAGGTAGACGAGGACCACGTCTGGCTCCTCGACTTCTTTGATCGCCGGGTATAACGCAAATCCTCTAAACTTTCCCGGAGGAAGCATGGGTATCTTATGGTCTATTTTCTTACCGGTCTCCTTGTCTGGCGCGTAGAGACCCGCGCTAATGCTACCATCGAGGAAGTACTCGGGCGCCTCTACTAGCCCGAAAACAACCATAGCACCAGGACATGATAGATCATCAATACCTAGAAGAATAGGCATCCCATAATACCTGGCGAGCGCGGCAGCCTGACAGAATGTCATCCTCCTCCTAAAATCCCTTAGAGGACGAAAGCCGGGGATTTCACTCTCATCTGGATCCACTTCTAATAACTTAACCCCGACAGGGAAAGTCCTCAAGCGGAGAATCTCATATATTCTCCTAGAATAATCTACACTCCCCATACAATACACCTTAAAGGCTTTAATTATAGATGAGAGACCACTACTGTCTCCCTACAAAATACATCAAGATAGTGATTGATATAAATGCCTTCAGAAAAAGAAGGATATATATGAATCCCAAGAATCATCTTATTATCCCTGGGATCTCGGATAAATAAGATAATATCATCTTCCAAGGCCCGACTGTTATTTACTCCTAAGGAAATACTCTCACTGCCCGGGTTAGAGGTGATTTCGATGAAGACCAACCTCGTCACCGATAATCATAGGGAGTGCGCCGGAATCTGAGGCGTCCAGCAGGCTCTGGTGAGTAAGCCTTGGCTAGCCTGGAGGAGGCCGTGGATAAGGCCTGGAGGCTCCTCAAGAAATCAAAATACGCTGTGGCCTTCACCGGCTCCGGTATCTCGGCCGAGGCTGGGATCCCGACATTTAGGGGCCCAGATGGATTATGGAAGAAGTACCGGCCTGAAGAGCTCGCCACTCCCGAGGCGTTCGCAAGGGACCCTGTTAGGGTTTGGAAGTGGTACGCTTGGCGGATAGGCCTCGTACTCAATGCCGAACCAACCATATCCCACAGGGTCCTCGCGTCTCTCGAGGAGATGGGCTTATTGAAGACTGTAGTCACGCAGAACGTGGACGGCCTCCATCAGAGAGCCGGATCCAGGAACGTTATCGAGCTGCACGGGTCTATTCTTAGGGCTAGGTGCACTGTGTGCGGGTACAAGTGGAGTATTGAGAGGAAGCCACGCGACGATGAACTGCCATTGAAGTGCTCAAGATGTGGTGGACTGGCGAGGCCCGACGTGGTCTGGTTCGGCGAGCCCCTCCCCAGGGGGGCGCTTGAGGCTGCCTATAGGGAGTTTTCTAGGGCTGATCTCGTAATAGTGGTGGGTACTAGTGGCGTCGTCGAGCCTGCTGGGAGCCTACCGCTCATTACTGTTAGGAGGGGAGGGTCCCTCATCAACGTGAACTTGGAGGAGAATAGGTACTCGAGTATAGCGGCCGTGAATTATTATGGGAGGAGCACGGTTTTCTTCAGTAGACTCCATGAAAGGATCAGGGAGAGTGTGTCATAAGGATGGTAGGCTAGACTGTTATTTACTCCTATGGTAATACTCTCCACTGCCGGACACATGGGTGGTTCAAGTGAAGAGCAGGGGAGTCCCCAAGATAACAGTCGGACGCCGAGGCAATGTGATGGAGTACGTCCTCCAGATAATAGTGGACTTCAACCGGGGTATGGATAGGATAGGTTTGATAGCTTATGGCCGCGACGTGTGCAAGCTTGCCGACGTAGTAGCCGGCATCAGGGAGAGGTTGGGGGACTCCATCCATATAGTGGCGTGGGAGATAGATAATAGGAAGGTTCGCGGGAGGAGGGAGTCGTACCTGTACGTGGAGCTTGAGTACAAGCCCTCCTTCTAGCATAGGAGGATGTCTAGAGAGTACCCTATACCCACTATAAGTCCTATAGCGAGGTTGAGGTTGAAGGCGGTGGGGATCCCTTCAAGGCCCCTCCTCGCCACTATATAGTACTGGATGGCGATAAGCACAGTTGTGAGAGTGAATGCTGCAAATGCTATGGCTCCCATGTAATACTTTATGATCACATAGTATAGGAGGGCTAGGAACGTGATGTGGAAGCCTAACGCCGCCCAGATCGCCCGCTTCACGCCAAGCCATGCGGGTACACTGCCTAGGCCGTGTTCCACGTCGAAGTCGTAGTCCATTATACTATAGAGTATGTCGAAGCCCGCCACCCAGAAGGTTACGGCGAACACCATCTCCCACGGTATCCTCTCCAGTAGGGCTAGCATGCTACCGGCCTCGTCTCCAATAGCGGCTACTGCGCCCCCGAATACTACTAGTCCTAGGGTGAAGCCGAGGTGGAGGTGGGGGAGCGGGTGGATCCGCTTAGCGTATGGGTATGTTAACGCGACTATCCAGAGTATTGGGCTTAGTACTAGAGCGTACCAGTTGAGGAGGGCGGCCGAGGCATAGTATAGTAGTGATCCCGCCAGGACAGTGAGCCATGCGTCTCTAAGGGTTAGGGCTCCAGTTACGAGGGGCCTCTTAGCGCTGCGGGGGTTGAGCTTGTCAATGGGGAGGTCAACGATGTTATTGTAGGCCATCCCAGCGGTTCGGAGGCCTAGTACTGCTAGGAAGATCAAGACGGCCTCTCTCAGCGTGATCTTCGGTGTCGCCATTAAGGCTCCAAGGTAGGCGTATGGAAGGCTGAAGAGCGTGTGTTCTACTCTTATCAGTCTTGAGAGGGCGTGTAGCTTCCCCTCACCCTTGACCATGCCTGGATCGTATCGAGGTATCCTTTCACCACCTTCTCCCACGGATCCTCGCCCCTCAAGCCCAGCTTCTCCATGACCCCTGCTATCCTATTCTCAACCTCAGGGTCCGGGGAGACTATTAACGGGGGCTCTCTTCCCGCCTCCTCCTCCATTTTTACGGTCGCGTCTATCCCCAGCTTCCCGCCAACTCCGTGCTCTCTAGAGGCCGGGTCTAGGGAGTCCGTGTGAGTATTCTCCAGGACAACCACGTCCCTCCCCGGATCGGCGAATGAGGTCACCGCCCATATGACCTGGTTAAAGTCGTGGGGGTTGATGAAGTGGTCTACTACTATTATCATCTTAGTGAGGCTGGTCTGACCCACACCCCAGAGGCCCATCATCACCTTCTTCCCATGGCCCGGGTACCTCTTCTTTATCGAGACGATCATGAGGCCCTGGAAGACCCCGTATACGGGGAAGCTTACATCAACAATCTCTGGGAAGACAGCACTCATTATGGGGAGGAATATTCTTTCAACAGCCTTCCCGATCACAGCATCCTCGAGAGGCGGCAGTCCAACAACTGTTCCAACATAGACAGGGTCCCTCCTATAGTATACCCTATCAACCTCCAGAACCGGATACTTCTCCCGGGGCTTATCGTAGAAGCCCCAGTGGTCTCCGAAGGGCCCCTCCTCATCCAGGACGGGTTTAACCCTCCCCTCCAACACTATCTCGGCATTCGCGGGCACCAGGAGCCCATTATCGAGTTCAGCCACCTCCAGCCCCCTGCCCCTCAATATGCCGGCGAAGAGGAGCTTGTCCAGCGGGTATGGGACGGGGGCTACACCTGTAAACATGGTCGCCGGGTCCGAGCCTATCACGACCGCTACCGGTAGACCGTCTCCCTTCTCAACCGCCTCCCTATAGGCTCGCGCCCCCCTCTTATGGATCTGCCAGTGGACAACAGCCCTCCTCGAGTCCTTGATCATCACCCTGTAGACTCCCATGTTGGTTATACCCGCCGCGGGGTCCCTAGTTACCACGAGGCCTAGAGTTATGTATCTCCCCCCGTCTAGAGGCCAAGTCTTGAAAGCTGGGATACTGTCTAGGGGAGCCTCTTCCACAACATTCTCCTTAAAGCCTGCCCTCCTCACGCGCCTCGGCAGATACGTTGCCAGCTCTTTAACCTCTCGGAGGCGGCGGATCTTCTCCCTCAACCCCACCGGGGGGACGCTTGCCAGGGACTCGGTCAGCCGCATTCCAACGTCCTCGAGCTTCTCAACCCCTAGGACTCTTGTGAAGGCCTCGATGCTGGGGAACACGTTGCCGGCGACTCTCCAGCCAGGATAGCCTTTAACATTCTCGAAGAGCACTGCGGGTCCCTTAGCGTACATAACCCTCCTCAACAGGTGCGGGATCTCCAGTATCGGTGAGAGCGGCTCATCCACCCTAGCTAAGAGTCCTTGAGCGTCGAGCCATTCGAGGTACTCTCTTAGGTCCCCTACCTGTATGGCCACGATATACCCCTGCTAGGCGGGAGGAGTGGGAGAGTTAAATCTCATGGTACGTGGGTGCTGGATGGTTAGGCCTGCACTCCGGCTCCTACCGTGCCGGCTTTCTCGAGTAGGCTCGACACCAGCTCGTGGACTTCTTCCAGCACCCCTACAGGGTCCCTCTTCCCAGCCTCTACCAGTGAGAGCTCCTCCTCCAGCCTCCTGCTAGTCTCTTCTGAGACGAGGTCGGCGAAGTTCTCTGAGAGGTACTTATACACTGTGATACCAGTCTTTGTGGGTATGAGGTAGCCGAGCCTCTTGCTCTCGATCACGTACCCGTGCCTTCTGTTGGCCTCGAGTATCTTGGCGTATGTGCTTGGCCTCCCCAGCCCCCTCTCCTTCATCAGCCTGATCACGTCACCGCTCTTGTAGAGTGTGATCCTACTCGACCTGAACGCTTCAACCTGTAACACGGGTATCCTGAGGCCGGGCTTGAGCCCCGCCGCCCACGCCTTCACCCTGGGCTTGTATACTAGATGGTATCCCTCGCCCTCGTATCCCACGACTGCCTCGATCTTCTCGGTTAGCTCCCCCAGCCTCACCAGGATCTCTCCCACTA
The DNA here is from genome assembly GCF_055382595.1 of Thermodiscus maritimus. Classification (NCBI taxonomy): domain Archaea; kingdom Thermoproteati; phylum Thermoproteota; class Thermoprotei; order Acidilobales; family Acidilobaceae; genus Thermodiscus; species Thermodiscus maritimus. Next base: position 1,012,687 of record NZ_AP042434.1, read on the forward strand.
TGGCTGTTGATGGGGTCATCTGGCTCGCGATGAACCTGCGGAAGATGAGGTCGTACAGCTTCACGTGTGCTCTCGTGAGCTTTATGGGGACTTTCAGGGAGCCGTCATATACTCTCCTCTCAAGCTCCTCAGCATCTATTGGCCTCGTAGGCCTTATCGCCTCATGTGCTCCCCCCTCACCCCAGCTCCTCGGCTTGAAGTACTTATCCAGCCCCTTCGACTCCAGGTATTTCTGGGCAATCGCTATCCCTGCAGCGGAGACCCTCGTGGAGTCTGTTCTATGGTATGTGATTAGGCCGCTCTCGAAGAGGTCTTGGGCGAGCTTCATAACCAGCCTCGCACTGTAGCCGTATCTCTTAGAGGCCTCGTATAGTAGGGTGTCGGTTGTGAATGGTGGAGGGGGGTTGTGCTCCTCCCTCCAATACTTTGCGCTCTCCACTATGAGCCACTCTTCACTCTTAGCCTTCCTCGCCTCCTCGGGGTTCTTTGTGAAGAAGTATACGATTCCCCCCTCTATCCTCGCCCTAACCCTATATCCTGCCTCCTCCTTGTACTTCTCGTACCTGTCGATTATCCATCCGAGTACAGGGGTCTGGACTCTCCCAGCTCCCAGCCAGTGCTTCCCGTAGATGCTCCAGAGGTGGCTGCTGAGGTGGAAGCCTATCCACCTGTCCTCTACTCTCCTCACGATCTGCGCGTTGACCAGCTTCTCCTCTATTCCCCCCGCCTCCCTGAGGGCTTTGAGTATCGCATCCCTCGTGACCTCGTGGAATCTCCCCCTCTTAATGTTGGGGTTGTAGGGTTTCAGTGCGAGGTATACGTCCCAGGCGATCTTCTCTCCCTCCCTGTCTGGGTCTGAGGCTATCACTACCTCGTCTACCTCTGTAGCCAGCTTCCTGAGGAGGCTCACCACCCTTGAGGCGTCGAGTACGTTCGTAGAGCCGCACCTGGGGCAGGCTGATGATCCCGCGTACTGGTAGCCGCAGTCCAGGCACCTCTTCACAGGCGCATATACTGGCGTGATCCTGGCTCCCTCGACTATGACTCCGTGAGTGCCCTCCCCGTCTATGGATAAGTCGTAGAGGTGTCCCCTGGTCGCCGTTATTGTTAGCAGGTATACTGTGCCCGTCTCTGGGTCGCTTGCGCTCGTCTCGTATATTGTTAGGCGCCCCCTCCTCCTCCTACTGGGCCTGCCCCAGAACCATGCTATCGTCTTGGCCTTAGTGGGCGACTCTACCACTAGGAGCACTGACTTCACCGATACCTTCTTGCCCCCGCCCTTCCTGCTCTCCTCTACCCTCGCCATCTCCTCCTCCAAGTCCACGCGGTCGAGCTCTACAGGCTTGCTACTCGTGTACCAGGAGAGCCTCTCCCATAATGCCTCGACCAGGTGGAGTCTTTTCTCTAATATTATGCTCAGCCCGTAGGTCATGGCCCCCTTTAACAGCCTGCTGGTCCTCCCGCTGGCCTGCAGGTATGTTGGGGCGTCTGGGATGATCACGTAGAGGGTCCCTCCCCTATTCTCCAGGACTGTTCCTCCAACCCTCAGTGTGCCTCCTGGGGGGATGAGGGACCTATACTCTCCCGCCGCCCTCTCTGCAGCCTCCCTCATGGTATTGACCAGCTCTTCTAGCACCCCCTCGGGCTTGATCCTCCCCTTGTAGGCGGCGGAGACCAGCATTGTGTCGGGGAGCTTGTCCAGCAGCTTCCTGATGGACTCTATGTATTCTCCAGGCCACTCCATACCCATGTCGGCTAGATGGTACAGGAGTGCTATGAGCCTCCTAGGGTTGGCTACTGAGTCCTCGAAGGCTTGAATTCTTGCCGGGACCCCCACGAATACAGCGTACTTGACCTTCTCCGGCAAATCCAGGCCCCTAACTATAACTCCATACCTGCTCGCCACTCCAACGAGGACGCTCACCTTGCCGGAGGCGAGCTTTTCGATGCTCCTCCTCGACCCTGCCAGGGCAAGGGCGGCCTCAACGCCAGCCTCCCGGAACCTCTCATAGAGGAGCTTCGCATAGGCTTTCCCTAGGGTTTGGGAGACGAATACTACTCCTCCCGCCCCCAGCCTTTTAACGAGGCTAACAGCATCCTCCAGGGGTTCCCCGGTTACCTTGTAGGCGTCTAGGACATTCCTCATGTAGTCTGTCCCGCCTCCCACCTCGAAGCCCAATAGCTCTTTGAAGAGGAGGTGCTTCACTCCACGAGGCCTCCCCGTTGCTGAGGCTATGACTAGCTGACCCTCATCACCCCTCACGCTACTCCTCAGCCACGCCTCTAGCTCTGCGACCCTCTTCCTCAACTCCTCGACCTTCTTCTCGGCCCCCGCTGCCAGCGCGGCGTATAGTTTGAGCTTGGTCTTCACCAGCTGCTCCGCGGTAGAGATCGTTTCCTCGCTGAAGCCGAGTAGTAATAGTACTCTGTCAACATTCTTACTGCTTCTTAGGAGGCTATCAACATCATCAACCAGCACTAGGTTGAAGGATCCACTGTTCTTTAAGAGGTCAAACCGCCTCTGTAGGAAGCTCGTAGTAGCCACTAGGATACCGTAGTCCCCTCCTGCTATCTTCTCCAGCATCTCCTCCCTCTTCTTCCTCGGCATGCTGCCATAATAGTATGCCAGCTTATCCCCTACCAGAGCCTCGATCCTAGAGGACACCTGCCGCGCCAGGTTCTGTGTAGGGACTAGGTAGAGGACCCTCCACCCATCTCTATTAATCCTGTAGGCTGCATAAGCCTGGAGGAGGGTTGTCTTCCCCACACCCGTTGGGGCTATGATCGCTAGGCTCTCCAGGGATAGGAGTCTCTTAGCCCAACTGGCCTGCGCGCTCCAGAGGCTCGACCCGATCCTCGACTCAAAGAACACCTTGAAGTCGTTGAATCTATCCCATAGATCATAGAGCCAGAGATAAGCCTTCAGCCTCCCATTCCGGGCCAGGGCCTCGGCTATCTCGACTACCCCGCCGGCTACTGGCTCTGGCAAGCATTTGGCGCATGGGAGACCCTTCTCGAGCCTCTCTGCAGCTATGTCTCCCCCACAGTTGGGGCAGCTGTTCTTGAAGACCGGGTCGAGCCTCTTCATAACGCATCCACCATCTTGCCGGAGGCAGGCCTATCGATCGCCTTACTCCAGCACCCATTCCCGCATTTACCGTGGAGATTAGATAATGGAGTTCATACCCGGTGATACCATGTTAATAACGCTTGGTGAGCCTATACTCTGCACTACAGAATATTGATGCTAACCTTTAACTCCCCCCTCAATCATATATTATATGGTGAACTAGCATGTCGAAGTTCGGAGACCTAATATACACTCCGGAAGAGGCTAGTGGACAGGCCATCTCCAAGGCTGAAACCCACACTCCCAAGATCGAGGCACCCGATACCGTTAAGAAGGGAGAACCCTTCACCGTAAAGATAACTGTCGGCCCACACGAGATGAAGACCCACCACTCGATAAGGTATGTCGAGCTATGGTTCTACGAGGAGGGCAGGCCCTTCAACCCGGTCAGGGTAGCCAAGATAGTCTGGGAGCCCGAGTACACGGTCGCCGAGGCCAGCGTGGCTGTAACCCTGCAGAAGAGCGGGACCCTCTACGCTATCAGCTACTGCAACCTCCACGGGCTCTGGGAGGCTAGGAAGGAGATAAAGGTAGTAGAGTAACCATCCCACTAAACCGCTAGCCCAATACTCAATCCTGTAATTAGGAGGCTCAAGCCGCCCCCGATTAGGAGGGCATAGAATAGTTTTTTCCCTCTAATCCCAAGTAGGAGTCCCGCTACCGCTCCAGTATAGACCCCCGTTAACGGTAGCGGTACTGCTACGAATAGTATGAGTCCTAGCCACCCGTACCTCTCAACCAGCCCTGACGCCTTACTCTTACTCCGCTCCTCCACCCATGTGACCAGCTTCTTAACTAAGCTTATACGGGAGAGGCGCCCGTTCTTTCCAGAATCCAGTATCTTATCGATCGTTGTTGTGAGGAGGATTGATAATATGAGGAGTGCGGCGATCGAGGATGCTAGGGCTTCGAAGAGGCTTGCCCCGTAGAGGGTTACTCCTATCACGACCCCGTACCTGGGCTCTACGACGGGTAGGAGGGATACTAGGAGCGTTGCTAATATAGGGTTAACTCCCTTCAGCCAGGCTGCTATGCTATAGGCGTCTACCGGCAACTCGTGACCCCCTAGGTGTTATCATCCTGTATAACGCCGCCGGCAGAGGGGATGCGAGCACTGTTGCTATTACAGCTACAAGGATTGATAGGATGGTAGTTGATGGTAGCGTGGTTGAGAATGCAGAGAATAGGAGGATGGCGTCTCCTATGATAACTGGTACCGGCGCTAGCCTGTGGAGTAATAGTAGTAGGCCTGCAAGCGCTAGGCCGGTAGCGGTAAGGGATGCTATGAGTAGTTCTAAACTACTAGCATGGTATGCTACCAGGATGGCTGCAAGGAGGAGTGCTGTAAAGGAGGCGGCCCTGGTCTTTAATGTATAGTTGTAGGCGACCCTCGCGGCCGCTAGGTCTCTTCTAAGGTCCTCCTCAAAGTTAAGCATCTCTTCTAGAACCAGCCACCTCTCATCAAAACTCGCTAAGCGCTTTACCGTCACAGAGTATTTCTCGTAGTTCCTCCAGCCCAGGCTTTTCTCCAGCCTTATCAGTTCCTCATAGCTCCCTGTTACCTCATCTAGCCTATCTCTGACATAGGCCCAGTCGGGGTCCTCGCGTGCTTTGAGAGAAGCCCTCGCGAGGGCCTTGTATAGGGGGGCTGCCTCATCGTAGACTCCTCGGCTCACTGCCAATCACGGGTCACCCTTGGAAGAGGGGTGTTGGCTAGTAATAGTATTTTCCTTCGATATACCTGGCCGCGTTTAAGAGTAGGTATTTGAGGGAGTCGGCTGGAACATAGTAGTGTACTACTACCACATCGTCCTTCCTATTCTCGCTGTAGGCGCTCATTATCTTTACATTGTATAGTTCGGAGGGGAGCATCTGCCTTATCCTCTCAAAATTATTCATCACGGTTTCCGGAGTCACTATGAGTTCTTTGGGCCTGTGTGCTGGGGAGGGTTTTATGTAGACTCTTAGGGGCTCCCGGACCCGGAAGGGCTTAAAGCTCGCCTCGAACTCTTCCATTCCTACTACTTCCTCCAGCGTTCTCAGCAGAGTCCACCTCCAGTCGTCCTCGTCGACATCTATGAAGCCTATTACCCTGTACTCTCCATAGTCTGGCTTCCTCATGTCCTTTATCTTAGCCTCTACCGTCTTCTCGGCTAGCTCCAGTATATCTGCTAGCTCGAAGACTGTGAGGGCCGAGCCTTCCAGCATCCTTGCTATCCTGCGGGCTAGGTCGGGCATCCAGGGCTTGATTGGAGGGACCCTTAGGATCTCTCTTGCTATCGGGGTGAGTCCTCCTCCCATCGGCGTCTCTACTTCTACCTCTCCAGCCTGGAGTCTTATGATGAACTCCCTCGCTGTGTCGATGTCCAGGTACTCTTCTATTATCTGTCTTTTAGCCTCATCTATTACTAGCTTGTCCTCTTCAGCATCTATTGAGCCTATCTTCCCGAAGGATAACTGTATGTCTCTCGCTATCTGGTGGAGGTAGGGGCTCTTGTCCAGCGCTACCCACACTAGTTCCTCCAGCTGGCTTGGATCGATCTCTAAGAGTATGTCTAGCGGGTTCACACCGGGAGCCTTCACGCTGAATCCCGAGAATGAAGCCCTATAGTATACGTTTAGGCCCAGCCTCTTCATCGCCTCGTGGAACACGATTAATCCTAGGACCTCGTTGGCCCCGCTACCTAGGAGCGAAGTTACTATGTGCTCGTCATTATACTGTTCATAGATGATCCTGGTGGGTGATGGTAGACCTATACCCCTCTTCTCGTACTCCCTGACCCATTCGGCTACTATTCCGCTCTCATGGGAGCCAACCCTAACTGTAGCGGGGATCCCATCTCTTAGTATCTCAGCCATAACTCTAGCGATCTGGGGGCTCCTCCTTGGCCCTTCACCCCTCCATAACGGGATCTCGGCGGGGGAATCGCTCGGCTCCACTTCTATCTTACCAGAGTTCTCGTCGATCCTCTTGATAAGCCAGCTCCCGCCCGCGAGCCTAATAGCATCGCCTGTTCTAAGATGCCTGTACACGAATACCGAGTCTATGTAGCCTATCACCTTATCATTGAACTTGACTACAAAGCTATCCCTCTCGTTTATCATGGAGAAGAACTCGCTGAAGTCTCTACTCCACCATGTCCTTGCTCCCTTGTCGCTCCTAAACCTCCAGATCTTGTAGAAGTTCGAGCCTAGCCTTATGCTTCCATCCTCCACTCTTATAGTGCCCAGCTTAGCCATGTATGAGATAAGCTCCTCGTATTCCTCGCGTGAGAGCTTGACGGCCGGGTTCCTAGTTATGATCTCGTATACTTCATCTATGCCAGCCTTCTTCTTCGATAAGAGAATACCCTGTATCTGCCTAGCTATAACGTCTAACGGAACCCTTCCTATCGTGGTATTCTCCACCTTCTCGTCAATTGCCAGTGCAGCCACTGCTATCGACTCTAATAGGTCGAGCGGCTCCGTCGCCGTGATCACTCCACGCGGGGTCCCTCCCCTAACATGGCCGCTCCTACCGATCCTCTGGAGTAGGCTTGCAACCCTCCCGGGCGACTTCACCTGTATTACCTTTGCTATCTTTCCAACGTCTATTCCGACCTCCAGGGTCTTAGTACACACTATTGCTGACAGCTCGCCCCTCCTAAGCCTCTCCTCAGCCTCCTCCCTCAGCTCCGCGGCAACGCTAGAGTGGTGAACGTATACATCATTGACTCCCAGCTCCTCGAGTGCTCCCTTGACCCTCTCCGCAACATACCTGCTGTTAACGAATATCAGAGAGGGCTTCTCAACCTCCTCCACGATCCTCTTGGCTGCCGCGAGCCAGGGATCACTGACACCATCTCCTCCAGCGTATACCACTGTGATCTCTGGCTTCTTCGAGGCTGGAGGCTTGACTATCCTCTTCCTCCTCCTGCTCGACCCGGATAGCAGTGTGATCGTCCACTCTGGGTCGCCCACGGTGGCCGATAATCCTATGACTTGGAAGTCGCTTCCTACCAGCTCCCTGAGTCTCTCAAGCTGGATCACGAACTGTGCGCCCCTCTTGCTCGCGAGGAGCTCGTGGACCTCGTCTACTATGACCCACCTCAGGTTGCTATAGCTCCTCCGGAACTTGGAGGCCCAGTCCAGGTCGATCTCGAGGCTCTCCGGCGTCGTGATTAGTATGTGGGGCTTCTCCCTCAACCTCCTATTACGCTCGGAGGAGCTGGTATCCCCGTGCTTCCTCGCCACTCTGAAGCCTAGCCTGTCAGCCCACCACTTAATCCTCACGTAGATGTCGTTGATCAACGCCTTCATGGGGGTGATGTAGAGTAGTGATACTGGCTTAGCCTGCGACTGGAGCATCATGGAGAGCACTGGTAGTAGAGCGGCCTCTGTCTTACCCTCGCCTGTAGGGGCTATGATTAATACATTATCCCCTTCGAGTATCGCGGGTAGAGCCGCCTCCTGGACCGGGGTGAGGCTACCCCAGCCTCGCTCGGCGATAAGCATGTTAACCCTCTGGTCCAGCACGTCGACCATTACGCTTTCTCTCGCCATGTCCCTGGCACCGTCCATCGATACGCTTCTCTATACACTCGTTGCCTAGCCGGTAACCTTCAACGAGAGAGGCGATCATGGCTTATTAATTTACCGCTCCCCACATACTCGGAGAGGGCTCAAAAGAATGGCCAAGAGGCTCTATGAGTGCGTGGTCTGCGGCAGGAAGTTCCCGGAGGGGCAAGGTATCGTGATAGCTAAGGGGGGCCTAGTCCTCCACTTCCATAGTAGCAGGTGCGCCGCCAAGTTTCTCAAGAGGCTGATAGAGAACGCCGACGACCAGTGCATCCTAAAGGCGGCTAGGGAGACCCTGAACGAGTTCCGGGAAGCTATAGAGGCTAAGAGAAAAGCCTCCAGGAAAGTTATATGATGTGGTGCATGGAGTTGAGGGTCCGCATAATCCTCTACAGTATACTACGTGACATGCATGGTGATAGAGAAGTCATCGTAGAATCTAATCGAGGAGATAGTGTGGGAGACTTAGTCGATAAAGCGATCGAGTCCAGCCGAGGGCTTGCCGAGGCCGTCGCCATTGTGGGTCGAGATAACCTTCTCATACTAGACTCTAGAGGCAGGAGAGTTGAGATCAACGATCCAGTCGACGATAACACCTACCACCTAATGCCACCCCCCGAAGGAGGCAACGTGCTCGTAAGGACCGGGATACTAGCTAGAGGGGAGAAGGTATCGCTTGAGGAGCTAGTCAGAGAGGCCTCCACAACCTCGAACAGCCTGGGGGGAGTAGCAGTCTTCATAGGAGTCGTGAGAGAGGAGAACTACTCGAAGAGGGTAGAGGCACTCATATACGAAGATGCCGGCAAGATAACCGAGGAAAAGCTAGAGAGAATCGCCAAGGATATTGCAGTGAAGCACGGGCTAACATACGTGGCGGCATACCACTACACGGGCAAGCTGAGGCCTGGAGACACCACTATGATCGTAGTGGTTGGAGGTAGGGGGAGGAGCGAGGTATTCCCCGCCCTGGCAGAGCTCGTAGAGAATATCAAGACGAACCTACCTATATGGAAGAAGGAGGTTTACTCCGACGGATCCTACAGCTACATACTAGGCGGTAAACCCTACTACCCCAAGAATCGTGGAACGTGACGGTATGAGAACGAGCTAAATCAGTATTGGATATCTCGAACCTATTATTAATCTCTCAAAAGAACCCCATCAACCGGTGGGATCCAGTGGTGTTTGATGCACCTAGAATAGTAGTGGAGCCTCCTGGTCCAAGGGCGAGGGAGATCATCGAGAAGGATCACCAGCTCATAATGCAGTCCTTCAGCCGATGGTATCCTCTAGTAGTTGAGGAGGCGGAGGGGGCACTAGTAAAGGATGTAGACGGAAACATCTACATCGACTTGAATAGTGGACTTGCAGTCGTTAACTCCGGCCACCGAAACAAGGAGGTTGTAGAAGCCATCAAGAAGCAGGTTGACAAGCTAATCCACTACTCTCTCACCGACTTCTACTATGAAGAGGCGGTGAAGGGAGCAGAAAAGCTCCTCTCTATATCTCCCGTGAGTGATGGGAAAGTATTCTACACCAACAGCGGTGCGGAGAGCATTGAGGGAGTCCTCAAGATCGCTAGAGGACACTTCCAGAACAGACGCCCCTACGTAATAGCATTCCTAGGCGCCTTCCATGGGAGGACCTATGGTGCTATGAGCCTCACAGCAAGCAAGCCCGTACAGAGGAAGGGCTTTTCCCCACTAGTGCCTGGGGTGATCCACGTACCATACCCCTACCCATACAGGTGCCCCTTCAAATCAGAGACCCCCGAAGAGTGCGGAGAAGCAGTGATAGGCTTCCTCGAAGAGTGGATCTTCGGTAAGATGGTCGACCCCACCGAGGTCTCACTCATAATAGCTGAGCCGATACAGGGTGAGGGGGGCTACATAGTACCACCAGACAACTTCTTCCCCAAGCTGAGGAAGCTGGCCGACGAGCACGGCATACTCCTCGCCAGCGACGAGGTCCAGGCTGGGTTTGCGAGGACAGGTAAATGGTTTGGCATAATGAACTGGGGCGTAGAGCCAGACCTTATAGCAACTGCTAAGGCCATCGCGAACGGCCTCCCGCTAGGCGCTGTGATCGGTAAGAGAGAGGTAATGGATCTCCCTAGAGGGAGCCATGCCAACACGTTCGGAGGCAACCCTGTAGCACTAGCAGCCATGAGCGCTGTAATAGACTTTATGAAAAAGAACAATATACCTGACAGGGTCGCGAGGCTGGGAGAGGAGGTGAAGAAGTACTTCAACGACCTCGCGTCTGAGGCAGAACTCATCGGCGACGTTAGGGGCAAGGGATTCATGATAGGAGTAGAGCTAGTGAAGGACAAGGATACCAAGGAGCCTGCTAAGAAGGAGCTGGCAGAGATCCTGACGAGGTCCTTCAAGAGAGGGGTGCTTGTGATCGCCGCCGGGCTCTCGACGATAAGGATAGCGCCCCCGTTAACGATAGAGGAAGAGCTGCTCTGGAAGGCCCTCGACATCTTGGGGTCGGTAATTAAGGAGGTCTCCCGAGAGAGCTAAGCCTCTCACTCACAGTACTCTGGCCTCACCCTGAATACCAGTTTTCTCCTCTCATAATCTGGCTCCTTAGAGACTACTCCCCTCCTATGGAGCTCGCTCAGAGCTTTCCTCACATCGATCATCTTCTCACCATTAATGTGATCAGCTATCTCTTGAACCGTGCATGCCCTGTTGCAGGAGCAGAGCACGCGTACCAGCTTTTCTAGTAGGTTCTCCTCCATATTCTCCACCGAGAATGCTACGAGTTCAGCGGTCGCGGGTTAAAGGGTTGATTGAATTGACGGAGGGATGCAGTAGGGGAGTGAGGCTCTTGGGCGTCTCCGCTATACTGGTGTCGTTGTTAAGCGTTGCTCTAAGCATCCTCGCATACGTGAGGCTTCATAGAGTCTTCTACCTGTTAATGACCCTTGTATGGGCTGTCCTCTCCTTCACGGCTATAAGGGTATATTCATCGCTACCCTGCCACGGAGGGAGCAGCTCGTAGGCTCTGTAACTGTATCTCCTCGCATAGCCCAGACTCTCCAGCCTGGCTAGAACCTTTCCAGCAGTCTTCTCTGAAACACCGAGCCTCCTGGCGATCTCGCTTACCGTTACATACCTCTTAGCCTTGTAGAGTTCAGCCGCGAGCTGCTCGAGGTCGATTGTCACCCTTATTAAGCCCTCCATAAGCACGTATCACCGTATCGGATAAAACACCTTTTAAGCGGAAGGGAGTCCACCCCGGAAGTATTGGTGTATGCGGTATGGTGAAGACCCTGACCCTCTATAAGAGGATCGTTGAGGAGCTGGGGCTCAGGCAGCTTGACGTCTACAGGGTTTCGGATGGCAAGGGAGGGTTAAAGGACGTTATAAGGATACTGGACCCCACAACCAACAAGGTGTTCACCATAGACCTTGGCAGGATAAGGGAGGCTGTAAAGCCCTTAGAGTTCCTAGAAGCACTTGTAAAAGCCTCCAGCGAGAACGGCGTCACGCTCCCGGAGCGTAAGGTAAACGAGCTCAGAGAGGCTTTCTCCCGCGAGGAAGCGAGTGAAGCCTCCTAGAAGTGGTTTACTCGGCAATCCCAATTATATCTTCGAGGCCTGGCATGTTGGAGCTCCCCCTGCGCAGCACCTTCGCGGCCCCCGCCGCTACAGCGAAGCGAAGAGACTCTTCAAGCCCGCAACCTATTAGCGTGCATGTGTTGAAGGCGGCGTCGAAGGCGTCGCCCGCGCCCGTAACGTCTACGGGCTCCGGGATCCTTGGAGGGTCAACCTCGTACACTCCTGTCCTCGAGTAGGCTTTAGCCCCGCCCCTTCCCTTCTTAACCACTACAGCATCTACCCCTCCAGCTAGGAAGTCTTCTATAGTCCGCCCAGTCCTCTCCGTGAGGGCCTGGATCTCCTTCTCGTTCGCGTAGAAGGTCTTGATTAGCCCGCTTTCCAGGGCCCGGATGATCTCGGTGGGCCTCCTATACACTTCTCCCCCGGGATCATAGGATACTAGGCGCCCTCTAACGGCTTCAGCTGCTTCTAGAACCACCCTCCCCCTCACACTGGCGAAGTGCACCACGTCCCCGAGGCTTGGAACCATGGAGCCCGTGAGGCCCTCATTAGCCCCTCTAACAGTAATCATAGTCCTAGAGGATCCGCTCGGCGACACTATAACGACCACGATCCCTGGAGGCTCGCCTTTAGCGACGTAGACGTATCCCGTGTTAACCCCCATCCTCCTTAGCTCCTCGAGTATGCCTAGGCGGACCAGGTCGTCCCCAGCCCTAGCTACTAGTATCGCTCGTTGACCAAGCCTAGCCACTGCCACGGCATAGTTTGTTGCAGCCCCACCGGGGCCTATCCATGCCCTCTTAGCAAAGCTCGTTGTATCCTCTCTCGGGTACGATTCCACCTCAACGCTTATGTCGATGTTAATATTCCCGACCGCTACGTGCGTCTTCCCCGCAGCAGCCCCGGATAGAATAGCTTGCTTCCACTCTCCTCCTTCAGAGCGTCCCACTCCGACAACACCCTTACAGCTTCATTGGCTACTCTAACGGTTTCATCCACGCCCCTACCGGGTATGAATTCGTCAGTTATTCTATTTGCTACCACTGCACAAGCGCATCCAGCGCGTGCACCGTAGATCGAGGAGACCGTCATTATGGCGCTCGCCTCCATCTCAAACCCAAGCACGCGAGCGTTGGCGAGCAATGGGATCAGCTGGGATGATGAGGACGTCATGTACCCCCTATACCCCGGCCTCCCCTGCCCAAGGTAGAAGCTGTCGGTACTAGCCACCAGTCCAACCCTATACTCTACACCCAGCGACTCAGCCGCCTCCACCAGCGCCATTATGACCTCGTAGTGAGCTGTGGCGGGATACTCTGGTATGACATACTGCCTGCTAGTTCCCTCCAGCCTCACAGCCCCCGAGCCTATCACAACAGTCCCTACGGGCAGATCGCTCCTGATCGCCCCCATAGTGCCAACCCGTATGAAGGTGTCGCTACCCACGCGAAGGAGCTCCTCTAACGCGATTACAGCGCTGGGAGACCCTATACCAGTGCTTGTAGCGGTAACAGGGACACCCCTATACCGGCCAGTGACAGTCTTGAACTCCCTGTGGTAGGCGACAAGCCTCTTCTCATCCCAGTAGCTGGAGATCAAGTCAACCCTCCCGGGATCACCGGGGAGGAGAACATAGCGGGCCACATCTCCCGGCGCGACCTCCAAGTGGTATTGTCTACCCGCCTGATCCACGGGGAGAGCGGCGCTCTTCAACCCATCACCAGCCAAAACTAGTCCACCACAACTATAAACTAGGTGGCACCTGGATAAATTCGGGTGGCGTTGCCAGCTGGAGGGTCCCTACAGGATGAGTGGCAAGAGAGGACTTACAGGGATAATTCTAGCCTTAACAGGCTTCATCCTAGCCGTACCCCTAGCCTACGCTGTTATCGTTGCGAGCGATGAGACCTTCATAAAAATACTGAAACTCCTTACACTAATCATCTTCGTAATCATAGGCTCCCTCCTCACCGCAACCGGCATAATAATCCTCTCTGGCTGGCCTAAGAGGGAGGAGGAAGTAGAGTAGGGAATAAGCCCTTTCCTCTCGTAGGCTCCTACAAAGCATAATTAAAGCAGATCCCTAGAATTCTCCCCGCGGGGCTGAAGCTGTTGACTATGAGCGTCGAGGATAGATTCAACCTGATAGTGAGGAACACCCAGGAAGTCGTCACTAGGGAGGAGTTATGGGAGAAGCTTGAAAGGGGAGAGAAGCTCAAGGGATACATTGGCTACGAACCGAGCGGCCTAGTACACATAGGATGGCTCATATGGATGTATAAGGTGAGGGATCTAGTTGAGGCTGGAGTAGACTTCACGATCCTGGAGGCTACATGGCACGCTCACATAAACGATAAGCTTGGCGGAGACCTCAACCTGATTAGGAGTTCTACCAAGATAGTTAGGGCTGTCCTCGAGGCTATAGGAGTAAGCCCTGGAATGGTGAAATACGTAGACGCCGAGGATCTGGCTTCGGATAAGGAGTACTGGGGCCTCCTCATCAGGGTCGCGAAGAAGAATACACTCCACCGTGTAAGGAGGGCCATGACGATCATGGGGAGGCGGGCGGAGGACGCCGAGATAGATGCTTCAAAACTACTCTACCCAATGATGCAGGTATCGGACATATACTATCTCGACCTGGATTTAGCGCTTGGCGGGATGGATCAGAGGAAGGCCCACATGCTGGCCAGGGATACAGCCGAGAAGCTCGGGGTCAAGAAGCCGATAGCAATACACACACCCATACTAACCGGGCTTAAGGGAGTAGGCAGGATGGACGTTGCCGGGAAGGATAAGGATGAGATCCTGGCAATGGTTAAAATGAGCAAAAGCAAGCCGGAATACACCATATTCGTTCATTACCCGCCGGAGAAGATAAGGGAGGTGGTGAGGAAAGCCTACTGCCCCCCGAGACAGGTCGAGTTCAACCCGATCATGGAGATCAACAAGTACCTTCTATTCCCACAGCCCGGCTTCCAGCTAGTAGTAGAGAGGCCCGCAAAGTATGGGGGGACAGTAGTCTACCCGAGCTACGAGGAGCTAGAGAAAGACTATATTGAAGGCAAACTCCACCCCGCAGACCTGAAGAAAGCTACTGCTGAAGCCCTGGTGAAGCTACTCGAGCCTATAAGGGAGAGGCTCCTCTCCGATAAAGAGACTAGGGAAACCATCATATCCATTGAGAGGTTCTATGGGTTAAACATAACCCCGGAATCCTAATCAATCCCCCTCGCAGCTGATATGGAAAGTATAGATAAAAAGAGGTCACTCAGGACAATCTATATAGATGAGGACCCCCTGCGGGGTCGCACCCCACGATGCTGGCGTCGATCGGGGTTTGCGAAAGATAGCGTGAGAATACGATTAGGGGTGAAGCGAGGTGAAATACCTGATCAAGGCAAGGCTCGAGGTGGATGGCAGGGTTGACAAGCACGATGTCATAGGGGCTATTTTTGGCCAGACTGAAGGGCTCCTGGGAAGCGAGTTCAACCTTGAAGAGCTTCAGAAGAAGGACAAGATAGGGAGAGTCCACGTTGAGATAAGATACCAGGGAACGAAGACGCTCGGGCGCATAACGATCCCCAGCAACCTTGATAGGGTTGAAACCGCTATTCTCGCAGCAATGATAGAGACTGTAGACAGGATAGGACCCTACAATGCAAGGATCACGATCGAGGAGATCAAGGACCTGAGAGCCGAGAAGATAAAGCAGGTGCTGAAGAGGAGCAAGGAGATACTGAAAATGATGAAGGAGACCGAGCCAGACATCAAGGAGATATTGAGAGAGGTTCAAGCGGTAGAGGAGGAGAAGCCGAAGATAATAGAGTATGGGCCCGAGAAGCTCCCCGCTGGACCCGACATCGATAAATCCGACACTATAATAGTAGTAGAGGGCCGCGCGGACGTGTTAAACCTTCTAAGATACGGGTACACCAATGCAATAGCTTTAGAAGGTGCTAGGGAGAAGATACCAAAGACTATTGTAGACCTCTCGAAGAAGAAGAAAACCATCGCTCTTGTAGACGGCGACAGGGGAGGAGAACTAATACTCAAGACCCTCCTCGACCAGGCCAAGATCGACTATGTGGCTAGAGCTCCGAAGGGTATGGAGGTAGAAGAACTTACTGGTAAGGAGATAGCCCAAGCGCTCGAGCAGATGGTCCCAGCGGAGACCTACAAGAAGAAGCTCGGCCTCGAGAAGGCTAAGGAGGAAGTCCAGCCTACAGCTGAGGAGAAAGTGGTAGTGGAGGAGAAGAAAGAGGTAAAGGAGGAGAAGCCCGTCGAGGAGGAAAAGAAGGTAGTCGAGGTTGAGGAGAAGCCAAAGCCCCCTGAGGAGAAGCCCGCTGTAGTTGAGGAGAAGAAGCCTGTTGAGATAGCCGCTATCCCTAAGGAGGTTATAGATGAGATAGCGAACCTCAAGGGGAGCCTGGAAGCGATACTCTACGATGAGAACTGGAAGCCCATCAAGAGAGTGAGTGTCCGGGATCTCTACCCTGAGCTCCAGAAGGCTGAGCCCGGAAAGATCTATGGAGTCCTCTTCGACGGGATAATAACTCAGAGGATCATAGATGTCGCGGCTGAGAAGGGAGTAAAGGTCCTTATAGGGGCGAGGACAGGGACTAAGCTAGCTAGCAGACCTAAAGACGTGTTGTTCTTCACATTCAGCGACTTAACCTAGCCTCCGATGAAGTCGAGGAGGCTTGTCTGCCTCCCTCCGCTCTTTAACCTTTTCTCCGTGACGCCGAAGTACGAGAGTATCCTGAGCGCTGCCGGTATTATCTGCTTGTCAATATAGTATTCCACGTCGACCTCGCTAGGCTTTACTATGAAGTATGGTTTAACCTTCTTGGATAAGGGGCCGCTACCCTTTACTACTATATAGCCTATCTTACTGCCAGGGCCTACCTTGATCCCCATCTGCTTCATCATTCTGGCGGCGACTATATGCGGCTGCTCAGCCACGTATTCCTCTAGGCGCTTCGCTAGGGTCTTCCATATTACCAGTTTTCTCAAGTCAATCTTGCCATGCCTCAGGTCCTCTATAACCCTTCTAACATACTCTACCGCGTCCTCAACGTTACCCGTCTTCAACACTAGTTCTGCCACCCTTATCTGAGTCTCCTTGGCTAGCTCGCTCCAGTCACCCCTTACTGCCTCGAAGCCCACCACATCGATCTTTCCATCAACTGTGAGACCCACATACCTCTTTTTAGCCTCCGTGAAGAAGACCTTCTTGTAGACCTTGTCTATCTTGACCTCGAACCCCAGCTCCTCCTCGATCCAGGAGATTAATTGTTGGACTTTAGCCTCATTGTTGGTCACGAAGAGGCTGTCTGTATCACCATATATCACGTCAAGACCCAGCTCCCTCGCCTTCCTTATAGCTCTCGTTATAAGCTCCCTCCCCCATGCGGTAATCGACTCTGCACACTCTCTGCAATACCATCTTGCATGGGGCCAGCCTAGGTAGCCGTAGGAGGCGTTGGCAAGCACCTTAACAGCCCTCTGTCTCTCGTTGAGCAGATTGTAATCTGGTGACCCCTCGGGGTACTTCTTCATCTCCTCCTTGATATGCTTCCTGATAGTGAGGAGCTTCTCGACAACCTTCTTGAAGAAGCCCGGAGGCTCCTTCCTATACATGTGGCCTACCTCTGGGGCTTTGTAAACCTTGTTTGGATCAACGGGTTCGCCAGGCTTGACGAGGGTGTCTGGGCCGACATTGTACCGCACCATTATGTTGGGGTACATGCTGGCGAAGTCGAGGACAGCTATATTCTCGTGGAGTCCTGGCTTTGGCTTGAGCACTATGGCTCCAGTGTACGACTCCTCCCTCCGCTCGACCCTGTTGGGGACGAGCTCTCCCAGCTTGCTGGCCTCCCTTATCAGCCTCCACTCCAGCCGGAACCCGACGCTCGCAGCCATCACCTGGTCCATTGGCATACCGCTGACCTGGCTGAGCTGGGCTCCGAATGGGAGGAACTTCCATATCAATCCGTAGGTTGAGAGCACGTCTGCCCTTGCATAGTCTAGGAGTATCTTCCTCTTCTCTGGGTCATCCCAGTACTCGCTGATCTCCCACCATTCCAACACAACCCTCTTATCCTTCGGCATCACGCCGAGATAGTCCGCTACCTCTTCAAGCGTCTTCATCTTCACCTCGTACATTTCCTCGGCGAAATCGTAGAGATCAACGTTCAGCCTTCCAGGTATACTGTAGTGCCCGTAGACGCTTGGCTGCGGCTGAGAGTTCGCCTTCCTACCCAGATCAAGCTTGAGCCCCAGGTACTTCGCTCTCTCCACCAGGTATGGCCAGTCGAACCCATTCTGATTATACCCCACTATAATGTCGGGGTCGTAGTCTAGTATTGCCTGACGGAACTCGCTTATGATCCTCCTATCATTATTATTCTCAGCAACCAGGAGTGTGGGTGAAGAGTCGCGGTCGGTCATATATCCTATTATAATGACTGGGTCCCTCTTCGGGTCGGGGCTCCTCATCGGGTTGTAGACTTCTATGTCGAAGGCCATCATCCTAAGGCCTTCCAGAGGGTCCCTCTTCGCATACTCCTCCAGCTCCCCTACGGGTCCCTTAGCAACATAGAACGCGTCAGCACGGAGGCCCGGAAGCCTCCCCTCCTCAACCTCAACACTATACCATCTCATAGGGTAGAGGTTCACGTCGATGAGATACCTCATGGAGAACCTTATATCAGCCTCGAGTACCTCCCTTACCCCTGGAATCCTTGATACCGCCTCCCTATACTCCCTAACAGCCGCCGGTATCATTGTCTCGATCCTAAGTGTCCTAGACTCTCTCCCGATATACCTCTTCACCATTGGATCTACTCTTGTTATCGGGCTCGACGGCTTCGAGAGGGCCTTAACAGCCCTCACTACTTCCTCTTCGCTGGCCCCCTCCTCGAGGAGAGCGTAGAAGTATGGCCTAAACCCCTTTACATGAATTAGTGCTCTCTTCCCATCCTCAGTCCTGGCCCACAAGTCTATTACCGGCTCCTTGCCTATAACCTCGTAGCTCACATCTAGGAGTTGGAATACTATCTCCAAGAGGGTCCCCCGCCTGTGATATAGTAGCATCCAAGACCCATATAGGTGAGCCGTAGGCTAATGCTACTGTCGGGGGCCGATGAGTTTGAATGCTAGTAGAGGATTTCACATAGCCTTCGAGGGAATAGATGGCAGCGGTCTTACCACGCACTCGAAGCGTCTAGTAATGGAACTCTCTAGAATGGGGTATAGGTCGGAGTACCTTAAGGAGCCTACGAACGGGCCTATTGGAGTATTGATCCGCTCCTTCCTAAGAGGGGAGGGGAGGGTGCGCCACGATATCCTCGCGCTCCTCTTCGCCGCTGACAGGTTGTGGAACTACCACTCCTCAGATAAGCCCGTGGCCCTATTGAAAAAGGAGGGCTATATCGTTGTAAGCGACAGGTACAAGTACTCGAGCGCCGCCTACCAGGGAGCGTTCACCGACCCAGAATGGGTTTGGATAGTTAACAGTAGGGTCCCCCACTCAGAACCTTATAGTATACATTGAAGTCCCGGTGGAGGTTGCGCTCCGGAGGATAGAGGCTAGGTCTAGGAACGGGGTTGTCAGGGAGCGGTACGAGGCGAGGGAGCTGTTGGAGAGGATTAGGGATAACTATGAGGGCGTACTCCGGAGGGCGGAGGAGGAAGGTGTACCCGTGATTAGGGTTAAGGGTGTAGACTCTCGGGGAGAGAGGAGTATAGGGGATGTCTCACGGGAGATCCTTGAGAGGGTCCTCAGCTATCTCCCTCCTCCTCCAGGATAGAGACCGCTATCTCTCCCTCCTCGTTAAACGATACTATAGCCCCATCCCCGACGACACCGAGGATCCCTTCAACCCTATCGTATAGGGGGATCTCCCCTAGTATAGCCCCCGCCACCAGTATGGGGTCCGCCTCCGACTCTACTATTATAGCGAGGGGCTTCCTAGAATAGTATTTCAAGCCATAGAGAGTGTATGAGCCCACCGTCGATCCCCGGGGCCTGCCTAGGACTAGAACCCTCCCAGCCAGCTCCTTTCCAGTAACGGTCCGCCCAGTCCTCGGATCCACTTCTCCATAGAAGCTCAAAGCCTCCTCTACTACAGCGGGCCCCCTACCACTCCCCGGGTTAAGGGGTCTCCCATGGAATCTCGCAACTCCCAACGCACTGCACCCCGCTTCACTGGTATATGAGTTGTGCCATGTCCTCTATGGTTGAGAGTCCTACCTGCAGCCCCTTCCTCGATAGGTAGAAGTACGCCTTGTAACTGTTCGTCACTATCTTGGGGCTCCCATTCTCCCCTCTTAGGGGAGCTACTATTAGGCAGGTATCCCTTACAACTACCGCTTTCTTCTCCAGCACATTGTAGTAGTCGGGGTATTCACGCCTAAACCGCGAGTACTCGTACCTAGACATTGTTACAACTATCTTTGACCTTGGAGCAGGCTTGTCGGCGAGTTGCTTGGCGAGCCTCGCTAGGTCCTCGGCTCGGGAATGGGGGCATCCTAAGAAGACGATGTCCGGCCTCCAGGAGGGCCTGTGCTCCTCGTACAGGTCGCGGAGCTCCCTCCAATCCACCTCCTCAACACTCTCGAGCCTACCCTCGTCTATAGGCGGCTTGGTTACTCCCTCCAGGTGTATCATCGCGAGGGACCCCGCCGCGCCTATTGCTGCGAGCATCTCCTTCACTGCCAGTTCATCTCTAAGCCTAGCCTTCACATATGGGGGTCTAAGCCCAACGTATCTTTCGGAGACTATTTTGCCCAGCAACCCCGCCATGACCTCGTCGAGCGGCTCGGGTGATTCAAGCTTGAAGCCTACTCTGGGAGTCCTGTACTCGTCCAGGTGGAGGCCCCAGTAATAGGTGCGGCCAGCTATAGCAGACATTAATGCTAGGGGTCCCCCCTCCCTGTTAGTCCTCACCCCAATCACCGTGTTCCCATAGAGTATGGCGCTGGACTCGCCCCATGATACGTGGTCTCCTGGACTCAGGCTTCTTGTATCTGGGAGATAGTAGGGTGTACAAGTTAGAGTCGCCTTCGCCCCCATTGCCTTGAGGGCCTTAATGATCCTCAGCTG
This sequence comes from Thermodiscus maritimus, assembly GCF_055382595.1. Taxonomy (NCBI): domain Archaea; kingdom Thermoproteati; phylum Thermoproteota; class Thermoprotei; order Acidilobales; family Acidilobaceae; genus Thermodiscus; species Thermodiscus maritimus. The sequence goes on from NZ_AP042434.1 coordinate 1,033,051, forward strand.
CCCCCTAACAAAGCCCTCGTCGACCCTAACGCCGACGGTGGATAACAGGTAGGGATCCTCGCTGTCAAAGCCTATCGGGTTCACCGTTGTAGGGACCGAGACTTGAGCCCCCTTCTCCACAAGATCCTCCAGGAGTGCTAGACCGTGGTCACCGATCGTACCATAGGAGATACCGGATACATGGGCGTGTTTTATAGGGATAAGCCTCTCTGCCCCGAGGGCCTCTCCAACCTTAACTATAGTTTTCAACGCCAGCTGCTTAGCCTCCCCGTACTCTCCGGAAAGGATCCTCTCCTCGATCCTTGTAAGGTACAATCTACACGTCACCCCGGTAGCTTTGCTCTCTCGAAGTGCGGATCCCCCTTCCTGGGCACCGTGGCGTCGAGGCCCATCTTAGAGGTGAAGCCGTCGCCTCCTGAAGGATCCAGAGTGGAGCCCCTGGCATTCTTAATGATCACTAGATCCCTGTCGGCCTGGAACCTGGTGGCGATAGCCCACTCCACCATAACAGGGTCGTCAGGGTCTATATCGCCATCCACCACCACTACGTGTTTTAGGCTGGGATGCCCTGCGAAGGCGGCGAGTATGGCGTTTTTACCATCCCCGTCATGGTTCTTCTCGATCGATATGATTGCGTGAAGCCACCCGCCACCGCCAGGGGTCAGTCTAACCTTGTATACTCGGGGCACAACCTTGGAGACGGAGGCCCATATCTGCGCCTCCCGTGGGAATCCCATGAGGTGTATGTGCTCCCTCCCGCCGGAGAGTATTACGTGGGTGTCGTTATCCGAGACGAGCACCTTCTCAGCTCTTAGAACGGGCTCCCGCCTAACCCTGTCATAGAGGAGGAGTATGTCGGCGAAGGGACCCTCCTCAACTCTCTCCCCCGTAAGGTAGCCCTCCACTACAGCCCCTGCTCCTACGGGCACAGGGTTCCCGTGGATGGGGCTGGGGAATACCTCGAGCCCCCCCATGAGCTTCGATGCTACCTCGAGCTCGAACCTCCCGAATCCCGGGGAGGTTGATACGGCTAGGAGGACGGCGGGGTGCACTCCCAGCACCACGGTCACGGGGAGCCTGCCCTTCTCCTTCAATGCATCATTGTAGAGCTTGTATAGGTGGCGGGGAACTATTCTAACGGCAGCTCTCTTCTCGTCTAGGAGCATCATCCTATGTATGCTGGCGTTGCATACTCCCTTCCAGCAGGCTACTATGAAGGCGGCCGTGAGGTAAAGGCCACCGTCACCTTCATAGAATTTTGCGAAGGGAAGGCTCTTCAATCCCTTCCCGGCTACCCTGTAATCCCCGGGGTCACCTACCCATGTGAGCTTCCCAGGATTCTCCATTGCCTCGAGAAGCCTCTTATAGGCCTCCTCCTCACTCTCAGCCCCTATCGCTTCAAGGAGCCTCTCCCGTGTGGAGACGAGGTTGCCCACGCTCCTTGTATCGGTGCCCTTAACTGTGAAGGCTGGTATGCTCTCTTTCGCCTCATAGTCTTTTAGAAGCCTGGCTACACGGTATATTGGCTCTACCTCCCCCAGATACTCAACCTTATACTTCCTTGTAAAAGCTGCTATCAACGCGTTTGACACCATAGGCACCGCGTAAGGCGATTGTAATCCCAGCTATTATGTCTCTGTCCCTAATAATCCTAGCCACACTACCCACTCCCTGCGAGCCCGTGGTCCCAGACTCGTCTACAACCCGGAACCCTATACCCTCCCTTGCTAGGGAGTCTACAGCCTCGGAGAAGCCGTAGCCGTTCCCAACGTAAACCTCAACCTTCCAGGCGGGGATGCGCGAAGCATGCTCCCTTATAGCAGAGCCTAGCTTATCGCAGTCGACCTTTGACGCGGCAATTATTATCGAATCCCCTAATCCTGCGAGGCCGCACTTTTTACCAGGATCCACGCCGAAGACTAGCTTCCTGAAACCCCTCCTCGGATATGTTATCGCGTATACAAGAGCCCTAAGCGGGTCTTCCTCCCGAACCATCGGGCCATTGAAGCTCTCAATAGCCTCCCTGAAATATTCTTCCTCTGGGGACCCCCTCACCGGCAACACTAGGATCGAGGCATCAAGATACTCGTCTCCCCTGGGGAGGATCACTCTTATACCCTGAGCGTTGAGCAGCTCCCTAACACTCCTAACACATGCTATGGACTCCGGGTCCCCGCGGAGCCATGCTATTACCCTCTTCGACAGGCATCACCCTCCCGCGCCTGGAGGTTAACCTCCTCGAGTCTTGGTTATTTACCGAGGACTATAGAATTGCTTGGTGGTTAAATAATGAAATGAGCAAAGACCCCTTATAGTCCATTGAACTCTAGGGAGCCTGCTAATAGTCCATTTTCTACTGGACACCCTTGAAGATAAGGGGTCTTTAACCAGCTAGACAGCGTTTGATTACCTCTCAGATACAAATCTCAGCGCTTCATTTAGTCTATCTTTATCCACCACTTTATCTAGTATATTTATTATTTCTGAAAATTCACTATATCCGACCATATCTATGATAGCCGACTTCTGGTTTGGATATCGCCTTATAGGAATCGAGTTGCTCAACTCCTTGCTCAGAGCGATTATTCTACGCCTGTCTTCCTCAGATATACTATTATTTCCCCAGGTCAAATTGGACACTATAATAGCCGTTAACGGTCTCGCGTATTGATGATGAATGAACCTCCTATTCATTTCAATGACTTTGTAAACTAGGTAGTTGAGCACGGCCGCATAATAGTAGGCCTTGTCCTCAGTATCACACTTAATAGCGGAACATGTAGAATGCAGTATGGTTTTCCCCTCTGGTTTCAGCACGCTTGCCGTGAATATTCTATCCGCCCTGTAGACGACATAGAAATACCTTGGATCGAGCGTCCTAATGGACCGTGGCTGTTTAGCTTCTCTTATAAGATGCTTGATCTTCCCAACATCTCTGAAGTCTAGTCTATTTTCATTCACTTTCACCGCTTTTTCCAGAAAATTCTTTAATTTTTCCACTCCCAAACTCGATAACAATACCTCTGGCATCGTTTTCACATTGAAAGGGTCTATCTCCCCCACATAAACCAGCTTATACACTTCAATACCATAGAGCCTCAACCATTCTAAGGGAACAGTTAAGGATCCCTCTGTATTATGAAGTTTAAATATAAATTTATTATCTTTATAATAATATTCTTCTAGAGTTAAGCCTGCATAACGAGTTTTACCCTTCTTTTTCTCGCCACCTAGTGTCCCCCTTATATAAAGTCCCATCGGCTGAACCTCGAGAGCGTTTAATGCTTTAGAAATGCTCCTCGCGTCGTTTGAGAAGTACAATAGACTCGGCCGAATATAATCCGAGTACGACTCCTCTAAATCTTCTATCACAAACATATCATCGTTCAGAGGCATATTTTTACTATATTGCCCCCTATATTTGCTATTTATCTTCAGCACCTGGAGTTCTTCTCCACTTCCCTTTCTAGTTATTATAATTGATGGGAAGATACCATGCTGAAATGCATCGAAATCAACGTCTACAAGTTTTAGGTACCCCTTTCTAAGACTTCGTATAACAGAGTAGGTTGCTAGGATGCCAGACGGCATCGGATTTTTATGGTAAAATAACTGCTCTCTATTCATTATAAAGGCGACTCCATAACTAGCTATAGAGAGTGATTTAGCAAGAGCCGCAGTAGCTACGTCCGAACCAGAAAGCACTTGACGCCTTTTCCTGGAAGAAACTACCTTTGAGATATAATCAATGAGAACACTCCGCAATTTCTTCGCGTATTTGGTTTTAAATTCAGTAATATGTATCCAGGGAGGATTCGTAACTATTATATCTGGCTTCATCATAGCCGATAAGGCCTGCATGTATACTGAGGCGAAAACCATCCCCCACGCATAATCTCCGCCGTATTTAACGATCATCTTAGCCAGTGACTCCGAGAGGTCGTGGCTCTTAATATTAATATGGATATTGAATAATCTTATGAGCTGATTACTGCTATCAGGAGGGCTTGAAGCGAGGTTCGTCTCAATATCCTTCGCTAGGCATTTCTCGTCAATCCCGCATTCCGCTATCGAGTTTCTTATTGCCCTCTCTATCCTTTCTTCTATATGAGAGAGCAGTTCTAAGATCTCTCGGATCCCACCCGCAGTAAAGTTGGAGAAGGCAACGAGATCCAAGTATTCTCTAGCTAATCCTGAGATCTCCTGCACTTCTGGTAGATTGGAAGAGGTTCCATTGAACCATGCTGCGAGAGTATCTATATGGTATACGTACGGTGGTTTCCCCGGTATCCTACCTGTTCTCATGTAATAAGCCATTATTAGCTCGGCTCTAGTTATGGTGACTGCTATAGGATTAATATCATATCCTATTAGTGAATTGTATGCGTCATCAGGTGATTCGCCCTCATCGATTTTCTTGTTAAAAGCCTCTACCAAAAATGTACCTGACCCGCAGAAGGGATCCAACAGTATCTTGCCCCGTAGATTGAATTCTCGGAGAATCAGCTGGGTCATCCATATAGGTGTATAGTATTCTCCGATTTTCCTCCTAGTCTCTGGATCCAATAATGCCTCATAAAGAGATCGGAATACGTCTATTGTTACTCCCTGCTCCCAATCAATTAAGTTAACCTTGATCATAATTTTATTTAATATGCTATTAAAAATGCTTCTGTATTCAGCAAGGTTTTCATCAATATATAGAATTCTCCACCATCTAAGATAAGGTGATGCTACATCAACATCCAGTATGGCCCCGCTGCACATATCTTCCGGTTTACCGTTTATGTTCAGTGCCCTTGACAGGGACGCCATGACTACAGCTTGCAGATATGTATGCTTCGAGAATAGATCGAGGTAGAAGTCTTCACTGGCTTCTCCATATAGTAAAGCCATAATCTGCTTGTACGCCTCATATAATGGTCTAACTCTGTCATTATCCCTTAATAAAATCAATATATTCTTTATTTTATTGACTATTTCATCCGCGTCAACTCTGAACAACATCTCTATGTTATCCGGGTGAGGGGGGATCTTATGGGAGACCCGAGGCAGGATCTTGGCTTTAAGCACATCTCTAGCATGACCCCTGTCCCCATCATAGATTATTTTTAATCTGGCTCCATCCTCGGTTTTTTCCATGGAATAAATCCTCCAATAATGATAGTTCGTTATTATAAAGAATTTTATTTTAGAAGATGCAGGCGCGGTTAGATATTTATCAATTATATCATGGCAAGCCTCGTCGAAATCCGACGCAACCTCTTTCAATTCTATAACGACTTCCCCACCAAACGCCGTGATAATTCGTTTCTTTTCCCCATGAGGCATGTATATTTCCTGGGGCATCAGGATTACCGGTGATATGCTCTTTTTTAGAAAAATTAAGAGATGCTCGTACTCTGCTGACTTTTCACGAGAATATACTTCTTCGACCATCTCACTGTACGCGTTTCTAATAAAATCAGCCACTTTACGCGACGTCGTATCAGCCACAACAGCATCCCCAACGAGTTAGGCCTCCATATATGTACAGCAACGATCCCCCTGTCTTTGCCGATTCACCTTAACCATTATAAATCAAAGTAAAAGAAGCAGCCACCATAGTGTAGAGGTTGTCGCCGCGTATTACCGTGAGAACCCAAATCCTATCTGCTCCTCTCCTAGCATAAGGTCATACTCGTCGGTGGAGCCAGTCGGGATCTGGCCGAGATCTCGGGAACCACGATTAACTAAACTTTGGGTGGCCTACGAGCTATTGCATAGGCCCCGTAGAGGGATTGAAGGCCTCCGAATGTGGAGTCCTTAACAACAGGCCTTGAATGTAATCCAAGGAATCTGGGCAGATATCTCTTCACCCCCTCTAGGATTAAGTCCTTGTTTCCTTCATATAATCCTCCCGACAGGAATACTATGTCTGGATCATATGTTGCGGTGATACTCGCTATCCCTGCCGCATGGATCCTATTAATATAATCTACAACCCGTATTGCATAAGCGTCTCCCCTCCTAGCATACTCGTAGGCGTCCGCTGCAGTAATGCTCCCTGAAGTGGCTAGTTGATAAAATATCGTCTCCTCCTTCATCCTCCGGGCGAGTAGCCTCGCGGTTCTCGGGATCCACCTCCCGCCGGCGATAGCCTCCCAATGGCCTACTCCACCGCAGCCGCATACAGCGTTTAAGCTCGCATCTAAGACTATGTGGCCTATCTCATGGGCGTTGCCGCGTGCTCCATGCAGGAGCCGTCCATCTACTATAACGCCGCCGCCAATCCCTGTACCTATCGATACTAGGACTGCGTTTTCGAGACGGGGGTCCACGAGGACTTTCTCGGCCCACACACCGGCGACGGCATCGTTCTCTATTACTACACGATCCGAGTACCTGCTGAGCACCCTCGCAACCTCTACTTTCTTCTCGCCGAGGTTTGGGGACCCCACTATTGCTCCTGTAGAGTAGTCTATTGGTCCAGGAGCAGCCACGCCGGCAACGCTCACCCTAGAGAGCCCGGCTCTGCCTAGGACCCTCCTAACCAGGGCGTCGAGGGCCTCCTCAATACCCCTTGATGGTGTGCTTACTCTCTCGGCCCCGCCCATTTCTCCCCTGGGCGAGAATAAGGCGGCGATCATCTTGGTAGCTCCTATATCCACGGCTAGAATCGGCTTCTCCAAGCGCCGAGCGCCTCCAATCATTTTATCCTACGCCCTCCTCCGGGTAAAAGAGGGTATTAGGTTGTCGGGCGTCCACATTAAGGCTAAGCCAGGAGAGATTGCTGAGAACGTTGTCGTTGTAGGGGACCCTGGTAGGACAGTGTTTCTCTCCAAGCTGATAGAGGATGCCAGGCTCGTCAATGATAACAGGGGCCTCCTAGTATATACTGGAAGGTGGAAGGGGGTCCCCATAACAATCGCAACCCACGGCATAGGAGCACCATCCGCCGCGATCGTTTTCGAGGAGCTAGCCATGCTGGGGGCGAAGAGGCTAGTCCGACTAGGCACTGCCGGCGGGATAGGCGAGAGAGTCAGTGTAGGCTCAGTTATAGTAGCAGACTCTGCCTCCGCTATTATAGGAGCGTGTGGATTATCACAGTACTTCGACCGCTATATCCCTCCTATGGCTCCGTCACTAAACCTTGTTACCCGCCTGGTTGAGGAGATCAGGCGGGTGCGGGAACCGGTAGTAGCTCCCGTCTTCTGCAGCGACGCCTTCTATTCTGAGGACGAGTCCTTATCAAGGAGGCTAGAGGCTATGGGTGTCGCTGCAATAGATATGGAGACAGCCATCTTATACGCTCTTTCAAAGGCTAGAGGCTTCGAGGCAGCATCCGTACTCATCGTTTCGAACAGGGTTGGCTCAAGGGACTTCCTACCGCGGGAGAGGCTGGAGTTTGCTGTGGAGAAGGTGGGCTCCGCGATCTTCGACGCTCTAATCGAGGCTTAGAAGCCTCGGGCCCTCCTACTCCTCCCCTACTATCAATGAGTCGGAGTGGATGAGGACCCTGTCACTTATGTGTGTAATGCGGCCTTCCTCGCCTTCAAGTATGAGGTGGCCTCCCCAGTACCCTACTATCCTAAACTTCCTCCCCTCTACATGATCCCGCTTCGCCTCCCTAGCATTCAACACGATACTCTGCTTGTCGCTTACAACCCTCACTAGCCTACCGTTCCAGTCAAGGCCCATCTCCCTAGATATCCTCTCAGCGGCGCCCGCTAACAGCGGGGCCACCTTAGACAGGGGGACTGATTTAGGCTTCCTAGACTTCACCTGTGAGGCCAGGTTTCTCCTGCTCACCTCCAGCTCGAGCCTCCTCGCCTCATACAGGCTATCCGTGACGTGTAGCATGGTAGCGGCGTTGTGTGCTTGCTCGGAGAGACGCTCTAGGAAGCGGAACTCCCTTGTAACCCCCACTTTAACCCTCCCAGCGCCAGCATCAGTGAGGTATACGACGTAGTTAGTGCGGCCCATTGAATCAATCTTTTTACATAGTTCTAGAGCGTTGGGAGAGTTGGTTCCAAGGCAGAACTCGTATAGGGCTCTAAGGCTCCTCTTATGCTGCCTGCAATAGGATTCAGCCTCAACTACACAGTATATCCGCTTCCATGGCTCGTCTTTTTCCCATAGGGGGCCATCGTGCCATCTGCAGAACCTCCTCCATGGGGGAGGCGCCACCCTTACAATTGAGGCCTCGCCTTTGAAGGCGTTTGGCTTATCGGGGGTTTGAAGCACCAGGTAGTCGGGTTCAACCCTGTACACCTCGACTCTCCACGACTCTCTGCCGAAGAGTCCTGTATATTCAACCTCGACCTCCCCAAGCGGTGTAAGCTTCTTCTTCACGAGCCTTAGTATTACCCTGTTCCCCAACTCCTCCACACCCACAACTTGTTGATGGGTGGGCCCGAGTACTTTTCTCTAACAGCTATGTTGAGAAAGGGTCCCTCAACCCCTGTCCTCTCCCAGTATCCTGTCCACCAGCGTCCCCCCATCGATGACAAGAGCCTGGAGGGCTCGAGCGGGGATCCATTCAAGACCAGTGTTGCGGGACACTTCATAATAGTATTCGTAGAGGGCCCGGGCCGTATAGAGGATGGCGAGAGCCCCTGGATCTATCCTGTCTAATCCGTAGAAGGAGAGCGCCTCGTAGGCTAGTGCCTCCTTAAGCCCCTCTATAGGCCCCAGTACAACTGATACCATGTCAACCGCGTACTCAATACTTCTAATAAGACTAGCGAGGTCGTACTCGAGGCAGGGATTGCTCCGGGTATCTGGTTCTCTTCCAGGGTCTAGGAAGTAAATTCTCCTCTCACCAACCACTGCTTGATAAAGGTGGAGGTCGCCGTGTCCTGCAATGAAGGTGCACTCTTCCCTGCCGTGGATCCTCCGCCCGAGGAAGCTGCAGGCTCTAGCTGCTAGCCCCCGACCACCACTGGAGAGACTGCCTGCGAGGCTACACCGCTCCCTCACAATGATGTTGATGGGTGATGCATTAATTCTTCGAGGGCATTTCTCTAGCTCCTCATGGAAGCCGCGCAGTTCCCTCCCTATCCTCCTTACAAGGTGCAGTGCTAGCTCTACGTCCTTATTGGCGAGAGCCTCTATGAGCAGGTCTGCGGCTGTGGGACCCTCTACCATCTCCAGGCACAAGCTATCCCTTCCAACATACACGGGGTATGCTTTGGGTACTCGGCTCGAGCATACCTCATAATATGATAGGTAGGCGTCTACGTCACTGGGATCTAAGCCGTAAACTAGAACCTTATTCAACCCTCCACAAGCATAAACAAGGCCCTTCTTGTTTGAGGCAATGATGGGGTCAACGTGGCATCTCGTTCCATCTCTGGTTATATAGTATATGTTCAAGCCCGTCATCCCTTATACGCGGTTCCCCTACTATTATACTCTCACGGGCATATGGTATATTTGGCGCGAGAGTATAATGTGGGTAGAGGCATGTCTGTGAAACGTTGTCCTCTCTGCGGGAGGGTGCTTGATAAGCTAAATGTAGATGGGCGGGAGATAATTATTAGGGGCCTGTGTCCGGAGGACCGGGATAATCTGCTACGGTTCTACGAGAAGCTCAGGGACGAGACCATATACACCCGCTTCTTCTCGGTTATACGGTACTTTAATCCCTACGTTGAGAGACTCGTCTCCTCAACAGGTATCCTGGCGATAGTAGCGGAGGATGCCAAGAGTGGAGAGATCGTCGGTGTCGCTGAGCTTGTCCTTGACAGGGATGGGGTGGCTGAGGGTGGTATAATTGTGCTTGAGAGCATGCAGGGTAAGGGTATTGGGTCGGCTATGGCCCTGGCTCTTAAGAGGGTTGCCAGGGAGTACGGTGTCAAGATGGTTTACGGGTATATTCTCGCGGATAATATTAAAGCTTATAGGCTCGTGAAGAAGCTTGGAGGGAAGCCTAAGAGCTACTATTCTTCAATGATATATGTGGAGGTCCCTCTAGATTAGAGGGCTAAGAGCAAATAGACTCCCTCCCCGCTATGTCTCTTAGCCTCCCTTTCGTGTAAGCGTATACGTCGTGCGGGTGTATTGATTCCAGGCTCTCCACCTCAACCTCAATCAGGGAATCATCGGAAACAGTGCCCAATAGATCCCTCGCTATATTACATACCGCCTCCCTCGCTATATCCTCTGCGAACTTCGGCCTCCTATGAGCCTCTAGCACAAGGCGGGCTTCCTGCTCCCTCTTTAGGAGCGTGAATGCGGGTGCTGAGAAGCTTCTAGCTATCGCTTTAGCTAGAGTCTCGATCCTAACCATCTCGCCGGTAGTCGTCACTCTACCCGTAACTAGCACTCTTTGAACGTGGCTGGGAGCTACCCCTTCAACCCCTAGCATGGAGGCTATAGTAGATTGGGCGCTGGGGCACACGCTCATTCCAGCTAGAGTTACTGATACCGTCCATAGCCTCGACCCGTCTCTCCCCTTGCGTACCAGAATATCCACTTCGATGGGCTCGGTTCCCCTTATCCCGTTGAATGAGATCTCCATGTAGTATGTTGTCTTAGCCCTAGCCTCAACCCTGAACGCGTAATCATGGAGCTCTAGGAGCTTATCCGCTACCCGCTCAAGGTACTCTTCTATACTGTGAGCCTCCGTATGGGAGAGTACTTCTGGCACTGAGAGGGCCTCTATGTTGCGTGAGAGGTGGGCGCCTCTCCTGTCACCGTCTATAGCTACGGTAACGTCCATTGTCAGGTCGAGTATTATCTCCCCCTTCGGTGTCTTGAAGGTTACCCTCCGTTTAATGTTGCGGAATCCGATCTTCTCTAAAGGTATCTTCACGGCTGGCTCGAGGTCTTGGATCTCCACCACTCTGACAGCACCTCTAGGTCGAGTTCAGCAACCGCCACCGGGAATGATATCTCTAGCCTCTGTAATACTTCTGGACTCACCTCTCCCAGTACACCAGCTGCCCCCATACCGGGTAGGATTATCCTCGCACTCCTCCCTTCTATGAAGACTGGGTGGGAGTAGGGTTCAACCGTGAATTCAACGTCTAGTATCCTCAGGATAGAGTATACCGCTGCCTGTATGTCCTCGTAGCCTACCTCGTCATCCATTATCATTAGCCCCATGCGCATCCTATCTCTGGGGGGCAGATCCGGTTCTACTACAACGCCTATCTCGAAGGTCTTCACCGGCTTCTTAGCATGCAGGTTCCCGGCTGCCACCGAGAGGAGGGATGGTATCAGGCTTGGCCGGAGGACGCTGTACTCGTACTGTACGGGGTTGAGTACCTCAACCCTATCCTTGAAGCCCGTAGCATCTAGTAGTTTAGGGCTTGTAAGGGTGAGCTGGGTTACCTCTGTGAACCCTAGGCCTATTGCTAGATCTCTCACTACCCTGGAGATCCTTGTCTCTGTGAGAAGCTTTCCGGGACCCTCGACTATAGGCTTATTATAACCGAGTGACTCGTAGCCGAGGGCTATCGCTATATCCTCGATCAGGTCTATATTCCTCAATATGTCTACTCGGAAGGGGGCTACCTCTACAATAACACTATCCTCGCTCTCCTTCCGTGCGTTGTGAAGCGTCCTTTCCAATGCATCTATTATGGAGTCTAGGCTTAGGGTGACTCCAAGAGTTCCCGAGACCTCCTCTCTTGATAGCTCCATTCTCTTCCCCGATAATTTCGGAGTCCACCAGTGACTGTGGGGGTCCTCTACGAGTACTTTTCCAACATAGGCTCCTGGCCTCTCTGCTAGAGCTGTGACTATTATATCGAGGACCTTCTCAACAGTCTCCTTATGGGTGCCTGTAACGTCTATGAATAAGCTCCTAGTCCCGGGCTCTATCCTGGTTATGTTTGAGTTTATCACGGGTGGCAGCGCTATGATCTCGTCTCCGGAGTAGAGGGCTGGGTGGACTCCCCGCTCGACGTTAAGCGAGATCCTCCCATACTTCCGGCCCTGCTGTGTCTCCTCTAATACCCTACTTATAGTGTACTCCTCGCTCTCATCTAGCGGCGTCATCTTTTCATTGAGGGAAGCCATCTTATAGTATAGTTTGTTGCTTGGCAGCTTCTCAAGATCGTGAAGCCCTATGGCTACCTTGCGCCTCCTCCTGCCAATAGTGTCGTGGAGCTTCTCTTGGAACTGGATCAGCTCCTCAAGATAGTCCTCATCTACATTAACATTGTAGACTATGGCTGCGGCGATGTAGGGCCTCGTTTCAGGCGGGTCTACCTTTAGAGTATAGTTTGTAGCCTCGGTCCTTGGCAGGCTCCATCCTCTTCTCCTCCCGTTGAGGGCGTTAACTGCTCGCGCTAAACCCTCGCTGATGTATAGGTCTGGCCTGTCAGGGTTTACCTCGACTTCAAGCGTGTCATCTACGATCTCGCTCTCGCATTTAAGCTTGAAAAGAGCCTCGATCAACTCCTCGACGCTGAGCCCCGTTTGTCTTGTAAGCTTTTCAGTGTTGAATCTTAGTACCGGCATATCCACCACCCTAAATCAATTTAATTTTAAATTCTTTAATCTTTTCAATATCTCTCGTATATAATTCCCTAATATCCGTTATCCCAAGGACTGCTGCGGCGAGCCTCTCCACTCCAAAGCCCCATGCACCCACAGGATAGTCGAGGCCGGCCGCCTCCAGTACTTCGGGCCTGAAGAGGCCAGCGCCGAACAGCTCAAGCCACCTACCGTTGGGTAGCTGAACATAGCCCTCTACACTAGGCTCTGTGAAGGGGAAGTATCCGGGCTTCAGCTTTAGCTTCAATCCGAGCCTCTCTGCAACCTCCACGAGTACTCCTATAAGGTCTCTAAAGGTGTATCCGGGCCATCCCATCACTCCGTCTAGCTGGTGGAATTCTGGTAGGTGTGTAGCATCTACAACGTCGCTCCTGTAAACCCGGCCTATCGTGAAGTATCTTATAGGGGGCTCCGGCCTCTGGACTATAATCCTGGCTGAGACGCTCGTTGTTTGACTCCTCAGGAGGAGTCTTGAAGCTATATCTGGGTTCCACTTGTAGCCCCAACCCTTCTCGTGTATCCTCGCTACTCTATCCACTAGCTCCCTGTAGCCTGAGAGGTCTGCTCTTCGGGGCTCTTTTATCCACAGGGTATCGTGTATCTCCCTAGCTGGATGGTCCTGGGCTTGGAATAGGACGTCGAAGTTGAATAGCTCCATCTCAACAACTGGGCCCCTTACCTCTACGAAGCCGAGCTCCTTCATTATATCCCTAAGCATCTCTATGAAGTCTACTAGGAAGTGCTTCCGAGCAGGATAAATCCTTGGAGGCTCCGCGGTCACATCGTATTCCCTAAGAGCGACCCTCCTCCAGAGCCCCGATGCGATAAGGCTGGAGGAAAGCTTAGCCACCTCTACCCTAGCCTTCTCAAGGATTGCACTTGGCGCTACGGTAAGCTTGAATCTTATCCTTTTAACCTCCCGGGGCTTCACTAGGCCCCTCTTCACCAGCTCTCTTGGAGGCTCCGCGTTGGGGTCGACCTTAACCCTCTCGAGAGCGCTCCTAAGATCCTCCAGCTCCGCCAGGATCTGGTCGGCATCGCCCTTCAACTCTACAATTCCATCCCTTATCGATACTAGGCCCTTCCTCCTAGCCTGGCCGATCGCGACTCCTGCCTCGCCTCCCAGCTTGTCCCTCACAGCATCAACACTTGCCCCGCCGGACCCCTCTGCTAGAAGCCTCACCAACTTTTCTTCCGGCAGCCCTTCTTCAACAGCCTTCAATCCCTTCTCGGTGAGGTGCCAGGAGCGGGTAGTCTCCTCCTCTACAATTGCAAGGCCCTTGCTTTTGAGGAGCATTATCAGGCTAGCGAGCGTGGCCTTATCGACTCCCAGCTTCTCGGCAGCTTCGTCAATGTAGCCCTCAACTACACCCCTCTCGGCCATCTTTTTGAGTAGCTCGTACTCGCCCTTGCTGAGACTGTATGCTTCCTCGTCCAACTCGTGTCTTCCCTAGAATCCTTGGGTTATAGGTGAGAATTAAGGCTTAAACGCTCAAATATTCTAAGTGAAGTGTAGCTCTAAATGCCTGGAGAGAGTTTACCTATGGGCTAGTATAGCCGTGTACTCCTCCCCCTTAACTTCATCAATTCGTATGAAGCCAAACCTCATAAGCTGGAGTCTATCGTCGACTCCATACTCGCTTATCGCAGGCTCTACGAATCCATTGTAGACGTTGAACTCTAATCCATTGGGCTCTAGCACGTTGAGTCTCATGGCACCCTGGCTGGGCACCCATTGTATAATTGGAAGCTTCTTACTTCTAGCGTACTCTAGCTCAGTACCTACCAGTATGGCTTTGCTCTCCTCGACAATGAAGTTTCCTAGGCCTATGAGCCTAACCTCTCCCGCCGCAGCGTCTTGCTTGTTCACTAGGAGCTTGTCGCCGGGGCAGACGCGTATAGTCCTCTTCCTCTCGGGCTTGTCTGGATGGTAGGGTATGCTTGCTGTGATGCAATCGTCAGCTTCAACCACGAGTTCAACAGGCTCCCATACATACATGAGCCTATCCGCGACGGGGTCGAGGAGTTTCCTGTTAATAGCTGCTAGATTATACCAGCTGATCCTAGCATCCCCCCTCTTTACTCCAACCTCTAGGATTAGCTGTCTTATCGCCTCCGGCAGTATGCCTCTCCTCCTGAGCCCTGCTATGGTGCCGAAGCGTGGATCGTCGTATCCCATGAACTTGTCCGGGTTCTCTTCTAGCAGCTTTCTAATGTAGCTCTTGCTCATTATGAAGCCTTCTAGCTTGAGTCTTCCGAAGTGTATGAACTCGGGCGGCTCCCACTCCATGCACCTGTATATGTATAGCTGCTTCTCAGTGTTCACCTGGTGCTCCTTCCCCCTCAACACGTGGGTTATCCCCATCATGTGGTCGTCGACGCTCACCGAGAAGTTGTACGTGGGCCACACCACATACTTCGACCCGACTAGAGGGTGGGGGTAGCGCTCTGTATCTATTATCCTGAAGGCCACCCAGTCCCTAACGCTTGGATTGGGGTGATTTAGGTCTGTCTTAATCCTAAGCACGGCCTCGCCCTCTCCATAGTAGCCTTCCAGCATCTTCTCGAACTCTTCAAGCTGCCACTCTATACTATTGTTTCTAGTCTCGCAGGCTTTCCCAGACCTGAGGAGCTCCCTAGACCTCTCCCCGCATAAGTCTACGTAGGCGCAACCCCTCCTTATGACCTCTTTCGCTACCGAGTAGAATATCTCCATCCTCTTACTCTGTATGTACTCCTCATGCCATACTACGTTGAGCCATTTCAGGTCCTCTTTTATGAGATCATATGCCTCGATCATCGGGGTCTTAGTCCTTGGATCAGTGTCCTCGAACCTCAGCACCATACGCCCCTTGTACATCTTAGCATACTCGTCGCTGAGTATAGCAGGCCTCGCATTGCCAAGGTGTATGACGAAGTCGGGGTTAGGGGCGAAGCGGGTAACCACCTTTCCGGGGATGGCGTTGGGTAGTGGGGGGAGCTTCCCCTCCTCCTTCTTCTCCTCTTCCTTTTCCTGAAGGAGCCACTCGTATTCCTCCTCCAAGATCCTCTTTTGCTCTTGGAGGGAGAGCTTGTTTACCTCCTCCACGTATTTTTTAACCAGGCCTGCTATCTCCTTCGCCCTCGGCTTTAGCTCGGGATGATCCCCTAGTATCATTGACATTACGCTTCCCGCTTTAGCCTTCCCTCCATGCTTGACAGCGTTCTTCAGCACATAGCCCTTTACTAGTTTCTCTAACTCCAACCCACATAATCCCCTCCGGCTCCCTTATTGTTCAGGATCGAGTATTATGAGGTTCTCTTCGCCTGCGAGGATGACTATGTATCGGGGAGGATGGCTCCCGGGGAGCCATCCTATGTAGAAGACTGTCCCCTTCCGGTCTACTCTTA
This sequence comes from Thermodiscus maritimus, assembly GCF_055382595.1. NCBI lineage: Archaea > Thermoproteati > Thermoproteota > Thermoprotei > Acidilobales > Acidilobaceae > Thermodiscus > Thermodiscus maritimus. The sequence goes on from NZ_AP042434.1 coordinate 1,048,930, forward strand.
TAGTCCTGGTCTCCCCCTTCCCGGTTAAGACATATGCTAGAACGTCGCCTTCTTCTAGATCATCTCCTTCATGAGAGTAGAATATGGTCTGCACCCCACCCACTTCGTATATATGGATGGGGCTTCCGCTCGCCAGGTACATTGCCCTGTCGCCCTTCCAAGGAACCCTCACCGCTACCCCTCGCCTTGTCTTGGCGGCCTCCAAGTCGACGGCTAGCTCGGGGACCCTCTCATACACTGCCTTACCTAGCCCGCCCTCCACAGGGGCTTTAACAATCCTATACTTGCCTCTATCAAGGTCTGGTACTAGGTACTCTTCGGACTCCAAGCCCTCCACGTATGCTATGGGGAACTTGTAGTCTTCCGGAGTGTATTCCTCCACTTACTTCTCCCTCTCCACGGAGAATAGGGCGAGCTCTTTTAATACACGGGCGTATTCCCCGTCAACTACTAGCCCGGAGGACTCGATGTCATCTATTATTGCGACCGCGTTCTTAGCATACGTCCTGGCCAGGTTCATAGCGTAGTCGAGGGCTCCCGTCTCCTTTATTATCTCGGCCACCTCTGGAAGCTTATCTTCCGGTAGCTTCCCCTTCAGTGCTTCCATAATTATGTTTCTCTGCTCGCTTGACCCATGCTTTAACGCATACAGTACTAGTACAGTCTTCTTCCCCCTCCGCAAGTCGTTGTATACGGGCTTACCGGTCTTCTTGGGGTCCCCGAATACTCCGAGGATATCGTCTCTCACCTGGAATGCTACCCCTACAAGGGCCCCGTACTCTCCAAGCTTCTCAACAACAGTACTAGGGGCTCCTGCGGCAATCCCTCCAAGCTTGGCGCTGGCTTCGATGAGGGCTCCCGTCTTGAGGTAGATCATGTTGAGGTACTCGTGATAGTCTACCTCCTCCCTTCCCTCGAAGCCCATGTCATATGCCTGGCCCTGGGAGACCCTAATGCTTGCCTCTGTTAGGACCTCGAATGCCGCGCGGATCTGCTCGTCGGATAACCCCCTCTCCCTTCCCAACAGTATTGACTGGTAGGAGAGGCCGAAGAGGAGGTCCCCGGCGAGTATAGCCATCGGCTCCCCCCAAACCGTGTGGACTGTCTTCACGCCCCTCCTATACTCGTCCTGATCCATTATGTCGTCGTGGATTAATGTGAAGGTGTGGAAGACCTCGGTGGCGGCGGCTAGAGGGAGAGCTCTTGATTCCGCCTCGAACCCTCCAAGCATTCTGGCGGCGGCGAGTGTGATGGTTGGCCTCAGCCTCTTTCCGCCAGCCCTTATCAGGTGGAGGCTTGCCTTGTAGAGTTCCTCGGGGCTGCCCTTCACTAGCTCCTTATATATGAAGAGGTCGACGAGGGCCGGGTACCTTTCTAGGGCTTTCGCAAGGTTTTTGTAAGACTCCATCCTCTAACCCTCAGTGGCTCCAGCCTGACGAGTTGAATGTATCGTTCTATATCTATTCCCCTAGCCTCCAGCTCCTCGCGGAGCTTGCCGGTAACCGTTATGGGGGTCCTCCAGAGGTCTACGGGCTCCTTTCCCCCGGTGAGGAAGAGGATGGTTTTCAGCTGGTATAGTATGCTCTCAATGTAACCCTTAAGCCCAACCACACCGCTCTTCAACAGGACCCTGAGAGCCGGGAGGGCTACGCCTGCAACGTCTGCACCGAGCGCCAGTACCTTCCCAGCGTCTAGGCCGGTTCTCACACCACCGCTCCCCACAATATATGCTCCTGGAGCGGCGGTTCTCGCCTCAACGACTGACACTGCTGTTGGGTTCCCCCAATAGTCTGCCAGGGGGCCTGCTGGGAGGGGCTTCTCTCCCCTAAGAATTGAGCGGACAACCTCAACTTTAACCCAGTGGGTCCCCCCGAGGCCGGAGACGTCGAAGCACCTCACTCCGAGATTATAGAGTTCCCTTACCGCTTCATAGGATAGCCCGGTGCCGGTCTCCTTCACTATCACAGGCTTTCCAAGAGCATCTGCTATCTCAGCGATCTTCTCGACTACACCGCGATAGTAGGGGTCCCCTTCCCTCTGATACGCCTCCTGTGCTGGATTAAGGTGTATAGCGATAGCGTCGGCATCTATCATCTCCACCGCCTTCGCAGCCTCCCTTACCCCATAGCCCATTGCGAGCTGGGGGGCGCCGAGGTTCGCTACAAGGAATACGTTTGGCGCAGCCTCCCTGGCAACCTTGTAGGTGTAGGCGAGCTTGGGATCCTCTATTCCTGCCCTCTGACTCCCCACCCCTAGTATGAGGCCATACTCTTCAGCTACCACCGCTAGCAGTTTGTTTATACCTGCTACATCAGGGTGGCCCCCAGTCATACCGGTTATCATGAGAGGTGTAGGGACCCTCCTGCCACAGAAGGATGTCTCCAGGCTTACATCGTCCAGGTTGATCTCGGGGAGGGGGTTATGGATTATTCTTATATCATCTAGGAGGGTTGGGTGGAGGCTTTCAACCCCTTTATCGAGAACTGCCTTTATATGGTCTAGCTTTCTCTCCGGCGTCATGTTATTTTCTACTTCCACGGCCTACCCTCCTCTTAGCCTTGTCTCCTCCTATCACAGAGCCTGCTTCTTCGCCCCGAAGCACTTTCTCGAGTCCATTTATATCGAGGATCCTAATCTCCGCGTCATGGCTGCTACTATACTCGAGGGCGGCGTCCACCTTCCTCTTCATTCCACCAGTAACGTCGTAGCCTCTCCCGCCCAGGTCTACTACCTGCTCTCCCGCGGAGACCCTCTTTATCACGTTACCCTTCTCGTCTAGAACGCCTGGCTCGCTTGTTACGAAGTATATCTTTCTGGCTCCTATTGCAGAGGAGAGCCAGAGGGCTATGTCGTCTCCGCTTATAATTGTGTATCCTCTATCATCATACACTATATCCCCGTAGGTCATTGGTACTAGTCCATTCTCTAGGTCCTCGTATAATAGGTCGAAGTTGCACCTGGCTTCTTTCCTGCAGAGGACGTGTCCCGGGTATATTGTTACAGGGACCCCTGCGTTGATGAAAGCCTTTCCAACAATTGTTGCGAGCTGTAGCATCCTGTACTGGACGTAAGCGACGTCTACAGCGTCTAGGATACCCTTCTTTTCATCTATCTCGCTCACTGCAACGTGCCCGAAGCTTCCTCCGCCGTGGACCAGTACTATGCGCTTGCCAGCCTTGTAGTTCTCGTATATGATCCCTGCAAGCCTCTTTATCGCCTCCTCGTTAACAGTATACGGGTTATCCTTGAAGGTGATCACGCTACCGCCCAGCTTGATCACTATGGGCTCGACTAGCTCCTTCCCGTGAATCACTCCACTTCACCAACAGTATACTTCGAACTCCCGGGGTATTCCGGGTACGAGTAAACAGTCTGGGGGAGGATATTGAATCCTCCACATCCCCGCCACTATGCTATTCTGGAGCCTTCCAAGCGTCCCTATTATAGACTCGATAGACTCTTTGTCCCTAACCCTCACAGTCCCCTCCAAAACCATTGCCCCCACAAGGTGTACGAGCGAGTTATAGACATCTCCCCCGAGACTCTCCCTTTCGAGAGCCTGGGAGCCAGCCTCTACCACCTCTCTCAGCTCTGGCTCGACTGTTCTCTCAACTTCCAACTTAGCGTATTCCTCATCATTTCTATAAACCACCGGTTTACCAGTCAAGACCGAGTAGCGGAGAGCATCGACCACGTAAGACCAGCCGCTAGGCTTATCGAAGGGGTCCGCGTACCTGGCCAGCTCTAGAACCTCCCAGGTATCTAGCCTCTCCCCGTAATACTTAGCGATAGCATACGTGAGTAGTGTTGTGAGAAGAGCGTATGAGCCCGAGGGGCTCAGGTCCCTGCCGATATCGGATTCTAACCGGATGCACAGCTCTCTGGCCACCTCTTCCAGGTTAGAGTAGAATCCCTTGACCCTCGCCTCAAGCCTCTCTGGGAGCCCATTCGCCTCTAGCCCTGGCTCGCCGCACTCGTCGACGGCGAATGACGCAGTAACCTTCTTTGTGGGGAGTGCTAGGAAGGGGTTCTCGCTTTCCGCTAGGGGGACCCCCAGCAGTATGATTGGGGCTCTCGCTGACAGCTTGTACTCTTTCATCTTGCATCACTGCCCTTGCCTGCTCATGGTTACGGGTGAGGGAACTTTACCGATGCATAGCCTACTACCCAGTCCTTTTCCCCCGTTATGTCTCCGGAGGTCGCATGCTTTAACAGGACAGGTTTTGGAGCGTTCAGCTTTAATGCGTAATTAATGAGTGCAGCGGCCGCGGCTGGACCGCACATTGTGATATTGTACTCCTCAATCACCTTGTATAATCCCTCGTCGTCTAGCTCCATTATCTTGGAGAGGGCTAGCTCGTCTTTTTCAACTGTGACGTCGTGGGGCTCGTAGTGGTTGAAGTCGGAGCTGGCTAGGAGCACTATGTCCACTCCATTCTCCTCCCTGATCCTGGCGAGTGCAGAGCCCAGGTCCCTTGCAACGTCGAGGGTCTGCACGTAGACGGTTACAGGCACTATCGGCACGTTTCCATAGATATATTGGAGGAAGGGGACCTGGACCTCTAGGCTGTGCTCGTATACGTGGGCCTCGTTATCGAACGAGTAGTACTCGGTATACTCGACTATGAGCCTAGCAACCTCCTTCTCAACCTCGATAAGGCCGAGGGGAGTCTCCCAGGCATCTCCCTTGTAAACGGCTGCACCCAGGCCTATACCGTTATGGTTCGGGCCGACTATCACTACGGCGTTCTGGCTTTCTCCTCACTGAGAGATCGTAGTATGCGTGAGCCGCTACAGGCCCGCTATACATGTATCCAGCATGCGGGACAATGTAGCCTATGGAGTGCTTCTCGCCACCGCCCCCCTTAATAGGTAACCTCCCTGGTCCGTGGGGGTGGAGGAAGGAGTCCTCTATCGCCTTTATAAGCTCCTCCCTCTTTGAGGGGTAGAATGTGCCGGCGTGGGCCGGCTTCCTAATTATGCCTACAGCCATCTAGGTTCACCCTTATTAAAAATAGGATGCTCTAGGGTAGAATAACGGTGTGGGTCCCTCTACCTCCCTATCCTGCTGGCCATGAAGGCCTCATACTCCACGTCGAGGGAGTCGTTGGGGCCGATCTCTCCCCTAGCCCTTAGGATCTCCCTGGTGAGGATCCAGTATAGTAGGGCTAGGCTCCTCCTCCCCTTATTGTTGGCCGGGATTATCAGGTCTAGGTTCTCGATCCTATTATCAGTATCGGCAAAGGCTACTACAGGTATCCCTATCTTAGTAGCCTCTGTTACCGCCTGCCTGTCGGTTCTCGGGTCGGTGACGAGGACCACGTCGGGCTCCATATAGTATTCTAGGTAGGGGTTGGTGAATATTCCAGGGATGACTCTGCCAGTTATGGCCCTGCATCCTACCCTCTCACACATCATGCGGGCTGGCTTCTGTCCGTAGAGCCTTACTGAGACAACAGCGATCTTCTCCGGTGGGAACTTGGATAGGAAGTTGGCGGCGATCCTAAGCCTTTCATCGATCTTGGCTACGTCTAGTAGGTAGAAACCGTCTGGTAGTATCTTATACGTGAATCTCTTCATGTACTTAGTACATATCTGGGTCCCGAAGACCACGCCAGCCTTCCTATACAATTCCGCCGGGACTAGCAGCTCCCTCTGTGCAGGCGCGCTCATATCTCACCACCCACTCCCTTAGCAGGGATAGAGTATAGTTTAACTCTAAGCTCTCTGGTTTTGGGGGAATCGAACAGGGCCACCTTATCAATATACGTTACGGCGGTGAAGAGCATCCTCCTACAACAATACCTCTTAACCCCGAGATCATCTAGTACCTTCTCAGGGTCCTCTCCCGCCTTAACCCTCTCGACAAACGGCTTCCAGAGGTGGCCCAGGGGGGCTCCGCATGTAAAGCATCTTAATGGCTGGAGCATGATGAGATCACCTATACGACTTCTGCCATCTCCTCCTAGCGCTATACCTCATGTACTTCTCCGGCTCTGTCCTCCTCGGGTCACCTGCAATCATAGTCCTGTCGTGCTCTTCGAAGATCTGCTTTAACGCCATGTATAACTCGTTCATCTTCTCACAATCGGGGCCCGAACCCTCGCACTTGAAGAACTCTAGTATACCCCTGGCGATAGCCATTCTAACTGCCTCGGCCTGGCCCATGAAGCCGCCTCCTTCCACCTTAACCTTTATGTCTAGCATAGACCTTATCTTCCTTCCAGCCAGTAGTAGAGGTTCGAGCATCTTCGCCCTCGCTAGCTCTGGGGTAACGAATTCTATAGGAATGGAGTTTATCCATACCCTTCCTTTCCCAGGCTTCACTATAGCCCTGGCTACTGCGGTCTTCCTCTTCCCGCTAGCGATCACGATTTTACCCTTCACTCGACCTCACCCTTCCATCCAAGCTCCCTGGCTATTCTCCCAAGCTCTACGTAGCTCCTAGATAACCTGCTCGAGTCTGCCTCCTTAAATCTAACTAGCTCCTTGTCCTTGTACTCTTCTGGGATGCCTATGTAGGCCCTCAGCCTCTTCAACGCCTCTCGTCCCCTCTTGTTGTGTTTGGGTAGCATTCCCCAGACAGTGTCCTTGAAGAGCCTTATCGGCGACCTTGGCCTTTTAGGCCTCCACTTGTGGGCGTGGTGGCTCCTAACTGAGAGAATTGTTCTCTTATAGGCTTTCACTACCTCGCTGGGCTTACCGCTCACAACTACTTTATCCACGTTTACAACAACTACCCTGTAGCCTTCTAGGAGCTTCTTTGCAGTAATGCTGGCCAGCCTACCTAGTATCTGCCCTGTCCCGTCGACCACTATCTCCCTCGACTCCACAGCCTCAGACATCACATCCCCACCTCACACTATTATCCTGGTATTCTTCCCGCTAGGGTTCTCCCTGAGAGCCTCAGATATAGTTATAGCGCGGCTACCAGAGGCTTTGATCTTCTCGAGGGCAGACTCTGAGAAGGAGAATGCTGCTATAGTCACCTTCTTCTCGAGGAATCCGCCGCCAAGAACTTTACCTGGCACTATTATCATTTCTCCCTCCTTCGCGTAACGGTTGATCTTTGACAGGTTGACCTCGACTCTTCTTCTCGTCGGCTTCTCCAGCCTCTCGGCTACAGCCTCCCATACGCCAGCCTTGTTCTTTCGAGCTGCACTGTGCAGCTCGTCTATGAGCTTTCTAGCCAATATGCTAGTAGGCCCCGTCCTCTTCACTTCTCCTCACCCTTTGCCTCCTTTAGGCTCGACAGCAGCGCCTTAGCCCTAGACTCTAGGGCTTTAATGGATTCTAAAACTATTTTCTCTGGGGGTAGGGCCCCCGTCGATTCTATGTGGAGGATTAATTTCTCGGGACTATACTCTACCTCTACTGCCCCGTTGCATTTCGCCTCAGAGCAGTAGAGGAGCCCGCTGGTGTTCACCATGCCAGAAACCTCTAGAACGCCCGACTCTCCACTCTTCAGCTTCTCCACGAGCTCCGGGTAGTGGGCGAGACATTCGATGCACTCCTTGGTGGCCTTTGACCCGTCATATCTCACACGGGTTGTATATCGGAGCACTGATACGGAGGCGGGACTCCATTTACTGTGCTCTCTCCCCCTTCCTAGCCTAGCGTATGCTACTGTGTGAACCCTTTGGCCTGGGATAAGGTAGAGGAGTGGCGTCTCCGGGTATACTATTCTGGTAATATTGGGGTCGACGCTTATCTCTCCCGCTAGAACGTAGCGGCCCTGCTGCTCCTTCTCGCTCAGCTCGACGTTTAATACCAGGGTAACGAAGCATGACTCGTCTGACTCGTCTGCATCCTTACACTCCTCTGGAGACCTGAGCTTCTTTAGAGCAGTGCTGCTCTCGAGCACCACTAAGCCGAGCCTATGGGCTAGTATCTCGTCGAAGACACTCGAGGTGTTATCGTAGACGTGGATGAAGTCTACTGCAAGGGTGGGAACGTTTGAGAGGACTAGTCTTCGAATAGCGTTCAATAATACCACTGGGAATCCAGTAGCCTCTAGGGTTATCGCGTTCTCCTTCTTCTCTGAGACTACCACCTTCCTATCAGAGCCCTCGGGCAATATATTGACACCTCTAAAATAATAGTGGGGGCTAGACTCTCCTACCTCTCCTGCCGCCTGGACGCCTCGTCGTATCGTGCGGTATCGGCGTGACATCCTCTATCCTGCCTATAATGAAGCCTGCTCTAGCTAGTGCTCTTATAGCAGCCTGCGCTCCCGGGCCCGGCGTCTTTGGCCCGTGGCCTCCTGGAGCCCTCACCTTTATGTGTATCGCCACTATTCCACGAGCCATAGCCTGCTGCGCAGCCCTACTCGCGGCGATCATCGCCGCATATGGCGAGGGCTTCTCTCTATCAGCTCTTACAACCATTCCTCCGCTAACGCGTGCAACTGTCTCAGCTCCTGTCAGGTCTGTTATGTGAACTATGGTGTTGTTGAAGCTACTGTAGATGTGGGCTACCCCCCATTTAAGCTCTCTCATAGGCATGGCCATATCCTACTCACCCCCCTATCTACTCTGCCTCCTTAGCCCTCTCCTTAAATGGGCTTCCCGGAGCGTAGTCTACAAGTGGCTCCTCGTGGCGCCACACCAGGTATCCTGGGGAGGTTACCCTCCTCCCCCCGATGGCTATGTGCCCATGCACTATCAGCTGTCTCGCCTGGTATATTGTCTTGGCGAGGCCCTTCTTGTATACTATCGTTTGGAGCCTCCTCTCGAGTATGTCCGCAGCAGTTATTCCCAGAATGTCGTCTAGCGTAGCATCCTTCTCTACTAGTCCCATAGCATATAGCCTCTCGAGGAGAGACCTCGTCTGCTCCTCCCTTATCTCCTCGGGCAAGGCTAGAAGCTGTCTTGCCCTATGCCTTAGGTTCCTTGCAAGGGTCCCCGCAATCCACAGCTCCTTCTTGTTCTTCAACCCATACTTACCGACAAGCTCTATCTCAGCCTGCAGCCTCTCCTTGATCCAAGGGTGCTTGGGGCCTATCCACTTCTTCCTCGGCTTCCTAGGATCACCCACGCATCTTCACCCCGTACTACCTCTTCTTCCTTACTCCAACCGTTAGGCCGAGCCTTCCAGTGGTGGCCGTCCTCTGCCCTCTCACCTTGAGGCCCAGCTTGTGCCTTACACCGCGCCACGATCCTATCCTGATCTCCCTCTCAATATCCCTCCTGGCATGGAATATGAGTTCAGGGCCGATAAGGTGCTTGTCTAGCCCCGTATCATAGTCCTTCCTCCTATTATACATCCAGGATGGGAGCCCGAGCTTTGTAAGGTCGCTTACAGCATCTTCTATTTTCCTTATCTCCTCCTCTGTGAGGAACCCTATTCTCATGTTGGGGTCTAGGCCTAGGAACCGTATAATTGCAAGGGCGGTCGTGTATCCTATCCCCTTGATCTCGGCAAGCCCGTATGGCAGTTTGAGCTTGCCGTCTATATCAGTCCCCGCAATCCTTACTATATACTTGAATTGCCTCCCCTCCAGCGACACTCCTTACTTCACCCTTCCTCTATACCTCTAGCTACCTTGGAAAGCGTCCCATTCTAAGGGTATAAAATTGTGTGTGGCCGGGGCTAGGCTCCAGCCTTAGCCCTTAGCTCCTTTACCTTTTCTATTATCTCCTTTACAAGGGCCTCGGCTTCTCCAGGGTCTATTATCGCAGCGGAGGCAGCCTGCACCTCTATACCCGCAGCCTCGCCCAGCTTCTTCTTGCTCGGCACGTATACGTAGGGGATCTTCTTCTCGTCGCAGAGGACTGGTAGATGGGCTACTATCTCCGGCGGGTCGACGTCTTCTGCTATCACTACTAGCTTAGCGATGCCCCTCTCGCACGCCTTCGTAGTCTCATTTGTACCCTTCTTTATCTTGCCCGTTTGAGCAGCCTTCTCAACCGCCTCGTAAACCTTCTGAGCCAGGTCCTCCGGGACCTCGAACTTCACATAGAACGGCTTACTCATCCTTCATCCTCCTCCCCTTTCTGGGTCGTCTCGGGCTCTTAGGGGGATTGGCAAGGATATTTAAGTTATCTAGTTGGACTAGTTGTGGCAACATGGGGGGATTACCTGTGAGTTGTCTAGAAGTCCTCGGCCCCGGTGAGAAAGCCCCTGAGATCGTAAACGTTGTCGTGGAGATACCTATGGGTAGCTCGGTTAAATACGAGTTCGACAAGAAAGCTTGCCTTGTCAAGGTTGACCGCTTCCTCTACACTAGCATGGTCTACCCCTTCAACTACGGGTTCATACCGGGAACCCTTGAGGAGGATGGGGACCCGGTAGACGTCTTAGTGCTTAGCAGGGAACCTGTAGTTCCTGGGAGCGTTATAGAGGCTGTTCCAGTCGCACTCCTCATAATGGAGGACGAGGCTGGAATCGATAACAAGGTCGTCGCAGTCCCAAAGGCCAAGCTGGACCCGCTATACCAGGACATAAAGGATGTCAACGACCTGCCCGAAATAGTGAAGAGCAAGATCAAGCACTTCTTCGAGCACTATAAGGAGCTCGAGCCTGGAAAGTGGGTCAAGGTAAGGGAGTGGAGGAGCGCCTCGGAGGCTAGGGAGCAAATACTGAAGGCGATCGAACGGTACAAGAGTGGCTGAAGTTGAAGGGGCTCCTACTACTCCCACTAATACTCTTCCCTCTAGCCGGTGCTTACCTGGCTAGTGCAATCCATGCCTCAGGGCTAACAGTATACTATTCTGTCATCATAGTGAAGACTCCATCCTGGTACCCCCTCAATATAAGCGATAGCGGGAAACTTTATGGTCTAGCCAAGTACCCCGGCTACGCTGCACTCGTAGAGGTGGATTATGGGAGGGGGTCGGTATCCTTCCCCGAATACTATGCTCCCAACAACTATCTTCCTCCAGAATTGAAGAAGGCGATAGTAGGTCTTTTCAAAGACATGTCATCCCCTAGGAGCTCATTAAATGAGAAGAATATCGAAGTATACTACCTAAACAGCGAGTCTAGTGAGATGCTTTACGCTTGTGATAGGGCTGTGGTGGATGAGGGGCCTGGTTACCAGATAGCTTACGGGCAAGTGCCGGTTAAAGGAGTAGTTGAGGTAGGCTCCGGGGAAGGGTATAAGGTTGCTATTGTCTTCAACATTCTACAAGCCTCTGGACCAGTGTGTGGAAAACCCGTCAATGTTAGGGCGGTATCATACTCGACTACACTCCTAGCGGTCCTCGCCCTCATATTCTCGGTGAAATCCTACCTCGACCACCGATGACAACCCCTTATTAGTTGGCAGGCCTGCTAATGGTTAGTGCAAGGCTGGAGGTTAGAGGGTTATAGATATGGAGGTAACCCGCCACTGCTGCCGATACGCTAGCGTAGGGGATAAGGGAGAGATACTGCTAGGCAGGAATGTCGTGGCAGATGCATTCTATAAGCGCATAATAAGGGTTGTCACACACGCCCACCACGATCATACCAGGGGGCTCCCTAGTAGCGTAAAGTGGAGCATCTACATAGTAGCGACCCCCGTGACCTTCGAGTTTCTAAAGTTGCTGGGCTACAGGATACCAGAGGAGAAGAAGCTACCACTAGGATACCGGGCTCCCGTTACGATCGAGAACGAGACAATAACCCTATTCCCTGCAAGGCATATAGCCGGGAGCGCACAGGTCGTGGTAGAGTCTCCATCATATAGGGTAGGCTATACAGGGGACTTCAAGCTTCCCGGCACCCCACCCCTCGAAGATCTAGACATCCTGGTGATAGACGCTACTTATGGCAGTCCAAAGTATCAGAGGAGGTGGAGCGACTGGGAGGCACTCTCAGCTCTAATCTCCCTGATCGACGAGAAGATCCAGCAGGGACCCGTCTGGATCTACGCATTCAACGGTAAGATCCAGGAAATTATGATCGAGCTAAGGAAGAGGGGCGTCGACTACCCGTTCCTAGCAGAACCCATAGCGATAGAGATGGCGAAGATCTCCTCGCGAGAGTACAGGGTTGAGCTGGGCGATATACGGCCTTACCTAGGGGGAGAGGTTGATGAGAGCGCAGTCGTCTTCATCCACACCTCTAAATCAAATGGCAAGATGAGGATGAGGGGGACTCATGTTAAACTAACAGGCTGGGAGACCCGCTCTATAGTTAGGATGGTTGGAGACAACGTCTTCCGGGTATCATTCAGCGACCACGCCACCTTCAGGGAAATAATAGAGTATGTTAGGGAGGCTATGCCTAGGCAGGTCATCGTAGACGGGTATCGTGGAAGAGACGCCTGGTTCACGGCTAAGTACATTGAGAAGATGCTCGGGATCCCGGCAGTATACATGCCGGTGAAACGGAAATGAGTGCGAAACCAAATGACCCGGTGCTGGTCGAGGCTCTAATAAAGCATCTAGAAAAGAATTATATAAGCATGGGCCCCCTGCTCATGACCCTCGCAATGCTGCTAGCCCTTGCATCATCGATTCCTGGACCTCTAAGGCTCAACTCGGCGATAGTATCGGCCGCTGTCTCCATAGGCGTAATAGGGGGTTACCTCGAATTCCACTCGCTCCTAGTCGTTATGAGAGTTAAAGACCTAGTGCTGGGGGTAGAGCCCTCTCTGTTAAGATACGTTGGTAAGGCTGCTCTTCTCACGGGCCTCTACTACACTGTGATAGGTTCCCTTCTAATAGCATCAACGTTCAAGGATGCTGTTGAATACGCCACTGAGAAACCTATCGAGGACCTATTCTGCTCTCGCTTCTATAAGAGCGTAATGATAGTTGCAAGCTTAGGTGCTTGGCTGATGCCGTTGCAGTCATGCATATCCAGGGCTCTAGCTGGTTTTCTCGCCTCCCCCAAGCATGTCTTCATGGAGGAACTTCCTGAAGGCCTCGGCCCCCAAACTGATTACTGGTAGAAGTATTCTTGGAGCCTTAATGTTTCTATCCATAATGGTCCTCCAGGTAGCCCCGCACTCCTGGCATACCATTAGCCCTATCCTTCTGGCCTTATCTGTAAACACGCCTATAGAGATGGGGTTCGAGTTCCCACAGTAGGGGCATATAACCTTGTCTCTTGACACCCTCCACTCGTAACCGCAGAAGGGGCAGACCATATGATAGCCGGCATCTCTCACCACCATTGTCTTGCTTTCCGCACCGCAGACCGGGCAGAAGGGTGTCTGGGCGTCTCGTACTCCCTCCTCTTCTAGCCTCTTCTCAGCTACGCATCTCGCTACAGCCTGGACCACTACTGCTATAATGTTTGCCCCAGCATCCTCCATATTCCCCGTTAGGAAGCTCTGGAGGGCATCCCTCACATTGATTCCTCCTGGCACTTCAGCGTTTAGGCTCTCAGCTACTTTATGGAAGGCTTTCTCCAACCATCCGGTCGATTCTAGGCTTCCTAGAATGTCCTGGAGGCCTCCATTACATTTACCAGTGTTCCTCAATTCCTCTACTAGTTCGAGCTCCACCCTCTCAACTAGAGCCGCCTTATCCACATCTATCCTTCCACCCTTTAGGAGGTGGAGGTACTTGTCTAGTGATCGCTTGAACTCGTTTAGCCTCTTATCGACCCAGTTGCTCATTTTACACCAACACCTTTACTTGATGCCTCCTGGAGTATTCTAATTATCCATCTATACCCTTTCCATAATAGGTGAGGCATAGCGACAATCCTCAAACCCCCGTTGCTACACCTGTAGACCGAATAGCCTCTCCTCTTAATATAATCTATTATATTATCTATATTTTGATGCATGAGGCACCTTATGGGAGCGGGACCCCCTATACTCGAATATCCATAATCCCCCAACTCCACCTCTACATCCCTTATCATATCCTCGAGGTCCCGGGCTAGCCCTTCAGGGCCAGATGGCCATTCCTCTACAACAAGCCTTAGCGAGATGCTCGCCGCGTAAACCACGCAGCCAGGCCTAGTACCCAGGGCGCCGAACTGTCTCTTCCCCGGAATATACGGCGACTCGAACCAGAGGGATTCAAGTACATTCTCGTCCCAAGCATAGATGGCGCCGGCAGGTGGAGGCGACTCGGGGATCTTGTGGAGGTCTACTGCCAACGTCGCGACTGTATCGTTTAGCTCCAGCTTATCTATTCCACTCGCCTTTGAATGCCTGGCTATAGTGCCATAATAGGCTGCATCAATGTGGACTGAAGCGCCCTTAGCCCTCGCAACTTCAACTATATATTCTAGTGGATCTACTCTTCCCATCTCTGTAGTTCCGAGCGTCGCTACAACTACATCTGTATTCTCTATCAGGGTTTCAATACTGCTATAACTTGTCTCAACATACTCCATACCTAGAATATAGGCGGCCTTTCTAACACTATAGTGTGTGTGGGGAAAGGCAACGACCCTCCTCTTTCCCCGATTCCTCCAGTAGAGGAGTGAGAGGAGGTTTGATTCCGTAGCCCCGCTCGTCATCATACCGGGATAGATTCCCCCGAATACTATTCTCGAGAACCTCTCGATCACATCATCATGTACTTCCTTCAACCCTTCATATGAGCCTAGGTCGCCCTTATTGGTATGAGCCCATCTAGCACAGGCTTCCCTTGCAGGCCAAGGGGGATCCGGGATCATACCGCCGATAACTCGCCCAGTAGCCAACTCATTCATCCCCGAGAGTAGCGAGTAGGCCCTTAGAGATTATACAATATCTATACTATACGACTCGTAGAGGAACAGGTTAGAATAGGGATTTGGTAAATAAATTACAAGAAGGTATAGTTAGGCGTGCTAGCTTAGACCCGAAACATATATGGGTGCAATTAGGCCGAGCACGAGTATCGCTACCGCAGCTATTATTATGGCGGCTCCAACATGTGATCTCAGGCTTACAGCAGGCTTCCCAGAAGCTACAAGGTCTCTTATCGCCCTCACATAGTAAGCTGAGCTTATCGCACTGTTTACCAGTGCAACTGCAACTAGAACGACCGAATACGTTGAGGCGGCGTAGAATAGGTATAGCTTGCCCCAGAATCCTAGTAGCGGGGGTAGCCCTAGTAGGCTCATAAGCAGTATTCCAGCTGAGACCGCGACTGCTTTGTTGTCTGAGAGTAGGCCTCTCAGCTTATCAATGTTTGATTCATCAACTCCTATGGGGAATAACGCCGCCTTAGATAGACCGTAGGCGGTGGCGTGGATTGCTACAGCTGCTAGTGCTATTGTCTTCATGACCGTGTTTTGTGGGGCCAGGTATGCGAGTGCCGCTAGACCTACTAGTATGTATCCAACCTGTGCTATGCTACTGTATGCTAATAGTTTGCTGAGGTCTCTTGTTGTTAGTGCTGCAAGGTTTCCGTACGTCATTGTTATTACGGCGAATCCTGCTAGGATCACTGCTATCTTTCCAGCGACGACTGGGTTCTGAGAAGAGTAGAGTATTATCCTTGCTAGGATTCCTACGAAGGCGATCTTTATCACGCCAGCTACGACTCCAACCATGTACCCGTTGCCCTTGGAGTAGACGCTTGGCAGCCACCAGTGGAACGGGACTATTCCCACCTTGAATCCGAGTGCTACCAGCAATGATAGGAGCACGAGGGCGCTGAACTTGTCTATAGTCAGGGCGCTTATAGCGAAGCTTAGGGCTCCCTCCTGGGAGGAGATAACATACTCTCCCCCCGCCCATACTGCGAGGAAGAGCGTGGCTATTGCTCCGATGAATATGTATTGGATAGCGGCTCCCCTGCTATTCTTGTCGCTGGGGAGTGCTATCAAGACGTAGCTGATTACTGATACAAGCAGCCATGTTGCCAGTACTACTAGCGCATCGGTGGCTCCCAGAAGGTAGTATGAGCCGAAGAGGGCTAGTGGTAGCAGGCTGTAGAACGCCGGGCTGCTCTCCCAGAATGCAGGGTCCCTCCCAGCGGCCAACAGGGATATCGATGCTGTAAGGCTTATCGCCATCAGCAGGAGGCTGGTGAAGTGGTCGTGCTGTACGAGTCCATTATATAGGGTGAGTGGCGCCTTCTCATAGGTATCATATGATACTAGGAAGTAGATTATTACTGCCAGCCATGCTAGTCCAGGCAGCGCCTTGCTTGTCCTCGATGTGAACATGGACACGAGTGGGATGAGGATCGCTATCGCAAGCACACTATATAGTCCGCCGAGTACCACGTCCATCTACGTCACCCCCACGCCAGGTACAAGAAGAGTAGTAGAGCGGTTGCGAAGTACAGGTAGAGCATCATATAGTAGTCCGTTCTACCCCTATGCAACGCTCTCAGTCCAGCTGCTCCTAGAGCGAATAGTACTGGTATGGCGAAGTGGTAGAAGAGGTCTATGCCTAGGTCTACAATGGCTAGTAGAGAGGCTAGTGCTGCAAAGCCGCCTACTATCACTATATAGTATATCGAGTTAATGTACCACCTATCATAGAGGAAGTCGTGTATTGCCCTCGCCACTGTCGACCTCCTGATCAATCCTGGGAAGTCTACCCCTGCAGCGTATAGTCCAGCCACTATTAGTAGGGTGACTCCTACGAGGCTTAGAGCTATTATCACGCTCTCGGTAAGTCCTACTGAGAGTTGTACTGCCTCTCCAACGCTCAGGGTATCTGAGATCGCCTCAGAAATGGCTCTAGCCGTCCCTGTCCAGTAGAGTCCTAGGACGAGCGTTGCTACTGCCAGTATTGTGTAGGGCCATAGCATGAGGCCGGGTGCCTCGTGAACCTCGTGACCCTCGTGCTTCTCGTAGGGCTCGAGGTGGAACACTCTAAGCAGCATCCTTAGAGTATAAGCCGCTGTGAGCGCTGCTGTCAATAATCCTAGCGTGTAGCCCCAGGTGAAGTGGGCATCCTCAGCCGCCTTGAGTACGAGCTCCTTAGAGTAGAAGCCGCTTAGAGGCGGTATCGCCATTAGGCTTAAACCCGCTAGCCATGCTGATATTGCCGTGATCTTCATTACGCTGGCATATTTACCCATCTGGTCTATGAACCTGCTGTGGGCTACATGCAGTAGCCATCCTGCTATGAGGAAGAGTGATGCCTTGAAGAGGGCGTGGCTCACTAGGTGAGCTAGCCCCGCGCTTATTCCCAGTGAGAGTCCCTCGTAGCCCTCCTCTATCAGCAGTCCAGCTGCGAGCCGCGCCTAGGAACATGTATCCTAGCTGGCTCGCCGTTGAGAAGGCTAGTATGAGTTTGAGCTCGTTGGAGACTAGGGCCATTGTACCCATCATGAAGGCTGTCACTGCTCCCAAGCCGGCCATTATCGTAAAGTACTCCTTCACAGCCTCAACGGCTACTGGGTTTGTGTGTAGGAGTGCGTAGGCGCCTGCGAAGATTATTGGGACGAACCTTAACATGAAGTATACTCCAGCCTTCACCATGGTGGCGGCGTGGATTAGGGCGGAGACCGGTGTTGGACCGGTCATTGCTGTTACAAGCCACTCGTGGAACGGGAACTGAGCGCTCTTCGCAAGCGCTCCGAGGCTGAATAGTATGAGGACCGGTACGAGTATTCCCTTCGAGGCTAGGTAGGCGATCCATGTGCTGGCGCTTGCGGCTAGGTCTGGTATGTTGAAGGTTCCAGTTAGGAGGTATATCATGGACATGCCTATGAGGAGGCCGATGTCTCCTATCCTGGTGAATAGTAGGGCTCTTACACCGCTGTGGCTTGGCTCGAAGTACATTGGCTGGCCCAGCGCTTTCCTACCTGGTACTCCGACCCAGTATTCTTCCTCATCGGTATACCAGTGGCCGATGAGCGCGTAGCTTGCTAGCCCCGTACCTTCCCATCCAATGAACATTAGAACTAGGTTGTCAGCGGTCACTAGCAGCAGCATGCTTGCCACGAAGAATGTGATGAAGAAGAAGTACCTCGCTACACCCCAGTCGCCCTCCATGTACTTAACGCTGTAGATTGCTATCAGGAGGCTGATCCACGAGACCACCAGGGTCATTACTACGCCTAGACCGTCGAGATAGGTGCCCACTGTAATGTTGAGCCAGGGGACCCATATTTTCCCGTAGAGACTGTATATTGGCCCTGTCGAGTAGACTTTCTGAGCAGCCATGGTTGCGATAATGGCTGATACTAGTATGCTGAATACGCTCCCCCAGGCGTACACCTTCTCATTCTTCACTCCTATTAGGTAGAGGAGGGCCAGTACCGCGGCCCCAAGGTATGGGAAAGCCCAGATGAGGGACCAGGGCATCATGCCTGTCATCGTAACCGATGCATCCATCACATCATCACCCCAGTAAGGATACGATTAACTCTGAGGCTGGCTTGAGAGAGTCCATCACGGGGGTCACCGCTATGAAATAGAAGACTCCGATAACCGCTACCAGTAGTACTATGGCCTTGAATGCATCAAATACTTCCATGCCGGGCTTTACTCCCATCTCTACTTCTTCCCTGGTGAACTGGCCATAGAATATCCTCCTCATTGTTATGAATGCATAAGCCGCGCTTACACCCAAAGCTACTATAAGTGCAGCGGCGACTGCAACCAGGGTCCCTGCAGAGGCCCCGGCGTAAACCTTAACCACGCCCAGCGTTATGAGGATCTCGCTCCACATTCCAAGCGAGGGCGGCATCCCTACTAGGTGCATGAAGCCTAGTAAGGCCGCCGCTGCCGTTAAGGGGTACGCTCTAGCAAGCCCACCCATCTTCCTGAGGTCTCTGAGACCATGTAGCTCCGTTATGAATACTCCTGCCGTCATGAAGAGGACTGCCTTCCCGATAGCATGGCTGAGATAGTGGAGCATTGCTCCCCCTATACCATATGCTGTCAGTGTAGCTATCCCTAGTAGGAGGTAGCCCATCTGGCTGACGCTGGAGTAGGCGAGAAGCCTCTTGAAGTCAGTCTGCTTCAACGCTACAAGGCCGCCGTAGATTATGGTTGCTAGGCCTAGGGCTATGAGGTATCCTTGCAGGCGCTGGAATATGTCGGGGAATAAGGGTATGGCGAACCTCACGAGGGCGTAGCCGGCGATCCCGATGAGGTTGGGTGATAGTAGGGCTGAGATTGGAGTTGGCGCCTCAGCGTGAGCGTATGGTAGCCACATGTGGACTCCAAGCACCGCCATCTTTATGAATAGCCCTATTATTATGAGGAGAGCCGCTATCTCAGCGCTCTGAGCCAGTACAGTGTAAGCTGGTGACACGTAGCTTATCCCTGCCTGGGTTAACTCGACAACGTCGAAGGAGCCAGCGTTTATCCCATAGTATAGCACACCCACTAGGAATAGCGCTCCCGACACGTGCGTCCAGATGAAGTATAGCAGTGAGATCTTCCTTCTATCCCCGTATCCATAGTAGGCTATTAGTAGGAATGATGATATGAGGGAGACCTCTAGGAATACGTAGAATTCGACGAGGTTTGTCGAGAGGGCCATGCCTAGCATTGTAGCCGCGAAGAGATTGTATAGGAAGTAGTATGCGCCCATGCTTGGAGGAACATCTCCTTCCTCCATCATCTCCTTTATCCTTGTTTTCATGTATTTTATACTATATAATGCCACTAGACCGGTTACTATGCTTATCCCGGCAACCACTGGTGCGGAGAGACCATCCACCAACATGTAGAATTTACCTATGCCGTACTTGGTAAGGTCTAGGACTACTGGGTCAACGACTCCAGTTTTAATATCGCCGCTGACCCAGTAGGCAAATACTGCCGCTCCCGGAATTAGTAGTACAATAGCAGTTATCCACCCGATAGCCTTCTCACTATTCTTCGCTGCAAGGGCTACGATGCCAACCAGTATAGGGAGTAGGACTGAGGTCCACCATATCGGGAATCCTGCCTGCATACTCTACACCCCCTCCTCTTCTATCGAGGTCGACTTCAGCTCCCTCGCCACCCGGTAGAAGGCTACTACGATCGAGACGAGTACAATAACCTCTCCCGAAACAATGGATATTAGCAGGATGGCGAAGGCTGTCGTATAAGCTGGGTTTACTCCTGCGAGGACTAGTATTATTAGCAGGATGGCGTTAAATAAGACCTCTATTGACAGGAGCTGCCTTAGGAAGTTCCTAGAAGATGCCATTCCGTAGGCAGCTAGACCTGCGATTATTGAAGCACTCACCACTGCGACTCCCGCCAGGGATGCATCTACAAACGACACGCTCGATCACCCCCTCCTAGCAATAGATATCGCCTCAACCAGCGTAGCTGCAAGGGCGACGAAGACTAATGCAAGTACCAGTCCATAGCCTGATGCTAGGGTCTCGGATACCCTAGAAACGGGAACTGTGGATGCCCGGGTGAAGGCCTTGTAGAGGCCGCTGCCAACTAATAGTAGGAGGAGCGACGTTGCCACTGCAGAGCCTGCGAAGAAACCCGATGCCTCGTCTCTAGCCTCTTCGCCTCCCCCGCCGAGCATGGAGACGCTTATGATGATGAACATTACGGCTGCTCCAACGTATACTATGATTAGGAAGACTGCTACCAGCGTGTATCCTAGTAGAGCTATGAGCGCTGCGTTGAGGGATCCTAGAAGTGCAAGGGATACGCTAGAGTACACTAGATCCCTATGCCTTACCGTAAAGTATGCTGCCAGTATCATTAAGATGCCTAATATTCCCCCCATTAAGGGAACATACTCCTCTATCACTTCTCCTCACCCCCTTCTTCACGGACTGGGACCTTGACCAGCCCGCGCTCCTCGTCGACAATGTACTTGACCGGTATCCCCTCCTCGGCGGTCTTGTACTCCGGCGGCTTCTGGAAGGATTCTAGGTCGAGGTACATCTCCGCCAGGTTCTCATATACAACATCGTGATACGGTACATGGTACAATGCCTCGGTTGGACATACATCTACACAATACCCGCAGAATATGCATCTTCTATAATCTATAACTGGCCAGTTCTTCACCCTCTGCTTGCCCGTCTTCGGGTCAACCTCGGGTATCCTAACCATCTTCATGGCGGCTGCAGGACAGATCCTAGCGCAGCTGGCGCAGTTAATACACTTCTCCTTCTTGAGTACTATGAAGCCCCTGTATCCTTCACGCAACTTAGCGTACTCCTTCGGATATACTAGAGTGTACCTCTTAGGGTCGAAGAAGTACTTGACCCCTATCATTATAGCCTCAAGGTTACCCTTGAAGGCGTGGAATATTCCTCTCCTAGGCTTCGTCCTTGGAACGGGTTTGGGCGGCACCATAGATCACCTCCTATCCTATATCAACCCCGCATATGCCTCGAGTAGGCCGAGGCCGAAGCCGGCCAGGGCCAATGGGAAAAGTATCTTCCATGCAAAGTCGAGCGCCTGGTCCAGCCTATACCTGCCGTACACTGCTCTGAGGAAGCTGAATATCGCCATTAAGATCGTCGCCTTAACTATAACTACTATTGATGGTATCAGGTAACCGCTAATGAAGCCGGGGCCGGGCTGGTATGGTAGCCATCCTCCTAGGAAGGCCAGCGTTATCAGCAGGGAGTAGACGAACCTCTTGATGTAAGCAGCGCCCATGTTGATCCCGTAGAGTAGGCCCGAGTACTCGGTGTAGGGTCCCGCTACCAGCTCGTTCTCGCTCTCAGGTATCTCGAACGGGAATCCACTGGTCGCCATTAGGACTCCTATGAAGACTGCGAGGAAGGCTATCGGGTTGAGTATTATGAACCACTTCCACCCTGCCTGCGCCTGCACTATGTCGACGAAGTTGTATGACATGGTCATCGCCGATGCAGAGAGTATGGAGAGTATTATCATGAGCTCATACGCAGTGATCATGTAGGCTTCCCTCATACCGCCTATTATGGAGAACTTGTTATTGCTAGCCCATCCCGCCGCGACGAGGAATATCGCGGAGACCGTTGTAAGTGCAAGCGATATGAGGACGCTATACTGCATCGGTATAGGCCACCATCTAGAGATGCTTGTGAAAGGCATTGCCACAACGGGCAGTATGCTTAAGACAAGCGCTGTTAGAGGGGCGAGGATGAATACTCCCTTATCCACTGTTCTCGGTATTATGATCTCCTGGAAAGAGTACCTAACTAGATCAGCGATGAGCTGTATCGCCCCTCCAATCCTTGGAGCTATCTGGAGGGGGCCGAACCTCCTCTGAACTCTCGCCGCCGTCTTCCTCTCGAACCAGAGTATCCCTATGACTACTGCGAGCGGAGCGATAAGACCCAAAACTATAAGCTGCCATATAGGAGGCCATATTATTATCTCAATCAAGGCATGAAGCCATCCCATATCCAACACCCCCTCCTACCTATCACCTTCCGGTGGGAAGTAGTCGATGCTACCATAGATCGTGGGGAGATCCATGACTCTATGGCCTGGGAGGATGTACTTGAATACAATAGCATTCCTAGCTGAGGCTGACACGATCCTCACCCGGTAGGGGGTCTGGCCCCCATCACTCTCCACGTAGTAGGTTATCTCGCCCCTAGCAGTCTCGCCCCTAGCGTAGGACTTCCCCTTGGGAACCTTGAGCATAGCGTATATCGGCATCAGCTTAGCTCTTCCCTCAGCCTCGAACACTTTCTTGTATAAGGGTGGGGCTGTCTTCCAGAACCTTTCGTGTAGTATAGGCTCTCTCGGGTGCTTATCTAGCCAGTCCGCCACCTGCTCTAGTATCCTTAGGCTCTGCTTTATCTCCTCGACCCTCTGCCATACCCTCGCTAGTGCGTCTCCCTCCTGGAAGACTGGTATCTCGAAGTCAAGCTCGTCGTAGACCTCATACGGATCATTGTACCTTGCATCATAGAGGACTCCGCTCGCCCTCAGGTTGGGTCCGGTGATACCTAGCTCGATGGCGAGGTTCCTCGGTATGACTCCCACATCCTCTAGCCTTGTTCTTATTACAGGGTTATCAACGTATATCTTCCTGTACTCTTCGAGCCTCCTCCTCATATACCTTATAGCCTTCCTTAGCTGGTCTGTGAAGCCCGCTGGAACATCCCTCCTAACACCGCCGAAGACTGGGTAGGAGTGAGTTAGCCTCGCTCCCGTCAGCCAGTCGGCTAGCTCGACCCATACCTCTCTGTCCCCGAAGGGCCACATGTACATTGTAGAGTGCCCGACGAATACTCCAAAGATCCCGAACCCGTAGAGGTATGCCGCGATCCTGTCGATCTCGCACAGCAGTACCCTCAGGTACTGGGCCCTTAGAGGCGCTTCAATGCCGAGTAGCTTCTCAACCGCCCTAACGTATGGTAGGGTTATATTGCAGGCGTCGTGAATGGCCATTCTCTCGTAGAGGGGGATCCCTTTAATCCAGGTTCTAACTTCTCCAAGCTTCTCCATTGTCCTGTGCACGTACCCCATGTCGGGGTCTGCCTCTACTATTACGTCTCCATCAATCCTTATGACTATCCTCATGTGACCGGAGCCCGGATGCTGTGGTCCTATAAAGACCTCGTAGAGGTCCTTCCCTATCTTCCTAGTCCAGGCTCCGGGGAGGTTGAGATCGTTGAAGCCCACATTCCCCTTTGTTTGAATGAATCCCGACATCCACTAAACACCCCCTACTGCCTGAATATTGAGTCTTCTTTTACAACGAAATCCTTGCGGAGCGGTCTCTGCTCTGCTACCGGTGGTGAGAGGAGGAGAGGCCTCATGTCAGGGTGGCCCTCAAAGAGTATCCCGAAGCCCTCGTAGACTTCCCTCTCCTGGAAGTCTGCCGACGTCCAGACATAGTAGAGAGATGGAACCTTCACGGTATCCCTGGGTACGCTGTATCCCAGGCCTACTATGTGCTTGGAGAGCTCTAGATCGCCGTAGCTAGATACGTGATAGATTATCTTTATCGTGTTCTCCTTGGGGTAATCGATTGCAGTCACATCCTTGACGTGGTCGAAGCCCATCTCCTTCAACTTCTTCGCGGCCTCAACCACTTTATCCACGGGTACGAATATGTGTACTACTCCCTTACCCTCCTCGACAGACTCTACCATATCGCCTAAGACCGCCTTAATCCTCTCAATAATCTCGCTTGCCACGGCTACCCCCTCCACCAGGCGCAGACGTCTTCCTTCGGCTTAACATACTCCTTATCGGGCCTCCATCCCTCTTCAACGAACTTGCCGGCTACACCCTCCTTCCTAATCTTCCTCTGGAGCTCAATGATAGCCCTAGCAACAGCCTCTGGCCTAGGCGGACAGCCTGGTATGTAGATATCTACAGGTATGATCTCCCATGGCCTCACAATATTGTAGCTGTTGTAGAATATTCCACCGTCAAGAGCACAGGCCCCCATTGCTATGGCGAACTTTGGCTGTGGCATCTGCTCCCAGACTACCCTGACAGCGCACGCCATCTTCTTTGAAACAGTCCCTTCCACTAAGATCATGTTAGTCTGCCTTGCACCAACCCATGGGAGAGCACCATGCTGCTCGTTATCGTACCTTGGACTCCACGCCGCTGCGAACTCGCACCCGCAACAGCTTGTTGTCAAGTGTACTGGCCAGAGAGAGAAGGCTGTCCCCCAGTCAACCAGCTTTCCAAGCCTCAGCTTACCCATGAGCACCTTCCGTGCCTTCTTAGCCGAAACATCGAGATTCCCAACGTAAACCTTGCCCTCTTCCTGTGCCATGAGATTTCACCCCTCCAGCATCCAAGACTCTACTCTCCTAGCCTCCCTGACGGCATAGGCTAGGAGGGGGGCGTACACTGCTATTAATACGCCGTATAGCCATAGGAGGCTGCCGAGAAGAGATCCCGGCACTGCTAGGAGTATGGCGAATATCACTACAGCCGGCTCCACCGCTAGGAAGATTATAAGGTAGCCAAGGTACTGCATTGAAACCCTCCCCCTGGCCTCGGATTTTGGAGGAGGGTTGCCTGCCTCGAACCTCTCATACCTATACTTCTCCTGTGCGACGATGTCTGGTCTCGCCCTTGTGAGACGGTCTAGCAGGACCACTACTGCTGCTAGTATCAGTATGAGTATTACTGGTAGTATTACTAGGCTCGTGGACGCTTTTACCAGTGTGTCAGACAGATACTCTAACATGGTTACCCACCGTGGGGCGATAGCCCCCGTAGAATAGCAGATAGTTCTGTATACATATATATAGTAGTTTCCGACGCCTAGTATGAGAGTCTATACAGGAGCTTTTTAAAGTCCTTGAGAAAATGGTGGGAAGAGTGTTGGAATCCCCATTAAGGGGGCTAGAATCCGATTAAGTCGCTTATCTTTGGCGGGTTCGGAGGCAGACCCTTCCTCTCCCTGATCTTCTTGATGAGATCATTCAGTAGGCTATCGGGTACGGGAGCCCACCTGCTGAACTCGACGCCCCAGAAGGCTCTGCCTGCGGTGGCACTCCTCAGCTCAGCTGCTAGGTCGAAGCTCTCCGATACCGGGACCTCAGCTATAACCCTCGCCGCTAGACCCGCGCTCTGGACTTCGAGTATCCTGCCCCTCTTCCTAGCTATTACGCCTGCTATGGTGCTCACATACTCCATTGGCGTCCTAATATCTAGCTTCTGTAGGGGCTCGAGCAGGGTTGGCTTGCCGTTGAGTATGCCAGCCCATATGGCGTTCCTCACAGCCGGGTAGATCTGTCCCGGTCCCCTGTGGACTGGATCCTCGTGTATCACTGCATCGTGTAGTACTACCTTGATCCCCCTCACCGGCTCTGCTGCTAGGGGTCCCTCCTTGACTGCTAGCCTGAACGCTGCTAGTATGGTGTCCATTACTTCTCTCAGGTGCTGTACACCGCTCGTCTTGTCAACGAATATGTTGAGGCCCTCGTCTATAGCCCAGATCTTCCTGGCCTCATCATAGTCCCATCCAGCCTGGTCCCTCAGGATCCTGGCTCTCTCACGTGGGTCCATGTTCTCAGTAACTACCCCCTTCTGTATTAGTTCCAGGGTCTCCTCGTTGAGTGGGCTCACGCTAATGTAGAACTTGTTGTGCTTGTTGGGGCTCTTGCCCTCGAATATCTGGGATTCCTTTCTTACAGTCTCCCTGTAGACTACTATTGGCGGGCTCGCCTTGACTTCGAGGTTGTATCTCTCCTTTAGGAATGTTAGAGCGATCTCTAGGTGAAGCGGGCCCATACCCGAGATCAAGTACTCCCCGGTCTCCTCATTTATCTTGACAACCAGGTTGGGATCTTCAATGGTCAGCTTTCTAAGCGCCTCTATGAGCTTGGGTAGGTCCTGTACCCTCACTGGTTCAACAGCGATTGTCACAACGGGCTCGCTCACGTATCGCAGCTGCTCGAATGGTGCTGCCTGTTCTAGGACGCTGGGGTCTACTACTGTCTCGCCGGCTCTCACATCTTCAAGGCCCATGACTGCGCCAATGTTGCCTGCGGGTATCTTCTTTGTGATCTCCCTGAAGGGTCCCATGTAGAGGCTTACTTGGAGGATCCTGGCCTTCTTCCCGGCAGTTAGCATGTAGACTTCCTTGCCAGGCTCTAGTGTTCCGGAGAAGACTCTCCCAGTAGCTACTAGCCCTGTCTTCTCAACCCTGACGTCGTTCACGAATAATACTAGTGGACCGTTCGGATCAGCGTTTAGGAGGGCTTTGCCCAGCTCGCTGTTTATGTCTCCCCTCCATATCTTGGGTATCCTGTACCTCTGCGCCTCTCTCGGGTTGGGTACGAACCTAACGACCATGTCCAGCACAGTCTCGTGGACAGGCATTAGCTTAGCGAGGTTGGCGATCTCCTTCTTATCACCGGTCTCATATGCTTTTATGATCTCCTTGAAGGTTATACCCTTCTTCTCCACCATTGGTATGCTGATTCCCCACCTGTCCTTGGCGCTGCCGAACGCAACTGTTCCATCTTGTGGTTTGAGCTTCCACTTTTTCTTGAACTCGTCCTCTCCATAGATGTCTATGAGGTTGTTAACCTCTCTTATGATCTCTATGAACCTCTCCATTATCTTCTCTGGAGGCAGCTTGAGCTCCTTTATGAGACGATCCACCTTGTTTATGAAGAGGAGCGGCCTCACCCTCTCCTCTAGGGCCTGGCGTATTACAGTCTCCGTCTGAGTCATCACTCCCTCTACAGCGTCTACTACAACTATTGCGCCATCCAGAACTCTAAGGCTCCTCGTCACCTTGCCCGAGAAGTCAACGTGGCCTGGGGTGTCGATTAGGTTGATCACGTAGGGTTTACCGTTGTACTCGTGGTACAGGCTTATGTTCGCTGACTTAACGGTTATACCCCTCTGCTTCTCAACGCTCAGGAAGTCTAGAACCAGGGCCTCACCAGCGATCCTATCGCTAATAATGCCTGCGGCAGCGAGTAGGGAGTCGCTGAGCGTGGTCTTCCCATGGTCGACATGCGCTATAATGCCTATGTTCCTTATGTGCTCGATGTTGTTCATTATCTTCTCGATCTCTGAAACCATCTTAACTCTTGCTCCCACTTGCATACACCCCTGTCATTCAACTCCGTTGGTTGAGGGGTTTAGAGTAGGGTTTATAAAATCAGAAGAAGGGTAAAGCTGGGTTCATCCAACGAAGTCTTCGAGGGTCCCTCCCTTCTTCCGCTCCCCGGGCTTGTATGGGGTTTTAAGTATCCTCTTAATCTCCTCCGCCTTCTTCTCTCCAATCCCCGGTATCCTTGAGAGCTCAACGATCCCTGCGTTCACAAACCTCTCGATAGTCCCGAATTCTTCGAGTATCCTTTCGGCAGTCTTGGGTCCTATACCAGGAAATGACTCTACAATATATAACTGCCAGTCTCTGATGGAGGAGAGCCTTGGCTTCTTGTGTAGGACTACCTGTCTCCTCTCGCGAGAGGCTCTCTTCGCAAGCGACTCTATTATCATGGCGGTGTGCCAGGGACCCTCACTATAGATGACCCTAGCGTTGAAGTCTACAACAAGCGTTGTGATAGCCGCAGTCAGCTGCTTTACCCTATTCCTATACCTATAAAGGCGGAGGGGGTTCCCCTCAACCACATATACTACTACCGGGTAATGCTCTGCCAGCCTCTTAGCCTGGTCAAAGAGCCTCCCATCGAAGAGGGAGCGGGCGAAGTCGCCCGCAGACTTTCTCTCAACTGCAATCTGGTCCGAAACTATGTAGTCTCCTAGGCTCAGCTGCTTCACCACAACCATTAGATTAGATGATCGCAGCAGGTCTGGGATGCCACTCTTCTCCTCCCTAACGTCAGCGTAGACTATGACTTTGCTCTTCCAATCATCTTTAGCCACGAGTCTCCCGCCCCCTAACGCATAGCCTAGCAGCCTTACCCTGTAAGCTCCTCGCCAGCTCCTCCGCTATATTAGAGGGGTCCCCTCCCTCCTCTGGCAGGTGGACCATAGCCGCTTGAGCATGGCCTCCTCCCTCTCCCCCAAGCTTCTCGGCTATGAATCGGGCTAGCTCGTCCGCCGCGACCCCACTGGACACCGCCCTCCCAGAGACCCTAACCGAGATCCTCCTGGCTCTACCGCTTCCAGCCACTACCACTACTATATCGGCCCCCACGTCTAGTAGTGCCCTGGCTGCGCTGGACTCGTAGCTTCCAACATGGGTCACTGCCAGTATGAGCTCCTTACAGATCCTCGCTACCCTAGCCCTAGACGCCGCCTTAACCCTTGCATAGCGCTCTGAGAACCCTATCTCCTCGCTGGGGGGCTCGATTATCCTTCCCCCCTGGCTTGAATAGTATGAGGCCGCATCAAACGTGTATGCGCCGATTATCCGGAATCTCCTTGTATCATAGGCTATCCCTGTTAGGCCGGCGGAGGCCTCCTTATCGTTGAGCCTCACCCCAAGTGTAGCGGCTAGTACTCCTATGAGTTCCGACGTAGATGCTGCCTCTGGATCCACTATCGGGAGATCCGCTATCTCCATCAGCCCGCCGGGACTGTGATGATCTACTAGTATGATCTTTGAACCCTCCAGCTTCCCTCCCAGAGCCCCTAGCTGCGCCGGATTCGAGGAGTCCACGACTATGATTAGCCCGGCTCCTTCAGGCTGACAGGGCTCCAGCTCCACACCCAGCTCCTCTAGAATGGCTCGAGCCGCCTTTGAGGGTCCCTCAGGGATATAGTGGCATACCCTTACCCCGTACTCTCTCAGTATCCTTGACGCTACCAGCATAGAGCCGACCGCGTCTGGATCGGCGTTAGAATGACCCGCTACCAGGGCGGTGTCAGCGCTTCTCAGCGCCTCTGCTAGCTCCTTTGCCCACCGCCTTATTGATTTCCGCCTCGAATACCCTCTCTGCCACTGCGATTGCAGCCTCGATCACCTCGTCTAGGATCCCTTTATGGGCTCGGGGCCTTGTTATCGAGATGTCTACTATGAGTCTCACCACTCCCTGAGAGTCGTATATTGTTGATAATTGGAGGTTGTAGTTGAGGGCCCTCGGGCCTAGCGCGTTCTCTATCACTCTGCGGGCTGCTTCTTCCGCCTTTTCAAGGGCCCTCTCTATGACTTCTTCATCCGGCTCCAACAGGGCTTCCACCGGTGCTTCCCAGCATAGCGGCTAATTCCTTGCTGAGCCTCTCTACCTCCTTTTGGAGGCTCTCCTCCTGCTTCTTCAGCGCCATCAGTTTGAGCTCGAGGTTCTCCTTCCTCGACTCGAGGTCTTTGACGAGCGACTGTTTATCGGTCTTTACTAGAACGAAACCCTTCATCCTATAGAGCTCTGTGTCGTCGCCTACATTCTGTAACTCGTCAAGGAGCTTCTCGACATCAGCTAGTTGAGCCTCCAATAGGGCCTTCTCCTGGACAACCCTCGCGAGGAGCTCTCTGGCCTGGAGGAACTTCCTGTACTTGGCCTCTACCTGGGGTGGTATTCTCTCTATCGCGCCCACTACCCCTGTCACCGGGGATTGGGCGGAGTGGGGCGCTATTAAAAGCTAGACCCGGGAAGAGCGCCCGGCACTCCTTATAGCACTATATGCCGAGTGGGCTAGGAGGAGGAAAGAGTTTGATAGTGCTCGGAGGCCCGAGAGGGTCCTCGACTCCACTACGATGACTACACAGTCGTCATCCAGCATTATCTTAACGCTACCCTTCTCGGGGCCCCTAGACTTCTCCTCCGCCTTTAGAGAATTATACACGTGGATAGAGTCCTCGCCTAGGCATAACTTGTACTCGGCGTTCACTCCTCGGGTTCCCCCTTAACCATCCGTTTGGGCTTGGCGAGGCGCAGCCTTGGCCCTACCGGCGACCCTCTAAACCTAAACTCTACCCTCACGACCGAATCAGACTCGGCGGCGAGGACTGCTACGATATCCGTCTCCCTGGGGCGCTCGAAGACTTTAGCGTCGAAGGCTTTTATGAAGGCGTCTGCGAACTCGTTTGAGATCTGGTTACCATCAGTCTCAACTATAATGCGGGAAGGGCTCATCTCTGGAAGGGGCCTTTTAAGCTCTCTAGAGAGCGCTACCCCTTTGACTATGAAGGACACAGTGTTCTCAAGCCCCTCATCTGTAACCTTGTAGATCCTTATTATACTCGGGTTTCCCCTCTTTCCTCCCACCACTACGACCTTGTCAGCCCCGCGGAGGCGTGCTTCCACTGATAACTCTACCATTGAGTAGTGGCCCCGGGTAAACTTCTCTGCCCTGGGGAGGATGGATGCAAGGTCTTTCACTAGAGAACGGATACGTGGAGTGGGCCTCCTGCTAGTAGTTACCAGGATCCCTGTCATCCTTCTCCCACTGATAAAAGTATTTTATTGTTTTATTATATATTTCTTGAAGTATGGCGCTATACCAGACCTTGGAGTATATGCTGCACCAGCCCATACGTTACCACACTTCTTACAAGCCCATATTCCTACCGCAACCCTATATACTGTGCCCGTCCTCCCACAGAATGGGCATGCGTGTGGCGCCTTCTTCCTCTCCAGGATATCCCTAACCCTCTTCCTGACGCTTACACCGTATCTCGGCCCATATGAGCCGACTGGACCCACTATCTTAGTCCTCCTCGCCATCGTTGACCGCCCTCTCTCAGCCTATTTTCACCGGCAACCGATCACCTAGGGCCTCTTGTAGGGATTTAAAATATACACGCGCCGCTCTAGCCCCGATGTCTATCGCTTTCAAGACTTCCTCTCTAGTCATTGAGCCAGGACCCGTCTTTTGTACACCTACAATGTTACCCTCGTGGTCATACGCCACCACTATCCTAGTATCTGCTACGGTTTCCTCGTCCAGGTTTGGGTCAACTATTAGATAGTCCCCGATCTTTGCAATGTTCACCGTGGTTACTAGCTTGTTGATCTTGAGGGGAGTCTTCTTCTCACCCTCTTTAATAATTATCTCGCCGGTCTCTAGCTCCTCGTAGTCTGGGAGCCTTGTATCTATCAGGGCAGCCATCGTCGCCAGCATGCTGGCGTCGAAGAGGTTCCCGTCATAGTTCAACACGTATATGTC
The DNA here is from genome assembly GCF_055382595.1 of Thermodiscus maritimus. Classification (NCBI taxonomy): domain Archaea; kingdom Thermoproteati; phylum Thermoproteota; class Thermoprotei; order Acidilobales; family Acidilobaceae; genus Thermodiscus; species Thermodiscus maritimus. The sequence goes on from NZ_AP042434.1 coordinate 1,080,193, forward strand.
TACGTGGACCACCCATACTTTTAGGCCGGGTATTATCACTAGGCTCTTCCTATCAACAGCGTTCGTCTCCCTAATACTCCTATCAATAACTCTAGCCAGCTCTATCGCGTTCTCGTCCGGCGGGCCGGGCTCAAACATAGGCGAGGCTACTGGTACGAACTCTGCGTTCACAGCTACGACTCCCTCATCTGGAGTATCCTTGAAGGGGGAGCCGACATCTACCTTCACGCCTACAAGTACCTTAGTCTTACCCAGCGTTACCTGAGCGGATCCCTCAGCCCTCTCTATTACTCCAGTCTCGATTTTGACAAGTCTTGGAGTGTAGAGGTCCCTCTCCTCAACCCTCAGCCCTTTAGAGATGAGGGATAGGATAGTGGACTTCCTGAGCTCTGGAACTATGGGTACCCTGAATGGAGTTAGGCTCACCACGATCACACCTCCTCTTCAGTGGAGACGTACTCTTCCACTAGGGTTCTCTTCTCGAGCTCGACTAGCTTCTTTATAGCCTCTAGGGCCATGTCTAGCCCCCTCTCAATCTCCTCTCTTGTTAGGACCCCGTTTAGCTGGAATAGTGTTATCTTACCTATATCCGGAGCAGCCGCTACCGGCATATCAGCTTCTCCCGTTCCATCCTCGACCTCGTCTATGTCTAGCACCAGTACTCCTTCAACCTTGCCAACCGCTATCCCTGCTACTAGGGCCTTCATGGGTATCCCTGCGTTCGCGAGGGCGAGTGATGCGGCCGTGACCGCGGCGGTTCTCGTCCCTCCATCTGCCTGGAGTACTTCTAGGAAGATATCGATCGCTGTTCTCGGGAAGTACTTGACCAGTATTATGTCTTCAAAGGCCTCCCTAATCACCTTTGAAAGCTCTATCTCCCTCCTGGAGGGAGCGGGGCTCTTCCTCTCAGCCGTGGAGAAGGGAGCCATATGATACCTAACCCTTAGCAATGCTCGATCCGGGAGGATCATGAACCTCTGAACAGGCTCTCGGGGCCCGTAGACTGCGGCGAGGACCCTAGTCCTGCCGAATTCTACGAGCGCCGACCCGTCTGCATTGTCGAGGACGTTGACCCTCATGGTTACGGGTCTCATCTCCTCAGGTAACCGGCCATCGTGCCGGCGACCGAACTCGTCTATCAGTTTGACTCCAGATGCTTTCGCCATCACTCTACACCCTTCACCTTCTTCAACTCCTCAATATACTCTTGCACTCTAGCAGTCAACCCCACCTTATGGGCTTCCCGCTCGATCATTTTAATCGCGAGCACCAGTATGGATTCCCGCTCCTTATCGGAGCACTTAATGTGTATCCTACCATTAACTGCAGCGAATATCTCGCAGCCGAGCTCCTCCTCTAGCATCGAGATCATGCTCCTCTTCTTCCCTATAACCCTCGGTATCTTCGCCGCCTGTATCTCTACTATCTTCCCCTCGGTTATCTTGCCGAGCCCTTTCTCCTGTACTGTTAAGAGGGGGCTCCTGCTCCTGTCGAATGCTACGACCTTAGCTTTAATGTAGTCCCCCACCGCGAGGTACTGGGTGAGATCGTCTGTTAGAGGGTTATAGGGGCGCCCGAGAAAGTCCTGGGCGTTAAGCACTGCTATGTATGGCGAGTTTATGTCGACCTGCCAGTTCATCACTCCTATCGACTGGATCATTCCTATCACTACATCTCCCGGCTTGGGCACGTAGACTGTTTGGAGGGGGATAAAGTTCGGCTTCTCCCCGTGAGTGTCTAGGATACCCATAACTGTCGCTATGAGGGCTCCTCCCTCCTCGATAACATACGGCTCCCGGACCTCAACACCCTCCGGCAACCGCTCACCGGGTACCACTATTCTCCTGCTCTTAAGCTCTCCGGACACTACTTCACCACCTTAACATCTACCCTAGCCTGTCCCTTGGTGAGACCCTGTATCCTAGAGACCACCTCAACCTGTGAACCAGCGGGGATCTCTAGTTCTGCTACTAGGGTCCCGTCGTGCCTCCAATCAGTTTTAAGCAGATGCCCCAGCCTCTGGAGCTCCCTGTAGATCCTCCCCGAGTACTGGGCTGGTATCTCAGCCCTCACCACCGCCTTAGCCAGCTTTATCGGCATTAAGGTAGCAATCCTGCGCACAGCCTCTACAGCCTGGGTTTCAGCGTCCTTGAAGGGGTCTACCCCTATTCTCAGCTGCTCGAACGCAGTCTCTATCCTAGTCTCTGGTATAGGCTTCCCGGTCTTCGGGTCTATCGCGTTCCTCGCTATGTAGGTTATGATCTGCTTCTTCTTAGCCTCTATCAGCTTCCTCCTCTGCTCCTCCGTCAGCTGGATCTGGCCCTCACGCAGGATCTTCTCAGCTATCCTCCTTGGATCCTCGGTGCCGAATGCACTCTTCACCTCGGCGGGGCTGGCTTTTAACCCCTTCCTCGAGTCCCTGTAGATTGTATCCGTCCATAGTATGTCCTCTATATCGACATTCTCGCCCTCCTTGAACTTGAAGGCCGGGTCGGGTCTAACCAGGATCTCGAACCGCTTCCCCTTTACCTCGATCCAGGCGATGACATAGTCTGGCTTCTTACCTGGCACTAATCGTCCCCCAAGATATACAGGTTTACCATTGAAGGGGTAAAAACTAGAAGGCGGGACCCGGCTACTTCTTCAAAAGCCTATCCTTTAACGCGTTTATCCTCTCCCGTAGCTCCTCCGGGCTCATCTTCTTGAAGACCTTCTCGTCGGCCTTAACATACCCGATCTCTACCAGATTATGGTATTCCTTGAAGAGCTCCTCGGGGGACGGCTTCTCCCCCGCAGTCTCGAGCTTGCTCTTGAATAGGGCTTCGAGCGCCAGGTCTACTATCTCGTCGAAGCTCATATCCTTCCTGTAGTGTTCCTCTAGGAACTGGCTCACGAATGATTCTCCCGACCCGATAGCTACGGCGTAGTAGCTGAAGTACTGGCCTCCCGGATCGGTCTTGAGGAGCCTCACGCTACCGTCGGGGTTGACTCCTCCGAATACTAGTGAGACGCCGAAGGGTCTAACCCCACCGTGCTGAGTGTAGATCTGCTTAATGTCGGATATGGTCTTGGCGACATAGTCTACTGTCGGGGGCTCCCCGTAGAGGAGCCTGTGTCTAACGGCAATTATCCTCGCCTGATCTATGAGCACCCTGCCGTCGCTCCCCATACCGGCGAAGGCTACTCCGATATGATCGTCGACCTTGTATATCTTCTCGATGCTTTCAAGATCTAGGAGCTTGGTCAGCTTCCTCTTCTCGGCCGCTAGGACTACCGCGTCCTTCCCCCTTACCCCTATACTAGTCCATCCCTTCCTGACAGCTTCGAACGCATACCTTACCTGGTATAGGTCGCCTTCGGGCGAGAATATTATCGTCGCTCTATCATACGCTGTCTGGGGTAGCATTGCCATCCTTCCAACACCCTCAATTATCCCAAGGCGATAGAGGGTGTGGAAGGGCTTTAAATAATACAGTTAATGCCCTCCATTACACGACCGATGATGAAGAGACCGACCAGTGACGGAGAGGGTGATCGAAGCTCTTCTCTCCGCTGAGGGGTGAGAATGGCGTGGGCATAGGCTATCTAGTGGCAATAGCGGTGTCGAGCGTCTCCCTACTCGTATCCCTCTATACACTCTACAGGGTGGAATCTCTAGCGCGGAGGATCTCTAGGCTAATCTCAGCCGCCAGTTCTGAGGCTAGGGTGCTCAAGGGGTTTAGGGAGGCTGCGAGCAAGCCCAGGAAAAGGTACATTGTGTTCGAGGTCCAGTCCACTAGAGAATATAGTGAGAAGGAGGTTGCTAAAGCGATCATTGGAGCTGCTAGAGAAGTGCTCGGGGAGACGGGCCTCGTGGACTCAGGCCTCCACCTGATCGCATACTATCCAGAACGAAGGATCGGGATTCTCCGAGTAAGGAACACTTACAAGTATAGAGCCCTCGCCATACTGGGGCTTGTCCGCGATATTCGCGGTGAAAAGGTCAGGCTGGTCCCCCTCTATACCAGCGGCACCCTTAAGAAGGCCTTGAAGAGGGCTGGGGTAAGGAAGAAGTAGCTCTACTTGGCTGCCGCCACTATCTTAACCACATCGTCATCCTGTAGCACGTATGATTCCCCTATCCTCTGCTTCGTCTTAGCGTTTATGGCGTAGAGGAAAGTCCTCCCTAGATCCGTGTGTATCATGTACGCCAGCTCCCTAACAGTCGTCCCCCTCGGGACCAGGAGAGCGTCCGGCAGGATCCTGCCTTCCTTATCGGTAAACTTGTTCGGATCCTCGACAGGATACACTACTATATGGTCGAGGACGTCGAATACAGCCTTATTAATCGCCTGCTGGACACCAGTCGACCCCCACTTCTCCAGCACCCTGTCGACTATTGCTAGAAGCCTCCTGGACTTCTCGTCCAGGGCGCTTTCATCGATTACCGTGTAGGAGCTGTCGCCGGGGATGTACTTGATCACGCCTTTCTTTGAGAGCCTCCTCAATAGGAGCTCGGCTGCAGCACTAGCCGGGACTACGGGGTAGTCGGGGTAGGCTTCCCTAAGCCTCCCAACATTCTCCTCCGCGATTGGGACATCAACCTTGTTCGCTACTATAACGATGGGCTTCGCAATCCTCCTCAGGGTCGCCATAAAGTTCCTGAGCTCATCGCTGGTCCAGCTGGACAGCTTCTTATCAGAGAGCCCAGTCACCTCTAGCGCCTCGACAACGTGTTGCTTTCTAATACTGAGGCCCGAGAGCCTCTGGGCTATGGCGCCTGGGACGTTTAGGACCCCGCTGGTATCCACGGTCCTCGCGAACTTGGACCAGTCTCGCGACACGATAGAGTACATCCACTCGTCTATCTCCACCAGTATCTCCCTTACCTCCTCGACCGGGTCATAGGAGCCCGGCTTCACAGGGACCCCCTCGGGGTCAGTGGCGCCGCTCGCATCCACCACTAGCAACAGCACGTCTGCCTGCCTCAAGTCGTCTAGGAACCTGTTCCCAAGCCCCCTCCCCTCATGGGCCCCCGGCACAAGGCCAGCGACATCCATCATCTTGACAGGTATGAACCTCTCCCCCTCCATACAGATACTGTTCCGGGCGTCGCACTTCGGGAGACCCAGGGAGACGTGGACGCACCTCTTCCTAACATAGGAGACTCCAACGTTAGCCTTGATAGTGACGAATGGCCTATTAGCTATCTCCACAACCGTCTCTGTGGCTGCGGCGAAGAAGGTTGACTTTCCCACATTAGTCTTCCCAACAACGCCTATGAGTATGCGGGATGCCTCCAAGACTCTTAACCCTCCCAGGGAGACCGGGTTGACGGGTGACAGTTTAAAATCCTCGGAGCAACCCCTACCAGTCTCCGGGTAGACGCGGATATAGGGGTGCGATGGATGGCTAAGTCAGTGTATCACTACATCGCCGAGGCTTGGAGGAGGCCCTACGATGGCGAGCACGGCGAGCTGATGAGGCAGAGGCTCATAGAGTGGAGGAGGCAGCCTGCCATAGTAAGGATAGACAGGCCTACCAGGCTGGATAGGGCTAGGAGCCTAGGCTATAAGGCGAAGCAGGGTGTAATAGTAGTCCGTGTTAGGGTTAGAAAGGGTGGTAGGAGGAAGCCTAGGCCCAACAAGGGCCGCAGGCCCAAGAGGATGGGCGTATACGGCTTCGCCCCCGCGAAGAGCATTAGGCTTATAGCTGAGGAGAGGGCTCAGAGGAAGTACCCCAACATGATCGTCTTGAACAGCTACTATGTTGGAGAAGATGGCCTCTACAAGTGGTACGAGGTCATACTGGTAGACCCCAACCACCCAGCGATCAAGTTGGATCCAGAGCTCTCCTGGGTAGCGAGCGGCAAGCACAAGGGGAGGCCCTTCAGGGGCCTAACCAGTGCTGGCAAGAAGATGAGGGGTCTCAGGAAGACTAGGGGCCTGAAGGGAACACACAAGTACAAGTGGAAGAAGAAGATGAAGGAGCGCCTGCTGAAGAAGAGGCATGAGGCGAGCAGAGGGGCGAGGCTGATAGAGCCCGACGAGATAAGGGAGAAGTACCACAAGGGAGACCTGCAGTAAAAAGACCATATCCCTCTCCAACAAACTCCCTCCTAAGAGGAGCATGTGGAGAGTGGTCTCTTTTGGGCGTCAAGACGCTAGAGCTGAGAGCATACGTCCACGCAACCGAGGAGAGGGAGAGAGTCCTAGAGGCCCTAAGGAGGATCCTAGGGGAAGACCTGTGGAGCAGTGCCGAGGTGGTAGAGGAGAAGTATGAGGGGCACTACGGCAACCCGGTTATAGTGGTGACTGCTAGGATTAGGGACCCACAAGCCGCCTCTAAGGCTCTCAAATCAATACTCTCTAGGCTGGGTAAGGGCGACGTCTCCATGCTCCTAGACAGCCTCGAGGAGAGAGTTGATAAGAATGGGACACTATACTTCCGCCTGAGCAAGCAAGACGCATACCTGGGCAGGCTTATACTCTACGAGGCCGACGACGTGGTGCGTATAACTGTAGGTTTCGAGGGCAGGAGGAGAAAGGCCCTCGAAGAATATAGGAAGAGGCTGGAGGAAGCCGGAGAGTGAAGTGCTACATAGACCTCTACACTAGACCCCGTGACGCAGGGTCCCTCCGCGAGATCCTAGAGGCTGCTGGTAGCATGGGTTACTGCCTCGTAGGAGTAGAGTATGCCGGCGACTGGGGGGAGGCTAAGAGGATCTCCAAGGAGGCCGGGGTCGATATCGTTAGAGTAGCTGTTGTTGAGGGGGCTAGTAGAAGGGAGGTCGCCTCCAAGCTCGCCGGGGAGCCTCGAGGCTCCCTCCTCTTCGTGAAAGGGGTTAACCAGGACGTCGCACGCTACTCCAGCTCCAACAAGAAATTCGCAGGCTTCGTAGCAGTCCCTGGGATGGAGAGGCTGGTTGATAGAAGCACCCGCACATTATTCCATGAGAGGGGGTGGGGGCTGGTCCTAGTTCCATTAGACCTCCTTATAATGGGGAGGGGGAGGAGTGTCTGGCGCTACTACTATCTAGTATTGAGGAGGGCATACGCCTACAGGGTCGATCTCGCACTTGTAAGCGCAGCTAGGACTGCGGGGGAGCTATGGCATCCCCTCTCAGCTATAGGTGTAGGCGAGCTCTTCGGGGTCCCGGCGGAATACGCTTCAAGCTGGCTGACCAGCAGCCCTGCTAGGTTGATCGACCTCATGAGGAGATAGCATTCCTGTACGACTCGTACTCGAACCTCAGCATCCTCAAGCTAGCGTAGGGGTGTTCAACGAGCACGTGCCATGGAGGAGTCCACTCCAAGGGCTTCTCTCCCAGGTATTCGTCGAGGTCTAGGCCGAGCAGTCGGGCCACAGTCTTGAAGGAGCCCAGCCTCCCACCCCTCCTAGCCCATTCTACGATAAGCCTACCGACCCGCCTATCCCCACGGGATAGTACGGTTTGGACAACACCCCACCTTGGATCATAGCCTGAGACTCTAGCCCCCCTCATGGAGGCCCTCTTCTTCAGCACCCTAATCCGATCCTCGACGAGCCGCCTCTCTGGAGCGCCCGCCCACTGGAGCGGCGTGACTGGCTTGGGCATGAAGGGGTTCACGGCAACCTTGAGGGTCCCTCCACCCCTGGCCACGATGGTGGAGGCCTCCTCGACTAGACTAACGGTCTCCATGAAGTCCTCCTTGGTTTCCCCGGGGAATCCCACTATTATGTAGAGTTTAACGTTCCTCACTCCCCCCTCCAATGCTTCATTGATCGCTGCAAGGGTTCCCTCCACTCCTATGCACTTGTTGATCGCTCTCCCCAGCCTGCAACTCCCCGTCTCGGGGGCTATGGTTATGGTCCTTTGGCCTCCAGCCGCTATCAGCTCAGCCCGCTCCCGGGTTAGAGTCTCAGCCCTTATACTCGGCACCGACACCTCCAATCCCTTGGTGACCGCGTACTCGAGGATCCTCTCGGCGTGGGGGGAGTCGAAGAAGGCTAGACTGTAGAAGCTAACCTTACCCACACCAGAGTATTCTATGCCCTCGTCTAGGAGTCCCCTGAGCCTGGTGTAGGACCTGTCCCGTTTGGGCCTGAAGATCATGCCCTCCATGCAGAACCTGCATCCCCGGGCGCATCCACGTGTCGTCTCGAGCATGAAGGCCCTGCCCCAAACGGGCTCTACGTCCTTGGGGATCCTCTGGTCCACAGGATACCATGCGTCGTCGAGGCTTGGAGCGTAGACTCTCCTCGCCCTCTCCTTGTATTCCGGTGCTAGTATTCCTTCTACCCCCGAGAGCTTGGCTAGTATCTTCTCCCTGGAGTCGTACTGGAGTGCTTCTACTATCTCCTCGAGGACCGGCTCCGCCTCCCCCACCAGTATGAGGTCGAGTATATCTAGTAGCGGGGCCGGGTTCGCTGTTACGGCGGGGCCGCCGGCGAGTATTAGGGGTCCCTCCCTCCTATCCCTCCTCCAGACCGGTATTCCAAGTATGTCCAGGGCTTGCACAAGGTCCTTATAGAGTATCTCGTAGGGTAGGCTTGTGAGTATCAACTTGGCCCTGGAAGGGTGGGGAGACTCCTTCTCAGCAACCACCCCGTTATCCTCGAGGAAGTACACCGCTATCCTCGCGCCCAGCTCTGCCAGGTAGCCTCGGAGGAGGTGGAAGGCTAGGCTCGAGTAAGCGACCCTCCTGTCTCCGAGGTAGAGTAGTGCTATGTCGGGGGACTCTAGCACTTAAGGACACCGCCTCTCTCAACGTCCCTCTTCACAGTGCATCCCGGGTAGATTAGGGCGTGGGAGCCTATCTTCACCCCGGGATATATTGATACGTTTATACCGGTTTGGGCGTAGCCTCCTATTACAGCTCCCAGCTTCCTCCTTCCAGTATCCACTCTCTTCCCCTTCACCGTCATCTTCACGGTGCCCTTGTCGAAGCGCAGATTTGCAGTAACAGTGCCCGCGCCGAGGTTAACGTGCTCTCCAACTATGCTGTCGCCAACATAGCTTAGGTGCGGGGCCTTCGCCCCCTCGAATAGTATTGAAGCCTTAACTTCCGTGGAGTGGCCAGCCTTGCTGTCCCTCAACATGACAGTCCAGGGCCTGATATAGGCGTGGGGCCCAACCTCGGCGCCCGCCCCTATATATGCGGGGCCCACTACTAGAGTGTAGGGCTTAATCCTCGCCCCCTCCTCCACGATCACGGGCCCCTCTAGGTGAGCGTGGGGGGAGACTTCTCCCTCAATACTCCTACCCGTCTTCAACAGCTCCTCGAGCCTGTGCCTTGAGGCATCGAGCAGGTCCCAGGGCCTGCCGATATCCATCCATACCTCTCCATCAGGGACCCTAACTATCCCTACAGTGTAGTCCATGGCCATAGCGGTGAGGGCGTCGGTCGCCTCATACTCCCCCCGGGGGGATAATGGTAGTTCTTGGAAGTATTTGGCGTGTTCACTGGATATCTTGATCATGCCTGCAAATATGAGGTTGCTGGGCTCTTTTCCAGGCTCCGGCTTCTCAACGATCCCCGCGAATCCCTCGTCTCGTACAACTATGACTCCGTACTCCCAGGGCTTATCGGTCGAGTATGCCAGTATAGAGGGTGCCTCTGCCCCTGACACAGCCTTGTATACTCCTTCCCCAACGTAGGTGTCGGAGTATACTACTAGTATCTCGTCTCCCTCAACCCTCTCGAGCCCGACCCTTATCGCGTGACCCGTCCCCAGCTCTCCACCCTGATCCACTACCTCCGCCTCGACTCCTATCTCCGACAGGTACTGCTCGAGCTTCTCCTTCATGTAGGATGATACAATGACGATCTCGTCTGGGTGATAGTATTTTGCGGCGAGCCTGAGGTGCCTGGAGAGGAGGGTCTCGTTGACTACGGGTATTAGGGGCTTAGGCCTCGTCTCTGTGATGGGCCTCAGCCTCTCCCCCTTCCCCGCCGCTAGTACTAGGAGGCTCTTCAACTTCCAGCCCTCCGAGCCTATCGTGGAGTAGGGTGGCGAAGGCTATTAACGCGGACGCTACAGCGTACTCGGTTGAGAGGGTTACGCCCGGCGCTATATCGACTACTAGGTCCGCGTACCGGTATACTCCCAGCGGGATCCCCTCCCGGGACCCTGCTAGGACGTTTATCCTCCTCCCACTCCTGATTAGCTCCCAGAGCTGGTCAGCCACCTTCGAGACGGGCTCCCCCTCTGGTTCCAGGACTATTATGACCTCGTTCCTCCTCTCCCTCACGAGCTGGTGGAGGTCCTGCACGTATACGGGGACCCTCCTAGCTCCTCTATGATAGCTCTTCAACTGTATCCTATACCTAGACTCTATCCCCTCCCGCAGCCCGTTTAGGAACTCTGCCAGCTGCCACGTGTTGACTCTGCCCGTGGGTGCCACAACGAGCTCTCTTACCTCGAAGTTCTGGACCTCCCTCCCGATCCTTACACCCATCTTCCTGCAAGCCTCTAGTGGGCCCAGGTAGGGCATCTGTACTATACTGAGCCTCCTGAATAGTCTTGTGACGTCGTTCTTGCCGGGCCTCATCTTCCTCCATTCTATCGTACCGGGCTGTATCGAGATCAACGCTTTATCCTGTATTATCTCGACCATAACGATCTTGTCGGGGCGGGTGAGGTTTACACATGCACCTGTAGCACGCCTAACCCTGTCGCCAACGATCACGTTCACGTCGATACTGGTATAATTGTGCCTCCCCCTCCGCACTGTTCTCACGGCGAAGCACTCCTCTCTACTAATACGCTCCCTTGCAAGCCTTGCAGCCTCCTCGGCTATCTTCTCCGGGTCAGCCTCAACCACTGATTCCACGGGTATGATCCTGTCAGCCTCTACGATCCTCTCCCCTATAGCTTCCTCCTCTCCACCCTTGCACCCGTATACGAGGACTAGCCCCTTGAAGCCCCTGGGGAGGGGCTCTGCTCTTAGCCAGGGGAACTCTTCCTCGATCCTAGCCGCTGCTATCTTCTCCATGCCTAGGCTTGTCTTGACTAGGATGCAGGGTTTTGGGTTGGGGGAGGACAATATGGGTGTTCCCTCGCGTTAAAATCGCTAGGTAGCCTTCAGCTGGAGGGGCGAGACAACTACGGCCTTCTGCGGGCCCTCGGGTCCGGGGATCCAGAGGAGCTTGGACTTGGCTATCTCAACCTTCCTTATAGCGTAGATCTTCCTCGCCGCCTCATCGATCTCCTGGGCCAGGCTTCCCTCCTGGTCGCTGAAGACCATTGCCTGTATGAACTCGTCTAGGGTGCTCTCAGCCGCGCGCTTCTCGATGATCTCCTTCATCCTCTTCCTTATCAGCTTCTTCTGGCTAGTCTTGCACCTGTACCTGGTGAATACCATGCTGGTGACTCTCAGCCCGTAGCCGTCCTTGGTCCATACATCAAATATGCCTGTAATCTTGCTGCTCTTCCTACGGGTGAGGCTCCTTATATAGTCCCTGAGGAGCTCGTGGCCCTTGAACCTCGTGTAGGCGGTGTCTCCCTCCACCCTTACTATCTGGAAGTATAGTTTTATGTGGACGTGGGCGTAGTCGCCTGTTATGTCGAAGAGTGTTACCTCCATTACTCTCCCGATCAGCTTGTCCGGATCATCCGCAGGCGTCGTCCCCAGCGGGGCCTCGCCGAAGACTGGGGGTGCTACGACGTTATACCATTTCTTTAGCCTCCACGTGTCGCCAGAGGGCCTTCCACGCCTCCTTCTAGCCATTACTCATCCACCGCTACCCTTCCTAGGATGGTGCTCTCGGCCGAGTTTAAAGGTGTTTTTACCCGCTATCCAGCGATTCAACAGCCGCCCTCACGGCTAGTAGGAGATCGTCAACCGTGTTTCTCAGGGTCATTATCCTCTTAGGGTCCCTGCAGCCCTCCACCACCACAATACACTCAACGCTCCCCCCTAGGGGCTGGCATGATACTCTTATGTGTGGGGGCGTCTCGCGATTATCGGGCTGCACTGCTCTAACTATGTGGAGGGCGTCTGGGGATTCGATCCTCAGCCTCGCGACGCATTCTCCCTCACGCATAGACGGAGCCCCTCCTCGACCGCAGCTTTCACCTCTACAAGCTTCCTAGCCTCCCCGTAGCCTAGGGCCTCCTCCACCTGGAGGGATGAGGCGCAGAGCTTACCTTCATAGTCGAATAGGAGGTGGGAATCATTGATCCTTCCACTCAGCTTCAGGGCCCGCCAGAGGAATAATGGTGAAACCCTGACCTCATCCATCACTTTATACCCTCTTATCCATGGCTGCACCTTGGTCTTAACCAGCCTTGCTTCTCCCACTATGGCGGCGAAGGCCTGCGCGGAGTCCATGTGGTGCTCTTCGAGCTTCTCAGCCACAGTATCCTGCTGTGACGCTATCGAGACTGCTAGGGAGGGGTCTCCTATGGAATCCGCCGCGTAGAGTATGCTGTTAGCTCTCAGCCTAGGGTCGAAGCCCAGCGTCCTAGAAACTACCAGGCCGGCGACATACTCGCTGACATCTATGCTCTGCCCAACCTCATCCTTCAAATGGGAAAGGATCACTAGAGCAGTCTTCTCAAGCTCTTCTGGTGACAGCCTCGCTGCAATCCTACCCGCTAGCTCCCCCACCCCGCTACCCTGGAGGAGTTCAGTGCAGGCGTCGGGGTCCCCCGTCAGGCCGGGGTAGTAGGGGTCTATGGTTCTAGCCACTGCCTGGCAGAGCGGCGTGCTTGTAGGCTTGTACACCTTCAACGTGTTCACAATCTCCAGCCCAGTATTCATCCTCGAGAGCTCACTGTATAGGAGAGCATCTAATCCATGCATCTTCCCCGACTTCTCAATATACTCTCCCCAGTAAGCCGCTGATAGGAGTAGGAGGAGCCACTCAGTCCTAGCATAGCTGGCTCCAGCCCTCGCTAGCAGGAGCCCCAGCATCGCGGGCACGCTTCCCTCGCCAGAGATATAGGTGGCGCTGGGGGGAGGCGGGTTGTCTGCCTGTAGGGAGATGGATACAAGCGTTGAAGAGACATCCCCCGTCTTATACGAGGGGTTATTGTATCCCAGGATCATCGTTGGGACATCGATGGCTGAGGGGGGCTTAACAGACACCTTGAAGAGTGGGCGGATGTTGAACGAGTAGAGGAGGGAGAGGAAGGCGGCGGAGGCTATCAAGAGGTCGGCCCTCGGGTATACTCTTAGCCTAACGTAGCCCTCCCTTATTCCATCCTCGATTAGCCTCTCAAGCTGCCTGGCCCCAGCGGATAGGCTCCTCTCCAGGCCGTCCCCCGGCTTCAGCACTAGCTTAAGCAACTATCCCATCCTACCCTATAGTGTTCTAGTAGGGGAGAATTTAATGGGTGGGGAGTCCTAGAGGAGGGGATCAGCTGTACTCCGCGACGAGTAGCTTCGCCCTCTCCGGGCTGTACTTCCAGTTTGGAGGGAGCACTCCCCTCCTCTTATAGTATTTCACCAGCCTCCTAATCTTCGACTCTAGGTCGAGCAGGCCCTTCTTAGCATGCACGTCCTTCGGATGCTCCGACAGGTGGCGCCTCAGGTTGACGGCCTTCCTTATCAGGGTCATCAAGTCCTCCGGCAGCGGTGGGGCCACCCCTCTCTCCCTGAGAACATCCGTGATAGTCTTGCCAAGTAGAGGCTTCACTAGAGGAATGCCGAACTGGTCCCTGAGGATTATGCCAATCATGCTGGGACCATAGCCCTTCCTAGCCAGCTCCTCAATAATGCTCTCTATCTCCTCCGGAGTATACACTATCCATGCTGGCACTGTGGGCCTGGCGGGCCTCGTAGAGTGCGACTGCCCCTTATCCCTCCTCTTGTTCAACGTAATTCACCCGGTAGTACCCTTTACTCCTTCCCACAGAGATATGAAGCCTCCCCCTGCAGGTTAAAAAATGGTTAGCTAGCCTATACTCCCGTTTATTCTTATATTATTATTTAAATAATTTTTTTCTGGGAGGTACCCCACCAAATACTGTATAACAATAGATTAACTAATAACTTGTAGAATATTGTTGGAGTTGTTATTAGCGATTATGGTGCGGCGGCCGGGATTTGAACCCGGGACCTCCGGCTTGGCAGGCCGGCGTCCTAGTCCAGGCTAAACGACCGCCGCATACACTCCTGTAATCCATTGAATCGCCGGAGGGGTTTATTAGGGTTCCGTAGCCGGGTCATAGAAGGCTATCCTCTCCAGGAAAAGCACTTAGAGGAACATTACTTTTACAAGTATCAACGGGACTTTTTAAATCATTATAGACAAGCTTTTATATCCCTACTAATACGAAATCATTTCGGACAAGAGGGGATGGATATGCCCGGAGAAATACCGTTAATCGGAGAGAAGTTCCCTGAGATGGAGGTCGTAACCGATCACGGCGTCATCAAGCTGCCAGACGCCTTCAAGGGGAAGTGGTTCGTCCTCTTCAGCCACCCGGCGGACTTCACGCCAGTCTGCACCACTGAGTTCGTAGCGTTCGCTAAGAGGTATGAGGACTTCAAGAAGCTCAACACCGAGCTCATAGGCCTCAGCGTTGACAGCACCTTCAGCCACATTAAGTGGAAGGAGTGGATCGAGAAGGAGCTGGGTGTGAAGATACCCTTCCCGATCATAGCCGACCCACAGGGCCACGTGTCCAAGAAGCTCGGCCTGCTCCACGCCCAGAGCTCCACCCACACTGTGAGAGCCGTCTTCATAGTGGATGATAAGGGCATCGTTAGGGCGATACTCTACTATCCACAGGAGCTTGGCAGGCTGATAGACGAGATACTCAGGATGGTGCTCGGTCTACAGCTGGTTGACAAGTACGGTAGGGCGGTTCCAGCCAACTGGCCCAACAACGAGATCATAGGAGACAACCTGATTGTACCGCCCGCATCAACTGTAGCCGAGGCTGAAGAGAGGTTGAAGAACTACACCTGCAAGGACTGGTGGTTCTGCTACGACGACAAGGCCACCGCCGAGGAGAAGGAGCTGGCGAAGAGCTTCCTCAAGAGGGCCTGCGAGAAGGCCCAGTAACCACTATAACTTCTTTTTATTGTTTTTAAAGTATATTGAGCTTATGCTATCGGTTTGCCCTCTGGCTTCATAGCTTTCATCTTAGCAGACGTGGGCTTCTCCAGTTTGAATACGTGTCTTAGTATCTTGTAGGCGTTCTTCCTAGAGAGGAACATGTTGTTGTTTCCACAGTACGGGCTGTAAACGCATTTGGGGCAGCCGTCCTCGCAGTCGCACTCCACCAGGATCTTCTCGACGACCTCGTGGATCCTGTCGAGTCTCTCGTACACTAGCCTCGAGGCTCCATGGCCTCCGGGGGCGGAGTCATAGATAACTATGTGCCCTGAAGGATAGCTTATTCCTCCGAGGTCCGTGTTCTGATGCTCCAACCACCGGCTTAGCCGCCGCTATAATCGCGTGCTCTAGAGCGTGGTAGCCGCTTATGAGGGCTGTGGGCGAAGTAATCCCTGGGTTCGGGTACCTTGTCACCATTGCCTTTGTGTAGTAGGACCATTTCAGGGGCTCCTTGTAGTCGTTCACGTAGAGCTTTCTGCCAGTGTATTCTTCTCTAACAATATACCCTGTAACCATTATGACTAGCTTCACATCAGCGTATACTAGGTGGAGGGGGCCTAGGTCTCTCGACTCTAATGGGAGTATCTCTACTACGTTGACAGTGTATAGGGGTTTCGTGTAGAAGTTGACGTTTGCCCCCAGCCTTCTAACCTCCGCCACCATGCGTTCCAGGTTGAGCTTGACTGAGAGGTAGAGTTTACCCATATGATAGTATATGGCTCCAGGGTAGAGGTCGTAGAGGGCAGCTGGCATCTCCCGGTACCCGATCTTCTTCTTTCCATCCTCTAGTATCGTGACTTGAGGGCCTACGCTCCTCAACCCGCCCTGCTCCTCGATGTACTGCCTCGCCTTCCCCCAGTCGGGGTAGAGCTTTCCCCTCACATCCCTTACAAGACCCAGTGACTCCGCTTCCTCCGCCACAGCAGCTAGTTCCGGGGGGAGCGTCGACTTGTCCAGCAACCCCTCCTGCATGGCTAGTGCAACGAGGTGTACCCTCGCAACCTCCCTGTTGGATGGCTCGATGTAGCTGGGGTCCGGGCTCTGCGCAAAGAACTCTCTGGGCCTCCTTGTAAAGTAAGCTTCTATAGGGTTGTCTCCGAGGAGCGTTACTATAAGGCCGGGGTTATCTCTCCTCCCAGCCCTTCCAGCCCTTTGGAGGTAGCTTGAGAAGCTATGGGGGAGGTTAACCATGAGGACAGCGTCGAGGTCTCCGAGATCTATTCCAAGCTCCATTGTGGGGGTCGCCACGACAGCCTTGAGGGTCCCTTCGCGGAACTCGTCTTCAACCCTCCTCCTATAATCTGCTGGGAGCCCGGCCCTGTGGATTCCAACCCTTACACCATAACTCCTCCCGGCGATTCTGGCTACCAGCTCAGCCATCTGCTGGCTATCAACGAACGCGAGGGTCTTCAACCCCATCTTAGTAAGCGCCGCGATAACTGCTGCGGAGAGCGTCCACCTGCTACCAGAGCCTATGCTTACTAGCGCGTGTACTGCCTCACCCTTCCTCCTCCTAGGCCCCCATACTATACTGGGCCTCCTGCCGAATAGCTTCGACCCCAGCTCCTCCGGGTTGCCTATAGTAGCCCCAGCACCTATGAAGCGGAGGTCTCCCGCCAGCCTCTGGAGCCTATAGACCACCCACTTAACGTGGGTCCCGAATATCCCCTTGTAGACGTGCATCTCATCCAGTACCAGGACCTTGGCGTTTGAGAGGAGCCTCCTGATCTGCTGGGAGTGTATGAGGCCGTAATGGATCATGTCGGGGTTGGTTACTAGTATGTGCGGTGGGCTCGAGTAGATCCGGGAACGCTCGTCCCTCGGCGTGTCCCCGTCGAGCACGGCGACCCTGAAGCCTAGATGCCCCTCAGCTAAGCGCCTCAACCGGATATACTGGTCCCTTGCAAGAGCCTTTGTAGGATAGACTAGGATCGCGTATGGCTTCGTGTAAGCCTCCCTCCTCCCTATGAGGTCTTCAAGCAGGGGTATGGTGAACGCCTCAGTCTTCCCGGTACCCGTCCCCGCTACTATAACAAGGTCCTCTCCACCCCTATACCGTTCTAGAGCATCGGCCTGGAACCTATAGAGGCCCCTAATACCGTAGGCTTCGAGGGCCCTCTCCAGCGGATCCGGCAGGCCGAGGCGTGATAGAGGCACCTCGTCCCGGAACTCCTCCCTACTCTCCTCCCGGTACACGTATATGACCTGGCCCTTCTGCCTTCTAGCTACTAGGTCTAGCCTCCTCAGGGCCTCCTCATAGCTTGATACGGGCTCGCTATGCTCCAACCTCTTGGACACCCGTCCTCCAATTGTATCGTCTAACGTGCTTGGAGAGCTTCAGGTAATCAACAGCCTTCTCCACAGCCCATGCATAGCTGGAGTCCCCCATTATCCTGCGTATCTTCCTCCTCGAGAGCCTAGCTGCGAGGACGAGCTTCCCGCTGGAATCGTAGACCCGGAGTAAGCCCTTAACGTGTCCTCTAGGGTTGAGGATGAGCCAGGCGTGTACGAGTACTCCTCCCTCAGGCACATCGACCTCCGCCAGCCCCGCCGTACCCCGCGAGTAGGTCCCCCTGCCTGGATGCGTGGGTTTATCTATCACCCTCACACTATCCCCATGGATCACTAGTATGATTGATCTGGCGGCGTGGAGGCCGCTCCTACTCTTAGTAGCCTCTACTGGAAGCTGTAGTCTAGCCACCCTCGGAGACCCTCTCTCGAACCGTATTAACCGGGGCTTTAATCAGGTTTCCTAGACTCCTCGTAGAGGATGGGGTAGGAGTTGGGCAAGCCGGAGATCGTGATCGTGGGCCTTGGGCCAGGAGGCTCCCTGCTCGCCTGGAAGGCCGCTGGTAAAGGGTATAGGGTTAGAGCCTATGACTTCCAGAAGACCTATATCAAGCCCTGCGGTGACGCCATTATTATCAGGGAGGAGTACGATGACATTCTAAGGAGGTCTGGAAGCATATCCGGTACGGTTAAACGCCACATAGTCGAGGTACCAGGCTATGGGGTTAAGACTATCGAGCATGAGCGGCCCGCATGGTATATTGTTGACAAGACTAGGCTCGTAGGCTTCCTCAGGGAGGCGGCTGAAGCTGAAGGGGCAGAGATAAGGATTAGGCATGCTGATCCCCTTAGGGAGAAGGGCTGGGTTAGGGTCAACGCCAGGGGACCCTACGCTCATCCTAGAAGAGACACCTACATCATCACGTATCGTATCCTCGCACGCGTAGACTCATGGGACCAGGATACCGCTCTACTCCACTTCGAGACTAGGAGGGCGGGTCTAGCATGGATCTTCCCCTCCCACATGGGCGACGGTATCGTGAATGCGGGGGGAGGCCTCAAGGGGTCTAGTCTAGCCGAGGTAAAAAGCTATGTCAAGAGGATTCTAGGAGAGAGGTTTAATGGAAAGGTGAGGATAATAGATGAGAGAGCCGCTCCCATAGCAGTATACTCTAGGGTAGAGCCGGCAGGCGACGGGGTAATCAGGCTGGGCGAGGCCGCTGGCTTGATAAATAGTGCTGGAGGCGAAGGGATACGGATGGCCCTCCTGTCAGCCCTCCTAGCATCCAGGTCCCTTGACAGCGCAGACCCTGTACGGGAGTATAGTAGGCTGGTAGCACCCCTTGCAGGCGAGGCTAGACTAACTAGGAGGCTTTTGAGAGCAATAGAGAATCTCGAGCCCGAGCGGGGAGCCAGACTCCTATATAGACTTCCAGACAGCTTCTGGAGGGGGTTCATCGCGGAGGGTGCCAGTATACGGCTACTTCTTAAAACATTCTCGGCGGAGCCAGGGGTTGGATTGGAGGCGCTTAGAGCTCTCTTATCTTCTCGATCTTAGCCTCTATGGATGCGAGGTTTGTAGCCTTCCCCTCCCTACATATGGTGTAGGATATCGTTGACTCTGTCACTTTCAACGTGACCGTGAAGTTGGTGCCTTCAATGAATACTACTCCATCGTCGCGGAGAGTGGCTTTATAGCCCTTCATCTTCAGCGTCCTATAAACCACTTCGGGGGAGAGCTTAGTCTTCCCGGCCTCCTCCACCTGCTTCCTAGCCTCTTCTAGGATCCTCTCAGCCGTCTCAGCTATTGAGGGGCACAGGTCCCTATACTCCCTTATAGTGGCCTCTAGGATCCTCTCGATCACCCACTGCGCGTTCATGGCCTTAGCATATGCTAGTAGAGATTGGAACTCGGGGCTTTCAAGATAGTCTTTAAGCCTTATAGGGTTCCCGCCGAACTTTGTGAACCTGTAAGTCTCCTCGGCCCTGGAGAACCTGTTCCTTATCTCGTTGAAGACACTCAAAGGTATCTTATCGGCCGTCTCCGAGAGGACATGGTTTACTATATGCCTTAAGAAGTCTCTCCCGCGCCGGCACTTCTCCGCCTCCTCGAGGCTGCTCCTAGAGGCCTGTCCCACAGCGTCTCCCCTCTACCCCTAGCTTATCCTAGCGAGTTAATCTGTTTCTCCACCCTCTGCCAGCTCTCCGGAAACCTTTCTACCCGAAATCCTCTTCACCCTAACAGCTACAGACTCTCCTGGCTCAGGCTCCCTGCCCCTAACTTCTATGGATACCTCGTACCCCTTGTAGAAGCCGGTAGGCTTACCCTCGTCGTCGATTCCCGATATCCTAACACGGATTATGGAGCCCTCCCTCAACCCTTGCTCGCGCTCAGCCTCCCTAGCCTTGCTCACGCTTCTCCTATACGATGGGTAGACGCTGAGCCTTTCAAGGTTTGTAGAATAGGGGTCCCTCTTCCTCTTCTTAGCGCTTCTAGACACACGGATCCACCGGTCCTTTCTAGGATACCTGTTCGCAGCGGGGGATTTAAAACGTGCCATAGATTAAACCTATTGTAGTGGGATGAGGAGAAGAGGCGCCTGAACCCAGGCATGAGGAGGCTGAGCTACGCTGACCGCTCGCTCTCACACCGGATCTATGAAAGCGTTTTCAACCATTATAGTGATATTGTTGATTCTACCGATCTCGGCCTACGTCTCATACAAGTCCTATAGTTTAGCAATCGCTAACTACCACCGTGGGAGCCTGTACGTCAGCGACGAGATCTACTATGTAGACACCGCTAGACGCTATCTCCAGGAGATATTTCACGTTCAAGTAAACGAGTCAATGTATAGCAATAAGACCAACCCGGACTATTTCAACCTAGAGCACCCTCCCCTAGGCAAGTACATTATTGCGCTCTCCATGCTCCTCTACGGTGATAACCCGCTTGGGTGGAGGCTACCCAGCATCCTGGAAGCAGGGATGATCCCGCTCATACTAGGGCTGGCATTCTGGGCTGCATCCAGGAGAACTATGCTCTCAATCCTAATCGCCATCGCCGCCGCGGCGGCTGCCGCTGCAGACCCCATACTAGTGTACGCGGGATCCCTAGCAATGCTCGATATACATCTAGCATTCTTCCTATCCCTCTCCCTCGCCCTCCTGGTGGCAGGGCGGAGGAGGCCTGCCCTCATAGCTGCTGGGCTCGCCTCGTCTGTGAAGATGAGCGGTGTAGCTGGGATCCTGGCTATAATGTTGTACGACCTCCTCTATGGGAGCCTTAGGGAGAGGGCGAAGAGGCTGTCCGAGGACATACTTCTACCTCTCCTAGTCTACGTTATCGTCATGATCCCCCTCATCGCATACTTTGGGCCAGTAGACATAGTGAGGGAGACCATAAACGCATTGAAATGGCATACGACCTCGAGGCCGCCGGGACCCCCTACGTCTACACCTATAGGATGGATATTGAACGAGAACCCCTTCTACTACTCCTTTAACCCGATAATAGAGCCGGCCGTGGTTGCTACGTCTCTCCACGCGCTAGCAGTCGCTAGCATAATACCCCTGGTGATCCTAGGCTCCACACTCGACCGCTACAGGACGGTGACGGTGGCCCCCTTCTTCTATATCGGGACCCTCGCAGTATACGCTCTAGTATGGCTTCTCGGAAACAGGACGTTCTATAGCTTCTACGCTGTAGAGTTAACCCCAGCCATGGCGGGGATTATCGCCTCAATACTCCTAGCGGGCGAGAAGGTGAACCAGTATGGGCAGGGTACGGGTAGCGGTGGTTGAGGCTCCAAGGGACCCCTCGCCGGAGAGGAACCGGGAGATCATAGTAAGGGTGCTTGAAAGAGTAGGGAAGGCCCGTGAGGGGATAGTGGCTTTCCTCCCCGAGAACTGGCTTTCCAGGGACCCCCTGGATGAGGAGGATTACACCGCGCTCCTGGAGGAAGTTTATGAATCAACTGGCACCGACTTCTTCGCCGGTCTCGCCTACATTAACCTCCCTGATGGCGTGAGGAGCAGGGGCTACGCGGTCATTAATGGGCGTGTAGAGCTTGTATGCGAGAAGAGGTTTCCTAGTAAGGCTGTGGGGGAGCGCGGGTGGATCGCTGAGGGAAGGGTCTCGAGAGTAGTCTGGGTGGGCGAGGCTGGGATAGGTTGTGTCGCGTGCGTTGACATATTCTACCCAGAGGTCTCCCGCCGGCTTGCAGTGATGGGTGCGAATGTACTGTATAACCCTGCTGCTATACCGGGTGATAGGCTTGGCCTATGGTGGAGCGTTCTCCAGGCTAGGGCGGCGGAGAATGTGGCCTTCACTATAGGAGTGAACAGTATCGGCGTCCGCTACCCAGACGGGCGGATCACTGGTGGGGGGAGTAGAGTGTATTCTCCCGACGGCTCTCTGGTGCCAGCCGAGCCTATAGGTGGAGCCCTGGTGTATGAGCTTGACCTTGACGAGCTCGAGAGGGTTATGGAGAGGTGGGCTTTCCGCGAGGACCTAGAGTCTAAGCTGAAGAACCTGTATCTCCCCTGAACTCCTCTAGCCGATTCAAACGCTTAAACCCCGCGTTTCATGCTACTCAATTAATTGGAGGTGCTGGAGGATGAGTAAGAGCCTGGAGAACGTCTTCGAAATCATCCAGCCGATGAGTGAAGGCCAGAAGAAACTGATAGAAGCACTCAGGGATAAGAGCTTCGAGATAATAGGGGTCTTCGGCCCCACCGGCACTGGTAAGAGCTTCGTCACCCTCGCCTACGGACTCCAGGGCGTAGCTAGGGGCGATTATAGGAAGCTGGTCATAGCGAGGCCGATTATAGACATAACTAGTGGAAGAGAGCTCACGATAACCAGTGATCCAGAACCACTATGTTAAGCTGGCTGGAGAATACGTATTGGACATAGCCTCCTCAATAGCCGACGAGGCATCTGTGAGGAGCCTGATCGAGTCTAGGAAGCTGGTCTTGATAGACCCCCACCTCTTAAGGGGCAGGACCTTCGACGACTCCCTCATAATCCTCGACGACGCTCAGAACGCTGCCCCCGAGACGATAGTGGAGATAGTGACGAGGCTGGGCAGGGGGTCGAGGCTGATCATAGCGGGGGACCCCGTATTCCAACGGGACCCTGCCAGGCAAGGGGCGATCCTAGCCAGGGAGGTGCTGCGGGGAGAGGAGAACGCCGCCATCATAGACTTGGGTGTTAAGGATATAGTCAGACCAGGCGCCCGCAGGGGTCTGCGCCTCCTGCTAGAGCTCCAGGTCCGCAGGAGGACAATGGATGATAGGGAGAAGAACATACTGGAGGTGGCGAAGCAGATCTCCCCCGACGCCGACATTATCACTGTAGTCTATCTTGTGGACACGAAGAAGAAGTGGGGGATCGATAGTAGCCACGTGCCAGACGCTCTAATAGTGGTGAAGGAGGGTCACCTTGGCAGGCTCATAGGGCAGGGCGGGGAGAGGATATCGAGGATCGAGGAGGAGACAGGGTTAACGCTTAGAGCTGTACCGTTAACCCTCGATTTCAAGGAGTATGTTAGAGCGGTCCACCCGGTAGCATGGATCCATAAGCACATCATAGACTTCGACTTCGCGGGGCCAGATCTTAGAATACTAGTTGCGAGGGGGAACCTTGGACCAATACTGGGGCAGAAGGGATACTATATCAAGTTCGTGGAGGAGTTCTTCAAGAACCTCTTTGGCTTCGGAGTATACGTGGAGGAGGCTAGGGAGGAGAAGAGGGCTAGGCGGAGGAGGTGAGCTGGGAAGGGGTTTTCCCAGGCTTATGGTTCCTCCTCTACATCGAATAATTCAACCTTGATCCTAGCCTTCACGGTCTCGCTAGAGAATGGGGGGATCTGCTCCCCCAGATCCACGGCGAAGACCACGTTATTGCCGAGGTCATCCGTGAACCTTATCTCCGCGACATACCGTGGCTTCGGACCTCCCGACTCAACCATCTTCATCGCTGCTTCCATTATCCTTGACAGAGCCATTTGGAACGCGACTGGGCTCGACAAGTCCTCTGGCTTTAAGACAATACTCTGCATTCCACCCATAACCTTCCCGATCCTAGCCTTGCCATTAAAGGATCTCTCGAACTCCGGCTCCTCCAACACAGTACACCTCGCCTAGTATTTTTGAAACCGTTACAAGTATTATGTGTTGGCTGTAATCGAGTGCTTCAAGAGAGATCTTGGTAGGGACCCTGGGGATGTGGATTAGCACCTAAATGTTTTTGCCCTGCCAGGCTTCTTAGGAATTCCAGGTGTGGCGTTTGGCGCTTAAACCCAGGAGAAGCGGCGAGAACGAGCTGGTTGCTAGGCTGAAGGAGATAGAGAGCAAGTGGCAGGCGAGGTGGGAGAAGGCCCGCGTTTTCGAAGCCGACCCCGACGAGTCTAGGCCTAAGTTCTTCGTCACGTTCCCGTACCCCTATGTTAACGCCTACCCTCACTTGGGCAGACGCGTTCACTGTGCTCCGAGTCGATGTCACTGCCCGGTATAAGAGGATGCGCGGCTACAACGTGCTCTTCCCCCAGGGATGGCATGCGACCGGGGGCCCCATCGTCGCATCAGCTCTCCGCTTGAGAGAGGGTGATAAGAGGATCATTGAGACCCTCAAGTCCATGGGTGTTAGTGAAGACGAGCTGGAGAACTTCAAGAATCCAGAGTACTGGGTGAAGTACTTCACGAGAGGGTGGAAGGAGGATCTCAAAAGGTATGGCATGAGCATTGACTGGAGGAGGGAATTCTACACTACAAGGCTCAACCCATACTATAGCAAGTTCGTCGAGTGGCAGTACATCAAGTTAAGGGAGAAGGGCCTGGTGGGTAAGGGTGAGCATCCTGTCGTATGGTGTCCCAGAGAGCAGAAGGTTGTAGGAGACCATGATAGGCCCGATGAGTATGCGGGGATCGGCCCTGTAGAGGCTGTTATCATAAAGTTTAGGAGCGATGATGGACTAGTGGTGCCGGCGTTAACCTTCCGCCCCGAAACGATCTTCGGTGTAACGAACATTTGGATCCACCCGGACCACGAGTATCTCATAGCAGAGGTTGACGGAGAGGAGTGGGTTGTAAACAACTATATGGCGAGCGAGCTCGCCGACCAGAAGCACGAGGTGAGGGTAAAGGGTAGGATAAGGGGTAGGGACCTCCTGGGCCGCGTGGTCGTTAACCTCGTGACGGGCGAGAGGGTCCCTATTCTCCCAGCCAAGTTTGTCGACCCAGAGCTGGGTACGGGTATAGTCATGAGCGTCCCAGCCCATGCTCCATATGACTACGTTGCCCTGGAAGACTTGAAGAGGGACCCCCGCATCCTAGAGGAGTATGGGCTCGATAAGGACCTCGTTGCACGATTAGAACCCATCCCCCTGATCCGGGTAGAGGGATACTCCAAGATACCTGCTAGGGACGCGGTGAGGCGGCGTGGTATAAGGAGCCAGGAGGAGAGGGATAAGCTGGAGGATGCAACCAAGGAGATATACGCTAAAGAGTATCATACCGGCGTGTTACTTGAGAATACGGGAGATTGGGCTGGTAGGAGGGTTAGTGAGGTCAAAGACTCCATAATCGAGTGGCTGGTGGGGAAGGGTGCCGCTGTGAAGGTCTACACTCTCCCCGAGAGGGTTTACTGTAGATGTGGTGCTAGGACGCATGTGAAGATTGTGTCAGACCAGTGGTTCCTCCTCTACAGTAAGCCGGAGTGGAAGAGGCTGGCCCACAGGGCCGTGGATAGGATGAGGTTCCTACCCGTCACCCTTAGGGAGGTCTTCCACAGGAATATTGACTGGCTGAAGGACTGGGCCTGCACCCACAAGGGGGAGCTGGGAACCCCGCTACCATGGGATAGGGAGTGGGTTATCGAGAGCCTAAGCGACTCAACAATATACATGGCATACTATACTCTAGCGAAATACCTGCAGCACCCGGAGAAGTACGGTGTAAAGCCTGAGCAGCTCATCCCCGAGGTCTTCGACTACGTCCTCCTCGGCAAGGGGGACCCTGGAGAGGTGTCCGAGAAGAGCGGCATACCTGTCAATCTATTGGAGGAGATGAGGAGAGAGTTCCTCTACTGGTATCCCGTTGACCTCAGGATAAGCGGTAAAGACCTGATAATGAACCACCTCACCTTCTACATATTCCACCACGTCGCCATCTTCCCCGAAGAGCACTGGCCCCGGGGAATCGGGGTGAACGGGTGGATACTGGTAGAAGGGGAGAAGATGAGCAAGCACAAGGGCAACTTCATACTCCTCCGCCAAGCCCTAGACTGGTGGGGAGCCGATGCAACCAGGTGGGCAGAGATCCTCGCTGGAGCCGACGCCGGTCTAGACGACGCTAACTTCGAGCCTAAGGTAGCCGAGGCTGCGGCCGAGGAGCTGCTCGGCTGGATAAGATTCGCCGAGTCAAACTATGGCAAGGGGAGGACTACGAGGCTCAGCATAGACGACTGGTTCGAGAGCGTGCTCAACAGGACCATCAAGGAGGTTACAAAGGATATGGAGGAGACCAATTACAAGACTGCTCTAGTCAAAGCATACTATAATATGCAAAACTATTATAAATGGTATATTAAGAGGGCTGGAGAACCCAACAGAGACCTCCTCAAAAGATACATTGAGGTAGTGACCCTAATGATAGCACCATTCGCCCCGCACACCGCTGAGGAGGTGTGGGAGAGGATCGGTAAAGAACCATTCATAGCGACCGCCCCGTGGCCGGAGCCGGAGGAGGATAAGATAAGGCCCATGGTGGAGAGGGCTGAGGAGCTGGTTAAGAGGGTGCTGGAGGACATAAGAGAGATCAAAAAGTTCGCCGGAGAAGCAAGGAGGGCTAGGATAATAATCGCCGCCAAGTGGAAGTATGACTTCGCGGAGAAGATAGCCGAGAAGAGGAGTTCTGGGCTAGACTTGAAGACCGCGATCCAAGAATCCATTAAAGAGCTACCAGGACAGGTGAAGGGCAAGGCGGGCCGGCTGGTCAAACAGTTAATGCAGAACCCCGAGATACTCTCGCTCCTAGTCGATAGAGAGCTGGAAGCCAAAGCTCTAAGAGAGGCCGCGGACTTCCTAGCCCGGGAGGCGGGGCTCGAGAGCGTAGAGGTTGTCTTCGAAGAGGATGCCGGCGGGCTGAAGAAGACGGCACTACCAGCTAAACCCGCTATAATACTAGAATAACCTGGTGGTGAGGGGCTGTGATACCTGTAGGAGATGCACATACCCACACGAACCCTGTTCGCGGCATGGGAGCCGCTAAGATAGCTGAGAAGTTCAAGGAGAGCGGAGGCTGGTTTATGGCTATTGTAGCCCTGTCGCCTTGGGCTTATGGTATAGAGTTCAACGGGTTTGAATCCTACAAGAATGTGCTCGACATACTCGCTAGGGAATGTATGGAGGCTGAACGAGCAGGTTTGAAGACTGCTTGCCTAGCCGGCTTCCACCCCGCCGACGTGGATAGACTTATAGACAAGTATCGTATGAAGCCCGATGATGTGCTGGACCTCGGGCTGAGAGTAGTTGAAGAGATCGGGAAATCCTGCAGTAACGGGTTCCCCGACGGCATTGGCGAGGTAGGCAGGCCCCACTACAAGACTGGGGCTGAGAGGGTGCTCATAAGCGAGTTGATCCTTGAGAGGTCCCTCGAGATCGCTAGGGACAACGGGTGCCTCGTCCATATGCATCTTGAGAACCAGGGGTCGATAACAGCTAGACTCGTCGACATGGCTGTAGAGAGGCTGGGCGCTGGCATGGTAAGAGAGCGTATAGTATTCCATCATATGAAGCCGAAGCATGCAGTAATGGTTGCAGACATGGGTTACCCTGCAACAGTCCCTGGCAAGCCAGAGCTCTTATCCCATGTCGTGGGGAGGGTTCCACCCGTATACATGCTGGAGAGCGACCACATCGACGACCCTATGAGGCCCGGTGCAGTAGTATACCCATGGGTAATGGCTGACCACGTGCAAAGGCTCGCGAAGAAGCACGGTGAAGAGTACATGTACAAGGTGAACGTTGACAATATTGTTAAGGTTTACCGCGTCGAGCCCCCCTAGAGGTTTTCCCAACCATATCCACTACCCTTAATAGCTCCCCACCTGAAAGCTTCGCCACCCGCATGTAGCTTGCAGAGACAGTCTTGAGGGACTTGTTATCGCCACCGATCATCACAGTGTGGAGGTTCATCCTAGCCCTAGAGAGTATCTCGGAGACGATGGACTCTGAAAGCTTATCCTCCCCATCAGTTATCAGGACGACCTCAGAAGCCTTCTTAACCCTCCTACCCTCTATATCGCTCGCCGCCGCTGCTAGGGCCCTAGTAATATCGGTTCCTCCCCCCGCCTTAACAGTACCAAGGTACTCTAATAGCTCCACGACACTCCTCGGCTTAGGCCTCCCCCTTATGCTTAGTAGACTGTGGGGCATTGCATCGAAGAATCTCACATAGAAGGGGCGCCTCTCCCTTAGGGCGGCCTGGAATAGAGCTATAGCGACAGCCCGAGCCCAGTCTATCTTGCTACCAGACATGCTCCCGCTCTTGTCTAGTAGAACGTATAGGGGTCCCTCATAGGATGTGAAGACCCTCCTGTAGAGAAGGAGCCTGGATTCTGCGTAGAGGAGGTAGAATGCCTCGTCTGGCAGGGCGAGCTGGCTTGGATGAACCCTCTCAAGATTGCCTCCCAGCTCCACCCCCTCGATCCACCCCTTAGTGAACCTGCTGGTCTTCCTCGCGAACAACGCTGGCATCTTGATCCCCTCAAGCTTCTCCAACACCCTGGAGACATCAGTCTTCCTAGCGAGGTTCAGCATTGATTCCAACACGTCTTCAAACGCTAGCTCCGAGGTATTGCCTATCATACTATTACTGATTAGCGACTCGATCCTCTTAGCAGTCTCTGCATCCTTCTCTGCCTGTTGCAGTGCAGCCGATACAGCCCTCCTAACCATGTCTGACGCCTCGGCTTCTCCCCCCATACCGCTCTTCCCGCCATCCTTAGGGAGGCTCCTTATGACCCTCTCAAGGAGAGAAGCCGAAGCTACCAGGCTAGTCACACGATCTACTACGGTCTTTGGCTTCACTCGCCAGAAGCCAGCGTCCTCAACTACAGCCCTTATAATGGCCTCCTTGAGGCTGGATTCCCCCTTCCCTACCTCAGCGTCTAGTATGGGTATTGGGAGGTAGAACGCATAGTATATTGAAGCCGCCAGTTGGGGGTCCATCCAGTCTGGGAGACTTGATCCTCCTAGGAGCTTTCCCACTAGTCTAACTATGAGTTCCCCGTGATACTCTGCCACGACTCCCGGGATCTCAGGGGCTTTTACAAGGAGCTTCATACACGTACACCCGGGCTAGACGTTGAGCTTTGAGAGGGCCTTGTCTATGAGGTAGTCTATCTTCTCCATGATCTCGCTCGCTAGCCTTATGATCTCGGGGTCATCTATGCCCTCTACTAGGCTCTGCACCTTCGTCTTAGTTGATTTGAGGCTCCTGTAATAGTCTATCAGCCTGGGGTCGAAGGATGCTGCCTTGTCAATGATGTCTGTTGTAGAGTCTAGGTTTGAGGCTATAGCGTTCAGCTCCCGCAGAATCCTGTCCTTAGTCTTCAACTCCTCCATGAGTATAGTGTTTATCTTCTCGAAGTCCTCCGGGTCCCTTGGAACAGTGTATTTGAGGACAACCAGGTCCTGCTCCATAGCCTGGCTCCTACCCTCTAGGAGGGCGTGCGCCGCTATAGCCTTCAGGATCTTCCCCTTCCTCCTATCAGTTACGTGGAATCCCTTATCATCTAATACCATAAATATCTTTATGAGTTTATCTTTAATTGTGAAGACGTCGACCCCAGTTAGGACCGCTTCATAAGCCCGCTTCACCCCCTCAAGATCCATTACTGGAGAGGGAGATTCATAGCCGCTCCTCTCAATATTCCACGCGGCCTCGAGGAGGGGATCCCAGTACTCTGGAGGAAGGGGCTCAACCCTATGCCGGAAGAGGAACCTATCGTAGAGGGCCTGGAGCTCCTGCTCCTCTGGCACGTTGTTCGACGCCGCTATTATAGTCCATAGGTTAGTCTTTATCTCAGAGTAGCCATCGTATACTATTCTCTCCTGCATTATGCTGAGGAGGCTGTTCAACACCGCACTATTAGCATTAAAGATCTCGTCTAGGAAGGCGATCTCGGCCTCGGGAAGCTTCCCTCTCACGATCCTCCTATACTCCCCCTCTTTCAGCGCCCTTATGTCGAGGGGGCCCAGAAGCTCGCTGGGCTCGGTATACCGTGTGAGCAGGTATTTGAAGAACCTAGCCTTCACAAGACTAGCGAGCCTCCTGGCTAGGGCGCTCTTAGCAGTGCCAGGCTCGCCTAGTAGGAGGGCATGCTCTCTCGTGATTAGGGCTAAAACCAGAACCTTCGCTTCCTCATCCCTGTTCACGAATGGAGCCTTCAGCTCATTGTATAGTAGGGAGACGCTCTTGACTACCTCGTCTAGTCCGTGTTTCTGCATGAGATGGCACCCAGTCCCCAGCTAAGCCCAATTGTGGATCGACGCTTATCTATTTCCCGTAATACCCTTAGCGGGAGAGGGTGTATAATATTGCAGGCAGGGGTTCCCAGAGACCTATTGGAGGCCGCGTTATCTGTTGCAGGGAACGCCTACGCTCCATACTCTAACTTCCGGGTAGCTGCGGCGGTTAGAGACGAGAGGGGGAGAATCTATCCCGGAGTCAACGTGGAGAACAGCAGCTACGGGCTCACTGTATGCGCTGAGCGCGCAGCAGTCTTCAACGCAGTCGCCCATGGAGCACGCAAGATCAGAGAGGTGCTCGTACTCGCATTGGACAGTGATGAGCCGATACCCCCCTGTGGCGCGTGCCTCCAGGTGCTCTCGGAGTTCGGCGACGAGAACCTTGTAATCCACATGGTTTCATGGAGGACTGGCAGGGTTAAGACTTCCACGCTAGGCAGGCTCTTACCCTCAAGATTCAGCCTGGGAGGACGGTCGAAGGAGTAACCAGTCCTCATGCACGCTCGGGTGAAACCAGTTCTCTCATCCCGCCCTCCAATTACACTCTATAAGCCAATACATATACTATAATACCCCCTGATGAATGCGTTATCCCCGACCCGCAGCACCGGGTCATACGAGCGAAGAAAGGGAGAACTGTATTGGGAATGGAGGAAGGAGTTAGGAAGATCTCTTCTCTCCGCGAAGGAGAAGATAACGTGAACGTGAAGGTAAGGGTTCTAAAGACCATGGACACCAAGGTTGTGGAGACGCGTAAAGGACCGAGAACAATAAGCGAGGCAATAGTTGGAGACGAGACTGGTAGGATAAAGATGACCCTCTGGGGCAAGCATGCTGGAACCTTAGAAGAGGGTCAGGCTATAGAAGTGAAGGGAGCATGGACCACTGCTTACAGGGGCGAAGTGCAGCTGAACGTTGGGTACAGGGGAGAGATAAAGGAGCTAGACGACGATGAGGTAGCCCAGGAATCCGAGATTCCAGAGAATGTGCCTAAAGCCCAGTCTCCTAGCGGAGGTTACAGGAGGCAGAAGACCTTCTATAGAAAGGGCGCAGGCGGTTATAGAGGAGGTTCCCGGTTCTAGGCTTGTAGCCTAGACCGGACAATCATCAATATATTAGTCTTTTTAATATTTATTATCATTGATTTATCGTCTATTTAGATGTATTAAAATTACCCGGGAGTATACAGGCTGTCTTTCGGGGGATGACTTTATTTGCACGTCTGAGAGGCTGGGCCGATGACCGGCCTCCACCGGACACGACCCCATAATAAATAAAAATAAAGATTTTTAGTTTATTTGTATAAGGGTGCTAGGCTGGCTAGCTGACAGGATAGTCGTCTGGAACCTTTGCCCTGAAATACTTCCCTGTTTCACTCTTGAAGAGCCCGATCTTCACGCCCTTCCTATTCTTCGGCTTCAGCTCCCATACTTTCTTTGGCACCAGCTCTACCTCTTTGCCAGTGTAGGGGTCCCTCACCTTGACCGGTGGGAGTGTTTTAGCCTTCTTCCTCGCTATTCTTGACCACCTCCACAAAGTCGGTTCTTGTCAATTAACCCTAAATGGTGATTTAAGGTAATATATGTTATTGGCGAGTTTTAGTTTTACTACGCTGTTAGGATCTAGGATCTTTAAAGGTATCATTAAAGGATTCCTTTAACCCTATTGATTGAGAGGATGGGGGCTAGCAAGTGATTGCTGACATGGCCATACAGTATTGGATAGCTGTTCTAGCCCTTATCAGGGGTATTCCCACCCTCCTTAACACATACTTCAGCGTATAGTTGTTCTCGAATATGCTGTCCACGTCGCTGAGGTCTATAGTAGTCCATACTATACCATTCACGCCCGATATACCTGCCTTGGCTTCACTACCCTCTAATACAAGCCTAGCGTCCCTAACTTTTACCTCCAGCCTTCCAGGAGCAAGCCTTGCCGAGAACGGGTTTGATCCGTGCTTTGCTAGAACAATCTCATCTTCAACCCTTTCCAAGAATAAGCCTCCACACTTAGCATCACAGAATTCCCCCTTACAGCCTCCCTTGCTCCGAGCTACACAGGCGACTTTCGATGCTAGATCTCTTACCTCATTCAGCAGCTCAAGAGACCTCTCGACGACTCCCACCGCTACAGCCGCCTTGTAACCCTCCTTGGGCAGCGAGTCCACAATACCCTCTAGCCTAGAGGCCAGGGTTCTCCCGGGTATCATTATCTGCTCCTGCGCCGACATTTTCGCCGCCTCCTTCTCCCCCATGGCGATCGGAGCCGGGTCCGTTTAAATTGGTTCCCCGCCCTCGAGCCTCAAACCCATCCTCACGACCTCGAGTACCTTAGCGCGGAGCGACTCTCCCCGAGGGGCGAGTTTTCTGGGGCAATCCACGCATACCCTCCTGACATTGTCGACTTGTATGAGGCACTGGTCGCATCCGATCCTGCCGCAGATTACACAATATCCTATAGATAATCTCCTACCGCAAATCGAACACAACGTCTCCATGCACACGCTGCAGACGCCGTCCTCTGATATGTGGCCGCTGCAGACGTGGCGGCCACAGATCCTGCACGTTGCTACTGCCGGCTTTTCACCGCAGATCTCACAGGCCTCTACCACTCCACTACCCCTAGCGTGTCCGGTATTATCCCCCTCCTGACGAGGGTTTCGTATGTCCTCCAAATCCTCCTGTCGTTCACGTATTTAGTGTTGAATCCCTTCTCCTCCAATAGCTCCCTTACTATATCGGGGAACTCTTCGGGGCTGGCTCCTCTAGCCTTGTAGGCCGCCTCCCTCACGGCCTCCGCCAGGTCACGGGTGGAGGGTAGCTTGAGCCTCGCCCTCTCTTTTGGGCTTATACTCTTCTCGATCTCGCGAGCAGTCTCCATCAGGTCTTCTAGTACGTCTTCTGGTATATCCGGTACATCTTCTCTCATGAAGACCACTCCCTATGGTCTATTGCTGGGTGGGGGGTATTATGTACTACTGATAATCTATTATAATATTATTCACAAGTATTATCCCAGTATTGTGAGGGTAATCTCCCGTGATTACTATCTATGCCCGCCCATCTCCCCAATAAGTCCAATAATCTTGATTGGTGCGGGTCATGGAGTACAGTAGGCTAGACGAACAGATTAACAGGGTCTTCTCCCACGAGATACAGAGGATCGCGGATGAAATAGCGTGGATCGATAAGAGGCTGCTAGAGCTGGAGGGGGACCAGTCTGATGAGGCGAGGATCGAGAAGATACTACTCTCATCCCTCAGGAGTCATCTGGTGAGTGACCTTAGAGAGCTGGGAGGCTTCAGCGGAGACCCATATCTCTTCGGGCTAGAGTCGCAGGCTCCGGCAAAATCAGAGCAGGCAGAAGAGGCGTACGGTTATTCTTACTGATACAAATATAATTTAATTATATAAATATTATTTACTGGATTATCCATTCTTTGAACGAATACTATACAAAGCTGGCTTAACACCTTTAACCCCTAGATTATGTACGATGAGTTTATATAGTTTTCCTGCCCCATATATAGATGAGTAAAGGAGGTGATTAAAATGGTACCAGTAAAAGCCACAGTGGATACAAGACTAGTAGAGAGGGTAAGACGTAAGATACTAGAGGAATTCGAGTCAATGCGTCAAACAATAAATGCCGACGAACTAGGCATAGAGATAACACTAGCACTGAGCGACGAGGAGATAGAGAAGCTAGTCCTAGAAGCTCTAAGAGAGGCCAGACAGCCCATATCATGGCGCGAGTTCAAGCAGATCTTCGCCGGGATCGTTGGAGAGGATAGGCTTAGGAGAATACTAGCCAGCCTGAAGGCTAGAGACGTAATAGCTGAGCTTACAAGGACAAGGTACAGCCTTCCCGAGTACGTACCTCTAAATGAGGTCAACAAGGTAAAGAACCCGAGAGTCCTTGCCAAGATCCTGAGGAGGACAACCATACAGTAGCACTACCCCACTAATCCTAAAGCTCCCCTAATTAAGGCGAAATCCCAAAGCTAGATATATCTATGAACGCTGGAGAAAGTGGAACCCCGTAGCATCTTATAAGTTACGTCCTAATCTATATAAGAGATGAGGGGGCCGCTATATGCCTAAAGCAACTATCAAGAAGGCAGGAAAGCTGGCTATAGTCGAGACCGAGTATGGTCAGAGAGCAGTGGTTCCAATAGAGTCTCTATGCGATCTGGTAATAAATTTTGACTTAATAATAACTAATTATGATATTAATTGTGAAGGTGTTGGAAAGAGGGTCAAGAAATGAACGAGAAGGAATTACTTGAATTAATTAAACGGGTCCCCGGCGTTGAAAACGCCGTTCTAGGAGATACGGGTCCCCAGTGCCGAGAGATAACGGGCACGTTTAACGGGGAACCATTCTTTATATACGTATATAGGGGTAGATACTCGGAAGCCCCTATACTGAGGATCATGGGGGTCCCTCGAGGCTGTGTTGAAGCTTTGCTATCGCCTCAGGGGCTATACGTTATACCCTATGCAGGAGATGTGGACCTGTTACTTAAATCTATTGAGATTAAATTAAAAGCCGTCGCCGTGATGGGTAGCCAAGAAATATAAACCCCGCCATTATAGATGATGGAAGATGGCGGGGTAAGACAGCGGGGTAGGGTAGCCTGGCAGCCCGCGGGAGGGCTGGTAGCGTATAGCTCCGCCCCGCGAAGCTCATAACCCCGAGGTCGGTGGTTCAAATCCACCCCCCGCTACCAGTGGGGGCCCCGCCGCCATCCTTCCGCTTTATATTCTCAGGCTCTCAGCAACCAAATTTGGTGTCTGTAGTGAAGCTCGTGTACATTGTCCTGGACGGTGCTGCAGACGGGTTCGCTGAGGGCAGGGAGAAGAGTCTGGCCCTGGCGGAGAAGCCTGGTATAGATAGCCTCGCCGAGAACAGTGTATGCGGGCTCGTCTACACGGTTGGGAAGGGGATAGCGCCGGAGAGCGATGTGGCAGTTATGAGCCTCCTTGGCTATGACCCAGAGAAGTACTATACCGGTCGAGGCCCCCTGGAGGCTCTGGGGGCGGGGATTAGGTTCTCCAGCGGCCAGCTCGCGCTGAGAGCAAACTATGCTACCGTAGACCCTGCTACTCTCAGGATAATTGATAGGAGGGCTGGAAGGAGCGTTACCACCAGGGAGGCTAGGCTGCTCGCCGAGGCTATTGATGGAATGGAGCTGGATGGTGGCAGAGCACGGGCGCTTTTCCGTGCAACGATAGGTCATAGGGGGGTGCTTGTAATCAAGCACAGCGATATGCCTCTA
Organism: Thermodiscus maritimus; assembly: GCF_055382595.1. Classification (NCBI taxonomy): domain Archaea; kingdom Thermoproteati; phylum Thermoproteota; class Thermoprotei; order Acidilobales; family Acidilobaceae; genus Thermodiscus; species Thermodiscus maritimus. The sequence goes on from NZ_AP042434.1 coordinate 1,115,331, forward strand.
TCCGCTGACATAACGAATACTGATCCAGCCTATGAACGGGTAGGGAGGATAAGTCATGCCAGGAGCAGCTTTGAACCGTATATCCAGAAAGCCAAGCCCCTCACTGACACCCCCAACGCTAAGAAGGCTGCCGAACTCGTCAACGAGTTCACCATGAAGGCTATCGAGATCCTAGACAAGCACCCGGTAAACGAGGAGAGGAGGCAGCGGGGACTCCTCCCAGCCAACGCTGTCCTCCTCCGGGACGCAGGCGATAAACTGCCGGAGGCTGAGCCGTTCCAGGAGAAGTATGGAGTCGACTTGGCTAGTATTGTGGAGATGGTTGTTGAGAGGGGGATAGCGTTAGCCCTCGGATTAGCAGATGTGCCTTTAGGCCTGGATCCTCAGCTGGTGGATAAACCTACGCTACTCCAGAGGGAGGTTGAACTCGCAGTCAAAGCGCTGGAGGAGCATGACGGTGTGTACGTCCACTTGAAGGGCCCCGATGAACCCGGCCACGACGGCGACCTTGAGGGGAAGGTGAAGGCTATAGAGGAGATAGACAAGTACTTTGTAAGACCGCTCCTCGACAGGATAGATAGGGATAACGTGTTGTTCATAGTTACCAGCGATCACGCCACGCCCTGGTACATGAAATCCCACAGCGACGACCCCGTACCCTTAATGTTCTCTCATCCACGGCTAGGTGAGGGTAGGAGGTCCTTCAGCGAAGAGTCGTGTAAGAACGGCTCCCTAGGACTGCTGGAGAAGGGGTCCCTCATAGTACCAACGGCTCTAGAGTATAAGCGGAGGCTAGAGGGGTAATCCTAGCTGGCTTGAAGCGATCTCCTTCAAAGCACGCCCATACACTCTTCCATTCAGCATGGCCCTAATACTCTCAACCATGTTGTCTTCGATCTCGGCAACGCCCTCATAGCCGAGCAGCCTATACCTTCTAGCCTTCGCGGCAGTGGCGAGCATTTCTGCTACTCTAGCAATGACAGCCTCATCTGACCCTAGCTCCTCGAACTCGGAGGCAAGGGCCTTGATAGTATCGTGTATGGGGAGTGTTGAGACGGCTCTAGCCTCCGCATTCCTCTTAGCATCATGTATCCCGGCGGTCCTAGGTATATCACCGATAATCGACTCTCCAATATCGTGTACTAACGCTATGACCGCGGCCTTGTAGGGGTCGATATGGTACCCCATGTCGCGGAGTCTCAGTGATAGTTCAAGTGCTAGGAGGGATGCGTGGAAGGAGTGCTCGGCGACAGTCTCAGCTATAGTGTGGGGGATCCCTCGCAGCATCCACCCTGTCCTCGATAGGGAGGTTAGAGCCTCCACGATCTCCTCCAGGCTCCTCACAGGGTCCACCCTCCTAGTATGAGAGGCTGTAGAACTTTATGCTATCCAGCCTTATAGGGCGTTCGAGCCCGCCGCCTCTAGCCTTGAGGATCGCCTCCTTGACCCTGAAATAATCGTCCTCTGTAACAAGGCCGATCCTGTACATTATGAAGGAGCAGGAGATCGTAGCTACCGCCTCGAATAAGCCTCCCTCTGCTAGGAGGTCGAGGCCAGACTCCAGATCCTTTAATGAAAGCATACAGGACCCCTCCGGGTGGGTGTGGACGCTCCCTGCAGCCCTGACGAAGGGTAGGGATACACGTAGGTACTCTCCTTCTAAGAATAGGATCCTTCCATCGTCAAGATACAGCGACATATACTCGATACCGCTCCTAGTTGTCTCGAACGCTAGCCGCTTAAACTCGGGGGAGTCCGAGCGTAGAGTCTTCTCCGGTGCAGTCTCGTAGAGGGCGGTTAATGGAACCCCCATAAGCTCCCTTACCGGGGTCAGCTGTAAGGTAACTGTCCTCCCGCCTATTTCAATCTCGTCCTCGACCTCCTCCAGACCCTCCCGGGGGCCATTATATTCTACGACCAGCTTACCAGACTCGATCCCTCCCTGGATCCAGGTTGCGTCTAGCACCTCCTCTCCTACATAGTATTCGAGAGGCGAGACGTCCGCCTCCCCCGATATCCTCTCAATGGCCGCGATAATCCCGTAGTATGCTGCAAGCAGCTTTGACCCTGTGGTGACTTTCATCCACTGTTCCTTCAATTCCATACACCTTCTAGTTACGCTTTGATTATCTGGTTTATGCCTCCGCGTTTAACAGTATAGTGGGGGTAGGGTTGAGGAGCAAGTATGTTGAGGCTGTCGTCGCCCTCCTCGACGAGATAATCGTGATAACAGTTATACTCTACTTTATCCTCTACCTGCTATACGATAAAGGCGTTATAGGCTTAGAGGGGATCGTCGCCGCCACTGCAGTGTTCATCGCGGTGGTTGGTATTCTAACGTATAGGGTGGCGGAGGCTCAGGCGTCTCGCGTAAAGGTGGGCTCGGAGGCTCTGATCGGGCTGGTTGGAGAGGTCATAGAGGACCTTGACCCCGAGGGGAAGATCCTTCTCGAGGGAGAGATCTGGAACGCTGTCTCGAGGAGCGGTGAGACTATCCGGGCTGGGGAGCGAGTACGTGTCACATCCTTTAAAGGGCTCACTCTAATCGTAGAGCGGGTGCCAGATGAGAGATGACGTGCCCCTGTATTGGGAAGAGGGGAATCGATCTAGCCATGTGCCTTGCTCCTCCCCCCGGCGAGCACGAGGTTGAAGTGGAACTATCTAAGAATAATAGTCTCGTAATTAACAGTGAGGGAATATTCACCAGGCAGATCGTGTTAGATGATACGCTCCCATTCACACGGACTTTAATGAAGCGCGTCGACCCCGGCTTCATCCACAGAGTAGTCCTACGGGTTACGGAGGAGGATCTCGTATGTATGGCTGCAAAGTCTCTTATTGAAGCCTCTAACCGGGGCTCGAGGGTTGCAAGGGAGAAATATGAGATGTGTAGGGGTCTTGTGGAGGAGATATTGTCTGGGTGTTAGTCCTTCACGTATTCTCTCCCTATTACCTCTCTCGCTATGATGTACTTCATAATGTTCTGGGCTCCTTCCGCTCCTACCAGGTATGAGAGTACTCCCAGGAAGCCTCTGGCAACGTTGGTCTCCTTCACATAACTGTTGGCTCCATATACGACCATTAAGGTCTGGAAGGCCTTGAACCCTGTCCTTACAGCCTTCAGCTTGGCTGAGGCGGAGTAGAAGCTGAGGTCCTTCGGCCTAAGACCTGGCTCCTTCTTTATATAGATTTTGTCGGCCATCCATGCAGCCTCGTATACTAGTAGCCTGGCAGCCTCGAGCTCCATCGCAACCTCGGCTATAGGGAAGCTGACGCCCTGGAATGAGGCGATCGGCCTGCCTCCGAATAGCTCTCTCTCCCTGGCCCATTCCACCATCCTTTCAAGCGCCCACCTTGAAGCCCCGATGTTTGCCGCTGCGACGAGTATCCTTGCTAGAGTGAAGCCCTCCATTGCATAGTAGAAGCCCCTGTTCTCCTCTCCTATCAGGTACTTAGCGGGAACCTCGACGTCCTTGAATATGAGCTGTCCTGTAGAGATGCCGTGCCTCCCAATAGTGTTTAGAATAGTGTACTCGAATCCCTCGGGGATCTTGCCGTTCTTATTCCCTATGAATGCTAGCGCCGATATCCCCCGATGCCTTGCCTCCTCGGGCCCCGTCCTCGTGATCAAGTACCATGAGCCTAGGTCGAGCTGTTGCATGGACTCGCGGACTCCGCTTATGAATATCTTCTCTCCATTAACAACGTACTTGTCGCCGGACTTGACCGCCTTAGTCCTAGTCCCAGCTACGTCGCTCCCCCCATGGGGCTCGGTAGACGCTATGCCGAAGAAGCCCCGCCCCCTCCCCACTACCGGGAGGATCTCGTTCTTCGTCTCCTCGTTACCGTAGAGGTAGAGTATGAAGGGCCAGGCGTTGTTGAGCAGGGTGAAAACCGCTACCGCTACCGAGGGGTCGTGGTACGCCACCTCCTCAACAGCTATAGCGGTAGTGGTGAAGTCGCCTCCCTGTCCCCCATACTCCTCGGGGACTGGTATTGCGAAGAGCCCCTGCTCTCCCATCTTATGGATCAGCTCTGTGGGGATCCAGTGCTCCTCATCGATCTTATCCCAACGGGGCTGGAGCTCCTTCGCTAGAAACTCCCTTACGGCCTCCCTGAAGATCTTCTGGTCCTCTGTAAACTCAAAATGCAATAGTCCTACACCCCAGGCTTCTCGTGCTCGTTTAGCTATGTGATGCTTGGTTGGTATAAAGGTGGGGGCAATCGAAGATACATACATGCCTCGAAGTATCTATAAGCAATAGCGTCCGCATAACAGGGATCACATGGTGGCTTAGAGCATATGAGCGGTCCAACCAGTGTTAAGGTTGAGAGGCGGGAGACGTTCAGGTTCCCTCTAACAACTCCCTCAAACTTCTATATAGTGGATGCTGGTGGAGAGAGGTTCCTAGTCGACTCTGGAGGGGAGAGGCTGGATCCCAGCAGGGTAGGCGAGGTCTCTGCTGTTATACTCACCCACTGGCACTGGGACCACTCACTCGGTATAACAGGGCTCGACTCCCCCATAATCTGCGCTGGGAAGGAGACGGATCGGGTGCTCTCGTCTCTAGAGACTGTACTGGACCATGTCTACACACCCCTCCGGGCAATGGGTATTGAGCCTACGGGATCCCATGGCGTGCTGGCACAGTTCTTCAATATGATTAAGGGTATGTATGGTGAAATCGTTGAATCATACAACTCGGCTAAAAGGTATCCTATAGGCTCGTGCCCGCTTGATCTCGGTCTAGAGGCGTTCTCCTGCCCTGGTCATACTGATGACCACCAGTGCATAATTGTTGGCGACTACCTCTTTGCCGGCGATAATGCAGTGCTAGGCGAGTCCCCTACTACAATCAATTATAGGGACTACATGCTCACTGTATACGAGATCATGGGTAGGGAGTGGAGGCGCCTAGCCCCTGGGCATGGCAGTATTATAGGTAGGAGGGAGGCGCTCGAGTACTTCAAGGGTGTTATTGAAAGGAAGAATAAGAGGATGGCGAGAGCCCTCGCCATCATACCAATGGGTGTTGAGGACTTCAACGATCTACTTAGAAGAGTGTATGGAGTAGAGCCCTCGCCACAATCCTATGTACAGGCTAGGACGCTGATAGGCTATCTAAGGCTTCTAGAGGATTACGGGATGGTTGTAGTAGACCGTGAGGCTAGACCCTGGAGGGTGGAGTATAGGAGCGAGTAGTCCAGGACTACCTCCTCCTCCTGCTGAGCCTCCGGGCTTCCCTCTCCGTCTCCCTCAATATCAGTATATCGCCGAGCCTAACCGCTCCCATGACGTTCCTGGTTATGATCCTACCCTTATCCCTACCCTCTAGTATCCTAACCCTAACCTGGGTTACCTCTCCCGCCACTCCAGTCCTACCAATGATCTGTATTACCTCGGCGGGGTAACCGATCTCCTCGATTATGCTCTTCTCCTCCGACATCCAACCGCACCCCTTGCGTACCGTACTCCTATGGGATGGGGGTTAAAGGTATTAATTCCTCTCCCCACCGGCTTCACCTCTTGGGGTGTAGGTGTAGTGCCAAAGATGAGGACATGCGACTACTGCGGCCGCCCCATAGAGCCAGGTACAGGTATAATGTTCGTGACTAAGAGGGGACAGGTGCTCTGGTTCTGCAGCAGCAAGTGCTACAAGAACTTCATGAAGCTGAGGAGGAGGCCCGACAGGCTAGCGTGGATAAGGAAGATGAAGAAGAAGCTAGCCTAAGTCCATAGGGAGAAGGAGAGCCCGTAGAGGTGCGTTAAGCATCCTCTTATACCCTTAACCAATCCCCTCCTAGCAACCGGTGAATATGGATGGCTGTTGAGAAGACCCTAGTGCTCGTGAAGCCTGACGGTGTCAAGAGGGGCCTCATCGGGGAGGTCATATCCAGGTTTGAGAGGAAGGGCTTAAAGATTAGGGCTCTAAAGATGCTCTGGATGACGAGGAGCCAGGCAGAGGAGTTCTACAGCGTCCACAGGGATAAGCCGTTCTACAATGACCTTGTCGACTTCATAACCAGCGGCCCCATCGTTGCGATGGTCCTCGAGGGGGACCAGGCGATAAGCGTGGTCCGCCTCATGATAGGCGCCACAGATGGTAGAAAGGCTGCCCCGGGCACCATACGCGGGGACTTCGCCCTCTCGATACAGGACAATGTAGTCCACGCGAGCGATAGCCCAGAGAGCTTTGAGAGGGAGTTCAAGGTAGTGTTTAGTGAGGAGGAGGTTGTGCCGGAGTACTAGCTCTTACTGCTCTTTAGCTTCAAGAGTACTCCGGCGTAACCTATATCTCCCTGCCTCCTCTTTATCTCGGCTATCTCCTTCAGAACGTCTAGTTCGTCCTTGCTTAGGAGGTCCTTGAACTCCGCCACCAGCCTCCTCGCATGCTCGGCTGGCACGTTGGTATAGAGCACGTCTCCCTCGTCTACGTGCCTCCCAATCAGGATCCTGCCCTGGATCGATACTGCTACCTCCATGCCGAGCCTGGCTTCCGGGAGGCTCCTATCCCTATCCCTTATGGCTAGGATCCTGCCTAGGGGCCTGCCATTTTCGTCCATGACCGGGTAGCCGGGCCTGATCACTCCACCCTCAACCTTTATCCCAACTATTGCTGGATCGCTTCTCCTGAATATGAAGCCGGGCAGGATCCTGAACTTCCCGGGCCTAACGAGTTCTGATAGCTGCCTCATCCTCTCCCTCTCCCTCTCCTCCTCGATCCACTTCTCATAGTCCTCTAGGAGCCTGTAGATCACGTTGTCCTGGAAGATCTTAACCCCCAGCCTCTTAGCCTCTTCGGCAGCGTCGGGTTGCACTTTCACGTTGAAGGCTATGATTACGCCTAGGTATGGGTCCTCCTTCCTAGTTATGGAGGCATCTATCACGTCTATTTTCGATACAGGGCCTATGTCTGCGATCCTTACTGGTATATTCTTCCTCTTAAGCGCGGCTACAAGGGCTTCAAGTGTTCCAAGAGTGTCGGCTTTAACAACTACCCCTACCTTGTCCGTCCTAATCCTTATCTCTTCCAGCTCCCTCTTTACCTCCTTCATAAGCCTCTCAGCATCCTCCTCGCTCCTAGCAACATATACTGGTGACCCTGCCAGGGCCTCGTCTAGGTTGGGGGCGGCTATCCTCACTCCAGCAGCCGCGTACACGGCGTCTACATTGGTGAACCTCGCCTCCCTAGCCCTTAGATCCTGCAGGGGCTTGGGCATTAGGAGTGCACGGACATTGGTCTTTATCGGCCCGTTCTTCCCTCCTAAAACTATCGTGTCCCCGACTCTTATTACTCCATCATAGATTACGACATCTATAGTCTTCCCCAGGCCGGGATGCTCCTTAACCTCCAGTATAACCCCCTTCGCCGGCCCCTCAGCATACCTCAGCCTCTTCTTCAAGTACTGCTGCGTCAGCCCGGCTAGGACCGCTAGCAGTTCAGGGACTCCTTCGCCAGTCCTCGCCGAGACTGGGACTACTGCTATAGCCTTCGTGAAGTCCTTTATCCTCGTAAAGAGCTCCGCGGGGAGCCCTAGCTCGTAGAGCTTACCTATGATCTCGTACACCTTCTGCTCGAGTAAGGCTTGGACTTCCGGCGGCTGCTTCCTTATAGTGAATATGAATGGCTCGTCGGGGTTCGGCTTCCACCCGGGGATCCTATCGATCTTGTTAGCCGCTACTAGGAAGGGCACCCTCCTCTCCTTTAGGAGCTCCACCGCCTCGTAGGTCTGGGGCTGGAATCCCTCCATGATATCTATAACTACTATTGCGAAGTCGGCTACGCTTCCACCCCTCCTCCTGAGGTTGGAGAAGAGCTCGTGGCCTGGCGTGTCTATGAATAGGAGTCCAGGTATGATCAGCTTTACGGGGATGATCTTCTTGAGGGGCTCAGCTATCTTCTCTATAACCTCGGCTGGGACGAAGCTGGCCCCAATATGCTGCGTTATCCCGCCTGCCTCCTTTGCCGCCACCGCAGTCTTCCTAATCTTGTCGAGGAGGCTCGTCTTACCGTGATCGACGTGGCCCAGCACAGTTACTATTGGCTGCCTCAGCCTAGGCTTCTCAGCCCCTCTCTCTTCTTTCTCAGCCATTCTATATCCTCCCCCTGGAATGCTACTGTCCCGGTAAACGTTATTAGGTGTGTGGTGAAGGCTCATCTACACCGGCTGGTCGGCGGTCCGAGGGCTCCGCCCTCGGCAGACCGGTCGGAGGTGTAAGGGATTGGCTGAGGAAGCACCCCCACTTAGAATAGTGATCTCGGATCCCAAGGGCGGGAAGAAGATAGTGAAGGTTAAGGTCAAGGGAGTAGAGGACGAGCAGCTCGAGTACAGGGATGAGATGAGGCGTGAGAAGGAGAAGGGTAGGGTCAGGAAGGAGAGATTAAAGCTACCCCTTGCAAAGCTCAACTCTAAGCTAGCCAAGGAGCTGGGGCTCGACGAGAAGTTCCCGGTTATAACTATAAGGTTTAAGACAGAGGATGGAAGAGTAAACGACACCTTCAAGGTGATAATCGACGATAACGTGCCCGATGGAGAAGTGCACGTGAACATGGAACACCTAGGAGAACTGGTAGGAGACTTAGAGAAGGAGGGAGAAGTATTCAGGGCCAAGGCCTGGCAGATAGCAGTGCCGCAGAAGATGGTTGAGAGGCTTGCCGGCCTAGAGATTGGCGACGTATTCGATGGAACCATTATTGGAATGCCAGGGATAAGGCTTAAGATCAGGGGAGGTAGCGACGCCACAGGCTTCCCAATGCACCCGGGAGTACCTGGGTCAGCTAAGAAGAAGATACTGCTCTCGGGACCCCCAGGCTTCAGGCCGAGGGAGAAGGGAGAGAGGAGGAAGAAGACTGTCAGGGGCAGGATGGTCCCCGATCCCAGGGGAGAGAGGAGGAAGACCGTTCTAGCACAGCTTAACGTAGTGGTGCACTACGAGTAGCCACCAAACCCCTAATATCCTCCCACTACACCATTCTTTCGGGGTGACTCGAGGAAGTTGAGCAGCGAGGATAGAAGGCAGCCAGAGGTTAACATTGGAGTTGTAGGCCATGTGGATCACGGTAAAACAACGCTAGTACAGGCTCTAACCGGTATATGGACTATGAGGCACAGCGAGGAGATAAGGAGGGGCATGACTATCAAGCTGGGCTATGCTGACGGCGAGATCTGGGAGTGCAAGGGGTGCGGCTTCCCCGAGAAGTACTCTCCGGAGCCCGTCTGCGAGTGCGATCCAAACGCCCAGCCAGAGCTGCTTAGAAGAGTATCTTACGTCGACGCCCCCGGGCACGAGATACTTATGGCTACGATGCTCTCCGGGGCCGCCCTCATGGATGGCGCAATCCTGGTTGTGGCGGCCAACGAGCCCTGCCCGCAGCCACAGACCCGGGAGCACCTAGTGGCGCTTGAAATAATCGGTGTAGACAAGATCATAATAGTCCAGAACAAGGTGGACGTCGTATCCCCAGAGAGGGCTCGGGAGAGCTATAGGGAGATCAAGAGGTTCATAGAGGGAACAATAGCTGAGGATGCCCCCATAATACCCGTTAGCGCATTGAAGCGCGCCAACATAGACGCTGTGCTAGCAGCAATACAGGCGAGGATCCCCACCCCTAAGAGGGACCTAGACAAGCCCCCGCTAATGTTCATAGCTAGGAGCTTCGACGTTAACAAGCCAGGGACCCCGCCGGAGCGCCTGGTGGGCGGCGTTATCGGGGGAGGAATACTGCAGGGAGTATTCCGCGTCGGCGACGAGATCGAGATCCTACCCGGCGTGCCGGTTAGGAAGCCCGGCGGGAGAATGGAGTACGTGCCCATCCACTCTAGGATAACGAGCCTCAAGTTCGGCAGGATAAGCGTGGATGAGGCCAAGCCAGGAGGCCTCGTAGCGATAGGAACCGAGCTTGACCCTTCAGTGACTAAGGCCGACAACCTGGTAGGGAACGCTGTGGGTAAGCCGGGCCAGCTACCCCCAGTACTCGACACTATAAGGGTGGAGTACAATCTGCTCGAGAGGGTTGTCGGGCTGAAGGAGGAGGTGAAGGTCGAGCCCCTGAGGAAGGGTGAGATGCTGATGATAACCGTTGGAACAGCCATAACTCTTGGAGTACTCCAGTCTGTGTCAAAGGATTACTTCGAGGCTAAGCTTAGGAGGCCCGTAGTGGCGTGGGATGGAGCTAGGGTGGCGTTTAGCAGGAGGATCCATGGAAGATGGAGGCTGATAGGCTGGGGGCACGTAAGAGAATAGCCCTCGTAATGGACACCAATATGGTGATAGCCCTCGCAACGGGCCTTATAGCCCCAACCCATATACTGGAGGCCCTAGAATCCTCTTACAGGATCATAGTCCCCTCATCTGTATTAGGAGAACTACGCTTATTGGCTGAGAAGGCTCCCCGCCAGTCCCTCTCAAGAGCCGCTAGGAGAGCCCTAGACATGCTCTCCAGGGGGAGCATTGATTATGAGATTATAGAGTCTAGAGTCGAGGGGGGTGTAGACGACGATATACTGGCTATTGCCTTAGATCTTAAAGCCGCGGGGGCGAGGGTCGTAGTAGCTACAAGCGATCGGGGCTTGAGGAGGAGGCTGAGGAGCCATGGTGTTCCAACACTCTACTATAGGGAGAGCGAGGGACTGGTCGAAGCCGACTGGCTCCCTCCATAACCGTATAAATATCCGTTTAATCGCAGTAATCACCTTGATAACGAGTTAGACGGGAGTACGCTTGACGAGGTGGACTGATTGTACGTTGAAGTAGAGGCTGAGGAGTGGATTGGACTGCTGACGGCTCCGGGAGAGGACGTTGACAAGGCCGCCCTAGTCCAGCTCAGGGAGCAGTTGGAGGGGAAGCTGGACCAGGAGCTGAAGGGGATAATAGTATCGGTGCTAAACGCGAAGGTGGTGAGCGAGGGAGTCCTGCTACCCCTACCCGGCGACCCTCAAACCTACTATATCGTCCGCTACAAGATGCTCGTCTACAAGCCTGTCCTGCTGGAAGTGATACGTGGAGTCGTGCGGGAGGCTAGGGAGATCGGCATATTCGTAGACATGGGTCCCATAGATGGATTCGTATTCAGGAACCAGATAATGGATGAGCCAGTAGAATTCGTGCCCGAGAGGAGGGCTTTCAGGGGAGTACAGTCCAACAGGATGGTTGAGATAAACGATGTAGTACGGGCTAGGATAACCCAGATAGGAAAGGATAAGAGAGGCTATGGGATCCGAGTAGGCCTCACCATGCGCCAGCCCTACCTTGGCAAGGAAGAATGGATCAGAGGTGGAGAATAGTGGCTAGGGGGAGGGCTCCCAGCAAGAAGCCCAAGCTGAAAGCGTGTAAGAAGTGCGGAGCACTAGTATCCAGTGATGCCAACGTCTGCCCTGTATGCGGATCGACGGAATTCACCACTAACTGGGAGGGTATGGTTATCATAATCGATCCCGAGAGGTCAGAGCTCGCCAGAGAACTCATGATAACAAAGGCGGGAGCATACGCCATCAGGGTGGCCGGTAGGGTGGTTAAAAGGAGGGGGGCCTAGCTTGCTGGCCCCAGCCTTCCGCCTCCCTCCTAGAGCCAGGCGGGACTTCTCGAGGCCCCGGGGCACAGTATACAGTGGAGACATAACACCTGTCCTGGAGAGAGTGGGGGAACCCCTCATATGCGTTGGAGACGTTGTCTCTCAATACTGCTCCAGGGCTGGGAAGAAGCACGTTGTCATAATCGTTGATGGGAAGACCCGTAGGAGCGTCTCCCTCCAAGAGGGGGTTCCCACGGACTATAATGTTGTGAGGGTCCGGAACCCTCCGGGAACTATAACAGTAGAAGCCCACCAGGCCGTTTGCCGTGCCGCCGATGAGAGAGGCAGGTGGGCTATCGTTGTAGATGGGGAGGAGGACATGCTCGCGCTCCCCTCCATAGCCTGCCTCCATAGAGGGGGAACAGTGGTCTACGGGGTCCCCCATAGAGGGGCAACCTTGATAAGAGTAGGCCTCGAAACATCCAGAGAAGCGCAGGCGAGGTTCCTAGAGCTATCCCCGAGCCTAATAAGGCTAGAGTGAAAATATCCTTTTAACCCGCAAACCAATGCTGTTAGCCGGGAGGGTATTACGGGTGTCGAGTATGAGCGAGCAGGCTGCAAGGATCGACCTCGGAGAAGGTGTCTGGGCTGAAGTCTTAGAGGACAAGTATAACCCATTGGTTAAGAGGAGGGAGCTAACACTGCTAATACACCACGAGTTCAAGTCAACCCCCATGAGGATAAACATCCGCTTAACTCTCGCGGAGAAGTATGGGGTAGATATACAGAGGGTTTACGTTAGGAAGATACTGACAGAGTACGGCATAGGACTCTCAAAGGCCGAGGTCCACATATACGATACCGTTGAGCGCGCCCTAGCATTCGAGCCGCAGTACATAATAGATAGGAATGGGGGAGTGAACCCCTTCGAGGAAGAGTAACGCTGGAGGGTGAGACGGGATGGGTAAGAGGAAGGTCCAGATATGGAAGCTCTACGAGGTAGACTATGAATCCTGGACTATAAAGAGGAAGAACAAGAAGTGCCCCAGGTGCGGGAGCTTCATGGCGCACCACATGAAGCCCGTGGAGAGGTGGCACTGTGGCAACTGCGGCTACACCGAGTTCGTCGGGCGCAAGAAGTGAGATGACCCTAGCCTTAGGGATAGAGTCGACAGCCCACACATTCGGCGCCAGCATAGTATCCGATAAGCCACCCTATATCCTCTCCGATGCAAGAGCTAGATACAGGCCTGTTAAGGGCGGGATCCTCCCCCGCGAAGTCGCCCAGTTCTTCTCGCAGAAAGCGGGGGAGGTGGTTGGAGAAGCGCTCCGCCAAGCAGGGGTCTCGATGAGGGAAGTAGACCTGATAGCTGTAGCCCTCGGGCCCGGGATGGGGCCTGCGCTCAGGGTTGGTGCAACCGTGGCTAGAGCCCTTGCCTCCAAGTACAATAAGCCCCTATACCCGGTCAACCATGGGATAGCTCATATCGAGATCGCACGCTTCCTAACCGGGCTGAGGGACCCCCTCGTGATCTACGTATCCGGCGGCACCACCACTATAGCCAGCTACCTGGAGGGCCGCTACAGGGTTTTCGGGGAAACCCTAGACATAGCTCTGGGAAACCTGCTCGACACCTTCGCGAGGGAGATCGGTATAGCTCCCCCCTACGTGACTGGTGGAATGCACGCCGTCGACCGGTGCGCTGAGGGCGGCTCGTTCATAGAAGACCTGCCATACGTTGTTAAGGGGCAGGACGTCTCATACTCGGGCCTCCTAACTGCTGCAGTAAGGCTTGTAGGTAAAGGGAGGAGTAAGAGCGACGTGTGCTATACGCTTCGCGAGATAGCATTCTCCAGCGTTGTAGAAGTAGCAGAGCGGGGGCTAGCCCACACCGGTAAGGGGGAGGTAGTGCTAACCGGGGGTGTTGCCGCCAACAAGTTGTTGAACTGGAAGGTGGAGGCCATGTCGAGAATGCACGGGGCCAGGTTCAAGCCGATCCCGGCGAAATACGCTGGCGACAACGGGGTAATGATAGCGGTAACGGGGCTACTCGCCTATAAGAGTGGGGTTGAACCGGTCGCTCTAGAGGAGGCTGTTATAAGGCAGAGGTGGAGGATTGACAGGGTAGACGTGCCATGGTATCCTATGACCCTAACAGGATAATAGGAGCGATACAGGAGGAGGCTGAACTCATAGCCCGGGGGGCCGAGTCGGAGCTGAGGCTAGGCCTCTTCCACGGTGCTAAAGTAGTCTACAAGCTGAGGACCAGGAAGCCCTATATGGATCCAGCGCTCGACTCCAGGCTCCGCAGGATAAGGACTGCTAGGGAGGCCAGGGTTATAGCTGCTGCGCTAGAGGGAGGGGTCCCTGCCCCCAAGCTCTACATGGTCCTCCCATCCGCGGGCTTGATCGTTATGGAGTATGTTGAGGGACCCCAGCTGAAGAACGCCCTGTGGCGGGGACTCATAGACCCCTCCAGGGCAGGATACGATGCAGGATTCATACTTGGATCCCTCCACTCCCTCGGCATAGTCCACGGGGACCCTACCACCTCCAACTACATAGTCTCCAACCGGGGCCTCGTCCTCATAGACTATGGCCTCTCAGACTTCACATCGAGCATTGAGGATAGGGCGGTTGACATCCACCTCTTCAGGAGGGCTGTCATGTCAACCCACGCGGGCGTAGCCGACAAGCTCTACCGGAGCTTCAGGCAAGGCTACAGGGAAGGGCTGGGCCCCGAGGCGGGGGAGGTCCTGGAGAGGGCTAGAGAGATAGAGCTGCGTGGGAGGTATGTTGAGGAGAGGAGGAAGAGTGTCTGGAGAATGTAGACTCTACCTTGTAACGGGGAACAGGAACAAGCTCGAGGAGGCACAGGGCATACTAGAGGAATACGGGGTAAGGCTAGAGCAGGCCCCCCTAGAGGGGAAGCTGGAGATCCAGTCAGATAGCCTCGAGGAGATAGCACTCTACGCCGCCCGAGACGCTTACAGGAGGCTGAGGAAGCCCCTAATAGTCGACGACTCCGGCCTATTCATCGAGGCCCTAAAAGGGTTCCCGGGGCCCTACAGCAGCTACGTCTACAAAACCATAGGCTGGATGGGGATACTGAGGCTCATGCATAACGTGCATAATAGGAGGGCCTGCTTCAGGACAGCAGCCGTCCTAATTTACCCGCCATTAGAGAAAGTATTCGTGGGCGAGACCTGCGGCGTGATCACAAGGGAGCCACGCGGCACGGGAGGCTTCGGATTCGACCCCATATTCGTCCCGGAAGGATACACTAAGACATACGCTGAGATGACCCTGGAGGAAAAGAACAGGGTGTCACACAGGTATAAGGCGTTCTCAAAGCTAGGGGAATGGATAAGGACAGGCCGGGTTAAATGCCCCGGTTCATCGACGCCATAACCCGTAATCCTTAACTCCACCCTCGGCCGCAACGGCCCACGGCATTGCTTCGGTATCGAAGACTGCAGCATAGCCGCCGTTGGAGTCGATGATTATCACACCCGCCCCGCCACCGGCAACCTCCTCTAGTTCGCCTAGGGCCTTCCAGCCAGCCTTCACGGCGTCATACCCTTCTCTAAGATACCATGCTATCCTAGAGGTGAGGCTCGATAACAGTATTGCCTCCCCAAGCCCTGTGGCGGCGGCCCCGCCTACACCGTTCAGCGCATAGTATCCTGCACCGGGAATAGGGGAGTCTCCAACCCTACCCGGCACCTTGAAGGTTGTCCCTCCAGTGCTCACGCCAGCCGCAATATTCCCATCCCTATCCAACGCCACGGCTCCAACAGTATCGCTAAGAATTACTCCGAGCCTCTCTAGCAGCTCTCTATTATCCGTGTATCCCGAACCCTCCAAAGCCTTCCTCCTTGCAGCATCATAGAGGGCCTGGGCTCTCGGATGAGGGCCAGGGTGCTTCTCCAACCCATACTCCCTAGCAAGCCTATCAGCATACTCGCACCCGAGGAGGACGTGGCGGGTTCTTCCGAGGAGGAGGCGCGCTAGCCTAATAGGATGCCTGGGATACTTGAGGCAGAAGACCCCCACAGCCCTTCTAGAGGAGCCATCCATGATGCCAGCATCCATTAAAACCTCGCCGTTCGCAGCCAAAGCCGCAGCGATGCCTGCATTGAATAATCCAGACCCCTCCATCCAAGCAACAGACTCGACTACAGCGTCGACAGCAGACCCACCACTCTCCAGAACCCTATAGCCTGCGAGGGCCGCCTGCCTAACACCATCCAGCACAGACTCCTCACTTATACCTAGACCCCTCTCACGGCTCGCCTCGAAAACAAGGCTCCACCGGCCAGCGCCACCATGAACTATCACAAGGGGCTCCACATTAACCACCCCATAGGACACCATTACGAGGAACCAATTATACCCCTTGCATGGGAGGAAAGACCTATTTCCCCTTAGAGAGACCAGAATAAATAAGGAGCGGGGGTGCCCGAGCCCGGCCAAAGGGGGCGGGCTTAAGACCCGTTGGCGTAGGCCTGCGTGGGTTCAAATCCCACCCCCCGCACCATAATTAACATACTTAATTCTATGTAACTCCACTCCACATGTTTCTTGGGGGTCTTCTTGGCGTCATCATTTGCTGAGGCTATAGTGGCGGCTAGTGGAGGGGACCCGGTGAAGCTAGCGTTAATCATGTCGAGTGTGGCTATGGCTTTGACTACTCTGGGAGGGTTTGGAGCGGTCTTCGTCAAGGGTTCCATGGATACTAGGAGGTTCTCGCTTGTTATCGACTTGGGTCTAGGCTTCAGCTCTGGGATCATGATTGTCGCGAGCTTTACCAGCCTCCTACTCCCCGCTATAGACTCCTATGGAGCTTTGAAGCCTATCATCGGTCTCGTGCTGGGGGCTGTAAGTGTTCACGTAATCAACAAGGCGGTCCCACACGAGCATTTTGTCAAGGGGTATGAGGGGCCGATTGGGGGATTGAGGAAGCTGAAGGCTGCCTGGCTTGTCGCGTTCGCGATAATCATCCACAATCTACCAGAGGGGTTCTCTATTGGAGCTGCTAGCGTCTACTCTGGCATCAGCGGTGTCACGGTGGGACTTGCTATAGCGATTCAGGATATACCTGAGGGGCTGGCAGTCAGCATCCCCGTGTACGCGAGCACCGGTAGCTTGGCGAAGGGAATATTCTACGGGTGGCTGAGCGGTTTCTCGGAGGTGGTCTTTGCCCTCCTAGCAGCTATTCTATCGGACTACGCGTTAATTCTGCTACCATATATGATGGGCTTCGGGGCCGGGGCCATGGTGTATGTCGTGAGCCATGAGGCCCTACCGGAGACACATAGGAGCGGGCATGAGGGTAAGTCTACCCTAGCATTCTTCACCGGGTTCATAGTCATGCTGCTCCTCGACACAGTGCTGGGATAAGGATGTATGGTGGACCGGCCGGGATTTGAACCCGGGGCCTCCCGGATGCCAACCGGGCGCTCTTCCAGGCTGAGCTACCGGCCCAGCCCTCCCTTTTGGGCTCCGGCTTCTAGTGTTATCCCGTGCTGGGTTTTTAAAGTCTCTCCTTGAAGGGGGACTGTTTATTCTCCGGGAGGATAATACTCGGGTATCCCCCATTATATGCCCGGGTTGATGTGATAGTTTCCTTTGGATCATGTGGAGTGTGTGGGGCCATGGCTGACGTTGTCGACGAGATCTTCGACGCTGCCGAGGAGTCTAGGATCTTCAGGGACAGGGAGAAGCTGCTGCCAGACTATGTGCCCGACGTGCTCCCGCATCGGCAGGATGAGATTAGGAGGCTAGCCCTCGTTCTGGCCCCGAGCCTTCGTGGGGAGAAGCCGAATAATGTCTTCATCTATGGGCTTACTGGGACTGGTAAGACTGCTGTTACCAGGCTCGTTCTTGAGAAGACTTGTTGAGAGGGCTGAGAAGCGGGGGGTACGGGTCACCCCCATCTATGTTAATGTTAGGCATAGGGATACCCCTTACAGGGTTATGGCTGATATTGCTGAGGGTATTGGTTTGAGGGTCCCCTTCACGGGGCTCTCTGTTGGAGAGGTCTATAAGAGGGTTGTATCCCGCCTCAACAGGAGGCCTGGAGTCTATATTATTGTGTTGGACGAGATTGACTTCCTGGTTAGGAGGCATGGCGACGACCTCCTCTACAGGCTTACCCGTGTTAACGAGGAGCTCTCCAGGTCCCGTGTCTCCCTTATAGGCATAACTAACAGCACCACACTCGTCGACAGCCTCGATCCGCGGGTGAAGAGCAGCCTTGGGGAGGAGGAGATTGTCTTCCCACCATACAATGCCGAGCAGTTGAGAGACATACTTGAGGAGAGGGCGCGGCAGGCCTTCAACGAGGGGGTGCTGGACGAGGACGTTATACCCTTATGCGCAGCCCTCGCGGCCCGAGAGCATGGGGATGCGAGGAGGGCCCTCGACCTCCTCCGGGTGGCTGGGGAGATTGCTGAGAGGAGGGGGAGGGGAGGGTTACCCGGATGCATGTGATGGCTGCTAGGAGTGAGATCGAGCGGGATAGGGTTGCAGAAGTGGTTAAGACCCTACCCCTACACGGAAAGCTTGTCCTCGCCGCCACAGTTCTAGTCTCGGCTGGAAAGGGTAAGGCTACTACTGGGGAGGTGTATGATGAATATAGGAGGCTTGTCCGGAGAGTCTCGTTGGAGGAGGTAACGTTTAGGAGGGTCTCCGGTATAATAGCTGAGCTGGACATGCTCGGCATTATAAGGGCTAGGACGATCAGCAGGGGGAGGTATGGCAAGACACGGATCATAGAGTTGGCGGCGGACCCGCAGGCGATCATAGGGGTGCTCTCGAAGGACCTCGGGGTGGAGGAGTTCCAGAGCATCCTGAGGCGAGTCGGGGATTGGTGAGGGTTATAGCCTGTGATGATGGGAGGGTTGAGAAGCTGGGGGAAGGCGTAACCCTCGCCACCTGTATAAGCTGGGAGAGCGGATTAGGCCTCGTGGACCTCGCTTTCCTACCCGTCCACGTAGACGGGCTGGATGCCACATCTATCCTCTCATACCTCGCCAGGGTCGTCTCACCTAGTGTGAGAGTAGATGCCATCCTCCTGGACTCGCTCACGTTCGCCGGCTTCAATATTGTCTCACCCGCCACCCTGTACCGGGCGAGAGGGGCCCCGGTCATAGTGGTCTACTCGTACAAGCCCAGCTACGAGAGGCTGGCGAGGGGGCTGGAGGCAGGGAGCCTTCCCCACTTGAACATCAGGAGGAGGATCCTGGAGCTCGTGGACACTGCTGAGAGAATAACTACACCCCTCGGCGAACTATATGTTATATCCTGGGGGGCTGGATTGAAGGAGGCAGCCATGATAATAGAGGGGTCTCAGGTGAGGGATAGGAGGCCAGCGCCCCTACGCTTGGCGCACTATATTTCCTCTGCACTATCCCAGGTTATACATTGATAATTAAGAACCGTATTATCCCGGAATACTACTCCTCCTATAATGAATAGTAGTATGAGGTGTGTTGTAGAGTGATAACTATAATCGGGGCAGGAAAGGTTGGTACCAGCGCTGCCGCCTTCATGATGCTCAAGGAGCTCGATGACATTCTCCTAATCGACATTATACCCAACAAGCCCCAGGGCGAGGCACTCGACCTTGGCCACGCCGCCTCCATCCTGGGCATAAGCGTTGATATCAGGGGCTCCAACGACTACAAGGACATGGCTGGAAGCGACATAGTAGTTGTGACGGCTGGCTTCCCCAGAAAGCCCGGCATGACCAGGGAGGAGCTCCTAACCAAGAACGCTGGAGTAATCGCAGATATAGCCGAGAAGATAAAGGAGTACGCTCCCAACAGCATAGTACTCCTCACAACCAACCCGCTAGACGCGATGACCTACGTCATGTATAAGAAGCTGGGATTCCCGAGGGAGAGGGTGATTGGCTTCAGCGGAGTCCTAGACGCTGGTAGGCTTGCTTACTACGCCTCCAAGAAGCTAGGAGTAAGCCCAGCAAGCATCGTCCCCGTAGTCCTCGGGATGCACGGCCAGGCAATGTTCCCTGTACCCAGGCTCTCCACCGTGCTGGGGACCCCGCTGACGGAGCTTCTCACAAAGGAGGAGATCGACGAGATAGTGCAGCAGACAGTAAAGGCTGGAGCAACCATTACAGAGCTCAGGGGATACAGCAGCAACTATGGGCCCGGCTCGGGCCTCGCAGTAATGGTGGAGTCGATCAAGAAGGACCAGAAGAAGGCTTTCATAGCAAGCGCAGTACTCAAGGGAGAGTACGGCTACAACGACCTAGTCCTCGAGGTCCCACTAATACTGGGTAAGAACGGTATTGAGAAGATAATAGAGCTACCCCTGACCGAGGAGGAGAAGAAGGGTCTAGCTGAGAGTGCCGCCTCTGTTAAGAAGCTTATAGACCAGCTGCCAGAGGAGTATAAGTAATCAAAGAGTAATATAAATAATCTCTATTTTTTATTATTATTCATATTCTTCCGGTGCAGGACTCGCCCCAAGATACCTGGTAGCAAGGTAATCCGTCTCGTCCAACCCCGCCTCTCTAAACCTACGCCCTCTTATCTCCTCTAGGAGTCTGCAGGCCTTCTCTAATTCGCGGGCCCCCACCTGGTATATGTTCTCCTCATCCAGCTCTACGAATACAGCATATATCTTCCTCCGCTCATCAATAACAACATGGAGGCAAGGAGGGTCCCTACACTCGTACCTCCTCTGCTCCCCAGGCACCCAGAGATCACCCCCAGAACCTTGATATCTCGTCGCGGGGCGGCTCATATAGTTCTTCTACGACCCTCCCATCCTCCTCCACGACCAGCCTCGCCACCCCCTCCTCTACAACCCCGATAGGGGCTGCGGGGTACCCGTGCTTATCAGCTAGCTTGATAACCCTGTCAACCGTCTCTGGAGGAACCGATGCAATGAGAGCCCCGCTGCTAATGAGTTTCAACGGGTCGACCCCGAGCCTGCCTAGTGCCTCTGACGCTTTGGGATCCACAAGTATCCTTCTACGATCAACCCTTACAGTTCTAGAGGAGGCTAGAGCTAGCTCTACTAGGGCCCCGATAATCCCGCCCTCGGTCGCGTCGTGCATCGAGTTGACTAGGCCCTCCTCAGCTAGGTCCACGGCGACATCTACAACTGACAGTCTAGGCTCCCTGCCTAGATAGTCTAGTACCTCTAAGGGGATCCCCTTCTCAGCTAATAGGTGCCTGAAGTCTCTTGCCAGTATATAGGCTCCCTCCTGGCCTGCGTACCCCACTTGAACCACAACGTCTCCTGGCTTCGCGTTGCCGGTAGGAACTATACACTCCCTGCAAGCGCATCCGGCTGCATAGACTGCTATAATGGGCTTTTCTAGTCCGGGAGCGTACTCTGTATGGCCACCTATAAACTCTATCCCCAGCTCTGACGCGGCGACTCCTATCTCCGATGCGAGGGCTTCAACCCTCTCCCAGGGGTAGCCTGGTGGTAGGAGTATCAGTAGCTGCGCCCACCTTGGCCTAGCGCCTGTTACCGCTACGTCGTTGGAAGCCACTATGATTGCGAGTCTACCTATAGATTCTGCAGCCTCCGTTATGGGGTCGACATGGGTCACTAGCATGCATTCTCCAAGGTCTATTATCCCGGCGTCTTCTCCTGGGCCGGGTCCAGCGACTACTGTTGGGTAGTGGATGGTTGTTATCTTTGAGATGAGCCTGGATAGTTTACTATATGGGAGTTTCCCTATCCATTCACCACTCCTCTCTCGCAAGCCTGGCAGCCTCTACCATGTTCTTCAGCTTCATCTTCGCTATATCCCTGGGCAGCCTCTTCAATCCGCAGTCTGGGTCGACGTATATCTTCTCCGGCGGTAGTATGTCGAGCTTCATGATCCTGTCTATAGCCTCCTTCACCTCTTCAACAGTCTCGACCTGGAGGGAGTGGACGTTGATCACACCATATCCCAGCTCCTTGTTGAACCCATACTCCTTCAGGTATGGTAGTAGGCGGAAGTCACTGTTCTTGAACTCGAAGTCGAACTGGTCGACTGGATAGTCTAGGATGTAGGGTAGGATCTTCTCAATCCTCCCGAAGCATATGTGTACTATCTTCTTAGCCTCGACCCCACTGAGCATGACCTTCAATGCCTCTCCCAGCATCTCTGCCTCCTCTCTCCAGGGCCTCGTGGAGAGCGCCGGCTCGTCGACCTGGATGTACTTGGCCCCCGCTTCCACCAGGGCCTCGATCTCCTTCCGGAGGGCCTTCGCCAGCTCCATTATGACCTCGTACCTGTCACCGTAGTGTAGGTCGAAGCTCCACTCGAGCATGGTGTAGGGGCCTGTCAGTATACCCTTAACAGGCCTCCCCTGCGAGTACTTTACGGCGGTCTTCCAGTCTTCAAGGGTCATGGGCTTCGTCCACTCGACGGGGCCAATAATTATTGGCTTGCGGAAGTAGACGTTGTCGAATATCTTGACCCACTCGCCCGGAGTGTACCCCTCCATTATTTCGGCGAAGTAGACTACCATGTCCTCTCTACTCTGCTCTCCATCACTTATTATGTCAACCCCAGCCCACAACTGGTCCTCCACAACATCGCGGATAGCCTCCTCTATCAGCCTCCTGAACTCTTCCCCGCTTATCTCCCCCTTCTTCCTCAGCTTCAAAGCCCTCGAGGCTGGGGGGAGCTTAGGATAGCTTCCCACCACGGTCGTTGGGAACTTCCTGGGCACCTCATACATCACTCTTCACCTCCATATACTGTAGAGTTCCAGACCCCTCTCTGCAGCATACCTCTCAGCTAGGGACCCTAGTAGGAAGGTCTTCCTAAGACTATACCGGTAGGGTATTAGGTCCATCCAAGTTGTCGTAGTGAGAACTATTTCGTCGGCGTCGATTATCTTCCTGGCCCTGTCTAGATCCGAGGCTATAACTTCATATTTGTCGTCATGGATCCTTCTAGCATCTACTAGTCCAAGCACTGGCACGTGGTTTCCAAACCCCTTTTCATCTACCAGCTTGAGGGCTCTCTCACGGGCATCTGCAACGTCTATCATGAGGTATCTCGCCTTAGAGTCGAGCATCCTCTCATATACGCTCTGCTTGGGCGCGTCGAAATAGACTGCCAGCACCGATTTATCCTCGAATCCCTTAATGATATTGTTTACAAGGTCTACAGAGAGCGCTGCATCGTCGGGTGAGGCGTCTAGGTCCGCCAGTATAGGCTCGTCGACCTGAACCATTCCCGCACCATGCTCGAATGCCTTCTCCACCTCAATCCTGAGGGCATACGCTATTTTCTCGGCGAGCTCCTCAAGCCTGTACTCTGTTCTATTAATTGACATTTTAGCCATAGTAACTGGGCCTGGGACGACAACCTTTAACACCGCAGGATCTGCTAGCGGGGCGTACTCAATTACCCGTCCTGCTAGAACTGGATTCACTACATCGGGCTCCCCGGTAAACACTGGGATCCTGTAGAAGAAGTTGTTGTCGAAATACCTGAGTAAGCCGTTGACGGAGACGTTCCTCCAAGACTCTACAAAGGGGCGGAATATATCATGCCAGTCTATCATTCCATCTACAACTACCGGGAGGCCAGCAGTTTTTTGAGCCCCTATGACCTCACTGTGAGCCTTGATGACGCCTGAATGGTATTCGGTGAGCCCAATCTTCCCCTTCTCCCTATCCCGGAGGCTATATCTTGCAAGCCTGGACCTCGGGTATCCGCCTAGAACCATCGCCCATATTCTCAAAATAACTCCCTAGATACTTAACCGACTGGGACGAGAATATGTAGTTTATTATTGCATCTCTAAACTCTACTCATACATAATGTGAAACTATTATTATATAGAACCCTGTGATAAAGCATATATCTTTCGCACGGCGACATACTAGCTTTGGGAGTTCGAGTGGAAAGGAAGGTCTGGAAAATGAGTGACGGTAACAAGCAGTATGAAGAGACTAGTGTTGAAAGTATAGTCAAACTATTGGAGGGTCTAGGGCATAGGCTCACTCCTCAAAGGATAATTGTTGCAAAGATAATCATGGATAATGTTAAATATCATCCATCGTTCAAACAAATCCATGAGAAGGCCGCGAAGCAGCTTCCACGCCTGGGGATCTCAACCACCTATATGATAATGAAGATGCTGGAGGAGGCCGGTGTTATAACGACTTTCGAAGCCAACGGTGAAACTCATATTGATAGTCCACACCCCCACGTAAACATTGTCTGTCAGGATACAAATGCCATAATAGACCTACCCCTCAATGATGCTACGAGTCAGATAATTGAAGCTATAGTGGAAGCTGCCAGGAAGCAGGGGATAAACCTCGAGAACCCAGTTATTATTGTTAAAGGCCTCTGTAACGGTGGGTCAAAAGATAAACCCTAAAAATCCGTGGCGAATGACACTGATCACCGGCTCCCCCCGCAGGGTGGGGAGGGCCCGTCGTCTAGCCTGGTTAGGACGCCGCCCTCACACGGCGGAGGTCCGGGGTTCAAATCCCCGCGGGCCCACCAACAATAAAATCTAGTGCATAATTCGATAGAGGAATTCCTTAAATAGCATTAGAAGATCATTATACTTGAAGGATCGTTCCCCTATCATCGCTTTGCCTACATTTCTCCATGATTATAGCGAGAACCTGCTCGCCCCCGAATATTAATACCAGCCTGCTATCACCCTCCTTGAACCTCCGTAATTCCAGAGTTGAATAATCCTTGAGGAGGGATAGTGTGTCTGCTAGTTCATATATAGGTATCCCCTCGTGATCCTCGCCCTTTGGGGGAAGCATAGATGTCTTTAGGGGGATGGTCTCTTCGATCAATTCCTTAACTGCCCTATTATCATTTATGATGATTATGCAGTCATTTACTATTAATGCTGGATAGGGGTTGCCATTGATCTCTGCAAGGCCTAAGTTCAACGGCTTATAATGGCAGAGTATATGTCCTGTATCCGGGTCTATCGCGGGATGGAGCCCTAGAACATTCTCTACTACTGAATGCGGCAGGTAGCCGGCCTGCTTCCTCACCCTCAATAGTAATCCACCCTCCTTATTTCCCGGTATCCAGGATTTGATCGGATCGGGCCGATGAAATATACTCCCCAGTCAGGGACCCTCCCCAACCACAGGGGAGGGGGTGATGCGAGTTCCTTTAAATGAGGCCCGCCTCTACTTTGCCTGGTTTGACTGGAAGGCTCTCCTGACCGCGTCATGCAACCAGCAGGCTACGTAATGGTCTTTCTCAACTTCAGTCAATGGCGGCTCGTGCTTGGGGCACAGATCCGCGATCTCGCTACCCTTCTGCACTTCAGCGTCGTATGCGACGCATCTGGGGTGGAATCTGCATCCTGGAGGTATGTTGACGGCGTTAGGTACTTCTCCTTTTATCGGCAACTCTCTATAACCAATTCTGTTCTTTGGATCGGGGTCTGGGATCGCTGCTATTAGTGCCTTAGTGTATGGATGTAGGGGGTCTGCGATAACCTCTCTAGCATCTCCCATCTCGACTATCTTACCGAGGTACATGACTGCGATCTTATCGCAAATGTACCTTGCAACTGCGAGGTCGTGTGTTATGAATATGTATGAGACCCCCGTGATCTTCCTTAGGTTTAAGAGGACTTCTAGGATCTCCGCTCTTATTGAGACATCGAGCATTGACACCGGCTCGTCCGCGACTATGAGTCTTGGATTAGATATTATAGCCCTTGCAATTGCGACTCTCTGCCTCTGGCCCCCGCTGAGCTGGTGCGGGTACCTGTCTATGAAGTCGGATGCAGGGACTAGCTTCACGTACTCCAGGGTTTTCGATATGAGTTCGAGCCTCTCCTCTCTACTCTCTCCTATACCATGGACTAGGAGGGGCTCCTCTAGAATATCCTTGATCCTAAACCTCGGGTTTAGGCTCCCAAATGGATCCTGGTATATCATTTGTATGTCTCTGCGGAGGGGCTTGTACTTCTTCTCAGGTAGAGAGAGTATTTCAACCCAGCCATCCCCGTTCGGCTCGACCCCTACCCTCTTCAAGTCCTCCACGGTCTCCTCGCGGGGCTTGAAGTAGGCCTCTCCCCGGGTAACTGGTACAAGCCTCATGAGGGCTTTCCCGGTGGTCGTCTTACCACAGCCGCTCTCGCCTACTAGGCAGAATATTTCCCTCTCCCTCATATTGAATGATACTCCATCAACAGCTCGGACAAAGAGCTTGGCCCTCCCTGTTATGGTCTCAATTATACTCCTCCTAACCGGGAACCACACGTGGAGGTCGTTTACCCTTAGAATCTCCTCTCCCAGCTCAATCCTATAGTAGCTCATATCCATACTCACCTCCTAGCATGTAGCCAGCATGCCACCCAGTGACCCTTCTCCACCTCCTGGAACGGGGGCTCTTCCTTATCACATGGTTCGAATCTCTTTGGACACCTGGGGTGGAATCTGCATCCCCTCGGGGGCCTCCTTAGGTCTGGAGGAGTTCCTGGAATATACTCTAGTTTATGAATGTCTCCCTTCAACCTGGGCACTGCTCTTATTAGAGACTGTGTGTAGGGGTGGAGGGGTTTCTCGAATATATCATCTGCAGATCCATACTCCACAATTTTACCGGCGTACATTACAGCGATCTTCTCTGCCAGCTCGGTTACAACTCCGAGATCATGAGTGATAATGATTATGCTAATGCCTTTCTCCCTATGCAGCTTCTTCATAAGATTGAGGATTTGGGCCTGGACCACGACGTCTAAGGCTGTTGTGGGCTCATCAGCAATAACTATGTCAGGCTCCATCGCTATAGCCATTGCTATAACTATTCTCTGCTTCTGGCCCCCCGACAGCTCGTGGGGGTAGCGTTCAAGGATCTCTGGGGGCAGCCCTACTGCCTCTATGAGTTCTTCAGCCTTTGCAAGCGCTTCTTCCCTCTCCAACCCTGCATGATATACAAGTGGTTCTATTATCTGGTCGCCCACCTTATACACTGGGTTTAAGGCGTTCATTGCGCCCTGGAAGATCATGCTTATCTTACGCCACCTGATTTTTCTCCTAACCTCAGCCTCACTCATCCTTGTAACGTCTAATCCATCGATTTTTATGGAACCACTAACAATCTTACCGGGGGGAGGTACTAGTTTCAATAGGCTCCATGCTAGCGTGCTTTTTCCACAACCGCTCTCGCCTACGATACCGAGGGTTTCACCCTTGTTCAACTTAAGTGATACACCGTCAACGGCCCGTACTACTCCTCGTAGGGTGAAGAAGTATGTTCGCAGGTTGTCGACCTCTAATAGCGTTGACATCCATCCCTCACCGGATCTATAGCCCAACCAACCTGTAGTCGAGCGTTTGGGGATATATGTCTGGAGGAGGTATAAGTAAAGAGACCCCAGATAACATTAATAAAAAAGTAAAAATATAATTAAAATAATATTAGAGGTGTATTGTCTCCGCTACTTCCTTAGGTAGTAATAGGCAGCGGCTAGTATGATTATTACTATGATTATCGCCGCGACAGTCGCGCCACTGACTCCTCCTCCAGTGGTAGTGGTTGTCTGGGTCGGGGTCGTGGTTGCAGTGGTTGCGGGCGCAGTGGTGGTTGTAGTTGTGGTTGCAGTGGTCTGAGTTGTAGTGGTGGTAGTCGTAGTAGTAGTGGTGGTAGTTGTAGTTGTAGTGGTGGTAGTTGCTTGGGCTGCAACAAGGTGGACTACCTGGCTGTCGAGCGCTGGGTTGGAGTAGCCCTTCGGATAGATCATGATGCTCAGCTGGTAGTAGCCTTCAGGCATGTCCTGCGGTAGTATCACCTGGAACTGGCCTGCGCTGGCCTGGGTTATGTTCAGGAATGTGCTGTTGAACGTGTTGAGGTCTATCAATACGGCGAAGGGTATAATGTCATCCATAGTAGCGGGCTGCCCGTTGACCTGTACCTGTAGGGTTGCGACAACACTACCAGCGGTGTTCGGGGTTACGGGGAGTACAGTGGTGGTTAGGGAGACGCTCTTAGGTGCCAGCTGGCTCACAATGGTTTCTGGGCTTAGCGGGAACTCTGCGAACCTCTTCAGGGTGACCTGGTCGTTTACACTGTCATAGCTGTCTAGGTAGTAGGGTCCTTCACCGATCAGTAGGTGGTTGTGGGCGTTTGCGAATGCTACTAGGTTGTCAACCCTCTGCTGCCACTCCTGCATTGTGAGTAGGCCCATGTCAATGAGGTCCTGTACCCAGCTCGGCGGGTTGTTCTTAGCCTGCTGGATGAGGTCAACCATCTTCTGGACCTGGGTCGGGTCTATGAGGTGGATCGCGTAGATGCCCTGGTCTGGGTTCTGGTCCTGGTAATCCCATACATAGCCCTGACCGCTCCTAGCTAATAGGTCCATTGCAGCGTAGAGTTCTAGCGGGGTGCTGGTCCACATGTTTGCGGTGTCAGCAACGACTCCAGGGTCGATGTGGTTATAGTCAGTGTATACCGCTATAGCTGTGTCGTTGATTATCTTGATTGCCTTGAAGGTTGATAGTAGGGTAGCGTAGTCGCTTGAAATCCTCTGCTCATACCATGGATCGTTCGTCGTGTTGGTTCCCCACTCGAATATCACGGCGAGTGGAGCTAGCATATCGGCGACAGTCATCTGTGTTCCATCGTGGAACTTCACATGTGGTAGTATCTTGTAGTTGAGGATCACCTCGTTGGCGACGGTCTCACCTGCTATGCCCGCCTCTCCGGCGGTCTGGAACCTGTGCGCGGTGGCATTGTAGAGTATTGCATCTGCGGGTATGGTAGCGTTCTTCTCCACCTTCCAGGTTGTGCCTGCAGGGCTCCAGCCAGGCTCTCCGTCAGTAATCCTTGTCTGTGGGCCGAAGGTGAAGTACACTGCAGCCCTCACTGCTACCGCACTGTACATGTCTGCGAATCCGCCTACAGGGTTCCAGACCCATCCCTCCTTGTACACGTACCTGTTGCTGAAGTGGACCTCGTCGCCCTTAGCATACTGTAGGGCGGCGTAGGTGAACTGGTTCCATGGGGACGCCTTGGGGCTCTGTATTATACCGCTCAGGTCGCTGGAAGCCACTAATATATCGCTCGTAGCTACAACGAAGACCCTAATGGACTCCTGGAAGCCTAGCCAGGTTCCCTCGTTCACCAGCTGCCAGAACTCGTCGATGCTAGAGTAGTTCCCTGTATCGAGCCTCTTGGCTATCTCGTCGATTGTTGAGTTGGAATAGTCTCCGCCCCAGCTGGTGTTCTGGTATACCGCCCCACCAGCCGCTGTAGAACCACACGAACTCTCCATAGTCGTACTTAGCCATACCGGTAATGCCCCAGCCCTCAGTGTAGATCTGCCACTCGCAGGCAGTGGGGTCTCCGTAGTAGACTATCTGGATTGCTCCTGAGAAGTCCTTGTAGAGGTAGTCGACGGTCAGCCCTACCTCCTCCAGCTTGTGGGCTACCAGTTCTCCAATATCCTTCCTCTCGTCCTCTACCCTAATGACGAACTTCACGGTGACAGGGTTACCGTTTTGATCATACCACTTGCCATCGTTGCCCTTAGTTGCACCGAGCTCTTGTAGGGCCTCCTCTAGGAGCTGCTTACCATACTGCTCTCCCTTATTCTCTATCAGGAACTGGATCTTTAGGGCTGTGCCTACAAGGTAGGGGTAGTCTGGGTCGAAGGGGGTCCATGGGATGTACTGTGGGATCCCGTACCTCTTCAGTATGTTGGCTACAATGTCGCTCCTGGGGACGAGGAACTGGAGGGCGAACCTAGCCTTCCTATTGGTGAATATGTTGAGGCTACCGTCGGAGCAGTGGTTGGGGTTGATTAGGAGGTTGTCCATTCCACTGTATGGAGTGATCAGCTTGAAGCCAGCATTCTGCAGCTTCAGGGCCGCGTCGGGGTTGTCGATTGGGAACAGCCTAGCCTGGGTGTCACCTGTTATTAGGCTTCCTATAGCGTTGTTGTCCTCCTCGATCCTCTTAGTGATGATCGTCTGCACTACTCCAGCGTTGCTCACCAGAGCCGTAGCTACTGGGAGCACGAACAGTGCAATCATGAGTATCGCTATCGGCTTCTTCAAGACACGCATCACCCTATATTACGGGTCATAGTAACATTATCGTGGGAAGACCTTTATAAATTATTTGGGAATAGAACCAATCAATAAAAGAAATATGTTATAATTAATTCTCTATCTCTGAAGTTTCGGCGCAACTATGGGCTCAATAGCCCTCCCAACCAACAGGAACGTGGCCGAGAATATTACTAGGGCGAGGCCTGGGAAGATGTACATCCACCACCATCCCGTCGTAACGGCCTTCACATCATAGGCTAGCTGGAGCATCTTACCCCACGTGGGTGCAGCTGGATCTCCGAAGCCTAGAAGGGCGAGGCTAGCCTCCGCCACAATAATTCCAGGTATTGAGAGGACTGCGATCGCCATGGTGTATGGGTATATCTGGGGGAAGATGTGTTTGAACACGATCTTCCTAGTGGGCACCCCCACCGCTTTAGCCGCTTCAATATAGAGTTGCTCCGAGATCTGCAGCGCCATGCTCCTCACAACTATAACTGGCCCAGCCCATGATAGCGCGATCATCAAGAGTGCGAGCTTCAAGAGGGTTATGGTCCCGAAAGCATATGAGATAGCTATCAGTATGGGTAGGAATGGTAGTGAGAGCATTATATCAGCGATCCTCATCAGTATCTCTCCCTTTATATCCTTCCAATAGCCAGCGATTGTGCCATAGATTGCTCCAATGAAGGTTGAAACGAAGGTTACAGTGAAGCCTAGTAGGAACGCGTAGGGCAGGCCGAGGAGAAGGCCTAACCCTATAGGCCTGGAGTAGACGTCTGTTCCAAAGAATCCATAGCAGTTGCCCATAAGCCTTAACTCGAAGTCTTCTACACCCATGTTGCCCCTAAGCTTCTCCACGAAGTTTGAAAGAACAACAGAGTAAACGGCTATGTGCACCTTATATGTACCGGGGAGCCCTACTAGTTTACCGTTCTCGCTTGTAGCAAAGATCGCTCTTGGATCGAGCCTAGTAGTGTTGGTGACGTTTAATCCTATACTCTTATATATCTCCTCTAGGGCGCTGCTCAGTGTGTTGCTAAACCATTGAGAGTTTTTGAAGTTATAGAGCGTCTCGGGTCTAGCCTTTACAGTAGTGTTCCCACCGGATCCCTGCTTGGTCACCGAGCCATATACAGTTATGATGTTAGACTGATTCTGGCCGCCTTGACTGTACAGCTGGCCCGCATAGAACATCTTTACAACTAGACCATCAGGCCTCTCAATATACATCCATGCAGAGCTCAAGACAACTGTACCGTTAGCCTGGAGATCAGACGGTACTCTTAGTGTCAGGAGCATTCTTACATCACTGGGCAACGCCTTACTGTCCAAGTCTATCGTTCCATCATAGCTCTCATAGACGACCTTGTAAAGGCCGGTCTGAAGTATCGGGGTGAACTGGGTGTTTAGCAAGTTGTATACATCTGGCGCTACTACTCTCAAGTCTTCCGGGATTCTATCCATGACCTGGTAATTCTTGGTGAGCGAATCAAAAGTCAGGGTCTTAGTGTGGAATTTCTCCTTTACAGACCAGCATGGAGGAACGGTTGAAGGGTACATGTAGGGGTAGTAGGACTGCTTGCCCTTACCGTATAAGTTCACTCCCTCAGGATAGTATGCTGCCACCGCGTAGAGTGCTAGGATGAGTTGTATTAGGAGGAGGGCGATACCTATCTTACCACTCCAGGTCCGGAGTACGATCCTCATATTACTCTTAAAGTTATCAAACACATTCCCTCACCCCCTCATGCCCTCTTAATCCTCGGGTCCAGGAGCGTGTAGAGTATGTCCAGGATGAGCCTAGTCAGCAGGTAGAGTAGAGTGGTTACATAGGTCAGCACTGTCAGCACCGCCACGTCGTTCGCTGTTATAGCGTCCCAGTAGAGTTTACCGAGCCCTGGCCACTCGAATATTAGCTCTGTGATTATTGCTCCAGCAAACACGCTCAGTACGATGGAGAAGAGTACTATGGTCACTATAGGTGGTGCGGCTGCCCTTAGAACGTGCCTCCTTAACACGATCCTTTCAGGCAATCCCTTCGCCCTAGCAACCATGACGAAGTCCTCGTTGAACACGTCGAGTAGAATGTTCCTCATCCTATAGGCTGAGTCTCCAATACTGAGCACGGTGACTGTTATCACTGGTAGAGCAGCCTTTGATAAGAGGTTCCCTAAGTCGTGGGGGTTAATATTCTCTGTAACCTTTGGGAAGAAGTGGTATTTTTGCGTGAAGAAGTAGATGAATACCATTGCAAGCCACCACCACGGCATGCTGACGCTGAAAACGCTCCACCCTACTATCGTGTTGTCGAGGATCCCTCCTGGCCTGCGGGCGGCGTATAATGCTAATGGTATGGCTATTAGTAGGGTTAGGGTGGATGAGGTTGTGAATAATAGTACGCTGAAGGGGACCCTCTCGAATATAATGTGGTAAGCGTTCTTATCTCCTGGCTTGTAGAAGAAGAACCCTCTCGTCTCTAGGGTTGAGCTTGAGTTGACCGGGGTGAATAGCAGCATTCTCTTAGTATACTTGCCGGCAATTATATACCATGGCTTGTCTAGACCCCTGTTATGTATCTCTTGCATTGTTAGCTTGTCAATCCACCAACGCAACGCATCCTGTTCGAGAGTCTCATTGTTGACTGATAAATTATTCTTTTCTAGATATTGAATATATTCGTTTATAATATGTTGTTTGAGCTGAGGACCTGTAGGCTGACGCAGCTGGCCAATAATCATCTGCTGCATCTCCTGCCTTATAGCCTGCTTCTGCCTATCAGTTAGTGGCCCAGCGAATATAGCGGCGACTATGAAGGTTACTATTACTAGCACTATGACGAAGTTGACTAGCTTCACTGCAAGCCAGCGCACACCCAATCACCAATCTATGCACTTGGTCATCAGGCCGGGCGTATAGCCGGCCTGTACCCGCTACCCCCCTTTAACCCTCCCCATCTGAGTCTAAAATTATTAGCCCCAGACCCTATACAGTGGAGGGGACCGGGTTTTGCCAGCAGCGAAGATATACCTCCCATACTACATGGTTGAGCCATTAGAGGCTGGTGGTGGGAGGAGATTCTATGGAGAAGCACACTTGAGCCTGCTAACTGACTGGTATAGGATCCTAGTCCTCGCGACCCCGCAGAGGCTCCCGTTCGAGAAGATCCCTCTTGGAGCACCCGTACTTGAGCCTCTAGCGGATCCCTCTGAGTACGCCTCCAGGATCGAGGAGGCTCTAGAGAGGGCTATGAGCGAGTACTCCTCTAAGCCCGCCTTCAAAATCGGTGGGGTGCGAGGCTTCCTCAAGCTACTCTACGATGGGCTCCGTGGGAGGAAGGCCGGTGCGGGCCCGGAGCTGGAGGCTAGGCTCATAATCCATTATGCAGTAGAGGTGCTTGGAGTCGAGCCGGGGGAGAAGCTTAGAGCATACCCTGAGACACTCTGGCTTCCCGTCGAATTAGAATTTAGAGGGGAGAGGATCATGGGGGCACGCATCATCTCACCCTCCAAGACAATAGAATACCCACTCCTAACGAAATTCGCTAAGATAGATGGGAGGGTCCGCAGGGCTCTCCTGGAGGCTGCTGTGGAGGGCTGGAAAGCTTTATAGAGTGGGACAATAATACATTATGTAATTGGCGAGGTGTATTAGATGGCCCTAGCCATTGTTATGATAAACGTCGAGGTAGGTAAGGAGAACGAGATCTTTGAGAAGCTCTACGAGCTCCCAGAGGTCAAAGAGGTATACATGGTCTACGGGGTACACGATGTTATAGCCGTGATAGAGGCCGACACTATGGACGCTCTAAGGTCCCTGATAACAGAGAAGATAAGGAAGATGGATGGAGTAAAAAGCAGTATGACGAGCATAGTAGTCATGCATAAGAAGAAAGAGTAAACCCGGCCACAACAAAGTTCCTCCCTGGGACCCTGGAGTGGGCAGCGGGATAGGCACTGGAGGACCACCCTCTTCTTTCCCATACCCTTTCACGCTGGGATTAGATGATTCAGACACTCCATGGGGAGGATGCACAACACACCTAGCATGGATCCTCCTCCGGGAACTAGACGAGAAGGTACTGTTCGCGGACCACCCCCTCCTCGTACGACTCAATCCAGTAGTCCCCAGGAAGACCCGGGGAAACGCGGCGGTGGTGGTTAGGGGTTACTCTAAGAAGCCTCAAACCGACCTCTTAGAGATTGCAGTCAACCTGGCAGAGTCCTACGCGGAGAGGAGGCCGCCGGGTAAGAATCCGGGAGTAGCCCTCTACCCCGGCGTTGACGCGTGGAGGGACCCTCGCCTTAGGAGGCTCTACCATAAGGCACTCTCAACCTATATCCCCAGAGACCTAGCCCGCGACTGGGCATCTAAGGCGGGCGTAATAGCTAGGGGCGGTAGTGGAGTTGTGGGGGCGGTATCATCGCTAGCCGCCCTAGCACCAGGAGACCCCTACACCTACGAGCTCATAGCCTACCGGAGGAGGGAGAACCTGGCACGCGAGAGATGCGTTAAGAGGGACCCTCACCATTCCAGCTCAGAGCCATTGTGCTCTATGGCAAACTATGACCTCCTAGCCGGGAAGCTCGCCTCAGCACCCGGAGGCCCCGACCCCGTGCTAGCAGGGTTCAGGGGGTGGGATGCCTCATGCCTGGGGCGACTCTCTGAGCTCCTATGCGAGGAGCCCGCGGGGTGGGTGCTCTACAGGAGCAATCAGCATACTGGGATCGCGGGCATAGCGGGGTCCCCCAAGCCGAGGCCATACAATTACGTGAGTGTGAGGGGCCGGGTAGTGAGGGGGCCTTGGGAGATGGCTGGGGGCCATGTATTCGTTATAGTGGAGTCTCTCCAGGGGACCCTCACTGTTGCATTCTACAGGGAGACGGGGCCCCTAAGGGATGCCGCCCGCATGCTTACTGTAGGAGACCATGTGGTGGTCGAGGGCGGAGTAGTTCCTAGGAGCGAGGGACCCACTCTAGCAGCGAGACGTCCTCGTCGTGGAGAAGCTCGCACCGCGGATCGTGAAGGCCGCGCCACGATGCCCAAGGTGCGGTGCTAGGATGAAGAGTATGGGGAGGGGTAAGGGGTACCGGTGTCCAAGATGCGGGTATAGGGACCCCAATGCTAGACCGGTAGAGGTCGCGCTCCCCAGGGGGCTATCCCCGGGAAGGTATACGCCCAGCGTCTCCTCCGCTAGGCATCTTACTAGGTTCAACTGGTGGCCTCCAAGGACCGGGTACACTCCCAGGCTCCTGAGGGTAGATTGTGTTGCATCTTATGGGAGGGACCCTCCTCCCCTATCGCAGGGCATTGACTGTTAACTATTGGTAAAACACCCCCCAGTTTCAAGTGGAGTCTCGTCTGGTACCCCGCGCACCCCCCGGGTTCAAGTGGAAGTGTCTGGGTATGGGTCGGTTCCCTCTATTTGATCTAGTAGTATTCTTCTATGATGTTTGTATATTGGAGAATGAGTGGATACCTCATCCAATTACAAGTGGGGTCCCTCCGCATCCCGGGTTTATGGGGTCCCATAGCACAGGTTCCAGTTGAAGGAGTGGGGTGTGGGGGCAGGGTCCCTCCCTGGTCCAGGTTTAAATAGACCCCTTGGTTTCCAGTGGAGCCCACTCTCCCCATTAATACCCCTACAGCACCGCATAGTTGGTGATGGGTGAAGGCTTCTGCCGGAATGCGATGCTAAGAGGGCCGCGGCACAAGGGGCCTTGGAGCTCTTGAGGAGCATGAGGGTTGAGAAGCTGGGGGTAGGAACCGGTTCTACAGTGGCGCGCTTCATAGACTTAATGAGTGAGGAGGGGTTAGAGCCCGGGCTCATAGCTGCGTCGAGCCTCGATACAGCCCTCTCACTATCCGAGAGGGGGTATAAGATCGTGCATCCCAGCGTGGCCCCAGTGCTGGATGCATACGTGGACGGCGCCGACGAGGTTGACCCTGAGGGGAGGCTCATTAAGGGGCGCGGGGCCGCGCTGCTGGGGGAGAAGATACTAGCCTCGCAGAGCAGGGTCAACATTATAATTGTTACCAGGGAGAAGCTCGTGGACCTGCTGGGCTCGAAGAAGCCTGTACCGGTGGAGGTTGTAAGGGACTCTCTGCTACCTGCTGTGAGGCTGATAAGGAAGAGGTATCCGAGGGCGAGTATAAGGATGGGGTCTGGGAAGGATGGGCCGGTAGTCTCGGACTGGGGCGGGGTAATAGTAGATGTGTACACGGGTCCATTGAGGGACCCCGAAGAGGCCGAGGCATACTTGAAGAGCATCCCGGGCGTTGTCGAGACAGGGCTTTTCATAGGATACACCGACTACGTGGTGGTTGGCAGGGAGGACTGCGCGTGGGAGGTGCACAGGTACGAGCGGAGCAGGCTACCATGAGACGGCATGGGAGCTCCGCGGCTCGAACCCCCCGCCCCAGTGGGAGGACCGCGTTAGGACCCTTGCATTCTCCAACAGATTCGTAGTAGTGTGGAGGGACCCTCTAATCACCATCTACCTGGGAGAGAACGGCGACTACGTCCTGGTAGACTCCTACTACTGCAGCTGCCCAGGATTCACCATGAGGACTACCAGGAGGGGGCTGGGTGGATGCAGCCACGTGTACGCGTTGAGGGAGGCCCTTAGAAATGGGAGGGTGAGAGACGTTTCCAGCAAGCTGTCCGCGGGAATGGTCGCGGAGATCGCGTGGGAGGCTCTAACGGGACCCTACGCCTTCACGCTGCGCAGGATCCTAGCGTTAGGCGAGGAGGTGGGCGAGAACAACGATCACGGTGAAGGCGGTGGAGACGAGGACTAGGGTTACCGGCGACATCTTAACCTTTCCCTCATACTCGTCGTAGAACGCTATCAGCCCGGCAGCGCTCATCGGCCCGCTCTCCCTCTTCTTCTTCCTAGCCATAACCTATACACCCCCTGTTCGAGTAGAAGGTAGCCTTTAGAGGGAATTAAGCATTGATCCCCCTCTCCGCAATCCTCCCTGGGGAAGGGACCCTCCATGAATACATATGTATAAGGCGAGGGTCCCTCTCCAACGCCTTAGTGGGAGAGCATGATGACTCTCACCATAAAGTGCCTCGCCGAGGCTATGAGGAGGGCCTATCTGGAGAGGGATAGGGAGAGAGGGCTCTTCGAGACATTCTCCTGGCTTGTGGAGGAAGTTGGAGAGCTGGCTGAAGCCCTCAGGTCCGGGGATAAGTCTAGGATTATGGAGGAGATCGCGGACGTGATAGCGTGGACTGTGAGTATAGCCAACCTCGTAGACGTTGATATCGAGGAGGCTCTAGCTATGAAGTATGGGGGAGACCTTGCAGATGCCGGATGCACTGGTGGGGCTAAGGATTCTTGAAAGCGGCGATGACCTCGGAGAGCCTGTGGGGGTCCTCCTCTGCAAGGGTCCCTGTGACTAGCCCGTCAGCGCCAGCTTCAGCCGCAGCCCTCGCGGCGTCGGGGTCCCTAACCCCGCCCCCTACAACTAGTATGGGGTCTAGGCCCGCCTCCTCCAGGAGCTTCTTTGAGAGCCTGATAGCCTCTGGCGGTACAGGCTTGGGGGCTCCGCTGCCAGCCTCCAGGTATATGAGTCTGGAGCCCATCATTGCACCGGCTAGCGCGTGTATTGCTACTAGCTCGGGGTGCTCGTAGGGTATTGGCTTAGCCCTCCCAATATAGCCTGCTGCACCCCCGTATCCTACTATAATGTATGATGTCGGTATCGGCTCTATGCCCATCCTGAGGACTATTGGAGCCGCCTGAACCTGTACTCCCGCGAGATAGTATGGATTGCTGCTGTTCAAGAGTACCATGAAGAGTACCCCGTCGGCCTCCGGGGTGAGCCCGTTTAGGTTTCCCGGGAAGAGGATTACGGGGAGGCCTAGGCTCTTGAGCCTCCTAACAGTCTCCGATAAGACAGGCTCGTGCACGCCCGTGGAGCCGCCTACAAGTATAACATCGGTGCCCGCATCGCGGGCGACCCTGGCCCTCTCATAGGCTTCCGTGGGGCCATCCTTCTCGGGGTCTATGAGGGTGAAGTGGATCCTACTCTTCCTCCTCATACTCTCCAGCTTCTCCAGGAGCCTCCTCTTCACCACCGACTCCCTCTTCCCCGGCCTGCATGCACTCTTCTAGTCTTCCCTCGTATACTAGGTCGACTACCTTATTGTAGACGTTGACCCTGTCAAGTATCTCGGGCACTTCGAACTCGCAGTGGAGGCCGCAGGTCCCACACCTCACCACTGCAATCTTCGTCCTAAGCTTACCCGACTTCTTGAAGTCTATTGTCAACGTCTTGCTACCGCAACGGGGGCACTCGAAGTACCTCGGTGGGAGCGTCCTCCTTTTTACTATCTTCTTCCTCCTCTTCCTCCTTCTCCCCAATCCACAGGCACCCGCTCTAATGGTCCAGAAGCGACTCAGTCGCCTGCAGCGTTATTTATTTTGATAACCGCGGTACGCTAGGTATCCAAGTGTAGGCTGGGTGTAGTGTATTGGTCGAGTACAAGGTGAGGGACCCTACCCTGGCAGGGGAGGGGAGGAAGAAGATTGAATGGGCCGAGATGCACATGCCTGTCATGATGAAGCTGAGGGAGCAGTACTCGAGCGAGAAGCCCCTCGACGGGTACATTGTATCAATGGTTCTCCACGTGACCAAGGAGACAGCGGTGCTCGCGAGGACTGTTAAATCGTGGGGCGCGGAGGTCTACCTTGCAGCAAGCAACCCGCTCTCAACCCAGGACGATGTAGCCGCGGCTCTTGTGGAGGATGGGGTGAACGTTTTCGCTTGGAGGGGTATGAGTGAGGAAGAATACTTCTGGGCTATAGATAGAGTCGCCTCAGCCAACCCAGACCTAGTAGTTGACGATGGCGGAGACCTCCACGTACACATACATGAGAAGAGGAGGGATATAGCCGGGAAGATCATAGGCGGGACGGAGGAGACAACGACTGGCGTGATAAGGCTGAGGGCCCTTGAGAAGTCGGGCCGCCTCCTATACCCTGTAATCGCAGTGAATGATGCGTACACAAAGTTCCTATTCGACAACAGGTACGGGACCGGGCAGAGCACTGTTGACGGGATATTGAGGGCGACCAACATACTCATCGCCGGCAAGAAGGTCGTAGTAGCAGGATACGGCTGGGTTGGGAGAGGAATAGCGATGAGGATGAGGGGGATGGGTGCCAGGGTGATAGTCACCGAGGTAGACCCTATAAGAGCCCTCGAGGCAGTGATGGACGGCTTCGACGTCATGAGCATGGATGAAGCCTCCAGCATAGGAGACGTCTTCGTCACAGCTACGGGGGACACGAGCGTGATTAGGAAGGAGCACATGCTCAAAATGAAGGATGGTGCAATACTAGCAAACGCCGGCCACTTCAACGTAGAGGTGAGCGTCAGGGATCTCGAGGAGATCTCCACCGGTAAGAGGCTGATAAGACCATACCTGGAAGAATACAAGCTCAAGGATGGAAGGCGCCTATACCTACTAGCAGAGGGTAGACTGGTAAACCTGGTAGCCGCGGAGGGACACCCCAGCGAGGTAATGGACATGAGCTTCGCCAACCAAGCCCTAAGCCTCCTACGCCTCAAGAGGGAAGGGAGGAACCTGAGGCCAGCCGTCTACAGGGTCCCCACGAGCAGGACGAGATGGTAGCTAGACTCAAGCTGGAATCAATGGGCATAAGGATCGACGAGCTCACGGAAGAGCAGAAGAGGTACCTTGAGAGCTGGAAAGTCTAGAAGAGGCGTAATCTGCTGGTATTTTTATCCATTCCGGCTAGAGTCCCTTTGCAATCTTTTCTAGGGGCGTTCATTGGGGTACAACTGTTTAATTCATACTTCTCTATGTTTATTCTTCCAGCCTCTAGTAGTGCTAGGGACATGGACCTCTAGAATCCTCTTATCCCAGCTGAGGATTGGATGATGCATTAATCCAGCGCCCGCGATGAGGGAGGCCCGTCACAAGCCCTAGGATAATGTAGACTCTAGTTAAACCCCCAGACTTACTGCTCCAGGCAATGATCCCGTCACCTATCTAATGACTAAATTATTTCCATTGTTAATATTTAAGCATCCACACCATACCTTAGCCACGGATGATCACGAACCCTGGGAAGCCCAGAGTATCGTTGCTTATAAAACAATCGAAGAGGGACCCTCACATACTCCATAATAGATTAGCAGGTTTTTGGTGGGTGGTGGGCCCGGGGGGATTTGAACCCCCGACCACCCGGTTATGAGCCGGGCGCTCTACCTGGCTGAGCTACGGGCCCTCGATGGCGCCAGGTGAGAGCCTCCCTTTATGGATGTGGTTCTTGGGTGAGGGTAATTAAGCATTTACACCTTGTATTAGGGTGCTCGGTGGAAAGTCGGTCTTCATCCCCTTTTCTCTGGGTCCGCGTCGCTCCACCATCCTCATTGCAGCCTGTTAGTGTAGGAGTGGCAGGGTTTTTGTGTTACTCTTGTCTTGGAGCCTCCTTTTTGACTTCTTCGGCGGGGGTTGGGGGCTTGATTCTGGCGTGTCTTGCCATCTCCCTGAGTATCGTGTTCTTTGATACTAGGCCTACTAGCCTTCCCTCCTCGTCCACTACTGGCAGGCCGTCAACGTTCTCCTCCCTGATGGCTTGTATTGCTTTGAGCACGGTGTCTCTTGGCGAGAGGGTTGTCTTGACGGGTGTTGTGGCGTCTGCTACTATTAGGGGCATGACCTTCACGTACCTGCCCATCTTTCTACCGCCCTTTATAAGCCTCCTAACCCATACGAGGCGCCTGCTCTTCCTAGCTATTAGTGAGTCTTCGTATGCTACGAATGGGAGCCTGTTCGCGCTTACGACGCCGAAGATCCTGTCGCCCTCCGCTACCACTAGGGCGTCTAGCATGTAGGTGCTCATCTTGTTTATGGCGTGGGCTAGGCTGTGGTGTGGGTGCACCCTGGCAGTCTTCGCCGGGACCATTACGTTTTCTACGTAGAGCTTGCCGGTCTGGTGCTTTGCGTAGGCCTCCACGAGGTCGTCTTTTGTTATGAAGCCTATAGTGTTGCCCTCTTCATCCTCTACTATTGCGACCTCCGAGTTGTTGGAGAGCATTGTGAGGGCCACGTTCTCGAGGGGCTCGTTCGCCTTAACCCTGGGGACGACCCTGCTCATGACGTAGTCTATGAAGAACTTGTCATAGACTCTCCTCCTCCATATGGGTCCCTTCAACGCTATAGCTTTGAGCATGTTCCACTTCGATACCACTCCAACTATCCTTCCGGCATCGTCTAGGACTAGGAGGTAGTTGGTCTTCCTCCGCAGCATCTCTCTCCTAGCGTGTTCGACTGTATCGTTTATCGTGATGGCGGGGAGCTCCTCCCTAGCGATGTCACCAGCTGTGACTCCGAGCTCCTTGTAGGCTCCCTCCGGGGCTTTGGTGACAACCTCTTGTAGGAGGCTCTGCTCTGTACGGTATGTGACGCGCTCCTCCTTCTCGACGGGCTTGGGCATTGGTAGTGGCTTGACGGGGACCCTTCCAGGCTTCGCGCCCTTGAGGTAGACTCTCACTACGTCTGCCTGCGTCAGTATTCCTACTACCTTGCCCTCCTCGTCCACGACGGGTAGGATTGAGAAGTCGTTCCTCACCATCACCTTGGCTGCCTCCTCTATAGGCGTGTCGGGGGTGGCTACCACTACTCCCCTCGTCATGATCCTCTTAACCTTGGCCGGGGTCACTATCTTTCCAGCCCTGATCTCCCTGTGGAACCTCCACCTACCCTTCCTTATCAGGTCGAAGGGAGTGATTATCCCGATGGGGACGGGATCCTCGCGGCTCCTCACTACTACTAGGGCTGGGAGCCCCTTGAAGACGAACTTGCTCCACACCTTGTTTATCGTGGTATCGGGGGTTATCAGGTACTCTTCCAGATCATCCACGGTCATGGCCTCTGAAACCGTTTCTGCAAGAGGGAGGAGGCCTCTCGCCTGGAATGCTGCGATTAGGTCCCTGAGAGATACAACTCCAACCAGCCTGTCATCCTCGTCTACAACGGGGGCAGAGTCTGTCTTGAACTCCTCGAGAAGGCGGAAGGCCTCGTCAACGCTCTGATCCATCCTTAAGACTGGATGGTCTCTTGCAACGTCGATCACGCGCAGGGGAGACTTGGCACTAGTTGGTATAATCGCTTCGATCCTAGTTAGGAACCCGCTTATCTTACCCGTCTTCTCATCCTTAATAATGGGTATAATCCTCTCCTCGGTTTCGCGGAATAGCTCCCTCACCCTAGTGAGTGGTGTGTTGGGCAACACCTTCTTAGCCGGTTCCCGCATTACTTCCCAGACCTTCAACCATGTCACCCCTTGCAGAGTTGAGGCCATCCCTCCTTTAAGGTTATGGAGGAGGTTAAACCCAAGATATAATAAAGGTCTCTCCAGGATTAATTACTTGAAGTAGAGGGTAGGGGAGTACACCATACCCCAACGCGGCCAGTAGCGCGTTGAGAGCATAGTGTGCGAGTAGAGACGAGTAGGAGAGGTGGACGAGAGTGGCTGGAGGAAACGGTGCTAGACCCGTGCTGTGTCCAAGATGCAAGGTGCCCATGGTATACATGATGGAGGCTGAGAAGAACAGTAGCGGGAGGAGGATAACGAGATACTACAAGTGCCCGGCCTGTGGGACCAAGATCATAGTGGAGAAGCTACTAGTCAAATATGTGGATGGAAAAGTGAAGATATACAACCTCATGGTCAAGGACAAGGAGATAGTATATGCAAGGCCGCAGGCGAGGCAGAGGCGGGAGAGGAGGCACAGATAGCTCAGTAGGCCATCCTTTATTCTATTTTATCTTCTACACGACTATTGTGTTTGTGGACGAGCGCCTCTCTGACGGAGGTGTATAGTGTAGGGTTGGGGTTGCGATCGTGGATCAACGACCTGAGAGCCGCTACGAGCATATACAGTGATGTAAAGTCGATCGCGAGGAGAATGTTCATCACCAACTCCGTGGATAGTATAATCGCCTCGCTTGGAGTGAGCGTTGGCGGCTACTCGCCGGGAGTGGAGCCGAGGACTCTGGCAATGAGCATTATAGGGGGAGGGGTTGCGATGGGCTTCATAAGCGCTATGCTCGGAGTATACCTCTCTGAGAGGGCTGAGAGGCTTAGAGAGTACAGGGAGATGGAGAGGAAGATGGCGGCGAGCCTCAGAGGGAGCATTTACTGGAAGGCTGCAAGACTCATACCAATATACGTCGCCCTCTGGAGCGGGTTCGGCGCCGTAGTCTTCCCACTATTAATTGCTCTTCCATTCATCTTATCCAGGATGGGAATACTCTCAAGTTTAACAGCATACTATGGGTCCCTGGGAGTAGGCCTCTTATCAATGGGGATCCTCGGAGTATACCTGGGCAAGGTTAGCGGCGAGAACATTCTCCACTCGGTTGCCAGGACGCTTGCTATGGGCGTGCTAGCGATACTATTAGTATCGCTCCTCAAGGTGGCAGTAGCGTAGCCGATTACATTAGGGAGCAGTTATCCTATCCCAACCCTAATCTTGAAGGGGTGGAAATAGGAAGGGGGATGCCTAAAGGGTTATCTTGTAGAGTAATCTCTACCAGACGCTTTCATCAGCTATCATGTTATAGAATATGGCGACCAGATTCTCTAGCTCGTCAAGCCTGATATACTCGTCGGGGGCATGCGCTACCTCCCCGCTGGGCCCGTATGAGATGGTCTTCACACCTTTAACGGTATAGTATCGCAGATCTAGGCCGCCTGGGCATATAATAGGTTCTCCAACACTCACACCAATCATGGCGGCCGCTCTCTTCAAAGCATCAAGTAGTTCTCCCGGATCGTTCACAGCGGGCTCCATCATCGCCGTGTACTCTACATCATAATCTACTCCGAGCCCATAGCCTACCCACCTGAGCAGTGCTTCCAACTCCCTCTTTACACCTTCAACGGTCTCCTCGGGTATTAGCCTCCTATCAATGGTGAACTGGAACTCTCCGGGAACCTGGTTAGTCTTCCCACCTCCAGGGACTCCTGCCTCCCCACCTATCATTACTGTAGGGTGCATCGACTCCTCTGGTATAGTCTTGTGTCTACTCCTCCTCTCAGAGAGGATAGGTGTGTAGGCGGAGTGGAGTTCTAAGGCGAGCCTGGCTCCTAGGAGGAAGGCGTTTCTCCCCCTCCAAGGGGTGCTGGCGTGGGCATTCACTCCTTTAACCCTAACCCTAGCCCATAACAGGCCCTTATGCCCGTGCCAGGGATGATCCAGCCCGCTTGGCTCAGGTATCACCACGTAGTCTGGGAGATCCAACTTGAGAAGCTCCTCTACGAGGTAGCCGGTCCCGCACTCTCCACCTATCTCCTCGTCGGGAACCCATGCCAGCTCCACAGTGTGGTGGGGGGTCTCTCCTGCCTCGTGGAGGGCGTAGACTGCTCCCATTACTGCGGCTATTCCACCCTTCATATCGATGGCTCCTCTACCGTAGAGTTTCCCCTCCTTGATGACGGGCTTGAAGGGTTCAGTTACAGTCCACCCCTGCCCTCCAGGGACGACATCGTAGTGTCCATTGAAGTGGAGCTTCCTGCCAGTTCTTCCACGGATCCTCCCTAATACTATGTAGCGTGGATTCTCGCCCGCCTGGGGGCAGTTCTTGGACTGGTAGCTTTTCGGGACCTCTATGACTTGAGCCTCATCGGCTGTCCGGGATAGTTCTCGGTGGAGGAGGTCAGCTATCTCTCCATAGTGCTCCCCGCTGGGGGAGACGCTGGGGATCGAGATCATTCTCTTCAATAAGTCCACAGCATACTCGAACCCTTTAACTAGATGCCCATTCAACCAGGGGCCACCCAATTACAGGATCCCATGATGTGTTCAAGGGGCCCTGTCCCCGTATAAACGCATTACAGGATTTACGATGCAGTGGGAAGGATAGTTAAGACTAGTTCGGGT
The DNA here is from genome assembly GCF_055382595.1 of Thermodiscus maritimus. Classification (NCBI taxonomy): domain Archaea; kingdom Thermoproteati; phylum Thermoproteota; class Thermoprotei; order Acidilobales; family Acidilobaceae; genus Thermodiscus; species Thermodiscus maritimus. The sequence continues at coordinate 1,159,818 of NZ_AP042434.1, forward strand.
AGAGGCTTGCACGCCTCCATAGCCAAGCCCCCGGGAGGCGCGTGCCTCCCCCCGGGGGCTGTTCCTATTCCAGGCTCCTGTCGAAGTAGCCGGTCTCCACCTTCACAGGCTTCAACTCCTCCACGATATAGTTGAATGCGGCGTAGGGGTCTGTGTGGCTCCCACAGCTATACACGTCTACTGTCGCGAAGTTATACTCTGGCCACGTGTGTATGGTTATGTGGCTCTCAAGGATCACCGCCACAATGCTTACACCCTCACCTATCTTCCACGATTTGACGTCGAGCACGGTCATATTGCCCTTCTCGGCGGCAGTCTTCACTATCTCCTCGAGCCTGCGGGGGTCCCTTAAGGCCTCATTGTTCTGGCAGCCTATGAGGTTTCCGTATACGTGCTTTCCCACTACCTTTGCATCCTCATACCTTGGCAGCTGCACCTCCATATTAATCACCCCCTTATAACCCCCTGCAGTAGATGGGGGGTTATTGTGCGAAATTAAAGTTTGACCCCCCTAGGAGTGCGTGAAGCAGAAAAATTGGGCGTGAAGTGTGGATCACTGGTGCTGGTAGTTGCTGGGCGGGCTATGGAGCGACATGGTATCTTTCAGTGGAGCCGTGGAGGGGCGTGGGCTAGCCCTATACCTCGCCGCCATCGCCGTCTATTTCACGAGCTCCCTCGTATGGGGGGCGAGATGGTATATTATACTGAGGAGGCTCGGGAGCAGGGCGTCATTCAGCAACGTCTACACTGCTATAATGGGAGGTATACTCTTCAATAACATAACGCCCACCCTTAAGATGGGCGGAGAAGGATTCCGGGCTGCCTGGCTCCGCCTCACCGAGGGAGTGCCTACTGAGAGATCCCTCCTATCAATACTCTATGAGAGGATCACGGAGGTCCCCGGTGTAGTAGTTGTTGCATTAATCGCGATCCTATACGGTCTCGGCGGCTACCTCGGTATACCAAACCTTGCTCTCCTCGCCCCCCTCGCATTGTCGACATCCTGGCTCCGCGACAAGCTAGAGGAGGTTAAGGGGAGGCTTCATGGGGATGTCTCCAGCCTTCTAAAAGACACTAGGCTTACCCTCGAGACCACCACGCTGAGCATACTTCTCTGGCTTATGGACATAACCAGGTTCTACCTCATCGCCCATGCTGTGGGGGCGGCATTGTCTTTCGGCGATGCGTCACTACTCTCCATCTCCTATCTTATACTCAGCTTCGGCCCCACACCTGCCGGAGTGGGTTTTGTCGAGGGAGGTATGACAGGGCTCCTAGTCGGGCTAGGAGTCCCCCTGGAGAGGGCGGGCTTAGTAGTTTTGGGGGAGAGGCTAGTCTCTAGTGTATTGTCGAGCCTAGTTGGTTTAATTCTTGTCATGCTTAGGGGAGGTGTTAAATTATTCAAACAGGCGTCGAGGATGGCTGGGGAGGAGGAAGGGATTGGATCCGCTTAGAATAGTGCTGGCTTCAGACTGGTATAGGCCGAGGAAGGGCGGCGTCGAGATAGCGATATACAATATAGCTCGTACCCTTTTAAGGCACGGCCACGACCCGATTATTGTCACCCACCAGAACAGGGAGCTTCCAGACCCGGATCCGCTTGATTTTGATGATGGGGTTCCAGTGGTAAGGTTCAAGGTGCCATTAAAGGGGGATGACTACACTACGAGTAGGAAGGCTGGCTTCCTCCTACACGACTTCCTAAAGCATAACGCTGTAGACATAGTCCATGGCCACTCTATAGTCTCTCCCTTCGCAATGCTAGCCATGCACGTCGCTAAGGGCCTCCTCGGGATCCCGACTGTAGGGACGCACCACAGCCTCATATCAGATGAGGTGAATCCCGTACAAAGGCTTATGGTGATGTATGGTGTTTCCAGGATAGACGTGTTAACAGCTGTCTCAGCGCTTTCAAAGAGGGATTTGGAGTCGATAGTTGGTAGGAGCGTAGAGGTCACGTATAATTGCATCGACCTGCGAGAGTGGCTGGATCACGACTATATTGATCTAGATGGTGATCCTATCCTGTTATTCGTCTCTAGGCTGACTCCGAGGAAGAATCCGATCCTAGCTCTAGAGGTGTTTAGGGAAGCGGTTAGGGAAGCTCCTAAGGCCCGCCTCTATATTATAGGGTGGGGTCCCCTGGAGGAGGAGGTTAAGAGGTACATCTCAATAAATGGTCTCGAGGGGAAAGCAGTATTAGTCGGGCCCCTAGAACGGGAGATGGTTAAGAACTACATGGCCGCAGCGGATATGTTCCTAATGCCGGGGATGAAGGAGGCCTTCTCGCTAGCAACTCTAGAGGCCCAGGCCCACGGACTACCGGTTATAGGCTTCCAGGGGACGGGCCTGGAAGATATCATAGTCGATGGAGAGAACGGGTACCTTGCTACCTCCCGTGAGGAGTTCATTGAGAGAACTGTGAGACTCTCTTATGACGGGATGGAGAGGATGAGGATGTCGAGGAACGCTAGGATAGCCGCCTCCAGGTTCGACTGCGACGTATTATACCACAGATATATTGAGGTCTACAAGATGGCCCTTGAAAACTGTTACAGGGAGAAGAGGCTCCTACTTTATAGGCTGTTCCGCCTCATTAAACTGGACCCCGTAAAGCCTGGTGAATGGTGTGAGGGTAGGAGGGACGAGTACCATCGACTGCCGCCTAAGAGGAGTGGTGTTCCTCACATTCGACGTAGAGCCAGACGCGCCGCCATACCAGTCAAGCAGTTATAGGGGGGTTGAGGAGGGGCTCCCCTGGATCCTCCACTTCCTAGAGGAACTCGACGTCAAGGCAACCTTCTTCGTTACGGGAACGGTTGCAGAGAGGTACCCTGATCTAGTCGAGGAGATAGTTGAAAGAGGCCATGAGCTAGGCAGCCACGGCCTCGACCACTCGAGGCTCGACAAGATGAGTAGAGAGGAGGCGCTAGATAATATTGTCGAGAGCCTCCGCATTCTAAGAAGCTTCTACCCGGTGAGGAGCTTCAGGGCCCCCAACCTTCAACTGCCAGAGGATCTAGTCCCGCGCCTGGCGGAGAACGGGGTAGTAGTCGATTCCAGCATAGCCGCCTATAAACCGGGGCATCCTAAGGCGCCGGTTTGGGTTAATGGAGTCCTAAGGGTTCCAGCCACCGTTACGAGTAGCACTATCAGGCTACCGGCGCGCCTGGCGAGGAGGATGACGCTGCCCGAGTCGAGGAGCTTCCACGTGCTCTTCTATCATCCATGGGAATTCACACGCGTGAAGAGGAGGCCTCTTTATAGGCCAGACGTATGGGCTAGGACGGGAGGCTATGCTAGGAGGATGCTCGAAGAGGTAATTAGGCTTGCCCTCGACCGCGGTCTCCGGTTCGAACTGGTAGGGAACGCTCCTAGACTGTGCGGCTAACAACGTATAATCCCTCCAGAGCATAAGGTGTAGGTCTGAGGGTTGGAGGAGTTGGCGTCTGTGGGTCTCGGCGCTGTTACGGGATTGTACTCTACCTACTCGTTCCAGTCGGCTATACTCATAGATAACAAGGCTGTATATGATAGTGTGAAGAAGAGCCTCGAGTCGGCGTCCTCGGAGAGAGAGGGTTATGCTGGAGCTAGGGCGGTGGTAGGGGGCTACAAGGATATTAGGCTAGCACTAGTCCTAGTACCACCCTACCCCCAGGCGGTAGTTGAAACTGTTACGGAACTCTACCTCCTAGGCGCCAGGAGAATCATATTGATAGGGAGGGGGTATAAGCTCTCGAGGAGGCTGCCACCAGACACTGTGCTCATACCGGTTGCATCGGTGCCCAGGGACTCGTTTTCGAGGAGGATCGCCCCGAAGGGAGCCCCTCTCCTGGCTTCCCAGCAGCTACTGGCAAGGGTTAGGAGCATTGTAGGTTTAAGGTTCCCTGACATAGACTGGCTCCCCGGCCTGACCGTTACAATAGACTCTTTGAGGATGAAGTGGGTGCTCCCTGATGCAGAGGACCTTGTAGGGACCCGGGGAGTGTATGCTGTAGACTCTATGGTGGCTCCACTATATGCTCTCCAATACGAGTATGGGAATCTCGATGCGGTTGCCTTGATCACTGCGTTTAGACAGTATAATAGGGTCCCCTCGCCTATAGAGTCGCCTGCGGAGTCCTATAATAGGCTCCTGGAGAAGGAGGCGAAAGTGCAGAGCGTCCTCTACGCGGCGGCTTTAGAGGCCCTAGCGTCTAGGGGTGAGGAGGGTTAGGAATGGTGGAGGCGGAGAACAGGTCTAGGAGCATGAGGGATATAATAGATGATATACTAGTGAGGTTCGAGATGCTCGAGAGAGAGCTCCACTCCTTCTCGAGAGAGGAGAAGTATAAGGGGAGGATCGCTAGGATAAGGGATTGGGTAGACGATATCCATGACCTACTCATAGAGCTTAAGAGGGCGTCGGGGGACTAGTCTGCCTTTTCAACCACGAGTATCGGCCCTCTCTTCTCAACCACCCTGACCCTCTCTCCAGGCTTTATTACCCCTCTCCTACTAACCGCCTTCCAGTACTCTCCCTCGATTATTATGAAGCCGGGCTTATCCTCGCTTATCTCGTCGACTGCTCTGCCCACCTCTCCGATTATCGTCCATACGATGGGCTTCCTCCTCCTCACCTGGATGATCTTGTATACTATGAATGCGGTGAATACCGCGAATCCAGCGCCAATACCATAGACTGCCTTCAGTATGGAGCTCGCGTATTCCGGGGATATGGCGAAGCCGGAGCTGCCGAGGGGGAGTAGCGCTATTCCTAGCACGATCATCGCTATACCGGTTCCCCCAACGATCCCGAAGCCGGGAGTGTAGAATTCGATGAGGAGTAGCAGTGCTCCTAGCCCTAACAGTATTATGCTCGCCTTGTTGGGGTTGAACCCTGTGCCCACTAGCCCCATTAGTAGGAGTAGTACTCCGATCGCCGCTGAAGCGTAGTGGCCTGAGGCGAGGCCGAATAGTATGATGAGCATCCCCAGTGATACTAGCAGGCCGGAGAGGATCGGGTCTGAGAGGGTGTGTAGTAGGGTGATCCTGGGCCCTGGAGGGATCTCCTCGTATTCCCCGTTTAACACGAGCTTAACAGTCCCCCCGCTTGGGAGACTCACTACTGACCCGTTAAGCTTCCCGATGAGGTCGGGGACGTCTCTAGCGATCAAGTCTATGACGTGGTACCTGAGAGCCTCATCCGCACCGTAATTGTCGTTCTTAAGGATGAATCGTACTAGGGCGGTCGAGTTCCTCCCCCGGGTAGCCCCGTGCTCGCAGAGGACCTTGATTATAGGGTTTATGATCTTCGACTCGTTGACGGGCTCGTAGGCTCCGGTTGTAGGATTGTATTCTACGGGCTGCAGGGATCCTATTATTGTTCCAGGCTGCATAGCGGCCACGTGCGTTGAGACCAGTATTAGTGTACCTGCGCTCTCAGCCCATCTCTTGACTACGAAGCCCACGACCGGGACCCGTGCATTGCTTATATTCGTGACTATGCTGAGGGCGGCGTCAAGGTAGCCGCCAGGAGTGTTCAACCTTATAATAAGGACAGCGTTATCGCTCTCCGCCTTCTCGATCCCAGCCTTGATATAGTCTGCTGTAGCTGCATCTATCACTCCATCCACGTCTATAACGTAGACTTTGGGCCCAACGATCCTGTCATAGCTCGTACCCTGAGGCATGAGGCCATACTTCTTCTCAACGTTCCCACAGTACTTCTGGCCGAGGCTAACCTGGCTCCCAACTGTTGCATTGCCGTCATTTGCAGAAGCTAGCGTTGAGGCAGTCGATAATACAAGTATAGCCGATAAGAGGATGAAGAATAGGGGTCTCCGAGCCCCGACGCCTCTCATCGATCACTCCCTTCTCTTATCCAGCGCCGAGGCTATGCCTGTAAACTCAGCGGCTTGAAGGGTGCTCCCGGTGGAGCTTATCACTATAAGGTTCTTCTCCTTCGCTATCTCCACCATTGTCTGAAGCTCTCTCAGCCTTAGAGCCGCTGGGTGAGCCTCGTAGAATGCGGCTGCTTCAGCCATTATCTGGGCAGCCTGCCTCTCGCCCTCAGCCTCTATAATCCTGGCCCTCCTCCATCTCTCCGCCTCAGCCTGCTTCGCCATGGCCCTCAGCATTGACTCGGGGAGCTTCACCTCCTTTAGGGTGACTGCGGTGACCTTTATCCCCCACGGGTTTGTTAGAACGTCTAGTATCTCTTGGAGCTGCTTGTTTATCTCTTCTCTCTTTGTGAGGAGATCGTCTAGCTCGACCTGGCCTATGACGTCTCTCAGGGTTGTCTGGGCAAGCATTATGACTCCGTAGTTGTAGTTCTCTATCTTAGTAACAGCCTTTACTGGGTCGAACACCTTATAGTATACTACAGCGTCTACCCCGACGGTAACGTTATCCTTTGTTATTGTCCTCTGCTCTGGAACATCTACAGTGACGATTCTTAGATCGACTTTTATGAAGTTATCGACGAAAGGGATTATAAAGAAGAGGCCGGGACCCTTCGCTCCCAACAGTCTACCGAGCCTGAAGATGACGGCCCTCTCATACTCTTTGACAACCTTAATACTCATTGAGAGGAATATCAGTATAATGATTAATATTATTAGAGCCTCTGTTATGGTTGTGCTAAGCCCCGAGGCTCCTCCGGTTTGCATCAGGAATAATAGTTTATCTAACAAAATCCTGCACCCTCATGGTTCCACTTAGTATTCTAGCCTTATTAATAGTTAAGATATAATCGCCGTGCAGATACCCTGTATTTCTGGAGGAATCCAGGCTTGGCAGGGGTCCCCGGTAAGGCGATCGCTTCTAGGCTCGAGAATGAGCTGGCAAACACTCTCTGGTCGATGGGCTACGCCGTAGTCAGGGGGCCTTCTAGCGGCTCTGGTGCGAGGAAGAGGTATCAGCCCGACTTAGTAGCGATAAAGAATGGGGTTGTGCTCGTCATAGAGGTTAAGAAGGCTAGGAGAGGTAAGGTCCTCTACGTGCCGGAGAGGCAGGTTAGAGGGCTTAGAGAGTTTGCTTCTCGGGCGGGGGGCCAGGCGATTATCGCTGCCAAGATCCCTGGCCTAGGGTGGAGGATCCACAAGCTTGACGACCTAGATTATACAAAGGCGGGGAGCGCTAGGATCGAGTCGCCGGAGTCGGGGTTGAAGCTGGAGGTTTTCGATGAGATTCTATTCCCCAAGTCTAGGAGGATTACTGAGTGGACTGGTTAGAAGGGCACTATCCTCAACTCGTAACCTGCCTTCTCAGCGAGCCTCCTCAGCCTCTTAACCCTTCTAGCAGTGAGCTTTGGACTATACCTGGGGACTTTTACTATGATAATGTTGTCCTCAACCTCCACTGTAGCGTCGGGTATGATCTTTAGTATCCTCTTCTCCAACTCCCTCGCACGATTCTTCCCCTTCTCCTTAACTGGGACGATCATGGTCTGCTCTCCGAACGTGTAGATCTCATACTCTAGCTCTCCCGTCAGGAAGTCCTTCACCTCAACCACAGGCCTTGACAGCTCGGCTTCCCGTAGGCCTGTTGGGAGCTTAACAGTCATTGAGAGCTCATAGACCTTGTCAACCCTACCCTCGTTTATGAATATCACTGTGTCTATGATGCTCGGGATCATTCCCAGCTCTACTCGCCTAATGAACCTCTGGATAGCGTCTATAGGCGTCGTGGCGTGTACAACGCCAACCATACCGATTCCCGCCAGCCTCAGGTCAACGTATAATTGGAAGTCTTCGTCGCTGCGGAGCTCGTCGTAGAAGGTGTAGTCTGGCCTGGAGAGTAAGAGTATGTCGTGGAGCTCTCCGAGGTCAGCGTAGTTCTTAGAGTACTGTGTCACCGTAGGCGGGAGCCTCATGTCCCTGGGAGACTCTATAGTCTTTACAACCTTCCCCCTGCTGGCGTAGAACTCTGCTAGGGCCTGGGCGAAAGTAGTCTTACCCATCCCAGGGGCTCCGGCTATGAGTATGCCTTCAGCCCTCTCCATGAGCCTGTTCAAGAGCTTCTCTGGGATATTGTAGTCTTCTAGCCTAAGCTTTACAACGGGTCTCACAGCAGTTATCTCCCAGCCCTCGCTTAGAGGCGGCCTAGTTATCACTATCCTATAGTCGTGGAGCTGGACTATGGTTGATCCGGGTCTATCTATCTCTACGAATCCATCCTCCTGGAGGGAGGCGGCCTCTATAACCTCTCTAGCGATCTCCTCTACTTCCCTCCTAGATAGGGGCTCGGTTGATATCGCAACGAACGCCCACTTTCCAGGCCTCCCGATCTTCGCTAGTGGAGGAGCCCCCTCCTTCAAGTGGACGCTCATAGTCTTATCGGTGAAGAACTCCTCAAGCTTCAACCTGCCCCTTCTAGCCCCAGCCGGAGAGACTACAGGTATACCCATAGCCCTCGCGGCCTCAACCTGCACCTTATCACTCGTTATCAAGGCGGCTCCAGTCTTCCAGGCATAGTCCCTTACAAGCTTCTTAACAAGGTCTAGGCTGAGCTCCCTCGGATACCTTGTCTCATCGTCTACGACAGCAACCTCTACGATCTCGCCTGAGGAGTTTATGAGCCTGGAGAGCTCGCTTAGCCCCGTGAATCCATGGGAGAGGCCCTTTTTAGCCTCAGAGTACAGGTATTCTATTATCGCCTTGTGGACCAGTATCCTTCCAGTTATCCTGCCCTCGCCTATGAGCCGCCTAGCACTCCCATCGACGACTGCGTCGATGTCGACCACATATACTCCTTCCCTGCCGTCCAAACGCGATCCCCGGGGGCGTCGATCCTATACCAGTGTCCCGGGATCATACCCGGGCGGAGTCTGGAGCGTATAAGCTTATCACACCCTCATGTTGACGAGCCCTTAATAGTGGTGGATGCCCTTGTTCGACGTGCTAGTGACTGGATCGGTCCTCTACACGGGCCGCGAGATCATAAGGGACGGCTATGTTTACGTGAAGAACGGGAAGATCATAGATTACGGGCCTAGCCCGGTCCCAGAAGACTATACTTACGTGAATCTAGTGCTAGGCGGTCAGGGCAGGATCATAGTTCCAAGCCTAACCGCTGTAATAGACGCCCCCGCCTACCCGGTGAGGATAAGACGCTTAAGCCTGGGGGAGAGGGCCCGCTTCTACCAGGAGACTCCGCCATCACTAGCAGCTACCCTGTCACTCCCAGCCATATACGAGGCTCACATGGCAGGGGTAGGCCATGTTATAACCGAGTACTCCAGCATAGAGCTCCCAAACACCCTTCGCTCCATGATCGGGGGCGTGTATAGCCTAGCCTACCCCTCCTGCCTCGGCGAGCCTCCAGGAGAGCCCCCGGGAGTGGTACCAGTCTACGGGGAGGACTGTGAAGGGGACGGCATTGTAGAGGTTAGGGGTGACTCGGGCTTTACGGGGGGCGAGAGAGTCCTCGCACTATATCATAGGTTGAGCTATACCAGGCTGGAGGGGGACCCCCTGGAGGAGAGCAACAGGCTGAGGAGGGCGATAGGCCTCGGCCCAGCGGTTATAGAGAGGGATGCTAGGGCGGAGATAGCAGTGTACGACGCCTCTAGGCCTCCGGGGATGTTCCTGGACAGGGCTGGAGAGGAGGCTTTGAGGAGGATATACTCTTCGGGGGCTAGGCTCGAGACCTTGATGGTGGGAGACGCTATCCTCGTGGATCAGGGGGAGCACCTGTATATTGTGGAGAAGCACTTCTCTGAGGCGCGCAGGGCAGGGCTAAGGATCCTGGAGCGTCGCTGATCGAGGGCCTCCACATCCCCGGGCTGATAAGGGTTCGGGCGTGAACACGCGCTCATCCGCCCAGTCTCAATACCCTCACCTCAACCCTATAACTCCCGCGGGCCTTCGCTAGCTCCTCCTCAAACACCCTGGGATCCCCTCGGGGAGTGGGATCGATTCCTATCCTGCAGGCCTCGATCTGCCTGCTAACTATATCGTAGAGGCCGATCCTCCGTACAAGCTCCATGACCTCATCCTTATCCATACCGGAGACTGGGCGGATGACTGGGAGCCTCAGCCGGGAGCCGATCAGCCTCATATTCCGGATAGTCTGGGTTGCAACCTGGCCTATACTATCCCCGGTAACGAGGGCCTCATAGCCGTTCTCCAGGGCTATCCTCTCAGCCTCCTCCACCATAAGCCTCCTCATGACTAGAACCCTATACTTGGGCTTCACGAGCGAGCTAACACTCCTCGCGGCGTCGCGGAAGTCAACAATGTATAGGTTGAGCCTCCTCCCATAGACCCATAATCTAGCCAGCTCCGAGGCGGCCCTATACATGTTCTCCCTCGCCTCCTCGACTCCAACATCGAAGTATACAAGGTCCGCGGGGGACCCTCTCCTCATAACAAGCCAGGCGGCGGCCGTAGAGTCGAAGCCCCCGCTGAAAAGGACTAGCGAGGGCTCCTCGCTCCCAAGCGGGAGCCCGCCGGGACCCTGGATCACTTCGTCGTAGAGGTATGCCTTGTCCCCCCTCACCTCGACGTAAGCGATGTACTCGGGAGTATGGAGGTTCACCCTCCCCGCTCCAAGCTCGAGGAGCCTAGCACCGAGCAGCTTCTCAACGTCTAGGCTGGTGAAGTCATGGGATCCAGTCCTGCGCGCCGTAACCCTGAACTCCCTCCCCCTAACCCTTTGAGCGAAGTAGCTTGCCGCCTTCTCAACTAGTTCTTCCAGGCTCTGGAAAACCACTACCTTCGCGGGGGATGCTGATTTTACACCGAATACTCGTGAAGCCGCCTCAGCAGCACTCCTAGCATCGCTGGGTTCCAGTATGAAGATCCTCCCCGGCTCCCTTTTAACCTGGCCAGAGACACCATGCCTCTCAAGGGCCTCCATTATATGGGTTGCAAGCAGCTTCTCGAGCCTCGGCCTGGTATGCCTCCCCTTCACAGCTATCTCCGCATACCTTACTATAACCGCCTCATCCAAGCCCGACTACCCTCACCCCTCGAATAAGTTGCCAGCGGGGATTCATTAACCTGCCCACCCCCACCGCTGGTGTCGTGGAGGATGAGGTTTGAAGAGGGTCTCCTTCAAGTGGGGGGAGGGATACCTGATAGTCTACGAGGAGAGAGGCGACTTGATGGTTGAGGCCGCCAACTCCAGGATAGCCTTCTCTCCGAGAGAGATCAGGATCGAGGGACTATACGAAGGTATGAGGGAATACGTGGAAGGAGGCCGGGGCGAGTGGAAGATCGTATACATAGACCTAGCATTCCCCCTCCAGGGAGTTGAGAGGCCAAGGGATGTGGCGTTCTCTGGCAAAGTAGACACATACGTAGGCTCCTACGGGCTAAGCTATACCAGTCTAGAGGGGGTAGGCAGCTACCTGACAGTGTATCCTCCCCCAGGCTCACTCTACGATCACGGCGTGGTCTATGATGATGGTATCGCTTTAAGGATGCTGTCTAGGAGAAAGGTCTACGTGATGGCCGAGGATAATACTAGGAAAATCATACTACTGTAAGGGTGGAGGGGGAGGGTCCCTCCCATTGCCCCTAGACCTCTCAGTAGACGAGGATGCTGTTAAGAGCCTTGCAATCCTAGCCAGATCCATATCCTTGGAGGGGCTCCCGGATCGCCAACCCAGCCTGCCGGCATCGACCACTAGGGAGGAGGCGGCCGCATACCTTATCCTCCTCTACGCTGTGGATTATGGGCTGGAGGCCGATGATAGGAGGCGTCTCTCAGCCGCGCTGTGGGATCTAGTAGTGGAGGGAGGGGGAAGGCCCGGCGAGCTAGCTGGAATAAATGGAGCAAGGCTCTCCACCATAGCTGGGAGGAGCGGCGTTAGGCTTCCAGACCCGGAGCTTAGAGCTATGCTCCTCCGAGACATCGCCATTAAGGTTAGGGAACTCTACTCGGGCTCCTACTATGCTATAGTGGTAGAGTCTCACGGAATGCTCCGCCACAAGAACGGGGGCTTCCTTGACAGGATACAGGACTTCCAAGCCTACCGCACCCCCGCCCTCTCGAAGGCTTACAGGCTAGCCTCCCGCATGTACCGTTTAGGCATCCTCCCAGCCCATGACCTCTGGAATGCAGGGGTCTCAGTAGATTCAGCCCTCATGGGCCTCGCTGTAAGGTATGGGCTTGTAGGTGTTGACGTGGATCTATTGGAGAGAATCGCTGCAGGGATCCCCTTGGATCCGTGGACCGATAGGGTGCTGAGAGAGTATGTATACGCCGCCTACAGGATGGTCTCCTTGGAGGCCGGGCTCGACCCCTTCACGCTTGACGAGGCACTAAGGGTAATCTATGAGAGGTACTGCAGGTATGATCTTGTAAAGCTTGATGAGAAGCCTTGCGCCGGCCGCTGGACGCCTATGCTATGGGTTAGGGACCCCCACCCGCCTAGGGGTTCATGGTGGGATTAATTTCAGGGAAAGCATGTTTATCCACGGATATCATGGTGTTTAAGAAGGGGGAGTTGAAGGGTAATGGTGACGGGAAGGCTCGAGGTAGTGGAGGAGGTCCAGGGCCGCGGTGTGCCCGCCTGGGGGTATGCCCTGGGAGGGCCTAAGGTTGGCTCCGGCCCTGGGGCTTCCTCTAAGGGTGCACTGTGGCTTAACCTGCCTGTCGCTGGGCAGCGCGTGGAGAGGCTACTTCTCTCTATAGGCGTCTTCACCGATAGGGAGACCAGGCCTCCTATATCATGGAAGCTCGTGGTTGACGGGGTATCTGTTTCCAGGGAGCTGAGGCCCCAGTTCATGGTTGAGACGGATGACGGGTACTATATGAAGGCAATCTATGATGTAAAGCCAGTCCTGGCGGGGAGGGTTGTGAGGCAGGAGAGCCATAAGATACTTGTGTTCAGGGACGCAGTCCACCCGATAAGGATCGCCGACGCCCTCCTATACGCTAGGTTCGAGAACGAGAAGGCCAGGTACTCTGTCTCCTATTATACTGGAGCAGTCGCCATGGAGCCGGGGGACCATTACAAGGTCGACGCTAACCTTGGGAGGGGGTTCGGTGGTAAGAGGACTGCGGGAGTACTAGTTCACTCACCATACCACGACTCCGCGTTCGAGCTGGTAGCTGGCGGGTCGAAGCCTGAGAGGGCGGTAGGGCAGGGGGCACACTACATTGAGGCGTCGTTCAGCTACACGGGGTCGCCTGTCCCAGTCTACCTCAAATACATTGATCCAGGCTTCAAATTCTATCCCAGAATAGCGGTCCTCACCGAGGTTATCGCAGCAGAGATCCTAGCTCCCGCCCCTGAGCCCCGACTATACATAGAGAGCGTGGAGGCTGAAGGGTCGAAGATTACTGTTAGAGGGGTGGTGGAGAACGTGGGGGATGATGTGCTTGATTCAACAATGCTAGTAGTCCTAGCACTGGGGGCGAGGCTTGCGAGGAAAACTCTCCCCCCAGTGGAGCCTGGAGGGAAGGCTGAGTTCACCCTAGAATTCGACGTGTCGAGGCTACCGATAAGGCCTTCGAGAGCTAGCATAAGGTTGATCTGGAGGAGGCTGGGGGAAACGAGGCTCGTCTCGAGTGAGGTCGAGATCCCCGCTAACGGCCCCTCCTGAAAATATACTCTCTCAGAGGCTTAGCTAGATTATAGCAATCGTGCCCCCTCTCGAGGAGACCCATCTCGATCAAGGCTTCGATCTTCTCCTTGGGATCCTTGACCCCTATCCGCTCCAGCTCCTTCAACGCTCTAAGGTCTCCAACTGAGATGTTCTTGTAGAAATATTGGAAGACCGTTGCCAGCTCCTTCGGCAGCTTTCTAGCCTTATCAAGCAGCTCCCCCGCCTGAGCCATGACCTCGTCGACGCCCACCGTAGAACACCCCAGTTACCTTTTATCGGGCCCCGCTGGTATATCCGGCCATTATAGGGATGCGTTAGCGGTGGCTAATAGGCTGTTGCGCCGCATAGCGGAGGAGGTGCTGGGGGGAGAGAAGGCTAGGCTAGTATGGTCTAGGATTGATATTATCGGAGATATAGCCGTCATTAAGAGGCCCTTTACTGGAGGGGTTGACCTAGAGGATCTCAAGCGCGTCGCAGCGGAGCTAGTCAGGAGGCTCCCCTATATTAAGAGCGTGTGGCTAGCGTACTCTCCCGTCGAGGGACCCTATAAGACTAGGGAGTTCATCCACCTAGCAGGCGAGCCTAGAAGCGAGACTGTATACGTCGAGCACGGGTGCCGGTTTAGGGTCGATATCCGCCGGGTGTTCATAACGCCCCGCCTGAACTACGAGCACATCAGGATCGCTCGGCTCGTGGAGCCAGGAGAGGTTGTGGTGAACATGTTCGCGGGCGCAGGGTTATTCTCGATCATAGCCGCATGCAAGTCGAGGCCCCGCACAGTCTACAGTATCGATGTCAACCCCGACGCCTACAGGTTCATGGTAGAGAATGTAAGGCTCAACAGGGTAGAGGATGTAGTAGTCCCTATACTAGGGGATGCGGCGAGGGTGGTGGAGGAGAGGCTTGTAAGAGTCGCTGATAGGGTATTGATGCCCCTCCCCGAGCTCGCTCTAGAGTACCTACCATACGCTGTAAAGGCCCTTAGGGGGAGAGGCACTGTACACGTATACCTACACGTCCACTATCCTAGAGGGACCGATCCGCTTAAGACCTCCGAGCGGCTTGTCGGGGAAGCGCTGAAAGCTCTAGGAGTGAGGTATAAGGTGGTGGGGTCTAGGAGAGTCCGACCCGTCGGCCCCAGGACCCTGCAGACTGTAGTAGACGTGGTGGTAGAGAGTGTCAAGGAGGAAGCCTTGGGCTAGAGTGAAGGAGGATTCAGTAAACTCGATACTCGTTGAACGGGACATCGGCTACCTAGATGTGGGCATCGCCCCCATACTAGAGTCCCTGAACTCCCTTAAGGGCGTTGCCACCACGAGCAGCTGTATAGGGAGGGTCGCCCTCGTAGAGGGACCCTTCCACTGGGGTAGAGACGAAGATTCCAGAATAGCCTATAAGACGCATTCAAGGATAACCCCGGAAGCAATACTCAGGGTAATGTCCAGGGGTTTCACCGACCTCTGGCTTAAAGCAACAGGCCCAATCCTCCATGCAAGGACTAGCAGCCTGGACTGTGCACTCCACCTGCTAGGCAAGGCTAGGGAGAGCGGGTTCAAGCACAGCGGGGTCATCTCGCATGGGGGTCCCGGCGGCAGCGTCGTGGAGATCATGAGCGCCAGTCAATTGTCGGCTCCACTCATAGTTGGCGGGGTGGTGGTGGTCAGGATGGGTAGGGATTACCTAGAAGCCCTAGCGGGGAGGGCTAACGCCACCGTCGAGGAGGGTAGGAGGAGGCTTAGGCTACTCGTGGACTCTCTCCTCACCGACCCCGGCCCCTGCGGATAATGGACCAGTAGATGGCGAGGGGGCCCCTGCCGTGGCACTCTCTACACAGGTTCTTCTCCAGTAAGACCTTGCAGGTGTAGGGCTTGTACTTTCTCCCCACGTCCAGTATTGCCTCGGCTAGGATTGTCGCAACGCTCCTGGGGCGGAAGCCTATAGAGTATAGGGTCTCCTCAACATACTCTCTCGGGGCGTTAGTGTTTGCTAGGAAAGTTGCAATCGTATAGAACTCCTCGGGAGTAATAGATGCCTGGACCCTAGCTCTCTCCAGGATCTCCCCTATGCAGCCCGGGATTCTGTCTGGGTCGAACTCCCCCAGCACTCCCCACTCGAGCCTGGAGGCCATCCTACGCCCAAGCTCTGATAGCCTCGGTAGCTCTAGCTCGGCATAATCTTCCGCCAGATCCTCTACGTGCAGCATCACCCGGGCGGCTAGGAGCTCTTTGAATGTGGGAGCATCCATGTAGACTCTGCCCCCGAGAAGTAGGGAGTTGACCAGCCTCCAGTAGGGGTCCTCAAGCCTGCTGGCTACTTGGAGGTAATCGCTCACCGGCATGGAGTAGTGGAGCATTCGCGGCAGCACTCCCCTCCTCTCACTATACAGCCAGTTTATAGTGAGGGGGGACTCTTGCGAATAGGAGGCTCTTAAGCCCAGCCTTTTTGCTAGAGTTATTAATCCCTCAGCAGTCTCCCCATCGAGCAGCATCCTAGCCCTCTCAGCCTCGAACTTGGAGAGCCTCCTGAGGAGGCGGAGGCTCCCTGACTTAGCAGCTGCTGCTAGGGCGGCGTGGAATGAGAGCACTTCCTCCCAGGCAGTCCTTCCAATGCTTTCATTGGACCGATTCTTTTCCTGAGTGAGGGCCTGATCGAGCCTCTTCTCCGCGAGCTCTAGTGCCTCATCGGACTCGAGAAGCTCCTCCACGGGCCCGTGGTAGTCCTCCTTCCTAGCGTAGTCTTCGAGGCGTACGGTGAAGGGGTATTTAGCATGCCATAGCAACTCTCACATGCCTCCAGGGTTTCATAAAGACTCTATTGGAGGGTTAATGGTTGTATTGATCTACGTAGCTAGGATAATTTATGGGAAGGCATAGTAACGTTATATTCCGTTAAAAGGGCTATTGTCTATTGGTGATCTTAACTTGAAGACCATTGCTAGGAGGATCGCTGAGTGGGCGTCCTCGCTCTCCTACGACCAGCTCCCCGCCGAAGTCGTCGAGGAGGTTAAGAAGAGGTTCATTGACAGCCTCGGAGTCGCTATTGGAGCCTACAGGGAGGAGCCGGTCAGTATAGCTAGGAGCGTGGCCAGGGGGACTGCGGGCTCGCGTATAAGGGCAACCCTATGGGGTACGAGGAGCTTCGCAGCCGCCGACCACGCGGACTTCGCTAATGGATGCGCAACCAGGTACTTCGACTTCAACGACACCTACCTATCCAAGGAGGCCCTCCACCCCAGCGACTCTATACCCGCCGTTATCGCAGCCGCCGAGATAGCGGATGCACCGGCCGAGAGAGTAATCGAGGGGATAGTAGCCGCCTACGAGGTTATAGGAGCGCTTGCAGACGCGTACAGTGTAAGGTCTAGGGGGCTCGACCACACAGTCTACATTAACATAGGAAGCGCTGTGGGGGCCGGGAAAGTACTAGGGCTAGACGCCGACAAGCTCGAGCAGGCGGTGAATATTGCGACTAACACGAGCCTCGCCCTAAGGCAGACCAGGGCTGGAGAGCTCTCCATGTGGAAGGGGTGCGCCGCGGCCCACGCATCGAGAAACGGCCTGTTCTCCGCCCTGCTAGCATGGAAGGGTATGACTGGCCCCTCACCCGTATTCGAGGGAGAGTTCGGCTTCTTCAACGTAGCCTTATGTGGAGATAAGTTCGAGCTGCCAGAGCTTGGGAAGCATCAGTACAGGATAATGAGGACCAGCATCAAATACTGGCCGGTAGAGTACCACTCTATGTCAGCGGTTGAAGCGGCTCTTAGAATAGTTGACAAGGTTGGCAGGATCGACCCCGACCAGGTGGAGGAGGTCAGGATCGACACGTTCACGGTGAGCTACAAGATCATAGTAAAGGACCCGGAGAAGTGGGATCCGAAGACAAGGGAGACCGCGGACCACAGCCTCCCATACATAGTTGCTGCGAGCCCTCATAGACGGGAAGGTTTGGCTGGATACCTTCAAGCCCGAACGGTACCTGGCAGACGATGTAAGGAAGCTTATGGGGAAGATGAAGGTCGAGGTTGACCCTAAGGCAGACGAGATCTACCCAGAAGGCATACTCAACAGGATCACAGTAAAGTTCAAGGACGGCAAGACGATCACTGAGGAGAGCATCTACCCGCCAGGCCACTTCAAGAACCCGCTAGACAGGGGAGGGGTCGAGGAGAAGTTCCTCCGCCTAGTCACAAGGTACGTTGACGAGGAGAGGGCGAAGGAGTTCCTACTCCGCGCATGGAATCTCGAGAAGATAGAGGATATCGGGGGCCTAATCAGGCTACTGGCTATAGAGGAGTAGCAGATAGGCTATCTCCTTCTCTTGGAAACAATTCTTTTTCTCTGAACCCCTACTACATAGTATCCTCCAGCAACGCCTAGTATTACACCCACTAAGAATACTGCAACCGCCAATGCGCCTTCTCTCTGCAGCCTGCTGTTGAGTCTATCGATTTGATAGTCTCTAACCTTCACCTCGTTCTTCCAGTATGACTCGCAGCCCTGGTACTCGGAGAGCTTCTTTGTGAGGTTCTCGTTCTCCTCGGTCAGGTTCGTCAGCCTCTCTCGGATCACATTTATGGTCCTATTCAGCTGGCTGAGGAGGTCTTTAGAGTATATCACTGCCCTGAAGTCGTCGGCGGCGCCGGGGTATGCTGCCTTAACCGGCTCCTCGAGTCCCGAGGCTAGGATTGAGAAGGGATCGTACTTGGCTAGAACCAGTCTTACTCCTGCTAGGAGGGGTGCTCCGCCGGGGTAGGCCGCGGTTAACAGTATGTAGCCCTCGGTGGAATTGTATGGGTTCTTCTCGAGCTGGCTTGGGTAGAGTCCTCCCGCCTCGGCGGGGCTCTGGTAGCCTGGCAGGTTGGAGTATCCCGCTATGAAGCTTAGGGTTGTCTCGTTCGGACCTGTGAGGCCTAGGAGTGCTATCGAGTCTAGTCCTAGGCCTGTGGAGGTTAGTGAGACGTTCATAACCTGAGATAATAGGGTTTCACCAGAGTAATATGATACTGCTTGCACCCATCTCCCGGATATGTTCTCGCTAACCGGGACTGCTAGATAGTACATTGTAGGCCCCTGGGGGGCGGTGAGTACGACGTCAATGTACGGCTTTAGGCTGCCAGTTATGAGCCTTAGGGTAAGTGTTCCATTGCTAACCTGCCCGGTTAGGTCTACCTCTACGAGGTCCTGGGATCTCTGGATTACCTGGTGGTTTGTCCAGTTAACTCTATAGACTTCACCATTCTGGACGTAGATGACGTCTAGGGCTGGCAGGCTTGCCGGGTTGACCTCCAGCGGGGGGTTCGTGTCCTTGAGCGAGTATATTGCGGTAACAGTGTGGGAGGTCTTGCCTACAATTATCTCGTAGTAGGTAGTGTTAATTATGATGGTCTGGTTAGTCTCATTAATGTAAAGGTACGGGTTGGGAATCGTCTCTACCTGCACAGGGTTGGAGCCCTGAGCCATCGATACCGGCGCGTTCGCAACCAGCCCCGCAAGCACCAGTATTGTTAGGAGAGCCGCACCCTTCTTCAACATCTACACCGGGGAGTGAATGGGAGTTCTATCTGGTTTATTATTGTTTAGAAGAGCCACTCCACTAGTAGTGGTGGAGTAGGCGTCTTGGAGGAGTGTAGGAGGCCTTTCAGGGCGGTAGTGTTCAGCGGTCTAGGCGAGGGCGAGTTCTATGTAAGCATCTATAGCCGGGGGTTCCGGCTGAAGCTAGGCATTACACCCTATCCTGGAACATTGAACGCGAGGCTAGTCGAGGATGATGTAAGGGACTTCAACGACTGCCTTAGCAGGATTAGGGGGGTGCGCGTAGATCCTCCGCCGATCCCAGGGGCTAAGCTGGCTCCAGTGATCGCTTACAAGGCTAGTGTCAGCGGCTATCCCGCCTGGATCGTGAGGCCAATGATAACGGTGTATAAGAGAGATGTAGTGGAGCTAATAGCCGATGTTAGGCTACGGGACCTCCTCGGCCTAAGCGATGGATCCACTATAGAGATCTACCTCGATGATCCCCGGTGATGAGAGGGGAGTGGGGGCCGCGGGGAACCTCCCATTCATCCACCCCAGCTTGGGTCGTCGTGGGAGGGCGGGGCCGCGGCCACCGGTTAAGAGAGTATATAGCTTTGGGATCCTCCTAATTACTGCTTCCTCGGCTTCTCCCCCAGCGTTCTCATGAGCAGCCTCGCCGCGACTATCAGGGCGTCCCAGACCGGTGCTAGTGGGGGAGCGTATCCTATGTCGGATGCGAAGAGGTCCCACACTGTGCCGCCTGTGGTGAGCAGTGATGCTATAACGTTGATCCTCCACAGGATCGTATCGCTCTTTCCAACAGCCTGCGCTCCAAGGAGTTTTCCTGTATCCGCGTCTGCTACCACCTTAAGGGTTAGAGGGGCTGAACCGGGCATGTAGTGTGCCTTAGTCCTAGCGTTTAGCTTGGCTTCTATGGCATTATAGCCTAGCTTCTCGGCCTCAGCCTTTGAGAGGCCCGTCCTCGCCACTACCATGTTGAAGGTCTTGAAGGTGCTGGTGCCAACGCTTCCCGGGAAGATCGCCTCCCTCCCAGCTATATTGCTCCCGGCCACGTATCCCTGCTTGTTAGCGATGGGGGCGAATGGCCTCCACACCATCCTGCCTGTTACCAGGTCCTTGTGCTCCACTGCGTCGCCTACAGCATATACATAGTCTACACTGGTCCTCATGTGCTCCTCGGTCCATATAGCTCCGGTCTCACCGATCCTTAGCCCCATCTCCTTTGCGAGGTCCACGTTGGGCTCTATACCGACACCGACTATGAAGAGGTCCCCCTCTATCTCACCCTTATCAGTGACTATAGCGGTGGCCTTCCCATTGCTTATCTTAAACTCCTTAACAGGGGTCCCCGTGTATACCTCCACCCCATTGGTCTTCAGCTCCTCTTCAACCTGCTCTGCTAGGTCGGGGTCCAGGGTTCTCGGGGCCACGTGGTCGAGGGCCTCAACCACCGTTACCTTCAAGCCTAGGCCGCTCAGGGTGTCTGCAAGCTCTAGGCCCACGTATCCGGCTCCTACTACTACGGCCCTGGATCCAGTCTTCAGCTTGAGAGCGTAGTCCCGTATCTCCCTAGCCGAGTCTAGGTGCTTTATGTAGAAGACGTTCTCAGCCTCGTTTATCTCGGGCCAGATCTTGGGTGCTTTGCTCCTCGCCCCGGTCGCGAGGAGTAGATAGTCGAACTCGATCTTCCCCTCCTCCCCGGTCTTAAGGTTCCTATAGTATACCGTCTTAGAGTCTAGGTCTACTCCTGTGACCTCAGTGTAGAGGCGGAGGTCGATCCCCCTCTTCTTAATAAATTCTTCGGGGGGATAGTAGAGGAGATCATCGAGCCTCTTGACGATGCAGCCCACATGGTAGGGTATCCCGCAGAGAGCGAAGCTTACCCATCCGGTCCTCTCGAAGACTACGACGTCGAGGGACTTGTTGAGCCTTTTAGCTCTAGAGGCAGCAGCCATCCCAGCGGCTCCGCCGCCGATAACTACTAGTCTAGCCATGGAATCACCATGTAGTAGTAGTGGGGTACGGGTTTATTGTATTTATTCAATACGAGTTCTTAGGGAGGGTTAATTAGCCCCGGAGATAGCGATAGGGATAACAAAAAGGGGGGTACTGTGGCGCTTGCCGCACCTGGAAGCAGGAGTTGGAGTAGTTCATGGGAGAATAGTTGAGGGCCTCAGGATCCCGTTCTACAAGGACGTATACTTCGAGACCGTCTTCATCCCGGGCTTCAGCGATACACACGCCCACCCCCAAGTCATTGACGCGGGCCTCGACAGCCAGGAATCCTATTGGAGGAACAGCTACGAGTGGCTGGACGAGCGAAGGCTCCACATTGACGAGGTAATGGTTAGGCAGGACATCGGGTTATCCGCGAGGCTCGCGGAGCTCGCGTTAAAGAGGGCTGTGCTTGAGGGTGTCACCCTGATAGCCTTCACAGGGGTGTTAGAGGCTAACCTCAAAGCCAGGCTTAGATTCCCCTCCGGTCCAAGACTGGTTCTGCTGCCCACACTCATGGATAAGAAGGGGTGGAGTACTCCAAGGGACGTCTCGCGCCTCTACGCCAAGTATAGGAAGTACATCGCTGATAGCTTGCTTAAGATCGGGGTCTTTGTCCACAGCCTTAAATGGGCTGGGCCAGAGACCTTCCGTGGAGCTGTAGAGCTGGCCTCGAAGGGCCGTATGCCGCTGGGCCTCCACCTCTCGGAGGGGGTGAGTGAGGGCGGCGAGTTCCTAGCCAGGCTCTCCCATATAGACAGGCCGCCGAGGATCGTTGCAGTTCACTGCATAGACGATGACCCTGATATCCTGGGGGTAAGGTGCTCATCGTGCCCCGCCTCCAACATGCTCCTCTACAATAGATCTAGGAGGAGCCTGAGAGGGGTTACGAGCTTCGGTAGCGACTGGCCCCACCTGGTGGGGACTGTGCCCCGCCACCTAGGCCTAATAATGAAGCTGTACCCCGGCAGGCTGGGAGAGGTTCTTCGGAGGGCGACGACCGGCGGGTACCAGGACTACGGGGTATCGCATACTGGGGATCTAGTGGCTTATGACGAGGATCTTGGAAGAGTACTCACTGGGAAGCCCATCCCCAAGCTAGTAATGGTTGCCGGAAGCGTGGTGGTAGATGAGGGCGTCCTTGTCGAGACTGGGGAGGCCCTGCATGATGTGGAGAAGGAGACCCTAGAGGTCTCGAAGTATGTAGGAGAAGTCTATGGGGATGGAACGCCGCCGCTAGTTCCGGGCCCCCAGTATGTTTGGGATATTGTTGAAGGGTTAGGGGGAGAGCCTAGAATAGACCTGTCCCGGGAATTCCTTCTCCAGCCCGCCCAGGATCAGCGATACTAGCTTCGTGATAGCCTGCGGATCGCGGCCCTCGAGAACCACTCTTACTACTGGAGCAGACAGTGTCAGGCTTCCGCCGCTCGGGAAGAATGGGGTCACTCTGACGAGCAAGTCCATGCAAGCGTGTATGGACCATGAAGGTGTCTGGACGCTCCTATCACACTCGATCTGGAGTAGCTCGCTGATGCTCTTAAGGATCCCTGGGATTAGGGTGGGGTCCCTCGACTCAAGCTCTAAACCAATACTGTGGCACGTGTTCAACCCTCGTCAGGACCTCCGCTTTCAGAGTCTGATTGCTTACTCAATTTTATGCCCTCAGCAACACCATGTGGTGTGGGGGCGTTTCGAAGAATTGCCGGAGAGGGATCTCGACAAGCTTAGGCAGACCCTACTACTCACGCTCTCGGTTCCTGTAAAGCCGGGAGCGACCCACAGGCTGAAGCTCGACGCCATGTTCGAGTCAAGGCTCTCGGAGGCAGTAGTCCTATCGAGGTACATGGAGGAGGCGTATAAGAGGGGCTCTCAGCTCGCGAGGGGCGATATAGATACTAAGGGCGTGGGTGCTGGAAGACTCTACTCGCAGGCCCTAATCGACGCATTCGAGTTCACGGGCAAGCCCCCTATACCAGGACTATTCTACTCGGGACTCATGCTCTCCATAGTAGTTGGATACTCGAGGGAGACCGGCAGGGACCCCGTCTCGGAGGCGAATAAACTAGTGAGGCTGGTCCCCTATGGTAGTAGCGTTGAGGATGCAGTAGCGCTTGTAGAGGGTCTTGAGGGGGTAAGCGCGAGCGACTACCTTCTAGCCCTCGACCGCGAGGGGATCAGTAGGAATAGTATTAGGCTCCACGCCCTATCCATCGGCGACCTCGCAGAGAAACTCGCCTCAATAGACAAGGGGTTCCTATTCAACCTTAGAGGCTACAGCCTACTAAAAGAGATCTCCAATACAATAACCTCAAGCGGGAACCTGGTGGAGGCCATACTGAGAGCCTACTATTATATCGGTGAGAGGCTTGGGGTGTTCGAGAAGCTCAGTGAAGGAGCCAGCCTAATGAGGTACTTCATGCAGCTTGACAGGGGAGAGTATAAGAAGAAGTATGATAACGACCGCCTTCTAGGAGCAGTCTTGTTCAGCGTCGGATTAGTCCACATTGCTAAAGGGCTCCCACTACCCTAGAGCCTCACGTGGATGCTCTTGAATCAAAGTCCGTTTTAACGGAGGCTACCCAGGAGCTCTGACGTATTTTGATAGAGCAACAGGGGGATCACCCAGTCCAACTTTTATATAGACCATGATAAAATATATTTTTACATTCATTAATAATTGTACCATTCAAGTTCCTCATAGTATCCCTGGGGGCTCCTCATAGTCTTCTTCTCGAATAGGGGGAGGAGGGCCATCCCTGTTAGGAAGCCTCCTATGTGGGCCCAGAACGCTACTCCCGCCTGGACGCCGGTGAACACCACGAAGAGTCCGAGTATGAGCTGGTATATGAACCAGAAGAGTATGTAGATGCTCGCTGGCAGCCGGATGGGTATTGGGAGGTAACCCCAGAAGGTGAGGACCTCGACCTCGCTCGAGGGGAAGAGGACTAAGTAGGCGCCTAGAACCCCGCTTATGGCTCCGCTCGCTCCAATGGCTGGGATTAGGTAGGGGTTTATTCCCGTAGTTAGTGCGGCGTTACCTATTAGTGAGGCTGGCATAATGATTAGGCTCATCAAGTGGAAGACTGTTGCCCCGACCCCTGATAGTAGGTAGAATAGAAGATATCTAGCTCTACCCATAGCCGCCTCCACATCGTCGCCGAAGATATAGAGGTAGAGCATGTTGCCAAATAGATGGACTAGGCCCGCGTGGAGGAACATTGAGGTAAACACTGTGTAGAGGCCTGTCCCAGCCATTAACCGGGCAGGGACCATGCCAAGCTTATACACTACCTCATCATAGGATACCGCGCCTGGGACGAGGAGGCTGGGAGCCGATACCCCTATGAAGTACACGATTATATTGAGGAGTATCAGAGTGGTGTTGACTAGGGGGAACCCTCTCCTCCCCTCAATCCCGGTGTCGCTTACTGGTAGCATATAGTAGCCTCCTCTCCCACATTATGGTCCAGGAGCTACGGTATATTTATTGGCTTTTTATAAGAGTCGCACCGCATTCTCCTCACCAAGGGAAAGAGCCTGAGATGAGAGGAGTACTGCGTAAGACGCGGTTACTGCTCGAGATGACGAAGCCAAAGCAGCTAGCCCTGTTAATGATAACAATGTATGGAGCATACTTCGCTGGAGGGGGAGGCCTAGACCCGGTCCTGCTCGGCCTCCTCACATTAACCGGGATAGGCTCAGCCGGGGGAGTGACTGCCCTAAACATGTACCTCGAAGAGGACATCGACAGCATAATGCCCCGAACCCGTGACAGGCCGCTGCCTAGTGGGGCCCTCTCCAAGAGGGAGGCCCTCTATGGCGTCTCAGCACTAATAGTACTGGGTACCCTGGCGGGGGCGGCCATCAACAAGTATGTAGCACTAGCAGCGCTCATCGGGCTCTATTTCGACATAATAGCGTATACAGAGCTCGCTAAGAGGAGGACCGAGTGGGCCCTGCTCTTCGGAAGCGTTGCTGGCAGCATGCCTGCTCTCGGGGGCTGGGCCGCTGCTACAGGCGGCTATAGTGTTATAGGGGTCCTCCTAGCGGGGATAGTCTATGTATGGCAGCCCCTCCACGTCGCCTTCATACACTACTATTACGAGGACCAGTACAGTGAGGCTGGTATACCGACTATACCGTTGCGACTCGGCCACAAGGCCTTCGCAGACCTGGCGCTCTTCTCCATCTCATCAACAATTATACTGATATGGGGGATCGTAGCATACCTTGGAGAGGGGTACCTGACCGCTAGTATAGCAACCCTACTAGGCGTTCAAGCGCTGCGGGCTGTTATGAGGTTTAAGGGGTCTCCTAGAAGGGAGATGGCACTCGCAATGATAAAATTTGCCAGCCCACTCGTAGGGATAATATTCATACTGCTGCCAATAGAGATGCACCTTCTAACCCTGTGATCCTGGGGTGTAGGGTTTGAGTGCTAGGCGTGAATGCCGTGCTCACTATGCTGGGTGCATAATGCTGGCGTCATCGGGGGGTGTAGCTCTAGCGTCTCTGCTCGCCGATGACGCCGCAGTCCCAGTATTGTATTCAATAGTCCTGCTGGGCCTCGGCCTTACTGTTTACAAGCTTGAGACTCTAAGGGACACGCTAGTATCTATGTTCTTGGCTGTCGCAGTTATAGCGACCTCTATTATAATGCCTAGGAGCCTCGCCGGGCTCGAGCTGGGGCTCACGCTCTCCTACGCGGGTCTCGCCTGGCTAATGGCTAGGAGCGGCTCCCTGGAGGTGGTCTTAAGCTACTGGCCCATAGTGTCAGTGCCTGCGTACGCGTATGGAGGGTTGGGGTGGATGGGTGTATTCTCATCCTCGATCATACTATTGTCTTCTGTGCTAGCCTACCTTGAAGGTGGGAGGGGCCATGCCCTAATGATAACCGCTGTCTCACCCATAGCATTGATGGTGAACCCGCTTGTCTCCCTAGCAGCTGCTGCCTCGACTCTAGCCCTCGCCGGGGTATTGGCTGGCATAGTTGAGAGGTTTGGGTGCCCCTTTACACAGGACTCTGGCCTAGTCTTCATAGGAGTGGCACTCTCAATAATAGGAGTGCTGATGGGCATCTTCACTGGGCCCTGGACGGCTTATTGGCTGATAGTGTGGCTCACCGGCTTCCTCTATATTGAAGCCGGCGCCTTAGTTCCTCAAGGAATTCACCGTAAACCCTCCTCTTAGGGATACCTAGCCTCGTAAGGCTTGGATGCCTGCTGGCGAGGCTTGTATCCCCATCCCCGATCCGGGGTAGGAAGAAGGGTCTCCTCATCATGTTAACTCTCACCAGGGCCTCGGCCGCAGCGATTATCCTCTCCTCTATGCTCCCCTTCCGGATCCCGGGTAGGAGGCTTGGCCTAGGCCCCCTCCAGTTGAGGCAGGGCCATAGATTGCCGAAGGGGCCGAGCCTAACCCTCTGGCAGCCCATGCAGAATACGGGGTTTCCGTAGGGCTTGACAACCTCCACTCTTTCACCGGAGGGTAGTATATAGACTGGCCTGTTGTGGAGGCTCCGCCTCACCACCCTCGCACCAGCCTCGAGGAGCTGCTTCTCTATCCGGGAGAGTGGATAGTAGTATTCCCGGAAGAACCTAGCCCCAAGCCCAACAGGGTGGAGCTCTATCAACTGTAGGGTTGCGTCCAGCCTATGGGCGAGGTCGAGGAGATCCCACACCTCCTTGTCATTCACATTCTTCAATACGACCATGTTTATCTTGAGTCCCAGTCCAGCGTCTATAGCGGCCTTAAGCCCCGCTATTGCCCTCTCAAGCCCATCAACTCCCGTTATGAACTTGTATACGCTGCTCCTCAGGCTGTGGATCGAAACGTTTACCCTGGACAGTCCCTGCTCTGCCAGCTTTTCCGCGAGTCTTGATAGGAGGTAGCCGTTTGTAGTCATTGATAGCTCGAGGCCTGGGGCTCCTTCCTTGAAGGCCCCGACAACATCTACTATATCCTTTCGGATCAGGGGCTCTCCCCCAGTAATCTTGACCTTCGTGACACCTACAGCTTCAGCAGCCCTGGCTATGACATAGTAGTCTTCCGGGGTTAGGAGGGGGCTTAGGGTCCCCGGCTTGACAGGGCCGCCTACATCCTCTCCCTCTATATGGCAGAATATGCATCGATAGTTGCACTCGACAGTCACAACTACTCTCAGGTTGTCGAGGGGCCTCATGTACGCGTCGTAGAGCTTCATACGTGCTTCCTCCCCGTACTATCAGGGGCCGGCTCCGGCTATAACCCGCCTTATGTACTACGGCGGCATCCGACTCAGCGGTATCCCCCCAGCCCATCGCGCGGCCCTCACCGGGCCAGGGCCTTGCTCCGCCAGGGGCGGCCGTTTCACCGCATCCCCTGGCCTCCTACGCCGGTTACCTGCCCGCCAGTCGCCTGGCGGGCCTCCAGGCTTCATATTCATAGACCAGGGGCCGTGTCGTTTCTGTGCCGTTGCCGCGGGTCTCACCCGCGCCCCTTACGGGGCCTGGCTGCCGCGGGGAGGGCGGAGTTTCCTCGGGCTATACGCCCGTGGGCCGCCAGCCGGGGCCGGCCCCCTTCTCTGTATTATGCTGGAGGGCTATTCTAGGTTTGTTTAGATCTTGCGGGGGAGCAGGGATCTCCTTAAAAAGACTGTTAAACATATTCATGGCCCTGGGCCCAATATTGTATCATGCTAAGGCTTTTATCCACTGTATAGGTGAAGAACGGCGATTGTGTGAGAGAGCGGGTACGGGCCGTGCCAGTATATCCGGGCTGGTGGTTAATTGATGTGGTGGCGTGATCGCTTCCTTAGAGTGCTACAATTCAACATAGAGGACCCCTATGGTTTCTTCGCCGACAAGATCACTGCCAAGAGCCTAGTGAGTCTTGCGAAGAAAGTGCATGCCAACGTATTGATTGTCTTCGCTAGAGACGGGTGGGGCCGAGTATTCTACGAGGGCAGCAGGCTCTACCCTCGACACCATAATAGCGCGCTCGATGTCGGGGAGCTAGTCTCCCTCGCCAGGGAGGAGGGGATCCGGGTAATAGTGATGGCCGCGCATACTGCTAACCGCTATATATACAGGCTCCATCCAAGCTGGGCTCAGAGGAACATTGATGGAGAGGTCCTAGTCCTCGAGCATTATCCTAGGGCGACGAGGATCGTGGACCCCCACTGGCCCCAGATCTGCCCCAACAGTCCAGCCCTAGACCAGTTCTTTGTGCCAGAAGTCGAGGAGGCTGTGAGGCTAACGGGTGCAGACGGCCTCCTCCTAGACAGCTTCCGCTACTTCCCCGACCCCCAGAGGGCCTGCTTCTGCCAGTACTGCAGGGCGAAGTTCAAGGCAGAGTACGGGGAGGAGCTGCCCTCCAAGATCGACATGGAGGATGAGGCATCCAGACATGCTTGGGAGTGGAGGTACAAGGTTAACCTACGAGCCATTGAGAGGATGAGGAAAGCTGTCAAGAGGGCTAACCCTGAAGCCCTATACCTCTACAACAGCCATCCCGCTGGATGGGCGGGTAGGGGTAATATTGTAGTGGCTAGGGCTAGGAATATACTTGACGGAGTCTTCGCAGAGGCGAGCGAGGTAGATGTGCGCGGTCCCGGAATGCTCTCCATTATAACAAAGCTCACCAGGGCCCTGCTAGGCGATCCGGGGAAGCCCGTTCTCGTGAGCAGGAACCTATTCTATGATCTAAGACCGGTCCAGAGCCCACCCGACCCAACGATAAAGCTAGGGGTCTGGGAGATCGTTGCGGCCGGAGGCTACCCCCAAGCCACGATCTTCTCCTCGCAGTTCTTCACAGACCCTAGGGCGGTAGATGTTGTTGCAAGCGTCTACGAGGAGCTTGAAAGGGTAGAGGATTACCTGGTGGGTAGGGAGCCGATCCGCTATATCAGTGTAATCTTCGACCCCGACACTCACGATAAACACTACTGGAACAAGCCCGAATACTACATAGGGGAGGTCGAGGGCTTCGCCCTAATGCTCATGCACAGCCATCTACCGTGGAGCATAGTCTCGACACAGGACATCGACCGCGAGGCCGACCCGGAGAAGAACCCGGTGCTCATAGCCGGAGCCACCACGATCCTCCCGGATGACGTGGAGGAGTCTCTGAGAGCCTATATCTCGGAGGGCGGCTTCCTTGTTGCAACCCACGAGTTCGGGACCATGAGGCCCGACTTCACCTACAGGGAGGCAGTAATCCTACAGGATATTCTAGGATTCAACTATGAGGGGACCCTCCGCTTCGGCTTCGCCTACATACACCTTGATACGGGAGAGGCTAGAGACTACTGGGAAGGGCTACCTCAAGCAGTACCCATAGGAGACCATAGCGTAGTCTTCGCCAGGGAGAGGGTTGAGCCCAGGCTTGGAGAGGTGGTAAGGGCTAGGATTACAACTGGGAAGCCCCTCGCCTACACCAGGATGGGGAGGAGCGCCTACGGCTACGAATACACTCTCGGAAAGAGCACCCCCGCACCCGACTCAGTACTCAGCCTCGCCGCGATAGCCTACAACACGTACGGTGAAGGGCGAACCCTCTACTACTCCTTCAGGCTGGGAGCCCACTATTCCAGGCTGGGCCTCCCAGACTACGCCCACCTCCTGCTGCGACCCCTGCTGAGGCACGCGCCAAAGCCCCCGGTAAGGCTGGAGGGCCCTGAGACCGTCCATATGGAGGCCTACAGGAAAGAGGACTCCATAATAGTACACCTCGTAAACCACACCACTAATCAGAGGATACTAAGCGCCCCCACAGGGCCGAGCAAACAGTCGCCTCCAGGCTTCGACCCAGCATACAGAGTACATCCAACCCGCACAATTATACCGGTGAGGGGCCTCACACTCATGATCGACGAGAAACTCCTTGATGGAGATGTGAGGGCGTGGAACCCCCTCAGCGGCGATGAATACGCTACCCGCCGGGAGGATGGGTGGCTGAAGGTGGAGGTCCCCGAAGTCCAAGTCCACGCTATGGTTGTGGTGGAGCCGAGAGCCTAGTTCTCCCTCACCCTAGCACTCTTCACGTGAACCATTCTCCCCACTGCAGCATTAACAGCTTCTTGGAGCGCCTCACTCATAGTCGGGTGGGGGAATACCACCTCCAACGCCCTCTCCAGGGTTACCCCTAGGCTCACAAGGGCAGTGGCGGATGCAGCAACCTCGGAGGCTGAGGGGAAAGCCATGTGCACCCCAATGATCCTCCTCGATCCCTTCTCATACACCACTTTAACGAATCCTTCGGGCACCCCGTGGATCCTGGACCTAGCCAGCGCCCCCGTAGGTATCCTAACCTCCACAGCCTTCACCCCCCTACTGGAGGCTTCATCAAGCGTATAGCCCACGCTGACAAGGTCTAAGGGCCCGTAGACGACGGAAGGCACCGCTTTTAACGGAGAGGGTCCCTCGCCGAGTATGCAGTCAGCAGTCCTAAGCGACTCGTGTATAGCCTTGTGGGCGAGCAGTGGTGGGCCAGCTAGATCCCCGGTAGCGTAGACCCCGTTAACATTAGTTCTACCGCAGTCATCAACCCTCACATAGCCTTTACCGTCAACCTCGACCCCAAGCCTCAACGCCTCCCTGTTACGGGGCCTCCTCCCAATCGCTACTAGGGCTGCGTCTGCAATGATCTCGCCTCTACCCGTCGAGATCTTCACCCCGCCGTCAATGGGGCTTATAGACTCCACGGGAGAGTCGAGGCTCACCTTAACCCCCCTCTTAGCTAGGAGCCTCCGGGCCAGGAGTCCGAAGTCCCGATCCATAACTGGGAGGAGCCTGTTAAACGCCTCTATCAGTGTGACGACGAGGCCGAACGAGGATAATATGAAACTGTACTCGACCCCAATATACCCTCCACCTATGATAGCGACGCGGCTCGCATTCGAGGAGTCCCACTCCAGTATACTCCTATTATCATGAACCCGCCTCCCATCTACCGGCGTGTTGAATGGATTGTAGGGATCGCTGCCTGTGGAGATGACTAGTGCCCTCCTCCACTCGAGCCTCTCACCATTAACGCTTACAGTATTCCTCCCAGAGACTACGCCCTCGCCATAGTATACGCTCACCCCGCTCGAGGAGAGCAGATCCTCTATGCTCTTCGACACCTCGCCAGCTATCGAGCGAGAATGCTCGAGGGCATGGTTGAGGTATTCCACAGGGTCCCTAGCAGGCTCTATCCCGAACTGCCGCATAGATGAAAGAGTATGAGCGTATTCGACTAGAGCCTTCGTGGGCACACAGCCATAGTTGGTGCACTCGCCTCCAACCCTATCAGCCTCAACCAGTGCAACCTTCAACCCCGCCCTAGCGAGCCGTATAGCGGCAGGATAACCGCCGGGGCCGCCGCCCAAGATGATTACATCGTAGCTCAACGGAGGGTCCCTCATATTCCAGAGTAAACCTGCATAGTGGATTATACTAGTTTAGAATCATATGGTGGGCCCGCGGGGATTTGAACCCCGGACCTCCGCCGTGTCAGGGCGGCGTCCTAACCAGGCTAGACGACGGGCCCTCCCCACCCTGCGGGGGAGCCTACTGCCTTGAATCACGTAATGGAGGCTGGGGGTATTTTTCCTTTAGCTTACTTTGATGGGGTTTAACCGGTACCTCTACCTGGGGGGATACGCGCGCCTGCATAGTAAAAGGTGATATACCTTTATCTCCTGGTGAAACCACTAAATGGTGGTTCCATGGCTAGCTCCCTCCGGATATTATGGTATAGTTTCAGGAAGTGCAGGGTCCCCGAGCGGGGAGAGGGATCCCCGGCGGCGCGCCTCATAGCTGCCAGCAGGCTATGCGTGCTCCCTATGACAATATACGCTGTCACTATTGGAGCCCTGCTAGCCTGGACAAGCGGGGACTTCAACCCATACCTCTACATAGCACTGCTTGTAGGGTTTTCCGGAGCGCACCTTCTAGACAACCTCATAAACGACTATTACGATTACCGGAGAGGCCTAGATGACCCCAGCTACTTCAGGGCCCTCTACGGTCCGCACCCGATCCTCGACAACATTATAAGCACGGGCTCCCTAGCAGCCTTCACAGCCGCCATCATACTATACGATGCGCTCCTCGCAGTCTATTTGAGTCTCACTAGAACCCCCCTGATAGGCCTGCTAGCAGTGGCTGGCGGTATAATTATGCTCCTATACGCGGGGTTCCCATTCGACGCTAAGAAGCTGGGTTTAGGAGAGCTCCTCGTAGCAATAGTATGGGGCCCCGTTATGGCTGGAGGGACCCTCATAGCCCTTACAGGGAGGCATACTCTCCTACAGGGGCTAGTATACGCTCCCTTCGCCATCGCCGTCTCACTGGTGCTGATCGGGAAGCACATGGACAAGTACGAGTACGATTCCGTGAAGGGTGTTGGAACCCTACCAGTTAGGCTGGGGCTGGGTGCAACTAGGATTGTTGCCTCATTCCTAGCACTAGCCCTGCCTATCGCGGGGGTCATAGCCCTCTACATGTACGAGCACAGCCCCGCAGCACTCCTCCCATTGGCATCCCTGCCACTCTACTTCTACGCGTACAGGATCCTATCCCGCGAAAAGCCTAGAGAACCCCCTAAGGGATGGGATGTGTGGCCCCTCTGGTACGTCGCAGCCGCGTACATGGTGATGGACGCTCTCGGGAGGACTACAATATGGTCCCTTCTAGCCTACGGCCTGAGCCTCCACGGACACCCCCAGGCAGCGTTAATAGCGGCAGGGCTGCTAGCTCTCCTCGAGATCCTTTCCGGGATAAAGATGCTGCGAAACGAGAGCCGGTAGTGGTTTTATAACCCTGGACGCGCAAGATCCAGATACCGGCCCCGTGGGGGGATGGGCCGGTAGCTCAGCTGGAAGAGCGCCGCCCTCGCACGGCGGAGGCCCCGGGTTCAAATCCCGGCCGGTCCACCAAGCGGTCGAGCGGCCCAAACCCCCACCTCAAAAATAATACAACCACCTCCTCTAAGCATTGAATGGTGCTTAGCATGACGTATGGGACTATAAAATATAGGGTACGCGATGTAATGACTACTAGCGTTGTAGCTGTTAAGCCTGAGTCGACTGTTTGGGAGGCCGTCGTGAAGATGGACAAGCTTGGAGTAGGCGCCATGCCCGTGATTAACGATGAGGGTAAGCTTGTAGGGATATTCACGGAGAGGGACCTCCTTAGGAGGGTTGTAGCGAAGAGGAGGGACCCCGAGACTACTAGGATCAGGGAGGTTATGACCCCCAACCCCGTCACCATAGGGCCTGATGAGCCTATTGAAACTGCTAGGAGGCTCATGGCTAAGATCAAGGCAAGACACCTCCCCGTGGTGGATGAGGAGGGGAGGCTGATCGGAATCATCTCTATAAAGGATATAGAGTATGTCGAGGCTTGAAGCGGTGTAGAGCTTGGAAGCAGTAGTGGTGAAGGTCAGCGGCTCCCTAGTATACCCGCCGAGGAAGGAGTATGTTGGCAGGCTAGTAGAGGAGATTGCCAGGATACACGAATCGGGCACCCGGGTAGCTGTGGTTGTGGGGGGAGGCCCCCTAGCCAGAGAGTATATCCGGGTGTTGAGGGAGCTGGGGGCGAACCAGTCCCTTCAAGACCTAGCCGGAATAATGTCCTCCAGGCTCAACGCCTACTTCCTATCAAGCCTCCTCTACCCCCTGAGCCCACTGAGGGTCCCCGAGAGAGTCGAGGAGGTATTAGAGATCATAGCCACGGGCAGGATCCCGGTAGCGGGGGGGTTCGAGCCGGGCCAGAGCACAAATGCGGTAGCCCTCATAATAGCCGAGGCTATAGGAGCGAGTCGAGTGTTCAACCTCCTAAACAGGGTCGAGGGAGTATACGATAGGCATCCCCAGGCTCCCGGAGCTAGGCTCCTAGACGAAATTACACTCTCTAAACTCGAAGAAATAGTCTCGTCCTACGAGCAGGAGGCCGGGAAATACGCGTTAATAGATCACATGGCGGTCGAGATAGCGAGGCGTAGCAGGATAACAATACACTTCATAGACGGCTCCGACCCGGGCAACCTCTACAAGGCATTCAGGGGGGAGAGGATAGGGACCATCGTTGTCCCAGGCTAGACTAAGGCAACCCTTATAAGATCCGAGCCCGCAAAGTCTTGTTATCGGCGGCCCGAGGGCCCGTCGTCTAGCCTGGTTAGGACGCCGCCCTTACACGGCGGAGGTCCGGGGTTCAAATCCCCGCGGGCCCACCAATACAATTGGATGAATTAAATGAATTCTAAGATCACTAAAATCCAATTCAGTGATCTATAGTAAAGTAGTTATAATTAATGTTCAAAATTTTATAGTTTATGTGTGGTTTTAGGATTTTAGGATAGTTCTCCCGATATTTCCGTGAGAACTCTTCATATTAAGCAAAAGGTATTTTACCTTAGATTTTCAATTAAATTAATTAATGGGATATTAGTGGGTGAGATGTTTGCCGGACATATTGGTTCTTGGTGGAGCTGGAGATATGGGTTCTGGTATAGTTAGATTCCTGGCAGAAGACGAACAAGTAGATAAGGTGGTAATAGGTGATATCTCTAAAGCAAGAGCACAGAGAGTAATAGAAGGTCTCGGCGATTATGGTAGTAAAGTAGAGTATCTCGAGGTAGATGCCTCGAAGAAACAGAGTCTTGTAAGGGTTATGAAGAAATATGATGTAACGGTTAATGCTATTGGCCCATTCTATTACTGGGCTGAAAGAATCGCTGAAGCAGCAATAGAGGCCGGGGTACACCTGGTGGATATATGCGACGATTACGAGGGGGCAAGACGTGTTTTGGCCCTATCAGAAGAGGCATCCAGGAGAAAAGTAACCATTATAACAGGTTTAGGATGGACGCCTGGAATAACGAACGTAATTGCAAGGTATGGTTCACAACAGCTCGAAGACACAGTTGCTATAGACATTTCTTGGGTTGGCTCCGCTGCTGACTCTAAAGGGTTCGCAGTAATAATACATGTATTCTATGCCGTGACGGGTAAAGTCCCCATGTACCTTAACGGTAGGGAGACCCTTGTCGATGCTGGAGGAGGTACGATATCGGTGGAGTTCCCCCCACCCATAGGAAAGGTTAAGGTATTCTACACAGGCCACCCGGAACCTATCACTATACCCAAATACATTAGTGTGAGGGATAGGGTAACCTTGAGAGGAGCTCTCGTTCCAGAATACCAGAACTTCCTCGCTAAGGCCTTCGCCAAGCTAGGGCTCACCAAAACACATAAAAGAAGAGTTAGGTTGGCGAAGCTAATCTACCGCATCGAATCAATATTCAGGGCGGGAGGGAAGCCCGTCAGCGCGGCTAGAGTCGATATTCTAGGGGAGCACGGCGGGTCTACTCTAAACCTATCATACGCAGTGATTGATAGAATGTATAAGTTGACAGGTCTCCCCGCAGCTATTGGCGCTACATGGCTGTCCAGGGATAGAATCAACGAATACGGGGTGTTCCCGCCGGAGGGCATTATAGAGCCAGTGGATTTCATAAGAGAGCTGGAGAATAGAGGGGTTAATGTTCTTGAGTGGAGCAAGGGCGAATGGAGGGTTTTGAAGCTCTAATGTCTTATTAAGAAATACCCTCTACCTCTTAGGTGGTTTTATGTATTCTACTTCCCTCTTGAAGAATTCTAGTAGCTCCATCCTCTTCCTCCTCCTCTCCTCTGCCTCCCTGAACAGCTTCTTCTGCCATTCTTCTACTGGCTTGAACTGCGGGACCCTCTTCGGCCTCCCATCGCTCCCCAGGTGTACTAGTGTGAAGTAGCTTGTCGTGGCATGCCTCCTACGCTCCCCTGCTGGATCCTGTGTTATTGCCTTCACAGTCACTTCTACACTAGTCCTACCCACATAGGTTATCGCTGTATGGATTTCTAGTATGTCTGATACCCATATTGGTGATACGAAGTCTGTGGCATCGATTCCAGCGGTCACCATTGTTCCATGGGCGTATCTTATCGCCGTTATCCCTGCCAGCTCGTCTAGGAGGTATAGCAGCCTCCCGCCGTGCATAGCGTTCAATGCTAGAGTGTCTTCGGGGTTGACTAGCTTGTAGGAGGTCAGCTTCATCCCAGGTAGTAGGGGCTTGGGTGGTTCCAGGTCCTCGGGGCTTAACCGGGGGCCCCTCATCTTCCTCCTCTCAGCAGCCCTCTCATAGAGCTCCTCCTCCAGGCTTCCACGCGGGTTCAAGCATGTTGGCACTGGCCTGGGCCTTATCCCCTCATCCACAGCCACGTAGGTCATGTGGGCCGCGGTGGTTAGGGTTCTCTCCCCGGTTATAGGGTTCTCTTCCTCCATCAGGGTGGTTAGCTCCATGCTCGTGTTCCCAATGTACTCGACCCAGCTCGTTACTACAGCGTTCATGCCGAGGTGGACTGGGTTGAGGAAGAAGACGTGGTCTAGGTGTACTATGAATGCTGGCCCTCGGGCGACTCTCGCGGCAGCCATGCTGGCAGTTGTGACCATCCACCTTAACCCCACGCCGCCGTGGAGGATCCCGAGGGGGTTGATGTGGCTCGGGCTTACTAGGTGGATCGTCTCGATGAGTGTGTCTGATATGCTCAGTTCTCTCAAGCACCTTTTAGTCATGAAGCTTCAACCGGGTAAGAGTATTGTGATGCGAGTAGAATTTTAGGATGAATGGTTGTAGTATGGGGATAGCTACTCTTCGGTCTCCTCTAGGACTTGTACCTTGCCTCCTGCCTCCTCTATCTTCTTCACAGCCTGCTCGCTGGCCTTTGGCACGATCACCTTTACGGGCTTGGTTATCCTGCCATAGCCTAGTAGCTTGTGGTATCCCATCTCGGCCAGGTTTACTACTGGGGTGTCTCCCTCGTATGCTAGGCCTCCCTTCCTAGAGAGCTTGTCTACGAGCTCCGCTAGCTCGTCTAGGTTTAGTAGTCTGGGCTTGAACCCTACCCTTATCCTTGGCGGGTTGAAGCCGTGCTTCCCATACCATGTTGGAGCGTATTTTATGGTCCAGGTCCACTCGTGCTTTCCAAGCCCGGCGGCTCCCTTTCCACCGTGTGATCCGCTCTTCCTGTGCTGGCCTATCCTTCCCCAGCTCATGCTCCTTGTCCTGCCCCTCAGCTTCCTGGTCTTCTTCCTCCTCCTAACAACCATCCCCTTTCACCTCCACCTGGCTTAGAGCATGCGTATTACTAGCTGGTTTATACTGGATCCCCTGTAGCCGAGTTCTCCAGCGTTGGTGTAGTGCCTCTTTATAGTCTTCTTGAATCCGCCCCTTGGCGGGTGGAGCCTGAAGAAGGGCTTGACCCCCTTCTCCTCCAGCTTGTGGTAGTGGATCTCTCCTGCCAGCAGCTTGTCCGCGAGCTCGGGGATGCCACCGTATAGTCCGAGGTTTTGCGAGACCCACTCGTCGGTGAGGGGCTTGTCTCCGATTAGCCTGCCCCTGGTTCTTAGGAGCTGGATCAGCGGGTCCCTCTCGATCTCTCCCCACGTCGCCCAGTCCTGGACCTTCCTCAGCATATCCTGTATGCCGGGGAGGCTGCTGTGGTATAGGCTCGCAGCGTACCTCTGCCTCAGCCTCAGCAGGTATAGGGTCTTCTCCACGTCTGGGTGGACGTCGACTGTACCCCTTAACCTTATCACGAGGTATAATGGCATCACGTCACACCTCCACAGTCTAGGACCTGTACCAGTCTAGCGGCGTCATGAACCTGTACGTGTTCCTCAGTGCTAGGAATACTGCTCTGGCGAAGTTGTAGCTGGTCCTCGTCTCCCCCTTGGTGAAGGTCCACAGATCCCTTATCCCTGCGAGCTTCAACACCTTCTTTGCAACGTCTCCTGCCACGAGCCCTGTACCCTTCGGGGCGGGTTTTAGTATGACCTCCACGCTCCCGCTCTTCCCCCTTACCGTGAAGGGGACGCTGTGGGCTTCTCCGCAGGTGCACTCCCAGCTACCACAGCCTCTTCTAACCGGTGTGATGTTGAGCTTCGCGTTCCTCAGTGCCTTGTTTATCGCCTCCCTGAACTGTCTGGCCTTCCCCTTGCCTAGCCCCACGTAGCCGTCACCGTTACCTACTACCACCACAGCCCTGAACTTGGTGACCCTGCCGGCGTCGGTCATCTTCTGGACTATCGTGACGTCTATTACCTCGTGCTGGAGCTGGTCCCCTATCAGGTAGTCTACGATCTCTGGCTCGAGTAGGGGGAGGTTCCTCCGGAAGATCTCCTCTAGGCTCGTGATCTTGCCCTCTAATACGAGCCTTCCAACCTTTGTCCTTGGCACCCAGTTCTCTAGTCCCTGGCTAGCCACGCTCACTCTTCAACACCCCCAGTGGCGCTCGCACGGGCGAGTTTAATTTCATACTCTCTCCGGATCTTCTCCGCCACCTCTTCAAAGTGGCTTGGTAGTGCCTCGGGTTTAAAGCCCCTTTCCAGGTACTTTGAGAACTGCCTCTTATACTTCTCGGGGTCCTTCTCAGCGAGCTCCTCAGCCCAGAGGGCTATGTGCTCCCCCTTTATCCTCTCCTCGCTGGGGAATATGCCCTCGCCGTGCGGGATCTTTAGCCCAGCGTCTAAAGCGCCCTTCAACGCCGCGAATACCCTTGAGCCTGGTACGGGATCCGCTAGGCCTATGTCCAGTACAGCCTCCTCTATCCCCGCCAGCCTGGCCCTGTATCCTGCTAGGAGCCCTGTCAGGTAAGCTGCGGGCGTGTTGGAGGTTCCGCCCTGCCACCCGTACTTCTTGACGAGCTCCCTGCTGTGGGCCGCTGCTAGGATCTTGTCGCCGTTGAGCTGTGCTTCAGCGAACTGTACGATCACGTACTTGAGCGACCGCCTTACAACCATCCTTGGCTTTCCCGAGAGTATCAGCTTTAGCCTCTTATAGTAGTTAGTCTTACCCTCCCTTCTCCTCCGCCAGGGTACCCTGTAGCGTGGTCCGTGACCCATTACCTTCCACCCTCCTTCAATACACCAGCCTCTATCATATGCCTTCTCAGGTCGCCGAGGCTCTTGAACGACCCGCCTTTAGCTAGCCTGTAATACCTTCTATAAGTACTCCTGTCGATAACCCCGTGGTCTCTCAGCCATTTCAGGTAGCGGCGCATCTTCCTTATCCTATTCACCCACTGCTCCTTGGGGTCGGTCCTGGCTGTGGAGGCTCCCTTCCTCTTACCATAGCCCCTCCTGCGCCCCTTCGTCCTCTGGATGTGCCTCTTAAGCCACCTCTCCCTACTGTTGCCCTTCTTAGGCTCTATCCTTATGAGGCCTCTCTTGACCAGCGCCACTATATCCCTTCTTGTGACTGCCTGGGAGATGTCCTCCTCGTACTCTGGGTCGGGGTTTATCCAGAATCCTGCTCTCGCCCACGCCGAATACCTGGGCGGCGAGCCTCCTCTGCAACCGGTAGTCCATACCATACACCCCTTTTCTACGGCTCCTAAGCGTTTGCCACCTTTAACCCTCTAGCCCTGGCTTCGCTGGCGAGCGCCAGCTTCTTACGGAGTCCGACCTGGGAGGCTATAATGACTATATGCTTCCCTGGGTCTAGGCCCTCTAGGTCCTTAGCCGAGGCTACCCTCACGGGTATGAGGCCGCTTGGATGGAGGCCCCTCACCTCAGCGGGGCTGCCGTAGCCGACCTTTACTATCGGCGGATAGCCCTTTAGCTGGAGCCTCATCTTACTGTCATTACCCTTGGGCTTCCTCCAGTACTCTCTCCTCTCGAACTTCCAGAACCTCCATGAGAGGTACCTGCGGAATACCGGCTTGCCCCTCTTCTTAGCTATCCTCCTCTGCAGCTTCCTCCTCTCCTTCAGCCTCGCTACAGCCTCTCCACTGCTCATGCCTCAGCCACCCCCTTCTCATAGATGTAGATCCCGTCCATGAACTTCCTCCTGTCGAACCCGGTTATTTTAGTCGCCCTTTCAATGTTTGCGGCAGTCTGCCCTACAGCCTCTATGTCAATACCCTCCACTATCACGTCGCTCCCCTTAACGGTTACCTTTACCCCGGGGAGGATCTTTGCTACTCTGGGAGCTTTTTCTCCCAGGAAGTTGCTGACTATGAACTTGTCGCCATCGATCTTAACGTTTATGGGGAAGTGACTGTATATGATCTTAAGCTTATACCTGTACCCCTTAGTGACACCTGTAATCATATTCCTTATATGAGCGGCTAGAGTGCCCACCATAGCCCTCTTCCTGGCGTCTGCGAAATAGGATTCAACAATGACCTTGTTATCCTCCTTCCTAATGAAGACCCCTTTAACCGAGGGGAGCTCCCTGGTCAGCGTTCCCTTGGGACCCTTAACGGTCACCTTTAACCCGTCTATGTCAACTTCTACTCCTTCAGGTATCTCTACTATCTTCTCTACGTGGACGTCTTTTGCCATGCTACCTTCACCTACCCGCCTCTTCTTACCCCCTGCAATCCCCCTTTATAGGCTATTTGCTTCGATGAGGGAAGGTAATACGAGGAGGCTATAATACTTCCTTATCAGTGGAGAGGAGAAGAGTTTTAAAATACGCCGCTGTCTGGGATTGGGAGGGTCCCTGCTACGCTAGTATACGTAGGCTAGTAGGACCCCGCCGATCTTCCTCTTTATGGCCTCCCTGTGGCTCATTACACCCTGGCTTGTGGATAGTATCAGTATACCTATGTCCCTGCTAGCAAGGTATTTCCTGAGGGCTTCGGGCATCGCGGTTAACTCTCTATAAGAGACGGGGATCCTCGGCTTGATCACGTTGGTCTTGTTTATCCTTCCCAGGAGCTGCACCCTGAACTTGCCCCATCTCCCATCGTCTATGTACTCGAACTCTCCAATGTAGCCCTCCTGCTGGAGGACTCTTAGAACCGCCGCTATAAGCTTCGATGCGGGCATTATGATGGTCTCCTTCTTACCCCTCATCTCCGCGTTCTGGATCGTTGCCAGAGCGTTTGCAAGAGTATCTAGCATCACCACTCCTCGCATCACCTCACCTATTCTTGCTAAAGCCGAGCAATGGTGCTATCTCGCGGAAGCACTGCCTGCACAAGTATAAGCCATACTTCTGAATCACAGCATCGCGCGTGCCGCACCTCTGGCACTTCTGCGCTCCCCTGCCCATCCTCTTGGGCTTGGGCGGCCTTATCTTAGCCATTCTGTCTCCACCTCCTAGATGAATGTGACTCCGAACATTTGGTTTAATAATACCATTGTTTCCTCCCTAGTGACCCTGTGCCTCCTTGGTATGTGATTCTTACGCATCCTCTTCCTCCTTACTATCCTGTGGCCGGGCCTCTCGATGGTTAGTATCACGTCCATGCCTAGTATACCGACTTCTGGGTCGTACTTGACGCCGGGGATCAGTATGTGCTCCTCTATACCGAACGCTATGTTTCCATGCTCGTCTATGCTCGATGCCTTCAGCCTCTTCCCTACAGCCTCAAGCGCCTTCTCAAGGAACCTCAGCGCCTTCTCCCTCCTCAGTGTGACCATTACGGCTATGTTCTCTCCCTTTCTAACTCCAAATGCCCTTATAGTCCTCTTCGCCCTCCGGAACACAGGCTTTTGACCTGTCAGCTCCTCCAGCACCTGTGCCGCCTTCTGCAGCCTCTCTCCGCTGTAGCCTAGCGCTATGTTGACGGTTACCTTCGCTATCCGGGGCTTCCTCATAGGCTTCTTCTCCCACTCCTCGAGTATCTGGGCCACCCTCTCAGGCTCTATCGGCAGGCTCATGACCATGCACCCTCCGGGAGACTTATCACGGGCTCCTCGCGGCCTATTATGAACACGTACTCCATGCTTGTCTGGAACTTGTTTCCGTGCTGGTCCTCGATCGTCACTATGCTCCTCGTGCGGCCCCAGCCGCGCTGCAGTCCTACTAGCCTGCCGACTCTCCCAACGTTCCTACCAGCAGTGATTATGGCTATGGAGCCGGTCTCGAACTTTATGTGGTCCTTTATCTCCTGCTCTGGGATCGTGATGAGGAGCGTGTCCATCGTCTTATATTTGTCCTCTACGGGGTTCCTTGGATCCTTCACCTTCACCAGTATATTTCTTCCATCGTGTAGGTTGAGCTGGATGTGGCCTCCCTTCACAGTAGTCTTATTATTGATCCTGACGGGCTTGAGGCTTGCCTCCTCCTTCGGTATTGGGTGTAGCTTGAAGAACTTCACAGGGTATGGTATAACCCTGTAGGCTTCACCGGTATCTACTATCTCGATGACGTCGAATAAGCCTACCGGGTACTTGTAGTCCTTCCTAACCCTACCGTCTACCTTGAAGTGGCCCTCTCCTATTAGCTTCCTAGCCTCCCTCCCGGTCTTGGCGTAGCCCAGCACATTCCTCACTATCAGTAGTAGGGGTAGGCTGAACTCTGCCGGGTGGGGGCCGGGCCTTGGCTTCACTGTCCACTTGTACTCCTTCCTAAGTATGGGCCAGAACTTTGGGGCTGCTAGAGCCTTAAGCCTCCTCTGTCCACCCATCCTAGCCATTACTCTTCACCCTCACCAGTCTCCTCTTCTACTCTTCCGGTGCCGCTTCTCCTCTCAATAATCCTCTTACGCCACTCGTCAAGCTTCAAGTCTATAATCTCAACCTTCGAGGGGTGGATTGGCTTGAAGACCGGGGTCTTATCTGCCTTCTCGATTGTTACTCCGTCAACGAATATGCGGTAGCGCTTGAGGTCTACCCTTACAACCTCTCCCTCGGTTCCCTTGAAGTCTCCCCTAACAACTCTTACCTTGTCCCCCTTCCTGACAGGCAGCCTCTTGACACCATACTTCTCCCTGAGCTCCCTGCTTAGGGGGGCTGTCATTAGCTTCTGCCTCTTGTGGAGGGGGGCGTTGTAGTAGGCCTTCCTCTGCTTCTTAGGTTGCTTGCTTATGGTTAGCCTAGCCATCCATCTACACCCCCTATATGATTATTGTGGCCAGCTTGGCTATCCTGGGCCACCTAACTGCTGCCTCCTTGGCTACTGGACCCCTTATCTCGCTTCCTCTAGGGGTCCCGTCCTGTGACACGATGACTACAGCGTTGTCCTCGAACGACACCCAGGTGCCGTCGGGCCTCCGGAACGGGCGGCGCTGCCTGACGACTACGGCGTAGGTTACCTGCCTCCTCATCTGAGGGGTCCCCTTCTTGACAGTAACCACCACGAGGTCCCCGACCCCGGCGAAGGGGAGCCTCCTCACCCTAGTCTTGATGCCGGGAACGTTTATGATCATTACTTCCCTTGCTCCACTGTTATCTGCTACTTCCACATAGCTTCCAACCTGGAGTCCTGCGTTTACTCCTGTCCTCGAGAGCACTGCCCCGTACTTCTTCTTGGCCACTTTCTACCTCCCTCCAATCAACACGGGTATGACGGGGGTTTTAACCGGACTTCTTCCCTAGCACTACGAATTTGACGGTTTTCGACAGCGGCCTTGTCTCGCCTATTACCACCTTGTCTCCGGGTTCAACCGTTATGCAGTCTGGTAGGTGGGCGTGGATCTTCTTGCTCCTCCTAGCGTATCTCTTGTACTTTGGATCATAGTATAGGTACTCGTGCCTTATTACAGCCATCCTCTTAGCCCTAACCTTGACTACTGTGCCCTCCAGGAGTATGCCCCTTACCCTTAAGCTCCCATGCCATGGGCAGTTGGGGTCGTTGCACTCCTTCTCGGGCGGCACTACTCCGGGTATCTTCAGCGCCTTTACAGGCTTGGGTGCAGGCATTCCTTCTCCTACCTCCCCCTTACTATCCTCCGTGCCCTATCTGGAGGGGAAGCCAATATATGGTCTCCCCTCACCAGCGTGGTTTTCCCGTCTGGTAAGCTTAATCTGAATAGTGCTCCGGATTTAAGTATTACCAGGACCTTCTCACCCGTGTCAACGTGGATGGTGTTGCGGGTCTCCCAGAACAATCCTCCCCTTAACCCCGATGAGGCTGGGGTCGGGGTGGTTTACTACTTCAACGTTTAAACCTATAAGCTCGTGGAAAATAATGTTTCTGGGATTCCTCTTCAAGGATTGGGACCCTTAGACCTACTGCTTCTCCCTGAGGATTGTTAGTATCCTGGCTATGTTGCGCTTCAGCTCCCTCAGCCTGCCGGGGTTCTCTAGCACCCCTACAGCGGCCTTGTGCCTCAGTACTATCAGCTCTGTCCTAAACTCTTTGAGGAGCTCCTCCAGCTCCTCCCTGCTCTTCTCTCGGAGCTCTCTTGCTGGGACCTTATGCTTCGCCACCTTCCTCCACCTCCTCGATCAGTTCTTCTAGCTCTGAGGGCAGCTCTCCCTCCTCTTCTCCTCCCCTAAGCTGGGCTAGGAGGTCCCTTACCTCG
Organism: Thermodiscus maritimus; assembly: GCF_055382595.1. NCBI lineage: Archaea > Thermoproteati > Thermoproteota > Thermoprotei > Acidilobales > Acidilobaceae > Thermodiscus > Thermodiscus maritimus. The sequence goes on from NZ_AP042434.1 coordinate 1,204,148, forward strand.
TCCTCATCCTTTATCCTAATATAGTCCGCGGGCTTCCCGGGCTTGGCTATAACTACCTTTACTCCAATGACTCCCTTGGGTAGCTTGGCGTGGGCGACTGCCCTGTCGACTAGAGTGTCGACGTTGTGCCCTGACTTGTAAACCTTGCCGGCCGAGTACTTCTCGAACCTAGCCCTCTCGCTGGTGAGCTTACCGCTTATGGTTATCTCTACTCCAACAGCCCCGTTGGACATGATCCTCCGGAGGGCGGCGAAGGCTACCCTCCTGAAGTGGAATCCCCTCTCAATGTTCCTGGCTATCCTGAACGCCTGCACCCTCGCGTCTAGCTCGGGGTTCTCGGGCTCGCTCACAGTTATCTGCACGCTCTCGAAGCCGAAGAGCGTCTTGAATATGTTGTGGAGCCTCTTAATAGTGGAGCCCCTCCTTCCTATGATCAGAGCAGGCCTCTCAGCGTAGATGTGTATCCTCGTCCCCAGACCCGTCTGTGTAACTATGACCCCGCTGTATCCTGCCTCGTAGAAGTTCTGGGCTAGGTACTCGTCGACACGAGCCTGGATGAGGGCGTTTTCAAGGAATATCCTGTGAGTCCGGGTAACCACGCCTAAGCCACCTCCTCGACAATTATCTCTATATGGCTGTGCATCCTGTTCTTGGGGGTCGCCCTCCCATAGGCTCTTGGCATCCACCTCTTGAGGACTAGCCCCTTATGGGCGGCGACGTGGATGATCTTGAGTCTCTCGATATCCAGCTGCTTCTGGGCGGCATTATTCTCCACATTGTCAAGCAGCTTCAGCATGTACTTGGCGGCCTTAACCGGGTATCTCCCAATAGGCCAGCCCCACCGGTCGGCGAGGCCCCTCCTATGAGCCTGCTTCCCATGAGCCCTCCGGAAGGGGACGGCCTCCTTCTTCTCGATCACCCTCTTAAGGTACTTCTTAGCCTGGTCTACCCTCATCCCCTTTATCGCTGCAGCGACCTCTCTCATGACCTTCGGGTGGACGGGTACATCCCATATTACGGCCTTGGCTATCTTGCTCTCATCCCTCACCTTCAAGCTATACTTCCACCTAGGCATGTGCTCCACCCCTACTACTTACCTATGTGGAGGCTGCTCCTCGTAGCCTTCAAGCCGGGCTCTCCATGCGTGACTATCTTCGTGGTGTGGCTGAACTCTCCCAGGTAGTGGCCTATCATCTCAGGGACTATTCTTACCGGTACGAACTCCTTACCATTATAGACAGCGATCGTGTAGCCAACCATCTCGGGAAGGATTATCATATCTCTTACATGAGTCTTTATCACCGGAGGCCTCTTCCCCTTCTTCCAGGCCTCAACCACCTTAGGCCTCAGCTTACGTATCTTTAGGAGGAGCTTCTTCTGGGCGGGAGTGAAGCCCCGTAGGAGGCTCCTCCTCTGCCTGGCCGGTAGTAGTTTTACGAGCTCGTCTAGCGGAGTCTCCAGCAACTCCTCTAGATTCTTACCCCTGTACCTGAACCTCGACCACTCTGGCGGGAACTCTATGTCCTTAGCCACCCTTGTAACCCCCCAATACCGCGGGCACCACTGGCTTTATAGGTCTTCTCCCCGACCCCTTACGAGTTGCTATCCAGTTTTAATACCATTCCCCTTACCGGCACCGCTGGATAGGCTCCGATTGCTAATAGCGTTCATCCACGCAGCAGGATCCTTAGGAGGTGCTGGGCCGCCCTCCTCGGGTTTGTGGCGAGAACTACCCTGCCACCGTTCTCCTCCACAAGCCTCCTAGCCTGCTCGTCGTGGCTCCTGGGTACTATGAATACGATCCTCTTCCCGCTCCTTGTTAGCCGTGCAACCGTTGAGTGGACTGGTTCATCGTCAACAGTCTGCCAGAGGTCGGTTACCACCACTATCTTCTTAACGCCGGGGACGGTGGAGTCTCGGAGGGCCGCGGAGATATTCGTGTACCCCCTGAACTCTGCCTCGAAGAGGGCTCTGGCAAACTCCCTCCTAGTGAAGGGTCCCTCATACACCCTGGTGTAGTGGCTGAATACGACGAGCCTCTGAAGGTGCCTGGGGAAGAGGCTTGAGACTGCAAGGGCCCAGGTGGAGTACTCCATCATGGAGCTGCTGGCGTCGAGGGCGAGGGTTAGCCTCGCAGTCCTCCTCCTCCTTGCATAGACTATGGGCCTGGGAGAATACCTTATGCTCTCATAGATGCTCCTCCTTACATCAACGCGGCCGGGGGGCATCTTACTCCTATAAGCCTCCCGCAGGAGGCGGAGGCCCTCCCTCGCCGACAGCCTGTCTAGCATCCTCTCGGCAGCGCTTAGTATGAGCCTCCTCCACTCGGGGGTAGAGTAGTTGTAGGCGTCGCGGAGCAGCCTTATCCTCGAGTAGTAGTCGAGGCCCCTGAGGGCTTCATAGAGGACGCCGGGGTTCGCTGCACCATTGAGCGATGAGGCCAGCATTATGATGGCGGAGGCCTCGTTGATAAGCGAGGCCACCCTCGACTCGTCGACTACGAGCTCTCCCCGCGAGGGACCCTTCTCCAGCGCTGATTCTAGCTTGGCGTGGGCCCTGTCAATATAGTGCTTCGCCATATCAGCTCTAGCTTCATCCATGGATCGAGCGTATCGTAGAGCCTCAACTAGAGCCTTAGAAGCCTCAACCGCAGCCTCGAGGAGCGGGTCGTTGAGCTTCTTTACGAGGCTCTTCCCGAGCGCCCAGTAGAGGCGGGGGTCAAGGCTCCTCAGCATCCTCCGGGCCTCCTCTGGGGGTAGGGTGTCGGCCCTCCTTGCAACGAGTTCTCCCCCGGCCTCCGGGCCCATGCTGGTTGCGAGGTCTACGACGTCCTCTGGGCTAAGCTTTGAGGGGTCGAGTTTAGAGCTGCTGGCCAGCCTCCTCCGGAGTCCTGCTGTGAAGATCCCTGCCTCCTCGAGCAGCTCCGCTACCTCGTCGGGCCTGCTCACCCTCACGCCAGCATTTATGCGGCGTGCAAGCTCCTCCGCCACAAGGCTCCTCGTGAGCCTGTCATGCTTCCTCCTAGCCGCCTCAGCCAGCTCTAGGAGGCTCTTCTCACTCATCCCCTCAAGCTGTTTGGAGTCTGGCCGGACACGAGCCTCTGCTGCTGTTAGTAGGTCGTCCCATCCCATCCTAGCCTGTGCTCTCAACGCCTGATCCAGGCTCCTATAGCCGCTCCTTGCAAGCTCCCACGCCAGCTTCTCGATCTCGTGGGGGGAGAGGATCCTCTCTCTTCCAGGCCTCCCCCGGATCGCTCCAATATTCTTGAGCTTCGTGTAGTGTGCTAGAGCCCTCCTTCTCTCCCTCCCATTCTTGCCGCGTGCGATCCTCTTCCTCGACACCCTGTCCCCGGGCCTAGCTCCTATGGCCTCGACGGCCTCCCTTATCTCCCTGGATATCCTCTCCGCCCTCTCCCTTACACCCCTTCCGGCCAGCTCCTTGGCTACGAGATCCTCCAGCATGCTTTGAGGGACCCTCACGCTGGTGAAGGCGGCTGAAAGGACTAGGGCTAGGTCGCTCTTGGAGAGGCTGCCGGTCAGCGTCCTGTAGGACTCTGCGAGCTCCACGGCCTTAACTAGCTCCGCCGTCGAGACCTGCTTCCCCGCCTCCCTAAGCCTCCAACCCACGCCTAGGACTACGCTGGCTACATCCTCTACTGTGAGGGTCAAGGCTCTACACCGAAGTTCCTCATGATCACCTCCCTGATCTCGGCCTCGTCCTCGACCCTCTTCGCCAAGACCGGCATACTGGTCTCCACAACATCATTCACGCTGACAATGTCTGAGCCCCGGAGGCGGGCTAGCTCCTGCGCCATCCTTGCCCAGAGGACTGCCTCAGCCGTGCCGGGCTTGTGCTGGACCCCGGTCTTCCGGAGCGCGTTTATCGTGTCTAGGATCATGCTGGTTATTGTTGAGGGTATCCTGGGCTTCGACCGGGTCCTCACCCTTATGATCCTAGCCTCCACCTCCCTGGGCGGGTAGTTGAAGTCGACCCTCACCACTCTCCTAAGGAAGGCGTCGCTGAGCTCGTTCTGGGCTATGTCCTCTGGGTTGCTGGTGAATATTATCTGGAACCCGTATCCTGTAGCCTTGAACATTCTCTTCAGCTCGGGGACTATAATCCTCCTCTTATCGGATATGTCGAGTAGGAGGTTTTGGAAATCCTCGTTGCTCCTCCTAATCTCGTCTACAAGTACGCCGGTGTCCAGTATGATCGCTGCTAGGAGGGGCCGCGGTATAAAGCTCTCCTCGTTGAAGCCTTTCCTCAACGCCATTATAGGGTGGAAGTCGCCGATCACCTTGTACTCGTCGTAGTTCTCGCTGCAGGGTAGTATGAATGGCTTCTTGCCACTCCACAGCTCTAGGAGGGCCTCGCCTATCTCGGTCTTACCAGTCCCCGGGGGTCCCTCGAAGAGCACGGGCCTCGCAGCCATGAAGGCGGCGAATGTGACTGCGACGATGCGTTTATCCACCACCAGCTTATACCTCTCCTCGAGAAGCTCTACAGCCCTGGCAGGGTCCCTCACAGGCCCCGGCAGGTCGCTCTTCACCGCTTCACCGTAGATCTCGTGGACTAATCTCTCGACAGCTCCCGTCTCCTGCATTCTCGATTAGCCCCTCTCCGCGGGATGGAATGGCTCAGGCAGTCCTAATTACGGGTTAGCTGCTACTTGAACGTCTCGTCTACATTCTTTCCCTCAAGCCAGTCTCCCGGCTCGTAGAGGTCGCCGCCCAGATCCTCTAGGCCCTGGTCGAGCTGGTAGCAGATGTCGCGGAATGGGCAGCGGCTGCACCGTCCAGGACTCCTCTTGGCATAGGGGAGGATCCCGTGTTCTCTGACAAGGATGATGTCATCTATGAGCCGGATCAGCATGGCGACTTTATCCTCGTCCAGCATCGAGGACCTGCTCTTGTGGAGGTACTCTATCCTTATCGCTGCGTTCCTAGCGCCTAGGAGGCGGGTGAGCATGAAGGCGTAGGCGCTTGCCTGTGCCGAGTCGCTCACCCATACACCCCTAGATGGCCCCCTACCACTCTTCCTCTCAATTACGAGGACCTCGTCCCCCCTAACCTCGTAGGAGTCGGGCCTCCCCCTGAGGTAGACCCTCGGGCTTACCTGCACTTCTATCCTGTCCTCGAGGATCCTACCCCGGAGCCTATCGGGGAGCCCCTTAGCTAGGTGGAAGAGGCTTCCCAGTAGGAGCCTCAGCCTCTCCCTGAGGGTTATCCTCCTCCCCAGGTGCTTGTGGAAGAAGTAGTAGCGTGGACAGTAGGTGTACTCGTGGATCTCGCTTGGGTAGATCACGATCCTCTTAGGGCCCCTGGGCATCCCTGGATCACTTCGTAGTATCGATCCAGTCAACTTTAACATACATGGAGCCTATCAGCCCCCTCACCAGGTCCCTTATCTCCTCCTCCAATCCCGGCGTCTCGAGTAGGAGTTCTATGTAGCGGAAGTCTGGGTGGAGCCTTGACTCGTGCTCTACTATCTCTGCTCCATACTTCTCCCTCAGCTCCATCTTGACCCTGGCATGGGCTTCCTCGTCGAAGGTGTTATAGTATATTCTGTAGAGCCTCTTCACCACGCCACACCCCATTCCAAAGGGCCTCCGCAGGGGGATCCTGTCTGGATCATTTGAACATTCTCCTTTAAATCTCCCGAATACATTAACAGATAGTGCATGGTAGTGGGGGTATAGTGGGCATGAGGTTAACGTCTCTCGCCAAGGTGGACTCTAAGGGCAGGATAACTATCCCGCAGACTATGAGGGAGGCACTCGATATAGAGCCGGGTATGCCCGTGGTCCTCCTAGCCGATCTAGACCGCCGAGAGATCATAGTCTCACCGATATCGGCCTCAAGCAAGTACATATACGAGCTCGAGGTCGAACTCGTCGATAAGCCTGGAGCCCTCGCCACCCTAACAAAGAAGCTAGCCGACTTCAACATTGACATAGTGGCTACAAGGTGTGCGTCGATAGCGAGGGGAGAGAGCGGTAGCTGCACGCTCATAATAGACGTGTCGAGGTCCTCCCTTGGTATTGAGGAGTTGAAGAGGAGGGTCGAGGAGCTAGACGTAGTAACGCTTGTGAGGATCAGGGGTTTCGAGTCGGCAGTCTAGCCTCTTAACTGAAGGGTGCCAGGGTGTCGCTCGGATTCCGGCTTACGAGGCGCTCGAGGCTTATCCTCTACCCGGGCCTAGCCACGCCTATAGACTCGGTTGTAGCATTGATCATTGATGGTGGAGAGGCGGTTATGATTGACAGCGGCAGCGGCCTCCGAGCGTCGGTTGAGGCGCTAGCTGTTGGACTCGCGGGCCTCGGATACCCTGACCGGTTCAGGGTGGGCCTGGTAATCAATACTCATGGCCACGTCATGAATGCCGGCGGCGACTGGTGGGCCCATGAGGTGTTGAAGGCTACTATTGCGGCGAGACCCCCAGACTCCAATTGGATCGAGTCTGGCGACCCGGTGAGGACTGGCGCCAGGGAGGTGGGGGTAGTCTTCCGCGGGACGCCTGTTGGCTTGGTTCTGAGAGAGGACCTAGCACGGATCCCGGTAGGGGATCTCGAGGTGGAGGTAGTTCATACGCCAGGTCATACCCCGGGGAGCCAGTCGGTTTTCCTCGATGATGATCAGAGGCTGGCCCTCATAGGGGACTCTCTCGCGAGCATATCTCCACGGTGGGATTCTAGCGAGGAGGACTGGTGGAGGTCGCTGGAGAAGATAAGGGAGAGGGACCCCGACATTATATGTGATAGCGTGAGGTGCTATATGGGGAAGGCGGCTAAGAGCTTCCTTGAACAGGTGGAGAGGGAGGGGCCGCGGCGCATTGAGTAGGGTTAGGGTCGGCACTTGTGGATTCTCTAAGTCGAGGAGGCTCATATACCGGGACCTGGACGCCGTCGAGATCCAGCAGACCTTCTACGATCCCAGGGTTGAGGGGTTCCTCGAGAGGATCCGGGAGGAGGCTCCCGGGGGGTTCGAGTTCACTGTTAAAGCGTGGATGCTGGTAACCCACGAGTATAATCCCCGCCTGTGGAGGAGGCTAAAGTCGCCGGTCCCGGGTGGTAGAGAGTCATACGGTTTCTTCAGGGATAACGAGTATGTAAGGTGGGCTTGGGAGGAGACTGTTAAGGCGGCCAGGAGGGTGGGGGCTAGGATAATTGTGCTCCAATCCCCTGCCAGCTTTAAGCCTACTAGGGAGAACCTGGATAGGCTTAGAGGCTTCCTAGAGAAGTATTGGCCGGAGGGATATCTTCTAGCGTGGGAGCCTCGGGGCGAGTGGTGGGGGAGGACCGATTTACTAGAGGCCTTATCCAGGGACTATGGGCTTGTGATAGCTGGCGACGTCCTTAGGGGTAGGCTCCCCCCGGAGGGGCAGGATCTCCTCTATGCTAGGCTACACGGGCTCGGGGGCGGAGAGGTTAACTACAAGTATAGATACACTGATTCCGACCTCGAGAGGCTGCGGCAGGTGGTTTTAGGGGGACCCTGGAGTACTGCATACGTGATGTTCAACAACATATACTCCTACTATGATGCTGTAAGGTTCAAGCAGCTGTTATCCGGGGGCAACCCTAAATAAATCCCGGAGGGGAGGGATCAAGTATACGCCGGACCCGGGAGCCGCGGGAATCGCGGCGGGCTACACCAGTATTCCCGGGCCCGCTTGGTAGACCGCGGTGAGGAATGACGGCGTCGCGGGTGATGGGTTGTGGCTTCGAGGAACACCCTAGGATGGTACCGGTGTGATTTCTGCGGGAGGAAGACTGTTGTTTATGAGTGCTTGTTTAACGGTCGGAGGGTGCGGGTCTGCCCCTACTGTATCATAGCCTTAACTGGCATGAGAGGGTTCTCATGCCAGTCTAGGCTGGCGAGGCTCGCCGCTCGCAGTGCGGGTGGTAGGGCTTGGAATGAGGCTGATAGGCTCATATCCTCGCTCGACTCTAGGCTCCGGCAGTCAGGGCGGGGGAGGAGCTCCTCTAGCCGAGGGCGGGGGCGACGTAGATGACTAGCTTCTCTCCGTTCGGGAATGTGAAGGTTGCCTTTAACGGGTAGTTTGATTCGAACTCCACAGTCACGCTTTCAGCGGCGCCGGTCGGCTTGGTGAGGGCTTGGAGGCTGTTCAATGTGTAGGTTGAAGCGGAGTCTTCTGTGACTGTTAGGCTTAGTAGGGGGTCCCCGTCCTTCATGATCCACTCGTACTCCTTCTCCTCGCTAGAGGATAGGATCCTCACCTCCTCCATGGTTGCCTTCAGCTCTAGAACATCTCCAACGACCTTGGCGTCCTGTATCATGTTCTTGAAGTCATCGGCCATTAGGGTGAACCTTGCCTTCCCCTCCATCCTGGGCTCCTTGATCTCCCTGCTCTCCAACACCACTGCGGGTAGGTAGAAGGTCCTCGATATACCCGTCTTCCTATCTTCTAGGAGGATCTTGAGCATATCGCTGCCCGGCTCGTATTCGAATATGAGGGAGTCGTTCCTAGTAGCTCTCTTCACTATCTTGTTCAGCTCATCCGTCGGGACCCTAAACACGATCTCCTCGTCAACGGTGTACTCGTCGAATGCTGTGGTGGGGGCGGTGAGGACTGCGAGGCTTGTCTTATCCGGGCTCATGAGGTATGCTTTCAAGCCTTCCAGGGTGAATATCAGGTCTCCTTCATCATTGATCTTCGCGAGCGTCTGGGTTATGTACTTGAACTTCGTGGGAGCAGGATGCTCAACCCTTACAGCCATACTCTCGTCCCCTCCTGTATCTAGTGTCTCTTTTAGAGTAATAAACCCGGCATTGCCTCCCATTACTCGTGGTGTTGGGTTTGACTGGGAAGATCGTAGTCGAGGTTGACTCCGGCAAGTATAAGAACGTAGAGCTCCCGCTTGAGGAGGCTGAGAGGCTCCTAGCCATTGTAACTAAGAAGCTGGGCTTCGAGTCAGGCGATGTGAACGAAGCTTATAGGATAATGAGGAATTTCGACGCCTTCTACGAGACCCAGAAGAAGAAGTTCAAGGACTACCTTGTCCCGTCGAAGTCTATGAACGACATGATCCTGGGGAAGGTGATAGTTGATAAGGTGAAGCTGGTAAAGGAGGGTAACAAGAGGATAGTAGTGATATCCTTTGACCGGAGGGTCCCGTTAGATGTTATTGTAGAGGCCCTTAACGAGATGGGGTATGAGGTTGAGGTGAAGGAGTACTCTATAGCCTAGCCCTCCTTCTTTCTCTTCTTTCTCTTCTTAGACTTACTAGATGATCCCGTCTTTTTGCTAGACGAGCTCGCTTTCTTAGTCTTCTTTCTAGTCTTCTTAGCGGCACGCTTCTCCTCGATCTCATTCAGCTTCGGCAGGATGGATTCGGCGTATATCGCTTTAGCCTCGTTGAAGGTGAGTTCTCCCCTCGCCACCTTCTCCAGTAGCTCTGTCACGTCGAGCATCGTCTCGAGGAGGTCCGGGCTGGCTACACTGTAGGGCTGGACTTCGATCTCCTCGATAGCCTCCTCCTCCGACACCAATACTGCACCCTTAGTGCTGGTTTGAATAGAAGCATTAAATAGATAGCTCGACGAGGGCCCAGCCACCGTTACAGTACTGGTGTATGAGAGCGTATCTCGCCTCCCCCCGGATTATACGGTAGAGTCTTCTCCAGTTCTCCCCGAAGAGCCTGGAGAGGACTGTTGAGGCCTCGAGGGGGTCTCCCAGGTCCCCAAGGACTATAGCGGAGCCATCCTCGCCCTCCAGGGGGGATAGCTTGTTGCCGCTTATCCTGCAGAAGCCTGCCACCACCACGGCTCTCCTAGAGAGCTCCCCAATATACTTTGTGAGGCTCTCGGGATCATGCCTGCAGGATGCTAGGACTACGAGGTCTCCCTCCTGGACAAGCTCTGGGAGGACCGCTAGCACCCCCTCCATAACGGGCTCTCCTAGGCTACCGAGTCGTGCCTCTACAATGGGGCTTTTCGAGCCTAGTAACTCTGTTATCCTACCAGTATCCTCCTCTCCCGGCGAGTCGAGGTCCAAGATTATGATTCTCGAGTTGTTGAGGGCTAGGGCTTCAGCGATCCTCCTCGCCAGCCCTAGTGGGGTTCGTGAGTACACCCATACTATGGGCTTGTCCCCTATCCTAACGACTCCTCTCCCCCTCGAGCATGCTATTGTCGCTGTCCTCCACCTTCTCCCCCCGCCGGCTACGCTCCTGGTGGTGCTGGTCTCCGCCTCGTAGCCTACAAGCCTCCCAACCGTGGCTCCCGGGCATTCAAGGGGTGGGAGGGGTGCGTAGGAGGCGTATAGTGATACTGCTAGGGCTCCCAGGCTTCCTAGTGATGCGGTTAGAGAGCCTGCTAGCGCCTCTGGGAGCGTGGGTGCTGTTTTCGATAACAACACTCCTCCTAGGAGGAGGTACGCCCAGTACATGGGTTCTCTTGTAAACTCTACGTTTACAGTCCAGAGGATGTACCCTGCCGTTATTGAGGCTAGTATGGGTGTTAGCTTGGGCTTGGATGGGAATGCTAGGACCTCTAGGGCGCTGTCGTGGGCTCCCCTGATGTAAGAGTAGCCTGCTAGCCCTAGCAGTGTGAGGCCTGCTAGGGCGTACCATTCATAGGCTAGGAGTCCCTCCCTTCTGGGTACTAGGAATAGGAAGGATAAGGCGCCGGAGAGTATACTCTTCGTGTACACGCCGACTGCCATGGATATGGCTGCTCCTGCCAGGTCTAGTAGGGCGGACTCGATAGCCCCCGGCAGGCTTGCTCTGCCCGGAGTGCTCGTGGCGGTCGAGAGGTATTTTACTAGTAATATTATTATAATTATCGTTACAGGTTTAAGCCTCTGGCTGCAGGCGCGCTCCGCCCTCCTAGCCATGCCTGGCCATCCATCTACGGACCCAAGAGCTGATTACGGATAATAGTATATGAGCCTCAAACAGGGCCTCCTCTAGAACTCGCGCACGGTGGAAGGTGACTGTATGGAGGGAAGGAACGCTGAGCTACTCCACCCTAGGGTGAGGGAGGCGGCTGAGAGGCTAGGCTACAAGAGGCTGCTACCAATCCAAGAGGCGGCTATACCAGTAGTCCTCAGTGGTAGGCATGTGCTCATATCAGCGCCTACGGGGAGCGGGAAGACGGAGGCAGCCCTCTTCCCGTCCTGTCAATGCTCCTCCAGGAGATGGATAAGGGGAGGGACCCTGGAGGGGTGAGGATTCTCTATATTACTCCGTTGAGGGCGCTGAACCGCGATGTAACAATAAGGATCTCGAGGCTGGCGGAGGAGCTCGGCCTCCGGGTCCTCCTAAGGCATGGGGACACGACCCAGGCTGATAGGAGGAGGTTCCTCAGGAACCCTCCCCATATAGCAGTGACCACGCCGGAGTCCCTCAACCTGCTCCTCTCAATAAAGAATAGGGAGAAGGTGTTCCAGAACGTATCATGGGTTATAGTTGACGAGGTCCACGAGCTCCTCGAGAGTAAGAGGGGTGCAGAGCTATCAGTCGTCTTGGAGAGGCTGGAGAAGCTTTCGAGGAGGAGGATTCAGAGGATAGGCCTCTCAGCAACTCTCTCTAAGAACTCGATGAGAGAGGCAGCAGTCATGCTGGCCTATGGAAGATACGTTGCCGGGGTGGAGGATAACTCGTCTAAGAGGTACAGTATAAGGGTTGAGGTCATAGATGACTCGAGCTTCTGGGAGGAGGCTGTTGCGAGGATCGCTGGATTAATCGAGGAGACCAAGGGATCGGTGCTGATATTCACTAATACCCGGAGTACAGCGGAGAAGCTGGCGAACAACATAATAAATTATTTCAAGTCAAATAATAAGAATTATAGGGTTGAGGTGCACCATGGAAGCCTATCGAGGAAGGTTAGGGAGAAGGCTGAGAGGGAGTTCAGGGAGGGAGAGATCAAAGCCCTAGTAGCGACCTCGAGCATGGAGCTGGGGATCGATATCGGTAGAGTAGACCTGGTGGTCCAATTCATGTCCCCCAGGCAGGTTATAGCGATGACTCAGAGAGCTGGCCGCGCAGGCCACCGCATTACAGAGGTTAGCCTCGGAGTAATAGTGACATCCTCGAACCTCTACGAGACGCTGGAGTCGGGGATCATCGCTGTTAGGACTGAGAGGGGGAACCTCGAGGACTTGAAGCTGCCGAGGAACTCCTATGATGTAGCAGCACATCAGGCCGCGGGCATGGTGATCGAGTCCCGGAACCTTACAGTGGATGAGCTATACGATACGTTCTCGAGGAGCGGGTCCCTCGCGGGCCTCTCAAGGGATGAAGTGGAGGCGATACTGGATCATCTAGACTCGGTTGGAGTGTTAAGGTATGATCCCGGGATAGGGGCTGCGAGGATGGGTAGGAGGACCCTCACCTACTTCTACAGGGTTTCCATGATCCCCGATGAGAGCTCCTACGCCGTATACGATATAGCGACGGGTTCAAGGGTGGGTGAGGTCAGCGAGAAGTTCATAGAGTCGAGCCTCCTCAAAGCCGAGGATACTGGCAGGTTCAGGTTCGTGCTAGGAGGAAGAGTGTGGGAGGCTGTCTCGATAGACTATGAGAAGGGGAGGATTGAAGCAGTACCCTTGCTTGTAGAGGACGCCCTAATCCCCTCTTGGGAGGGGGAGATTATACCTGTAAGCTATAAGGTTGCCAGCGAGGCCTGCTCTATAATCTCGCTCTGCCAGTATGATAGAGGCGACTGCATCAGGGCCCTCAAGCATAGGAAGATACCCGAGAAGAGGGCTGAGGATATATGGGGTATCATTTCAAAGACGGTTGAAGCATACGGTGGCCCGCTCCTCCACCCCTTCAACGCTGTAATAGAGTATACTAGGGGTATGAGCATACTGCACGCGTGCCTGGGTAGCAAGGGGAATCTAGCCCTAGCCCTCCTGGTATCCAAGCTCCTCGAGAAGGATGTCAGGGTCGAGTTCGACTACATCCCCTACGCTATCGTATTCCGCTCCCCCACGGGGGTCCCCGGAGAGCTTGTGAGGAGGGCTCTAGAGACAGCGGCGGGCATGGATAGGGTTGAGAGGCTCGCCCTTCTCCAGGACGCTGTGAGGAGGTCCCGGACATACCTGATAAGGTTCAGCCGGGTTGCGAAGAGGATGGGGGTTATAGACCCGGACAAGCGTCTCCCACTCGACTTCACTAGGCGGCTCGCCGAGAACCTCCGGGGGAGCGTCGTGGAGATCGAGACTATAAGAGAGATCCTTCAGGAGAAGGTTGACGCCGAGGCCTTGAATAACTATCTAGACAGCTTGCGCAGGATCGAAGTGGTAGAGCTCAAGGATCCATCCCCCCTCTCGAGGGAGGTCCTAGACAATCCATACGTGAAGAGGGACGTGGCGGTAAAGGTGACTAGTATAGCCATGGATAAGATCGTCGAGTCTATCAAGAAGAGCATCGGTAGAAGGGATGTAGTATTCGTCTGCGTATCCTGCGGGAAGAGCTGGAGGATGAAGGCATCTGAAATCGAGAGGAGGCCGAGGTGCCCCTACTGCGGAGCCCTCTCAATAGCCCCACTCCCTGCCACAGAGTACGGTGAGAGGCTCCTTGAAGCCTACCGGAAGTATAGGAGTGGTGTAAAGCTGAGGGGCGAGGAGAAGAAGCTTGCCAGGGAAGTTGTTGATAGAGCTATGATCTACCTCAACTATGCAGGCCAGGGGCTCGGACGCTATGTTGTGGAGGCTTTAATGTCCTATGGGGTTGGGCCTGCTAGGGCTAAGAAGCTGCTCGCCGACCTAGTTAGTAGGGGAGAGAGGGCCTTCTACCAGCAGCTCCTAAAGGCTATGGAGGAGTACGCGGCTAACAGGCAGTATTGGGATGTTGTGAGGAAGAGGCTGGGATCCAGGCCTAAACCGCACTAGATATATTCGGTTGGATTATAAGGTAAACTTATCCAAGGAGAGTGTTAGGGCATGGAAGACTGTAAAGTCGCTGTTATCGCGGATTGGGATGCTGACGGGGTTGTTGGTGCCGCTCTAATCTACTACGCCCAGGAGAAGAAGGGTGTATTCCCGGTCGAGGGGAGAGAGAAGGTATGCCTCATACCCGCCGGCCCTAGAAGCATTGTGGAGGAGGTGGGAGACAAGTGCTGGGAGAGGGTCGTCATAGTAGATATACCCTTTACCCCGGAGGTTGAAACTGTTATATCCAGCCTGAGGGAGAGGTGCGGGTCCAAGATATACTACTTCGACCACCACGGCTCAACCCTCAGCAAGATGGCGGAGCTCGAGGAGAAATACGGTGTCTTCGGAGTAGTGGGGAAGTCCTCCTCCGCGGTTATAATTAAGAGGTTCCTCGAAGGGCTTGGGGTCAAGTTCACTCAGAGGATGAAGGACTTCGTTGCAGCGGTGGCTGTGCTCGAGGGTGGGAGAAGGCGGAGTGGAGAAGAGGCTAGGGAGAAGATCGTCACGCTGGCCGCCTCTATATCTAAGATGCTAAACCAGACAAGGAACAGGGAGGCCTGGACGAAATACGTGCGGTGGATCGCTAACCCCCTCCCCTTCGAGGACCCGGGCATCAAGCTGAGAGTGGAGGAGAAGGTTAACCTGGTAGAGGCTGGCGTCGAGCTTTCCGAACAGGCTGATAAAGAGACTAAGGAGACCGCCCTCAAGCTGGCAATGTCGGCTGTTAACCTGGGCTATCTCAAGTTCGTTGACGCCAGGGATAAGTGGAAGAAGAGGGGTGCTTCGGCCCTAGCATCAGCTATCTATAAGATGATCAACATGCCAGTAGCCCTGCTCGTCGAGAAGAATGATGGGAGCAGACTCCTGATCATAAGGTCGGGGAGAGGGGAGGCAATGCCCCTAATGGAGATCCTCTACAGTAAGGGTATCGTAGTAGACACAGGAGGCCACGGGAACATAGCCGTTGCAAGACTCGAAGATTCTGTTACAGTCGCAGAGCTCAAGAGGGCATTGAGGAGCGCTGTTATAGAGTTTATACGGAAGAGGTCCTCGAGGTACCTTAACACATTCTAACAGGAGTAGGGGTTGAGGAGTGCTGTACCCCCAACCCCTAGACCCGCGCATGGTGCCGCCGCCGGGATTTGAACCCGGGTCACGGGCTCGAGAGGCCCGCATACTGGGCCGGGCTATACTACGGCGGCCCCTCTGTGAGCCCAGTATCCTTGGCGTCACCGGTCGGGCTTTTTAGACTTTTCTCTCCCCGCTTCGCCTTCCAATACTCAAATATGAGTTCATAGTATAGAGCCGCCTGCACCAGGTCGAAGTCTAGAGTATACCCGTGGGAGCCCCTCTCAAGTACTGCTAGAGGCAGGGGGATCGGGTTGGAGTAGTATGATAGCACTGCTGCCGCGTGGGTTCCTAGGGCTAGGGAGAGTGCGACCCACCTGATCTCGGGTGCAGAGGTGAGCAGGAGAGCATAGAATAGTATAGCTATATCAACCATCACGCTTGCGCCGAGGGGGCCAGAAGCGTATCCTATTGTCGCTCCCACTAGGAGTGCGAATATGCACACCACGATGTATACTTGTTTGTACGCGTCCAACCTCCCCTACCAGGCTAGCCGAGTATCCCTGCTACCAATTAATAAGGGGGCGGCTTCAAAGTCTTTGTCTCGGCCAGTGCTGGGCGGTAATCGACATTATAGGGTGGAGTTCATGCCAGGGTATAAGCCTAGGATAAAGGAGAAGAGATGGTCTATCGACTATGAGAAAGAACTCATTAAAACCTGGGAGGAGGAGGGGCTCTATAAGCCCTCCCTAGACCCCGAGGACCCTAGGCCTGTAATAGCTATCGATACTCCTCCTCCCTACGCCAGTGGGAAATGGCATGTTGCGGGGGCCGCTCACTATGCCCAGATCGATATGATCGCTAGGTACTTCAGGCTGAAAGGGTACAATGTAGTCGTGCCATTCTACGCCGACCGTAATGGGCTGCCAGTCGAAGTACAGGTTGAGAAAACATATGGGATCTATGCCCACGAGATGGCTAAGACCCCCGAGGGGAGGGAGAAGTTCCTCAGCCTCTGCAGGGAGTTCCTTGATAAGGCTGAGGCGGAGATCGTGAATGTATGGAGGAGGATGGGCTGCTCCTTCGACTACTGGCGTGACGGGACCGACAGCCCCAAGTATAGGGTTATGACTCAGGCCACCTTCATTGAATTGTTCAAAAGGGGCCTCATATACGAGGACCACAGGCCTGTGAGATGGTGCCCCAGGTGTAGGACTACTCTAGCGGAGGCGGAGGTCGAGTATAGGGAGGAGGAGGGCTACCTCTACTACATAGTCTATAAGCTCAAAGATGATGGCAGAGACCTCGTGGTGGCGACTACTAGGCCGGAGCTACTGGCTGGCTGCGCGGCGCTGGCATATAATCCGGATGATGAGCGCTATAGGGGGTTGAAGGGGAAGAAGGCAGTAGCCCCCATATACGGCCATGAGGTCGAGATACTAGAGCACCCGGCTGTAGATCCAAACTATGGCACCGGCCTCATGATGATATGCAGCTTCGGAGACGAGGACGATGTTAGACTCTTCAATGAACTCGGCCTCAAGCCGAAGTGGCTCATCAACCCGGACGGCACCATGAGGCCCGAGGCAGGCCCCATCGCAGGGCTACCGGTGGAGGAGGCTAGGAGGAAGATAGTGGAGCTGCTAGAGAAGGAGGGCCTGCTCGTAAAGAAAGAGAGGATCGTGCACAAGATTCCAATCTGCTGGAGGTGTAAAACACCCCTCCAGATAATCTATAGGAGGGAGTACTTCCTCAAACAGTTAGAGTTCAAGGAGGATATCAAGCGGATAGCCTCCGAGATAGATTTCCGGCCGGAGATGCATAGGAGGAAGCTCTACGACTGGATTGACAGCATCTCGATGGACTGGCCTATATCTAGGGACAGGTACTACGGTACAGAGATCCCCCTGTGGACTTGCAGGAGGTGTGGCGCTAAGCTGGTACCTGAGGCGGGAGAGTATTACCAGCCATGGAGGATGGAGCCTCCTTGGGATAAATGCCCCGAGTGCGGCGCTCCTAAAGAATACCTTGAGGGAGAGAAGAGGGTATTCGACACCTGGTTCGACTCGAGCATAAGCGTGCTCTACGTGACCCAGTGGATGAGGGATAAGAGGTTCTTCGAGAAGGCGATAAAGAACGCGTTGAGGCCTCAGGGCCAGGATATCATTAGGACGTGGCTCTACTACAGCCTCCTCAGAGTATACCAGTTGACTGGTAGGAGGGCTTTCAGGTGGGTTAGGATAACTGGTATGGGCCTCGACCCTAAGGGGAGGCCGATGCACAAGTCCCTGGGCAACGTGATAGACCCGGACCCGGTGATCGAAGAGTATGGGGCCGACGCGTTCAGGTTCTGGTCGGCGATTGCCTCGAAGCTGGGATACGACTACCGGTTCGACGAGAACAAGATTAAGACGGGGAGGAATTTCGTCACCAAGCTCTGGAATCTAGCCAGGTTCGTCTCCGCATTCCCGGAGCCGGAAGAGTACACTCTCCAGCCGCTCGACAGGGCCTTCATAGCCCTACAAGACTCCTACCTCGAAGAGGTGGATGAGGCCTATAATGGGCTAAACGTGTATGAGCCCATTTCGAAGCTGTACGAGTTCGCATGGGACATCTACGCCTCACACTACGTCGAGCTAGCCAAGAACAGGGCCTACAACAGGGACTCAGCCTATACCCGGGAGGAGCAGGAGAGCGCCTGGGCGGCCCTCCACATAATGCTTCGGCGCACACTGATAGCGCTCTCCCCGATAATGCCGTTCGTAACCGACTACGCGTTCCGAAAACTCTATGGTTCAAGCGTTCACTTGCAGAGGTACCCTGAGCCCGTCTATCATGGAGAGGAGAGGGAGAGGCTCGCCGGGATAGCTCGTAGGGTTATAGAGTTGAACAAGGCTATATGGGGCTATAAGAGGGAGCGGGGACTGAAGCTCTCCCAGCCTATAGAGGATGCAGTTGTGTATGCTCCGAAGGAGCTGGAGAGCGTGCTCCCCGATATCATAGCTATGCATAAGGTCAAGGTCGAGGTGTACGATAGCGAGCCCCCGGCGGGAGCTAAGCCGGTAGGGGACGGATTCTATATTTTAGAGACTGGAGTAGAGCGCGCCGCATAGATTCTTACTAAATCCTCATTCCCCCTCTACCCTCATCTAGCCTGGAAGGGTGCATGGTTTGAAGGTTGAGGTTGTCGATAAGAGGCTTGAAAGGATTAGGGTGAGGCCCGAGTCTGAGGAGGACCTATGGGTGTTGAAGACTATCCTACGCCCCGGAGACTATGTTGTAGGGAAAACATACAGGGATGTAGCTAAGGGTGGGAGGGGGGAGAAGGAGAAGAGGGCTATCGTGGTCAAGCTCCAGGTGAAGAACGTTGAGTTCCAGCCCTTCACTGGAAAGCTGAGGATCTTCGGGGTTATAGTTGAGGGTCCCGAGGAGTATGGTGTTAAGGGGAGGCACCAGTCTATCCTAGTTGTTCCCGGCAAGGAGATCCTTGTGGAGAGGAGCGGTGGCTGGCCGGAGAGGGTTATTGAGAAGCTTAAGCAGGCGGGGCCTAGGGGTAGAACGGTTATCGCTGCAGTAGACTATGATGAGTACGCGGTAGCCGTTATGTCCCATCACGGCGTCAAATTCCTTGTAGACTCCTCTACCAGCCTGCCGGGCAAGGATGATCCCTCGAGGGAGCAGGAGGTTGGTAGGCTCGTGGAGAAGATTGCGGGTATGATTGTGAGGGCGGCCTCAGACTATAAGGCTCCCCTAGCGATAATTGTTGGGCCCGGCTTCCTTAAGCGGATGGTTGCCGAGAAGGTTAAATCCATGGCTCCCGGCCTCAAGCTGATCGTGGACGATGCATCTATGGGCGGTCGTGCAGGGGTGGAGGAGGCCCTAAGGAGGCCATCAATCTGGTCGGTCCTTCGAGAATACACTATCGCAGAGGTGGAGGAGATCCTTGCGGATGTCATGAAGGAAGCTGCCCGCGGAGGCGAGAGGATTGCTATCGGGGTCGACGAGGCCTACGCGGTTGCACGTATGGGGGCTGTGGAGAGGCTTGTGGTTGTCGATGAGATGATTTATGCGCTCGATGACGACCTGAGGGAGAGGGTCTCCAGGATCCTCGAGGAGGTAGAGAAGAGAGGAGGGAGGGTTGTGATAGTCCCCCGGGATACTCCTGTTGGTGAAAGAGTATGGATGATGGGGGGCCTCGTAGCTCTCCTCCGCTTCCCGGTGCCTCATGAGGCTCGCAGGCTAGGTGCTGGCGACGAGGGTGGTGGTTCCCCTGACTAGCTGGTGCTTCCTCAGCTTAGTTACTACCTCGTCGAGCTCAGCCATATCATTAACCTCCAACCTAACAACTACATCATAGCTACCATAGGTTACGAGGGCCTCAGTAACAGCGGGCTTCAGGGACCTCGCATACACTGCGACATCATACTCGCCGCCTATCTCGGTTCGTATAAGCACATACGCCACGATCTTCAATACCCCTACACCTACCGGCTCTAAGAGTACAAACTATAATCCCCCTTTAAAATAAGGATTACCTCGGCCGCTGTGATGGAAGGGCGGAATCTACTCCACGGCTAGCCCGTTGAGGCGGGCGGTGAGCCCTGGCCGGCGCTGCTGAGCGGTCCCCTACTCAATTCCTCGATAACCTCTCTGGGCACGTCCCTGGAGAAGACGGCTATTGTCCCAATCCGTTCGATCCCATCAACACCTATCCTAGGCCTCTCCCCGCCGGGGCCTAGATAGGTTCCACCCATCACCCTAACCACCCCAAGCCCAGCTGCTATGTCTATGTTGCGGATCTTCGGCCTCAAGTCGAGGAAGGCTCTCCCTCTCCCGATGCCTACCCATGTTACCTCTAGGGCTGCGCTGCCGAGGCTGCGGACCTTGAAGCCTCTCCCCATGATTACTATAGCGTCGGATAAGAGCCTCGCAGCCTCGGGGTGCTCGACGTAGACGTATATGAACCTCTCGCTCTCCCCCGGAGGCTCAACCCTCGACCCTCCAATGTAGCATGCATTGTCCGAGAATGATACGGGGTCCCCGTAGAATATGGGTGCCACCGCCCCGGCTATAACCTCGCTGATATCTCTTGCCCCTTTAGGGGCGAATGCTATCGACACGGAGCTCCAGGGGATGCAGTTAGTATAATTCCTGCTCCCATCCAAGGGATCAACTAGCGCTATTAGGTCATCCCCCATGTCGACTACTCCGGACTCCTCCGTTACCACTCTAGCTCTTACACCCTCATGTCTTAGCGCGTCTAGTATGTAGGATTCACTCTTTACGTCAGCGGCGAATGTTTCACCCTTTATCCTCCTCGTCGCTGTACCTGTGCAGGCTATGTCGCGGAGGAGCCCAGCGGCCTCCCCTGCAATCTTTACTGCTAGCCTCCTCAAATCCTCCGGATCGTATTCCAAACTCGACCCTCCCCGCTACTCAACCAGCTCTATGCTCGTGTATCTTATCCTTAGACCGTCTATTTGTAGAAGCCTCACGAAGTCCTCTAGGGCCCGGGCCAGCTCCTCCTCGGGGACCCCGGGGACTCCGGCTGATAAAGCTAGCACTCTCTTAGTGCCTGGATTTATGGCCGTCCTTCTCGAGTCCCTGTGGGGGTAAACGTGGACTACTACCCCCAGAGAGTCCAGGAGCACCGGGGTCCCTGGCATTAGCTTCCTCGACTCGCCTCCTATTGGCTCGAAGGTGCACTCTCCACTACAACGTGTTAGAGTTAAGGGTGTTTTGACCCTGTCCAGGTCGTAGAGGCCTATAGGGACGAGGTGTAGTAGGCTCGATGCGTTCCCAGCATCTACCACGTTATTTATCCTTGGAAAAGGCTTGCCTCGCAGCACTCTTCGGGCTAGCGCTTCACTGCTGGGTCTAACCTTTGTGGGGTCTATGCCGAGCCTCCACATTGACCTCCTATAGGCCTGTATCACGGGGTCTTCGCGTAGCATGTCGAGGCTATCATATCTCCTCCTAAACGAGTCTATGATCCTTGAGATCTCAGCTTCAAGTTCCAGTGAAGAGGGTCGTACCTCCACTCCCTCCACTGTAAGGTATCCTATCCTGAACCCGTGCCTCCTTAGCGGCTCATCTATCTCTACGAGCATCCCTTCCAGCCCTGGGAGCAGAGTTATCCATTCACCTAATACAAATATACTAATAGGCCTCGCCGGATAGGGATACTATGGTGTCATACTGGTGGGATTATTAGGCTGGTTTAAGCGGAGGCGGGAGGAAGGAGGGGGTAGGGTCAGTGTTTACAGTCCATTCCTAGAAAAGAGGATTAATGACGCTATAGAGGCCCTCTCCAGAGTAGTGGTTCCAGGCTACGATGTCGACATCGTGTCGAGCGGGGTTGTTGCTAGGATAAGGGTCGGGTTCGATGGGGCTCGGATAATAGTGTATCTCGACTACAGCGGGTCTAATCCCGGTTGCAGCTTCTGCAGGTTTCTAAATGACCGGCTCTGGGATAAGATCCTTAGGGATGCTAGGAGGAGGCTGGAGGAGGCCGGGTTTAGAGAGGCTATATTCCTCGACGTGGCTACTAGGGCGCCTATAGTGGTGACGTGAATTCGACCGTTACGAGTTAAATCCACATTGTCCATCACTTATGATGGGTAATTAGATTGAATGGCGGCGGTGGAACGTCTAAGGGTGCGGTCTACAAGTGGGTTGCCGCCGGAGTAGTTCTCGCAGTAGTAATAGCCTTGATAGTTGTTTCCGGCGTGAGGAGTATGGCTATAGTTGAGGGTAGGAGTATGGAGCCCCTCTTCCATACGGGGGACGTTGTCTTCTTGGAGAAGAAATCTCCTGATGAGATAAGGGTGGGGGATATAGTAGTCTACAAGACCCTGGGGGGCAAGTACATTATACACCGGGTTATAGAGATCTATGAGGCTGCGGGGACCACCTGCTATATTGTGAAGGGCGATAATAATCCTATAGCGGATCCAGGCTTACCCCCGTGCCCCTACAGAAATGGGGGCTCGAGAGGCATCCCTTATGAGGCTATAATTGGGGTAGTGGCCGCTCCGGGAGGAGTGCCCTTCAAGATCCCGTATCTAGGAGGGTTAACCCTTATCCTTAGAGGGTAGGGTGGATAGGAGCTTAGCCACCTCTACAACCCACTGCCCTGCTTCACCCTTCCTCGATGCAATAAGCTTCAATGCATCCTCTTCACTGACGCCCATCTTCTCGGCTACTACTGGTATTGCTTGACGCAGCCTCCTGTAAGCTTCCAGGTGATAGCTGCACATGGTGAATGGCTCATTGACCACCGCCTCCCTCCCGCATATCACGCATTTGGCCTTGGGCGCTATCACGCCTAGCGCTATGGCGAGCTTGCTTCCCACTTGCTCAAGCCTCTCCTTGTACTTTCTAATGAGGTAATCTAGTTGCTTGATGGTCTCTTCTATGACCTTGTCGTGGCTGGTCTTACCGAACCGGATGGCGTCTACGTATTCCTCGAACTTCCTAGTCAGCTCGACCCTGGCTAGGTCTGGGAACAGCTCCCCTATGACGTCTGAAACATACATGCCTAGATCAGTGACTACAGTCTTTCCCCCCTTCGAGACCAGGTATCCCCTCTTATAGAGTACCTCTATGATCCTGGCCCTGGTGGCCTCGGTACCAATGCGCTGGGTCTCCATCCATTTGAGGAGGCTCGTCTTAGAGAGCTGTGGCCTCTTTGAAACCCACCTGGTCTGGTAGCCGGCCTTCACAACCATTACTCTTTCCCCGTCTCGGAGGCTTGGGAGGGAGATCTCCTTGGGCCTTAGATAGTGGTAGTAGCGCCACCATCCCTCGTAGGATACTCGTACACCCTTAGCAGTGTAGCTCCTATCCTTCCAGTCCACCAGGTATGCCTCTATCCTCTCGACTACCGCTGGCTTGGAGAAGGCTGCGAGGAACCTCCTAACTATGAGATCATAGATTCTAGCATGGTCCCTGTCAAGGCTCCGGGGCTTAACGCCGGTTGGATAGATCGCCGGGTGGGCTGGGTCATCCTTTCTCCCCTGGACGGGCTTGTAGACGCCGCCGGTCTCAGCTTGGAGCGCTCTTACGAGGTCCGAGTAGTAGGGGTTCCTGGAGAGGGACCCTATGATCTTAGTGTAGTTTATCGTTGGAGGAAGCTTCTGGCTGTTGGTCCTCGGATAGCTTATGAGGGCGTCTAGGTAGAGGTCTTCAGCCAGCTTCTGCGTCTTCATAGGCGAGAACCCGTAGAGTCTCGCGGCCTCCGACTGTAGGTCTCCCAGGTTGAATGCTGGTGGCGGCCTTACAGTGGAGGCTGCACGCATTACTCTTTCAACTCTCACGTGGGGGTTGTCCCTCAGCTCTCTTGCTATGCGGGCTGCCTCCATCCTTGTAGAGGGGGACCATCCGTTAGGGTATGCTTGGAACTGGGCCCCGTCTTTTTCGAGGGTTAGGGTTATTGTGAAGGTGGGGAGGGGGACTGCTAGCTTAGCCTCCCTCCACCTCCTCACCGCCTCTACTAGTGTGGGGCTCTGCACCCTGCCCGCACTGAGTATTATTCTCCTCCCCGTTATCTTCCTCACGGCATCCATTAGCGCCCTGGAGACGTTTATGCCCCATAGCCAGTCCATCTCGTGCCTAGTCTTCCCCGCTTCAACCATCTCAACGTCTAGGGGCCGGAGGTTCTCGTAGGACTGCCTCAGCTCGCTTGGTCCTAGGCTCGAGAATACCATCCTGTATGCTCTCTTAGGGTTCCCTAGGTTCTCTATTATCATGTAGCCTATAACGCTCCCCTCGATATCGTAGTCGCACGCGTTGATGTACTTAGAGGCGTGTGGGAGGAGCCGGGATAGTACTAGGTAGAACTTCTTGAGGTAGGAGGCGCCCTTATCATACTCCCAGGAAGGCCTCCATTCATAATCGTATACCGGGAACCCCCTCTTATTCGTGTAGAGTCCGAAGAGGTGGCCCGCCGAAGAGGCCACAACTATCTTCTCGCCATTCCTGTACAGTATCCAGTAGGGTATATTGTACATCCTACACTTCACTGGCCTTCCTAGGGCCCACGCTATCTTCTCAGCGGCCTTGGGCTTCTCAGCAATTATGACTGTGTAACCGTAGCCTGGGCTGCACCCGCTGGTTGGAGTATTCCGCCTCATCGGGGTCCCTCATGCAGGAACAGGCAGTGTAAGTATTAGGAGGATAGCGTAAACCAGTCCTACAGCGGCTGAGACCCCATCTATCTCTTCATCGCTTATCGCTGATCCCGGGTGCTGGCCCTTCGAGAGAAGGTGGAGGGCTAGGACTATGATGGTGAATAGGAGTAGTCCGGGGTAGAAGAGCGATCCAATTAGGAGTGCTGTAAGGGTTAGCTGGGAGACTATTACATGACCCTTCTCTCCCAAGAGGCTCCTAACCACGTGGCCACCGTCCAGCATAGCGACTGGTACGAGGTTGAGGAATGTCACGAAGAAGACTATATATGCTGAGAAGGCCATTGGGCTTAGTACAACCACTTCTCCAGGACCCGGAGTCTTAGGGAGGGGTAGGAGGAGCATTATTAGAGGGGCTATTGGAAGGCTCGCCAGCCCCGTCGCCGGCTCGATCACGGAATTCATCATGCCATAGTAGGCGACTGGCAGGGCTGCGAGAAACCCTGCTATGGGCCCCGCGATCCCTATTACTGCGAGGTGCCTGTTCCTGGGAGGGAGCCACCTCATATTAATCACTGCGCCAAATGTACCTATGAAGCCCATTTGGAGGGGTGGAGCTGGAAGGAGGTAGGGGAGGCTCCTAGGCACCATGTACTTTTTCATGGCGAAGTAGTGGCCGGATTCATGAATAATTAAGGGTACGAGGAGGCCTAGAAGGTATCCTACGGGGCTCCAGGCTAATCCATGCCTCTCCTGTGGGAACGAGAGCCCCGAGATGTAGACGGTTATTAGTGTTAATACTGCTAGGAGTGAAGCTAGAGCTATCCTCCTCTTCTCCTCCCCGGCCCTCATAACTTGGAGGATAACCCCTATCTTTGTCCTTGAGACACGCATATAGCAGCCTGCTCTAACAAGATCCCGGTAGAGGTCTTCGAGTGCCTTGGTTAGGCTCGTAGTCTTCGAGTCCAAGACGAGGTACGTCTCGACTCCATCGTCTCCACCGGTATTCTCCACTACAATGTACCGTTCTATAATAAAACGGCACGAGGAGCCGGGGGCTCCAGGCCTAGTAGCGGACTCCAAGCTTCATCCCGAGATCCAGCAGGACTTTGAGGGGAATCGCCTGGCCATAGCCGCTGGTATGATACCTGAATACCGATACCGGGAGTATACCATGATCCACCTCATACCTTGCAATATCTACGGGGTCCTTGGAGCCCACTACCTCGGGGCTCACTAGGGGAGGGACCCCCATGGTGATCTGGAACGCTCTCACTCCAATTATCCTGGCCCTCTCGTACCGGGTCAGGTATGGAGGCCCTATCCTAACCCTCTCGTCGATTACAGGGTACACGTTATGGTATTCTTCCATAGCCTAGCCCCCAACTATACACGGACGTTCATGGCCTCTAGTGATAAATCTATCGCCCCAGCCCCTACCGCCTCCCTGGAGGAGGTGGAGGGTCTTGCTCGACTCTATACCTAAATGGGTCCTCCCGGCGGTGGGAGCCTTCATACTCTGGGGGATATGGGGGGTTTTGCTTAAGGAGGCGCAGGAGGGGAGGTCCTGGCAGGAGGTGTATGTAACCACTAACTCCGCCATCGTAATAATGGTACTCCTCATCCTGGTTAAGGAGGGTGGACTGAGCCTCTTCATACCCGGGAAACAGGGCCTGATAGCACTGGCGGCGGGCTTTAGCGGGACTATAGGCTACATATTTGTTATCAAAGCCCTGGAGGCTGGTGGTAAGGTTTCAGTAGTCATACCTCTAACCCAGCTCTCTCCCGCATTAACTGTACTGCTAGGAGTCCTTGTACTCCACGAGTCTCTGACTGCGAGGCAGGCTCTAGGAGTGGTGCTCGCGCTTATCTCCGTCCTACTCTTATCGGTGAAATAGAATAATAGATACCTATGCTTGTTTTATAAATAAAATTGAAGGAATTAAGGGGCGGTTAGCTTTAGAAGTTGAAGTTGCCTCCGAACTTGGAGCCGCCCTCTTCCTCCTCTTCTCCTTCTTCGCCCTTCTCCTTCTCCTCCTTCTTTGGCGGAGCGGCTGAGATCACGTCGTCGATCTTCAGCAGGCTTATCGCGGCCTCGCTGGCGCTCTTGATCGCCTGCTTCTTCACTAGTATAGGCTCGTAGACGTTGATCTTGGTTATGTCCTCCTCTATCTTGCCCTCAACCACGTTGACTCCGGCGAACTTGTAGCCCTTAGCGTGAAGGCTCCTCAGCTTCAGCAGAGTGTCTAGGGCATCCATACCGGCGCTCTCGGCGAGGACTATTGGGATCACCTCTAGAGCCTCAGAGTATGCTTCGACAGCCATCTGCTCCTTACCGCCTAGGGTCTTAGCGTAGTCCTTCAGCTTCTCGGCGATCTCGACCTCAACGGCTCCACCGCCGCCCACGATCTTGGGCTCCTTCATTATGTTCCTTAGAGAGTGGAGCGCGTCCATTACGTTCCTCTCGGCCTCGTCTAGTAGCATGTCGTTCGCGCCGCGTAGGAGTATTGTTACGCTCTTGGGGTTCTTTGCTCCTTCGATGAAGATCATCTTGTCTTCTCCTACTCTCCTCTCTTCTACTAGCTCAGCGTATCCTAGGTCCTCTGGCTTGAGGTCTCTTAGGCTGGTGACGATCTTTGCCCCCGTAGCCTTGGCTATCTTCTCGATGTCGCTCCTCTTCACCCTCCTCACGGCCATTATACCCTTCTTAGCTAGGAAGTGCTGGGCAACCTCATCAATACCCTTCTGAGTAATAACCACATTAGCCCCAGTAGCAGCAATCTTCTCGACCATCTCCTTGATCAGCTTGGTCTCCTCCTCTAGGAACCGCTCTAGCTGGTCTATGTCGGTCACCCTTATCTTAGTGGAGAGGTCGGGCTTCTGGACCTCTAGTGGCGCGTCTAGTACTGCGATCTTAGCGTCCCTGACCAGCCTAGGCATGTCGGGGTGGACAACCTCCTTGTCAATCACAACACCCTTTACGAGCCTGCTGTCTAGGAGGCTACCGCCCTTCTTCTTCTCGATCTTCACGTTGTCGAGGTCTACCTCGTAGCCCTCTCCCTTCTTCTCGGCAATTATCCTTATGGTGTTGAGGACTAGTTCGATGATCTTCTCCTTCTCGGGGCCGTGGCCTACGAACTTGCTTGATATGGTGGTGTCGATGATCTTCCTAAGCACGTTGTCGTCCTCAACGTTCACGGGGACTGCGATCTCGGAGAGGTACTCTAGGGCCTTCTCGAGGGCCTTAGTGTAACCCTCTATTATGGTGGTGGGGTGTATGTTCTCGTCTAGGAGCTTCTCAGCCTTCTCTAGGAGGGTCCCTGCTAGTACAACCACAGTAGTGGTACCGTCACCTACTTCAGCGTCCTGAGCCTTAGCAACCTCTACTAGGAGCTTTGCTGCAGGGTGCTGTACCTCCATCTCCTTGACGATGGTTGCACCGTCGTTGGTGACTACTATGTCTCCGAAAGCGTCTACGAGCATCTTGTCTAGGCCGCGGGGGCCTAGGCTGGTCTTAAGTATCTCGGCTAGGACCTTAGCCGCCAGGATGTTAGCCCTTATAGCCTCGCGACCGTAAGTCCTCTGGGTTCCCTCCTTCAATATCAGCACGGGTACTCCTGCTGCCATCTCATGTCACCTTTTCCCTAATTCGACTCCGAGTTTCCAAGGGGTTATCACTTCTATATAAGCGTTTCGCAGGCTTGTGGATAAAAGACAACGCAAACGCAGAACTACGTGAGGGTGCAGGAATAGATTGCATAAATGCGACGTTTGCCGGAGGAGGGACGCAGTCTACCTCAGAACCTATAGTGGCCACAAGCTATGCCTCCCCTGCCTGGAAAAAATCCTAGCGAGAACCGTTAAGAGGGCAATAGGAGAATCACACCTACTAGAGCCTAGGCCGAAGATACTGGTCCCGATAAGGCCCAGCGCGCCAGCCCATTCCCTAGCGATACTAGCCCTCCTCTCACGGGTTGAGAAGAAGTTCGACGCAACCCTGGGAGTCCTCCTCCCATCACAGCTGAGGGGGAGGGAAGAGGTATCTAGAGGAATAGAGTATGCAGGGAAAAATGTGAAGGTAGAGGTTATTGAAGCCAACACTCCCCTCCCATCCACTAGCGATGCTGTGGCGTGCATCCGCTTCGAGAGAGCCTGGAGCCTACACTATGCTAGGAAGTGGGGTGCCGACGCAGTCGCATTCCCTGTTTCGAGGACGTGCATGAACCTAATAGGGGTGGAGTCCCTCTTATCGGGGAGGATCGAGGCTCTAAGCGAATCACTCCCCATCCTGGACTGGGCCAGGCCGCCAGTATTAGCTTCAGCCTACTATATCGAGGCTGAGGCACTCACTGCATATGCTTACCTGCGAGGCCTCCACTCCAGCCCCCTCTGCAACCTATACATACCAGCGAAGACTCCGCTGCTCTCAATAATGGGAAGGAGGCCGGAGCTAGAGTTCAGCAGCCACAAGACGATAATGAGGATAGCTGAGAGGCTCCGTGGAATGGAGAGGTGTATAGTCTGCGGGGGCTTTACAAGGGAAGGCTCCATCTGCAGGTACTGCGAGGAAACGGGGGCCTCACAACTCTTTCTCTCTAGCTAGCCGCTTCAAAAGCTCCCTCTCCTCCCTCGAGAGATATAATACTACCCCCTCCGGGATCCTCTGGCGCAGGCTTGGAGGGTGTATCTCGCCATCATACACTACGAATCCCGCCCTAGCAATCTCCTCCAAGAGGCTCCTATCCATGACTTTACTAGCAGACTCTAGGAGGCGGCGGAAACCGATAGACTCCTTCAGGTCCTTCTCCTCAACAACCCTTCCACACACCATGCATGTCAAGTCGGGCGTGACAGAATAGAAGCCGCAGTAGGGGCACCTGATACGGGTAGGCCTGCCATACCTCTGCCAGAGGTACCTTAGGGTGTCGAGCAAGTAGTCTAGACCCTGCTCAGCGATATCCTTGTATAGCTTCGGGGCAGCCCTTCCCGCAATGTCTGGTGCATTCGATACTATAAACTCAACCTGGTGTGGCTCTAGCCTATCACGCTCGAGGAGCTTCGCGGCGAGGGCCTTATAGAGCATCTGCTTTCCATTGACTATCCTCTTAACGAGGCTCTCTATGGAGGGCTTAGTCTTCCTGGACTCTACAATGCCGGACACTATAGGCTCGATTACATCCCGTAGCTCCTTTTCAGTTAAGCCGAGGTAGTCTAGGGAGAGCCGCGAAACCACTTCCGGGATAACCTGCTTCAACACCTCATCCATGTCGAGAGTCCACTTCCTCCTCTTGCGGGTCTTCTTCTTCGCAGCCTCCCTACCACTCTTCCTTCTAGCCGACTCCGATCACCCACTCGCTAGTCCAATAATACCCTAACACGGGGTCCAGCCCGTATATAGAAGAATGATAGAGTGGTTTTGAGAATTATCTGGTAATACCGCCCCATAGATGCTATCGATTGAGAGGCGCGCAATTCATGATAGCAACCATCTACATACCTGGGGTGAGATCCATTCAATGAGGCACTGGTCCCATCAAGGACGCTACAATATGATGGCATTGAGGGTATAGGTGATGGTGAATTGCAATGGTGATAGGAAGAAAGGTTGTTAAGAGGGATGGGAGGCTCGAAGAGTTCGACCTAGAGAAGCTCAGAAATAGCATACTGAAGGCTACTCTGCCGGCTGGTCTCTCGGAGAAGGATGTTGACAGCCTTCTAGAAGAGCTGCTAGAGGAGCTTGAGAGAGAGGAGACTCTATACACCGCTGTGATCGCAGATAGGATTGCGAGGCTCATGGTTGTAAGGGGGATATCTAATCCTAGATGGTTTGAGGCGGCGAAGAGGTTCGAGTTGGCTAAGATCTATAATGATGTCTATGGTAAAGGAGGATGGAAGGACTTCAACCCTAGAGACCTGTTACTGACGTTCAACGCGTTAAAGGTTCTAGAGGCTAGGTATCTATTGAAGGATACTAGCACTTGGAGGTTCCGTGAGACCCCGCAGATGTTGTTCAGGAGGGTGGCTCATAACATAGCGAAGATCGAGCTGGAATACGGTAAGAGCCTGGAGGAGGCTAGGGAGCAAGAGGAGAAGTTCTACGATCTATTGAGTAACCTGAGGTTCATACCCAACAGTCCAACCCTAATGAATGCGGGGACCAGGCTGGGAATACTCTCAGCCTGCTTCGTAGTCCCCGTGAGGGATTCGATGAGCACACCGGATGGAGAGGGCATAATGGACGCTGTGAGAGCCCAGGCCCTCATACACCAGCACGGTGGGGGCACAGGATACGACTTCTCGGAGCTGAGGCCGGAGAATGATGTGGTTACTAGCAGTGGAGGCCTCGCCAGCGGCCCCCTCAGCTTCATGAAGCTGTTCGACACCGCCACTGACGTCATCAAGCAGGGTGGTAAGAGGAGAGGCGCCAACATGGGTGTTATGCATGTATGGCACCCTGATATAGAGAAGTTCATAAGGGCGAAGACGGGCGAGCTGAAGGATGTAAACCTACAGAACTTCAACATAAGCGTCGGCTTCTACGACTTGTATATGAAGAGAGTCGAGGAAGGAGGGCAGTGGCCCCTGATAAACCCGAGGCTCACAGACCTCCGGAAGGGTGAGGGCTACGATTCACGATACTATGCTATAGTGAGGGCTAGGCACTATATGGAGGAGGAGTGGGTGCAGGAGGTTATACTAGAAGAGATCGAGGAGCGGGGTGGTAGTGTCCCCCTCAACGAGTCTGTAATAGTCACTGTGGATGAGGCTCTGGTTATAGCTGAGAGTGAAGGAGCTATCGTCAAGTGGATTGATGCTAGGAAGCTGTTCGAGGACATAGTCAAGGGAGCATGGGACAGCGGTGACCCTGGCTTCCTCAACATAGACATGATAAACAGGAGGCACCCCACATGGTATATTGGCAAGATAAATGCAACCAACCCATGTGGAGAGGAGCCTCTTCTTCCCTGGGAGTCCTGCAACCTCGGCAGCATCAACCTTGAAAAATACGTGGTCGAGACCGGTGAAGGGCCCACTATAGACTGGGAGGCTCTGGGAAGGGATGTGAGAATCGCCGTCAGGTTCCTGGATAACGTGATAGACGCGAACAGCCCGCCACTCCCCCAGATAAAGGAGGCTACCAGGAAGACGAGGAAGGTCGGCTTAGGCGTTATGGGCTGGGCCCGCATGCTGATCAAGCTGGGTATCCCCTACGACGACCCAGACGCTGTGAGGCTCGCTTGGAGCGTTGCAGAGTGGATAGCGTGGAACGCCTATATGGAGAGCACTGAGATCTCGAGGGAGAAGGGACCCTTCCCCGCATGGGACCCTGAGAAGTACAGGTGGCTCGATGAAACCCTCCCATACAAGAATGTTGAAGACTATCTCAGTGTAGTAGCGAAGGAGACTGGGAGGAGCGAATTCGTTAGACCGCCGAGCGAGAACCTCAAGCGGATACTCTCGACAAGGCCAAGAACTGATTGGGAATTGGTGAGGCAGAGGGCTAGAAGGTATGGTATGAGGAACGCTGCACTACTAAGCATAGCACCTACTGGCTCGATTAGCATAATTGCGGGAGCGAGCGCTAGTATAGAGCCGCTCTTCGCTCTAGCGTTCCTCAGGAGAGTCTCTGTTGGAGAGTTCTTCGAGGTAGATCCCCTCTTCCTAGAGGAGCTGGCTAAGAGGGAGATGGATGAGCCAGAGGTTATAGAGGAGATAGCCAAGACCGGTAGCGTGCAGGGGTTAAAGTGGATCCCGAGGAGCCTCCGGAGGCTGTATAGGACAGCACATGATATTGACCCAGAATGGCACCTCTTACACCAGGCAGTGTGGCAGGCATGGGTTGATGCGGGAACAAGTAAGACTATCAACCTGAGACATGATGAGCCGGTGGATACTGTTAGAAGGATCTATATCCTGGCTTGGAAGCTCGGCATAAAGGGGACCACGGTTTATAGGGATAGGAGTAAGAGCCAGCAGGTCATTTACTTTGGCGTGAAGAAGGAGAAGGAAGAGGACAAGAAGAGTGGTAGAGAGAAGCGCGAGCACAGGGAGGAGCCGCAGCAGAAGGTAATCGAGGTTGAGCCTTCGAGAGATGATGAGCCAACTATGATCATTGAACCAGCTGGTGTGGAGCCTCAGGAGTCTCCAGCCGAGGTCGGGGTGTCTGCGGAGAGCCCTAGGAGGGAGACTAGGAGGACTGCTGGGAGGAAGAGGCTGAGGCTAGGTAGGGGTAAGGTCTCTGAGCTAGTTGATGTAGTTGTGGCAGATGAGGATTACGCAGGCGGCTGCCCGACCTGCGACATATAACTCTTTCTTAAATTGTTTTTAATCTATAATGTTGTCTGCGTTGTCGCGCATTTACTTAAAGCTTTAACGTCTACTATCGATTCTGGGGGCGGTTTAGATGCTCATCGAGCATCCTCACAGATTCGAAACATACGGCGCAGTTAGAATATACGATGTGATAAAGGTCCTAGAGCTAGACGCCAATGGTTACAGGGGGCACAGGGGCTCATATACTCTAGACTGCACTACTATGGAGAACATTGCCGTCCAGACAGCGATAGTGGTCCCAGTGAAGAATGAGGACCTCCTAACACTCCAGGGGGTGATCTCAGCTATACCCCACCTAAGCCCGGTCATATTGGTATCCGCCTCATCCAGGAAGCCCGCGGATAGGTACAAGTATGAGATAGAACTAGCCCGATCCATACACACCGCAACTAGGAGGACAGTGATACTCCTACATCAGCACGACCCAGTCTGGGGCGAGGTCCTGGCAGGCACAAGCCTCGAATCGATGATCGACCCGGAGACTGGCACGATTAAGAAGGGTAAGGGAGAGGGAATGTTGCTGGGTGTGCTCGTTGCAGCCGCGCTTGGAATGAAATATGTGGGCTTCATTGACAGCGACAACTACGTTCCCGGCGCAGCACACGAGTATGCCTGGATATACTATTCGGGCTTCTCCCTCTCTACAACTCCCTATAGCATGGTTAGGATAAAGTGGCCTTTCAAGGGCAAGCTGGCGGCGAGCGATGTATATTTGAGGAGGAGAGGTAGGGTTTCCAGGACAACCAACTCTGTCATGAACTATGTGCTCACGCTCCAGAAGAAGGTTGAGACCGACATTATACAGACGGCGAACAGTGGGGAGCACGCGATGTCAATAGAACTAGCCATGAAAATGAACTGGGCGGGAGGCTTCGCTGTAGAGCCATACCAGATCGTTGACATCCTAGAGAAGTGCTACCTGGGCCTCTCCAGCAACGAGTGCAACATGCTTCCAGAGGGCATCTCCATATACCAGATAGAATCCAGGAACCCCCACATACACGCGGAGAGGGGAGACGAGCACATAGTAGAGATGACTGCAACAAGCCTCGGCACAATATATTATTCAAGGCTCGCTGACGAGAGGGTGAAGACAAGAATAACCAAGATATTGAAGGAGTACGAGTGGGAAGACGATCCCCCCAAGCCCGTAACCTATGACCCCTCAGGGGTGAACCCTGAAAAGGTCTTCACCGAGGCGGTCGCACTAAGCAACAACATCTATATGATGAAGGTTTTCTAAAGCATCACAGCCATAGCATCCAGTTAAGGGAACGATCAGAGCAAGACGGGGTAGGTATGGTGCGGCCGCCGGGATTTGAACCCGGGATCGCCGGCTTGGGAGGCCGGCGTCCTAGTCCAGGCTAGACGACGGCCGCTCTCCGCAAAATCAAATTATTGAGGGTCTAGGCTTTAACGCTTCCTATCAATACATCATAATGATATAACTGTTAATCCGTCTAAAGGTAATTATGCCCGAGCCACCAGTAATTTAGGGAGTGGTAGGGTAATACTGGCTTTACGAGGGACCCTCGGCGGGGGATGGGGAGAAAGAGAGTCTCCCGAAGCGTGGGATGTGGTGAGCCGGAACACCTTATCCCCGTTGAGGGTCCCTCACCCGGCGGGGTCGCAGGGTATGGGTGGAAGGTTCATAGTAGTTGGCGTCGGGAACGTGGGCTTGAGGGTTCTCTGGGACCTTTCAAGCAGGGGGCACGAGGTTGTTGGGCTAGATAAAAGCTACGATGCTGTCGAGAAGGCTCGTAGAATGGGTTTTGAAGCAGAGGTTGGTGACGCATCGGCGGTTAAGAACCTTGCAAAGAGGCTGGGCGACGTTGACGCAGTCGTAACAGCGCTTCCTGGAAGCATAGGCTATGGTATAGTTGAGAGAATTGCCCGGGAGGGCTATAATGTGGTAGATGTATCCTTCTTCCCAGAGGATCCGTGGCCTCTAGAGGAAGTAGCTAGGCGGAATGGGGTAACGGTAGTAGTCGACGCCGGCATAGCCCCCGGTTTATCGAACTTCCTAGTAGGCGCTGGGGTTCGAAGGACTCGTGCAAGGAAGGCGAGGATCTTCGTTGGCGGTGTCTCCAGCGACCCCAGGGTTCCTCTGGGACTCGCGGCGGCTTGGAGCATGGAGGACTTGGTGGATGAGTATTTGAGGCCCGCCAGGTATATAGAGGGCGGTCGGGTTAAGAGTGTTAACCCACTCGAGTATGAGCCCGGCCATATAAGAGTGCCTCGGTTCGGGGTTATGGAGTACTTCCCCACAGATGGGTTGAGGACTCTCCTCAAAACATACTCCGACATGGACTTCATGGCAGAATATACGCTGAGGTGGCCAGGCCACCTGGAGGCTATGAAGAGCCTCGCCAGGATTGGCTTCCTAGACTCCCGCAGGATCTCGGTTGAAGGATGTCCTATAACCCCGAGGTCGTGTCTAGCCGCTATACTTAGCCATAGGCTTCGGGGAGTTAGGGATATCGTGGTTTTAATCGTCGAGCTGGACGCTGGTGATGGGATCCTCAGATACAGCACGGTGGTTGAGGCGGATGAGAACTGGTCTGCGATGGCGAAGGCGACGGGATCCTTCCAGGCGAGCGTCGCTGAACTCGTGTACGAGGGCCTGCTGGATCTGGGCTTAGTTGTTCCCGAGCAGATAGGTGCCGATAGCAGATTATCTATGATTATTGGAGAGAAGCTCGCCTCTAGGGGTATCCAAGTCCTTGAAGGTTAATCCATGAAAGCGTCGAGCCCCCTCCTCTCTGCATCCTCCATTAAAGCATACCGTTCGGCCTCTCCAGCCCTCCCGAAGAACTCGAGGATCGCTCTAACGGTAGAGGGGCCTATTCCAGGGACCCTCGCCAACTCCCTTGGATCAGCCGTTGCAAGATCTTGCAGTGTCCTATAGCCGGAATCGAAGAGTCTCCTAGCCCTAACCCTGCCTATTCCAGGGATAACTGTTAGCTGGAGGAGCTCCTCTCTCACTCCATACTTTATCCTCTTTGAGAGAATCCTCAGCCTCTGAGCTGTTTCAGCAGGCATTCCCAGTAGTGGGGCTACTTCTGACAGCGAGGACGCTATCCATTCCCCGGTCTCAACTATGTAGGATACGTCTCCGGGGCCTATGTTGAAGCGGGATGAGAGCTCGTCGTCTCTAACCTCGTTTATCCAGTCTTTGAGGAGGTATAGGATCTTGAGGCTACGGATCTCCTCGGGGCCGAACCAGTCGATTATATCTACTAGCTCGGGATCCTCCTCAATAGTCCTATCCATGAGGTATTCCTCCTCCCGCCTCGCCACCGGCAGCTTAGTCATGTCGGGGGATGAGGCTACGAGGTAGAGTAGGATGGTGTCATGGTAGCTCTTAGCCTTCTCAATGATGCCGAGTATGTTGGGTATATTCATCGGGTCAAGGTATCTTATCGAGACAACATGGCCGAGCGGGGTGACGGCTAGGCGTCCATCCTCCTCCTCTACAAGCCCCCATTCAATCAGATTGCCGATAGACTTCTCCACCACACTCCTAATCCCCGATACCCCGCGAGTGTAGCCGTAGAATGATTCTTGAGAGGAAGCCTAGGACTTCCTTCCGAGTAGATACGAGGCCAGAGTCTGTTACCCCGAGTATAACGTGTCTCAGGCTCTTCAGGTTTGAGAGCTTGCTCTCAACACGCTCGAGTTCCCCCCTGATATAGTGGTCTATGAGGTCCTCGACATCATCGGTTCTCGAGGCGACTATTACCGAGTCTCCCACTCTATCATATCCAGGTCTCCCGGCTCTACCAGCGAGCTGCTTGTACTCGTATACCCCTATAGGCCTCCTAAACCCTGCTTCATACCTGTAGTATTCCTCCACTATAACGAGTCTAGCAGGGAGGTTTACGCCCGCGGCAAGTGTAGGGGTTGCATGGATCACTGCAATTGCTCCCTCCCTGAAACCCTCCTCCACCAGCCGCCTCTGGGTGTTAGAGAGACCCGCATGGTGGAAGGCTACACCTCTAGTAATCAAGCCAGCCAGCTTCTCCCGGAGCTGCCGAGACCCCTCTGATTTTAGGATCTCACCGGCTATCTCCTTGGCCCTCTTCTCGTCGAAAGCTAGCCTCTCCCTCATTATCTTAGCAGTTTTCTCGGCCAGGCTAGCTACTCTCCGCCTGGACTGGGAGAAGACTATGGCTTGCGCTCCCTCCCGGACGAAATGGTTCAGTACGTTAACGTAGGATAATGGAGCCACGACGTCAACATCCTCAACGGAGCCTTCAGGATAGTGTAGTCTTCCATTCTTGTAGACGCTCTCCCTCAGGGGGACGGGCCTCCAGTTCATAGAGATGGGTTTAGCACCCAACCAGGCTGCAAGCTCGTCAATGTTTGGCATCGTCGCTGAGAGGCCGATCAATTGAGGGGGCTCTCCATGGTATAGGAGCCTGGTTACAAGAGTCTCTAGAACCGGTCCCCTCTTCTCGTCCGAGAGATAGTGGAGCTCGTCTACTACGGCGACTCTTATCGAAGCGGAGATTTCCGGGTTGACCCGGAGGAGGGTGTCTAGCTTCTCATAGGTGGTTATGAGTATGTCCGCATTCCTCGGGCCTAGTGAGAGGTTCCCTACCTCTAGCCTGGTTTTAAACCCGAGACTCTCGAGCCTGTCGAACGCTTTCTTTTTCTCGTAAGCAATGCTCCGGAGGGGAGCGGTGTATACTGCTATCCCTCCTGGATTATCGTAGAGCGAGTTAACTATTCCTATGAGTCCTATGAGGGTTTTACCGCTGGCTGTCGGTGTTGCGACGACGAGGTTTTCTCCGCGCTCTACCCCGGCGTCTAGGGCTGCCTTCTGCGGTGGGTAGAGCTCTTTTATGCCGAACTCCTCGAGTAGGGTTCTGGTTATCTTCCTCATCCCTTG
Source organism: Thermodiscus maritimus (assembly GCF_055382595.1). Lineage (NCBI taxonomy): Archaea > Thermoproteati > Thermoproteota > Thermoprotei > Acidilobales > Acidilobaceae > Thermodiscus > Thermodiscus maritimus. The sequence continues at coordinate 1,241,477 of NZ_AP042434.1, forward strand.
GCAGACACCTTCACTGCTACTCTACAACTTGGTAGCAGCCGCCTTTGGGCATAAACACGTATCCTTCCCGGTGTAGCTTTGTGAGTGTCTCGGATATCTTCTCCTCGCTTATGCTAGTGGCCTTAGCCACCTCCTTGATGATAGTGTGTTGGTCCACGCAGTCCTTGTCTGAGCCGAGCCTCTTGATCGTGTCGAGGATTATAGTGTAGAGGCGGATCTGGGATCTGCTCTTACCGGTCATTATTATGCCTGCATCGATCTCTCCTGTCTCCGTCATTCCAACACTGGTTAGGAACGACATTGTGAGCCTGATCGCTTCGGCGGCATCCTCCATAGTAACCTCGTCCTTCAACGCCATTTTAGCATGTGCTTCGGCTAGCCTGATTATTGCTTCGAGCTGCCTTGCTGTTATCGGTATTGGTGGGGTCTCCTTGTCGGTTGCAACAGCCATGTTCCTCATGTAGACGAAGAATTCTTCTATGAGCTTCTTAGCGTTCGGGCTGAGCCTTGGCTTCACATACCTCCTAGCGTATATGATGTATTTTTTCAGGAGGGTTGGGTCGATCTCCATTTTGAACTTTTCAACATTGCTGTGCGCCTCTAGAATATACCTGGCTAGCCTCCGGTCCTTATCAAGGCTTGGCTTATCCTTAACCACGAATATGAGGTCGAACCTGGATATGATCGTTGGAGGCAGGTTTACGTTCTCGGTGAACGTCTTGTTCTCAAGGTATATTCCGAACTTCGGGTTCCCAGCTGCGAGTATGCTGGCCCTTGCATTGAGCCTTGCAACGATTCCTGCCTTTGATATGCTTATGACCTGTTGCTCCATCGCCTCGTGTATCGCGACCCTGTCCTCGGCCCTCATCTTATCGATCTCGTCTATGACTGCTACTCCGCCATCGGCAAGAACTAGGGCTCCTGCTTCAAGGTAGAATTCCCCGGTCTTGTTGTCTCTCACAACAGCGGCTGTGAGTCCGGCTGCAGTTGAGCCCTTGCCGCTCGTGTATACTGCTCTAGGCGCTATCCTTGCCGCTGATTGTAGCAGCTGGCTCTTAGCGACTCCAGGGTCTCCTACGAAGAGGACGTGTATATCACCTCTTATCCTGGTGCCGTCAGGCATTACTTTGGGTACGCCCCCGAAGAGGGATAGGGCTATGGCTTCCTTAAGGTCCCAGTGGCCGTAGATGCTTGGGGAGATGCTTGCGATTATCCTCTCCCTTATCCAGGGGTCCCTGGCTAGCTCCTTGATCTTCTCCTCGTCCTCCCTCGTGATAGTTATCTCTTCAAGCGCCTTCTCTGATACCCTCATGCTGTTGGCTTCAAGGTAGACCTCGTAGAGGGGGCTGACCGATGAGGTCTGCTCTAGCCTGGGGATGCCTACGATGGTGATCCTATCGCCTGGCCTGGCGGAGTCTACCAGGTCATGGGTTAGGTGGACCTCTATGCTTCTAGGCATCTGTCCTCCGGGAACGTCTTCGGGCTTTTCCTGGAGAGTGATCTTCTGCCAGTCAATGTACTTGGACTTCTCCTTGAGGAGTATGAACTTTCCCCCGCCCTCTCCACAGACTGGGCAGATGGAGGGCTTCTCTATGCGATCCCCTATGACCTCGTCGCCCGGGGGCCATTCGAACTCGGCGCCACACTTCTCGTGGCGGAACCAGGCCTTCACCATCCTGCTTCTAATAGGATGCATCCTTGTAACTATCCCTTCCACCTGTACAAGTTTCCCTATGTAGTCGCTCTTGATGTCTCTAATCTTAACTGTCTCGAATAACCCGTAGATCCTCGCGATGAACTTTTTCTTCCTCTTAGCATATTCGGGGTCCTCGAGGCTCACTAGCTCCCTTATCGCCTCATTAGCCTCTCTGAGAATCTCGGTGGGGTTGTCTATTAGGGCCTCAGCTAGCTCAGTGTTGTACCTGTATAGGTTTGAGAAGTCTATGGCCAGGCTTTGGAGGTCGAAGTTGATCATTCTCCTCAGGCGTCTCATGTACTTGAAGGTTCCCTGCTCGTCCCTGAAGTTCTTTATGAAGTCTTTGAACAGCTCCCCGTACTCCATGGGAGCCTCTTCTGAGCCGAGGGCCTCAGTCATAATTGTCACCCCCTGAATATATCCTGTACGTAGTCTCTCCACACGCGGGCAGTCTCATTTACGCTGGAGTATACAAGGTTCTCCTCAGGGGTCATCTTCTCCCTGAACTCCTCGCCGGAGGTTAGGGCGAGCCTAATTATTTTTAGGAGCCTGGTCTCTGCGAGCTCTACTAGGTTCTTCTCAACGATCTCCCTATCCTTTAGCAACATGTGGGTGGGCCTCTCCTGTATGAGGCTGTTAAGCTCCTGTACCAGTTCCCGGGCCTTCATATAGAAGTTTGGTGGTAGGGGGGTGATCTGGTTCGCCGCCGGCCTCCTCTTTTCACGGTAGTGGTAGGTGTTGATCTGGTCTATATCCAGGCGTTTATCTTTAACCTCAACTATCCCCTCATCCTCAAGTATACGGGCCTGCCACCTGGGAAGGTCTAGTTCGTCCCCCTTCCTCACGTTTAGTACTCCACCAGGGGTCGGCAGTCTATTGTAGTTTTTTAGGAACACTACCCTGACACTCCGCGTCTCGTAGTCGAGTCTAATCAGCTCCAGCCTCTCCTTCAGCTTCAATCTCCTCCCTCCCAGTGGGTATGTTGTAATACCTAGAGTAGATATAGGGTGAATAACGGTTACCCGGGCTTTTAAGGGCTTTGAGGGAGTATTATCCTATGGGAGACTAGAGAGGGGTGTTTGATTATTGAGTTCGATCTACGAGCTCCTATGGGTGGAGAAGTATAGGCCTAAGACGCTTGATGAGATAATAAACCAGGAAGAGGTGGTATCTAGGCTAAAGAAGTTCGTTGAGATGAAGAACATGCCCCACCTACTCTTTGCAGGCCCTGCAGGGACCGGTAAAACTACGGCGGCCCACGCTCTGGCCCACGACCTTTACGGCGAGAATTACAGGCAGTACATGCTCGAGCTCAACGCATCCGACGAGAGAGGTATAAACGTGATAAGGGAGAAGGTGAAAGAGTTCGCTAGAAGCAGGACTCCCCCCGAGATACCCTTCAAAATAGTCCTATTAGACGAGGCCGACAATATGACAGCCGACGCGCAGCAGGCTCTACGCAGACTAATGGAGCTATACAGTGCGAACACCCGATTCATACTGATAGCCAACTATCCGTCGAAGATTATAGACCCTATACAGTCCCGGTGTGCCTTCTTCAGGTTCCAGCCATTGAAGAAGGAGGACGTCGTGAACAGGCTGAGATACATTGCGGAGAACGAGGGTGTAGACTATGATGAAGAGGCTTTGGAGACTATATACGAGATCAGCGAGGGAGACATGAGGAAGGCTATAAACATCCTCCAGGCTTCAGCCGCCCTCGGGAAGGTAACGGTAGAGGCGGTCTTCAAGGTTGTAGGCTTAGCTAAGCCCAAAGAGGTTAGAGAGATGATCAAGATCGCCCTCAAAGGAGACTTCGCTGCCGCACGGAATCTTATGAGGAAGCTTATGATAGAGTATGGGCTGAGCGGAGCCGACCTAATCAAGCAGATTCATAGAGAGATAATGAGCAATGAGATAAACATACCAGAGGAGGCTAGGGTCCTAATAGCAGACTATATAGGAGAGGTACACTTCCGTCTAGTAGAGGGTAGTGACGACGACATACAGCTCAGCGCGCTCCTAGCCTGGCTCTCAATGCTAGGCGAAAGGCTCGGTGTGGAGTCGTGACAGCACTCGCCAGGAGAAGGCTCAAGCCCAACATTCCCTGGGTGATAAAGTATAGGCCGAAGCGAGTAGACGAGGTATTCAACCAGGAGGATGCTAAGAAGAAGCTTATCCCCTGGATCAAACAGTGGGCTGAGGGGCGGCCTCCTTCTAAGAGAGCAGCCCTCCTATACGGGCCTCCGGGTGTGGGTAAGACTAGCCTGGTGGAGGCGATCGCCAACGAGTATAAATTCGAGCTGCTGGAGCTGAACGCTAGCGACTACAGGAGTTATGAGGCTATAAAGAGGACTGTGGGCGTGGCCGCTAACAAAATGCCCCTTTATGGTAATGGCATCATCATACTCTTGGATGAGATAGACGGTATTGCCCCACGAGAGGACTCGGGCGGCCTAAGAGCCCTCCTAGAGATCATACCCGAGACAAGGAACCCGATTATAATGACCGCTAACGATCCATGGAAGCAGCAGTTGAGACCCCTACACCAGGTGGCAGAGCTGATCCCATTCAAAGCTCTAACCATCAACCAGGTTGTAGCTATACTGCAGAGAATCTGCGATCTTGAAGGACTGGAGTGTGAGAGAGAGGCTCTCAGGTATATTGCAGAGGTCGAGAGGGGCGATGTGAGGGCTGCGATAAACGATCTACAGGCGGTGGCGGAGGGGTATGGCCGGGTTACTCTAACGCTGGTCAAGATGCTCGTCCGGGGGCGTGAGAAGAAGAATGAGATCTTCGTGACACTCAACCAGATCTTCTATGCCGATAAAGCCTGGAAGGCTAGGAACGCTATAAACAACAGCCAGGAGGACTATGAGACGGTCATAGCATGGCTGAACGACAACATCCCCAGGAAATACGAGGATCCCGAGGACGCTTTCCGGGCATATGATGCACTGGCACGGGCGACTTTGATGCTGAGTAGGGCAAAGTTCAGTGGAAACTGGTCCCTCCTTCCATATGTATTCATCCTAGCAGGGCCCGGCGTAGCCTTAGCTAGAAAGAACAAGCCGATCAGCAAGGCAAGGTATGCGTACCCGGAGAGGATCAAGCTGCTGGCTAGGCTAAAGGAGGTTAGGGAGACAAGGGAGAGGCTGGCCGAGAAGATCGCGAGAAGAACACTAGCGTCGAAGAGACTCGTTAAGGCAGAGATACTTCCCTACCTCTTCATCATATTCAGGGAAGCGGACGACCCGGTTCCAGCTGCTAGGCTCGCACTCGGCTATAACCTGGACAGGAAGGAGGTGGAGTTCCTAGCCGGTAGCAGGGCCAGGGTGATCCTGGAGGCGGTGGAGAGGATAAAGAAGGCTAGGAGCCGCGAGCAAAAAACGCCCTCCCGGGCAGAGGCTAAGCAGGCTGAGAGTGCTGGCTCGGCCCCACGGGGAGAAGAGGAAGGAGAGAAGAAGGCCAGGAGGAAGGGTAAGAAGCCGCCGTCTACAACCCTAGACTCGTTCTTCTAACCCTTTCGTTTTCTTCACAACCCTTACATCCGTGATCCTGGTAATTGGATACTGTCCCTCCTCATCCTTCTCGTACTTCTTAACCATATCCCATATGGTGAGGAGGGCCGCGGATACCCCTGTTAGGGCCTCCATCTCCACGCCAGTCTTGTAGTCGGCCTTAACCTCAACCCTCACCCTGACAGTGTCATCTCCATAGTCGAAGTCAACCTTGACGCTTGTTATGGGGATGGGGTGGCAGTAGGGTAGTATGCTCGGGGTATTCTTGACGGCGAGTATGGCGGCGATCTTGGCCGCCTCCTCCACGTCACCCTTCTCCACCCTCTTCTCCCGTATTAGCCTTACAGTCTCAGGTCTCAACTTAATGACCCCCTCAGCTACAGCCTCGCGGGAGACTATCGGCTTCCTAGATATGTCCACCATTCCACCCTTCAACCCGCCAGCACCCTCCTCCTACTCGCTCCAGAGCCTCTCCAACTCCTCAATTAGCCTCTTGGTGGCACTGATCCTTGGGTCGGTGAGATTAACCTCGTATAGCTTGAGCCTGCCATAGCGCTTCTCTATCACAAGACCTTTCTCGACCAGCTCCTCTAGGTGCCTCTTAACGAGCCTGTGGGGGAGCCTGGTCTCCCTCACTATCCTAGAGATGTTCGCCTGCCCCTCTTTCAGTAGGAAACGTAGAACTCGGAACCTTCCCTTGCTCTCGAATAAAACCTCTATATCCATTGTCTAGCCACCAAGCCTCCTCCGGAGTATGCTCTCTATAACTTCGATCAGGGGCTTCGCAGGAATATCAGACCTTAGCCTTATGATCGAGGTTCTCCCCCTCATACCCTTGCCGGAGGGGTTTACGTCGATCAACTGTATGCTTTTCAAGTTGTTAATGTACATGTTGAACTGTGTGTGGCCCCGTGGCGTTTCTCCATAATACTCGGCTATCTCACTGTATATCTTCCTTAGCTGGCCTGTGGTCATCCATTCTCCCTCTTCGAGCGTATACTTTGCTATAGCGTATAGGACTAGGAGCTCGTGCGTGCTTAGGCCTTCAAGATCCTGGTAGCTGACGTTGGCCATTGAGTCGACTGATAGGGCTCTTCTCACGTATTCCGCTGTTATCCTATTAGCTCCCTCAAACTCAGCTTGTTCGGCAGCGGTGTTTAGGGCGTTCAGCGCCCTCCTAGCGTTTCCATCCTGCAACCCGTTACCGTCTATACCATAGTGCTCTGCGATCATGTAGAGTATCTCTGGGGTCCAGGTGTTCTCGTAGAGAGCCTCCAGGGCCCTCTGCTCTAGTATATTGTAGAGTTCCTCGACGGTGTAGGGCTGGAGGTGTAGCCGGAAGCTTATCTGCGACTCTATCTGGGGCATCTTCGACCTGAGCTCGCTTAGTATAAGATAATCGGAGGCCACAAGGATGTAGCTGATCCTGGGAACCCCGTCTGGGGGTGGCACTTGCTCGTAGATCCTCAGCAGAGAGTATAGGTATGCATCATCGACTCTTGGGGATTTAACCAGGTTCTGGAACTCGTCGATGGCTACGAGTATGAAGAGGTTTTTCTCATATATGTAGTCGACTAGGGTCTTTAGAGCTTCTAGGCTGGAGGATCCCCTTATATTGATCTTGGGGCTGATCTGGGATGCTATTACAGTTAGGATCTCGTGCAGAGATGGAGCCGCGTAGACGTTTATGTATATGAACTTGTAATTGATCCCCCTGCTCGGAGCGAGTTCACCGAGCTTGCGCCCCACGTACTTTGTTAGGGTTGTTTTCCCGATCCCGCTCCTTCCCGGAGATCCGAAGATAGCTATAACGTCTCCAGCCCTGCCCTCGGAGAATCGGACGAGGATCTTACCTGCTAAGAGGTCTGCCTCTCTTCTTCTAACTCTCAGCTCGCTTGGGATATAGTATTCCGAGAGCTTCTGTCTGTCGCGGAATATTGTGGTCCTCAATTTGCTCTCCACTTCTATTCACTTCCGATCAGCTATAATACATTGTTACTGTCCGGATCGGAAGTAATCCGGGGAATACCATATTAATGTTTGTAATTCAAGCCTAGTCAACTCCCACGAGAAGGCACTGGTAGCCACAGGATCTCGGCCTTCCCCATGATACTATTATGTTGTTGTCAAACCCCTCGAGATCCAGGATGTAGGGACCCCTCCTATCCACCCTTAGCCCGCTTGCACGGATAAAATCACTTATTGCGTACTCGTCCAAGTATCCCTTACTCTTCCCTCTGAGAGCGATGATCAAGCGAACACCTCCAGCAGTCCTACTGAGAGCCTTCTTAATGACGCTGTAAGCTTCCTTGACTATTCTATCCCTATCTTCCCCCGCCAGCCTGATGCAAGCTCTTGATAGGACGACTCTGGATGCAAAGGAGAACTTATATCTTCGAAGAGAGTCGAGGAATCCCTCTCTAGAGAGATGAGGACTGTCACCCCACAGTAGGAAGACACCAGTATTCCCGCTCTCAAAAACCCTTAAACCAAGTACTGTAGCGAGGTCCCATGCCTCCTCTAGACACCAGCGAGTCCTCTTCGGCTTAGCAACTATGACTGCCGCTGGGCATACGGGCAGATCTCTCTCAGGGGGCATTCGCTACACCTTGGATTCCGGGCTCTACAATACCTGCGACCCAGTACTATTAGCAGTCTATGGGCTTCTCCAGCGAGATCCGGGCCGAAGAAGTCTAATAGAGCTTTAGAGACCTCCTTATAGGATGCCTTATCGCCAACCAACCCCCACCGCTTCGCTATCCTCGCCGCATGCGTATCAACTGCAAAAACTGGAGCATTAAATACCAGTTGTAGGAAGACGTCTGCAGTCTTGCTTCCTATACCAGGTATTGATAGGAGCCATTCCCTTATCGCTCTCCAGCCACCACTCCTGGAGAGGCTAGGCCATTTTTCACAGAATTCCTCGGCTAGCTTCTTGATAGTTAGAGCCTTCTGCTTATGGAGTCCCGCAGGCCGTATAGCTTCCTCGATAGTGTCCAATGATGCTCTGCGAGCGTCCTCGCAACTCGTGCCTATGGTCTCAACATAGTTCTCTAGCGCCCGTATAGAATTCTTGTCAGAGGTATTCTGGCTCAATATAATGGATACTAGAAGTAGGAAGGGATCCTTCGAGAATCTCCTCGCAATAAGTACTACGAACTCGTCCTCAGTGTATCTTAGATTCTCCTCCAACAGTTTGAAGACTTCTTCTCCGGAGGCTTTGATCACTTAAAGGCACACCCCTTGGACGCTATTATCCTCTGCCGCGTTTTATCAGACTACTGGTGTGAGGAGATGAGTGGATGCCCGGGCTTCGACCACCTAGACCACACTGCGGACGTACTGGTAGAGGCGAGAGGTCGAACGCTCGAGGAGGCTTTCGAGTACGCGGGTCTAGGAGTGTATGAGATCATGACTGATACCAGTAAGGTAAGGCCTCGTGTTAGAGTGGATCTAGAAGTTGAGGGTAGTGATCTGGAAAACCTCCTGTATAGGTGGATCGAAGAGCTGCTGGTTTGGACAGATGCGGAGGGGCTGGTGTTCTCCATCTTTAGGGTGTGCAGGATCGACAAGGAGGGAGACGGTTATAAGCTTGTAGCTAGTGTTTGGGGAGAAGAGTTCTCTCCAGAGGTGCACGAGGAACGCACGATAGTAAAGGCAATGACATACTCTCAGATGTCAATTGAGAATATCGGCGAGTGCTGGAGGATCCAGTTTGTAGTCGACATATAACCCGTTTGGAAACCCCAAGAGGAGCTTACCCATACAGGCTGGACAACCTAGCCTTGCACTGGCTGCAGTATTCATCTGGTTTCTTGTCTAGCTCTGCTAGGGAGTTGCTAAACCTCATCACACATTCATTCTCGCAGTGGCCGAGCCCCAAGAGGTGCCCTAGCTCGTGCAGTATAAGCTTTCTAAGCCTTGAAAGAAAAAGCTCCTCGCCCCCGACCCTGATCCGTGCTGTATACACCGATGCAACCCGTAGATCCGGTGTTGCGAGGCCAAAGACGTAGTTTAATCCGTCACTGTAACCGTCTCCCTCAACTATCCCCACTACGTAGAGGCTCCTTGACTTCTCAAGAATGCCCTTATAATAGTTGTAGAGGAACATGTTTACATCCTCAGCTACATACTGTCTCCTGGAAAAATCGAAAACGGTTAGGGGTATCGTTAGGGTTGATGTTGATATTATGAACTTGCTTGGTATCGGCATCTTTGAATTTAGGTCATCCAAGATCCTGCTTAAATAATCTAATAAAGGGTTATTTATGCTCTGTAATATTACTTTAATCACCATTCTACCCCATACACATATAACTGGTTGGAAAAGGGATTTATCTTACCGGTCCAGAATCCGTGATTAGTGGCCGCCGCGGAGCCGCCGTAGCTCAGCGGGAGAGCGCCCGGCTGAAGACCGGGTGGTCCGGGGTTCGAATCCCCGCGGCGGCACCATACATCGTGGACGGGATCCTTCTCACGCTTATCTTGGGCATTAGGAGCTACTGGTAGGATCGAATAGGACTATCCTTTTAGATGGATTATCGGGTATTTTCTTCCCGAATCTGGTCTAGTATTTTCCTCCTCACGTCTTCTGGCTCATATGGCATGTTCTCGAGGAGCTCCCTAGGCACCTCGATAAGGCCCTCTTCTATTAGGCGCTGTATTGTCTTGTAGGCTACATAGGCGGCGATTAGATCGTTTGACTCCGGATACCTGGTCAGATAAGCCCTCTTTATTATATCGTACATGTATACTAGTTCTTCGTTTCTCGCCACGACAGCCTTGTCGCCATTACCCCTCTCTATGGTCTCCATGAGGATACTGGCAACCTGTGAGTCGAGTAGCACGATCAGGTTGCCATTCGAGTAATATATAGCTGTAACGTAACCCCATCCATCAACAGATGAGGGGAGGAGGTCGTCTAGCTCCTCATCATCTAGTATCTCTAGGTCTCCGTCAATAACGATCTTCACGTCAGCTATATCTGGCAGAGCCGGCTCGATTAGCATCTTGATGAATGACTTGAGCAAAAACTTATTCTCGAGCCTCTCGCCACCCAGTGGGCTCTCGGGTTCAGTCTCTTCTTCAATCTCATCAGAGACCATGCTCAGCAAGCGTCTAGCAAGAGCTATTGCTATGAAGTCGGAGAATAGGGCTGTAAATGTTGCGACCAGTAGGGAAGAGGTGATTTTAAACGTCGTACTCGTATGGATACCTAATAGTATATCCGAGAGGTATAATGCGGAGAATACCAGCCATCCTGCCAGTGTTGAGATTGCAAGCCTCGTTATTATTAGCGACCTTTTACCTGGCGTAATCCTCCACCCCACCCGGTTGGATGATAGAGAGTTTTCAGCGTTTTTAATTGATACTCAGCGTCTACATCTACCTGTCCGCGATCCAGTCTAGAAGAGTGTGCCTGCGTGGTCCCAGGTAGACAGGCACTACACGTTTGTTTAAGGGGAGTGCTACATTATAGATCCTGATACCTCCGACATTGGCAAAGGGCCTGCCCTTGTGGGCGTGGCCATGTATTGCTATATCTGGTTTTTCCTCGAGAATCACCTTCTCCATCTCGGGAGAGTATATTTCGGGCCAGAAGCGTCTGTCCTCACCAATGATCGTGTGATGGGAGAGAGCATAGTGGGAAACCACGATTACATACCCCGCCTCCCGCCTTGCCTCCCGGATAAGGTTTCTCAACATCTCAGGCCTCTTTCTATATACTTCGCTCAGCCATGGCATGTGCCTCTGCTGCCACCTGGTAGGTCTTTGGAGAGCGCCCCGCGTGCCTATGATTGCAAGGCTCTCCTTATCCAAGTCGACAACAGTGTACTCGTCATTAAGCCATACTATGTCCGGGTAGCGTTTTTTGAACTCCTCCTCTCTGTCAAAGTATTCTTCATTACCGAATACAGCAACTATCTTTGCATTTGTCTTCTCCTTGATAGCGCGGAATACGGGCTCGGCCGCCGCGACAACCCCTTTATCAACAATGTCCCCGGCTAGTATGAATAAACATGCACTCTTCTCGGCCTCGCCAAGTGATCTCTGGAAGAGCGGGAGGTACACGGGGCTGTGTATGTCGCTGGAGGCAAGTATAGGGGCCTCGGTGCTACAATGGTTCTCCATCCTCGTCAGCCTGCCCATCGATCCTCACCGGCCCCACTAACACTTTATTGACTGGGGCTCAATAAATCGAGGATACAAACCTATGTTACGCCTCGAATTCACTAATTTCTAGGCTTGGAAAATAAGCAAGTCCTCATCCATGCATCGCGCCGTAGAAGACTTACACGGCTAGGATGGGGAGAAGGTACCCCCTCATAGGACTCTTTAACGATGAGGTTTCTCCGAACCCAGCTGTTTTCCTTGCGGTTCCCCTGTTGTATTATAGTGATAGGATGGTCTTGTTGAGTGCCGCAGTGAATGAAGCTAGTATTGCTCCAGCTATGACTGTTGGGGGTAGGCTCTGCGGGTCACCCTCCCATCCCAGGCAGTCGCTGTACACTTCTATGAGTTTGACCGGCTCCTCTGTAGGGGTTTCCATTAGTACTCTAACAGCATAGGCTAGGGCCTCTATTACCGCTTCTCCCCCAAGACACTCGACCAGCTCCAGCGCGTCTGACTAGAGGGTATCCAATAACTCTCGCAGCATCCTCTGGCATATGATCCTTCAACCTGTAGATTACTTCATCGAATAATCCGGCGGCCTCCTCGATCAAGCCCTTATCATGGGCGGCTACCGACATTGCTAGTAGTGAGACTGCGAGTTCTAGGCTGTCTAGTAAGGCTTCTACCTCTTCCTCCTCTCCCAGCGTGAGTAGGTGGTCTCCTGTCCTGGTGATCCCATCTACAGACAATTCTACCACCCTATACTCTCTATATCCTACAAACGCTCTCAAGGAGGTGTAGGGATTGTATTACCGGGGCTGGTCCGATGGACTAGGACTCATCATCGGCGCGAGAAACGGCCTCACGCAGTGACCGGGTTCTCATCTTCATCCCTTACCTCACTGCTATCTCTTCTTGGCGCAGGGCCACACCTCCCTATATCTGTTAATAATCTCTACAAGCCTCTTCGCCTTATCAATTGAGACAACGTTCTCCGTGTCTCCCCCAAGCTTGACAGAGGTGCCAACAATGAAGCCGTCACTGTACTTCCAATACTCTGCAACGTTATCAGGTGTTATACCGCTCCCAATCATTAGCCGAGTCCTCATGGACTGGAGAGTAGACTTGAGGGAATCCAAGTATTCTTTTCTTGGAGGTACTCCGGTTCTTGGACCCGTCGCGACCAGGGCGGCTACAGGTACTCCCGCCCTGTCAAGGCATTCCCGTGCAGCCTCGGATACATCGTAGCCTTGAACTAGAGGCCAGCTATGCTTCACATCTATATCTGCTAGTACTTCGAATGCTCCCTTGTCTAGTTCGTTGTATAAGTCAAGCTCTGATACCGCTCTCGCTAATTCTCTCATGGCCGGCTCTAGGAGCCCTTCTGGAGAGACTCTGTATTCGCACAGGTTGTTCACTCTGACGAATTTTGCCCCTGCAACAATTGCGATGTAGACGGCCTCATATGGACTGTTTCTCAACAGGCTAACCCCCACGGGGATACTCAGGGCCTTTACGAGCTCCCTAGTGATCCCCGTCATAGCCGCGACCTGTCCTTTGCTAGCTCTTATTGTGTAAGGTTTGTCCCCATAGTTCTCGACTATCACGGCGTCGAAGCCTGCTTCCTCGTACTTTTTCGCCTCGCTCTTGGCATAGTCGTATATCTCGTCGATGCTCCACTTCCTTCCAATACCCGAGGGATAGCTCTTCTTCATATACCCCGGCGATCCTGGAAGAGGGGGTAGGTGGACTACTCCTATTAGGGGCTTGCATGTCCCGAACAAGCTCATCTACACTCTCCCCCAACTTTATTGATCTAGCGGTGTACAGGGTTATCTGTGTAGTCTTCCCTATAAAATCATGCAATAATAAAATAATAAAAATTTAGATTATATTTTGGATAGTCTCTGGAGAACCGACACTACGAGTCTAACCCCGTATCCAGGAGCGTGCTTGCCAGGCCAGTACTCAGGAGCAATCGCGGCCGCCTCCCCACCGCCGATACCTGGCCCTGCTATGTCAAGGTGGACGAACTTCTTCCCATGGCTGAATTTCTCGAGGAAAAGGGCGCCGTATATTGCGCCTCCCCACCTCCCATTCACGTTATTGATGTCCCCGAGCCTTGCGTGCTTTGATAGGAGCGGCTTGTATACATCGGCCATTGGAAGGGGCCATAGGAGCTCGCCTGTCTCCTTAGAGGCCTGCTGGAAGGCCTCCTCCAACTGCTTGTCCCTGGTGAATAGCGCTGCTATGAGGGGGCCAAGCGCTACTACCGCTGCCCCTGTTAGGGTGGCGAGGTCTATCACTACGTCAGCTCCAATCTCCTTGGATGCATAGGCGATCGCGTCGGCTATGACTAGTCTCCCCTCCGCATCCGTATGTCCAACGTCTACCCTAGTTCCATCCCACATCTTGATAACGTAGCTCGGCAGATAGGACTCGCCGTCGATTGTGTTTATCGCAGCGGCTAGTAGACCGTAGAGGTCTACTTGTATGCCGAGCTTGGCGGCTGCCCACACTATCCCAGCAACCGCTGCCCCTCCCGCCTTGTCAGCGAACATGTCTGTCATCGAGTATCCTGGCTTGACCTGTATGCCTCCAGCGTCGAATACTAGGGTCTTACCTACGAGGGCGATCTTCCTCCCTCCGCCTTTGTAGTGTATCTTGATGAGGACAGGCTTGTACTTGCTCCCTCTGCCCACGTTTACGATTCCGCCGAAGCCTTCCTTTACGAGTGTATTATAGTCGAAAACTTCAACGTCGACGTTAGGGAGGCTGGAGAAGAGATCCTTTATCTTTTCGGCGAGCCTCTCGGGGTACAGGTCGTTGGGTGGTGCATTCGCGATGTCCCTGGCCAGGTATACGCCTTCTACGATAGGCTTGACATAGTCTAGGTTTACTTCTCCAGTATAATATACAGTCCTCAGCTTAGCCTTCTTCTCGCTCTTGAAATAGTCCAGAGTATAGGCTCCTAGAAGGAATCCTATTAGGGACTCGTTCGAATATTCTAAGCCGAGGCCCTCGAGGTCTACAGTGACCTCCTCATACTTCTCAACTACTTGCTTAGCAGCCTTAGCTAGCCCCCTCCTGTAGTCCTCGGCCTCCCTACCCTCGCCGATACCAACTAGGATCACTATCTTCCCGCTTAGTGGGAATGTGTAGGTCTCCCCCCTCTTGGCCTTGAAGAGCCCGGCTTCTACAGCCTTTGAAACGATCCCTTGAGATGCCTCGTCAAGCCTCTTAACCTCACCTTCTATCAGGGGCTTCTCATCCTTCTGCTTAACTGGTATAATGAGAACCTTGGGCTTCTCTGCCTTTAGAGGGTCTTCTTCGAGCTTGAAGAGGCTAGGCGGGACGGTGTAGATCACTCTGTTTTCACCATTGATTAAATCCTCTGGCTCCGGGTTAAAGTGTATGCATATAATCCGTGCTCCATTATATCGGTAAGAGTGGACCCGTGCCCGTCAGAGGCCGCGGAATCCGCGGTTCGGCGATGAAGGCGGGTTTGCGCGCCTCTTAATCCAGCGTTCTTCGCCGAGGCAATAGCGTGGAAGCCTCTCGGATCGGTTAGCTACGAGGATTTTACCCTTGGTGATAGACGAGGGCGACACGGGAGGCCCGCATTGGATACTGTCGCCGTGGTTGACTTGGGAGGCCAGTACGCTCACTTGATAGCTAGAAGGCTGAGGGAGCTAGGAGTATACTCCGAGCTAGTATACCCGGAGGAGGTCGAGGAGGATGGCGAGTATTCGGGCTATGTCCTCAGCGGTGGACCCTCTAGCGTATGGGAAGCCCAGCACGATAGGATAGTTGAGCGCATACTGGCTTCAGGGAAGCCCATGCTGGGAATATGCTACGGCCACCAGCTCCTAGCAAAGGTTCTAGGAGGAGAAGTGGGTCCTTCTCCAAAACCAGAGTTCGGTCCAACAACGGTTCGAGTGCTGGTTAGAGACAGGATACTCGAAGGGTTTCCGGCTAGGGTTAAGGTGTGGATGAGCCATAATGATGCGGTCCTATCCCCTCCCCCCGGAGCCACAGTCGCCGCCACAAGCGAGGGGAGCCCTGTCGCCGCCTTCTGGACTGGTAATGTTTACGGGGTTCAGTGGCACCCGGAGGTTAAGCACTCTCAGCTCGGCAGGGAGCTCCTCGACAACTGGATTCGGCTTATAGGGGTGAAGAGGGAGTGGAGGCCAGGCAGGCTTATCGATGAGCTAGTAGAATACGTGAGGCGGATGGTTGGGTCCTCTACTGCTATAGCGGCTGTTAGCGGGGGAGTCGACTCGACTGTTGCAACGGTCATAGCATACCGTGCCATAGGGGATAGGCTAATCCCCGTTCTAATCGACCACGGCCTCCATCCTGAGGGTGAGGTAGAGAGGGTTGAGAGGGCTCTAGGGAAACTTGGGATAAAACTGCGGATAGTCGATTATAGCAGCGAGTTCCTGGCTGCCCTAGAAGGGATCGAGGACCCTGAGGAGAAGAGGAAGGTTTTCGGGAGAGTATACGCTCGAGTATTCGAGGAGATAGCTAAATCTACGGGTGCAGAGTACCTGGTGCAGGGCACAATCTATCCAGACGTTATCGAGTCTGGGGGCAGGAGGGGAGCTGACGTCATCAAGAGCCACCATAATGTAGCGGGCCTCCCAGAGAAGTTCGGGCTAAAACTCGTGGAGCCTCTCAGAATGTTCTATAAGGACGAGGTAAGGCTCATAGGCCGTATGCTAGGGCTGCCTGAGGAGCTCATCTATAAGCAGCCAGTACCAGGCCCAGCCCTTGCTGTTAGAATAGAGGGGTCGATTAACCGTAGACTCGTAGAGATCGCTAGGAGAGCCAACGCGATAGTGGTGGAGGAGGTGGAGAAGGCAGGGTACGCTAGAAGGCTCTGGCAGTACTTCGCTGTAGTGACACGGTCGAGAGCTACGGGAGTGAAAGGTGATAGGAGGGCTTATGGCATGGTGGTCGCTGTGAGGATGGTTGTGAGCGATGATGCCATGACCGCTGAGGCTTTCCGCCCCGACTGGGATCTTCTTGAGGCGATAATGAGGAGGATAACCTCGGAGATCCCGGAGGTTGTCCGAGTAGTGTATGACGTTACTAGTAAGCCTCCCGCTACAATCGAGTGGGAGTAGATATTACATAAGAAGAAGAGTATTGGTGGCGGCGATCCGCCTGGACTACTCGATCTCATCTAGGTCGGAGAGGTCTATTTCTATAACGGTTCCCTCCTCCTTCTCCTCCTCACCCTTCGCCTTAGCCTCCTCGTCTCCACCAGTCTTTATCTTCTTGATAGTAGCTGTCCACCTAGCCCCACAGTTTGGGCATTGGAAGCTCCCCATCACAGTTACGGTTATCCTACCATACTTGTCTGGTAATGGTGATACTATTGTCCACGTCTTGACAGGCTCGCTAACCCTCGTCCCGCAGTTTGGGCAAACGAATGGATCCTTCTTCCTCCTTGCCACGCTACTTCCACCTCGCCATCCCGCCATTCTGCCGTTCCAGGCTAATATTGAATGGGTATCCGTACTCCTTGAGTATTGAGGCTAGCTCTCTCACTATAAGGCCCACCTTCTCAGGCTGTATCCTATGTCCTGGATGAGGCAGGATTAGCACGGCTGTCAAGGCGTCGGGGCTGAGCTCCTCCACGTAGATCCGGGCCTCCCCGGGTACTGCTGTCACGCTTCCAGCAATGTCATGGATCCTCTCTTTCAGCTTCGCGGTTATGTCCTCTGCGACCTCTACGTCTTCGAAGCCCCATATCCTTATCCTGAACCTGGCATTGATCGGCTCTTTCACAGTCGACTTCAACTTTGACATGAAGATCCTGTTGGGTACAGTGCACACCTTGCTATAACCGTCTATGACCGTATAGAGCACGGTTATCTTCCTTACTCTTCCTTCGCAGTCATCGAGAGACACGTACTCTCCAAGCGTGACTGCTTGAGTCAGAAGTATAGCGTAGTAGCTGGCTACGTTTGCGATCGTCTCCCAGGAGGCGGCGAATATTACTAGTATAAGTCCTAGAATGAATAAAACTATTATATTCTCTTGTGTGAGTAGGAAGAGAACCAGGAATATTGTTATAATAATTATACTTATTTCAATCATTTTATATGTGTTTTCAAGGGCTTCCCGGTCCGCTCCGCTAAGCCTGCCAACCCTGAAAATTAATCTTCTTATTATTACTAGTAATATTGCCACTGTTAAAATCAGTATAATAGACTCAATACTTCTCTGTATAATGACGTTGCCCTTGATCATAGACCACAAGCCGCCCAAGCCGTATGCATCCATCCCATACCACCCTCAGCGCTAGAAGAGTTCATTGAACTCTTTCAAAGCCTCCTCGTGAACTAGTGCTATAACAATCTGTCCCGCTTCGAGAGGGGGAGCCTCGCTTGGATCATAGAACTGATCTTCACGGTAGACCGCCAGTATCTTTACCCCTCTCGGCAACATTCCCCTCGCCTCGAGCTCTCTCGGCGTGAGTCCCCGGATAGGACTCGTCTCCCTCACGGTAACGGATACGAGACGAAACTCTCCTATTAACGTGTTAATGAGGTTCACAACCCTATACCTTCCCTCGATTAAAGTATAGAGTATGTTAGCTGCTATCTGGGGGACAACGATGACCCCGTCGACGCCTAGGATCCTTAACAGCTTGCTAGTCTTAGGGTTCTTAACCCGTACATACACCTTTTCAATATTGTTGAGCTTAGCTATAGCTGCTATGAACAAGTTGACTTCATCCTTATCGGTCGCGGCTACTACAACATCGTACATACTAATGTCGAGTTCATCGTATATTGTGGGGTCGGTGGCATCTCTAATATAGCTCTCCACGTCTGCCTGAATATTCATGATCTTCTGCTCATCCTTGTCAATAATAGTGACCGAGTGGCCTGCCTCACTGAGGAGCTGGGCTAATGTACTGCCTACGCGACCCGCTCCAATGATCAGTATCCTCATACCGAGCCCCAGTTCCAAAGACTAGTGCGAATTAATTATTTCTTGGGACCTCCTGCTCTTTAAGCGGGTGTCATGCGGTGGACGATGACTCCTTTAGGATCAAAGACGTGAGAGCTCTACAGGTCCTCGACTCTAGAGGTAGGCCCACCATAAAAGTCACTGTGAAGACAGGGGCTGGCTGGGGTTATGGCTACGCCCCTAGCGGTGCTAGTAGGGGGGAGAGGGAGGCGGTAGAACTCCGGGATGGAGGCAGAAAGTGGATGGGCTATGGCGTGATGAGAGCTGTAACGATAGTAGAGACTATGATAAAACCGAGGCTAGTAGGCGTCGACTCAAGGAGGCAGGGGTATATAGACGGGCTTCTCATCTCTCTCGACGGCACGCCGAACAAATCTAGGCTGGGAGGCAACACTACCACGGCGACCAGCATAGCTGTGGCGAGGAGCGCGGCGAGCACCGCTGGATTGGAACTCTACGAGTATCTTGGTGGCCCGGGGGCTAGGCTCCTACCAACCCCCCTCTTAAACGTTATTAACGGCGGCGTTCATGCGGGGAATGATCTAGATATTCAGGAATTCATGATAATCCCTGTAGGAGCAGACTCCTTCCTAGAAGCCATGAGGATGGCTGCAGAGGTATATGCTACCCTCAAGGGGATCCTCAAGGAAAAGTATGGCCCCCAATCGATAAACGTTGGAGACGAGGGCGGCTTCGCCCCACCCCTTAAGAAGACGAGGGAAGCGCTAAACCTCCTAGTAGAAGCGATTAGAAAGGCGGGCTACATTGACGGGGAGGACTTCTATCTTGGAATAGACGCGGCCGCCTCGCAGTTCTATGATAAGAGCTCCGGCCACTATAGGATCGAGGGTGAGAGCCTCGACTCGACAGGGCTATTAGAATACTACACTAATCTTGTCGACGAGTACCCCCTCAGGCTAATAGAGGATCCGTTTAACGAGGACGCGTTCAACGAGTACGCCGAGCTCACAAGAAGGATAGGGGATAGAGTCCTTATAGTCGGAGACGACCTCTACACTACAAACGTCAGGTACCTCGCCAAGGGGCTTGAGGTAAAAGCTACAAACGCTGTGCTCGTCAAGGTAAACCAGGTAGGGACCCTCACAGAGACCATAGACTTCATAAGAAAAGCAGTACACCAGGGGCTTAGAGCGGTCATAAGCCACAGGAGCGGGGAAACAGAGGATACCTTCATAGCAGATCTAGCCGTAGCAATGTCGACAGGCCTGATTAAGACGGGGGCTCCAGCCAGGGGAGAGAGGACTGCAAAGTATAACAGGCTCCTCGAGATCGAAGCCCAGCTCCAGGGCTCATCTCAGTATGCGGGAGCCGAGCCCTTCCGGGCAGGGTGATAAGGGATGACTAACGAGCATCTAGTGGTATTCATAACAGCCCCCCGTGGTGAGGGGGAGAAGATAGCAGGTCACATAGTCGAGAAGAGACTGGCGGCTTGCGTCAATATTGTTAGAGGTATTGAGAGCATCTACTGGTGGGAGGGGAAGGTTGAGAAGGATGAAGAGGAGCTGCTAATTGTGAAGACTAGGGGAAACATTCTAGACAAGCTTATAGAGGAGGTTAAGAAGGTGCACCCCTACAAGGTGCCCGAGATAATAGCTATTCCAATAACCGCTGGTAATAGAGACTACTTGGAGTGGATTGAAAGAGAGGTGAACGGATAAGATGGTCATAGTATCGCCGAGCCTCGTCAAGAGGCACGTAGAGTCCAACAGGCTCCTGTCAAGGGCCTGGGAAATCCTCACAAGTGACGAGGAGATTCAAGAACTTCTTAGGATGTCCAACGTTAACGCTGTCGGCAGGCTCCTCTACAATGACCACGGCCCCGTCCACGCTACCATAGTATCTGGATCCGGCCTCGAGATATATGAGATAGTGAGGGAAGCCGGCATAAAGCCTTCAAGCGTCGAGCAGAGGGTTGTCCCCAGCGAAGACTACGCTAAGCTCATAGTCCTCCTAGCATCATACCTACACGATATAGGGAACTCCATTCACAGGGACAACCACGAGCTCATGGGAGCCCTCCTAGCGGGTAGGATACTTGACAGGATACTCCCCGATATTATAGGGAGGGATGAGAGGAGTCTAGCCTATAGGATTAGAAGCGAGGTCATGGGAGCTATATACTCCACTGCAATGAATGTCGATGCCCTCACCATGGAAGCGTCCATCGTAAAAGTGGCTGACGCAACAGACATGGCTGAGGGAAGGGCTAGACTACCCTACTCTAAGGGCAAGGAGGATATCCACGCTCTCTCAGCACTGAGCATAGTGAGGGTTGAGTTAAAGAAGGGTAGGGAGAGGCCTCTCATCATAGAAGTATATATGAAGGACATGGCGGGCATGTTCCAGGTAGAGAAGGTACTCCTCCCCAAGCTGGAATACTCGCTGCTAGCCAAGTATACCGAGATCAGGCCTAAGCTCATAAACGGTGATGGAAGGGATCTCAAGCCCATTAAACCATGAGGGCCGGAGATGTAACAGTATGAGGTCTGGCAGGGTCCCTGTAAAGCTAGTTGAGGGTGTAGCGAAGATAGCGAGCAGGCTGAGCGAGCCAGAAGATCTAGATATACCAGTAGCTCCCCGCCTAGCCGTTGCCGCAGCGAAGAATGTGGGGATACAGCTCAGGCCTCCTGAAGACTCGATCTACTGCGTAATATGCAGGAGAGGCCCCTTCACTAAGAGGGGGTACTACCTCCACCTGGTAAGGGTTCATGGAAGCCTTATTCGCCAGATGATTGAGGATGAGATAAGACGTCTTGAAGGATCCTATCTCGGCCAGACGGGATGATCATTCTAGGCCCCATACTGGTATCCAAGTAGACCGCGACCACATTCTCTCCTGCATTCAAAACCCCCTCATACACGTAGATCTCATCCTTCTCCACATACCATTCCAGGTCGTCGAGCTTGAAGGAGGCATAGTCGCCACCAGTATCCTTGATTAGCGAGGATAACTTGTCACGAGAGAGGATCCCAACCCTGTAGAGCCTTGAGGGGCGAGGGAAGAGGAGCCTCTGACCCCTATACTTGGGGTTTTCACCCATCACCTCAACTATGCCTGGCGCATCAACCTGGACTTCGAAGTAGTCGCCTTTCCGGGTCTTACTCAGCTCCTCTATAACGGATAGGAGGACCTCTATAGGGCTCCCGTGCTCAACCCTCTCCTCCTCATCGGTTATTTTTAAAACCCCTATCTCAACGTCTCCATAAGTCCTCTTCTCATAACTATACCAGCGCACCCTAACCCTGACTTGCCGCGCCCTTTTTTGCAAACGCTTCACCGTCAGTATCTGTTAATCAACTCATGCTAATTAACCTAGTATCAATCATAGAATGAAAACGCTGTCTCATAGGTGATATCGGATGAAGCCGACACAGGTATTGAATCCTGTAATGCATGAGATCATGGGCGAGACGGGGTTCACCTACCTTGCAATAGTCAAGAAACTCATCAGGGAGGGCAGGGATGTTGTAAGCTTCGGAATCGGGCAACCCGACTTCCCCACGCCAGCCCACATAAGGGAGGCGGCTAAGAAGGCTCTCGACGAGGGATTCACCGGGTATACTGAAACAGCCGGTATACCAGAGCTGAGGGAGGCTATATCCGAGTATCTCTCGCGCTATGGAAAGGTGTCGCCCGACGAGATAATAGTTACCACCGGAGCCAAGACAGCAGTCTTTATAGCTCTAGCGGCATTCCTACGCCCAGGAGACGAGCTGCTCATACCGGATCCCAGCTACTACGCCTACAGTCAAGTAGCTAAGTTCGTTGGGGCGAAGCCTGTTTTCGTCCCCATGGACTTCCATGAGGGAGAGGGATTCTCTATTGATATCGAAAAGTTTGAGAAAGCGATAACCGATAAGACCCGGGGAATCGTAGTAAATAACCCCCACAATCCAACCGGCACGGTTCTCACCCCCGAGGAGACTGACGCCATAATGGAGCTTGCGAGGAAGCATAACCTAGTAGTATTCGTTGACGAGATATACGACAACTTCGTCTTCCACGGGGCAAGGTTCAAGAGCTTCCTAGAGTACGACGACTGGAGAGACCACGTTGTATACGTGAACGGGTTCTCGAAGACATTCAGCATGACCGGATGGAGGCTAGGCTACCTAGTAGCGAGAGAAGATGTAATACCAAGACTCCTCGACCTAGCAGTCTCGGTCTACAGCTGTGCGCCGAGCTTCGCCCAGAAGGCTGCAATAGAAGCGCTGCGGGGAGACTGGGGACCTGTTAGAGAGATGATAAGAGAGTTCGAGAGGCGTGCTAAGCGGTTATACGAGATCCTCTCAGAGGCTCCTGGCATCGAGGCCTACCTGCCGAAGGGGGCATTCTACATGTTCCCTAGAGTAAAGAAGCTTCTAGACAAGACCGGCATGGACGTTCACCAGCTTGTAGACAAGCTCCTCTACGAGTACTATGTTCTAGTGCTTCCAGGCACAAGCTTCCCGGGAGAGCTAGGCAAGGACTACGTGAGGTTCAGCTTCGCCACGTCGATCGAGGATATCGAGAAGGGTGCAAAGAGGATAGTTGAAGCGGCAAAGAATATGATGGAGACTTAACGCTTATACCCTATTTTTCTAAGAAACTCCCTTCTTTCTCTCACGTCCTCTTCATCCTCTACCCCTAATGGCTTGAACCCGTCCGCGACGCCTAAGAGAGCCCTCTGCTCGCCAAGGTCTGCGATTATAACTTTTAACGGGTTCGCGGTGGCGACATCGACTGATACTACCTCTTGTACGTTTTTGATCGCGTTGAGAACGTTGATAGGCCACCCGCCTCTAATGTATATTACGAAAACATGTCCAGCCGCTATCTTCCTACAAGCGTCGACAGCGTACTCTACAAGCTCGTCATCATTACCGTCTTTCCTTATCAGTCTTTTACCGCTGGCCTCACAGAAAGCTATACCGAAGCGTAGGCTTGGGCAAGAGGTCACGAGAGCCTCGTATAGGTCTTCAACAGTCTTGATGAAGTGACTCCTACCTATAATCACGTTGGTTCCTTCAGCCACAGGTATATCTACGACCTCGAGGTCTAGCTTCATGGATAACCCCTGGTTTCTAATAATTATGGTGCCCGAGTCTTATCTTCATTACGTTAGAGGGGAACAGTAGTCTAGAAATATATGTAGAAAATTCGGGGTGTTGGAGGGATGATTGATTTAGAGGGGCTTATATCCAGCCCCTCAGCTTCATAGCCCTTACTACTCTGTCTACTGCGATAGCGTAGGCGGCGGCCCTCATGTTGTACTTGCTCGTGTCGAGCTTCTTCTGCCAGTAGTCCCATACCTTGATTGTGTTGTTGATCATCTTCTGCTCGAGCCTGGACTTGGCTTCCTCCTCAGTTATCCAGCCGCCCATCCTGTTGTTAACCCACTCGATGTGGCTCATTATTACTCCTCCTGCGTTGGCGAGGATGTCGGGTACCACAATTATCCCCTTCTTAGTGAGTATGGCTTCCGCCTCGGGCGTGGTGGGGCCATTTGCCGCCTCCACAATCAGCTTTGCCTTTATCTTGTCGGCGTTCGCCTCGGTTATCACGTTCTCTATAGCCGCGGGGACCAGTACGTCTACCTCCAGCTCTAGTAGCTCCTCATTAGTGAGCTTCTTCACGGCCTTCGGATAGTTTATCACCGAGCCGGTCTCGTTCTTAACCTTCTTGACCTCGTCCGGGTCTAGACCGTCGGGGTTGTAAATTCCGCCCTTACTGTCGCTGATAGCAACGACCTTAGCGCCCATCTCATGGAGGGTCTTGGCGGCATAGTATCCAGCATTGCCGTAGCCCTGTACGGCGACAGTCTTACCCTCGATTCCGCCCCACAGCTTCTTGGCGACCTCCCTAGCTGATACAGCGGTTCCGTAGCCGGTGGCGATTATCCTAGTCTGCATTCCTCCTAGCTCTAGAGGCTTACCGGTCACCACGGCGAGGTACTGGCCCCTCTTAACCCTGCTGTAAGCGTCTAGGAACCAGGCCATAACCTGTGGGTTAGTGTAGACGTCGGGGGCGGGGATGTCCTGGTCTGGGCCTACAATGTCGCTTATAGCCTCGAAGTAGGCCTTGGAGAGCCTCTCCAGCTCTCCGGGGCTCAGCTTGTGGGGATCAACCCTTATGCCACCCTTTCCTCCACCGTAGGGAAGGCCTGCAAGGCTGTTCTTCCAGGTCATCCACATGCTAAGAGCGATTACCTCGTGAGCGTTAGTCTCGGGGTGGTACCTGACACCGCCCTTGTAGGGACCTAGGGCGCTGTTGTGCTGGCTCCTCCATGCAATGAATACCTTAACGGTTCCGTCATCCATCTTTACTGGGAGCCTAACCTGGAGGAGCCTCTCGGGTACAGAGAGGACCTCGTATACTTCTTCTCCGAGGCCTAGAAGCTCGATAGTCTGGCGAAGCTGCTTCTTCGCCTCCTCATAGGGATCATGAACCATAGTCATATTGTGCGCACCTCACGCACTCAAGTTATATATTCCGTATATAACTATATAAACGATTACAAGATTAAAGCGTCCCCCGTATAGTGGGCTGAAACAATGATATAGAGGTGTGCGGGGGACAGAGACCCTGGGGTCATTGGAGGAGCCATTCGGCCACGCCTCCCCAGGGCGTCGCTCCCCCACTAGTTAAATGAGCCATTGGAGGCTAGATATAGTGACCGGTTACCAAGAGCGCCCTGGACTGGTGGTTGAGAGTGTCTGGAGAGAATCATGGGCAGATATACTTGATTACGGATTTCGGCGAGGGACCCTACACGGGGATATTGAAGGCTCTGATAAAGTCTATAAATAGCGGGCTAGAGGTATACGATATCGATAACACTGTACCGAGCTTCAAGATAACAGCCGGAGCATATATTCTAGCCAATACCTACTACTGGACCCCTAAGGGTTCAATAATAGTCGCCGTAGTGGATCCAGGCGTGGGCACATCCAGGGAAGCAGTGCTGGTTGAGGCGGGAGACTACGTCTTCGTTGGACCCAACAACGGGATCCTCTACCCAGCCGTGCAGAGGGAAAAGTTCAAGAGAGGGGTCTCACTGATACCCGCCCGCGTCGTAGAGGCAGCGGCCAGCAGGTTTAAAGGCAAACTACCAGGAGGCAAGTGGCCTTTATCAAACACATTCCACGCAAGAGACGTCTTCGCGCCCGCAGCCGCGCTCTACGCTTCAGGTGTGGATATGGAGCTCCTAGGAACCCCTATCGAGGAGGCAAAACTGAAGAGGCTCATACTAGAGCGGGTGGAGGAGGTCGAGGAGGGTTACAGGCTGAAAGTGGTCTATGTGGATAAGTTCGGTAACGTCGCCCTCAGCGCCAGGCAGGGGGTGCTCGCGATCAACTCCTGGCAGAGGGTTATGGTCAGCACGGAGGCAGGCTCCATTCCAGCAGTTGTTGGCAGGAAGTTCGAGGACGCCCAGACCGGCGAGCTGGTCCTCTACGTGAACAGCTTCGGATATCTAGAGATAGCTGTGAATCAGGGTAACGCAGCTAGGAGGCTAAGGGTAGACGTTGGAGACCCGGTAGTGATAACCCCGATAGAGTAATCTCTGCAGAGTCAAATGTATCTCTCAACCCTCAACCCCCTAAAGTGCTCTTGGAACCTCTCATAATCCCTACAATCCATTATAATATCGTCACCTTCAACTATGATGGATAACCCTTCAAGTGGGTGCTCTGGGGGATCCTCTCTTATCACTCTAGGCTTCACCCTGCCCGCGTAAACCAGTTTCTTCCCCTCCTTCCTCCACCAGTACCTTCCATAATACTCGTAGATCCTAGTCCTGCCGTCGGGGAGGCGCTTGTACACCTTGTGGACTGGCTTCAAGTAATAGCCCGTCCTGGAGATCTTCGAATTATACTCGTAAAACGGCTCCTTCACAAGGTCGGCTAATAAGTCCAAAGCCCTTCTGCCACCATAGACTATAATCCTGCAGTCGGACGGAGGCTCATTCGGCTCTTCCTTCTCACCGCCCCGGGCTGGGCTCTGCTCGTCGCAGGCTAACGTCATCGCCCCCGTCCAACCCCAACTGTGCCGGTTCGCACTGGGAGGGGAAAAGTATTGCGGAGAATACTATAGTTCTTCGAACTCGTCTTTAGCCCACATCTTTAGAGCCTCGCGCCGCTTAATCTCCCGCAGCACCTTATCCAGATACCTATAGACGGTGCTGTGCATCCTCCCCTCTGCAAGCATTTCTACAGCCTTCTTCGCCGCCATAGCCCTCTCATAATCCCCTATTATCGCCACATAGTGGTCTCCAACGTAGATGTCGGTGCCAGTCATCTCCTCGATAGTCTTACGAGCCCTACCCGCCTCTCCAATAATCCTCCCCTTGATCCTCTTCAGGTGATTCGGAGAGTCCCCGACAAACTGTTTCAAATCCACTATTACGAGGATCTGGTCGTCCTCAAGCAGCCTGTAGGCCTTCTCCGGGGGGAACCCGTAAGCTATAGCTTTAATGATCTCTCCCGCCTTCATCATGTTTATTGGAGGCGTACCGGGAGCTTCCGGTTCAATTATAACCATCGAGTTCTCACTGTCAATGGTTATCCTCACCCCCAGCTCCTCTATGAGCCTTAGCTTGACCTCACCCTTCTTGCCGATAACAGCGCCCAGCCTATTGATAGGGACCTTCACATAGATCCTCGGCCGCGACTCCCCCATAGCCATTCCTCAAGGCACCTCCTAAGCCTCTTAGAGACTGTGGCCTTATCGTTTTCCACGTCTAGGTACTCTGAGAAGAAATTGAAGATATTATTTACATCCCGCTCGAGGAATTCGAAGGCGTGGGGATGGCTATAGTGGACGGCCTGCGCCACATCTATTATCCACGGCACCCCCTCGTAGATCATTATGTTGAACTCGCTTAGATCGGCATGGACCAGTCCAGCCTTGCAAACGATAATCTCGAGCTGGCGCAGCACATCATTATATATCGCCTCTAACTCCTCAGCCGACAGTTCTTCAGCCACCTCGGCGAGGAGCGGGGCTCTCACCCCGTTCTCGCCGATGAACTCCATGACTAGAACGTTGCCAGAGTAGGCTATTGGAGCGGGGACCCTCACTCCATGCTCCCTTAACCTCTTAAGATTTCTGAACTCCTTCTTAGTCCATTCATAGATAAGCTTCCTGAAGTTGGAGCGAGGGATATTCTCGAAGCGAGGGTCCCCCTCTATGTATATCCTTATGCTTTTCCGGAACTCTGCCGTGAAGGACAGGTAGATCTTGACGGCTGCATCCCTACCGTCGCGGAGGATCCCCCTGTATATACGTGCCTCCTTCCCAGCGTTCACTACACCCTTCAGGTCTTTTAGGATCCCCTTGGTCATGAGCCTGTATACGTGGGTGAGTGTGAATGAGTCGAAGACCTCTTCAACCGTCTTTATAAAGTCTCGATCCTTAACCCGGTGTTCCTCGTCCCTCCTCCTCTTAAGCCATCTCCCCTTACCAGGCACTCCTACTCCATGCCCTCCTCAATGAAGTCCTCAGTGATGAGGCCCATATCGATGAGCTTCTTAACCTCGTCGCGGAGGTACCTGTAGACTACCTCTCCCTTCATATCCTTTGAGCCCCATGGGAGGAATAGTATCACGTCGCCCTCGCGCATCCAGGCTCTTCTCCTCATCTTCCCCGGGATCCATGCCTTGTAGATCTCACCATCCTTACAGAAGACTTCCAGGAAGCCCCCGCCCAGGTTTCTCCTGACGACGCAGAGCATTGTTCCCTCTTCTTCGTTTGGAAGGGGCATCTCTCCTTTCCTGTCCCTCCCCCTATCCTTCCTTGCCATATTGTCTTCACCCATCTCCTAGATCTTTTACCACGTAGATCTTGGTGCCTGCTTGGAAGACTTTATACTCTCGCCCTTCAGTAAATTTATCAACATATATTTTAACACTATTACTTGGTACCTCGACTACATCCTGGTACCCAGACTCCGCGTCTAGGAAAATGGTGGTATTCTTATCCCTGCTAATCAGCATGTACCTCTTCAGCTCCACGCCTCCAGGGTAGGGTTTGAACCCCTTCTGCCAGAGAAGGTCTGAGGACATATACTCCTCCCTACCCCTCTCAAGGTCTACTAGGAGCAGGTTGCCTCCACGGGATGTCGCGAGGAAAAGGTATGGTCTGCCATCCACTAATATGATGTCGCCTGGCTCGATCTCCGGGATCCTTACCGATATCGTTAGCCTCCCCTTCCTCGAGCCATCCGGGTTCCTTCCCACGAGCTTGAAGGTCTCTATGGTCTTAGCCATGAAGTTAGACCTCAGCTTCGCCGCTATCATACGGGCTATTGATGGGTCATCTACGAGTATATCGAACCCCTCCCTGTGCTCCTCTAAACCAATTATGGACTCGGCTAGGCGCCCCGATAGGTTCTCGGATAGGAACACGTTCACCCTCTCCCTTAGACTATCGCTCAGCCTGCCACGGCTGCTCCTAACCTGCAGGACAGCGTTATAGCCCCTCTTAGTAATCCTCCTCGTACATGACGGGCATACTGCGGCGTCAGCCTTCACGTTTACAACCTTCTCCTCTACAACCTCGACTCTCCCGTGCCTACCCTGGACTCTCACGTAGGCATTGTAGATCCCGGGGCCAGTAAACTCCCTGTCGAGGCGTATGTCTCCTATCCACGCCTCCACAATATTCTCTATAGGCCTCAGCCTCCTGGTTAAGACTATGGAGAGGTAGTCTAGGAGGGTCTCTTCTATAGTGCCAGAGGGCTCATTCCATCCTCCCTGATACTTATACCTGCCACAGTATTGGCAGTAGACGAAGCCCGCCTTCTCGGGAAGCCTAGCTACACCATAAACCTCTACGTAGCAGTCTTTGCAGAGGGGGCCGATGAATTCGACCTCCTCCTCGCTACGACCGCATCTAGGGCATATCCTACTACTCCCAGCCATACTCCTCTACTCCACCCTTACACTGCAGTCGTCAAATAGAAGATTTATTCGAATCGAAGGCTAACATGCTATAAGGGTGTCCTAGTATGGCGGCTCGCGTAGCTATCCTTGGAACAGGCAGAATGGGTTCAGCTGCAGCTGAGAGGCTGGCATCCCAGGGGTATGAGCTCATCCTTTGGAACAGGACTCGAGAGAAGGCCTCCACCCTCGCTGAGAAGCTGGGGGCTAAGGCTGTCCCCGCCCCATTCGACGCGGTGCAGGAGGCGGAGTATACGCTCATATTCCTCTCCGACGAGGACGCAATATACTCTGTCATGAGCACCTTCCACAGGATGGATGGAGCCATAATAGTAAACCACTCCACCATAACCCCCCACGGCTCCTCGCGCTTCCAGGCATTCGTAGAATCCCTGGGAGGATGCTATGTTGAAGCCCCAGTACTCGGAGGCCCCTCCACCCTAAGGAAGGGTACAGCCCTAATAGTAGTTGCAGGCAAGAATAGGTGCAAGGACGCCGCAAAGAGCGTGGTAGGGACCCTCGCCGGCGAGATCATAGACTTGGGGGAGGAGCCGGAGAAAGCGGCGGCCCTTAAGCTCTCCTTCAACTCCCTGCTAATAGGGAGCGTGGGCCTCCTCGCAGAGTCACTCCTACTATCCCAGGCCTACGGAATAGATTCTGAAACTGTGAAGAAGGTGCTTTCCAAGACAGTCTTCGGTCCAGTAGCGGAGAAGTACATTGACAGGATGCAGAGGGACCCTGGAGAGGAGGCATCATTCACCCTGGCACTCGCAATGAAGGACCTAGACTACGCCCTGAGAACAGGCTTCTACAAGGGGCTCCCCCAGCACCTCACGGCAGGCGCCCTAAACCTGTACAGGCTGGGGGTTAGGTATGGACTGGGGGAAGCAGACTATACGAGGATCTACCATATAATAAAGGGGGAGAAGAGGGAATAGGCCTCTAGGCTGGCATGAAGACGGGGTTATCGAGCGTAGCCACCTCTTTAACTTTCTCGATCTCCTTCCGAATGTGTTTTGGCATAGTGAACATAGCCTGGTGTACTGCTCCCTCATAGAACCTGTTCTCGCCAACAACGTTCGCGGCCAGGTATGCGTCTACCGCCTCTGGAGTTAGGCTTGCGGGATCCTTTGAGTCTGAGGCGAGCACGAACCCCCATACGCCGTCAAAGCTCCTCACATAGGCATGGTATGGCGTGGCGTGTTTGAACACTGACTTTATCGTGTTGTAGATGACGGCGTGGGTATACGTTGTTATCGTGGGGCTTGTAGCCTGGGTCACGAACACCCCTCCAGGGTTCAGGAGGCTCTTGAGCCGCTCATAATACTCCTTCGTGTAAAGCTTATAGGCGGGTCCAGCCTCGAGGGGATCTGCTAGGTCAGCTATAATCACGTTGAACTTCTCGCTTGCCTCCTCAACATATTTTAATCCATCCATTATGAGAAGCTCGAGCCTAGGGTCATCGAACGCCCCCCTATGCCATTCAGGCAGATACTCTCTAGCAACCCTGATCACCTCCTCGTCGATATCGACCATCACCACTCTTTCCACAGTCTTAAACCGGAGGACCTCCCTAGCAGTGGCGCCCTCGCCTCCTCCGAGGATAAGCACCTTCCTCGGGCTCCCATGGAGTATCATTGCAGGATGGACTAGGGCTTCATGGTATACGAACTCGTCTAATATAGCTGACTGGGTTTTCCCATCGAGTATCAGGGCTTTACCCAGGTCCCTCAGTACAGCTACCATTATGTCCTGGAACTTGGACCTTCCATGGTAGAGGACCTCGTCGACCCCATACATGTGGGCGCTGGTAGGGGTCCCCCACTCTATAAACCAGTGCCAGTTGAACGCCTCCTCTCCCATCGCAGTACACCAGTATAAGGGTTAAAGGATGGCATTCCACGTTATAAGCCAGTCGAATTCCGCAACCCTGTGGGATGGTGCGATCCCGATGGCTGTGAAGCTGGTTGCAACCGACGTTGACGGGACCCTCACGCTCCGGAGGGGAGTGCTGCTGGTTAGCCTCGAGGCTATCGAGGCTATCAGGGAGCTCGAGGCGAACGGTGTAAGGGTATCACTCGTATCAGGGAACAGCCTCCCGATAACAGCTGGGCTTGCAAGATACTTTGGGGCAACAGGACCCTCGGTCGCGGAGAACGGGTGCGTAGTGTTCTATGAGGGTAAGACTGTGCACCTCTGCAAGGGGAGGCCCCCGGATGAGCTTAGAAGGGAGCTGTTAGAGGCTGGCTTCCGGGAGAGCTGGCAGAACGCTTACAGGCACCACGATCTAGCATTCTACCCGCCCCCGGGGTATGATACGGGCATGCTATCGAGGATAATTGAAAAGTACGGTATGATACTCTACGACTCCGGCTATGCAGTCCACATACAGCCCCCTGGCGGTGGAAAGGATGCCGGCGTAGAGGTCGCTGCTAAGCTCCTAAACGTCAGCCTTGAAGAGACCCTAGCCGTGGGAGACGGCTTGAATGATCTCCCGATGCTAGAGGTGGCAGGGCATAGCGCATGCCCTGTGGACGCGGATCCTGAAGTAAAGCGCGTCGTCGACTATGTGGCGTCGAAACCAGGGGGCCGGGGGTTCGCTGAGATCGCCTCTCTGGTGCTCGAGGGGCGCTTCTAGCCTTCTCCAACAGGTTCGAGCCTCCAGGGATAAGCCTGGAGGTACTCGCTGTAATACTTGTACCTCTTCCTAACTATACTCCAAGCAAGCCTCGAGGCGCTGGCCTTACCAGTTACCCTTCCGAGCCCCAGTAGCGGCCCCACGGGCACCTCGAGGCACCACGACTTCCCCTTCAGCCGGCAGAGGGCTTCAACCACATCCCTATAGCTGATCCCCTCTGCTACCGCATGGATCCATCTCCCATCGAAGCCTCCAAGCCCCGCCATATAGAGTATTTCAGCCACGTCGAGAACGTTTACGACAGGGACACCGTGGATTACGGGTGCAATCCGCATCCTCACGGAGAGGCCGAGGAGCCTCCACTCCCGGTGCGGGGCTCTGGGGCCGAAGACTAGTCCAGGCCTAATAATAGCCCATCTCTCTACCCCAGAGTCTACTAGCGTCTTCTCACCTAACGCCTTTGTCTGAGAGTGTATAGTGGAGAATTCTGCGTCGAGGCGTGGTGGGGCATGCGACTCTGAAACCCTGCTGCCCGGAGGCGCCTCGGCTATGTCTGCTGAGACGGCTATGCTGCTCACGTATACTAGTCTAGCTGATGTTTCGAGGGCGGCCTTGATCTCCTCCTCTAGGAGGTCCACGTGGGATTCGTATTGGATCTTGTAGGGTCCCCCGGGCTTCCCGGCTAGATGGTATATTACATCCGGGTTGGCCTCGATTACCGCCTTAGATGTAACATTTACTCCAGCATCCCTAACCTCAACCCCCTGCTCTACCAGCTCCTGGGCGAGCGCAGCCCTCTTCTCTATACTTCCCCTTCTAGCCACTACTACCACTTGGAAGCCCTGCTCCCGTAGCCTGACGGCTAGATGGTATCCTATGAACCCTAGTCCTCCAACAATCACGTGCGACGGTGGCCTAATCACAGGGGATCCGACCTCCACGCCAATATACTCCCATCGCGATACAGGTATTGGGTGGCGGGATGACCTCTAGCAAACCGTGGCCAGCCCACTTTGTGGGCGATGGCCTTAGGCTCTCGCTGGACCGCCTCTACTCCACTCTATATAATCCCTAACCACCCTAGAGCCGTCGCGTATCTTTCTTAGAGCGGTGAAGGTGCTGACCTCTACGACGCCGTCGGTGTTCATTAACTCATCTATTATCCTGGCGGCCTCGGAGAATGAGGGCGCGGTTATCTTGACCAGGAAGTGGTAGTGACCCGTTATCTCGTAAGCCTCCGACACGTACTTGAGCATGCTAAGCCTCCTCCTTATATCCCTCACCATTCTCGCCTCAATCCTAACCAGGGCGAATATGGTGGTTGAGAGCCCCAGCCTCTCTGGGTTCACCTTAACCGTGTAGCCCTCGATCACCCCATCCTGGGTGAGCTTCTTGACTCGGAGAT
Source organism: Thermodiscus maritimus (assembly GCF_055382595.1). Classification (NCBI taxonomy): domain Archaea; kingdom Thermoproteati; phylum Thermoproteota; class Thermoprotei; order Acidilobales; family Acidilobaceae; genus Thermodiscus; species Thermodiscus maritimus. The sequence continues at coordinate 1,274,779 of NZ_AP042434.1, forward strand.
ATACTGTAGCTTCGCTCACGCCCAGCTCCCTAGCGATCCTCCGCCATGCCAGTCTAGAGTCGTCCTCTAGTAGCTTGAGGAGGGCTAGGTCCCTTTCATCAACACTTGTCATAACGTGTACAGCCCTCCACTCAATACTAGATGAGCCCGAGTATTTTTCCTAGGAGGCTGGGCTTCCTTATCAAGGCTCTTGCCAGCCTAGCCTTGTCGACCTCGCCTAGAGCTATCATTGCGTGAGCGCTTGGAGGTATGCTCTTCAGGAGCTCACGCCTCTTCTCGGGCCTCATCTTCTTCACTCGCTCCAGTATCCTCCTCTGGAAGTTCACCGCCCCCGTTATACTTGCCTTCTTGAGGGCCTCCTCAACGGGGACCCCTTTCACGATCGCCTCTGCAGCGAGGCTTCCGGAGATCATGCTCGGCCTAATCCCTTCCCCGGTCAACGGTAGAACATAGCCGGCCGCCTCACCGATCACTGGGAGATCATCTATTCGGCCCAGCCTTACTCCCCCAACAGCGATCCGCGCCCCTTCATGCCTGACTACTCTGGCTCCATCTAGGATCTCGTTCTCCCGGATGAACTTGTCAAGCCTAGCCCGCAGATCCTGGAATCCCGCGTATCCTCCAACTCCTACGTCGGCCTCGTCCCCTTCATTCGGGAATATGTAGTAGTAGCCTATCAGCTTCGTGTCGAAGTAGATGAGGAGTTTATCCATGCCCTCAAAGACTTTACCCTTCATCCTATACTGGAAGGCGTTTATCTTCTCCCCCTCATAGTATCCGTGTCCAGCAGCGAATAGGCCTCTACTCACCTCTATATGGAAGGCTCCAGCTCTAATCAGGCGCTTCCCCACCTTATAGTGGGCCTTGGTAACGAGCCCCGCTCCAGCCTCTGTGACAAGCGACTCGAGTAGAATGCTCTTATCCACTATAACGCCGGAGAGCCCCTCTTCTAAATCGAACACCTTCTCCCCATCGACATAGAGTGTTGCCCCTCTTATCTGCCTCACCACGGAGTCCCTGGGCAGAGAGACAGGCAGCTTGCCAACATTGGGTATACCCCGGCCGCAGGGCTTCATGCCGAGCCGGGGCGCCGAGTCATAGACTGTCACAGTGTAACCTGCCTTCGCTAGGAGGTGTGCAGCAACAGCTCCTGCAGGCCCGCCTCCTATTACGGCGTACTCGGGCTTACCACCCAATACCTCTCCCTCTAACCCTGGAGATATGCCTGTAGAAGTGGTTTATACTTTGGCGCCCATACGATCACCCGTTATTTTCCGGAAACATTAAAAAATTATTCTAATATAGCCCATAAGGATTATCTCCCCCAACAGGGAGCTTAGTCTAAACTCTGGGAGCGGATGAAGACACTTGCCCCCACCAGACCAGTGAAGAGATTACCGCGATTAGACGCTCCCCTCATATAAGCTCTCCAGCATAAGACTAGTCTATTGGTGATGGTGGTAGGGTTGCTGAGGGAGAGGCTCGAGAGGAGGGGGTTTGAGACTTCAAGCAAGGAAGTATACCACGCCACCCTGTCTGGGACAAGAACGCTCGAGAAGAGGCTAGTCGCATACTCGCGGGAGAAGGGGGTTAAGATAACCTATTCGGAGTTCAGCGATGGAAGGAGGAGGCTATCAATCCTAATCAGGGGTTCCGGGGCGACTAGGGACAAAGAGGAGAGGCTCGAGAGTCGGGCTGGAAGGTGGATCTCGAGGACGGCGAGAGGCTCTACGCTGTCAGGGAGGTTAAAAGCCAGGAGCGGGTAGAGGAGATAATAGATGAAATACTCGGGTTTGCTCGCTCCTGACTGGACAGGATACACTAGCTTGGAAGCCATGGATCTCGCCAGGATCCCCGGGGCCCAGCAGCTCCTACTCCTAGCCGGGCGGAGGGAGCTTCAGGCGAGAGGCCTCCCAGGTCTCGACTGGTCCTGTTGCGGCATTTACAGGGTTAGAGTCAATGGGGGAGGGCTAGAGGCTGAGCTCGCCGCCGAGCCCGACACGGGCTACTATAGGGAGCCGGTCCAGGGATTCGATCCCTGGAGTGGCTTGGAGGAGCTGGCCGAGTGGCTTGGAGGAGAGCTGGCTGAGAGAATAGTTAATCCATTCTCCTGGAACCCGCTGACCCCGGCTATTCTAAGGGGTTTAGATATGGGGCCTCCGGGCTGTATATACTATGCTGACTGGGACGTATCGCTAGCATTCAAGCTGCCCCCACCTATGAGGGCTTCGCGTATTGTGAAGTGTAGCCGCTCGAGGCGTGGAGAGACTACTAGTATTGATGTTAACGGGTTCCACATTGATGTGAGAGCCCACAGGATGGCGGGCGGAATATATGGTTTGGAGCATGGCGATTGCCACGGCTACTTCTATCAAGGAGCCCTATACCTTGAAGGGGAGTGTGCCCTCGAACTCAGGTCCCCTTACTACGACCATAAAGTAACAATACTATATCCCGGATCACTCTACACTACGAGGATAATAGGCTCCCCCCACACGATCGGCCCGGTCCCAGCAGTATCAGTTGGCTTGTGGAGGGGCATTTCCCTTGCCTCCAGGCATGGCTTAACAATAACCATAGGTAAGGGGAGGGTAGGGGTTGATGTAAGGGGGAGCTTGAGGATTGCTGCCTCCGGCCCCAAAGCCACCTATAGGCTTCTCTTAGAGGACCTGCTGGATTGGAGGCCTATCAAAGCCCCAGAGGACGGCTATGGCAATACTAGGAGCAGTGGATCGGCCTTCACATTCACAGGATGGGTGGAGGACAGCATGGTCTTCTCAGCCTATAACCCCTCGCCGGAACCTGGAGTTGTAGATGTTAGGCTCCCCATGAATGGATCAGAGTGCCTCATAGAAGGGCCTTTAGGGAGCGATAGGATCCCTGTGGATGGCGACTTTGTAAGGGTCCCCGTCCCAGCGGGATTTATAGGGCTAGCCTACATAAGGCTGAGGAAGTCTAGGCTTCTAGATAGAATTAGGATGGGGAGGCTTAGAAGCCGGTAGCGTCCCCGTACTCTTTCAGTACTAGCTCTTCGATCCTCCCCTCTGCAGCTGCCTTCACGTACCTGACAAAGTCCTCCTCGTAGGGTACGCCCACGAAGGCTAGTACGCCGTTAAGGGCTATCGCTGGGACGCTGTGGACCCCGTACTTGTCTGCTATATCAGGGTTCTCGTACGCCTCTACTGTATCGGAGATCACGCTCTTAGATCCCTGCCTGTAGGCTTCGTAGGCGAACATGTTTGCCAGGAGGACAGCGTAGGGGCAGTAGGGGCAGCTGGGGGTGACTATTGTCTCTATGTAGACCTTACCCTTAAGGTTGGCTAGCAACGCCTTAGTTGACTCCTCTAGCCCGGAGTCCTCCTCACTTATCCTTATGATAGTCTCTATGAAGCCCCTGATCTCCTCCTCTGCGGGTATCCCGGTGTATCTTATGTAGCCTTCGATTAAGGTTACGCTAGGGACCCTCTCGATACCCTGCCTCTTGAACTCCTCTAGGTGGTCGGGGTTTGACTTATCGTAGATGTTGACTTTTATTAGCTTCCTTCCCTCCCTCACCGGGGCCTCCTCTTCTATAGCCTTCATGAGGGCGACGGTGTCTTCGCAGGTCTCGCAGTCTGGTCCAATGAAGACGTCTATCTCGACCGGGTTTACTAGGTCCTCTAGGGTCTCACGGAGCTCCTCCCGGAACTCTGGCGATAGGTCTAGGGTGTAGTATCTCCTCGCGCTCACTTCCATGCACCAGCGTCAACACTGTTTACTTGGAAGTTTAATACGCTATCTACATATTATATGGATTCAAATAAAAATAATGAATATTATATTAAATGGAGAGATATATAGCTCTACTATTAATCGCCGTACCATTCATCCTTAATGGGGGAAGCAAGTGGTAAACAGTAATAACAGAAAGGAGTCCGGGAATGCGAAGTCTACGAACCTGTTAAGGCTAGAGCTTCCGTGTGAATACGCTGGCAAGGTAGTTATACCTAGCATTAGGGCTCTAGTTGTGAAGACGCTCGTACAAGAGTATAAGATAACAAAGTATAAAGCGGCAAAGATAATGGGGCTCACACCAGCAGCGGTAACCTACTATCTCAGTGGAGATAGGGGTAAGAAGCTCGTCGATGAGATCGAGCGGGACAGGGAGCTTTTAAGGATAGTTAAGGAGATCGCTGACGTGATCGCTAGGAATAATGGTATACATACCCTGGAGGATTATGCAAGGTATAGGGAATCAATTTGCAAGATCTGCTCAAAGGTAAACGTATACGCTCAGATGGCAGGATGCCACTAGACAAAGTAGGGTCTCCACCCCATCTGGCTCCTCCTAGTAAGCCCGAGACCCCTTAACTCTAATAACTCTGCTCGTAGACTAACCATAATTAACGGGGTTATGACGGTAATGGAGATAGGTGCAAGGGAGACCCTCTACAAGACTCTCGCCATACTCTACAGGTATGCCGACGAGATCACAGTGCTGGAGTATCCGAGGAGGATAGAGAGGAGAAGCGTAGATCTAGCCGTCCGTATGCGTGATGGTCGAATAGTGCTTGTCAAGGTAGCGAGGGATCTAAACGAGATCCCTAAGAGCGAGCTCCAAGAGCTGTTGGCGCTCGCCTCATCCATGAACATATCTCCGATAATAGTCTCTGAGAGAAGGGGGAGTGAAGAGCTGTTCGAGGGGGTCGCCTATGAGAAGATGGGATTGAGGGTTGTTTCCCCCGAGACCCTTGAAGGGATACTCAGCGGTAGGGAGCCAGTGTATATTTTCGAGTCAAGGGATGGCTACAAGGTTAGACTGGACCCTGCCAAGGTTAGGGAGAGGCGGATCGAAAAGGGGTTGAGCCTAGGAGACCTTGCGATGGCCCTTAAGACTAGCCGTAAGGCTGTGTACGAGTATGAGAGGGGGAGGATTGACCCTACGATCGAGAGGGCCGAGAGGCTGATCAGACTCCTAGGCGAGGACATAGTGGTGCCATGCGATATATTCGACACTAGTAGTCTCCCGGAGCCTAGGAAGGTTAAGCCCTTCGACTCCAAGCTCGAGGAGAGGGCTGCCCGGAGCCTTGAGGCGGCAGGGTTTAGAGTGGTTCACGCGAAGAAGACTGTGATAGATATAGGCGGCTCGATTGAGGAGAAGAGGATTGTTTTTACAGTCCAGCACCCTAGGGAGAGCAATAAGACGATCTATGAGAAGTCAGTCTATATGGAGAGGATGGCTAAGACCCTCGAGATCGAGGATAAAGGGGTAATAGTGGAGGATAAGAGGGTTGCAAGGGACCTGGAGAAGGAGGGCATAAACGTAATCCTGGCTGACAACTTCAACGACCTTATAAGATCATTGATGAGAGAGGAGAAGAGACCCGGTCGAGAAGAGTGAGGGGAGTTGCCCCCTTACAGGATCTTCTACACTGGCAGGCCTGGTGTGGGGAAGAGCACAATAGTTTCCCGGGTAAAGGATATTGTCGAGAGGCTCGGATGCAGGGTGGGCGGCTTTCTAGCCCCCGAGTCTAGAGGGCCTAGCGGGGGCAGGGTTGGGTTCTACATAGTAGATGTCGCGACGGGGGAGAGAGGCTGGCTGGCTAGAATAGGGTATCCCGGCCCCAGGATAGGAAGGTATGGTGTAGTCGTAGAGGATGCCGTTAGGATTGGCGTTGGCGCTCTAAGGCGGGCCTTAAGGGAGGCCGACGTTATAGTGTTGGACGAAATAGGTCCTATGGAACTAGCGGTCCCTGAACTCAGGAGTGAGATCATAGAGGTGCTGGCCAGCGATAAGCCGATAGTTGGAGTAGTACATAGGAGGCTGAAGTCGAGAGACCCAGACATATACCGTATTATCAGGGAATCCTCGACTATCATAGAGGTCACGCTTGAAAACAGGGACCAGCTGCTGGGTGAGGCTGAAAGCGTTGCCAGGAGACTGTGTTCCGGGAGCACTCGTTAGGGAGGGGAAAGCTCTACTATACATCCCAGACCCCAGCAAGGCTGTTGCCCCCCACGGGATAGAGCCTGCCTGGCTGGAGGTCTTCTACAATCCAAGGATGGAGTATAACAGGGATGTGAGCGTTGTAGCGCTGAACGCTTACACGAAGCTACTCGCGCCCGTGAAAGACTACTACATAGCTGAGCCTCTCACGGCTACTGGTGTTAGGGCTGTACGCTACGCTCTAGAAGCGGAGGGTGTCGGGGGGATCATAGCGGGGGATATAAGCGAATGCGCAGTCTCGATCGCGGTGCGCAATACTGTATTAAACGGGGTTGAGGGGAAGGTTAAAGTTTACCATAGGGATGCAAGGGAGCTACTACACGCAACCCGGCACCTACTTGACAGGCCCCCGCTGGTAGTCGATATAGACCCCTTCGGCTCCCCAGCCCCCTACCTAAACGCAGCCCTATCCGTCATAGGCAACAAGGGCTTGATAGCTGTGACAGCTACAGACCTCGCAGTACTCGAGGGTTCAAAGCAGAGAGCGGCTCTCAGGAAGTATGGGGTTGCTGTGAGGAAGACTCCGGAGTCGAAGGAGATAGGGCTCCGGGTTCTCGTCGGTTACGCTGCAAGGGTGGCGGCGGCTCATGATAAAGCTGTGGAGCCTATACTAGCCTATTACGCTGACCACTACTTCAGGGCATACCTCCTCGTTAGGAGGGGGGCGAGGAGGGCCGACAGGATGCTAGAGAGCAATATAGGCTACGCCTACTATTGCCCCGGGGAGAAGAGGACGTATATAGTGAGGGACCCCCCATCGTGCAGCAATTACGAACAGCCTGTACCGGTTGGCCCCCTCTGGACGGGTCCCCTCAACGATCCCGGCTTCATAAGCGAGATGCTCTCTGAGGCTGAGAGTAGGATTTACATGTCCACAAGGGATAGGATTCTAGGGCTGCTCGAGAGGCTTAGGTGCGAGGCTAGCCTCGAAGATAGGAGGCTCCACTTGAAGCTCGAGCAGGTAGCTTCATACGCTAGGATGAGTATGCCCCGCGTCGAGCAAGCAATATCACTTCTACAAGGAGCAGGGTTCAGGGCTTGCAGGAGTCACTACTCGCCTACGAGTATAAGGACCGACGCCAGCTATAATGACGTCGTCAGAGTCTTGCGGGCCTCCTAATAACCTTCTTACCGCCCAGCTTCCTAGCTAGCCATGCCTCGAGGAGAGGGCATGTTGCGGGGTCGTAGAAGTTCTTGGGGCCGCATTCCGATAGATGCGGGCACGTGGTGCACGGGATGTCTAGGATACTTGCGATATTGATCTTGACGGTTACGGGCTCCGCAGCCATCTTAGCTGGAGTGAGCTTATAGGTTCTACGGCCGTTCACTGATACTTGTTCGCGCTTTATCAGGCCCTTCTTAACAAGGCGTAGGACTAGCCTCGATCCTTCTCGACTATCCAGTCCAAGCATCTTCCATAGGTCGCTTTGAAGAACTCCTCCCTCTTGAGTCTCGATTATCTCCAATGCTTTCTTTTCGAGTTCCCCGATCCCTGCCACTCTCTCCTACACCTGCTCATGCCTTCCTTAGTCCAATCGAAGCGACTTGTACGCCGTATTGATATTATAGTCGCGTCGGAACCTATATATCTATCCTGTCCTTGACCTGTCAGAGCCTCCTATGACTATTTCTAAATAACTCTTACTCTTAGATGCTAGAGGCCCACTACAACAACCATATCCTCGAGGAGGTACCGGAATGTCTTCCTAACATTCGCCTCGCTAAGCCTGTATATGCTCGCTACCTTCTTCTGCGTGATATCATCGTAGCCGTACAGTCTTGCAACAAGATACACTGCGGCAGCCGCCACTGCCTCCGGCTTTCTCCCCCACAGGCTCTTGCCAGATTTCATCGCTGTCTCTAGGAACTTCAAGGCAGGGAACTTTAGAGATACTGGAAGTCCTAGATCATAAAGGAGACGCTCGATATACCTTTCAATCCTCAATAGCCTGCTCCTCTGGGATGGGGTACCGTATGTGCTATACGATGGTGTCACACCGTAATCGTTCATCCTCTTCATGATCTTCCAGACATAGTTCCTGAACTCTGGGCTCCCCGCTATTTCGAACTCAGATGCTACGGCGTCGTAGAGTTCGCTCTCACCTATAGGCAGGTTGTGGATTGCTATAGCCTTCCGGAGCGCGGCTATCACGATCGCAAGCTTCTCCTTGGAGTTTATTATCGTAGTCTTATTCGCCTGTTCCCCCTCTGAGCGCCTCTTCTCCAGGTAGCTCATTATAATCTTCCCCGCCACCTCCTTGACCGCGTTAGACCTGGCTAGTTCGAGATGGTTCAGTATCCTGTGCATTAGGGTTAGGGTATTGACGACAGTCCTCTCCCTCCTTGTGACACCAGATCTATACAATCTCCTCCTAACTTTACTAAGGCGGGCAGAGCTCCTTGTCCTCCTCCTAGACCTCCTAAGCTCGACCTCGACACCGCTGTTATGGTAGGAGTGCGTTAGGGGCCTCGAGCCCCGCTCTAATCCTTTAGACTCCCCCTTTCTCGGGAACTTTCTCCACTCTGGGCTATCGTCTAGAGCCACGCTCCCCAGTACTCTTCCGTCTACCGTGCAGACCCTTAGCCCCTCTGGGGTGACCACGATCGCTTCTGGGGGGCACTCTACCCCTGCTCTGCCTCCCCCTACGGACTCCACGCTTCCTTCCCCCTTTCCTGGCAGCCCCCCGCCGCCTCCTCTCTACAAGCATGAATAGCTGGGCTCCCTCCTCTGGGGTTTCACTCCCCTTAAGCTTCACTACTGCATACGGCTTCTCCACGTTGCCTATTATGTCGGCGACCACTCCTACCAAGCTGCCGGTGCCGTCTACCACCTTACCCCCTATTTTCACCCTCATAGCCGGGTCGTGGATCGCCACCACGATGTACCCGGACTTTGTCCTCGCCACTACCCTGCCTAGCAGCAGCTTCTCTGCCAACTACCACACCGTATGGAGGCGGTGGGGAGCTCGCCCTATTATTCGAGTTGACGGGCCGATATTTGGTGGTATAACCGTGGTTTACCTGTCCACTCTTTATAAGGGATCGCGGCTAGTGTTTAGACCTCCTCCTCTCCTTAATCCTCTTAGCAATGCTTCTCAGGACCCTGCTCTTACTATCAGTCTTCCTAACGATAACCCGGCCCCGCCTAGAATACCAGGTCCGGGGGTATGCCTTATCCTCCTCTATAAGTGGATCGAGGCCGAGGTCGGAGGCGGCCTCGTAGATTTCTTCAAGGCGAGGATTTTCCACCGCCTCCTCTCGGGGGACCCTCCTTCCAAGCCTCCGGGTAAGCCTCTTATCAATATAGGAGGGGTATACTACTATTCTCTCCCCCTTGTACTCTCTGCTCAAAGGAGATGCCACCGAGGAGGCTATTCTTTGATGAGGACAGCGTTCACGACACCATCCTGCCCGGGCCTCGAGGTGACTACTGCCTTACCCTCAGTGGTCTCTATAATGGCCCCCTTGACTATAATCTGCCTCCTAGCATACTCCCTGTTAGCGGGAGTCTCAAGCACCCTGAGTATACGGGCCTTCACAGCCCTGCCCTTCTCCGGATCGGAGACTATGGCGTAGGCAGTCTTCCTAACCCTAACCTTGACGTTGCCGCCCCTAACCCTAACGATCTTCCTGCTCTCCTCGCTCCCGGCGACTGCGGGTACGAAGAACCTCCCAGTAGCATACTTCCTCTTAACCTTATAGTACCAGTTCTTCTTGCCTCCAGTCGGCTTCTTATGGTCCCTCCACTGGTATACTCCCATTCACTGCCACCTCAGTGTCTCATCCGCACAGATCCCCCGTTGCTGGAGCGCTTTAAAGAGTTAATCCCTGCCCCCTCCATGATACCCTGCGATCTCGAGGGCCTCCTCTACAGTCATCAGGTCGGAGTCGAAGCCCCCAATCCATGGCACTAGAGCCATGGTAACGGCCTGCAGTGTGAGGTCCTGCCTCGTAATGAAGCCGCCGGTCAGGTAGCCTATGTACCCGATCCCCTCGCCAATATCACCGCTCCTAGGGACCCTAACAGCGGTGGCCAGCTCCACCCCATGAAGGACCCGTTCAACTATCCCTTGTGGCAGCTCGAATGAAGAACTCACTCCAACGCTAACTCTACTATTGGGCCCCACGATCACTGCTATCTGGGTCTCAATAAACCCTGTGCTCGTGTAGAATTCTATAGGGCCCGCCTCAACCCCGACGCCGAAATCAGCGTTCCTTCTCGCCTCCAATGCGCGCTTAAGAGCACCCCTGTAGACCATTAGGGACCCTGCCGGCTGGCTGGGGAGGCTGGGGGGCTTTACAGGGATTACCTCTCCGATGTTACAGAATCTCCTGAAGGCTTCCTCGACAGCCCTAACCTTGACCTCGTTCATTGTTGCAATCGAGACTCTTACCTTCCTACTACACCAGTCCCGCTTGTAATTCATAGCGACACCCTATTCTAAAAACAACCAATCAGATAATATCCTCTAGGAACCCCGCATTTCCCCGGGAGATCGTAGGCGGGGACTTACCGTCACTGGTGCTCGGCTATGGCGGAACTAGTGCACGTGGGACTGATACCGGACGGTAACAGGCGTTGGGCTAATAGGAACCGTGTGGGGCTATATGAAGCCTACCTGAGAGGCCTAGATGTCTTAATGGACGTCATAGACTACTTGTCCGATAAGGGGATACGCTATATAACAGTCTTCGCTATGAGCCTAGACAACTGCCTTCGACGCTCTAGAGCAGAGATCAGTATATTGCGAAGAGTCACTAATGTTGCGTTCAAGAAGGTAAGAGAGCATAAGAAAGTGAGGAATGGAGAAGCGAGGATAATAGTAATGGGTAATCCCTGCATTATAGGGGAGGAGGTCGCCGAGGAATCGCGGGAGATAATGGAGATCTCTAGGTGGGGGAGCCCGTTTACCATAACCATACTCTACTGCTACTCTAACGCTATAGAGCTGAACAGGGTGAGGATGGGCTACATGCCCGCTAGCACTCTATTCCTCCCCAACCTGGACCTCGTCATAAGGACTGGAGGGTACCCGAGGCTCAGCGGCTTTCTCCCCCTACTGGCAGATTATGCGGAGTTATACTCCACCCAGACCCTCTGGCCAGACCTAACATTTAAGGAAGTTGATGAGGCCATTGAATGGTATCATAACCTCCCTAAGAACTATGGGAGATAGACTCCTCACCCGTACCCTTCTCACGGACGGCGACCCGCCTCGTTAGCTCTATTAGTGCGGCTATACCGGTCCCTATGATTATATACTGTATGAACCCGCTGTCTAGGAACGCTTGCAGCGTTATCTCCTGGTTGGGGCCTATTTGGCGGAGGTATACGCCCATATTATAGAATGCTAGTGCTACTGAGAGGGTTACTATGATGCCTGCAGCCTCGTGGTATAGGTTTAGGTCTCCCCTGCTGGCTTTAGTGAATACTCTGTTTATGAGGAGGTATGATATTATCGAGGCGCTTAATAATGGTATTGATACCCTTGAGACTTCTGATATTAGGCTCGTGTTGAGGCCGTATCTCTCATAGGACTGGTAGCCCGAGTAGAGGGCTGTGCCGAAGAGCAGGATGAACACTATTAGGCCTACTATATGGAAGTGGGGTCTCTCCCAAATAGCCTGAGCTACGCCATGGAGCCACTCCTCTAGAGGCCTCTCGAGGTTGAAGCCAACAATGATCATAGCTGAGCCTATGAGGAGTAGTAGAAGTTCTAGTGCGAGGTATGCCATGTTGAAGAGAGCAGTTATGCTTATCGTTAGGAGAGCTATTCCTGGAATCCCCACGAGATACTTCGAGTAGCGTGGATCCTCTGCTGCTTTCTTGAGGTACTTCAACACGAGGAGGTAACCACCCTCTATACCAAGGTGTTGCTCTACGATGACCCTATAGAATCCAGCGATACTCCCGTATTCATGTAGTAGTTGGGAGATAACAAATTCATCCTCGCCATCACTGACGATATAGAATTCAACCGGGGAATTCATTTTCTCAACGATCCTGGCTACCGCCTGCTTTATATTCCTCTGCGCGGCTAGAGAGTCGACCTTATGGCCTCCAACAACGGCTATTTCAGGGTCGAGGCCTTTCTCTGAGAGCTCCTTATAGAGTTTGAGCCCGGCCAAGATAGCGTTAACGTCGGCGTCCTCTGGCCTCTTAGTCCCGAATTCTAACGCGGCCTTCTTGACATTATCGTAGCCTACCACCATGCTCGTCCCTAGAGCGTCAGCTATATCATTATCTATGTCTACAACGAGTATTAGGGGTCTCCTTTTCTCGTTTAAGGCCAACTCACGGTTCACCGGTATTCTAAGCTGTATTCGCCAGCTGGGTCTCCATTGGGTGTAATTACGTCTGCAGAGGATAAATAATCATGCCACCGTGCGGGAAACATTGTAATAGTATATATCTGTTGACTCGATAGTATTCCGTTAGAACTCCCCGTAAAGCACCTTTAGCTCTTCGAGAGTTAGAGGCTCTCCCCTCTCCAGCTTCTCCTTTATCTCGCGCCTCTTCTTTTCGATGAGTTCAAGCTTTATACCCTGCTCCTTTGCAACCTTCAACTCTCTCAGCTTGATCATAGTCTCACGGTACTCATTGTATAGTGCGTCAAGCTGTTTCGAGAGATCGTCGATCAGCTGACTCCTCTCCTTTATCTCCCTGGAGAGGGCATCGACCTTGCTGTTCATCTCATCGTACTTAGGTGACAGGGTCTGGATCTGGTTCTTTATCTTTCCGATATTCTCGCGTATCTCGTTGATCTTCTGGTTTAGCTCTCTCAAACGCATGCGTAGCGCCTTGACCTCCGCCTCTAATTCCATTACGGAGAGGACTTGCTCTCTAGCCTTTCTAACCCTCTCTATCATCTCCTCGAGCCGCTCGATCCTCTCGATGAGCCTCCTCTCCTCCTCGGGAGGAAGCACGCTTGTCATCTGCCTCCATTCCAGCTCCTCTAGCCTACGCTGGAGCTTCCTCAGACTAATCTTAGCCACGTCACCTTCCTTCTCAGCTATCTGTTTTGCTATCTTCAACTGCTCCCTCTTCTCCCTGAGAGTGTTGGCTACTGAGTCCCTCTCCTTCTTCAGCTCCTCTAGTTCCTCGATGAGCTTCTTTCTCTCGGCCCTAAGCTTCTTCAGCTCGTCTAGGAGGACTCTCTTCTCATCGATTAGCTTCCTCCGCTGGTTTCGGAGGTTCCTTATCTCATCTATAAGCTGCCTCCTCTGGGTCTTGACCTCTACTATCTTATCTCTTAGCTCCTCAGCCTTCTTGAGTAGCGCTTTCTCGTCTAGCTGTGCTTCAAGACGCTCCTCGACCAACCCTATCCATCACCTTTCGACGCCGAGCCTAGTGCGGGTGAGCAGCGCCCTTTAGGCGCCATAAGGGGGGACTGTGCAATCGGGGTTATAATGCTTAATCTACGGATCCGCCCTCGGACTCCTTATCCTCTTCCTCAGTGATTGTCTCAACGCTCGGCTCTTCTCCTTGGCTTATGATCTGGAGTATTCTAGCGTATACCGTTTTGATCAGTTCCTCATCGTATATCGAGGCTGGAAGGATCTCTCCTATGAAGCCAGAGTCCCGGACGGCGGCTGCTAGGTGGAGGGCTAGGAGCTTTATGTTGTAGTCGATTCCTGGAACGTCTTCTATGAGAGATTCGAGATAGCCCTCCTCACTCAGCCTGGGTATGATCTCCTCGATTACCTCTGGTAGGAGGAGGTCCGACTTGGTCGCTATGTTTAGTTGGGGGAGCCTCATCCTCACTGCAACGCTTGAGGCTAGTGATAGAGCTGAGACTATGGATAAGGGGTCTTCGAAGAATGGAGCGTCTATTAGGAATAGTGTTACCGCGGGATCCTCCCCTATGATGGTGTTGATTATCACTGGGCCGCTCGACCGGTAGGCGAAGAGCTCCAGCTGGCCTGGAGTGTCGATTATGGTTAGGTCTGCGGAGTACTTGTTGATCTCGTCAATAATTTCGTCTACGTAGTTTACAATTGAAGCAACAGAGGCTATCAGGGCTCCATTGGGTCCGAGCCCTTTCTTCATGAAGTCTTGGACTGAGACGTAGTCCCTCACGTCAATGTGGGGGTCGTAGGGTAGCACTTCGGCGGCTGGATCGAAGTTTACAATTATAGTTTTAGGCCCTCTCCTTGAGGCTAGCTCTGCGAGGGTTTTTGCCAGGGTAGATTTACCGCTACCTGCAGGCCCCACCAGGACGATATACCTAGTCAATACCCTTTGACCTCCAAGGGATGACCGCTTGCCGGAGCCCTATTATTAATGGTATGAGCAGGAGTAGGCCGGGAGTGACCCGCCCCGTGCACATGTTCCCCCGTGACGCCGGGGCAGGGTTCGCACGGGACCGGGGTTCACTCTACCCTAAGATCCCTTTCCTGGAGGATTTAAATCGAAGGGTCCCTTTTCGAGCTGTGAGCATGATTCAATATGGGATGAGGTTGTCGTAGAGGAGGGATTAAGGGATTACCGATTGCGGCTCCCCAGGGGCGGAAGGTTAACTTCATACCCCCCGGGAGTACAGGGTCAGCGCTGGAACGCTAGGTCATCGCCGTCTCTATTAGGGGGTGTTAGGGTTTATTTTCGCCCCTCCTAGCCCATCTCTTCTTTCACTGACTTCATTGTCTTGAGGGTCTTCCATAGGGTGGGCTGAATCCACAGTATCCACGCTGGGACGTTCTTGAGGAACTCGTACGCTTCCTCCCACCCGTCGAGGCCGAGCCTCTGAGCCAGCTCTTCCAGGGTCATGTTCGTCTTCACGTACCTCTGAAGGACGCTTAGTACCTCCTCATCTATTGATATTTCCTTGCTACCCGCTTTTACCTTGAACACGGGCTCACTCATCCTCTACAGCACCCATCTCCCCACCGAGGAGTATCGAGGATATTAAAGTTCTGGTGGGGCCGCCGGGATTTGAACCCGGGACCACCAGCGATCTGGGCTCGCCCCGTCTCGGGGCTGGGGACTTGCTCCCCAGGCTGGCATCCTAGCCAGGCTAGACGACGGCCCCTCTCCCACTCTAGGGAATTGCAGTATTGGATCCTTTAAAGTTATCCGGCCCCCCACCCGTGACGGATTCTGCTTAAAGGTATGGTATACTGTGATCTTGTAAAGGTATACGTTTCCAAGAGGGAATATAGTGGGTTAGCCCAGGTTTACCGGGGCAAAAGCGTATAGAGAAACCAGTTATCACTGGTAATACCAGATTCGATGCTTAAACTTAGGGTGTTAGGGGTGGAAAGCGTAGGCAAGGGGATTGGGGTAATACTAGTAGTGTGTTCTCATTGCGGCTTCGTCTTCCACACATACTCTATTGGTGACAAGCATAATAAGGCTAAGTTTAGCGGTGTCCCGACCCCCTCAAAGGCTCTCAGCGGCTATGATGGACTCGTGTGCCCACACTGTAGTAGGAGGGTATCTCTCCGGCCTAATAGAATTCAAGTCATGAATTGGAAGAAGTTCGTCGAGCTATATGATATACTCGAGAAACCCCTACCTAGGCTGAGGCCTTCAAGGACAATCGTGGAGGAGCATATGAGGGGCGCCCACGACCTGAGCAAGTCAATAACCGGCGACACCGCGGTCGGCATGAGCTAACCCAAAGAACTACTTGCCGGAGGAGAGGAAATCTAGAACCACACCTCTAACCTCAAGGTAGGAGTCCCAGCTACAGTCTTTATAATAGCTCTGGAAGAGCCTGCTCTTTCTCCGGAGGAGATCTACGCCTCCGGGAAACCTTGAAAGAACACCAGAGGCTAGCTTGACGACGTTACCGCATCCACCGCTGGAGGATTCATAGTCTATTATGAGAGCCTTACCGGGCCAGCCTGTGAACTTCACATGCTTCCAGGGCCTCGAGATCTCAAGATGGAGTATACCTGCCGCGTTGAGAGCCCTCGCCGCCTCCAAGGCCTCCTCGACAGCTCTGAGGGGATTATATGTTAAGGCCTCCTTTAGGTGGGGGCCATCAACGTAATCCATCACTATCAAGTCATCGTCGTAGTAGTAGGGTTTGGGAGACGCGCCCACCCGGTAAGCCTTTTCTAGGATTAAGCCTTCACGGTAGAGGCTTGCTCTCTTAGAGTCTCTCCTTCTCACCTTAATAGCCCTCTTAACTCCACCCATCAACCCTGATAATACTATCGAGGAGTGCCCCTTCCCAGCCACCCCTTCGGGGTGGATGCCTGCCGGCTCATAGCAGAGGGACTCGAACCCTAGAGACTCCAGCCTAGCAACAATGCGGTCGCAGCCACACGTTCGGGGATAGCATAGCCATGAGAGTAGCCTATAGCTACCCGTCCCGTCGACACGATAGCAGGCTCCACGTGCGGTGATCATAGAGTCATCCACCCGGGGATGGAGCTGCAGGGCTCAATACCCTCTCTGCACTCGAATATGCTAGCAGCACAGTTGCTGGATCCGAGCAGGCCGGGAGCCCTCTCAATTGCCCAGGAGTATGCGATGTCATCCACTCTCCTAGCACTTCTCTCCCTTACACCGTAGATGCGCCCGTCATCTCCTACCCACACCGGGTAGCCTTCTTCAAGCCTTCTCTCAATGAACCTCATAATCCCCTCATCCCCCGCCCACGCCGGGGGACCCTTAGCCACCTCAACCGGTGGAAGAGTGCGCTTCAAAACCACCACTTCAACAGTAATCCATCTAGCCTCATCGGTCTCGGCCCTGTATATTGTGGGCTCGAACCCGCTCCGTTCTAGGATCGTGTAGAGCTCCCTGGCCCCCCTCACAGCCTTACCCCATACCGCCTCAGGGGATCTACCCGCATAGTCCCCCGTGCACTCCACTCTAACGAGGTGCCCGTATGGCCGCCTCACCACCGGCTTAGAGTATGGGTGGAAGAACTCCTTGGAGGGATTCCTAGAATACAGCTTCGATGCCAGTATGAATGTTGAGAGAGACTTTAGTGAGACCGCGGCCGCCGCGTTCCTCGCAGGGTCTACTGGGTCAACTACTATCAGTGGGGATTCCCTGTACTTTTCCAGGAGGAGCCTCTTATCCCCCACGCCCTCTGGATCTATGTATACTGGGGGCCTCCACCTCCTAGCCTCCGAGATCAGCCTCCTGAAGGAGCCATAGTGTATTATGAGGAGTTCCGTGAGGTACCCGCTGAACCCCCTCACACGTGTCTCCGCCCCATATACGCCTATGCCTTTGAGGAAAGCCTTTAGGAGGCGGACCTCGTCCCTCATGCAGTCGTCTAGTTTGGAGAGGACGTACATGGTGTGGAAGGGCGTCCTCTCGACTCCGAGACCCTTCCTCCTGGGTGCATCCACCTTCACCGCAGGGACAACGTCGGCCTCCATTCCTAGAATGGTGACTGTAACGTAGGGGTGCTGGGCGTACTTCACCATTACAGGGAAGTCTCTGGCTAAGCAGGATCTTAGAAGGGGCTCTGCTCTACTGTTTATCCACGAGTCATCTACTCCCCGGAAGAGTACGAAGACGTTTAGCTCCCACTTATCGCTAGTAATGGTTCCCTTAGCATAGCTACCCACCGGGATAATTTCAAAATCAAGCCCTCTCCTGGAGAGGCAGGATTCTAGCACCTTGCGAAGCCACTGGTAGAGGGCGTGGAGGAGCCTCGACTGTGCACGCGAGGGCCTAATCCTGGCTAGGACCTCCTCCTCCACCCTGGAGCGGGGAGGACATTTCAATCTAGCTTAACCTCCCATAGAGTCTCGTAGATGGGGCCTGCCCTCGTCAGGGTGCTCTTCTTCAGCCTTATTGAGTCGACCTGGACCTCGCCCACATCGATATCTGAGTACTCTAGTATTATCCTTGAAAGGGCGTGGATGTTCCTAGACCCCTTTATTCTGGCAAGGGTTATGTGGGGGACGAACCTATCCTTTTCCGGCGGGAATCCAAGCCTGCGGAGGCGGTCCTCGATGAAGTCGCGGATACCCGTGAGCTTATCGGCGCCCTCACTCACTCCAACCCAGAACCACCCTCGGCCGGGTGGGTGAGGGGAAGGCTCCGAGCCCGTGAAGTCTTATCTTGAACCTCTCCATCCTTATGGGCTTCAATACCTCCTCTATTATCTCGTCGACCCTGTGCCTAGGTATCTCTCCTATGAAGCGGAGGGTGAGGTGTATATTCTGGGTCTCCACGGGCTTCATAGGCGTACCTGTTGAGGCGAGGGAATCCTTTATCCTTTCAAGCACGGACAGGACTAGGGGCTCCTCGATGTCTACTGCGATGAATACCCTAACCCGCTCATTATACAACCACACGCACCACGTTGGACTTCGAGCCCGCGAACCCTTAATTGTTTCAATTGGGGATGGAGCAACACGGGCTGCTGGGATGAGGTTAACAGTCGCGGTTACAGGTATGCCTGGAAGCGGTAAATCACTCGTTGCCAGGATCATTGCAGAGGTGCTGGAGGCACCCCTCTATAGTATGGGGGATGTGGTTAGAAGGGAGGTTGTGAGGAGGGGGCTCGAGCTAACCGTTGAGAATGTCGAACGAGTCGCCACCCAGCTGAGGGAGGAGCTTGGGAAGGCCGCCGTCGCATTCCTGCTCCTCGATGAGATACGGGGGGTGGAGGGTCCAATAGTTGTAGATGGACTCCGGAGCCTAGACGAGGCGAGAGTACTCTCTGGGAGGGGGAGGCTTTGTATTGTAGCGGTGCATGCGAGCCCCCTGACCAGGTTCAAGAGGATGATGGCGAGGGGGAGAAGGGATGAGATCAAGGGTTGGAGGGACCTCGTTTTGAGGGATACAAAGAACCTGGAGTATGGGATAGGAGGGGTGATCGCGATGGCAGACTATATGATTGTCAATGAGGGAACAATGGAGGAGGTGGAGAGGGAGGCTAGAAGGATAGCGGAGAGGATCAGGCGTGGCGAGGGCAAGGATTGTAGTGGAGGCGGAAGTACGCCCTACGGAGAGCATTGAGAAGGTCAAGTCCGCGATACTAAACATCATAGACCCAGAGGATATAGAGGTTGAGGGAGGCGAGTACAAGAGGGTAATCGCTGTATCAAGCAGCCTCCAGAGCCTCGAGAGGCTCCGCAGGCTCCTGAGAGTCGAGAGGATCCTCGACGCCGCTAGGGGTGCTATGAAGAAGGGCATCTCTGAGGGAAGGCTCGTATTCTACCTCCACAAGCAAGCCCTCTACGCTGGGAGGTTGAGCTTCGTCTCCGGCGACTACGAATCGCCGCTTGGAGCGGTCCGAGTCGTAATAGAACACCCGGAGCCCAGGAGGGTTCTAGACTGGCTAGCCCCGCCAACAAGCCGTGGCAGACCAGTTTTCGAGCTGGACCAGCCACCCTAGAATCTAACCTGGATCCTTTGAAGGTCCCAGGAGAGCATAGTTTTAGGGAAGAGGGCTAAGGCTTCCCTATACAGCCTCCACGCCTCATACCCCCTATACCTCGGGCTTACATGGAATAGGAGGAGGCTCTCGACGCCAGCCTCTCCAGCTACTAGGGCGGCGTGCTCGGCGGTAGAGTGGCCCCTGCTGAAGGCTTCATCCTCCAACTCAGACGAGTATGTGGAGTCATGTATGAGGAGCGTGGACTCCCGGGCTAATTCTATTATGGACTCGCAGGGAGCTGTGTCCCCAGTATATGTTATGCTAGCCCCCTTCGCGGGCTCCACCACATCCTCCAGTCTAACCACAGCACCTCCAATCTTAGCCTCACCATCCCGTAGTAGCTCCGAGATCCAGGGTCCCGGCCGTATACCAATGCTCTTGAGGGCCTCCGCTCTTATCCTTGGCCTCGGCCTCCACTCCAGCCTGTAGGCTAGGCTTTCGGTGGTGTGGCAGGCGGGAGCCCATTTGGCGAGGAGCTTGTCTCCCCCTACCTCGTATAGGAGTAGGGACCCCTCCCCTTCTAGGGTGAGGTAGTTCACCTGGAAGCCGAGCCTCCCGCTCGTCGCCTCGAGCGTCTCCCGGGCAAAGTCAACGACGCTCTTGGGGCCTGCTATTGTGAGGGGCTTCTCCCTCCGGGTAACGCTCATTGACTGGAGGAGGCCCGCTAGCCCGTTAACGTGGTCGCCGTGCTCGTGGGTTACGAGGATCAAGTCTATATCGTGGACGCTCCGGGGGGACTGGTGGAGATGTATCTGGGCCCCCTCCCCCGCGTCAAGGAGGACAGTGTACCCTCTCCAGTCATAGACTAGGAAGGAGGAGGTCAGCCTCTCGCTGGTAGGCATCACACCCCCGCTCCCCAGCACAGTTACTTCAACGTATGGCATATGCCTAACCCACCTTCCGTGCTACAACAACCTCCCTAGCTAGGGTGGAGTGGACGTGCATGTGGAACCTCCTCTCAACCCGAAGCCCAGCCCCTACGGCGAGCTTCCAGGGCTCCTCCCTCTCCGGGCCAGCATACACTATGTAGCCTCCAGGCCTCAGCACCCTCTCAGCCTCGGTTAGGAAGCCCTCGACGAGCTCCCGATAAGATCTCTTAGCAGTAGTGGTTGACCTGCCATAGGGGGGATCAGTTGCTATAGCATCAACGCTCTCGCTTGAGAGGGGTAGACGGGCGGAATCCTGCCGGATAACTATGCTCCTATCATAGACGTTGTAATGCGATAGGTTAACCCTAGCCCCACGGACCATCTCCACGGCTATGTCCCCGCAGATGCAGAGGCTTGCACCGGTGAGGCACGCTTCTAACACGAAGCCACCGGTCCCGCAGAAGGGGTCAAGGAAGACGCCTTCCTCGGGGAGCCTTGAAAGGTTCACAAAGACCCTTGAAAGCTGTGGGCTTAGGGGGCCTGGTTTGAAGAAGGGCCTCTTGCCCGGCCTCCGGACGTTATACTCCCGAGTATCCTGTACTCCAATGATCTCTCCTAGAACATAGACTCCCTCGGTTATGAATAGACGGAGGAGGGACCCTCCCGCCCCCAAGCCTAGAGAGAGGGCTAGCCTCTTAATCCTTCCCGTGTCTATATGGCACGAGTAGCCCTTGTACTTCTTCACGAGTAGTCTCTTATACTTCCTGAGCCCCTCGCCGAGCAATTTAAGCGAGGACTCGATTACCTCCTGATCCGCTGTGCCATGGAATAGGACTCTCCCAGTCTCCTTGACCCACCCTGCCAGCCTTGTTATAGCTGATGGGTCGCGGCTGGACTCGAAGAGGGCTAGTCCCTCGAAATGGTATAGTATCCTACCTGGGACCCTTGCTTGGAGGATCGCTTCTAGCTCAGCTAGGGGCATTACGGGGTGTTCTCCGCTGAGTATAGCGTAGTAAAGCTTGCGCTCTCCAGTCAACACCTACACCGAGAGGGATCCAGCTATGAGGGGGCCTATGTCGATGTACTCCAATATAGGAGACTCCTTCCTTGGAAGCGTGTTGGCGGCGTAGATCTTCTCGATCCCAAACTTCTCGAGCTTCTCGAGAGCGTTGCCCGCTAGCAGGGCATGGGCTACGAGGGCATACACCTTCCTAGCCCCTTGCTGGAAGAGGAGGCTCGCCGCCTTTGCTATCGTTCCACCTGTACTTATTATGTCATCCACCAGTATGATAGTCCTTCCTTCAGCGGGGATTTCTTTAGGCTCCATCACTATCTCCCCAGTCACCCTGTCCCTGTGTTTTACGATGTAGTCGTAGTCTGCTCCCAGCGCTTCGGCGAGCCTCTTAGCCCTTCCCAGCGCTCCTTTATCGGGGGCTAGCACGAGTAGGTCTCCGCTTAGATCGAGCTTCCCAGCCATGTACTCGTAGGGGGATAGGTTAATGCTCCTGCCTTCGAACCACTCGAGGCTCTCCGGCTTGTGTATTTCAACAGTAACGACCTCATCGTATCCTGCGCTCTTCAAGGCTTGTAGGATGATCTTTATGCTCACAGGCTCCCCTGGGAGAAACCTCCTATCCTGTCTAGCATAGGCTATGTACGGCGCTATGAGTCCAACCCTCCTCGCCCCCGCACCTAGGGCTGCGTCTGCTAGGAGGAGGGCTTGTATCAGCGAGTCGTTCTGAGGAGGACCTATAGTCTGGACAACGTAGACTTCTTCCCCGTTGAGGTCGACGGGTACCCGTACATAGTGTTCCCCGTCCGGGAAAACCTTCCACTGTGCAGCAACCAGGCGGGCCCCTAGCTCACGGGATATGCTCTCAGCCAGCTCTCCGCTGGGCTCGCTGGGGCCAGCTAACAGTATAACCACTACCCTTGCACCGGTCTCCGGATTTGGGCTCGAGGAAAAATTAACTCTGACACCACAGTGGATGGAGGGGGTTATGCTGGTTGTTAAGGGCTGATAGCGGGAAACGCCACCTTGTGGCGATGATAGGAATAGGAACTATGGAGTCTATTCCCGTCTACCACTTTAGTCCAGGAGGCCTAGCAGTTAGAGCAGTCTACTCTAGCATCGAATATCCCGTCTACAAATGTGAAGCCTTCCCCATCTGCGTCTTCGGCGAAGGGGGCAGGGTGCTTTCACCGGTCGAGGTGGATTCAGGCTTCCTCCTCGATAGGGCCAGGGCCTGGTCGGCCTGGTCTATATTCCTAGACGGGCTTGAGCCCCTCAACAGCATGGGGGAGGGGACGCTTGAAGAGCTAAGAGAGAATGCTGGGAAGAGGGGGTTGAGCGTTGGGGCTAGGAGCCTTGGCTTAGTGGAGGGGGAGAGGCTCTGGGCCCTCGACTACCTTGTCATCGACTATATGAGGGACTATGCCCTGGACCCGTCAATACCAGGCGATGCGGTAAAGCTGCTCTACAAGGTCCTAGATAGTAAACTATGGGTGGAGGTCTCAGCATACCTTAAGACACCGGACTATGGAAGGCTCCACCCTCTCGTCGTAGCACTAGAAGGCACTGAGGTGCCCCTTCATGTCTTCATAGAGGATCACCGTGGGGGAGGGCCTGTGAGAGACCTCTACGAGAAGCTTAGGGAGAAGCTGAAGTACGTCTATATACACAACGACCTCTACCCCGAGCTCGACACGGTCTGCCCCAACTGCGGAGCCCCAGTGGCCTCGAGGAGTGAAGGAGTCCTCAGGGTCCTCGAGGTAAGGGATGGATCGTGCTGGAAGTGCGGATACAAGATCCCTCTGAGGGTCCCTGTAAGGAAGAAGACCCCCGAACACCTACTATTAACACTAGAAGAGGGTGGAGTGAAATGGTATCATCCGAGCCAGCTAGTAGGGGGCGCGGGCTACTGGCTAGGCCTCATGTAAGGCCCGCCCGCCTCTTGGAGCCTGTTGAGGGCAAGGAGGGCTGGGTTAGATGCAACCTCTGCGCTAAAAGGTGTATTATAGCCCCAGGACGCTACGGCGCCTGCGGGGTTAGGAGGAATATCGATGGAAAGCTCTACACGCTTGTATATGGGCTCCTAACCGCCATGAACATCGACCCGATAGAGAAGAAGCCCCTATACCACTTCCACCCCGGGAGCAGGGTTCTCAGCATCTCAACGGTTGGCTGCAACTTCTTCTGCAGGTTCTGCCAGAACTGGGTAATAAGTCAGAGCAGGCTCGAAAGGGGACTCTACGGGGTGTATAAGAGCCCGGAGGAGGTGGTCTCAGCCGCTCTCGAGTATGAGGCCGACGGCATCGCCTACACGTACAACGAGCCAACTATCTTCTTCGAGTTCATGTACGACACTGCTAGGCTAGCGAAGAGGCACGGCCTATTCAACACGATGGTAACAAACGGCTACATGACCCCGGAGGCTGTAGACGAGCTCGGAAGCCTCATGGACGCGGCGACCGTAGACTTCAAGGGGGGAGGAAACAAGGAGTTCTACCGTAAATTCATCGGAGTATGGGATCCAGACCCGATCTACGACGCACTCTTAGCCATGAAGGATAAGGGGTGGTTCATAGAGGTAACAAACCTCGTAATCCCCAAGGTAGGTGATAAGGAGGAGGACGTCAGGAGGCTGGCTAGGTGGATAGCGGAGAACCTAGGCGATGAGACCCCATTCCACCTCCTACGCTTCCACCCCGACTACAAGATGCTCGATTACCCCCCAACCCCCCTGTCGACCCTAGAGAATCTTGCCAAGGCCGCGATGGAGGAGGGGCTCAAACACGTCTACATAGGAAACGTGACTCCCCACCCACTCGAGCATACCTACTGCCCCAACTGCGGATACAAGGTGATCGAGCGGGTAGGATTCACAATAGTATCCTGGAGGCTCAAGGAGGACAACACGTGCCCCAGCTGCGGATACAAACTCAACATCAAAGGATACTATCACCGGAGGAAGCTTGGCTTCCCTACAATTATATGAGAAACCCATTAAACCTCTACACCCGTAAAGACCGCTACATTAAGAATATAACCCTCTGCAGTCTATTCCCGTTTCGGTCACGACGAAACTCGGAGGTGCACTAATTTGAAGTACTGCCCCAAGTGCGGTGGACCAATGTTCCCAGTCAAGAAGGGGAACGAGATATACCTCAAATGCAGGCGCTGCGGCTACGAGATAAAGGCTACTGAGAAAGACCTGGAACAGTACAAGGTAGTCCATAAGGCAGATAAGAAGTCCAAGGTAGTGACAACCAAGGTCGTTAGCCAGGTTAAAAAGAAGAGCTCCTCCCCTGAAGACCTGGAGTCCGCGAAGGAGGAGTACTATGAGCTCGTCCTAGACCAGCTGGGAGAATACGGGGAGTAGAGCAGGTACTAGCTGATATATTAAAATTAATTACTTTTCAGATAAGGAGCCTAGTAGGCCTCCAATAGCTTGCAGTTCTTTGCTCGCCTCCTCCAAATCCTTGTGGGTGTCGATGGACTTCCAGTAGTAGGGCGGGATCGAATACTTGATCACTCCAAGCTTCCCAGCACTCGCCAGCTCGGGGAACGCGGTCTTCTCGATATCACCGTACTCGGGGAGATAGTCAATTATCTTGGGGGTGAAGGCGTAGACCCCGCCATTAATCCAGTACTCGTAGAGAATCGGCTTCTCCTTGAAGTCAACGATGAGCCTCCTCTCCTCGTCTATGGATAGGATCCCGTAGGGGCTCCGAAGCGGTACGGCGGCAATGGTAGCTACGAGGCCCCTCTCCTTCACGTCCTCTACAAGCTTTCTCGGATCGATATTAGTGATAACGTCGCCATTCACAACGACCACAGTTTCATTCCTCTTTAAAACGCTCCCAGCATTCTTCAAAGCCCCACCGGTGCCTAGGGGCTCATCCTCAACCACGTATGTTATGCTCACACCATACTTAGCCCCGCTACCTAGGTGCTCAATGATCTTCTCCTTCAAGTAGCCGGCAAGCACCACTATCTCGTCGAATCCATAGTACTTCAGCCACTCGATCTGGTACTCGATAACAGACTTCTCGCCAACCTTAACCAGGGGCTTCGGAACCTCCAGTGTTAGGGGTCTAAGCCTCTTACCATAGCCTCCCGCAAGGATCATTGCTAAAGCCATTCTTTACCTCCCCAATCAAGTTGTATCCCAACATCATTATAATGTTTGTTTCAGTGTCCTTCGGATTCCTCCATATAATGGTGGGCCCGGGGGGATTCGAACCCCCGACCGCCCGGTTATCAGCCGGGCGCTCTACCGGGCTGAGCTACGGGCCCTCCCCCACACTGGGGGATCCCAGCCCTGAAGGCCTCCCCGAGCCTCTCACGTGCTAATGGGATCATGGGTGGTACTGTTTTAGCTTTTGCGGTTGATCCACAAGCTGCCGGAACTTACTTCTCGGGTATAGGCAGCGTAGTGCTGAATGGATTCATACAAGGAATGAGCAGTTAAAGGGGGAGGGAGTGGTAGCCGGGCGGGGATTCGAACCCCGGTCACGGGGGTTCTCCCCGCAGGCCAACCCCCTCCACGGTGGGGAGGGGCCTGTCGGGCCAGAGCCCCGCATCCTTGGCCGCTAGACGACCCGGCTATCCCTCTGCCGGGATCAAGATGGATTGATCCTTCTAGTTTAATAAGGGTTAGCCCCGGCCCTACCCGTGTATAGGAGTATGGGATTGGACCCCCGCCTAAGGAAGCTGGTAGAGGCCTGCAGTTCAAGCGAGGAAGAGTGCCGTAGGGCTCTAGAGGAGTTCCTTAAAGAGATGTGCAGCGACCCGAGCGAGTGCGAGTCACCCAGGGGCAGGAGGCGCCTAATAGAGAAGTATGCTTGGATCGACAAGCTCCTAGAAAAGGGGGTCCCCGACGGAAGATCCAGGCTAATACTCTACGTCATAAGCAGGTACCTAGTCAACGTCAAAAACACCCCCTTAGAGGAGGCACTCCTCTCAATAAAACAATTCCTAGACAACAGCTGCAAAAACTACAACAACTGCTCGAAAATATACGACTCCTGGATAAGAAACGTCCTCCGCAGCGTCTCCCAAGGAAAATGGCTGCCATGGACCCTAGAAAGACTCAAGGACAGGGACCCAGAGCTATACGACATAGTCCAATCAGTCCTAGAAGAGTAGAGAGTTCAACTAAATCGGAAAACAGTAAAATGGAAAACAAAAAGAAGATGTAATGTTTTGTATATTGGTCGGGGTTGATGGGGTGTTTCATGGTGCGACTATCAAGCCCCGTTATGGTTATATAAGGCTCCCGAGAAGCACAAAGATTGGAAGAATCCAAAAGACACTGAAACTTCATAGCTATATCCTGTCCTGATTCCACGGCTAGCCTCATAATCTGGGCGAAGAATCCAAAAGACACTGAAACCCATCCAAGAAGGGCGGCAAGGCAGGCGGGAAGGTGGTAATAGCAGCTGAAGAATCCAAAAGACACTGAAACGATGAAGAGGGGTTATAGGGGCAGTGCCCCTATGATGGTGGACCGGCCGGGATTTGAACCCGGGGCCTCTCGGGTGCAAGCCGAGCGCTCTTCCAGGCTGAGCTACCGGCCCGTCCGCTCACTAGTTTTTGCCTTGGTGAGTTTATCAACCTTTCCTCTCTAGGATTCCTATAAGGTGAGGGGCTGGGTGTGGGTTTCGCCCGATTATTCCTGGCTGCGGTGTTGCTCGCTGTGATCCTATGGGGTTTTGCAAGCCTAGTGTCCCCCTCACCCCAGAATGGGTCTTCTAGCGTGTCGAGTACTGTTCCAGGTCAATCCTCCTCTGCAACGACCACACCTCTCCGCGGGGACGGTGTTTGGGTATGTAATGGTAGTGTGGTATGGGCTGCTGTTGAACGGATTAACGAGTTGAGGGAGGAGTTCGGGGTTCCCCCCGTGCACTACATGAATACTACGGTGGCTTTGTATAAGGTGCGGGATATGGTTGAGCGGGATTACTTTGGCCATTGTGACCCTGACGGGGTCCCCTACTTCCTAGGGTATACCCTTCATGGTGGGGTTTATGATGCCGAGGAGAACCTTGGAGTATTCTATTCTATGGAAGGCGAGCTTAGGGGGACTCCGTTAAACTACACGCTCCGCCTCATTGACGGCATGGTCTATAATGACTCCGAGTCTAATTGGGGTCATAGAGACTCCCTGCTCGACCCCACTAATAACTATGTGGATGTAGCCTGCGCTTACAATGGGAAGAGGTTCTATCTAGCCATATACATGTTGAAGGTGTGGGTTGACTGGATCGATCCTCCAGCATACAATGATACCAGCGGCCTATTCCACGCGGCGGGAAGGATAACGCTTGTGAATTCCAGCCTCGAGTATGTAGGGGTCTACGTGTGGAAGGCGCCCCACGTGATCTCTTGGCCCAGGACGGCCGGGTTAACATTCACTTGCCACTCGATATCTATAAGCGACTTCTACGCCTACGTGCTGCCCTATAGGGTTGAGGGCGCTCGGGTTATCGAGCCTGAGACGTATGTTGTCGACGATGGATTCTTCAACGTGACGTTCCACGTCCCAAGGTTTAATGATAGCTACACCATCATAGTGCTGTGGGCTGACAACACGCTCCCAGTAAAGCACCCATTCGACAAGGAGAGGTATGATAAAATGGTGACTGTGTTGACCTATACCATTCCCCCTGCTAGAGGGAGCCGAGGAGCTTCCTAGCCTCCTCCTGGGGGTTGAAGGCTTTCTCCAACACGTCTATCATGTACCATACGCTCTCGATATACTCCTCTATCTTCTTGATCTCCTCGGGCTTGTTGAGCAGGTGCTTATACCTGCCCTGGTGCTTAAGGTACTCGGTTACAGGCAGCCTCTTGGAGGGATCCTTAAACCTCCGCCCTATGGGTGAGAGCTTGAATACTCCATCGACGTACTCGTAGAGTGGGAATAGACCCGTCTTAACCGCCAGCTGCCCTATTTCACCAGTCATTGCTGGGTCGAATCTCCAGCCCACCGGGCATGGGGCTAGGAGGTGTATGTATTTGAACCCCTTGATCTTTGATGCCCTCTGGACCTTCTCTATGAAGTCTGTCGGGTAGCCTACCGTTGCGGTTGCAACGTATCTCGCCCCATGGGCTATCATTATGAGGGGTATGTTCTTCTTGTGCTCCTTCTTCCCAGTCCATGTAGTGGTTGTCCACGCCCCGTATGGGGTTAGGCTACTCCTCTGTATCCCAGTGTTCATGTAGGCCTCGTTGTCGACGCAGATGTATAGTATGTCGTCGTTCCTCTCCGCGGCCCCACTCAGGGCCTGGAAGCCGATGTCACCGGTGCCACCGTCCCCAGCCCATACGACTACCTGCACGTCTTTACCCTGCGCTTCGAATGCCGCCTTCATCCCGGCTGCGGCGGATGCTCCCGCGGCGAATACTATGTTCAAGACTGGAGCGTTTATGCCAGACTTAGGCGAGATCCCCTGTATTACACTGCTGCACCCAGCAGGTATCACCATTACAAAGTTGTCTCCTAGAGCCATCTTGAGGTACCGCATGCCCATTGTCTCGGGGCATCCAGGGCATGCGGCGTTCCCAGGCATAACATACTTCTTCTTGGGGATCCTCTTCAGGTTCACGCCCATCTCGCAACCACCTCCTTGGGGTGCGGGGGATACTTCCCCGCATACTTCTCGGGGAGGAGCCACTCTACGGGAGTGTATACTGCTCCCTCCTCCACCTGCTTTATGAACTTGTGGATCTCGTCCTTCATCCTAGCGGCTCCTACATCCACGCCTGTCAAGCCGGCGATTACCCCCTTCAGGTTGATCTTCATGGGGTAGAGGGTCTGCGCTACCTCCGAGAAGAGTATTCCCGTGCTCCCCATCGAGACTGCCCTGTCGAACACTATTACTCCCTTAGCGCCTCCGAGTAGCTCTATGAGCTTCTCTCTGGGCCATGGCCTCACAAACCTTATCCTCGCCACCCCCACTGGGAGGCCCTCTTCCCTCAGCATGTCTGCAGCCTTCTTCGCATCGCCAGCCCAGCTGCCCATTATGACGGCGAAGTACTCTGCATCATCACACCTATAGCAATCGACGAGGCCACCATAACTCCGGCCGAAGACCTCGCCGTACTCCCTGTCAACCTCCTCAATCACCTTCTTCGCAGCCTCCATCGCCGCAGCCATAGAGTACCTCATCATGAAGTGGTCCTCGTCCGGGGCGATATTGCCCATCACAATATCAGTCTCCGGCGAGATCACGTAGGGTTGCCTCCTCGGAGGGAGCCACTCGTCAACCAGCTTCTGGTCGGGCACATCTACCGGGGCCGTCGTATGGGATAGGATGAATCCCTCAAGGCCAACCATTACGGGAAGGTATACTCTAGGGTCCTCGCTTATCTTGAATGCTTGGAGGGTTAGGTCTAGAACCTCCTGGTTCTCCTGCGCCATTGCTATGATCCAGCCGGAGTCCCTCTGGTCAAGTATATCCTGGTGATCCACGTGAATATTCCAGGGCGGCCCAATAGCCCTCGTAACCACAGCCATAACCAGGGGTATCCTGGCCCCCGCAGCCCACCACACAACCTCGTGCATATAGAGGAGTCCATGACTAGCCGTGGCCGTGAAGGCCCTGGCCCCAGCACTCGCAGCCCCGAAGACGGCGGCGAGAGCGGAGTGCTCGCTCTCAACCCTAATCATCCTGGCATCGAGCTCGCCCTTCTCGATCATCTCGGAGAGCTTCTCCACGATGGTGGTCTGGGGCGTTATGGGGTAGGCGCTTATAACCTGGACTCGGGCAAGCCTAACCGCCTCAGCAACCGCATAATTCCCCGTAAGGGTCTTCACAACCACACTCATCACCCTTCAGAAACCATATCTATAGCGTCGAACGGGCACATGTGGGCGCATATCCCGCAGCCCTTACAATACTCGTAGTCGATGGTGACTTTACCATTATCCAGCCTAATGATCGTGTCCTCTGGACAGTAAAGCCAGCAGATGAGGCAGCCTGTGCACTTATCCTCGTTGACTACGGGCTTCTGAGTTCTCCAGGCCCCAGTCTTACCGACGCTCCCTGGGGCGGGACGGCTGATTGGGGCGAAGAATAGGGTTTTAGGCTCTTCTAAGACAGGCCTATTACTCATCGCCATCTGGAATCAGCCCGCTCATGGATATAATGTAGCCTTCGCGGGGGTTATTATTTCAGAGTATAACCCTGCATAGATACCCTAGATAACCGTATTCAGCACGGCTTCACCTTCTCCGCAGCCTGCATTATAGCCTCAGCGTTCCGCTCGCCAAGCTTGCCAGGGAACCTCGCCTTAACAGCTTCAACAACTGATTCGAGCCCTACCAGGCCAGTGGCCTTAGAGAAGGCGCCAAGCATTACAGTATTAACAACGGGCCAGCCGCTCACGACCAGGCCGAGGTCAAGTGCTATCGCAGTAGCGTCTACACAGTATATCTCGTAGGGTCCCTCTATGGGGGGCTTCTCCTTGGCATTCGCTATAATCAACCCGTTCTCCTTGAGACCCTCAGTCACAGCGGCTAGCTCGAACAGTCTGGGGTCAAGGACTACAACTATATCGGGGTTCTCGATCCTGCTATGAGTCTCAATCGGCTCATCGCTTATCCTCGCGAAGGCTACGACTGGGGCGCCTCTCCTCTCAGCCCCGAAGTAGGGGAAGGCCTGAGCATACTTGCCCTCCCCCACTGCAGCGTTTGCAAGGAGGTTAGCCGCGGTAACTGCGCCCTGGCCTCCTCGGCCATGGAACCTTATCTCGACAAGCATACTAGACCCCATAATGAATATTCGGAGTCTCACAATATAGCCTTGCATACCAGACGCGTTATAATGGTGCCTGTGGGAATGAAGCACACCTACCCCGACTCGCCTCTAGTGGGAGTGGGCGCCCTAGTCATCAAGGATGGGAGGATCCTCCTGGTTAGGAGGAAGTACCCGCCTGGAAGGGGTAAGTGGAGTATACCGGGCGGGCACGTAGAGGTTTCAGAGTCCGTCACGGAGGCTGCTAGGAGGGAGCTCTTGGAGGAGACGGGGATAGACGCGGAGCCCGTTGGAGTCGTGAACGTTGACGATGCAATAATATATGATGATGAGGGCCGGGTCAAGTACAGGTACGTGCTCATAACAGTCCTCATGAGGGCGGCAAGCGACGAGCCCAGGGCGGGGAGCGATGCTCTAGAAGCCCGCTTCTACGATATCAGGGAGGCTCTCAGCCTCGACCTAACAGACTCCATTAGAGGCTTAATACACAAGATACTGGAAGACAGGATCCCCCTAGAAAAGCCATGCCCCGTAAACAAGTACTCCCCGAAATACCCGGGCGAGTAGAAGTGCTCAATAAACCATCCACACCATAAAGTGGAGCACGGTTGGAGGTGGAGGGGTGGAGTCTTAGAATGGATACGGCCCACGACTACAGGATACTAGCCGCGGAGGATGCGGTCGAGAGGCTCTCGAGGAGGATAAGGCAGTGGGGTATGCCATGGCCCTTCAACAAGGGGAAGGCTCTCGAGGCCCTTGAGAATATACGCAAGAACCTGTTAAAGATCAAGTACTCCTACCTCCCAGCAGAACTGCTCCTAGAATCCGAAGAGCTGAAAGCCGTAGTCGAAGAGGCGCGTAGGCTCAAAGACCTCCTAATCCCCGAGACAATACCAAAACTAGACCCGGGCAAGACGCTCGCCCTAGCAGAGATGAAGTACAGCCTCCTCATACTACTAGGCCTACCCCAACGGCTACGCCTGGGAGAAGACAATCATCCCGAGTACGCGGTCGACATTGTAGGGGTAGAGGTTACGAGGGTCGAGCCCCTAGAGGGGAGTGAGAAGCTGAAGGTGACCCGTGCGAGCGCGGGGAGGGCGGTGTTCACTATAGTCACAAACCTCCAGGATATCAGGGTTGGACAGGTTAGGGCGGCGGCTATACTGCCACCGGCAGAGTTCATGGGTGTTGTGAGCGAGGCAATGTACTCCTCCGACCCGATCCCCAGCGAGTATGTGGGCAAGAGGGTGCCAAGGAGGCTCTTATCCTCCGAGGTTAGGGGGAAGATAATCAGCTTATTCGGAAAGCGGTAGGAAGGATGGGGGGCGTCTAGGGTAGGAGTTCAGCCTCCAGGAGCCCAACGTATTCATCCAGCAGCCTCCTCAGCCTCTCGACACCCCCGCTTAGGCGGTCGCCGGCATACTTTGACACCGCGAGCTCCAAGGCTATAGTCTGGGATAGGAGCCTCACCGCCTCCAGCAGCTCGTACCCCGCCTCGGGAGTCATAGGGACAATGTCCTCCTGGAGGCCGCTCGTGGGTATACTGTGGACGCTCTGAGGATTAGCAGCCCACCGGGCCCTAGCGGCGAGGGCTGCAGCGGTATACTGTGTGATCATAGCGCCCACACTATCCATCACGCCCGCCAGGAAGTCTGGGAGCCCAGTTATCTCCTTCCGGAGGAGCTGGCTCACCCTCCTCTCAGACAGGTTCGCGAGGTAGGAGGCTGCGAGCTTCATAGAGTCGATGGCGAGGGCAACGTGTATACTGTGGAATCCGCACCAGTGCCGCACCCCATTACCTGCCACGATCGGGTTCTCGGTTGAGGAGCAAGCCTCCTCCACTAGCAGCCTCCCGGCGAACTCCAGCGCCTCCCAGGCGGCGCCTGCCACCTGGGGTGTGCACCTAAGGCTATACGGGTCCTGGAGCCTCCTCCCATCGCATCCTCCCACTAGATCACGGAGTCTCTCCCCAGCCCTCCGGACACCACCATGCATACATGCATCGAGAGCATCACCGGAGTAGTGCTGCATATTGCATCCCGTCACACGGAGAGTTGAAGCCGCCGCCTTGAGAGACCAATCCCATAGGCGGCGGAGGGACTCATACGCTAGGATCCCAACTGCGGTGCTCCAAGCAGTATTATTGATTAGGGCGAGAGCCTCCCCCGGCTCGAGCGCGAGAGGCTCCAGTCCAATCTCCCTCATCTTCTCCCGGCAGGGAACCCATCCACTCTCATCGAGGGCTTCACCCTCCCCGTAGAAGATGCAGAGGAACGCCTCAGCAGAGGGGGCTAGGTCCCCGCTGGCCCCAACGCTCCCATGCAGGCGGATCCTTGGAGTCAGCCCCTTATTCAAGGCATCCGCTATACGCTTAGCAACCACGCCCCTAACCGGGGCTCTCCCCCTAGCCAGCTGGCTTAGCCGGACAGCTAGGAAGGCCCTAACCAGCCTCTCCGGGGCGGGGTCCCCAACGGTCATTGCATGCTCCACTAGAATATGCTTCTCCCACTCACTATCACACTTCTCAGAGCGCTTGCCCAGAAGCTCTCCTAGCCCAGTACAGTAGCCGTAAACCTCCTCGCCACGCTTTATCGCTTCCAGGTAGGATCTCCTAGCATGGTCTAGCCTCTCCAGCACGCTAGCCTCCACGACGACCCTGGCCCCCAACGCTATCGAGACAATCTCCTCGAGAGAAGGGCACCTAGAAGCACCAATTAGGACGGCATCGCCACTCATAACTCAAGCATCCCCATGTAAGGGGGATATGGTTGTCTAACCCCTTAATATTGGGAAGAACTTGGGCAGCCTCACACCCTTCTGACCCTTGTAGGTCCCATCGTATGGCTTGTGGGCTGGAGTGTTCAGCTTTACGAGGACAAGGTGGAGGAACCTGTCTCCAGCGTAGAGTTTGACGGGGAAGCTGGAGCCCACTATCTCTATAGTCAATTCTCCCTCGAAGCCTGCATCCACGATAGTGGGGGGTGCATAGATTCCTGTCCTAGCCCAGGTGCTCCTCAGGTTCACTAAGCCTGCAATGTATGGGGGGAGGCGGATGTATTCTAGGGTGTGGAGGAGGACGTGCTGGTTTGGAGGTATTATGATCTCATCCGATTCGCCACAGTCATAGTATTCCTTGGGGTCCCCCGGATCCCTCGGGTCCAGGACCTTGTCGACCCTCTTGAATCTACAGTACATTCTCCCCAGCCTAAGGTCTAATCCATTCTCCCTCACGATCTCCTCGTTGAACGGCTCGATAACCAGGTCCCCAGCCCTCAGCAAGAGGTGGATGTCATAGTCTCCCAGTATCAACCCTGCCACACCCTACTACAAGCCTGCTAGGGATAGAACTCGGTCCCGGAGGGATTTTATCGGGGACAGCAGGATTGGATGGAAAACTCTCAAATACCCAATACACGGTCCTAGGATACACGGCACACCTGGGGGAGAGTAGTAGTGAAGGCGCTCAAAATCTTGCTGGCGGACAAGCGGTTCAGGGCACTAACAGTACTAGCCGCTATGCTCGCAGTCATCGCTGCTTTCGGGACAATAGCGTTCGTCACCAGCGCCCAGGAGGCGGGCGGCCAGGGCCAGTCACTAACCTCCAACACGGCCTTCGCCAAGAGCATAGGCGCGGCGCTAGCAGTCGGTCTAGCAGGCGTGGGCGGCGGCTACGCTGTAGGTGTCGCGGGTGCCGCTGCTGTAAGCGCGATTGCTGAGAACAGGGAGATCTCGGGTACAGCCCTACTATTCGTGGCTCTCGGCGAGGGAATCGCAATCTACGGGCTGCTGGTAGCCCTGCTAGTACTATTCGTGATATAGCCCTAGGATAATCAACTAGATAATAACCGAGCTCAAAGAGTTTCTTTTTAAATATGAACACGTTAAACCCGGGCTTGGAAACGGGACTATAACCAAGCAATAACGCCCCCTGGGTAGATTAGTGGAGAAGGGTGCAAGTCGTTGGTGAAGCCTAAGAGGGAGAGGTGGGCGGAAGAGTTCCCCCGGTGGTTCGACTGGATCCTCGACGAGGCTGAGCTATACGATTATGGGAGGTATCCTGTCAAGGGTATGGGGGTTTGGAGGCCCTACGGGTTCCAGATAAGGAGGAGGATGATCGAGCTCATACGCGAGATACTGGATAAGAGGGGCCACGAGGAAGTACTCTTCCCAATGCTGATACCCGAGCTACTCCTCAGGAGGGAGAAGGAGCACGTTAAGGGCTTCGAGGACGAGGTATACTGGGTCACCCACGGAGGCCTAGAGCCATTAGATGTGAAGCTCGCCCTCAGGCCCACGAGTGAGACCAGCATAACCTATATGGAGACGTTCTGGATCAAGAGCTACAAGCAGCTCCCCAAGAAATACTATCAGATAGTGAGCATATTCCGCTACGAGACCAAGGCTACCAGGCCCATGATAAGGCTGAGGGAGGTCACCACCTTCAAGGAGGCCCATACTGTTCACGACACCTTCGAGGACGCGGAGAGGCAGGTGCTGGAGGCGATCGAATCCTACAAGGAGTTCTTCGACAGGCTAGGGATACCCTACCTTATCTCCAGGAGGCCGGAGTGGGACAAGTTCGCCGGAGCACTCTACACCATAGCATTCGACACGATCATGCCCGATGGTAGAACCCTGCAGATAGGGACAGCCCACAACCTAGGGCAGAACTTCACCAAGGCCTTCGACTTCAAGATCCAGCTCGCAGACGAGAGCCTAGACCACCCATGGCAGACAAGCTACGGAGTAAGCGACAGGGTAGTCGCAACTATAGTAGCAGTGCATGGAGACGATAACGGCCTAGTCCTACCCCCAGAAATAGCCCCCATACAAGTAGTAGTCGTCCCAATACCTGCAAAAAGCGAGGAGGACGAGCAGCTGGTAAAGGAGACGCTGGAGAAGGTTAGAGGGGTGCTCGAGGAGCTAGGACTCCGCTACAGGATCGATGACCGTGACGAGCTGAGGCCTGGGGCGAAATTCTACTACTGGGAGGCCCGCGGGGTCCCTGTGAGGATAGAGGTTGGAGCAAGGGAGGCTCGTGAGGAGAAGGTAACCCTGGTAAGGAGAGATACTCTCGAGAAGGAGCAGGTTCCTTTAGAGGGGCTGAGGGAGAGGATCCCCAGCCTCATGAACGAGATCTACAATAGCCTCAGGGACAGGGCTTGGAGGGAGCTGCGGAGCAGAGTCCTGAGGACGAGCAATTTAGAGGAGGCTAGGAGGTGGATAGCTGAGAGGAGGGGGGTTGTAGAGGTACCATGGTGTGGTAGAGAGGAGTGCGCGGTTCACCTAGAGGACGAGCTCGACGCTAAAGCCCTAGGCTCCCCATGGCCCCTTGAGAGGGCTAGCGGTGAGAAGTGCCCCGTGTGCGGCCGCGAGTCTATTACGTGGATGAGGTACTCCAAGTCATACTAGTGTTTAGTGGTAGGGACCCCCTACAAATAATAATCCCACGCCCCATTATGGGGCTTGGGTGGAAGATAGGGATGCCGAAGAAGAGGGAGAGCAGGGGCAGGCGTAAAGGTGCAAAAGGCAAGACCGGCACAGTCCAATGCGACAACTGCGGCAGGGTAGTGCCCGCCGACAAGGCTGTATGCGTCACGAGAATGTACAGCCCCGTAGACCCCCAGCTCGCCAGGGAGCTGGAGAAGAAGGGCGCAATAATAATGAGGTACCCGGTGACAAAGTGCTACTGCATATCCTGCGCAATACACCTAGGAATAATCAAGATAAGGCCCGAGGAGCAGAGGAAGCCTCGGGGCCTAGAACTCTAAACCCCCTCCTCCAAACAGCCCACTATGCCCGCTTCTAACACGCTCATGTGCGAGGTAATGCTCCCTGACCCCATGTTCCCGGACCCGTAGTAGTTTCCTTTAATAATACTGTTAAGCACTAATTAGGGTTAACCTTTGAGGACAAGTAAAACTATGCTCTAAATGTTGAACTGCATCAAGAGGTGGCCCATGTATTGGAGGCTACACAACACTAGCCCATCCCGGGGCGGGATGGCTCGCGGGCTTCCCGCAATGTCATAGTCTCCGTTGCTGGATTGAACTTGGAGTGGTGGAGGGCTCGGTAGCTGTTACTTGGGATTACACCTGGGGGAGGGACCCCTCCATGGCCAGATCCTACTCTTTCCCCCTAGGGGATGCTGTGTTAATGCCCTCGCCGAGGATACCCCTGCATTTAACGGGTGTGCTCCACCATCAAGTCGGGTCGGGGAGGGTTTAGCTTCTAAGGGGGGTTGGGGTTGTTTGAGGGTGAGGGTCCCTGTCTTTTCCAGTCAACCTCCACGTATTGGCGAGGGTCCCTCTATGACATGGGGGATTTCCCAGTGGAGGGTCCCTCCCTAATCTATAGTGGGTTGCGCAGGGTCATCCTATATTGGGGTTGGCGCGATAGGCTTAATAATGGTTATTAGGATTATATTCTTTGGGGGACCCTCTTCCTGGGGATAGCCCCGCTTCCAAGAGTATATGGGAGTGTGTGGGTTGTGGCGCGGTGAGAAGGCTCTCTTAATCATCATTATTGTGGTCTCGGGCCTGGTGGCGGCTGGGGTTGCCTACCACTACGCGCCCAGCATGGGTAAGCCTGGGAGGGGTGCCTGGACTGAGACGCATGCACCAACCACTACTCCAGCCTCCACGACTACTACTCGGGCCTCCAGTACTCATACCACTACTAGCCGGCAAGCAACCACTACCACTACAACCACTACTGCACCACCTACAACCACAAGCACTACTACAACCACTCATACTACAACACCACACGACACAACACCACCAGCAATCAACTTTGTTAGCTATGAGTTTTTACCACCAAGCAAAGTTTCTGTAAGTGTATATGCTACAGATGACTCTGGAGTAGCAAAGGTTATTGCGGAGGTTCAAGGTAGGAATTATACACTATCTTTAGTTAAAGGCTTGTTTACTAGCAACGTATCTGTCGGGGATATAAGCAAAATAAATAGATTGCCGATAAAAGTTTTTGCTTTCGATAAGTACAATAACTATGCTATAGAAGAAGTAGTTGCCATTCCTACCTTGGAAGAAAAATTTGTTAGTTTTGCTTTAAACAACAACATAAGCAAAGACGCGGCTGAAGAATTTTACAAAAGTTACACTGGATTGGTGCAAGATTTATATCCAAAGGACAACAAGCTATTGCTTCCACCTCTAAAGCTTTATTCAATCAATGGTAGTGTTTTCTCGTTGCTATACAATCTGGATATGAAAGACAAACAAATAACGATGGATAGGAACAAGATAGTTTCTTTAGAATCGCAACTATTCTTAGATTTAGGGTATACTGGAAAGGTAAAGGTTTTGGTACCAGGTAGCAACAGCTATGTGGAAAAGGGTATGAGTAAACGGCTTATAGAGTTTGGTGGTAATTATTCTATTGCTCTATACCAGCTTGGTTTGCCTAAGCACAATAAAAGTGTTATATGGCTAGCTGGCAATGCTACTGAAATCAACCCTGTGATAGTTGATTTTAAACCTATAATGCTGAAAGATTTTCAAGGTAACAGTTTTGTTATACAGAGCGAGAATATAGCTAGGGATATTTGGATGTTGGTTGAGCATTTGAAGTATACTCCTTATGTAGTTAAGTATCCAGAAATGTATGAAGCATTTAATGTAAAGGTAAAACAGAACGCTTGGGATATTTTGGATAATCCTGTAATTCATGAGCTGGGAGAGCATTACGAGCCTACTGATAAAGTTATATGGGAGACGGTTATAATACCAGAGTGGAACTATTACTGGAATTCTACTCCTCAAGCTGGTAATTTAAGTAAGAGAATAACAGTTTTCCCTTGGTACAATTCCAGCTTGCTAAAACAATGGATAGCAAACGATACTGATAGGAAGATTGCGTTGATGTACTTTTGGAAGATACCAATAGGGGATGAGATCCATGGTATTGCTGATCTAGATGCTTACTTGCAAAACAAAACAATTGTTTATCATAAGGGTTTGGATGCTATGCAATATGTAATTGAACAGATGCCTAGGGTTTACGAGGATGTTATGAGTAAGTATCCGAATGGAAAGTTATATGGTAAGGATGTGCGTTTCTGGTACTATTCTTGGCTTGGGGATAGACAAGTTCATGGTTTGAACAATGGGATTAAACAATTTGCGGGGGATATACATGGTAATTGGACCGATTTGAAAAAGGATCCGAGTATAATGCTCAAGTACAACACCATTGATACTTATCTAACAAAAAACTTCTCTTACTGGGATCTGATAAAGTTCGTCTACGGGTATGGTGTCGCTAATTATGGTGGCGATAACATGAAATATGACAACCTATATACACCTATAGCTTTCAAAGCCTTTGGGATACCACATAACAATCGCGGAGTTTACTACGAACACTACATAAATGCCCCTGCTAGATATGCAGCTGGCCCAGAAGATGTAATTTTTGGTTTGCCTGACCATGTGCTACAGCCATTAAAACAGGGTAAGTACAATGAGGTGTTAATCTTCCCTGGGAATGGTATTAGCTGTATAGGTTCACCTCTATATGGCATAAAGGAGGATTTAGAGTATGGTAGTCAGCATCCTGTAGAGCCGAATGCAAAGTATATTGAGATGTATCTGCCGTTGAGAGGGGATATGATCTACTTGTTTAAGGGTGGTCAGAAGGGATGATTTATCATGCCTAAGGGGGGAGGGTCCCTCCTCCTTCTATCAGCCCTTGTTGAAGAGGGTTATAATGTGCCGCCCGCGGGATCCCCGGGCGTGATGATGGGTGTAATGGTTGGATTGGGGCTTGGGGTATCGCTTGATGGTGGCGTGCTGGATGTTTAGTCTTCTTGCTCCAAGTGGCGGTGCGGGCTGGAGGAGGCGCTGTTAGAGTTGTGTTATGCTGTTAGAGTTGTGTTATGAGGAAAATTATCATGTATGCTCCCCGCCCTCATTATAGGATGGTGTTGTGGTGGAGGGTCCCTGGGTGATGGTTAGGGGTAGGAGTGCTTGGAGGAGTAGCGAGGTCCTCGCTAGGAGCCTATTGGAGGATATGGGGTATCGTATCCTTGAGGTGCATAAGCGTATAATTGTTAATGGTGTGGAGGTTGGGGAGGTCGACTTCCTAGCTGAGAGGGATGGGATTAGGTATGCGGTGGAGGTTAAGGCTGGACTGGTAGATGTGAGTGGGGTGAGGCAGGCGTACGTGAACGCGGAGCTGTTGGGGGCTAGGGCTCTCGTCGTGGCTAGGGGCTCTGATGATAAGGCTAGGGAGCTCGCCGGGAGGCTCGGGGTTGAACTGGTCCTCCTCCCAGACATAGTCTACGCGAGCACAGACAACCTATACATGGCTGTGAGGGAGGCAGTCTACGATGCAGTAGGCGAGCTCCTCTCCGTGGCTGAACACTGTGGAGCCCTCGACGAGGAGGAGCTTGAGACTCTCAAGGCCCTAAGCGGCTCTGACACGGTAAAGGAGGCCGCGGAGAGGCTGGGTGTAGGGGTTGATGACCTCGCTAAGAGGCTCGCGGGGTTGAGGAGGAAGGGCGTGCTCCCAAGGGGCAACTACAGGGTGTTGAGGCTAGCCGCCAAGCTACTAGTCCTCTGCACAAGCCACGGTAGGAGCGAGTAGAAGGGTTGTGCCCCGCCCCTGACGCCCCCGCCACATCCCTCCCCGCGTCTTCGGGGGTGTTCGCCCGGGGGCTCCTACAGCGGGGCTAGCCCTGGCCAACCATAACCAGTAGTATGGCGCCACTTATATTCTAGCCCCCAGCCCTCCCAACCCGCAACACCAGGGTCTTCCTAGCCCTCCTCCTCCCCCTAGCATCTACCCCAACCTCCTCGTACCTCGGAACCGTAACAGTTCCTCCGAGGAGCTTTGAGAGCTCCCTCGCAACCTTCCTAGCCGCCCCAGTATTGGTGAAGTAGACGTCAACCCCGTTCTTGCCTGGGATTAGGTCAACCGTCTGCCTGTGTATCCCCAGCCTCTCAATAACCTCTCCAACCCTCTCCTCCAATACCTTTGGGTTTGCACCCCTCACCTGCAATACAGTATCGTATTCCCCGCTCACACGGGTCTTGCATAGGGGGCAAACGCTCGGCTTCAGCCTAACAGTAAGCTCCTGGAAGCCCTCAACAACATGCCCCCGGTAAACGCCGCGGAGCTTGAGCTGGACCCGGGTCCTCCAGTTGGGGAGGGTCTCATACTCCACCCCGGTGAGCTCAACCCTCTCAAGGGGCTCCACTGGTCTAGCCTTCGAAACGAGGTACCTGGCGAGAGCCTCCACAGCCCCACCGAAGCTGTAGACCTGGACCCACCGCCCGCCAAGCCTAACAGCTCCACAATACCTGCAGATCTCCGCCTCCACCCTCTCCTGCAACCGGGCTAGACCATACAATTCAACGAAGCACCTGCTACACACCCTCCCGACTAGGAAGCCGACCTCCCTACCACAGCGGGGGCATACAAGCTTCATTATTCACCCACCCAGCCATCTTTCAAGATTAATAATTAAGAGAGTAATATCCTTACGACAATTATTTTGATATTTTTTAATAATTTATAATCTATGTTGATCACTATTTAAATACAAGTTGCTGACCTAGATAATACTCCCGAGGTAGGGTTTATGGTCTTTGACTTTCTACCTTCGGGGAGGAGACGAAAAAGAGAATATATTCCAAGAGCTATTGTTCAAAAAGTATTAGAAAGACAAAACTTTAGGTGTGCCATGTGCGGAAAGCCATTGAGAGGTTTGCACTTTCACATCGATCATAAAGTACCCCTTGCGATGGGAGGCTCCAATTCTATAAGAAACCTTCAGGCTCTGTGCCCCGACTGCCATGCTAAAAAGACTCGAGAGGATAGGATGAAAATTGCAAGGGCTAAGAAGAAGAAAAAGAATGATCTTTTGGGCATAGACTCTGGAGATGATATTTTTGGCTTTGGCTTTTCTAACGATACCCCGGGGTTTGATCCACAAGAACTACTCTTTGGCAAAGAAAGAAAAAAGAGTGGAAGGAGAGGCAAAAAACGCGGGAGGAAAAGCGAAGGCTTTGATCCGCTTGATCTATTGTTTGGTAGTGGGCGAAAGAAAAGGAAAAGGAAGAACGATGACGATATATTATTTTGACGACTAACTATTAGATAACCCCGAGAAGACTAAGCTCAACATTTATGTGTCTAGGGATAGTTTGAGGAGAGCCTCCTCACGAGGTAATCCGTGGTTTCTAGGGCTTTCTCGTAGAGGTCTTCTCTTATCAAGCCTGCTTCTCTGGCTTGTTGGAGCTGGTCTTGGTCTATTACCTCTGGCTTCTCCCCCGGCTTCTTCACCACGTCTATGTATAGGTCGAAGTACTTGATCCTCCCCGGCCCGATCTCGATGGGCGTGTTTATGTTTGCGTAGACGCCCAGCAGGTTTCCGGATGGCGTGTAGTACTCGTGTATCATGTACCATTCCCCGGTCTTCACCCTCGTCTTAGCGGTGTCCCCCGGCCTCTTCTCCACTCCTAGGCCGTCGAGGGTCCCTGGAGTCTTGATCCTCTTGGACAGCTCTAGGACCACCTGCTCGCCCTCGAGCCTCACGGCTTCGACACGGTATCTTCCCAGGTTCACTATTTGGCCGTCGGGCTTGTGGTGCTCTACTAGGATGATTCTCCCCTCACTCCTCTTGGCTAGGTAGTACTCGATCCCCCACCCTTTAACACCGGCACCCAGTGCGAGCTGGGCCTCTGCACAGTCTACTAGTGTTGAGGCCTCGTCTCCGAATGATTTGAGGGAGTGGTGTCCTCCAACCGTGGGCGTTATCTTCCCCCTTATCCCGTTCGAGGTATTCCTTCGCGGGGCGGGGGAGGCCTATTACTCCTATGAACTCCCCCCTCCTAACTATCCTCTCTCCCTTCCCAGGCGGAGTGGATTCTATCCTGGCGAGCTCTTCTAGGAGGCTTTTCAGCTCATTCTCTATTATTGGGGGCTCGGCTAGCTTAGCGGCGCTCCTGAAGTGGACGTGCATGCTGCCCGGGTCTATCTTGCCCTGTATGGTTGAGAGCAGGCGGGCCTTGTCCTCCTCGCCCCGTATGTGCTCGCTATAGCTCACCCCGGAGCCCGGCTTTGAGACTATGAGGTGGTGGCCCACAATCCTCAGCTCCCTCCTAGCTACAGGGTCCCTCCCAGCCTCCAGCGCCTCCCGGATTACCGTGGCCCTCACCACCTCGCCCGCAGCGGGGCACTCTGGGCTGTCCAGCCTCACAGCTACGCCTCCAGGAGCCCTGAGGGTGCAGTCGCCCATGCTTACAGCGTCTATGACTGTGTAGAGTCCGAGGACCCCCCTCCTCGTGACCGTGTAGGGTATTTCTCCTGCTAGGGTGTTGTATACTTTCTCGCCGGCATCCCACGGGTACCCTACTACAAGCAGGTGGTCGGGGCTCCTCTCCATGCTCTTCACTGTCACGTCGGGGGTTCTGCTGCTTGGTATGATGGGGAGCCTGTTCTGGAGGACCCTGCTGACGTTTGAGAGGAGGAATCCCTTCCCGTGGAGGAGGCTGGCTAGGGCTGTTGCATAGATGCCTCTAACACGGACCGTGTAGAGCAAGCCTCGCGCCCCGGCCCGCCGTGGGCTAGTCCCTTACAGTCTCCAGTATGCTTATCGCCTGCCATATCCTCGTCCTCGCATGGAATGGCATGTTGGGGTCCTGGCTGACCTCGTCTCAGCGCGCTTACAGCGTTGGCCGCCCTCACAGCGGGCGACAGTTTCACATCGCGGAGATATTGGAGTGCGTTCGCCGCAGCCCTCCTAATATTCCTCGGCACACCCGTGTCATTCACTATGCTCGCGAGGATGCTCATCGCCATCCTTATCTTCGCCTCGTTATCGACTGGAGCCGCCATTGCATCCACACCCCGATTGCACGCATTGAAGCATGGTAGCCCTGCAGGGATATTAGAGTATATAGGGGCCCCAATTGTAGTCTTGGGGCCAGCTGGGTTGACTGGAGGAGTCGTTGTGAGGAGGCTCTCCGAGCCCCGGGAGTTCATGGAGGCGGTCGAGGTCCAGAAGAAGGCTTGGAGGATGGACGACTATAGGGAGGCGGCTCCAGCACACCTTCTAAGGGCGCTGGCCGACAATGGAGGACTGGTGCTGGGAGCCTTCGCTGGGGATAAGCTTATCGGTGTATCATACGGGTGGCCGGCGGGATACTACTTCTACAGCCACGCCACCGGGGTGGCTGAGGGGGAGAAGTACCGGGGCGTAGGATTCAAGCTCAAGTCTAGGCAGCGTGTCGAGGTCCTCTCAGCGTACGGGGTGAGCCTTGCGAAGTGGACCTTCGACCCCCTCCAGAGCCTCAACTCCCGCTTCAACCTTGCAAGGCTCGGAGTTATCGCTAGAGAGTACCGTGTAAACTACTATGGGGAGATAAGGGACAACATTAACAGGGGCCTCGGCTCCGACAGGGTCAAAGTAGAATGGTGGCTGACCAGCGGGAGGGTCGTGGAGCGCCTAGAGGGGAAGCCGAAGCCCTGCCTCAAAGCCATGAAGGATTTATCACCCACCGCGGCATACGGGGTCGATTACAAGAATGGAGTCCCAGTCCCGGGGGCTAGGAGGAGGGAGGAGGACCTCCTCAACAGCGAGGTTGTACTAGTCCCGATACCCAGGGACATCACTGCTGTTAGGGAGGCTTCAAGGGAAGCTGCGCTTCAGTGGAGGGAGGCCTCCAGGTGGGCCTACAGCCTCCTATT
The DNA here is from genome assembly GCF_055382595.1 of Thermodiscus maritimus. Classification (NCBI taxonomy): domain Archaea; kingdom Thermoproteati; phylum Thermoproteota; class Thermoprotei; order Acidilobales; family Acidilobaceae; genus Thermodiscus; species Thermodiscus maritimus. Next base: position 1,319,469 of record NZ_AP042434.1, read on the forward strand.
AGAAGGCGGATATGCCCTCGTGGATAACGTGGATGGTGGAGTAGGCTACACCCTCAACATACTCTGGAGGGCCCCTCTAGGCAGGATCCTCTCCGGGCAGGAGCCGTGGAGGGAGTGTGGGGGGACAGGTTGAAGACTGCAAGGCTGGGAGCCCTCAGGGTATCGGCTATCGGGCTGGGATTGTGGCAGCTGGGCTCCCCCAGCTGGGGGACCCGTGGTATAGGTAGCGGGGTCGAGGTTGTTGGGAGGGCGGTAGAGGAGGGGATCAACCTCTTCGACACCGCGGAGATCTACGGTTGGGGGAGGAGCGAGAGGCTACTTGGAGAGGCCCTGAGAGAGCTTGGAGTGGGAGACGAGGTAGTGGTGGCGACTAAGGTTGGAGGCTTCCGCACGATCCCATACACTATTAGGAAGGCCGCTGAGGGGTCTAGGAGGAGGCTCGGCCGGACACCAGACCTCGTACAGTATCACTGGCCGCCTCCAATCCACACACCCCTCTGCACCGTCATGAGGGGGTTGGAGAGGCTCGTTGAGGAGGGGCTTGCACACTATATTGGCTTATCGAACTTTAACGCTGTCCTCCTCGAGAAGGCGCTCCAATGCCTACACAGGCACGAGCCCATAAGCATACAGGTCCAGTACAGCCTCGCCTACAGGACGCCGGAGCTGCGCCTACTACCACTTGCGGGGAGAAGGGGGCTAACGCCGATAGCTTGGAGCCCACTGGCTAAAGGGTCCCTGGCAGGAGCCACCGCTCCCAAAGCATGGGCTCAGAGGACGGATCCAGTCTTCAAGGAGACGTCCAGAGACGTTAGGCTCCAGGAGGCGCTCCGCAGGATAGCCGGGGAGCATGACGCGACAATGGCCCAGGTAGCCCTCGCATGGCTGATCCACAAGGGGGCATTACCCATACCTGGGACGAGGAGGTTGGAGAGGGTGAGCGAGTACGCTGGGAGCATGAAGATCCGGCTCTCGGAGGATGAACTGCGCCTCCTGGACGAGGCGAGCAATAGGTATAGGACTAGGTGGGGGAGCTGCTACAGCTCCCTCAGGTGGATGCGGCTCGTACCGTCCCCGATACAGTACCTGTCGCTCCGCCTCATGGGGGGTGTCTAGCAGGGGCCTCAATGATTATTTTACACGCAACCCTACCGGGTAGGATTGAACGGTGCAGAAGCTTTGCCTGGGAACAGTATACCTGGAAGGCTGGGGAAGAGGCTCGAAGAGTGCGGCTCTGTACTCCAGGTAGCCCTCGACCTAACCAGCCTGAGGCAGGCATTAGAGATCGGCTATCAGGCACTCGTAAGCCCCGCAGTGATCCTGGAGGCGGGGACCCCCCTGGTTAAGGCTGAAGGGTTGAGGATGGCATCGCTCCTCAAAGCCCTCCCACAGGAGCCTGTGGTGGTGGCTGACCTGAAAACCTTCGACACGGGGGGCTTGGAGGTCTCCCTGGCAGCGGGGAACGGGTTCGACGCCACCTCAGTCCTAGCCCTAGCACCCGATGAGACCATAGCTGAAGCGGTCGAGGCCGCGAACAGGCACGGGGTAGCCCTCTACGGGGACCTGATAGGCCACCCCAACCCCGTTGAGGGGGCGAAGCGGCTGAGAGAGCTTGGAGTCCACGTTGCACTAATGCATATAGGGATAGATGTGCAGAGGAAGCTGGGGATAACTGCTGGGCAGCTTGGGGAGCTCATATCCAGGATCAAGGAGGTGTTCCAGGGACCCGTAGCAGTGGCCGGGGGCGTGAAGCCCGGGGAGACGGGCTCCCTGGCAAGGGCTGGAGCGGACATTATAGTCATAGGCTCAGCAATAACCAAGGCGGAGGATCCAAGGGAGGCCGCGGCTGAGGCGGTTAGGAATATGAGGCCAAGGTGCCTCTAGATTGCCAGTCTACCTCCACTACACCAGCACCGAGGAGGCCAGAAGCCTGCTGCAGGGATCCCTAATAGTCCTACCCGCGGGCAGCGTGGAGCAGCACTGCAACGCCCCCCTGGGGCTCGACGCCCTGATAGCTGAGGCCATAGCTGCTAGGGCGTGCCTCCTCCTAGAAGAGAGGGGGATAACATGCATCATACTACCTACACTCTACTATGGCTTCTCCCACGAATGGCTCGACTCCCCTGGAACCGTTAGCCTGCGGCCAGAGACCCTCATCTCCATAATACTGGATGTGGTGGGCTCGCTGGCAGCGCATGGTGCGGGGAAGATAGCTATCCTGAACGGGCACGGCGGCAACAGTGGAACCCTAGAGGCGGCTGCAAGGGTCGCGGCGAGAAAGTATAATGTCACGGTTGGAGTGATAGACTATTGGAGGGTTGCGGGGCTTAGGATAGGCCACTGCGACAAGATAGAGGAGGAGCTTGCAGGGACCCTCCTCGGATTAACGAGTAGATGCAGCTGCAGGGGCCGGGTGGAGCTTAAGAGGTACAGGGTGGCTATGCCATCCTACCCACCCAGCGTCGGAGGGGAGGGCTCTGAGCCTATAGGGGTTTCAAGGCTGCTGAAGGCGGTAGCAGACGCCCTCGAAGACTTCTACCGAGGAGGTAGCGGGGAACCTAGGCTCTAGAATGGTGGGTTGCCGGGTTGAGGGTCACGCACGCTACCCCAAGAGACCTAGAGGAGGCTGGAAGGCTCCTCCGCGAGGCGATCCAGAGGAGGGCGTGGATCGTATTCTTCGCCGAGTGCCTAGCAGAGTATGAGGGGCGAGGAGCCAGCAGGACAACTCCTGGGGACAAGCTGGTTGTGGTGAAACCGGATGGGAGCGTGCTAGTCCATAGCCCCCGGGGCTTCAAGCCCCAGAACTGGCAGCCGAGACACCGAGGCGGTCACGGTAAGCATCGAGGATGAGCTGCTGGTGGTTAGGGCTGTGAGGAGGAGGCCCCGCGAGGTCCTAATCCTCCGCTGCCCCAGAGTATACCATGTCGTGGTTGGGGAGGAGCCTGTTGAGGGCGACTTCTGGATGTACATTAACGAGCACGAGATAAGGGACTTGATAGCAGAGGATCCAGGCATAGTGGAGGAGGGCCTAAGGATAGTGAGTGTCGAGAAGCCCGTGGAGCCGGGCTTCATAGACCTCTATGGCAGGGACCGTGAGGGGAGGCTGGTCGTTATAGAGTTGAAGAGGGTTAAGGCTGGAGAGGATGCTGTCCACCAGCTCCTAAAGTATGTCGAGGCCTTCAGGAAGAGGGGAGTGGATGTTAGACCGATACTCGTGGCTCCCGGCTTCACGGGGTCTGCGAGGATGCTCGCCGCCAGATCCGGGGTGGAGTTGAAGGAGATCGACCTTCGCAGGATCTACGAGATCCTCAAGGAGCGATGGGGGGAGAGAAGGCCCAAGACGCTAACAAACTACCTCTAACCCTTAACCCTGGCCTCCCCCTGTGAGGGCCTCGAAGGCCGCCTTCTCCGGCTCGAAGCTGATATACTGAACCATGCTGCCGCGTATGAACACCTTGCCTAGCACAGCCTTTACCTCCCTGCCGCCGCTCTGCAGCCTCTTGGCATCGTCCAGGACAAGGTTCATGGTGGGATCAGTAGCTATTAGTCTCCCAATGTACTCGCTGCCATCCTTCAGCCTAACATATATCTCCTTGTTCGTCTGGTTCCTAAGGTACTTCACCGGGTTCAGCTGGGGCATCGCTTCAACACCATAAGGCAACTGCGAGGGTGTATCCTTTAAGAATCTAAGCCTTGACCCCACGCCTCCAGAGACTGTATATCCAGAACCTCCTTCATATCCACTATGAACTCTCTCCGCACCCTACCCCTCTCATCGAACCCCACGCCCTCGAGCTCGAGGAGCCTCCTCTTCACCCTAACCCCTCCCCTACTGTACCCTCCGAGGGACCCGTCGCTCCTAACCACGCGATGGCAGGGATACACTATTGGCTCATCGTTCAATGCCATGAGCCTCCCCACAACCCTAGGGTGGACTCCTAGGAGTCTGGAGATCGAGGAGTACGTGGTAACCCTTCCAGCGGGGATCAATGAGAGAAGGGCTTTAACTATGGGTAAAAGGTCGTGGAGGCGGGCCTGGGAGGCTCCGGCCCCCTCATCAACGAGTAAGAGGGGCAAGGGTGAATTCACCATTGACTCTGGAGGGCTAGAAGGGTTTCACCGGCTGCTCGGCTCCACAGGCCTCGCAAACTAGGATCCAGGCCTTCCCCCTCCGCTCCAGCCTCGTGTCTATGCTCCCACAGGTTGGGCACCTGACATAGTTCTTGAGGAAGAGCTCCAGGAACCTTTTGAGCACCTTCCTCGAAACCTTCACGTTTAGGACAAGCTGTCCGCTGCCGGGATCGTAGCTTCCAGCCGCAGCCAGCTCCTTCTGAAGGTACCTCGCAACCAGCTGGGGGTCCCTCTTCAGCCTCTGCGAGATCTCCCTGAAGTTCTGTATGATCGTCTGGGAGCCTATCCTCAGTACTTGGGGCTCTGGGAGCGTGTATTCCGCGCTGCCACTCTTGGGCGGCACCTTCTGGTATAGCCTGTTCAATAGCCACTCATAGTCCTTCAGCTTCTCCAGCTCCTCGCTCACTAGCGTCACCCATCGAACTAATGGTTGTCCCCGCGATAATATGCTATGCGAGAGACAATACTACACGATATATTCTCTCCGGCGTGAACAGGCGTCTTAGGGTTCAGGGAGTGGAGGCAAAATACTATATTGAGACCTACGGGTGCGCGCTAGCCCAGTTCGAGAGCATAGTGATGACTGAGCTGTTGGAGAGGGCTGGCTTTAGCAGGGCTAAGACCCCTGGGGAGGCGGGCGTTATAGTTGTCAACACTTGTGCGGTGAGGCTTGACACTGAGCAGAGGATCCTTGAGAGGCTCGAGAAGCTTTCTAAGAAGTACCCGGATAGGAAGTATATTGTTGCGGGGTGCTTGTCGAAGGCGAGACCCGGCGCTATAAGGAGGATCATCCCGGGGGCATCCCTCCTAGCCCCCCAGGCCGTGGATAGGATTGTTGAAGCCGCCCGCTCCCAGGAGCCCCTCATAGTCCTTGAGGCTGAGAGGAGGAGGGAGTGGTACCCCCACAGCCTAGTAGACCGCGGCAAGGGCCTGGTTGCCACGATAATGATCCAGGAGGGATGCCTTAACAACTGCAGCTACTGTATAACGAAGCTGTCAAGGATGGGCCCCAAGAGCTTCAAGCCGCGGGCGGTAGTCGAAGCCGTACGCAGAGCTGTCAGCCAGGGGGCGGTCGAGGTTAGGCTTACTGGCACCGACGTCGGGGCTTACGGCGTCGACCTCCCCGGAAAGCCTACTCTGGTAGACCTAGTCCATATGATCCTCGATAAGGTTGAGGGGGACTATAGGCTGAGGATAGGCATGATGACCCCAGAGCAGGCTATAGAGCTTGGCCGGGGGCTGATAGAGGCGTATAGGGATCCCCGGGTCTACAAGTTCTTCCACATCCCTGTCCAGTCCGGCGACGACAGGGTATTGAGGATCATGGGGAGAAAATACACGGTGGACGAGTATAAGAGGCTCCACAGGCTCGTTAAAACCCACTACCCCGACTCCCTCTTCGCCACCGACATAATAGTGGGCCACCCTGGGGAGGGCGAGGAGGAGTTCTACAACACGGTCAAGCTGGTGCGAGAGCTCCGCTTCGAGAGAGTACACCTAGCACAATACAGTATAAGACCCCATACAAGGGCCGCGTCGATGAAGCAGGTCTCGGATGGAGTTAAGAAGAGGAGGTCGAAAATCCTCTCAAGGATCGTTGAGGAGATCACGCTCGAGGTGCACAGAGCATACGTTGGCAGGAGGGTTGAGGCGAGGGTTGTAGAGAGGGGCTTCCGGGATGGAAGCCTGGTGGCTAGGATGGACAACTATTTCCCGATAGTAGTCCGTGGGGGGCAGGAACTCCTTGGCAGGAGGGTTACCGTGCATGTTGAGGATGCAACATTCTTTGACCTACGCGGAAAAATCGTTGGGGAGGACTAGACCTACTCTTCTTCCTCTTCCTCTTCCCAGTATTCTTCCTCTTCTTCCTCCTCCCACTCCTCTTCTTCCTCTAGCTCTTCCCAGTCCTCGTCCAGCTCGTCCCATTCTTCCTCTTCTTCCTCTTCCCAGTATTCTTCCTCTTCTTCTTCGAGGAGTCTCACTATCATTTCCTCGCGCCCCTCTTCCTAGCCATATATTACTGCCGCCCGCGAGGGATATTAAAGGTTTAAACATTATAGAATAGCGTAAGGTAATCGCTGGGGGAGAATAGTCGAGTGGTTGAGGCCAGGGTCTACGACTTCAAGCCAGTGCGCAGGCCGGTGCTAGATAGATGGATCGCAGAGGAGATCATACGCTGGGAGGAGGGAAAGCCATACACGATCCGCCTTCCGCGGTTGAAGGTTACCGTTGAGAAGCATGGAGGGACAGTGGTATTCAGAGACGACTCCAGAGTGTACGAGGCCTCCATGCATGATATGGAGGAGGTAGCGGGCTCAGATAAAATGTACATGCTCACGGAGACTGGACTAATCCCGCTAGAGGTTAGGCGGGGAGGCTACTACAAGCTCCTCCCCGTAGCCCCAGGTAAGCCTCCGACGCTGGAAATAAACGGGATACACATGCACAGGACCAGCGGCACTGACCCGGATAGGGATACCAGGGCTAAGATTAGGGCGGCCCGGATCAAGAGGGGCGTAAGGGTTCTAGACACCTGCATGGGCCTTGGCTACACTGCAATATACTCCGCTAGGAGGGGTGCCTCCCACGTTTTAACTGTGGAGGTTGACGATGCAGTCCTGTATCTGGCCGAGAGGAATCCTTGGAGCTGGTCACTCGGGGATGAAGGGATAACCGTGGTGCATGGCAGTGTACTCGAGGTCGTCGAGGAGCTTGAGGATGAGTCATTCGACAGGATAATCCACGACCCGCCGAGGTTCACCTCCTCCACGGGAGACCTATACGGGCTAGGATTCTACCGGGAGCTCTACAGGATCCTAAGGCCTGGGGGGATACTATTCCATTACACGGGCAGGCCTGGGAGGTTGAGGAGGATAAACCTGCCGGGGAGGGTTGCATCAAGGCTTGAGAAGGCGGGGTTTGAGGTTGTGGGATTTGATGAGAGAGCGTTGGGTGTTGTCGCTTTCAAGCAGCGTTAAACTTCTTCCTCCACTCCTCTAGCATGCGGAGGGATTCTGGGTTTACGCTTGGCTTCCTCCTCTTTATGACCTCCTCAAAGTCTCTCATTGACACGGGTCTGGGACTGTCTCCTCCACCGCCGTACTTGAAGTACTCCTTCACAGTCCTCATGTAGGCGTCGAAGACTATGTCCTTTATATCGCTGCCATTATATCCTTCAAGCATATCCGCTAGCCTATCGAGGTCAACATCGCTGCTCAGCTTTATCTTGCTGGTGAGCATTTCAAGCAGCTTCCTCCTAGCCTTCTTATCGGGTAGTGGAACGTAGATCCTCTTCTGGAACCTCCTGATGAAGGGGTCGTCCAGCTTCCAGGGCTTGTTAGTCGCCCCTATTATGTAGACGTGGAGGTTCTTCCCCTTATCCTGCAGCCCGTCCATCTCTTTTAGGAACTGGTTCCTTACCCTAACCTCCCCGCCCACCTCGCTTGAGTGGACGCCGAGGAGATCGTCTATCTCGTCAATGAATATTATGACAGGGGTCCCCTGCTCAGCCCTCTTCCTAGCGTAGTCGAACAGCTTCTTAACATTCTTCTCTCCCTCACCCAGCCATTTGCTCATGATGCTGGCTGCGCTAACGTAGAGGAACTCTCCATCCACCTCATTAGCTACAGCGGCACCAAGCATCGTCTTACCAGTACCGGGGGGCCCGTAGAGTAGTATGCCCCTGGGCCAGCCTAGGGGGAAGAGGTCTGGCCTCCTTATCGGGTATATTATGGCCTCCTTGATCGCCTCCTTAGCCTCCTCCAGCCCAGCTATGTCGTCGAAGGTTACATTGGGCTTCTCCTTCAAAACGAACTCGGGGGGTAGGTCGTCGCGCTTCTCATCCCTGATTTCAACCCTGTACTCCTCTTCACCAGGCCCCCCGGCTGGTAGGAGCTTGGACTCCAGCTGCTTTACTTTCAGCTTGTACTGTTTCAGGCTCTTGATGTATATGCTTATCATTGGGTGGTCTGGGTAGTTTCTTATGATGTTCTCGAGTATCTCCACTGCCTTCTTCATATTGTAGAGGGCAATCTCGTAGTCCCCCCTCTTCTCGGCATTCATTGCTGCGAGGGCGTGCTTCTTCACAGCATCCTCTAGCACTTGGACTGCTCTGCTGATCATGGTCTCTCACCCCTTACAAGGGAATATGGGGGGTTAGGCGTATACGCCCTCGCCTGCCCTCGACTTTGAGGTTATCCTGATTATCCCCTTCTGCTCCAGCCTGTAGAGGACCTCCTTCACCACTTTAGGCGAGACTCCCAGCTCCTGGGAGGCCCTCCTCACGTTCAGCACTCCCCCGGTCATCTTCAAGTAGTTTAGGAGCCTGTTCTCCAACAGGTCGTAGTCTACTGCTACTGTCTCGGGTATCGCGGGCGCTAGGCTCCTCGTCTCCTTCTCCGCCTCCTCGAAGGCGCTCGCTAGTAGCCTCTTCACATCGGGGTCTAGCTCCGCAATGCTGTTGGGCAAGGGCACGCTCTCGGAGAGCACGGTGCTCTGTGAGACTATGCTCTGCGCGGCTGTAGCGAACTGTGCGAATATCGCCGTCAGCTCTGGGGAGTCATACATGTATGACTCCATGTTCTTCAGCACCAGGTTGACTGAGGCGAAGATCTTCGCGATCTCCGTGAAGTCCCTTGTGGTGTTTATCCTTGATATCGCGGCTTCAAGCAGCTTTATGTAAGCTATCAGTACCTTGAGGTGCCTCTTCTTAACAACCATCTCCGCGGCAACTATCTCAGCAGTGTCCCTGTCGTGCCTCTTGATCGCCTCGTGGAGCCTCTTATGTAGGGTGTCTATCTCATCAGTTATCCGGTAATAGACTTCTTTAGCCCTATCCCTGGCCACCATGAGCTTGGCCAGTATATCGTCGAAGTTGAACTCGAGCTCCTCCCCTGCATTCATGCCTATGGGGTCGGTTGCATCATCGTCGCTCCAGACCATCTTCCCCCGTAGCCTCTTGATTATCCCTAACACCAATTACAGCACCCCTTACAATCTGCTCCACTACAGGATCTATGGGCTTGGTGAGGGTATCAGAGATAGAGCCCGGTATCACCCGGTGACTACCCTCTGTGCCCTGGAGTGGTGAGAGTAAGGTTTAAAAACCCCCTGCTCCAAACAATATCACCCGCCCGGCCCGGCCATAGCGGCCGGGAAACACCCGGACTCATATCGAACCCGGCAGTTAAGCCGGCCGCGTTGGGGGACCCAGTGGGGTCCGAGAGGCCCCGCAGGGCCCCCAAGCTGGGACCGGGCACTACCCTCCTACATACTCCCCCCAAGCAAGAGACCATTACGGTTGATTTCTAAACGACAGCCTCCGGAAAAGATGCTTCCACCTTAACCCTTAAGGGTCCCCCGGGTGGAGCTCGGCCGTAAGTGGACCGGAAGAAACTGCTCTAAGCTACATGCTCATATAATGAGTTGTGGACTGCGGAACCCCGCTTCACGCCGTCCCGCGGTCCCGCGGGCGTCTGCGGGGAGAGGTCCCCGCCAGTCGCGTTAATCCTCCTCTCTCCTGGGAGATAAATGTTTGGGTTCAAGGTAGATTTTCGAAGAAGTGTATACTGGTAGAGTGAATGCTAGGGTTAACGCTAGGCTGGAGAGGAAGGCTCTCACAGGATCCTGACCGTCCCCGTAGACGCTGGCCTGTATAGAGAGGCTCCGGGGCCCCGTGATCGTAGTGTTATAGACTGATAGTGTTGCCTCCACCCTTTCACCGGTGACGTTTATCGGTTGGAAGACGACCCGCTCCCATTCTATACTGGGCCTGCTAGTGGTCTTCTTACCAGCTAGAATACTCCCGGTATCTCTCCCTACGATAGCGACTCCATCCCTGTGGATCAACGCTATAGTAATGAGCCTCGAGGAGTCATTGTAGAGGACCCCTGCTGTCCAGAAGAGCCCTTCCTCAAGGGTCCCCGCTTCTTGGAAGGAGTATAATCCATTATACATTACCTCCACGTTGGAGGTCACACCATCTCTCACCTCAACAACCTGCATCCAGCCGGCGGGCGGCCTTGAGAGAATGTAGAGGTTCCCCTCCCGCTCCTTTACTGCTTCAACCTTTGGAGCACTGATACCGTTATAGGTTATTGTAAGGGCGTCTACGGTTCCCTTGTGGATTGGGGCTACTAGTGCCTTCGTCTTTGAGAGTAGGACTGCGTATGGCTTGTCCGAGTATAGTAGCTTGTACAGCTCCCCCGACTCTACCCTGTAGCTCGCGGAGACCCGCCTCTCGCCCAGGTCATACTGTATGACCATGGTGGATGCATTGTAGCTTAACCCTATGTAGAGGTCTTCTCCGCCGTGCGCGGATGTAATGTACTCTCCCGGTAGGAGGACTCCTACCGCCTTCCCGCTGGATAGGTTAACACTCAGTATCGCGACCTTACCTGGGAAGGAGGCTATTATTACGGGCCCATCCTTGCCGCAGTAGACTCCCCCATTATCCGCGGGGAGGGGGGCTTTAGTGTGGATGATATGCAGAGACCTAGGATTATCTCCCAGCACTGCTAGCACTGCGTTATAATTGGGGTCCCTACCCTCAACTATCAACCTGTCCCCCAGCTTGCAGGCTGAGAAGACGTTTGAGACTCCGGCTAGAGTGTATGATACCGTCTCTCCTCCAGTAGTGTAGAGTATGTCGACTCCCCCCTGCTTTACTGCTTTAACAACCAGCGTATCCTCGCCATCATAGTATAGGGTGTTCGCCTGCTCCTGGAAGTCTCTTGGAAGAGGACCGAGTTCTATGAGGGTATAATTACTCGAACCCCCTGTGAGCGGTAGGAGTGTTAGGGAGGCAATCATTATCAGGGTGTATACTGCTACCGTTGCTTTAAGAGGCTTCTCCAAGGCTGTTCACTTTACCCATTACCCGCTCAAGATCCCTGCCTGCTATTATCGTCCCCTCGCCTTTTAAGATCATGTTCCTCGTGTTGGAGAGCGACTCGAACAGCCCCTCATATAATCGCAAGCCGTCCTCCTCACTCATCCTTCCGCCAATATACTTTACACAATAGTAGTCTAGAGGCGTTAATGGAGTGATCTTCCTTGATGCAATAACCTCCTTAAATCTCACCGCATAGTACTTCGCGCTGGATGCGTAGTTATAGCAGAGTAGGGTCTCTCCCCGTTTACAGGTGAAGCTGTGCCTTCTAGGATGGTAGGTTAAGGGTCCCTCACACCATTGTAGGAGCGCCTCTGCCTCCTCGATTTTCGGCTTAGCAGCCATGAACCAGTAGCCTCCAGCCAGGGCCAGTGCTATCCCTACTACTATCAGGGCGAGAATACCATCTCCTCCAGTGTTGTAGTATTCGAGGTATAGTGCTCCTAGGAGGCCGGAGGCTATTATAGAGGCTGTATAGGCGAATTGTCTCTTCTTGAATGATTCCAGCTCGTCCCGCGTCATGGGATGATCCCTCCTATACGATAAGCGTGGAGACCGCTACGAGGAGGGGTATTGTGAAGGCGTCGACTGTGGAGGTTAGCAGGGGGATCACTACGTTGTCAGGGTCTAAACTGCCCCGTACACTCAGGTAAACTAGTGCTAGGGCGATAGTCGAGAACACTAGTATCCCGAGGACCCCGCCTCCGAGTATCACGTAAACCACCCTCCACGGGCTAGATGTGATCCCGGCTATACTGGATGTAGCTATTGTGATCCCGGATAATACTAGGAGGGGCGTGATGCTCCCTAGGAGGACCTCCAGTAGGATTGCTGGCGTCATCTTAACCGTGTCCTGGATACCATATAGGTGGGTGAGCGTAGACAGCTTCGAGGCTATCACGCTGACAGCTGCACCAACATCCTCCATTATGCTGGGGACTGCGTGGATTACTCCGACCGCTAAGAGTATCTGTGCGTAGCCTACGAGGAGGTTTCCAGCATAAGCTTCTAGGAGCCCCACCACTCCCAGCGCTGCGAGGGACTCGAGTAGGAGCTTCTTCCTGCCGGGAAAGCCTCTTAGAAGGATGAAGAGGAGGGTTAGGGAGAGGTAGACTAGGATGAGGGCTAGCAGGGTCTCGTCTAGCCTAGCATGATTTAGCAGGAGGACCACCGCGACTATAGTTGGAGATGTCGAGATGTCTCCTATAACTGTGAGTACCGGCGCCATGTACCTGTCTGGATCTAGGTTTAACCGGAATCCTAGAGTGGCTATGTAGGCGCTTAGGGGGGCTAGGAATAGTATGGAGAGGAACCCCGATATAGTTGCAATGCTAACCTCTACTCCAGCCGGGTAGCTTGAAGTTGCGGATATGATGAGTGCAGCGTATACGCTGGTAGTAAGTGCTAATGCTATCAGTGTCGGCATCTCCCGCCTTAAAACCCTCGCCGTGGAAGCCTCAATTACTCCGAGGTGGAGCCCGGTTGAAACCCTGGAGGCCATGCTGGTCACGACAGCCCCCCTCATAGCCGCTAGGCTTGGGAGGAGCGCTAGGGCCTCGGGGTGTGAGACGAGGAATCCCGTGAAGGTCGCTAGGAGGATTATGTTGAAGAGGTCCCCCACGTTAGCTGTGTGGAGGCCCAGAGCTACCTGGAGCGCCCCCCTAAGACTGGCCTCTCCAAGTATCCACTTCCTCGCCCTTATCCTCCACCTCAGTTCGCTCGCCCCTCACCGCCTACATCCGCTCCGGAGCGGGGACGCCTAGCAGGCTTAAGCCGTGCCTCATGGTCTGCCTAAAGTATTCGACTATGAGAGCCTTGCACTCTCTAGCCCCTTCATCGGGCTCCCGGAGTACGGGGTCGGATTGATACCAGCTGTTGAAAACGTCTGCCAGCCTCAGTAGGTATACTGCGAGGTCCTCTGGAGCCATGTCATCCGCGGCCTTCGCCGCTACAAGCGGGTACCTCATCGTCATTAGGAGGAGGCTCCTCCTCTTCTCCTCCCTGCAGGCATCATAGTCTATAGCCTCGTAGTTGACTCTGCCGTGCTTCATCATGATCCCACACGCCCTGGCGTGAGTGTATTGGAGGTAGGGACCCGTATTCTGCTCGAGATCCAACACCTTCACGGGGTCGAAGACAACGGGTCTGGGAGCGTTAGTTCTTACGAGGGTGAATCGGAGGGCGCCCACCGCTATCTGCTCTGCCACCCTCTCCACCCACTCGCTTGGGGCGTCGGGGTTCCTCTTCCGCACCTCCTCCTCAGCCCTAAACTTTAGCGAGTCCAGCATGGAGTCCATGTCGACGAACCTGCCTCTCCTCCCGCTCATCCTCACTCCGGGGAGGCGTACCATCTCGTAGTCGTAGTGGATCAGGTTCAGCGCCTCCCTCCTATAGCCCAGGCCGAGGAGCGCTATTCTTAGCTGGAGCTGCGCCAGCCTCTGGTCAGCGCCTATAACGTTAACAACGCTATCCGCGTTGAAGACCTCATACTTGTATAGAGTGTAAGCCATGTCCCTCGTCGTGTAGAGTGTGGTGCCATCACTCCTCACCAGTATGAGGGGCGGGATCTCCCATCCCTTAGGTAGCCGGATCTTCCTCCTAGCCTCCTCATCCCTCATTAGAACCTCCCTTATTATCCGAGGGATATCTATTGCGTCGGCATCCTTGTAGCGTATGTAGTACTTGCTGCTCCTAGCCTCCTCTATAATCCTGGCAACCCTTCCACTCCACACCAGATCGCTCTCCCAGTCCCATGCGTCGAAGGAGACGCCTATCCTCGAGAGGCTCTCCCTAAAGCCCTCGAGGACTGTGGAGGTGACGCGTCTTATGAGGGATTTCTCCGGCTCCTCTCCCCTCTCATACCGTATCATTATCGCTCTAAGCTCCTCCTCGCTGTCCCCTGCTGATGCTATATGGTTGAAGATCTTGTCGAAGTATGATGCGGGGTCCCTCTCTTTAAGATTCGCTAGGGTGGCCATGAGGTCATCTAGCTCCTCCCGGATCCTCGGCTTCTCCTCCTCCCCTGCCTCATCCAGCTTCCTCCTAAGGGCGACCGCCTCCATCGAAGAGTGGGTGGTGGCGTAGACCCATCCAACGAAGTGGTCCGGTTTTAGCCCGAGCCTCCTGCTCTCCTCTAGGGGGTCGACTCCGAGTATTCTAAACCCATACGCTGCAATCGCTACCTGCTTGCCGACGTCGTCAATGTAGAATCTAGTGTTGACCATGTGCCCCCTCGCCCGCAGGAGCCTGGCTAGAGTGTCCCCGATACTAGTGTTCCTTGCATGCCCCATGTGGAGCGGGTGTATCGGGTTAGCGCTGGTGTGCTCGACCACGATCCTTCTAGGATGCTCTGCGGATGGGAGCCTTACAGTCCACCCCGTCTTTAGGAGGCTTGCAAGCTCCTTTACCATTCTTGGAACGTCTAGGACTATATTCATGTAGCCCCCGTCGAGGCTGGTCTTCGAGACGGGCAGGTGCTTGGTTTCCAGGGATTCGGCGACTCTAGCGTAGAGCTCCTCCAGGCTAGACCCTGCTCTCCTGGCATACCTCATGAGGGGGACTGATAGGTCTCCGTATTCCCTCCTCGACGGGACTGTTATGAGCCATGAGACTTCCTGGACGTCTACTCCAGCCAGCTCCGCTATTATTTCGGCTAGGGCTCTGTGCACCTTAGTGTAGGGGTCGATTCTCTCCTCTGCCATGAACTATCCCCGCCGTCAAACCGAGTATTCTAGAGACGCCCATTATATTATAGCCGACTATCCGCCCGCCGTTAATGGTCTAGGCGGGATGGAGTGCGGAGAGTGGGAGAGGGCTCGCAGGGAGGCCTTGGATAGGTTGGAGGAGCATTCTCGTAGGGGCCTCGTCGACTATGATATAGAAGGATTCCTCCACGAGTTTAATAGGAGGGGGGACTGCGTATTCACCACCAGCAGCTGCAGTGGAAGGGTCGCGGTGATCACGGGGAGAGACGTGTTCGATAAGAGGGGCTCTAGTATAATCGCTTCATCCCACGACCCCATCGAGTGCAGGGAGATCGTAGGAGAGGCGAGGGACCCCTCTGCGAGTGGAGGTCTTACATGGGTGAGCCTCCAGCCACCAATACTCCACATAGCCGCCAGGAGCCAGGAAGTTGCTGAGAGGATCGTCTCCTGCGCGGTGCAGGCTGGCTTCGCTAGAGCCGGGTATAAGAGGATGAGGCCTTGCGGCTACCACGTTGAAGTAGCCGCGTATGACAAGGTCCACGTCTTCCTCCCTGCCCCCCAGCATGTCTTGGAGAGCCTCTGCACGATACTGTCTAGGTATAAGGAGAAGTTGGAGAGGCTGGAGTCATGCCTTCTCCAGCTGAGATGCTAGGGCCTCATAACCGGGGTCTCCCCGAACTTGTCCAGGTAAACCTTGTCGCCTGGCTCTACATCCTCGACTGGAACAATTCTCACTCCGAGCGTCTTCCCCTTAGAGAGCGCGTATCCCCTAGTTTCAAGTATTAGCCCCGCAACATAGTCTATACTAGCCGGGACAACGGCGAGGTCGAGGCCTGCTAGGCAGACGCCCGAGAGCCTGGCTAGGTCCCTAGCCGTCGCCTCCAGCTCGGAGACCCTCGCCTTCAACTTAGCATCCTCCGCTACAGGTAGCTGGACCTCGTTGAAGCCCACTGCCTTCAGCCCGGAGGCGGCCTCGGCTACAGCCCTGTTCACAACTGCTAGGCCGTGGGCGAAGCCGGCCTCTGGGAGCCTCACGCCAGCCACGTACTCTACTAGGGCGAGGGAGGACTCCTCCATCCATGGAGAAACGCTTAAGTCTACGCCTAAGGGTTGAGCACCCACCGTCTCCGCGGCGGCTTCCAGCGCATCCCACGCTGTACTTGCAGCCTCTCTAGCGGCCTCTACTAGGCCCCTGTACCCATCCCTCCTATACGAGTCTAGGAGGTAGTTGGGGTAGAGCAGCCCGGCCGTTAGGGTCCCGTGCTTGACTGTCGAGGCTAGGGGGAAGTAGGGCGTGTTGATCCTCTCACCCAGCACGTTCACCCCGACCCTAGTAGCGCGGCTAGGGTCCACCTCCGCTAGCCTGTGGATGATCCTGCTCACATGCCTGGCCTCCTCCCAGGAGCCCTCGTGGAGGAGTATGGAGGCGAAGAACCCCTCTTCGCTTATCCTATCCAGCAGGCCAGCGTCCAGCTCCCGTGCATCATAGGCTCCAAGCGAGACTAGGGTGTCTTCGGGCTGGTAGCCCTCAACGATCCCTAGGCTCGTTGACCTGTCACAGTAGTCCAGCACGATCCTACGGGTCCAGACACTGTTGCCTGTCTCCAGGTAGACTTTATCCGAGGCCTCGGCCAGCAGGCTAGAATATTCTTCCAGCGCTTCAATGGGGTCGTCGAGGCGCCTGCAGTCTAGGTGGAGTGTGAGCATCCGGATCTTGTATTCTCCCGTCAATCCCCACAGCCCCCTTCTAATCTTCTCCCCACCTGTTGGAGAGGAGCCTCCTCGCCTCCTCCACTGGAGCCGTAGCCTCGATTATGAAGATCTCTGCGAGCGGTGACACCTCAGCCTCTACAACGTGGCCAGCGTATACCTCTTTCTGCTTCTTGGCTAGAGCGGCGTGTATATGAGTATAGTATGTTCCATCGGGGCCTAGAACACTGTTGCCGGAGAGGGATACTAGCTCAAGGGTCCTCCCGGGCTCGGCTTCAACGTCTATCGTGTAATACCTCTTCTCGCTGGGGCTGAATACTCCGAGGCGGGCCCACCGGATCCCTCCTATCCCCTGGATCATGGCGAAGCCTATCCCCTGGGCTTCTAGAACCTCGTCTATGGCCTGGGGGAGCCGTGCTCCATCCTCTAGTCTCAGGAAGATCATCCTGCCCTGAGAGGCTAGAAGCTTACCCTGCACCATTCACTTACACCCTACTTTGTGAGTATGTCGTGGGGTTTTATCTCGTTAGAGCCTATAGGGGTTATCCTCGCCAGCCTGCCCTTCTCCCACGCTTCCCGGATACTCGCGGCTCCAGCGTATCCGAGGGCGGCCTGGAGGCCAGTCGCGAGCTCCATGAGAGTCACCATAGCGCTTCCCCTGTAGGGTACGAGGCCCTCAACTCCCTCCTCCAGCACCTTGCTCGGCTTCGAGTACCTGTCGCTGGCGTGCCTCCTCTCCATAGCGCCCCTGCTCGCCATTCCACGATAGGTCTTGTAGACTCTACCGCCAACCCTCACCTTCCTGCTGGGAGCCTCCTCGGTGCCGGCGAACAGCCTCCCAGTCATCACGCTGCTAGCTCCAGCAATGATGGCTTTCGCAGCGTCGCCCGGGTTCCTTATGCCACCGTCAGCAATAACCGGGATCTTCCCGTGGAGGCCAAGCTCCTCCAGAGCGTCTACTACGTTTAGGACCGCTTGGAGGGTAGGAACAGCGGCCCCCGCAACTTCCCCGGTGCTGCATATGCTCCCGCTCGAAATCCCTACCCTCAGCCCCGCTACACCCTCGACTCTGGAGAGAATGTCTAGCGCCGCCTCCCTTGTCCCAATATTCCCGGCCACTACATCTATGCTGACGGAGTCAACAAGCTCCTTCAGCGCAGTGATAGCTCCCTCATTGTGGAGGTGGGCCACGTCTGTGACGAGGAGGTCTGCGCCGGCCTTCTCCAGCTTCCTAGCCCTCTCGACGTCGAAGGGGCTCACAGCCGCCCCAACCATGAGGTAGCCCATCTCATCGGTTAGGGGGGCGGGGTTTACCAGCTCTAGTAGGGTTATCATGGCACTAGCCTTACCAGCCCAATACTCGTGGTCCGCACCCCGCTCAATATAGATCCCCGCGGGGACCCCTCCATGATATATAATGGCGGCCCTCGCACCAGTCTCCTCAAGCCTTAAGAGGAGATCCTCCAACGCCTCCGGCGAGTCTACACGGGGAACCTCAGCCCATAGGCTGGGGTTAGACTTCTTGACCAACTGCACCTCTCTCGCCTGGGAGTCGGCGTCCAGGTTCCTGTGTATGACCCCCAGCCCACCCATACGGGCGAGGAGAACTGCTAGCCTGTGCTCTGTAACAGTATCCATCGGGCTAGATAGGACGGGTATGGGGAGCATTATGCTCTTAGAGGCGTACCCGGTAATGTTGACCTCTGCGGGGTCTACCGGTGCTAGTCCGGGAACTATTACTACGTCGTCGAATGTGAGATATTCTCCAATTATCTTGCTACCCATACTATTACACCGGCTGGGGGTTGTCTCCCCCACGGGTTATAGGGTTTGCCCACGACGCCAGCCTCTAGCGTAGTGTTTCTATGCTGAAGCTCCTACCGATCCTGACGACCTTGTCCGGGTAGACGATTATCCCCTTATCGGTTATCTCGAATGGGTGCCTCCTCATACTGTGGCGGGTGCCCCTCATCTTCCACACGATCATGCTCCTTACCAGCTCGCCCTCCACCTCGTCCAGGTCCAGCCTTATGATCCCATCAGCCGCGTGCTCGACACCGGGGCCCCCGAATCCCCTCTCAGTCACCGAGACCTGGCTTACCAGTATACTCGTCGTCCCAAGGCCCGAGAGGACCCTCTTGAGAGTCATAACAGTCCTCCTCGCCAGCACGGGCTTAGCCAGGTAGAGTGTTGAGACAGAGTCGACGGCTACCCTAACCGCCCCGGTATCCCTTATCGCCTGCTTCAGCACGTCGACTAGGAGTCCAACGTCCTCTGGATC
Source organism: Thermodiscus maritimus (assembly GCF_055382595.1). Lineage (NCBI taxonomy): Archaea > Thermoproteati > Thermoproteota > Thermoprotei > Acidilobales > Acidilobaceae > Thermodiscus > Thermodiscus maritimus. Next base: position 1,338,184 of record NZ_AP042434.1, read on the forward strand.
ACTTACAACGTAGCGCTCCTTTTTAGCCGCCTCTCCTATACCGCTGGTGAAGGCGTCGACGATTGCGAATGTGCCCTCCTTCTCGTAGGGCCTCACGTCCCAGCCGAACTGGGACATGTTGATCCTAACCTGCACCGGGTGCTCCTCTAGGGCGACGAATACGCCCGGCTCACCGTTCTTCAAGCCGTTCCACAGGTACTGGTATGAGAATATTGACTTCCCCGTGCCGGGGCCACCGCTTAGTAGGACAACGTTCCTCTTAGGGATCCCTCCATACAGTATCTCGTCTAATCCAGGTATTCCTGTCTTAATCCTCTCTACCATGAACAAACACCTCCTTAAACTAATATGGAGAGGGTTCGAGTTAATTAAGTTGATTAAAGAATGGAGTGACAAGTCACCTAACAGGTCATTTGGGGCTCCTAGAGGCCTCCATAGAGGCGGAATTCCATGGGGTGGGGGGCTGTCCTAACTAGTTCAGCCTCCTTCCTCTTCACATCGATATAGGCCTCTATCACATCGTCGTCGAAGACGGGCTTCAGGTACTCGTGGTCTGACTCTAGGTGGTCAAGGGCTTCATCTAGGCTCTTGGGCAGCATCTTGATGCCAAGCCTCCTCCTCTCCTCCGCTGTCAGGGTGTAGGCGTTCTTGTCGAGCGGGTCTCCGGGATCAAGCCTCTTCCTCACCCCGTCTAGTCCAGCCATTATCGTCGCGGCTATTGCGAGGTATGGGTTCGAGGAGGGGTCGGGGGTCCTAAACTCGATCCTCGCTTTACTCGCATCGTCGTATGCGGGGACCCTTATCATGGCACTTCTGTTCCTATAGCCCCAACAAATGTAGACGGGGGCCTCGTAGCCTGGAACGAGCCTCCTATAGCTGTTGGTTGTAGGGGCTACTAGTGCGGCGAGGCTCGAGGCGTGTTCTAGTATGCCTGCCATGAATGATCTAGCAGTCTGGGTTAAGCCGCCTTCACTGTCTACGAAGGTGTTCTCCTTGCCCTTCCAGAGGCTTATGTGCATGTGCATTCCGCTCCCGTTGTCGCGGTAGACGGGCTTGGGCATGAAGAGGGCGAGCTTACCCTCAGCCTCGGCCAGCGCCCTCGCGACCCACTTCAGCGTGATAACGTCGTCGGCGATGACCAGGGGGGATCCCGCCCGTATCTCTGCCTCAACCTGCGCCAGTGCAACCTCGTGGTGGGTTACCTCTAGCCCCGAGTACCCTACCTCTTCCATGTACTTGTGTAGGAGGAGCCTATAGTGGAGGAGCCTGTCCACCGGCTCAACGGAGTGGTAGGCCTTCTTCACCTCCCCCACTGAGTTGGTCTCCCACGGGTGCTCTTGGGATGTGAGGCTGTATCCTAGCCCTGCCTCCGGAGTGCTGGTGTCAACGTCTAGGCTATCAATGATGAAGAATTCGACCTCAACGCCGACGAGAGGCTCTAGGCCGAACTCCTCAACGCTGTACTTTGAAACCTTCTCCGCAATATACCTAGGGTCCCTGTTATAGCGCTCACCGCTGGGAAGGTGTATCATGGATAGTATCCTGTAGAGGTTCTCTGCCCATGGGATCCTCCTGAGGGTCTCGGGATCGCCTTTTAGCATGAGGTCGCTGTCCTCGATCCCCTGGAAGCCGATGACGCTACTACCATCGAATCGGGCCTCGAAACCACCTCCATCGTATCTGGATTCTAGGCTCCTGAGGAAGCCGGCCAGATCCACGTACTGGAACAGTATAATAGATCCCTCCTTTAAGCCCGGACCCGTCATACTATCCCCTCTTGGCCAGGAACGCAAACACGGCTAACCCCAGGCCCGGGAACCGTGATATATGTGTTTTGAACTGAGGATGGATTATTCCAGATATGTCGATTAGTGTAGATACTATTCTATACTAGTATTACTCCAGCCTATAAACTCCATGAGGTAGAATGCATTATAGGGCTATGGGGTATGAGCCAGCTACTGTCAACGCGAGACGAGGATGTGCTATCAAGCCTAGCACCATACGTGGCAGAGTGGTTTAGGAGGAAGTATGGGGGCCTCACTGTACCCCAGAGGGAGGCGATACCACTCATCAAGGCAGGCTATAATGTTTTGATCTCGAGTCCAACCGGGACCGGTAAGACCCTGGCAGCATTCACCGCTATAATAGACGAGCTCCTCAGGCTGTCTGAAAAGGGGATGCTTGAGGACAAAATATACGCTGTCTACGTCTCCCCCCTCCGGGCCCTCAACAACGACATGCACCGGAACCTGATAGTCCCGCTGGAAGAGATCAGGGCCCTCGCGGGGGAGATGGGGTACGAGCTCGGCGATGTAAGAGTTATGGTCCGGACGAGCGACACACCGCAGAGTGTTAAGCAGAAGATGCTCCGGAAGCCTCCTCACATCCTCATAACCACCCCAGAGAGCCTCTCCATAGCTCTTGTTGCTCCAAAGTTCCGGGAGAGGCTTAGAACCACTAGGTGGGTTATCGTCGACGAGATCCACGAGTTGGCATCGAGCAAGAGGGGCACTCACCTCGCCCTATCAATTGAGAGGCTCAACTACCTCGTAGAGGAGGCTGGAGGGAGCCTGCAGAGGATCGGGATGTCCGCCACAATAGCCCCATTAGAGGAGGTTGCAAGGTTCCTGGCGGGCTACAATGATAATGGTACTCCCAGGGAGGTTAGGATCGTTGACGCCAGGTTCGCTAAGCCCCTCGATATTAGGGTGCTGACCCCCAAGGTTGACCTGATAAATGATCCCGCCGAGAAGGTTAACAACGCCATCTACGAGCTTCTCCTAGACCTCATAAGGAGGCATAGGACTACTCTGGTATTCACGAATACGAGGAGTGCTACTGAGAGGGTTGTCTATAAGCTGAGGTCACTGCTTGGAGAGGACGAGTTCCTAGAGGCCGATATGGTTGAAGCGCACCACTCTAGCCTCTCAAGGAAGGTTAGGCTTGAGGTTGAGGAGAAGCTTAAGAGGGGCGAGCTGAAAGTAGTGGTGTCCAGCACCAGCCTCGAGCTGGGGATTGATATAGGCTACATAGACCTGGTGGTCCTCCTCAGCAGTCCTAAGAGTGTGAGCAGGCTCCTCCAAAGGATTGGGAGGGCGGGCCACCATATACGTGCGGTCAGCAAGGGGAGGATTATCGTTGTCGACAGGGACGACCTGGTCGAGTGCACGGTCCTGGCGAAGGCGGCTATGGATCGGTTCATAGACAGGGTGAGGATACCTTGCTGCCCGCTCGACGTTCTAGCCCAGCACCTAGTGGGGATGAGTATCGAGAAGAAGTGGAGTGTGGAGGAGGCTTATAGGCTTGTCAAGAGGAGCTACCCCTACCATAAGCTGCGTTGGGAGGACTTCATAGGAGTCCTCGAATACCTGGCTGGAAAGTATGGTATGGAGGATGAGAAGGTATACTCGAAGCTATGGTATGATCCCGAGGAGGGCGTCTTTGGGAGGAAGAGGAGTGCTAGGATGATCTACCAGCTCAACTCTGGAACCATACCCGATGAGGCAGACGTTAAGGTTGTGACCAGAGATGGAAAATACGTAGGCAACGTTGAAGAGGAGTTCGCTGAGATACTGGTGCCTGGAGACATATTCGTCTTGTCGGGTAGAACATTCAAGTTCATAAAAAGTGATGGGAACAAGCTGATAGTCGAGCCGGCGAAAGGAGCGAAGCCAACCGTCCCCAGCTGGTTCAGCGAGATGCTCCCCCTAAGCTTCGACAGCGCCCTAAAGGTTGGAGAGTTCAGGAGGAGGATTTCAAGCCTTCTACCAGATAAGAGGGATGAGGCTGTCAAAATCCTCGTGGAAGAGTATAGGCTGGAAAAGCATGCGGCGGAGATAATAGTCGAATACTTCACATTACAGCTAAGGTATGCTGGGGTAGTGCCGAGCGACAAGCTCATACTTGTAGAGTACTTCCCCGACGAAAACGATTACTGGGGCATTGTATTCCACACCCTCTACGGTAGGAGGGTGAACGACGCCCTATCGAGAATATTCGCCAGCATCCTCTCCAACATCATAAGCCTACCGGTAAGGATAACGGTGACTGACAACGGGTTCATGCTAACCGTGAAGGCTAGGCCGACAAGGAAGATCTTGAAGGAGCTATTCGAAAAAGTGTTAGAGGCGGACGCGAGGAAAACACTCGAGGATGTAGTAAAGCACACCGAGCTAATGAAGAGAAGGTTCCGTCACGCCGCCCAGAGGAGCTTCATGATACTGAGAAGATACAGGGGTAGGGAGAGGTCTCCGGAGAGGATGCAGCTAAGCGCCCAGCACCTCCTAAAGGTACTCCTTAGGAACTACCCCGACCATCCAGTGGTGCGAGAGACTTACAGGGAGATCCTAGAGGACTACATGGATATAGCTAATGCCGAGAGGGTCTTAGAGTGGATCAAGAAGAGGGAGGTCAGAGTAGTATTTAAGGGGCCGCTCGAGTACCCATCCCCCTTCGCCCACTCGATGGTTGTGAGGGGTGAGACCGACGTGGTGTTAATGGAGGATAGGAAGAAGCTCCTCGCATTATTGAATAAGAAGATACTAGAGTATCTGGGGGAGAGGGCTAGCCAGTAGTTTGGAGTGAGAGTATGAAGCGGAGTATGTCGGTCCTCGTCACAATCCCGACAGGATTCCCCGCATTATCGATTACAAGGAGCCTTCCAACCCCGTAGACGTCCATAAGCTTCATAGCCTCAATAATAGTCTCGTGCTCGTTAATCGTGAAGACATTCCTTCTCATATACTTGGAGACGGGAGCGTCCAGATCTCCACCGGTACCAACTATCATGGATATATCCGTGGTTGTTATGAATCCTATAACCTTTTTAGATTCATCCACAACCGGGGCACCCCTTATCTTCCTCTCATACAGCGCTCTCGCGGCCTCCCTGATACTCATATCTGATTTTATTGTGAAGAGGTTTCTCGTGGCAACCCTACCCACCAGCTCATCCGGGATTATAACGAGCTTGTCAATATCTATGAGGACCTCACTCCCCTGAGGGTTTACCTTACTCACTCTACCCTCAACTATAAGCTTCCCAGAGGGTCCGCTCTCCACCCTAACCCTATCGTTTACCTCCACTCCACTAATATCGCCACCTACCCGGGTGAGAGCTTTTGACTTCTCGGGCTTGAACAGGTTGATAATCTCCATCCTAACAGCCGGCAGCCTCTTCACGCCATCCTTCTTGTACACGATAAGGTAGCCATAGCCCAGGTGAGTATACGTAGACGGGGCCCCTAGAACCTCGTAGGCCTTTAGGGTTGGAACATACCCTCCAGCAGGTCCAGTCCTGCTCTCGACAAGCCCCATGTTCTTCAGCATCATTATAACGTTCCTAACGGTCCCCTCGTCCTTGTTGAGGAGCTTGGCAACCTCCTTGCTCTTCACCATCTGTTTTCTTCCCTTCTTTTCATAGAGGTCTACTAGCACTTTCAGTATGTTTTTCTGCGTCTCAGTTAATACAACCATTATTATTCCCGTGGTGGTTAGTTGTCATGTGTTGTGGTATATAAAATTGTGAGGATCCTGCTTTGAAGAGGTATATCTATCTTTTATCACTTAGCTGTCTTCTTCCTCCCGCCGCCGAGAATATTCCGGAGGAAGTTCCTCCTGACCTTAAACACCCCTGTCGCTATCTTCTCGATGTACGAATCGTCTGGTATAGCCCCCTGGAGCTCAGAGAATGATAAGGCTGTCGCCTGTTTCAACGCCTCCTTAGTAATCCTATCCCGCACCTCCCCCCTATAGATCATCGCGGCGACCTTGAAGGCTATATAGAATCTAGCGTACTTGACGGCGACTCTCTCCTTCTCTGGGAATGCTTTTATGAAGGCCTTCAGTAGCCTCGCAAGCCCCTCCTCATCGCTGAAGCCGAAGTATATCTCGGTAAACTTCATCCTAAAGATCCTTGCAACCGTGTTATCGTCGAGCCTCCCACCCATAAGGGCCAGGATCTTATCCCTCGCAGTCTCGGGATCCTCGGTTAAGAGTATGTCTATTGCTTTATCGTAGCGGATCTCATTAGTGAATATCTCGTCGAAGAGTTTAGGGTACTGCTTGTCCAAGCCCATACCATACTTGCCGACTACGTAGAGGCTGGCAAGCTCCTTATCATAAATGTCCTCCGGCTCGCTGGCGCCTCGTAGGGGCGATAGCTTCTCCTCCCCATAAGCGTTCTTGAGAAGTTCTATAATCCTCCTCCTATCCAGCTTTTCACCGCTCTCCCACATATCAATAATCTTATTCCAAAGGTCCATTAGGACTGATAGTCTTCTCTGAACATCCTTGCTTCTCACGACCATACTGGCTTCCACCTCGTCTGCCTTAGTCAGAGCTCTTCTCTAGCATCTACCCGCGCCCCTCCAGTTAGGAGGCGGCCAATTCCACATATTAGGCCGGGTGATGGGATTTATCAACCCCCATAATTATAGTTATGGATAAGTGGTTTGCCTGGAGGGAAGCGCCGAGCTGTGAACGTGATAGACGACTATTTAATGGATAATGAGATGGTTGCAAAGACACTCACAGTTCTAGTCATATTCTCTATCCTGATAATCGCCTCCAGCTACTACTGGCCAGATATTGCAAGGACCCCGCTGGGAGGCTACATCGAGGGAAGCTCGGAGGAGATAAAGGAGTCCGCGAGGTCCTTTACAGGAGTCAGGTACCTCGTCATTCCATTCTATATCTTCATACGGAATAGTCTCGTTAGTATAATCTCAGGGCTGCTCGGAGTCACTGTAATAGTCCCGTTTTCTATTATAGCTGTGAATGCAATGATAATTGGATACGTAATATATAATGCTCTTAACACTGGGGTAGCGGGGAGCGTTATAGCCTCCCTGCTACTCCCCCATGGCTCCATAGAGCTTCCAGCAATATCAGTATCCGCTACGATAGCCCTATACCTGGTGGATATCCTATGGTCTAGAAGGGTTGAACTCCTAAGGATCATTAAGAGGAATATTATTCTAAGCATAACAATGCTGGTCTTTTCAGCCCTGATTGAGGCCTTTATCACCCCACTCATTGCGATCGTGCTCCTCCTCCTGCTATCTTAGAGGGTGTTGCATTATGGATGCTAGGAAGGTCTTGGAGCGGGCGGTGAGCTATGGGGCGGGCGCCGCAGACTCGCCCGCAGAGGTACTCCTTGGACTATACAAGCTCCTAGACGCCGGGCGAGTCAGGGAGGGGGAGGAATTACTTCCCTCAACGGTTATAGGGGCGGCTGGTGAAAGGATCCTTGTTTTAGCGAGGTATTCCGGCTTTGCTAGAAACATGTCTGCGTTCCTAGAGATCGTCGCCGATAGAGTTACTAGGATACCCAATCTTATAGGGATGGGCTTGGATAAGCTCAGGTCCTGTATAATATCAATAGTATCAGGGTATATTGAAGATGCGATCACCAAGACCTACGATTATTGCCGGGGGATAGAGGGTAACACGCTTATCATCCCACGAGGGACCCTCGCCTACGCCTGCGCCCTGGGAGTAAGAGACTCTCCACTAGAAGGCGAAATATACGTGCCAATCGGGGGTGGAGAGATGCCTCCAATATTCAACGCGCTTAGGCCAAAAACGGTTTACTGGCAAACAGCTTATCAGCACATCGAACGGGGAGAGATAAAGCATGTGGTGTCACAGCTCGAGTTCGCCAGTCATATGGGGTTCGTAGCCTCTCTAGGCACTACAGAGTTCTCGCTTGTAGCGGGTAAAAAGCAAGCAGAGACCCAGATGCACCTAGTGGGCCTACTCCTCTCCAGCTTCCCCGGCGTGATGCCAACGATAGAATCGATACCTACTGTTAGGCTGAAAACGACAGACGTGGTTGAGGAACAGTACCCCATCCTAGAGATTGCGAGGTGGGATGAGGCGGGCCCATCTAGCATAGTACTCGACGGCTCGCCAACCCAGTTAAAGCCACCCGTGATCAGGGCTAGAATCAAGCGGGTAGTGGGGGCGATGGCGTCACGCCTCGAAGACACATGCTAGCAGCATCCGCTACAGGCCTCTCAGCCCTCTTATTGGCTTTAGTAGTGGTAGCGTGGGCTGGGGGGCAGGTTCTCTACTGTGTTGGAGAGACATCATCGTATAGGGTAATGGCTTCAGGCAATGAAGTCACGCTTGTCAATGCGACGTGTAGCGGGGGCTACGTGGATCTGTGGGTGAAGCTCAATACAAGCAAGTGTCCCTCAACAATAGAAGTAGTAAAGCACGGGGTTTCCATAACCATAATCCCCTCCGTTGAGAAGTCGACGGATGAGGGATGCCTCCTCGAGATATCTACCAGATCAATATCCCCCCTCCGGCTAGGCTACAATGATTCCCTAACCCTCATCCTTCCCGGGGGAGGAGTGGATGTCGAGAGGATAGCTGCAATGGAGAATCAAACCACTACTACACCAGCGCCTCCTGAAAAAACTGGGGGCGGTGGGACCAGCGTATTTATACCTGTAGTTGAGGGTGAAAGGGGGAGTAATGTAGACACTGATAAAATGCCTCGTGGAGACTCGATTCCAGTCGAAGCTGTGGTGGCTATCGCCCTGCTAACCCTAACAGTGATAGTGGCGGTGAAGGAGTATGGACCCGCTAGAAGAGGCAATTGAGGCTCTTAGAAGCGGAATGCCCGTTCTCATATTCGATGGTAGCGATAGGGAGAGCGAGGTCGATATGGTATTTCATGCTTCCAAGGTTGACGAGGCGAGGATAAACCTGCTTAGGACAAGGGCTGGAGGGCTGATCTGCTACGCTACCGATTGGAGGATCGCGTCCGATCTAGGCCTAACGTGGGGGGACACCCTCATCTCAATGTATGATCCACTAAAGCCCCTTACGCTGAAGAGGCTGGGGTACGGTGATAGGCCGGCATTCACCATATGGGTGAACCACATGTCAGTCAAAACAGGCATCTCGGATATTGACAGGGCAAAGACTGTGAGAGCGCTCAACGAGGTGGTTGAGACATACTATTCTCGGGGTGCAGGAGAGGCGAGGAGGATGTTCCTTGAAGAGTTCCAGGCTCCAGGACACGTGCCGGTCCTCGCCGCAAGAAGCCTCCATGAGAGAAGAGGACACACTGAGCTCAGCATCTCACTCTCAACCCTAGCAGGACTAAAGCCAAGCGTGGTATTCGCTGAGATGCTGGACTACGGGGTGAGCCTAAGCATAGAAAAAGCCAAGAGCCTCTCAGAGGAGAAAGGGTGGCCTATAGTAGAGGGCTCACGCATAATAGAGGCGTGCAGGAATGAGAAAGTGTGTTGGAGTCGTTGACACGACCTTCGCAAGGGTAGATATGGGTAGCATAGCTGTTGAGACCCTCGAGAAGCACCTCCCAGGCTACAAGATCATACGCCACACGGTCCCAGGCGTCAAGGACCTGCCTGGTGCGGCGAAGCGCCTCCTCGACACTGGATGCGAGGGGGTAATAACGCTGGGATGGATAGGTGGGAGGGAGGCCGATAAGCTATCATATCTCGCAGCGAGCGTCGGGTTGATACTGGTAGAGATCCTCACCGGCAAGATAGTTATCGACGTAACTGTTCACGAGGACGAGGCTCCCGGAGACCCTGAGAAGCTCAAAAGCATAGCAGTTGATAGAGTAGTAAAGCATGCGAGGAACCTGGCGCTCCTACTCCAACGTGGACCAGAGGCTCTAGTAAGGGAGGCTGGCAAGGGGCTGAGACAGGGCTACCCTGATGTGGGCCCCCTCTGACTCCCAGCCCCAACCGATACGACCCAAACCCCCCTATCGCGATCGTAGTATGCTAGCCCCGCCTTCTTGAGCTTCTCGAAGAGCCTCCTAGCCTGTTCGCCGAGCTTCGCGGAGAGCAGGGTGCCAACCTTGTCCGGGTCGCTTATGCTAAGCTCTGCTAGGAGACTGGTGAACTCGCTCCAAAACTCTGGATCCACCCCCACCAGCTCCCCGTAGGCCTCGAATACCAGCGCGCCCTCCCTGCTGAGCTTCTCGAACAACTTCTCCGGAGCCTTCATCCATGCAACGTCGCTATAAAAAACGACTTTCTGCTCCTTCAACTTCTCCATAGCCGAGGGCCTCCTCTGCCTGGAGGCTCTCTCAACCCTCTCGGCGCGGGGTGCGGGCTTCTCCAGCTTCTCGCGGGCGGAAGCCTCAGCTTGCTGCTCCTGTAAGGCTTCGAGGAGTTCCAGGATCTGGCTGAGCCTCCTGTTAACCTCATCGATCTTAGCGGTAAAGGGGTTTAGAATATCCTCGATCCTCCTCTCCAGCCTCTTTGTGAGCGTCTCAATGAGATCACCAATATCTGTTCTGGGTAGTTCTCTTTCAGAGGTGCCGGAAGCAATCTCAGCCACAAGGGCTCTTAGGAAGTCAGTTACTAGAGGATAACCCTGCTTTTTAGCCACCTTCTCCAGTGCGAGGTACTGGGCTCTTGTCAGCTCTAGTTTTAGGACAGTCTTCTCATCATTTTCCACTAGTGTCCCCCATCTACTAATAATAGTAGGGTGAGCTTATGTATTAGTTAGTAGCAATACTCGCCTTTACATTCACCCTATCCTGCCTGGCTCCAATCCTTATCTCGTGGAGGGCTTCGGCGGCTAGGGAGAGCGCGCTTCTGGCATCTCCTGCTATGCCGACCCCCACCTTTAAGTCGTGGACTGCAATTAGCTCCTCGATTATCTCAGTGTACTTGTTGTAGGGGAGTATTACGAGCACGTTATCGCCCCCAAGGTACTGGGCTATGGCGCCCCTATAATGAGCCCTCGTCTCCACCTCTGATACTACATGTAGCATGGTGTTGTAGGTTGTTAGTACGCCGAGCCTTCTAGTCATCGCTGTTATCCCGTTGATGTCGAAGTGGCCGGCGATCACAGCCTCGTTATCCATGGGGCAGGGCTGATAGATGAAGCCCTCCTCGGAGCCCCTCATATATCTCCATGCTTCCTCAACCGCGTCTACAGGAGTATCACTGCAAGTCGACGCCATCCTCACGGGTACTGGGGATACTCGCCTCGCCACATCATATACGTGGCGTAGGTCTTCTTCGCCCATGTTGGAGGCTACAATGACCATGTAGTCGTATCTCATGGGGAGGACGAATCCCCTCCTCTGGGCAGCGGCCTCCTGTATCTCCTTGTATATGTTGGACTGGGTGATCTGGAGCCTCCATTCTCTATCATTGCCTATGGACTCAGTCCACTCCCTATACCCTACGAGTTCTAATAGGGCCATTCTAGTCTTCAGCATCTCTTCCACCATGGAGACCCTTAGGGCTGCTACTCAATCTCTAATACTCCTCCTTCATACTCCGCCTTCTCGAGGACGCGGGCCCTCCTTACTAGCTTAACAGCCGCCTCCACGGCTCTCCTAGCGTACTCCTCAGCCCTCTCGAGAGCCTGCATCCTGCTGGCACCGGGACCTATTACTCCAAGCGTGACGGGCTTCCCATACTCGATACCCAGGTCTAGGAGCTTTCGCGCCGCCTGGTGGGCTACCACCTCATCGTGCTCCGTCTCCCCTTCTATCACAGCGCCTAGAGCTACAACTGCATCGACGTAGTCGAGCCCAATAACCTGCTTGACCCCGTAGGGTAAGTCATAGGTTCCAGGCACCTTGAAGACCACGGTAACCATGGCTCCAAGGAACTTGGCGTGGCTGAGAGCCTTCTCTAGCATGAGGTGCGTGACGTCATAGTTGAACTCCGAAACTACAAGGGCCAGCCTCTCGCCACTCAATACCCTTCCACCAACGCTAAAACCCGGCGCACTAGAATATAATTTAATGATACTAGTGGGCGGGCGGTGACGTGGCATAGCAGGGCTGAGCGGGCATTATTAACCTGGATGAGGTAGCCGCGCGGGGCCGAGCCCGTCTACATCTCCAAACATTTATGTATGCCGGAATACTGCTAGAGGTGGGGTGTCCACGATGGAGTCAGATGGCATAACCCTGCAAGTGAGGGAAGCATACCACAGGGATGTAGGTAGGAAGATAGCGAGGATAGACCGGGAGACTATGAAGAAGCTCGGCGTGGAAACGGGTGACTATGTGAGGATCAGCGGCAAGGGACGAGAACGTAGTAGCATCGGTATGGCCCCTCCGCCCAGAGGATGAGGGCAAGGGTATCATAAGGATCGACGGCTACCTGAGGCAGGCGCTGGGAGTGGGCGTAGGCGACACTGTAACGGTCTACAAGGCTGAGAAGGTGCAGCCGGCCCAGAGAGTAGTGCTGGCGCCTCTCGAGCCCTTAAGGTTCGGCCCGGACTTCGAAGCCTACGTTAAAGAGTTCCTAATGAGGAAGCCCATAGCGCGTGGAGAAATAATAGTAATACCCCTATGGGAAGGCATTCCAATGGCTGTAGTCTCCACGCAGCCGGCCCAGATAGTATACGTGACCGAGAAGACCGAGCTAAGGATAAGGGAGAAGCCTGCAAAGGAGGAGGAGATCAGCCGCGGTCGCGGAGTACCCCGGGTCACCTGGGAGGATATAGGAGACCTCGAGGAGGCTAAGGAGAGGATCAGGGAGATAGTAGAGCTCCCCATGAAGTACCCGGAGATCTTCAAGCACCTCGGCATCGAGCCGCCGAAAGGCATACTCCTCTACGGTCCACCGGGTACTGGCAAGACCCTGCTGGCTAAGGCGCTGGCTAACGAGATAGGAGCATACTTCATAACCATCAATGGCCCGGAGATTATGAGTAAGTTTTATGGCGAGAGCGAGCAGAGGCTTAGGGAGATCTTCAAGGAGGCCGAGGAGAACGCTCCAAGCATAATATTCATAGACGAGATAGACGCAATCGCGCCAAAGAGGGAGGAAGTAACCGGCGAGGTAGAGAAGAGGGTAGTAGCACAGCTCCTAACATTAATGGATGGGCTGAAGGAGAGGGGCAGGGTCATAGTTATAGGTGCAACCAACAGGCCCGACGCCATAGACCCGGCCCTTAGGAGGCCTGGGAGATTCGACAGGGAGATCGAGATAAGGCCCCCGGACAAGAGAGCTAGGATCGAGATACTCAAAGTACACACTAGGCACATGCCGCTAGCAGAGGACGTGGATCTGGAGAAGATCGCCGAGATGACCCACGGCTACACGGGGGCAGACCTTGCAGCGCTGGCTAAGGAGGCGGCGATGGCCGCGCTTAGAAGGTTTGTGAAGTCAGGGAAGATAGACCTGAGCAAGGACACTATACCCACAAGTGTGCTAAAAGAGCTCAAGGTTACAATGGCGGACTTCATGGAGGCAATGAAGCTCGTAAGGCCCACACTGATCAGGGAGGTCTTCGTTGAAGTCCCCGATGTGAAGTGGGAAGACATAGGCGGGCTTGAGAACGTGAAGCAGGAGCTGAGAGAGGCTGTCGAGTGGCCCCTCAAGTACCCGAAGATATTCGAGGAGATGGGTATCAAGCCGCCTAAGGGAATCCTCCTCTTCGGCCCGCCAGGCACCGGTAAGACTCTGCTAGCTAAGGCGGCGGCGAACGAGAGCGGGGCAAACTTCATCGCCGTGAGAGGACCCGAGGTGCTGAGCAAGTGGGTTGGAGAGAGCGAGAAGGCTATAAGGAAGATCTTCGAGAGGGCAAGGCAGGTGGCGCCTACAATAGTATTCTTCGACGAGATCGACTCGATAGCCCCAGCGAGAGGCTTCCGCTCCGACACGAGCGGTGTAACGGATAGGATAGTGAACCAGCTACTAACCGAGCTGGACGGAATTGTGCCGCTGCAGAACGTAGTGGTGATAGCTGCTACTAACAGGCCAGACATACTGGACCCTGCACTCTTGAGGCCTGGGAGGTTCGACCGCCTCATCTACGTGCCTCCACCAGACAAGGAGGCTAGGAAGGAGATCTTCAAGGTCCACACTAGGAAGGTGCCGCTAGCAGACGATGTCGACCTAGACAAGCTAGCCGAGCTGACAGAGGGCTACACTGGAGCAGACATTGAGGCTGTTGTGAGAGAGGCTGTAATGGTAAAGCTGAGGGAGAAGCTGGAGCCCGGCAAGGTGGAGATGCGCCACTTCATGGAGGCGCTAAAGAAGGTCCCGCCGAGCCTATCACCGGAGGACGTGAAGAGATACGAGAGGATGGCGAGAGAGCTAAAGAAGCTAAGCCTCGGCTAAACCCCTCCCCTCTAGGGGATTCCTCAATTTTACCCCTTCCAATACACGATCTTTTCCCTCCAGGAGGAGAATAATGGCGTACGAGAGAGAGGTAAAGATGAGAGTAGACTGTAGCAGGCTCGAGCGGGTCAAGGAGATCCTACTGCGGCATGGAGCCGTAGTGAAGGCTTCCCGGAAAGAGATCGATATATACTACCAGCACCCCTGCAGGGACCTTGCTGCAACGGATGAAGCTTTTAGGCTGCGTGTAGTAGATGGGAGGGGGGAGTCCCTCACCTATAAGGGGCCGAGGGCAAGCTCCAGAGGCGGCGTGAAGGAGAGGAAGGAGATCATAGTGGAGCTTGCAGGTGGTCCTGCCGGAGAGTTGCTGGAGGAGCTGGGATTCAAGCCGGCCGTAACCGTTGAGAAGGAGCGCGAGTACCTAGAGTATAGGGGGCACACCTTCACCCTCGACAGGGTAAGGGGGCTTGGATGCTTTATTGAGATAGAGGGGGATGAGCCTGACCGTCTAGCCCGGTGGCTTGAATCGGAGGGTGTTATGGGGGAGCCTGTCGAGAAGACTTATGCTGAAATGGTATTGGATTCCCTTGGGAGGGTTAACCCTTAGTTACACCTATAGGCCTCAGCCTTGCGACTAGGAGGCCTATGCCGACCTCGTGGGCTACCCTCGCAACCCTGTCCACGTCCTTGTAGGCTTCCGGCATCTCCTCTACAACCGTGGCCCTGTTGCTCGCCCTGATATATATTCCTCTAGACTGTAGCTCCGCGATCACCGCGTGGTAGTCCTTGCTCCTCTTTGCAGCTCTCCTACTCATCCACCTCCCAGCTCCGTGGGGAGCGGTGTACCAGGACTTCGCGCCTGTAGGCGCACCTATTAGGACGTAGCTCGCTGTACCCATGCTGCCGGGGATCAGTACGGGCTGCCCCACGTCTCGGTAGTCCTTGGGTATATCGGGGTGTCCCGGCGGGAATGCTCTGGTGGCTCCCTTCCTGTGGACAACCAGCTTCCTCCTCTTACCGTCGACATCGTGCTCCTCGATCTTAGCGATATTGTGGGCTACGTCGTATACGATCTCGAGCCCCAGCTTATCTGGGTCCGTGTGGAAGACCTGCCTGAACGACTCTCTCGTCCAGTGCGTTATAAGCTGCCTATTGGTCCATGCGAAGTTCGCGGCGGCAGCCATAGCCCTCACATAGTCCTGTGCCTCGGGGGAGTTGAAGGGTATGCTCGCCAGCTCCCTGTCCGGGGGTATTGTGCCGTACTTCCTCATCGCCCTCTCCATTATAATGAGGTAGTCGCTTGCAACCTGGTGGCCTAGACCCCTGCTACCAGTGTGTATCATTACGGTTACCTGGCCCTCGAAGAGGCCGAGTGCCTTGGCGAACTTCTCATTGAATATCTTATCGACAACCTGTACCTCTAGGAAGTGGTTTCCGCTGCCGAGGGTCCCAAGCTGGTTAGCCCCCCTCTTCTTTGCAGTATTACTCACCTTGCTCGCGTCGGCAAGGCTCCAGCTACCCCTCTCCTCAATATGCTCTGGGTCCTCGCTCCACCCATAGCCCTTCTCGATAGCCCACTGAACGCCCATGTTTAGAACCTTATCCAGCTCCTGGAAGCTCAGCTTTACCTTACCAGTACTCCCCAGACCGCTGGGTACATTGTGGTATAGTGTGTCCACCAGCTCCCTGATCCTGGGCCTAACATCTCCCTCCGTGAGGTTGGTGCGGAGGAGCCTCACACCACAGTTGATATCATAGCCTACACCGCCGGGGCTGATAACCCCGTTCTCCTCGGGATCCATAGCGGCTACTCCGCCTATGGGGAACCCGTAGCCCTGGTGGCCATCGGGCATGACGATGGAGTACTTCTGGATCCCGTGTAGGCATGCGACGTTGGATGCCTGTACGAGTGTCCTGTCACTCCTCATCTTTTCGAGCAGGAAGTCGTCAGCGTATATTATGGAGGGGACCCTCATGCACGACTTAGCCCCCTTGGGGATCATCCATACAAACTTGTCTATCCTCCTCAACTCTATCTCATGGCTCATGCCGGTCATCCCCCATTTATTCGAGCAGAGCACGGCTTAAATAATGGACGCACGGTTTAACTCGCAATTTAGAAGGGTTAAAGCCTTCACTAGACAATGCAAGCTGATGGTGAGGTGCTTGGGCAATCAGCCTGGCCTTATCGAGGCGCTGGCCAGGGTCGCCAGGGAATACGGTAGCGCGGAGAGGCTCGCATCAGTAATAGAGCACACTATGCTCTCGCCCAACAAGGGCGTAAGGGAGGCGATGAGGATAGTCGATGAATCTAGCAGTTACGGCTTCGCCTGCGCGGTGCTCACCCCCTATCACGTCACGAAGGTGGCTGGATATGCCCGTGACAAGGGCGTCGAGCTATGCGCTGTGATAGGCTTCCCGGGCGGCTTCCAGCCGGTTAGTGCGAAGAGAGCCGAGATCATGCATGTGGCAAGTCTTGTCTCGGGCGTTGATATAGTGGCGAACATCCAGGCGCTCGTAGACGGCGACCCGGGCGTGGCGGAGGAGCTCGGGGAGCTGGTTGACTATGCTAGGGAGGGTGGAGTTGGCCACGTGAAGATTATAGTAGAGGCTCCGCTCCTCGACGACGAAGCCCTAGCAAGGGCTGTGGAGGCGGTGGCGAAGGCGGGGGCAGATTATGTTAAGACCAGCACCGGGGTATACTCTAAGGGAGGCGATCCCGTCACAGTGCTTAGAACATTCCAGCATGCAGAGGGATATGGGTTGAAGGTGAAGGCTGCAGGTGGTATAAGGACCGCGCTCGACGCGTTGCTGGCCCTCGCCGCCGGAGCGGCGAGGCTGGGGACGAGCAGCGGGCCCCGAGTGGTTGAGACCCTTGAGAGGTTGACAGGGTAGTGAGGATAGCTGTAATAACGAGCAGGACCGCGGAGCCCGTAATCAGGGAGGTAGTATCTAGGAGTAAGGCTGTAGCAGAGGGTACTGTTAGGGTAGAGGTAGTACCCCTTCCAGTCCCCGCTATTGGAATACTGAACGCAGATATCGTAGCGAGGATCGCGCTCCGCCTATCCGAGAGGCTCCAGGGGTACGACGTCATACTAGTCCCGGGAACTGTGGAGGGCGACGTCTCCAGCCTCTCAAGCCTGACAGGCTCGAGAGTCTATAAGGCATCGAGGGATCCCGGCCTCCTCCCTCGCATCATAGACTACATAGCAGGCGGGGGGACCCTTGATACGGTAAAGCCTGCTGAGGATCTCCTCTCCCTGGATGAGCCGGGCTTAGAGCCGGGTGAGGTAGCCTACGAGGTTGAAGGTTTGAAGGTCCCCGTGAGGGGGCCACCATTACTGATAATGGCGGAGGTAGCCCCTGGTATTAGCGGCCCGGATACTGAGGCCGCTGCTAAGAGGATGGAGAGGGAGGGGGCACACCTTCTAGTAGTTGGCGCTACCTGGGATATGGAGGGCTATAGGAGACGAGTCTCCAGTATAGTTGACTCCTCCAGTATACCCGTGTTGGCAGAGGCTCCTAGCCCCACCATGGCTAGGGTTGCAGTAGAGTCTGGAGCCGTGGGTGTATCGGTATCCGCAGTGGGCGTGGAGGAGTACATTGGGATCCTGCCCAAGGATCGCCTCGTGGTGGTTGGTGAGAGGGACCTCTCACTGCTGGAGAGGGCGGTCAGGGTCCTCCAGAAGGCTGGATACGAGAAGATTGCTGCGGATCCCGTTGTAGGCCTCCCCCTAATAGACTACTCGAGCACTCCAGAACGGTATAGGAGGGCGGTGGATCTAGGGATCCCCCTGGTATTCTCAGCCGCTAACGCCGCCTCAGCCCTCGACGCAGACACGCACGGCGTCTACGCGCTCTTAGCCAGCATGGCGGTGGAGCTGTCGGCGAGCTTCTTCCTCGTAGTAGAGGATACGTATAAGACGATCCACTCTGTAGCCGAGGCTAGAGAAGCCCTCCGCCTAGCCTATAGAGCCTGGTCTAGGAGGATACAGCCCCACGGCCTCGGCTCGAGGCTCCTCGTAGTGAAGCAGCTGGAGCCCCCGCCTAAGCCCACTATGCCGGCGGAAGACTATAGGATGGTGGAGGAGTGGGTTGAACCGGTGATGGAGGAGGGGTACTTTAGGATCGAGGTGGATCACAGGCGGGGCCTGATACTAGTAGAGTATAGCAGGGGTGGGATCAGGAGGCGCTATGCTGGGAGGAGGGCTAGGAGCCTAGCCAGGGTGATCTCGAGGGAGCTAGAAATATCACGGGAGCATGCAGCCTACCTTGGAGAGGAGCTGGCCAAGGCGGAGCTAGCCCTGCGTACGGGTAGAACGTACATCCAGGATGAGGAAGTGTTGAGGATGGTGTGGGAGGATTGAGGAGGGCTCTAGCGAGCGCGCCTGGAAAGGTGATACTCTTCGGGGAGCACTTTGTAGTTAAAGGGTCTAGGAGCCTAGCAGTATCAATATCTCTAAGGGTTAGGACTATAGTGGAGGAGTCTGGGGGTAAGATCAGCTTCATCAGCCCGCTCGCCGGTGTAGAGTCTTGGATAGACCCGGCGACCCTCAAGTACGGTGATCAGCGCCTGGCCCCCCTAGCCCGCCTGCTCGAGTATCTACGGGACGTCTTGGGTTATAGGATAGAGGCTCACAGGGTGAGGGTTGAGAGCAGCCTACCCGTTGGAGCAGGCCTGGGCTCAAGCGCTAGCCTCGCCGCCTCCTACGCTCTAGCCTACACTGCCTTCCAGGGTAGCCCGCTCTCCAGGGAGGAGTTGTTGAAGGCCAGCTTTGAGGCTGAGAAGGTGGCCCACGGCAACCCTAGCGGGGTCGATAATACTATAGCTGTGTACGGCGGGGGCCTCGTTTATAGGAGGGGGGAGGGTTTCAAGAGAGTCAATATAAGGCTGCCGCCGGGCTATAAGCTCCTCGTACTCGACACTGGGATACCCAGGAATACTAGGAGCGTCGTAGAGCACGTGTTGAATGTCGCCGGAATGACCTGGGAGGCTGCGGAGCACGTCTATAAGGCGGCGGATAAAATAGTTGACTTGGCCCTCCAGGCCCTAGAGGAGGGTAATGCTCTACTCCTAGGGACCCTCATGAACCTTAACCACGGCCTCCTAAACGCTGTTGGAGCGTCGAGCATGGAGCTTGAGAGGGTCGTGTTCACGTTGAGGAGGAGCGGGGCTGTTGGGGCTAAGCTCACCGGGGCTGGTTGGGGTGGTAGCGTCATCGCCCTTGTGGGGGAGGAGCTTGTTGATAGGGTTAGGGAGAATCTCTCCAGCCTCGTGAAGAGCATACACGACGTTGATATTGGGGTTGAGGGGGCTAGGCTAGAAGAGTAGCGAAAAATTTATAAAGGCTACAAACCATAGTAAAGGAGGATAAAAGCGTTGCGCCCTGGTAATACCGGGGCTAACGCGTTATAGTATACCTATGTGGGGTGCTAGATTTGAGTGGCCCTGGTGTAGGGGAGGAGACTCCTAGGAAGAGCAAGTGTCCTCCGGACAAGATAGCCTACGACCCTGCCCGTGGGATCAAGATCTGCATGGAGACGGGCGAGGTAATAGAAGAGGATATGATCGGCGACGAGGCCGAGTGGAGAGCTTATACCCCGGAGGAGAGGGCCCGGAGGACCAGGGTTGGAAGCCCTATCCAGTTCTCCAAGCCCAATATGGGTGTGGACGTCTACATCTCCGCTTCGAGAGGCTCTAGGGTGAGGGGTCTCTCGAAGCGCCTCGACTACCTTAGGATGAGGGGGCTCAGGGGGAAGGCTGCGCTAACCAGCCTCGAGAAGAACATAAACCAGGCCCTCCGCTACATCGAGGATATATCCGCCCGCCTAGAGCTGCCCAGGCAGATCAAGGAGGAGGCCGCGAGACTATACCGTGAAGCGGCGAGCAAGGGCCTCGCGCGCGGGAGGAGCATTGAAAGCATGGTTGCCGCCGCCCTCTACGCTGCATGCAGGAAGCACAGGTACCCGTGCACGCTAGACGATATCGCCAAGAACCTTAGCATGAGGGAGATTGACGCGAAGAGGGAGGTGGCGAGGAACTACCGTCTACTAGTGAGGCAGCTCGACATAAAGATCCCAGTCATCGACGCGGAGAGGTTCGTTTACAGGATAGCGTCAGCCCTAGGCCTACCAGACCCCGTAGTGGCGGAGGCTATTAGGATAGTTAAGATGGCGAGGAGCAGGGGGCTAACCGCTGGAAAAGACCCCTCCGGCCTCGCGGCGGCCGCAGTATACCTGGCGGCCCTCAAGCATGGTATAAGGAAGACCCAGAAGGAGGTAGCCCAGGTAGCTGGAGTTACGGAGGTAACGGTTAGGAACCGTTACAAGGAGATAGATAAAATGTTTGGAGGAATAACCTCCTAGGCTAGTTCAACCCCACTATCTTCTCTAGGGTACCGGTTACGAAGCCGAGTCCCAGTTTCTCCAATGTCTCCTTTTTGGGAACTCCCCTCTTATCCCATCCCCTCAGCTCGTAGTAGTAGTCTAGTAGCTGGTTGAACTTGTCCAAGTCGAGCTTAGCACCGGCGAGGGGTCCCTTGGACAGTGGCTGCTTAAACCACTTCGCAGGCGGCATGTCCAGATCCCTGCTCCAACCGTTAAGCTCTCTTATCCAGAAGGCTCTTATCAGGGCGTAGATCCTGTCGGCTACAGCGTACAGCTTGTCCCAGTCATAGGAGACGCCGGTTGCAGCGGTGAGTATCTTCGGGTAGTAGTCTAGGCTCAAGCCCACCTCGACCCACGGGAGCCTGCAGGCGACGAAGCTCTCGAATAGCCCGCCCCTAATCCTCTGCAGCTCTATGACTTTCGCAGCCTTCTCCCTCGTGTAGGCGAACCTGTCGGTGGCGACCTCCCAGCTGATTACCCATGCATCCTTGTGGTGCGCCCCTATGGGGCTTGTAGCGTAAGCTAGAGCCATGCCGGGGGCTGCGTGGCAGTCGTAGGCGCTCACCTCTAGCCCCTTCACGTGTATGGCGAAGTCGCATCCTCCCTTAGCAGTGCAGGCTCCCTTGACGCCCTCTGCTAGTAGGCTTCCCAGCTCCCCCCTCCTGTAAGCTATGTCAGTCATTAGATTCTTGTATGCCTCGTAGTCTCCCCACTCCAGTTTGACACCGTCTAAGAGGCCCTTCTGGCTTGCCTCGGTCGCCCAACCCATAACGCTTCCAACACTTATAGTGTCGAGTCCCAGCTTGTCGGCGAGCCTATTCAGCACTCCCACCTTACCAAGATCGTCTATGCCTAGATTGGAGCCTAGCATGGCGACGTTCTCATAGTCTAGCTCGCTGGGAGCCCCCTCAGCGTCCCTTATCACGTTTCCACATGTCATGTTGCAGAATGGGCAGCCCCTCTGATCTATCTTCATCTTCTCCATCCTGTACCCGTCTATACCCTTGAAGCCGTCGAAGACTCCCTCTGTGAAGTTGTAGGTTGGAAGCACGCTCGCCTCCTGAGCCCAGTCAATAGTCATCATTGTTCCCTGGCGCATCCAGAAGTCGTAGGCCTTAGCCTTCTTCACGTCAATGTAGGCCTTAGCCCCCTCGCTCCTCACCCTCTTCGGGTCGTGGAGGGGCACCTCCTTCGAACCCTTGATCACGACTGCCTTCAACTTCTTAGAGCCCATAACAGCACCCATACCAGGCCTGCCGCCGCTGCGGCCCTCCTGGCTTATCACAGTGGCGAACTTCACAAGGTTCTCCCCGGCAGGACCGATCTCAACAATACCAGCGTTCCTGCCATACTTCTCCCTAAGCTTTCTCTCGGTCTCCCAGGTGTCGAGGCCCCATAGGTCGTCGGCGTCCTCGAATGAGACCTTATCATCCTCCACCACGACGACCGTGGGCTTCTCAGCCGCCCCGGAGAATACGAGGGCGTCCCATCCAGCCCTCCTCATGTGGACGCTAGCCCACGACCCAACATTCCCATCACCATACCCTCCGGTTAGGGGGCTCTTAGCGGCGACAACCATCTTCCCACTACTAGGGAGTGGCAGCCCTGTTAGGGGGCCGACAGCCATGATCAATAGGTTGCGGGGGCTGAGGGGGTCTACGCCGGGCTCTAGGTGCTCCCAGAGTATCCTCGCGGCAAGACCCCTCCCGCCGAGGTAGTCTATTGCCCACTCTCCGGGATACTCTACTGGCTTAGCCTCCCTGCGAGACAAGTCGATCCAGAGTAGCCTACCCCACCATCCCTTAGGCATTGTATAAACCCCTCCTACAAAACCCAGTAGCCGGTCCGATACTAGACTTGTAGTTGGAGGGGGATAATAATGACGGTATAATCCCAGGGCTATACTAGGGATAGATCCTAACTCCCAGCTTCTCATAACTGTTATCATAGATCTCCTCAACGTGGAATACGAGTGCAGGGTACCACGGGTGGCTCCTCTCCCCCTCCGGAGCCACGTGTATTATGTCGTGGAGGAGGTTAGCGTACTCGTACAAGGGTCCCTCCTCGACAATGTCAACCCGGGTCCTGAGCTCGAATGCGCCCCGATCCGGGGGGATCAGTATCGAGATAGTCGCTCTCCCATTATCCACAATGTTACGGTATGTGTGCCCCCGGGACATGAGGTGGGAGACGAGGGTCAGGGGGTCGCTTCTCTCCGGATTATACACGTAGTCGAGGAGGAACCTGGCAGCCTCAACCATAGCCCTCCACCCACCACCATACAGGCCCTCGACAATCCCCTTCATTCTCTCAATAGCCTCTCCCAGATACTCCTCCCTTACAAGGAATGAGACCATGAACGGGGCAGCATTAACTCCAGCAGGCCCACAGGTGGCGACAGTGGGGGCGAGGAGCACAGCGTTCTTAAAGATAAGATCTCTAATCTCATCCATACTCCTAGCAATTAATAGAGCCTCAACAACCCTCCTCCTCTCCATGAAATACAACTCAACATACTCCCTAGGCGCAGCCATCAACGAACACACCTCAAGCAAATAAGCCAATATAATCAACATAAAAACAACAAGGGCGGACATTCAAACCACTCTAAGGACGGTGCAGGCTTTAACTCTGACTACAGAAAGCTCAAAGCGACTACCATAACTATATTTTAATTTTATATGATTATTTTAAGCTCATCGAATAGGTATGAACATGTTATGCCGTCAACTTTGATACTGCTTGTTTTCAAGCACCTTTTACCAATAGTTTTGAGTTTGTATCCTGTGTGGTAGGATGGGCATGGACTTCGAAACTATCCATGGAGGCTGATCGGCTAAAAGCATGCAAATATAACCTAGACAAGCCACTCCAGCCCTAAAGTCGCGCAGGCCGTTTAGTGCATGTTACTCGGTGATGGTTTGTTGCTGAGGGTATATGTTAATGTAGATATTGATTGGTTCCGGGTTTGTGTTTTGGGGGTTGAGGGTTGCGGGTGGTTGTAAGGTATTTTGGGTACTTATCGGATTATGCGGGTGGTCGTGAGAGGGGTGTTGAGGTTGGTAAGGGTGCCAGGGTTAGGGATGTGATCGTACTCCCCCCTGACCTGAGTATTGAGGATGTTGTTGTGTTGAAGAATGGGAGGCCTGCTTCCCCCGATGACTTGTTGGAGGATGGGGATGTTGTGAGCGTTCTCCCCCATATTAGTGGGGGCTAGCATTTGGGTGCTGCTGGATCCTCTACTACCATGTTTCTGTATCCTAGTTTTTCCATGGCTTCCCTGTGGTGGACTCTGCTGTCTCTTCTTATTGGTATTGGGAGTCCCTGGAGGCTTCTAGGGCTGTGTATTCCTGTGACTATTACTTTGTCCAGGTATAGGGTAGGGTGTAGGGTGTTGCAGGGTATCGCCACTATTAACGGGTAGCTCCCGGTTTGCCTTGCGTAGCATACTCCATGCGTGCATTCTTCAACATACAGCCTTGATAGTATCGTGCCCTTTGGGGCTATCATTGACAGCATTCTAGCCTCGAACTCTCTCCTAACCCACCATGTGAAGGAGCGGGCGTGCTTCTCCAGCCTCCCCCTCACGCCGTGCTTCATCCTGTAGGCTCTTGTTGGTGGTAATGGGAGGAGCCTCCTCACATTCACTCTCCTCACAAGGAGGCGTCTTGAGAGTATCTCCTCGAGGAAGCTCCTGTTGAGCCTATATGTTTCACTCGTCTCGCCGGGGAGTCCTAGTATGAAGTTTAGGCCTGGGAGGAGGTGTGGTAGCCCCGATGGCCCCCTTTCCCTGCCTAGCCTGTTCACCAGCGTTATTGCGTAGAGGGCCTCTTCGGGCGTGGTGTTTAGATTATTGATCCTAGCCACCCTCGGGTCCGCTGTCTCAACCCCCATAGCCGCGACGTCTCCGTCCGTGTGGTATTTAATGATGGTTTTGAGCGCCTCTTCGCTCTCTGATGGATGCCTAGCGATGGTGCCCGGGTTCACGTTATCAATATGGAGGACTTCGAGGCCTGGAGCCACCGATCTTATCCCGTGGAGTAGCCTCTCGAGGGCTTGGGGGTTCGGCTTGGGCCACTCCTCGCGGGAGAGGCCACTTGATCCGTAGACTAGTATGTCTGCTTGCCTCCCGAGGCGGAATGCCCTCACACCGTTATTGTAGAGTGCCTCAACCTCGGCAATTATCCCTTGAGGGTCCCTCTGCAGGGGCCTCCCCCTTAATGGCTCAACGCAGAAGCTACAGCCTCCGCTAACCCACCTCGCACAGCCCCGATACGTCTCGATCTCCGCTATAAGCCCGTGGCCGAGCCGGGGGTGTTTTCTAACTATGCGGGCTCCGAGCCTAGCCACCTTATCGTAGAGCCTGTAGTCCCTTCGAAGCCTCACCGGTGAGGCCTTCTCCACCCCATACCTTGCCAGGTCTGTGAAGTACTCCTCCACATCACCCCTAATCAGCACGTCGAACCCCGCCCTCTCGAATGCGCTGGGCGGGTAGGCGGGCTTTCCACCTTCAAGCCCCATCCCCCACCTAGCAGCGGGGCCGGCGAGGATCTTGAGGGGACCCTCTATGAGGCCAGCCCACTTCACAAGCTCCTCGGGCCTTGCAGGGTCCCCTCCAATATACTTTCCCGGAACAACCACACCCGCAATGAACACTAGGATATCGTACTGGCTCGCCCGCCTCAACCAGTATGATTCGCTCGCACGGAACTGGTCAACTGTGACGTAGTCCACCCTCGTAGTCTTGTCTGCTAGCCAGAAGCTTCCTGCTATAAGGCGGGGGTAAACATCTATGTAGGGAGGGACCCCTAGCCCTCCAGGCTCGTCATTGTAACCATCTACTATTAGGACTCTCACCTTTAGCACATCCCCGATAGAAGGATTAACCCTTCCAATCGACCGCTTTATACCCCTCTCCGGCCTCTATAGAGGTGCTTGATTAATATCCTCTGAGAGGGATTACTTGTCTAGTGGATTGGGTGGGCCCGGGAGGCTCCCAGCGTATGGGGGCTGCTGTGACCGGGCCTCTCCCGGCCTTTATGGTCCACGGTGAGAATCCCTATCCCTTAATGGAAGGCAGTGTATGGTTTGAGGAGTCTAGTCGAGTATAGGCTTTTGATCTGTGATTGTGGTTCTGTTCATTTGAGGATTATCTATAAGGGGTTTCCACGTTATTGGAAAAAGCCCTTCTCCCGTTGCTCTTTTTTGGGAAGTTATGGGTTGGGTTATGCCTCCTTGGCGAGGCAGATGTCTATGCTGCTGACCCTCCTGGTCCTCTGCTGGCCGGTGTTGGGGTCG
This sequence comes from Thermodiscus maritimus, assembly GCF_055382595.1. Classification (NCBI taxonomy): domain Archaea; kingdom Thermoproteati; phylum Thermoproteota; class Thermoprotei; order Acidilobales; family Acidilobaceae; genus Thermodiscus; species Thermodiscus maritimus. The sequence goes on from NZ_AP042434.1 coordinate 1,363,962, forward strand.
GTTACGGTGATCTCGTGGCTGCCGATCTCGACGCTCTCGATCTTCACGTTCTTGGCGAACCTGTTCCTCACTATCTCGACTGCGTCAACGGCCTTGTTGATGTTGCGGCCCCTGGCCTTGACGACTACCCTGTCCACGCCCTGCTCCATGAGGGTCGTGAGTATTGCGAGCACGTAGTTCATTACGGGCTTCCTACCGATCCTGACCTCGGGTGCTCCCTCACATGCCATATCTGTTCACCTCTCTGCGCTTGCCCTAGCCTATGCTTTTTGGGCTGTTATGAAGGTGGATGAGTGCCTCATATAAAAATGTATCCCCCGCCGATGCATTGCCTTGTCATAGGTGTCTCCCTATGCAGGTGGTGTTGGTCGAGCATATGGAGGAGTATCCAACCAGGTGGCTGGTGGCAGAATACGTTGAAGCCTGGAGGGAGGCGGAGAGGGCGGGGCTGGAGTTCATGGTGACTGGTGTGAGGGACCCTCGCCTACAATCACTACTATCCAGGATGGGGGTCCCTTGGAGCTGGGAGCACAGCTGGCAGGTATATGACAGGCCCGGGACCATAGTGTTAGACCTCTGGGCTGACCGCGACCTCGACCCGTTAGAGGCGGAGGTTGCCGAGGCGTTCGTCATCGGAGGCATCATGGGTGATTACCCCCCGCGGATGAGGGGAGTCCTCCTTACGTCAATGTTCGACTGGTCTAGTAGGAGGAGGCTGGGAGAGAGGCAGATGAGCATCCACACAGCGGCTTGGGCCGTAGCCCAGGTAATCCACGGTGCCCGGGTCGAGGATCTCCCACTCTGTGAAAACGCTGTAATACGTATGGGAGGAGGCTTATTCGAGGCCGAGATCAGGCTGCCATTCTCCTACCCCTGCGGAGCCGATGGCAAGCCGAGGGTCCCAGAGAGCATAGCTAGGATCTTGGAGAGGGGAGTCGTGTGGGATGAGGAGGTCACGCTAGCCTAGGAGCTGGGATCTCCTACTCCTCCTCTATCCCTTGTGGCTTCTCGCTCGGCGCTGTAATGCTTGCCGCCTCGTTTTCAAGGTCGAGCTTAACCTGCTCTCCAAGGTAGGGGGCTATCAGTATGATCTTGTTCTCCTGGTATTCCTCCTCGCTGATCATCTCGCTGTCATAGCTTATCAGTATTATTGGTATGCTCGTCAAAGCCTTGTCTCCCACCTTCGAGATCCCCGCTCCAATATCTCTAAGCATATCGTATAGCTCCGGTGGCATGGGGAGCTTGATCTCGATCTCCCTGTAGTCCCTCGCTACTACGAAGTCGCTTGACTCTGGCTTCCATTCGTCGAGGGCTCTCCTTGCCTCCTCCTTAGCGATCTGGTAGAGGTCGCCTTCCACCACGTCGGACTCTACGATCTTCCCGTACTCCGCTCTTATGACTGTTACCTTCACTGCAGGCACCCTTTCGATGCATCCATGGTAGAGGCGGGTATGTTTGATCGAGGTAATAACCCTTGACGGCCTCCACCATGAGCGGTGCTCCGAGGGTGCAGAGGGGTAGGGGGCCGAAAGCCTGGCCTGTTAGGGGGGAGACGTACTGGTGCCCAACGCTGAACTTGCCGATTGTGGGGAGAGAGTGCCCCGACGGGAGCCGGGGGTATATGCTTAACGTTACAGAGCCCGGTGATGTAAGGCCTGGCTTCGATCATGATGAGAAGAGGCTCCTTGAAGGTTATAGGTATGAGGTGGGCTCAACCGCCGGCTTCGAGGATCTCCGCGGCTACAGTGTGGTCCTGTTGAACAAGGTTCCATTCATGGACCTCATGTACGAGGTTATAGTCGACGGTAGGGTTATAGGCAGGCTCTACTGGGACCCCCTCGTAAGCCACTGGAGGTTCAGGTTCTCCCAGCCGGGACTGGCTAGAGTATGGGATAAGGAGCCACTCCACACGATCACAGTTGAGGGCGGCCCCAAGGCTCTCAAGAAGAGGTGGACCCACCCGAACACCCTAGGACTCCCGCCAGGGACCCAGGTGGCCTTCAAGAATAAGGAGGGGGAGCCTCTAGGAGTAGGCTATGTCCACCCGGATGGTGAGAGGATAAAGGTCCACACGATATTCTGGAAGAGCCTGGAGCCCTATGCCTCGAAAAGGAGGAGTACGTGGAGTGATACTGTTAAGGCGAACGAGTACTACCTCTACTACCACAGCTCGCGGGCAGTCAAATTCATCCACGTCATGGCGGAGAAGGTTGGGAAGCCAGTAATAGTATCCTATAGCGGGGGGAAGGATAGCCTAGCCGCCCTAAACCTAACCCTAGAGGCTGGGATAAAGCCATACGTGCTCTTCAACGACACGGGCATAGAGCTACCCGAGACGAGGGAGTCGGTCAGGAGGATAGTTGAGGAGAAGGGGCTCGAGCTCCTGGTAGCTGATGCAGGAGACGCCTTCTGGAGGGCTGTTGAGAGGGTCGGGCCGCCCGGGAAGGATTACAGGTGGTGCTGCAAGGTAACAAAGCTAGCCCCCCTCTCGAGGCTGCTCCAGGAGAGGTTCCCGGATGGGGCTCTCAACATTGTGGGCCAGCGGGCCTATGAGAGCCTCGACAGGGCTAGGAGCCCGAGGGTGTGGAGGAACAGGTGGCTCCCCCAGATACTCGACATATCCCCCATACAGGAGTGGACCCAGCTCCTTGTATGGCTCTACATATGGGACCGGGGGCTCCCCTACAACCCTCTATACGAGAAGGGATTCGACCGGATAGGCTGCTTCATGTGCCCCGCTGCATTCATGGCAGAATACAAGCACGTTGAGGAGACCCACCCCGACCTGTGGAGGAAGTGGGAGAACGTGCTGTGGAGGTGGGCTAAAAGGCTGGGCCTCGAGGGCGAGGAGGCTGAGGCCTGGGTTAAGAAGGGGCTGTGGAGGTGGCTCACGCCAGCAGTGCAGAAGAAGAGGCTCGCCAACAGGGTTAGGGTCGCGGTTAAGGAGTGGAGGAAGATCTATGAGAGGTGGCTCTACCCCTCCCTCAAAGAGTTCCACTACGGTGAGGGGGCTGAGGCCAGGTTTGAAGGCTCCTTCCCGCTAGAGAGCCTCATAGACCAGTATACTGTTCTCGGCGTATTCCAGCCACGTGGAGAGGATGGAAGGCTCCTCCTAGAGGGACCCTCCAATACCAGGGTTGTATTCACAGGTGACTCGGTGAGGGTTGAGGGGGCTAGAGGGGTTCTTGCAAGGGAGCTCGCCATCGACGCAGTAAAGCTAGCCTTCCGCTGGGCTAATTGCGCAGGATGCCGGGCTTGCGAGTCTAGCTGTCCAACCGGGGCGATCAGGGTTGTTGTTGAAGGAGGAGCCTATAGGCCAAAGGTGGATGCTGGGAAGTGTATACACTGTAAGCTCTGCCTAGACAACTGCCCCCTCGCAGACGTCACGGTTGAGAGGATCTACTCCGCACTAGCACTCGATGAACCCACGGCTTGGAGGAGGAGTGGTAGGAGGAGTAAAGAGAGCGTGATCCAAAGGTATCTTAAGCTGAAAGGCTACAGGGTTGAGGAGAACGGTGCAAGGATAGTTGACGAGGACTCCCTGACAATGCCATCGGGCCTCCTACCCGATGAAGCCCAAGGTTAAAAATCCACTCCTCCAACAAGGCACTAGATAGGCGATGGTTGGAGAGCCACTGAAGGGTGTCTAGGGAGTGACTGCAATAGTAGACGCGACAGTATTCTTATCGGTAGGGATACTTGGTGGAATCCTCGGCTCGATCCTGGGTATAGGTGGAGGGGTGCTGATGACCCCCTTCCTCCTGCTCGCCGGCTACGATATACTAGTCGCGGTCCCAGCCAGCCTACTGGCTATTGTAGGGACGAGCATGGGCGGCCTATACGTTTATGATGAGAAGAACCTAATCCGCTACGACCTAGCAGTATATGCTGAAGGATTCACGATCCCTGGGACCATAACTGGCGTGATGATAGCTTCGGCCGGCTTCAAGCAGGTTATGAAGCTGACGCTCGCAGTAATACTCGCCCTGATAAGTATAGAGATGATGCGCACTTATCTAGGAGACAGTTCAAGCGGGAGTAAGGCTGAGCAGGCAAGGAAAGCACGGCCCCTCCTCGGCTATACATCGATGTACTTCGCGGGCCTGATATCGGTGCTGGCCGGTATAGGAGGGGGAGTGTTGAAGGTTCCTATACTCACGAAGCTCTTGGGTATGGATGTGAAGGAGGCTGTAGCGACAAGCAAGCTTATGGTTGGCATAACGGGCGCTGCTGGAGCCCTAGGATACTTTATCGGGGGCTACCTTAACTCGTGCCTAGCCCTATCCCTACTAGCAGGCTCAATAACGGGTGGACTGATAGGTAGCAAGACGGGTGCGAGGCTATCTGGGAGGACGATAGCCTTCCTCTTCTCAATATTCCTCCTAGCGATGTCAGTGCTGGTAGTGGTAAGGGGGTAGAGTTATGGGTAGGTATACGAGGAGGCTCTCACAGGCGATAACAAGGTACATCCCAATCATAGCCCTCCTCTCCTCAATATACGGTACAGCCTATATCTGCGACTCCATCGCCTTACTCGTGGTAGCCCTACCATACACGCTGTTAGCCCTAGCAGTCTTTGGGGAGGGTAGGCCTAGAAGGGTCAAACTGGCACTGATACTACTGTACGTCGAGGTGTCACTACTCATATTGGTAAAGTACGGGCTAGTCAACAGGGGGTAAACCCGATAATCTTCTCCGGCACATACCTTTTAGGCTTAAAGAGATCTACCCATGCATACCTCAGCGGCTTGTCGAAATCCACCCGGACATTCACCCTATGAAGTCCTGTGATGCCGCCCGGCTGGTAGCCGCACTTGATGCGGGGACTCTCATTGGCGCCTACGATTACCCCGTCATGATCCAATACCACTCCGAGATAACGGGATACCCTACCAGGCCCCTCAACCAGTATACCATCCTCTGCAACACATGACCTTAACAGAACAGCTCCTCCCCGGCCCTCCTCATGGGCGACGATGTTTGTTAGGAGCCACCCGTGCATTCCATACACTAGGTACCTGCCGGGTGGACCGAAGAGCCTCCTGCGTATACGGCCTCCCTTATACTTGCTCGCTCTACTCCCGGGGTCGCAGTCGCCGAAGTACGCCTCGGCCTCAACAACTATGCATCTGCCACGGGGCGATTCAACTATGCTGCCGATGAGGTCTAGGGCTACTCCATCGGGTCTCCTAGCATAGAATATCGGGGGGTAATCTTCTCCAATACACTCTCTCTCCTTAAGGCGGGGAGTTGGAGCGGCATTCATCCCTCTATTACCCCTGGAGCAGGTGGTTGTGGGGTGCTGGTTATTATGGTGGTCTAGCCGCAGAGAACTCATCATGGGCATCTTCAGCTAGGTGTTGGCTCTTCATCCCACCCATGACTCGATCGATGGGTATCGGATACTTATGTGTATATAGGTTATTGAAGATAATTTATTGCAGTATGTACATGTATGGACTCAACAACAAATAAAATCTTTGAATTCTTAATATGGAACATGGAAGCAGATTGGTGAATGGGTTAGAGGATTAGGAGGTGTTAGGAATAATGGCAAAACAAGTCGGATTAGATAAGGCAGAATTGGAGCGGTCCCTAAGGCACCTGCTCCACTGCTTTAAGGCTGCGAACCCAGAGGTAAGCTCTAAGATAGTACTATTGCTGATGGAGAATGAGAAAGGACTAACAGTCAGCGACATAAAGGACGAGCTCGGAGTAAGCTACGCGATGGCCCTACGCATCGTGAGCGAGCTAGAATCCCTGGGAGTAGTAGAGACTGACAGGGTCAAGGTGGTAAAGGGTAGGGGTAGGGCTAGGAAGCTGGCCAGGGTCTCTAAGGATGGCATAACAAAGCTTGCTAAGGAGTGCATCGAATACCTGGAGCCACTCACAAATCTACAGTAGACGCCAACGCGCTCCAATGTATTGCGAACGCCACCCTATCCAGCATATCAGGTATCCCGGATACTCTTCTTTAACCGCTCCTAGCTATTGTCTAGAGCTATAGCTATCTCCCTAAGCTTCTCGACGGGATCCCCCGCCTTAACTATGGCGCTCGCCACCAGAACGCCTCCCGCCCCCAGCTCTATGGCTCGGGACGCGTCCTCTCCACTAGTTATCCCAGCCCCCGCCAGCACGGGTATCGAGGGGTCGATCCTGTGGACTGCGTGGACGCCCGCTGTTATTACTTCCGGCTTCGCCTTGCTCACGGGTATGCCGGTGCCTATCAGCTCCGGTGGCTCTACAGCGATCATTGTGGGTTTGAGGTAGGCTAGGCCAGCCGCCTCTCCAGGAGTGTCGGCGCATGCCACTACTTCTTTCCCTGCAGCCTTCACGTCTTCTACCACCGTTGCTATGCTCCTGTACGGTAGTTTATGCTCGCTGTGGTTTACCAGGGTCCCCTTGACTGGTAGGTGGTTTATCGCTTTAGCGGGGAGGAAGCCTGTGTGGGCCCCCATGGGTACCGGGTCGACGTGTTGGAGGTATATGTCGTCGTAGATTTCTATGATCTTGTATGTGAGGGGTGCGGGGACCGCGAGAATGATCCTCGTGTTTGAGAGATCCGGCTCCAGCTTCTTGGCTGCCTCAGCTATTCTGGTGGCGTTTTCTGTGAACGCTTGCTCGTATGCCTTGTAGTTCACTATGAGGATCCTCTCTCCCAAACCAATCCACCAGTAGAATAGATGGGGAGTGGTTGTGTGGATAAAATACTGGTGGGTGTGTTCCTCGTGGAGGTCTAGGATTGTCTAGTCGTGTACTTCCCCGCTGAGCTCCTCGCTGTGCTTTATGACGGGCTTGTAGCCCATCTCGTAGGGCTTGAATCTGTCGTGGAGCCTCTTCAACACCTGTGGTAGAGTGGTGTACTCCATCTCCTCCGGGCCCAGCCTGTGGGGCATGAAGGGCCCGTGCCTCCTCATGTAGTCGGTTATGATCTGCGCGAGCCTTCTTGTCTCGTCGAATGCGGGGTCGTCGAATAGGTCTGCTGGTCCGACTAGCTCGCCGTTGTGGATTTGGAATCCTAGGCCTACTACCCTGGGAGGTCCGTCGAACCTGGTCATCTTGGCATCCTTTAGCCCGACCGGCATTAGTGGGCCGTGGTGGCTGCCCCTCATCCACCCCGCTACGAGGTGGGGGAAGCTGAAGGCCTCGAGAACCTCGCCGACCGCGGGGAACCCGCTCTGGGCTCTCACTACGGCTACTGGGTCGTCTTTTCCAACATACTTTCCGGCTATGAGGTTGAGCCTCTCACTGCTCACTACAGCTGCTATCTCGTTGTCATTCTTCCTGTAGACCCTCTTGATAACATACCTGCTGGGGGTCCCTATGAGGGCTAGTATATCGTAGAGTTCCTCGGGGGCTTTGAGTTGCACCACCTTGCCCTCGAACACGTCTAGTATCTCGAATATGAAGCCGTCGTGCATCCTCGGGTCGATCACTAGCCCTGCAGTGTTGAAGGGGTCGGCGAAGATCTTGTATAGGGGTAGGTTGAAGGCGCCGGGCTCAGTCTTGTCTGCCATGAAAACTATTACTGGCTCCGAGGGCCTCTCGACGAACTCCATCTCAGCGACTCCTGGGCCTAGACCCCTGACGTTGCCGCTGAATGCGTCGCTTAACAGGTCCTGGCCTGCTGCGTAGAGGCCTAGTTCCTTGGCAACCTTTGTCGCCTCCTTGAAGGCGTTCCAGGCTAGCTCGTGTATCTCGGGATTATCTACTCCCTTATAGTGGGTCATTATGAGCTGGAGATCGTCCCCGACATGGGTTACGTAGAAGCTCTTTATTATGCCCTTCTTCTTCGCCTCTGCGAGAACCCTTGAGGCCGCCAGCATGGTATCGGGGTGCACCTTGTGGTGTCCTGCGAGGCTGCCTATATCGGCCTTGATAACGCTAAGCGTAACTTTCTCTCCGGGCACTCTGGTTCACCATTAATATAAAGTGTTAGGGAGAGTTTAAAGGTTACCGTAATGATACTATGCTCCACCGTAATAGTATTCTCCTTTAGCCTTCTGCATTCTGTCGAGGAAGCTCCCGGGCTTGTTGGCCCGTGGCCTCCCACTAGTCGTGTCTCTCCGGAATGTTACGCCGAGGTCTTTGAGGAATATGTTCATCCCCCGGTAGAGGCTTGTGGGGGCGTGGACGTGGCCCCTATAACCTGGCTCTCCCAGGATTGGTATGAGCTTGTCGCTTATGAAGTCTATTATCAATATGTCGTGCTCCACGACGAAGGCAGCGGCCCCCCTTGTCTCGGTGACCCTCCTTATAGCTCTTGCTACTGCCAGCCTCTCCTCAACGTCAAGGTATGCGCTTGGCTCGTCCAGGAGGTAGATGTCAGCCTCTCTGGCTAGGCTTATCGCAACGGCGAGCTTCTGCATCTCTCCCCCACTAAGCTTTCTAGCCTCGCGGTCCCACAGCTTGTTCAACCTGAGAGACTGCACTAGCTCCAAGTAGAGCCATGAGCCTGGGACTACAGCCTCTGGGTTCGCCTCCCTTAGGAGGTCTCCCACTGTGGCATCCTTGGGGAATAATTCGGGGCTTATGTACTGGGGCTTATAGCTGACCCGGAAGTCTCCTCCAAGAACAACGGCTCCCTCGATGGGCTCTACCTTCCCTGCGAGCGTCATGATGAAGGTGGTCTTACCTATACCGTTTGGGCCAACGATTCCTAGGACCTCTCCGCTCCATATCTCGCCCGGCTCGGCCTCGAGGATGAAGTCTCCCCTCCTCACCTTCAAGCTGGTCCACTCTATATACTTCCACCGTCTCCCGGGCGAGGCGGGCTCCTGGGCTGATGCCTCTGAGAGCTTCCTGAACCTTATCGCCTCCTTCCTCAGCCTTATGTTCTCGGCGGGGAGGTATCCTTCGAGGAAGTTGTTTATCCCCATCCTCGTCCCGTAAGGTGAAGAGACTATCCCATATGCTCCTGGCTCGCCGTACATTATGTGGGTTATCTCGCTCACATAGTCCAGTACTGCGAGGTCGTGCTCTATTATGAGGAAGAATTTCCCGGGCTTTACCTCCTGGTTTATGAGGCCCGCTATCCTCATCCTCTCCTTCACATCCAGGTAGCTACTGGGCTCATCAAAAATATAGACGTCTGCATCCTTGGAGAGCGTGGCTATAATAAGCATCTTCTGGAGCTCTCCTCCGCTGATCTTCCTAACATCCCTATCCCATATCCTGTCAAGGCCCACCTCCCTGGCAAGCTCCCTCACCACTCCCTTCTCATCCGCCCTCTCCAGGAGGCTTCCAACACTTCCCTTAAGGTACCTGGGGACAAGGTCGACGTACTGGATCTTGTGAGCCACCCGGAGCTCTCCATTGGCAAGCTTCTGCAGGTAGGTTTGGAGCTCGCTTCCACGGAACCTCCTTATCACCTCGTCCCAGTCGGGGTCCCTGTTCGGGTCTCCCAGGTTCGGCTTGAGTTCCCCAGCAAGTATGCGTATAGCGGTGGTCTTCCCGGTCCCGTTCTTCCCAATTATACCAACGATCTTCCCATCCTTGGGTATCGGGAGACGGTAGAGCTTGAACCCGTTCACACCATACCTATGAACCGCTTCCTCCTCAAGCTCGCTCGGCAGGTTGACTATGAATATAGCGTGGAAGGGGCATGCTTTAACGCAGAGTCCGCAACCTATACAGACGTCTTCTATGATAACGGGCTTCCCCTTATTCGCTTTATCAGCCTTGATAGCCACACCTCTCCCACTCTTGTTTACTGGGCAAACGTTTATGCACTCGTAGCTGCACTTCCTCGGCTTGCACGTGTCATAGTCTATTACTGCTAGCCTCACTTTTCCCGTCATTGCCTACTCCTCCCGTTAAAGGCGGGATTGTATCTGAGGATTATAATCGAGTCTAGGATCGAGTCTAGAGATGGATAAAAATAGTTTATTTAGTGTTAGAATTTGAACTCGTACTTTTCGCCAGGGTTGAGGATGACCACCTTGGTGTCGAGGCCCTTCTCTTCGACCCTCTTCTTGAACTCCTCGGGGGTCCCGTATAGGACAGGGAATGTCTTGTAGTGCATTGGTATCGCTACCTTCGGCTTGATCAGCTCAACAGCCTTCGCGGCCTCCACTGGGTCCATTGTGAAGTGGCCTCCTATCGGGAGGAGGGCTATGTCGGGCTTGTATATTTCGCCGACTAGCGCCATATCCATCGTTATGCCGGTATCACCTGCATGGTAGACTGTCCCCTCACTAGATCTTATCACGACCCCTGTCGGCGCGCCTATCGGGCTGCTGTGGACTGCTGGGACGAGGGCTATCTCGAGGCCGTCCACCTTCATGGGACCACCCATATTCCCGCCTATCGCCCGTGAGGTATCACCTATCTGCTCGCCAACGTAGTTGGCGAGCTCGAAGATCGCTACCACCTTTGCATTCTTATTGTTCTTGAGGATCTCGACAGCGTCACCTATATGGTCCATGTGCCCGTGGGTGAGAACGACTAGGTCTACTCCTGTGATTTCACTCGCCTTGACCGGAGAGAGCGGGTTGCTTAGGAATGGGTCTATGAGTATCTTCTTCCCATCAACGTAGAGCTCGAACGCTGAGTGCCCATAGTATTTTAGGTAAGCCAATCCAGTCATCACCTCTAAGCACTCCACTCTCCATATATGTAGTGTTGGGTGGAATTAAAGTTAACACGGATCAACAAGTATAATCCTGGTAACCCCACTATTCCGGGCGGGTGTATAGTATAGTGGCTCTGGACGAGGAGGCTGTCGAGAAGATCATAAAGGCCGGCGAGATAGGGGCTAGGGTGAGAGAGCTTGCAACCAGCCTCGTAAAGCCTGGTGCCTCTGCAAGAGAGGTATGCTCAAGGGTCGAGGAGTACACTTTGGAGCTGGGCGCGAAGCCCGCCTTCCCATGCAACTTCAGCGTGAACGAGGTGGCAGCACACTATACTCCGGGGCTGGATGATGACGTTAGGCTGACGGGAGTCGAGGTTGTCAAGATTGATGTCGGGGTGCACGTGGATGGATACATAGCGGACACCGCTGCAACAGTAGACCTCTCCGGGGTTAACGGTCCACTCCTAGACGCGGCCAGGAGCGCGCTCGAGCAGGTTGTAAGGATAATGAAGCCAAACATACGCGTATACGATATAGGGAAGGCCGTAGAGGCGGCCATAAAGAAGCACGGCTATAGGCCGGTCAGGAACCTTACAGGCCACACTATAGGCCGGTGGATCATACACGCCGGGACACAGATACCAAACTATCCGGACAGGACCACATTCCATAAAAGACTAAGGCCCGGCACACTTGTCGCAGTCGAGCCCTTCGCAACTAATGGGAGGGGGCTTGTACGGGATGGTGGAGTAGTAAACATATACTCTTATACCGGTAAGAGGGGAAGATACAAGCTCTCCCCCGAGGAGGAAGAGGTATTAGAATACATCGTAGAGAACTACAAGACCCTACCCTTCACCCCCAGGTGGCTCCTGGAGAGATTCGACAAGGAGACCATCACCCAAGCCATAAGGACGTTGACTGCCAAAGGTATCATATACCCATACCCCATACTAGTCGAGGCGTCTAAGGGTCTCGTTTCACAGTTCGAGCACACATTCCTCATACTAGAAGATAGAGTGATAGTCACGACGTGCAGGGACTGCCAGTAGCCCCTCCCGGGTGGAGGATTATGTTCTTAAGGATATAACCCCCAGTAGCCTCCACCATGACCCCAGGGATGCAATGGGTTGGCGGCTGCTTCAAATCTAGCCGACTGGATAAGTGCAATAAGCCAATTGCTATTCCTAATAATATTCATATTCCTCTTCCTAGGCGTCAACCAGAGGTTCCAGGTCTACGTGTGGAGCAGGGATATACGGGCCAAACTAACACTCATCAACTCGATGGCGAGCGAGGCGAGGAGGAAGACCCTCGACTTCATGAATAAGAATAAGGCGAGAGACGCTAAGAAGCTGCTCGACAGGATCACCGATTTCTTCGTGATATCTCCCGTAGACATAGAACCCACCGACATAATAAGGAGGCTAGAGCACCTTCTAGACGTGAGGAGGCTAAGGTTCAAAGAATACTTCAAGCAGGCTATGCCAGAATCCGACGAGTACACGAGGAGCAGGGCTGAGACAGCGGGCGAGATAGCGGCGGCTCTCACCTTCATATACAAGTATGTAAGGCACCTCCTCATAACAGGCGAGAAGACAAAGAACTGGATCCTAATAATGCAGCTCCAGCTAATAATGCCCCAGATAGTCAAGATAGCAGACATGTATCGAAAGGCACTAGACGACTTCCTCAAGGGCGTACCTATAGGAGACGCCGCGGGCCCCATGGTAGCGGTGAGGCTCGCGGGGCTCGAGGCAGAGTGGAAGGAGATAGACGAGGAGACAGTCTACACTGTGAGCGAAGTCGCGAACAGGAAAGTCTATATTGTGAAGGCGAAGGGCCCCGGGTCAAGCGTGGGCAAACCTGGAGTAGCGACAGCGAAACTCGTCAAGGAGCTAATAGAGAGGGGTGAGAAGCCCAGCCTCATCCTAACAGTGGATGCCGCATTAAAGCTAGAGGGAGAGGAAACTGGCAGTGTAGCCGACGGGGTTGGAGCGGCGATAGGTGACCCTGGCCCAGAGAAGATAAGCTTCGAGAGAATAGCGTCCCACTACGGGATACCCCTCAGAGCAGTCATCGTTAAGATGGGCATGGATGAAGCGATACAAGCAATGAAGAAGGAGATCGCTGATGGAGTAGAGAAGGCTGTTGCCAGGGTCAAGGAGATAATCGAGAACGAGACGAGAGAAGGGGACACGGTAGTAGTGATAGGCGTCGGAAACACTCTCGGAGTAGCATGAGGTGCCAAAGGGATGGCGACGAACCTAATGCCCGACTGGATGCAGTCCCTCCTCCTACTATTATTCATAGGGCTAGCCATAGCCTTGGCAATCCAGCAGGCCAGGGAGCTTAAGAAAATGCAGCTACCCGTGAAGAAAAAAGTATATACGATTATCAAGTGTGGAGATAAGGAGGAAACCAGAGAGTTCCACGAGGGAGACTACGTGGGTAAAAAGGTAGAATGCAACGATGAAACCGGTTTAATCACTAAAATATATGCAGTCTACCCCGAGAACCAGAGTGGGAGCGGCCGATGAAGACCTAGCTGGATCCGAGTCCCCTCTTAGACCCGGACTGTGACGAGCACCGGGTTAATCGAGGCCCATACTAGCAAGGATCCTTCTATTCCGGCATTCCTAGACCTATTCCTAGACCTATTAATTTAATTATCTAGCAATCTAATCAGTAGAGAGAGTTAAATACCTAGTGACCCAATTACGGATATACAGAAGAACCCCTTACTAATCGGGTGATGCGCGTGAATTCAAAGGCGTTAAGCATGATCCTAATAGCAGTAATGCTCGCAAGCACTGCACTCCCGGCAACACTTGCCCAAAAACAGGAACCCCTAATAGGAATAAAGACAATAAACACTATAGCCCCAAGCCATGCAAATCTGATGGTAGCACCACCTAAGGGCATAGACTTCAACCCAGACAAACTTGACACGGCTATACTAGACTCACACTACGTCTCCGAACTAGCCAGCAGGTACGGCGATCTCTATAGGAGCGTCTACTCTACAACCCTCGGGAAGGACATAGGCTTTAACGCGGTAGGCCTCATAGTTCAGGTGAACAGCACCGCGGCTGAAAGGCTCCTTGAGAGAGTAGCTGAGAAGTATCATGCAGTCATAGTCAAGAAGTGGCCTGAGATTAATGCTGTACTAGTAGCACTCCCAGCGGACTCGTCCCTAGTAGGGAAGGTTGCGAAGGAATTCTCAAGCCTCCCCGAGGTAAAGAAGGTGTACCTCGACAAGATAGCCCAGCCCGCAATGTGGGACACCACTGTCATGCTAGGCACAGACTACTTGAACAACCTGGGAATTAACGGTAGTGGCGTACTGGTAGCGGTGCTAGATACTGGTGTAGATCCGAGCCATCCAGCGATACCGAATCCAGTATACTGGAGGGATTTCGTGAACAACCAGAGCACCCCCTACGACAACGTTGGACACGGAACCCATGTTACCGGCACCATCCTGGGCAACGGCCCCTCAATATTCAACACAACCACTGGAATGTGGCACTCGGTCCTTGTAGGCAACACGGGCCAGTTCAACTATCAGAGGCTAGCCAACCTAACATATGAGGTGAACGTGACCGGCTATAACGGAAGTAATGTAACACTAGACCTCAGGCACCTCTATATACTATTGGACACCAGCCTCAGCAGTGATAACGTGATATTCGCAGCCAACGCCTACATACTTGTAAAGTTCGATAACGGAAACTGGAGCCTAGTAGCCAACTTCAGCGGCAAGAACCAGACCACACCGGTCGAGGACAAGTTCAATATAACTGTTCCAGCTAATGCTTCATCAATGTACGTCTCCTTCATCTACGAGTACCTAGCGTTCTATGGCGCCAACGGGACCCTCTACCTATCACACTGGGATATAGACGGATGGTTCATAGACTACGTTAAAGTCTATAATGCGAGTAATGCATCCGACATTCTACTTTATGACGACGTCAACTCGATCTACGGTCCACTCCCACCCTACGTGGTAAACGCGACATGGTGGATCAGGACTCCCTCAAGCTTCCACGGAGTAGCACCCGGAGCCACACTAGCCTCCGGTAAAGTCTGTAGCTTGGGCGGCTGCCCAACCAGCGCTATATTAAACGGTATGGAGTGGGCCTACAACATAAGCGCCGACGTTGTATCAATGAGCCTGGGCGGAACAGCGTATTACTATGACCTGTTAGCGCAGATGGCTGACTGGCTAGTTGAGCATGGGACCCTAGTGGTAATAGCAGCTGGCAACTCCGGCCCAGACTTCTACACGGTCGAGAGCCCCGGTATAAGCCATCTAGCACTAACAGTTGGCGCCGCGACTAAGGCGTGGACCACAGCATACTTCTCAAGCGCCGGTCCAAGCCCTGTAGACTACATTGTAAAGCCCGATGTCTCAGCGCCCGGAATGGCTGTATCGTCGTCGGTACCATTAGCCCTCGGCCTGTGGGCCCCCGACTTCCCATACGAGGCGTGGGCGGGTACTAGCATGGCTACTCCACACGTCTCCGGACTGGCGGCGCTTGTCAAGAGTGCCAACCCATCATGGAGTCCACTAATGATTAAGTCGGCGATAATCTCCACAGCAGACTGGCTCCTGCCAAGCGTGTACTTCCCGAGAGTAGACGTGTACAGGCAGGGTGCTGGAATGATCGATCCTATCCAGGCAGTCTCAACGACAGTGTTGCCATTCCCTGCTAATGCATTCCTAGGCACACCGACCAAAGAGATAGACAATGAGACCGCTACGAACATCACCATTTATAATGTTGGATCTACCCCTGTGAACGTGACTGTAATAGACATGGACCTATACTGGACCAATGCTAACTTATCCAACCTACAGTACCAGGACTGGACTCAGGCGATCACCTCGCCAACCCTGAACGAGTCATTCGTAATAGCTAGCAACAACTCTGCAGTAGTACCCATAACCATAGACCTCACCAACCTATCAATGCCGGCAGGCGTCTATGGAGGATACATTGAGTTCTCCACCAACACCTCCGGTATAATCAAGGTCATATTCGGGTTCAAGCTCAACGCTTTAACATGGATCAACGGCACAGTAATAGATGTTGACACAGGCCAACCGCTCGAGGGAGTTAACGTCTCAATATGGACCCCCTATCTTGACACGCTCTATGCATGGCAGCTAACCAATGCTAGCGGCAACTTCGCCATTAAGGTTATTGGCAACACGACGGTAAGGATTGTAGCGGAGGGTAACTTGTCAGAGTACTATCTATACATGGGCTATCCTGTCGACACTGACGATGGACTAGTAGTCAACATAAGCCTAAAAGAGAGAGTCACCCCTGGAAGCGTGCTGATATTCCCAGACATGTACGCCTCACCGAACGTTACATCCTCTATAGAGGCGTTCAAGAACGCCTCAGAGGAGCTAGGATTCAACGTGCTGGTATGGAACCCAGCAGTGCTTGGAACAGTCTATGGGCCAGTTCTAAGTGGTGACTTCGCAGCAGTTATCTATCTCTCCGGAGGCTACTACTATCCAGTATCCGATGCAGCAGACTACACGGCTCTAATACTATACTCCATGTACTTCCCAGGTCTCATAGTCCTCTCAGGAGGCGATATAGGATGGTTCCACTATAACGACGACTTAATGCAGAAGGTGGCGCACGCCGTCTTCGTCGACGACCTTTTGCCAGGCTCTTATAATGTAACCCTACTAAAGAACGAGCTAACATCCACACTGTTTGGCCCAGACAACTATCTAATGTATGAAAACACCACTACAGGGACGCCAATAGGCAACGTAACAACCATCTACATGGGCGACTACTGGCCAGACATGGTATCTCCGGTGAACAACGGGACCTCCGCCGCCGTATGGGCATTTAACACGAGCACATCTTCAATAGTACTATACTATGGAAACGGATCGGAGCTGGCAAAGTCTGTATACTTCGCCTTCGACTTCGAAGAGCTACCGCAGAGCCTCCAATCCGAGTTCGCGAAGAGGGTCCTCGCCTTCGCATTTGACACGGCCCCTCCCACTGTATCAGCGGACAAGATCCCCGTATCATATAGTAATGGTATGATAACCGTCAACGCCTCCAACGCGTTCTCAGAAGACACCGGGATAGCATTCTACCTGTTGAAGGTCTACGACGAGAACGGCACCCTCCTATACGAGACGGGCGACTACTCTGGAGTCTTCCAAGTAGACCCATCAGTGCTCGGACTACAAGCTGGGAGCGACTACATCTTCCAGGTCATCGGAGTGGACCTGGTAGGAAATGAGACCGCTGTGAACATACCAGTAAGATACCATCCCTATGCGAGTGGAGGAGGAGCATACTTCACCAGTAACACCACCGTCAACGTATCTGGCGTGGCGAATGGTGCAACGATAACCGCTAACGTCACAGCCCCCGTACTAGTTCAGCTGGTAGCATTCACAGGTGGAAACTCCTTCACTAACCAGCTAGGTGTCGTACCGCCTTCAGGCCTGTACAACTACAACCTATACATGGACCTGTACGCCAACGCCTCAGTCAGCGGCGCATTGAAGCAGTTAACAATAACGATCCACTTGAATAAGAAGCTGGTGAGAGCGGGAACAGCCGAGCTCTACTGGTGGAACGGCTCACAGTGGCTGCCTGTAAGCGACTACACCACGAATAAGACTGCAGGCACAGTTACGATCACTATAAGCAACACGACAAGCCCATCAGTGTCAGACCTTTCTGGAACACCGCTGATATTCACTGCGATACCGAACCTGGTAGGAGGTAAGCTTGCAGTCGACGCGGGATCGCCTGCTGCCGCAACAATAGCAATGGCTCTCGGCCTTGTAGTGGCAGTGGCTGGAGTCCTATTCCTGTCTAGGAGAAGCCACTAGAAAAATCTTTTTTAAACTATTTTATTATTATTATTATTATGCTGTTAAGGTTGGAATCGAGAGGCCCCGTTTCAATCACTGCATCAAGTGCTTTTAGAAGATGGTAGGAATTATTCTCTAATAGGAACTTGTATGGGTCCAATCCCATTCTTCTAGCTCGAGCAGTCATGCCCACAGCCACAATAGCCCCGGCGGCGGGGCTCTTCCCATCTATCCCATCAGTGTCCATTGCAAGAAGGGCAGCAGAATAATTCTTCTCAGCCCACCTATCCATATAGAGGAGCCAGGATAAGGCAAGCTCCTGGTTACGCCCCCCAACTCCCTCAGGGTTGCGAACCCTCACAGAAGTCTCCCCGCCTAATAATATTGCTGCGGGCGGTTCAACGGGAATCCCTCTCTCCATAGCCTCTAGTGTAATGGATGCGAGGGCTTTTCCAACTTCACTACTATCCCCGTCCAGCCTGCTCGTCAATATAAGAGTGTTGTATCCGTCGCTGGCTAGTCTATTCTCCAGGTCCCGCAGGACGTTTATATTGGAGGCGACGAGTACGTTGGCGACATTCTTAAACACGGGGTCACCCGGTTTGGGGGTCTCGGGCCTCTCCCCTCGGGCTCCCTCCTTCAGGATGCGAACAACGCTCTCTGGCACCTTCCCGAGGAGCCCATACCGCTCTAGGACTTCTAGAGCATCCTTGTAGGTTGTGGGATCCGGCGCGGTGGGTCCAGAAGCGATGGACTCAAACTTATCACCTGGAACATCACTTGCATAATATCCATATACGGGGCCGGGCTCTGCATACTTTGCCAGCCATCCACCCTTAACCAGGCTAAGGTGCTTCCTGACAGTGTTGATCTCGTGAATATTAGCCCCTGAGGATAGGAGGAGACTATTAGTAGTAGCTAAGTCTTCGAGGGAGAGCCCTTCTTGGGGCTTCTCTACTAGCGAGCTCCCCCCTCCAGAGACGAGGACGAGCAACCCCTTACCAGCTGCCGCCCTACTCCACTCAACAACGGCCTCGCCAGCCTTAATGCTTCCCTCGTCGGGTGTGGGATGGCTCGCCTTTATTATCTCGAGTCCATCGATCTTCTCCGGCCTCCTCCACTTGGGTATAACTACAACGCCCCCCTCAACCCGTTCGCCTAGCACGTCTACGGCTGCCCGGGCCATAGGGATGCTGGCTTTTCCGAAGGCTACCACTATAGCTGCATTCACCCTTTTAGATTCGAGGGCGTTCTTCGTCCGCGAGTATAAGTCGCTAGCTACAACCACTCTTTCCACAAGCCCCCTCATGTACTCCAGTAGCCCTTCGCCCAACGACGATCACCGAGAAGTTACTCACGTGTCTATCTATATACATGGTGGAAGATTATTATAGATGGCCGGTGTATAGAAGTATAATTGAATATGAGCCCGGTCTGGGAGTGAATAGAAGTGAGATACGAGATAAGATGGCATGGTAGAGGAGGGCAGGGTGCCGTAACTGCTGCAATGATCCTCGCCAAGGCAGCTATATATGAGGGGAAGTACGCGCAGGCCTTTCCAGAATTCGGAGCAGAGAGAAGGGGAGCCCCGGTAAGAGCGTATAGTAAAGTATCTGATAAGCCTATTTACTCTAGGTCCCCCATCCTTAACCCAGACGCAGTCGTAGTCCTCGATTCCAGCCTCCCCAAGGAGCTGTACCTGGAGGGGTTGAAGGAGGGGGGACTCCTAATAGTGAATACCAAGAAGTCGCCAGAGGAGCTCCGGGAGGCTCTAGGCATAGATGGAAGATACAAAATCTACACTGTCGACGCCACGAAGATCGCCCTGGAAGTGCTGGGCGTCCCTATAGTCAACACGGCGATGGTGGGTGCTTTTGTTAAGGCCCTACCGATAGTTTCCCTGGAGAGTGTTGCCAGAGCTATCCAGGAAACCTTCCCTGGTCGGGTTGGGGAAAAGAACGTTGAGGCGGCCCAGGCCGCCTATGAGGCTCTAGTTGAGGCTAGTGGTTGAAGGGTGGTGTATGATGGCTTCAAAAGAGCTCCCGGCCTGGAACGAGCTCCCTGCAGGGGGAATCATTATCGAGCCGGGCAACAGTGAGGAAAGATACACTGGGGACTGGAGGGTTTTCAGGCCGGTTATAAACCAGGATAAGTGTATAAGGTGTCTACTCTGCTGGGTCTACTGCCCAGACAGTGCTTTCGATATAGTAGAGGAGCCCTACGAAACAAGCACTGGCAGGAAGTACAAGTTCAGCCTCAAGATCGACTACTATCACTGTAAGGGATGCGGGATCTGCGTTGAGGAGTGCCCTGTCAACGCGATAGACTTCGTTGAGGAGGTGAAGTAGGAGTGGCAGTAGTGGAGCAGAAAGCGAGAGTTGAGTGGAAGAGGCTCCCCCTTTCCTCAAACTATGCGGTAGCATACGCTGTAAAGGATCTAGACGTTGATGTAGTAGCAGCCTACCCAATAACGCCCCAGACCACAGTGGTTGAGAAAATATCAGAGTTCATCGCCAACGGTGAGCTGGACGCCGAGATGATTCATGTTGAGAGCGAGCACTCCGCTCTCAGCGCGACTATAGCGGCCTCCGCCGCGGGGGCGAGAGCCTTCACCGCCACGGCAAGCCAGGGATTAGAGCTCATGCACGAGATACTCCATATAGCCAGTGGCCTAAGACTCCCTGTAGTCATGAGTGTCGCGACGAGGGCGCTCTCAGCCCCGATAAGCATCTGGAACGACTACAGCGACCTGATGAATACAAGGGACACCAGCTGGATAACTATTATAGCCTCCACCGCTCAGGAAGCCTACGATACAGTTGTCCAGGCATACAAGATAGCAGAGGACCCCGAGGTAATGTTGCCCGTTATGGTTGGTTACGATGGATACATAATGAGCCACACCTATGAGCCGGTGCTCGTCCCAGAGAGTAATGAGGCTATACTAGAATACGCCCCCAAGAACTACAATAGGATACGCCTTGACCCCGACAGGCCCATCTCGATGGGAACCCTCACGGGGCCAGAATGGTACTATGAGTTCAAGTACCAGCAGGTAGTCGCGATGAAGAAGGCTCTCGAGAAGGCGAGGGAAGCTGACCGCCTCTTCGAAGAATACTTTGGCAGAGGTTATGGTCTCGTCGAAGAATGCAGGACTGAGGACGCCGACATAGTGCTAGTGGCGTATGGTGGACTCTTCGGTACAATAAGGGAGGCGATAGATATCATGAGAGAGAATGGCGTCAAGGTGGGAGGGCTAAGGATACGCCTATGGAGACCATTCCCCACGGAGGATGTCAAGAGAGCGCTAGCAAATGCGAGGCTCGCAGTAGTGATTGATAAGGCGATCTCGTATGGAGCGAGGATCGCTGGCCCCGTAGCCTTAGAGGTGATGTCAGCATTCTACCATGAAGCCGATAAGCCGCAGGTGCTGAGCGTGATCGCCGGGATAGGGCAGAGGAGGATAACCGAGCAGACTATAAAGGAGATAGTCGATTACGCCGTTAAGCTACTCGACAGGGGCAGGGTCCCCCAGGAGAGCCTGTACTGGGGAGTAAGGGGTGTGAGATATGAGTAAACAGGTGGCTAGGAAGAGGAGGGCGTTCAGGCTCCTCACAGACATACCCCGTGAGGAGCTCTTCGCATCCGGCCACGGCCTGTGTGCCGGGTGCACTGCAGGCACTATAGTAAGGCACCTGTTGAAGGTTGCCGGAAGGAACACTATACTGGTGAATGCCACTGGCTGCGTCGAAGTCTCTACAACCACATATCCATACACCAGCTGGAAGATTCCATGGCTACACCTAGCCTTCGAGAACGCTGGAGCAGCGGCGAGCGGGGTTGAGGCCGCCTTAAAAGTGTTGAAGAGGAAGGGAGTAATCGACCCCGACAAGAAGATAAACATCGTAGTCCTGGGTGGAGACGGTGGAACCTATGATATAGGACTTCAAGCCCTCTCGGGGATGCTGGAGAGAGGCCATAATGTAATGTATGTCCTATACGATAACGAGGCATACATGAACACTGGAATACAGAGGAGCGGGTCAACACCCCTCCACGCGTGGACCACGACCACCCCAGCCGGTAAAGTCTGGAGGGGTGAGAGGAGGCCCAAGAAACCAATAGCAGACATAGTGGCGGCTCACAGGATACCATATGTAGCGACAGCCAACCCAGCCTACGCCCTAGACATGCTCAACAAGTTTAAGAGGGGCCTCGAGGTGGAGGGGCCAGCCTTCGTCCACGTCCTCCAGCCATGCCCCACTGGCTGGAGATTCGACCCCCGCCACGGCATAAAGGTGGCAAGGCTAGCAACCGAGACAGGAATGTGGGTGAACTGGGAGCTGGACCATGGGGAATTCGACGTAACAGTACCGGTTGCCAGGAGAAAGCACGTCCGCCACTACCTAAAGATGCAGGGCAGGTTCCGCCACCTTACAGAGGAGGAGATCGAGGAGATCCAGAAGTGGGTCGACCAGGAGGTTGAAAGGATAAACAAGCTCGTGGGAAGACAAGTAATAGGCCCCGTGGAAGAGTAACCCTAATACCCCCATTAATTTCCCTAACCCAGTCCTGTAGATCTTGGTGCATTGAGGGTTGCAACGGGTAATTGGCCTCGTTGGAGGATTAAGCCCCTACTCTACCATACTCTACTACAAGTTCCTCGTAGAATACTATAGGGAGAGGAAGGGAGTGGACCCCCGTATCATAATATATAGTATTCCGGTCCAGGAAATGTGCGAGGCTGCGAAGAAAAGCGACCATGTTAGGGCAAGGAGCATGCTAGCAGAGGCCCTAGAAGGACTCGGCAAAGCGGGGGCGAGCCTAGTACTCCTAGCTGCGAACACGCCCCACATGTTCATAGATGAAGACCTGCTGAAACATGCAGGCGGGGCTCGCTTCATTGACATAAGGGAGGCGGTCGCGTGGAAGCTCGAGAGGCTGGGAGTTGAAAGGGTAGGCTTGCTCGCCACCAAGCAGACTCTCGAGTCCCGCCTCTACCACGATTACCTAGAGAATAAGGGGTACGAGGTAATCACGCCGAGCAGGCCTGGGAATGAGAAGCTCCAAGAGGTGATCGAGAAGCTGACTCAGGGAGTAATACCTGACTCCTCCAAGCTCATACTAGCAACCCTAATATCGGAACTTACAGGTAAGGGGGCTGAGGCGATAATCTATGGGTGCACGGAGCTCTCACTCCTAATCGGGAGGGTTAGAGTCAACAAGCCGATAGTAGACAGTCTCACAGAACACGTACGCTACGCCATAGACAAGGCGCTCGAGCTAGGGGAGGGAGATTAACTCCCTCCCCCAACAGTCTAGTGGAATAGAGGATGATGTGCTCGGCGTACCCGACCCTCCATGAGGGATGACGAGGGTCTTGAGTGCTGACACCCACCCATTCAATCTACTCCTAGGGAACCCGTAGATTCGAGGACTACAATGAGGAGATTGTCGGAGTACACACTTAACCGGTTCCCGTATGAGAGGCTTGCTCCACAGAAGCGGCAGTGACCATTCCTCAAGCATCTACCGCAGACCGGGCAGATTCTATCCGGATCATTGCAGGGAGGCGGGGGATCCACTCTATACTCCATTAGCTTCTTATAGAGGAAAGCGTGGGGCCTGGAGGGTAAAAGTACTCCGGACTCCCTGGACAGTTCGACAGCCTCAATACCGCTAATCCTCCCAGCCCACTCGTCTAGTAGAGTATAGCTTCCCGAGCCTATGTTTATAGGAGTCTTCTCCCTCCACGCTATCTCCTCCAAGCCGTGCTCCATGAGGAATAGCCTCAAGAGAAGCTTCCCCCACCTGGCCCCACGGTACTCTCCTATCATACATTCTAGCGGGATTTCCCGGGCTAGTTCCTTTATGGGTCGAGTGAATAGGCCTGGTACAACCCTAACATTGAGAGCCTCACCTATTTCTTCAGCCGGGAAGCCCTCCTTAGAGAGCATTCTGTTGAGCCATTCCTCCAGCTTCTCTCGGGGCAGGTTGAGGAGGAAGCTGTAGCCTAGGAAGAGCTCGTCTCCCCCATCACCAGTCATAACGCAGTTGCATCCAAGCCTCCTAGCTTCAACTAGGCCGAGGCATACGGGTATATCGCATACAACCTCTATCGGGTCTATGGTCTTAAGGGTTGAAAGGATCGTTTCGAGGCATCCTCGAATATTACCTTTCCGGGCCGAGACCACCACGTGCCTCAAGCCGAGACTTCGGGCTAGCAGCCTCGAATAGTAGAGGTCCGGGCTGCCCGGGAAAGAGACGGTTATGCTAATCGGCTTCAGTGAGGCTTGGTGGAGTGAGAGGGCGACGAATGATGTATCTATGCCGCCAGAGGCTAGTATACAGTTGCATCTACTCTTCTTCGCCTCAACAGCTACCGCCTCAGCCAGCTGCCGGGAATACTCTAGACACCCTTCCCTATCCATGACCCGGGCACCGGGAGGTCTCACGCTAATTATCTCAGCATAACCGGAATGTCTTGTATGGGGATGATGTCTCCACGGGACTGAATAACAAGGGGATGTGGAGACCTGTCTCACCTGACCCCCATTATGGTGTTGGGAGCATCTGCCTCTCAATTATATGATAGAGGAGCTGCCATCTGGGGTCCCCATATAGTGCTTGTGTGAGCTTATCTATGAGATCAGACTTTATGGGACCCAGGCAGTCGGGGTCGAATATGGACGAGTCTATCTCTAAGATGAATCCAGCCCCCTTATCGTTTATATAAGCGTACCTTACCAGCTCCCCCTCATTTATTGTTCTAACATTCACATTATTCACAGCTATCTCGCTGTAAGCGTCTAGCAGGTCGCCTGCCTCATCCTCTAGCCCGCTGTCGCAAACTATCCATCTCGCCTTGCAATCTCTCCTCTCTCCCCTCCAGCACGTCAAGGCTCATGCACTCTCCACTGTTTAACCTACATGCTGGGTTCTAAATAGCGGGAGTATATGCTGTTTACGGGGTGCAGGCTTTGAATGGAGAGGAAGGCGAGTGGCCAAAGCCATGGTACAAGATATTATACGCTCCATGGAGGATCAAGTACATTAAGAGCGCGGAGAGGGTTGAGGGCTGCGTCTTCTGCAAGGTAGTAGAGAAGAGCGATGACGAGGCCCTAATTGTCTACAGGGGGAGGCTGTCATATGTGATTCTAAACAGGTACCCCTACAACTCCGGCCACCTAATGATAATCCCCTACAGACACGTTTCTGGGCTAGACGAGCTGAGTCTCCCGGAGTTGGCGGAGATGATGCTGCTGCTCAAAGCAGCCATACGGGCGTTGAAGGAAGTCTACAGGCCCCATGGAATCAATATCGGGGTGAACATGGGTGAGGCTGCGGGAGCAGGCATCGCTGGCCACGTGCACATCCACGTGCTTCCCAGGTGGAGGGGAGACACTAATTTCACAGTCATATTCTCTGGGACAAAGGTAGTACCAGAGCCGCTCGAGGACACATATAGGAATCTAAGAAAAGCCCTGCCGGAGAAAGTTAAGGAGGTAGCCGAGGAGGAAGGGCTAGAATGGGGCACCTCTTCATAGTGACCCATACAGATCTGGACGGAGCAGGGTCAGCGGCCGCCGCACTCATAGCATATGGTAGGACAATTAACGAAGCAACAATACTATTCGCCGAACCATACAATATACACGAGGTCCTAAACAGTATAAAGGGGGAGATAACAGGGGGCGATACTCTAGTAATATCAGATCTCGGCCCCAACAAGTCTTCCATAACAGAGACCATTAACGCTCTAAAAGAAATCACGGGCAGGGGAGCCGCTGTAGACTGGTATGACCACCACATATGGCCCGTGGAATGGCAGGAGTCTATGAGGAATGTGGGAGTAAGGCTTACCATAGACACGAGGACCTGTGCAACAGGAGTAGTCGCCAGGTATGCAACCCAGTACAATAACAGGGAGATAGGCGACTATCTGAGGGAGATGGAGGCGGCTGTCTGCGCCGCCGACTTGTGGAGGTGGGACCACCCCCTCGCTCCGAAGCTCTATAGGGTGGCGGATACGAGGTATGGGGAAGGGCCTGAAGAGTGGCGTAGGAGGCTGATAGAGAAGTTCTCTAACGGGATCCTCTGGGATGAGGAGATAGAGGAGAAGCTTCAAGAATATGTGAACAAGGAGCTACTCAATTTCAACGAGATCCTATCACGAACCTACGTAGCAAGGGGAGAATGCGTAGTGGCAGCCACATTCAAGGAGCACGGGCCTCCATCAAACAGCTTCATAGGTGCAAGCCTCCTCTCCAGGTATAGGAGCGATATAGCAGTTATCATAAGGAGCAATGGAGGAATAAGCCTGAGAAGTAGAAGCGTGAACGTGCAAATAATAGCATCAGCCCTCGGCGGGGGAGGGCACCCGAGAGCAGCGGGGGCAAAGCTCGACATCCCATTCACGGCTAGGCTCCTCGGGAGGATATGGCGGAGGAGCATCTCAAGGTTCGCGGCGAGACTAGTACTTAAGACCGCCGAGGAGACAGGTGTATGTAGAGGGGTAGGGGCCGAGGTAGAGTCTGCAAGGATGATGTAGATTGATGAGACTCATTCCAGCCATAATGATAATAATGCTTGTAGCCGCTCCAATTGTGCTAGCTGAAGAGCTCCCCAGACACCCCCCATTCATACCCAAGCAGACTATAACCCCACAGGGCACTCTTCTCGTAGACAACTATGATCTAGCCTACATCTCATACATAGCATACTACCAGTCCCTCTATGCCGCCAACATAACAGGGAAGAAGATAACCACCCTCGGCCCCATACCCCCACTACTACACTCCATTTACGAAAGCTTCCTCGCCAACGACACCCAGGGAGCCCAGGGCCTTCTATGGTCGCTACGGAAGCTCGTCTCAGTATTAGCTGCTGGCGACCTCAGGGATCTTGCAAGAGACTATCCCGTAAAGATGGCGGCATGCCCTCAAGAGATAGAGTTGAAGGGAGCATCAGTCCAGGTATTCCTCATTCCAAACCCCTACGCCCCACCAGGGCTCCAGGACTGCCTAGCACCCAAGTCAACAATACAATTCTACTCCGCACTAGACACCATAGTGACGCTCCTAACATTCAACGAAACCGTCAGATACAATGGAAAGTATATAGTTGAGGCGTTCCACATTCCCAGCTTCGCAGCGTATCCAAGCGTTATCCAGTCAGCTCTCGAAGGAAGGCTGGGATGGGATGTTGTCAAGCTCATAGAGCAAGGCGGGTTAAAAGTTAATGAGACAATTATCCAGCAACTCTTCACGAGCATAGAGAACGGTTCAAAGCAAGAGGCGTTAAACGCTCTCAGAACCCTAAACGATTACGCTAAAAGAGGATTAATCAGCTGGGATACATATGCTAAAGCTCTAAGGCTCTACAAGGAGAAGTACGGCACCCCCATACTAACAGGGCAAGAGGAGAATGCCGAGAACAAGAAACAGGTGGAGGTGAACCTATCCTCGTTCCTCACAAACCTTCAGGGGGTAGTAAAGGAGGCGGAGAAGGCTAGACTAGAATACCAGGGGGGTGGAGGAGGCTTATCAGCCCCTTCAATACACGTGTCTCCTCTCACCCCACACATAATATGGGTCTCCATAATCGGATTACTAGCGGTCGCGGTGGGGGTGGAGAGGGATAAGCTGGCCCCCGCCGCCACACTCGCAAGGATACTATTCTCTAAGCCCCCTAGGAACGCGGGCGCAAGGTGGTGCTACAAGGCACTAATACTAGCATTAAAGCTTAGAGGTTTCCCCAAGGAGGCTTATGAGACGCCGAGGGAGTACCTTGAAAGAATCCGAGAACAGGTCTCCTCCAATACGATTGCCTTATTAGAGAGCATAACTCAGGCCTATGAGGAAGAAGAATTCGCCGGCAGAACCGGTTTGATCGATCCTAAAACCTGTACAGGCGAGATCAGGAGGCTGGTGACTGGTGGAGTCTAAAAAACTCCTGGCAACACTGCTCATAGTAATAGCACTCCTAGCCAGCCTCGAGTACCTCCCCAGGAACATACTGTTAAAGATAGCCATACCAACAGATGCCCCCTACCCCTTAAACACTGCACCATCAGGCACCAGCCTATTATGGGAGAGGCTCGCGGAGAGGGGATATAGGACCGCTATCATTTATGGGGCGAGCGGCTTACCGAGCCTGGCGAACATATCAGACCTAGTCTACCTGGCAGTAGGAGGGACCCTCCCCGACAACGCTAGTTTGAGAGAGGCCTCCATGATAATAGCGCAGGCTCTTAAAGAGGGGAAAAGAGTCCACTTCATCCTATTAGACGAGGCCCCCCGGCAACCTGTCGAGGCTCTGGCATGGAATGCCTCACAGCTCATTTGCGGGTCGAACCCGCCCAGAATAATCGGGATCCTGAACTCTACCATATCAACATTCTACGGTATAGCTGGCGATAGGGAGTACCTCCTTCCAACAGGATTCACAGGCTACATTACCTGGTCTGGAGACCCCCTCGTTTACCCCGCCAAACCCTTCCTACCCCAGCCAATCAACGGCTACCAGGTTATCGCTGCAGCATGGCCCTATCCCTCCCAGCCCTACGCGGGTGAATGGTACGCTGTCGGCGCAGAGTGCAGGTCTATGAAGGGGAGCGTGGTCATTATCGCTGACAGCACTATAGCTGTTAACCTGGAGACGGGGACCGTTAACGAGTCGCTAGAATACCTCGACACCCTAATACGGGAGAGGGTTGATTCTCCAAACACTACACTAGTAGTCTCCGACGAGGAACTATACGTTTCTCCAGGGAGCGAGAGCCTCCAGCTAGTCCTGAGCCTCCACCCCTCAGTATTATTGATGGCCGCATCCAAAGCTTATGCTTCGCTCGAGAAACTATCTATTCAAGCCCTAGACAAGAATCGGCTTGACCCCTCTAATAGTTGCTGGCCTCGCCTCTATACTGGCTTCATCCTCCATCTATTCAGGCCTCTATGGAGAGAGGCGGAAGCGCAAGGCAAGTGAGAAGATGAAGGTGCGAAGGCTCCCGGCCGTGCCCTTTGGAGGTTGGAGGGGGGCTAGGGAGGCTTGTGACATGGCTGTGAGGAGGGTAGAGGTGCTCTCACCCCCAGAGGGGCTGGTTGGCGAAGAGGTTGAACGCCTCAGGAGGGAGATTATGTCTTCGTGCAGGAGGGTTAAAACCGCTAATTTATTGGTAAGGTATATCCCGTTGTGGGGAGGGGTTAGGCGTAGGGTGCTAGAGGATCTGGCAACAGTGCTATCCCTTGCAGGAGTCTACGACTACGTGGATGCTGTGAGGATTGTGAGGGGAGAGGAGAATGGATGACGGAGTAGGCTTCGTGGAGAAGATGACGGCTAGGATAATGGGTGAGGTGTCAAAGGTAATTGTTGGTAAGGAGAAGGAGATAAGGCTCATACTCGCATCCCTCTACGCCGGGGGCCACGTACTACTAGTTGGTGTGCCAGGCGTCTCCAAGACGAGTATAGCTAAGGCTATAGCAATGAGCTTGGACCTAGAGTTTAAACGGATACAGTTCACCCCAGACCTGCTGCCAGCCGATATACTTGGAACAATGATATTCGACCAGGCCAGGGGGGAGTTCAGGTTCAGGAAGGGCCCGATATTCGCCAATATCATCCTAGCCGACGAGATAAACAGGGCAAGCCCGAGGACTCAGAGCGCATTCATAGAGGCTATGCAGGAGGGACAGGTAACGGTGGAGGGGGTATCCTATAAGCTTCCAGAGCCCTTCATAGTAATAGCGACAATGAACCCTGTTGAGTTCGAGGGCGTGTATCCGCTCCCAGAAGCCCAGATAGACAGGTTCCTCATGAAGATCGATATAGGATATCCTACGGAGGAGGAGGAAAAGGAGATACTGAAGAGAATAGACAGGATAGAGGAGTTCAACGTGGAGCCCGTAGCGGCTGGAGGAGATGTTAGAGAAGCCAGGAGGATTATAAGGGGAGTCAGGGCGGCTGAGCCTATAATTGACTACATAGTCTCCATCGTGAGGGCGACAAGGACCCATACAATGGTGAGGCTAGGAGCCAGCCCAAGAGCCTCTATATTCCTCCTAAGAACTGCCCAGGCGTGGGCTGCTATGCATGGGAGGGACTACGTTCTACCAGACGATGTAAAGGAGGTAGCTGTTAATGTCCTCTCGCACAGAATAATACCCAAGCCAGGAGTCTCAAGCGAGCCCAATGTGGGTTCAAGAATAGTGGAGCAAATCCTAGCAAGCGTGCCAACACCAACCCCGCCAGCGAGGTGACCCCAATTAGCCAGGCTACGAGAGAAGAGGCTCACCGCAGCCGGGCACCTTGTAGTCTTTACCGGGTTATTCCTGATTGGATGGGGGATTTACCAGGATAACCTCTACATGCTCGAAGCGGGGCTAGCGTTTGCCAGCCTCCCCCTAGCCAGCATTCTAGCAGTTCATCATGGAATAAGCATTCTAGCCCAGAGGCTCGAGAGGATAGTTCCAGGAGCCCCTGTTGAGGGGAGGCTTGCACTAGTATTATTCCAGCTAAGTACTCGAGGGACCCTCCCACCACCCGTGGCGGTTGAGATAATGGATACACCTCCAAAAGGCTCCATGACAGTCGATTACGGGAAGGTGAGACTACTCCTCCTACCAGGCTCCCGTATAACCACAAACTACAAGCTCGTAGCCAGAGCTGGGAGGAGGAGGTTCGGCGAAGTAATGGTGACAGTAACCGACCTCCTAGGCCTATACAGGGCAACCATAACCCTAGAGCCTAACGGGGACCGATACATCCAGGGGAGGCCGAAGGTAGTTGAGCCAGAATCTAAGAGTGAAACTGAAGGAGTAATCCTCTCGACAGCCGCTCGGACTTCAGAGAAGCACGGGCTAGAATTCTACGCAGTACGAGAGTATGTGGAGGGTGACGATCCCAGGCTTATAGATTGGAAGGCGACAGCGAGGCTCGCGACACTGATAGTGAAGGAGATGAGGCAGGAGGCTGCTAGCCCAACGATCATAATGTTCTCGCCCGGCCCGGAGGGGGACGAGGGAAAGCCCGGTGAGACGCTCTTCGAAGTCCTAGCCAGGAGACTGGCGGGACTAGCAATGATCCTATCCTCCTATAATCAACTCATAGGATACATAGGCCTCGCAGGAGAACCTGTCATAACGCCTCCAAGCCTGGCGGGTAAGGGATTCTACGGAGTCCTAGACGGGCTAGCAAACACTCCCCCCGCGGGCCCGCTACCATTCAACACAGCCGCTATTCTAGCAGAGTATCTGGCCAAGTATGTTCGGGCGAGGCCCGTACTGGTTATCGCCGGCCCCTCCAGAATTGTTAGCGACATGCTCGGCATGGTGGAGCCTATCCTGCTAGAACACGGTATCCCGGTCTTATTATTGGAGTATAGGGATGGGAAGGTGGAAGCGTATTGGAGGGCGCCAGGATAGCGAGAGCGATCGTAGGAGGGCTGTACGTTGCCACGGTACTCTATTATACCATGAAGCTTTACGCTGTACTAGCCATCACAACTATACCCTACGGTCTCAAGCCCCTAACCACGTATGGACTAGTAGGGTTAAGCCTCGCCGGCGTATTATCGACAAGGCTCTACTGGGCCCCCCTCCTAGCCCTAGTAGGGGCAGAGGCGATAAACCCCATCACAACCCTGCCACTATACATACTCCCAGCACCCGCCTTAGCAATAACGTACAGGTACACTAGTAGGAGTATGAGGGTTGAAAGCAGCTTCCGCCTCACCGCCGGGACCACCGCCTACCTACTCGTCTACATGCTATTCGCCATAACCGGTTATGGCCTAGGCTACCTCCTATACAAAGCCTTGTCAATAAAGCCTCCTCTAACAGGGGATGCAGATGTAGTAGTATCAGCCCTCTCAACCACCCTAGCCTACAGGATACTAGTCTCAGCCATACTCCTCTCATTCGCCTACAAAGCCCTCTCCTCCCTAGCAGACCTCACGATAGCATACCTTTCCAGAGGGGAGGCGAGGAGAGCCCTAAGAATGGTCCAATTAATGAAGGAGAGGGAGACGATAGTAGAGTTTAAGGGCGCCCAGTATGGGGCCCTGGAATGGGGTTCAAGCATACTTCTAACCCTCCTCGTCGCCCCCATCATTTACCCCCCAGTAGAGGATCTCGTCTCCACACTATCCTCCCACCTGAGCCTCGGGGAGGGATGGATCGCAGTCCTAGCCTCCCTAACAGCCACAATAATAGCATGGATACCCCTCAAGATGCTCGTCTCACTAATGGTGAGAACACTTCCATCAAATAGGATCAGGAAGCCATCCTATGCGGGAGCAGTATACGGGCTCACCATAGCCCTACTACTCGCACTAGCCATGTATGTAGCCGCAGGTTATGATCCCATTGCACTCCTAAAGGAAGCAGTCCACGGTACTCCATCCCCCGCGCAGGAACCGTTATCGGGGAAACTAGCCAATCCCGGGGAAGACTACTATAAGAACCTGGCGAGAATCCTCGACCTAATGGTCCAATTATTCTGGGGCGGGTAATATAGGAGGGAGAACCCCCACATTTACGCGGAGGATGAATAGGTATTGAAGCGTAGCATGCTGGAGGAGGCAGTCGAAGAGGTTAGAAGGGAGAAGATCCGGGGCGCAAGGTGGAGCCTATACACGATCACGAGAGCCGTTATCGAGGATTATGAGAACGGACTCCTCATCTGCCAGAGGATACATGAGGCGGCTGAGCTTATAAGGGGGGCGAACAAGAGCATGGCCCCCCTAGCAAATCTGTCATACATCCTCCAGGAGGCCTGTAGTAAGGGGATTGACCTGAAAATCGTGGCGCGCAACATTCTATACCATCAGCAGAGGAGCCTCGAGCTGATCAGGGAAGCGGCGAGGAATCTTCCAAGAGCAGCGAGGATTGCTACATTCAGCTACAGCTCAACCATCGAGGCGATACTCCATACGCTCAAAGGCGACCTACAGGAGATCATTGTATTGGAGAGCAGGCCTGGAGGAGAGGGAGCAATACTAGCCGCAAACCTCCGGGACTCTGGAGCAAGTGTAAGACTCCTCCCAGACACGATGATGTACGAGGCAGCCGAGCAATCCGACTACATACTCGTTGGGGCAGACGCTGTGACAAGGGATGGATGCCTCGTAAACAAGCTAGGCACCAGGCAGCTGGCTCTAATAGCAAGGTACTACGAGAGACCGGTAGTAGGGGTATTCGACTCCATGAAAATACACCCAGACTCGACCTGTAAGACCCACGTGATAGAAGAAAGAACATATCTAGCGCCAGGATACGGCCCCACCCGTTACCCCCTCTTCGACCTAACCCCCGAGGACCTCATCAAAGCAGCGATTACTGAGAGAGGGATTATCGAGTACACTAGTAGAGAGGTAAGCAGCCTCTGGTCCCAGATGATCGGTGAAGTCCTCGGAGAGAAGTAGTTAATCCAGCCATTAAGATGCAGGGGAGGCCACAATACGATCCCCTGCGAAGGCAGCTGTATGGACAGAATTATTCTGAGCGGTTTTAATTCGAGACTATACAGTGAGTGCTAGATGGAGGAAGGTGTTTAGAAGTGAAGTTCCTAAGGTGCAAGGAGATACCCCCCTCAACCGGGAAGCGGGTCGCCATCATAGGTGCAGGCCCCGCCGGCCTGGGAGCCGCCGGACTCCTAAGGTGTAAGGGCCACGAGGTAGTAGTATACGACCAGAACCCTGAGCCCGGAGGCCTAATAATGTTCGGCATACCAATAACAAGGATACCCAAGGGTCCCGTGAGGAAGGGCATAAAGGAGCTAATGGACGCTGGAGTCAAATTCGTCCTAAGGACGAAGGTTGACACAACCGGTAGCCTAGGACTAATGGATGAAGTAATATCACCCTCGGAGAGAGTGAGCTTGGAGGACATCATAAACGAGTACGATGCCACCCTGATAGCGACGGGTACCTGGAAGACTAGGGATATGAATGTTCCCGGAGAGGATCTAGGCTGGGTCTATCCGGCGGTAGAGTGGATAGTCTCGGTCCACATGGCCAAGTACGGGTACAAGCCATGGGACACTGTACCGAAGCTCGAGGGGAGAGTCCTCGTCATTGGAGGAGGGTTAACGGCAGCTGACGCCGTCCTCATGCCTCTAACCTACGAGGAGTTCAAGGGCAAGGTCAAGGAGGTCGTCCTCAGCTATAGGAGGACGGCAGAGTATGCCCCCATGGGCAAGAGGGAGATAGACAACCTGATAGCCGCGGGCGCAAAGTACTGGGAGCTAACACAGCCAGTAGAGTTCAGGGAGGAGAATGGGAAGAAGATAGTCAAATTCGTGAGGAACAGGCTGGTGCAGTCGAGCGCCGAGAGGAGGCCCAGGCCTGTGCCAATAGAGGGCAGCGAGTTCGAGGAGGAGTTCGACTACGTCCTCAAAGCAGTAGGAGTACTCCCCACACCACCCTTCAAGGACGGCTGCTGCGGGATAAAAGTAGACCCACACGGCACCATAGTAACCGACGAGAACTTCATGACCTCCAGGGAGGGCGTCTTCGCGGCTGGGGACGTGAGGCACGGTCCCAGCCTCATAGGACCCGCCCTCAAGAGCGGGATGGACGCGGCGAAGAAAATCCACGAGTACCTCACAAGCAAGTAAACCTGGATAAAATAGTACCGCCGTCTCCATAACCTCCTAATATCCTATTTAACCAGCAAATCCTAAGCCAACAATACATTGAAGGCGGCGATGCTGTAGAGTCGGGCTCCGAGCCCCCTGTGCTGTGAGGAAAACAAGAGGCTGGCTCACCCCCGCAGAGCCGCCTACTCGCGGAGGGCGAGCCAGCCGACTACCACTCCTAGCATAAGGCTTACCACAGCGGTCAATGCTAGTGCAAGCGGATAAGCTGCGCTAACGCCCCCGCCTGTTTCCTTGCTTGATCCGCCCATGCTGCTCGTGGTGGTTGCTGTAGTGTTGGATCCTGTATGGGTCGTGGTTGTTGTGGAGGCTGGAGTAGAGATGCTCGAAGTCTGGCTTGAGAGCTCCCAAGTAAGCCACCCATATAGCACTGCCCTGCTCGAGGCTAGGACAGGGGTCTTAGAGGAGCTGCTACCCTGCATAGCGAGGCTTACAAGGAGTGGTATCTGGATCGATCCCCCATCGAGCCTCTTGTACAGGGTTAGTGCAAGGGATGTTAATCCGGCTGCAGTCCTTGCTGGGTCGAGCGTAAATGTCTCATGGATCACTGTGGTTGTGAGGGCTATAGACTCTATGGAGAACCCGATCCTAGCGATGGGATCATCTATTGTGAGGGCTTGTTCTGCCAGGAAGAGCGGGAGGCTGGCCCGTGAAGTGTTTGCCCCCGCCTCATCCAGGATCGTCTGGAGGTATGCTGTCGCGCTCCTAGCCTCCGCCTCCAGTAGCCTAGATACCTCGTTGAGCCTCGACGCCTCAACAGGCTTAGCCATGTAAACTGGCACGGTGCTCGAGAGATTAAACCAGAACTCCGCCCACACAGCAAGGGCACGGGCTTCCCCGAGGTACACGAGTGGGGCAAGGTCTACCCCGCCCAGGGTTATTGGGAGGTAGTAGTCGCCTCCCCTCATAGAAAGTGATTTGAGAGCTCCCTGGAAGTAGTAGGCGCCTATACCTAGCTTAGCCCAGGCCTTCGCCAGAGTCTCAACCTGGACGGGAGTAAGGTTCCCCCTGCCAGCCTCTACCAGCTCGCTATACACTTTATTGATCGTGGCATTTACATCGTCGACTACTGGTGTAACCTTATAGTCGCTTGCAAGGGCAGTGTCTGCGTATTCGGCGGTGTAAGCGTACTCTAATGCGCTGACAGCGGATATGGCTGCCTGGTATATTCTTCCCTCTTCCAGCAGAGCGGCGGATTCTTTTAACTTGCTTGTGGCGTTCTCGCTTAGAGCCTTTACGAAGCCGTTATCCTTGTTCTGGATCGAGTCGAGGCCGGCTCCAACAGTCTTATTGGCCCACTCGACGAAGCCTTTGACTGCCTCTGAGACGCGTACGGGTATGGTTAAGTTGACTCCTGTGCTGGTTAGACTCTTGTTAGTGATCACCCTGAACCCATCCTCAAGAGTTGCTATGGATACTACCCTGACGCCCAGCTTTGAACCGTACTCTGTGAGGTTCACTGTTACAGGGACCCTCTCAACCTTAATGAAGGGGCCGATCCTCTCATACTTCGTCTGATAGTATGTGTAGACTTCTTGCCCTGCGGGGATTAGGAAGAGCTTCGCGCCAACACTGGCAGCCGCTTCCAGCTTCTCCTTCAAGCCCCCAACGGGGCCAATACTAGTATCTGGCTGGATCATACCGGTCAATGCAAAATCGCTCCTACAAGTCACGTTTTCAAGAGCCATGAGGGTTGCGAGTGCCATCGCGAATCCAGCGCTCGGGCCCCCTATAATGATGGAGTTCGACTGGACATCGTAGAAGAAGTCGTACCGGGTCATGTCGACCCCTGCCAGGAGGCTCGCGGCGAAAGCAGCGATTCTAGCACTGCCCTGGGTATCTACCATGGAGGCTGGGCTAGTAGAGATGTACACCTTGCCGGATCCCGGGTATGCTACTCTAACCGTGAGGTTCCCTGCAACCCCGCCTCCACTGCTTGAAACTGCCACAATGTGGACGCTACAGGATCTTGTCCAGGAGTACTCTTGGACGGTGGCGTGGGTGGATATTGGAGTGGATAGTGAGAGCAACAACATTATAGTGAGTACTATACTTGTCCCCCTAGCCATTTTCCCTCCGCACCAGGTTGGAGAGAGGGGCGGCCTTCTAGGTTAATACGGGTTGACCTTTGGAATTTATGTTGGAAGAGGAGGGTAGGGTTTGTTTATGGGCCGCTCATCCGTAGGGTTGCGTCTAGGTTGAGGGGCGGCATGTCCTCCCTGCTTATTTTCAGGTCAAGCACGTACGGCTTGTCGGATTCGAGCATCTCCCTTATCGCGTCGTCTATCTCCTCATCGCTCGACACCGTGTTGCCCTCGGCCCCGAATACCCTTGCGAGGGCTTCGAAGCTGGGGTTCGAGTGGAGGGTCCCATATACCCTGCCGGCCTTCTGGATCATCTGGCGGAGGTAGAGGACTCTGTAGGAGTCGTCGTTTACTACTACAACCTTCACGGGGATCCCCTCTCTTACAGCAGTCTCCAGGTCCTGGACTGTCATCATGAATTCTCCATCCCCGACCACCGCTATAACTTGGCTCTCCGGGTTGGCTATCTTAGCTCCGAGCGCGGCTGGGAATGCGTAGCCCATGGCACCCAGGTTTGTGGCTGCAAGGAACCTGCCCGGCTTGGATATCCTGATGTAGTCGTAGGTGTATACTATGTGGGTCCCCTGCCCCCCGGTTACTATATCGTCTGGACCCAGCTTCTCCCCGAGCTTCTTGAAGAAGAGGTTGGGGTTCACATAACCGCTATACTTGCGGGAGACAGCCTCATTCAGGAGGTTCTCCCAAGCCTTAATGTATCCCTCTATCTCCGCGTCCCACTCGCTGTTCTCCTTCCTCACATTATTCTTCCGCAGGTTCTCCAGGAGGTGGAGAGCGGTATGGTATGGGGATGCGACGATGCGGTGCGATATGTATATGGGCCTCTTGTCAACAATCGGGTTCTCCGACACAACTATGAGGTCGCCTTCAGGGTACAGCGTGTAGGCGTAGGTAGCTATATCGTCCAGCTCGTCGCCTAGGACGAGTATGGTGTCTGCCCTCTCAAGGGCTTTATCGGCGGGTAGAAAGCCTCCGCCGAAGCCTACTCTCCCCAGGCAGCGCTTGGTGCTCTCGTTGCAGGCTCCTCTAGCATTGCCACTGGTAACAATATATGCGCCGAGCCTCTCAGCGATCTCGTCTAGGATCGCAGTAATGTTTTCCCCGAGGCTCTCCCCGCATGCATATATGAGGGGCCTGCTCGCCTTAACCATACTCTCAGCAATCCTCTCCACAGACTCCTTATCCGGCCTAGTAGGAGTGGGGGCCAGCTCTTCGAGCCCGCTTGGCAGGGGGCCGAAGTCCCCGCTCATCTTCCATAAGTCCTCCGGCACCTCGAGGAGTACTGGGCCCTTTGGCGGCGTGAGAGCCTTCCTTACTAGCTGGGAGAGGGCCTCCCCAGCTTCATCGGGGCTCGACAGCCTCACTGCGGCTTTTGTGAGGGGCTTAGCTATGCTCTGCTGGTCCACCTCGAGCCATGAGTCTGTGCCGTACAGCCTCCTCCTGACCCCTCCCGAGATCAGTATGAGGGGGACCCTGTCCTTATACGCTACTCCAAGGCTTAGGAGAGAGTTTAGAAAGCCGGGCCCGGCGTGGACGAGTGCGGCTGCAAGGTTACCAGTAGTCCTGTACTCGGCATCCGCCATGGCAACTGCTACCTGCTCGTGACGGGTTGACACATATCTCAACTCGCCCCTGTACTCGTACAGGCTGTCTACGAGGTCGACTACGCTTGTACCGATTATTCCATAGACCCTCCTGACACCTATCGCTTTAAGGAACTCCGCTATGTAGTCTCCAAGGCTCCTAGCACCGCTCATGCCCATTCGCCCTACACACCACTACATGTTGACGACGTTAACCGGCTTCTCCCCTTTCAGGACCCGTACAATGTTCTCGACGGTAGCCTGTATTATCCTGGCTCTGCTGTCGCTGGTTGCTCCAGCGATGTGCGGGGTTCTAATTATATTCACATTCTTAACCTTTATCAGTGGATGATCGGGTCCCGGGGGCTCCCTAGAGTACACGTCCACCGCGGCGCCAAGGATCCAGCCCTCGCTTAGAGCCCTAGCTAGAGCCTCCTCATCAACGATCTCACCCCTCGCTGGGTTGATGAGCACGGCCGTAGGCTTCATCAGCCTCAGCTCCCTTTCACCGATCAAGTGATACGTCTCCTCAGTCAGGGGGACGTGTATTGAGACTACGTCGCTCAGTTTGAGCAGCTTGGGGAGGGGAGCGTACTCTACTCCCAGCTCCTTCTCCTTATCCTCTGGGAGCCTGTACTTGTCATAGTATAGTATCCTTACATCGAACCCCCTGAGCCTCTTAGCCACCTGCCGGCCAATGCGGCCCATACCTATGATCCCCCACGTTTTCCCGTAGAGGTCATAGGTGCCAAGCTCCATCAGCTCCCACTGGCTCCACTTCCCCTCAGATACATCCAGGTGGGCCTTGATGAGGCGCTTGAGAAGGGCTAGGGCAGCCATGATCGTGTACTCAGCGACCGAGACCGAGTTGGCGCCGCCAATATTAGCTACCGGTATACCCTTCTTCGCGCAGGCCTCTATATCAATATGGTCGAAGCCCGTGCTGGGCTGGGCGATCAGTCTAACATTCTTCATGTGCTCGCACATCTCTGCAGTGATGGGTAGAGAGAAGGAGTAGTCTCCAATCACTACATCCGCCTTCTCGAGAGCCTCGAGTATACGCTCCTTACTATCCCTGGCAGTGACGACTATGAACTCGAGGGGCTTATCGAGCTGTCCAGCATAGGGGGCGAAGAGGGTTTTGAGGAACGACTCGGGGAGGGGACTCATGCTTACAATGACATATGAATCCCTACCAGACATTAGGACCACCAAACGGACGGGATCACTATATACTGGTAAGTCTGGAGGTTATTGTGGATAACGGTCCCAGCCCCAGCGGGCTAGGCATACGGATAACCCCGCAATATTACCCTCCAAGTCTTGAATTCATGTGGTGGGGCATGGGGATGGCGCTGAGGATAGAGGAGGGGCGGGTTGAGACGGTTAAAGACCTGCTAGTCGATGCCATGGGGGAGTGGCACGCCTACTACGCGATAGAAGCTGTTAAGAGCGGGGTAGCAAAGCAGCTTGTCGCCATCCTCGACGATACACCGGTCGGCGCGGTCATATACTATATACTCCCAACCACACGTGGAGAGAAGGCTACCATCATATACTACGTCGTAGTAGCTGAGAAGGCTAGGAAGGAGGGAGTCGGCAGAGCACTGGTACTAAGCGTTGAGGAGGAAGCCAAGAGCGACGCCTACATGGCGACCATAGCCGAGGGCAACACGGCCAGCATAAGGATGTTCCAAAGCATAGGATACGAGATTCTACCATACAAGATGGCGGAATCGATCATAGGCCGCAGTGCGCTCGCCAGGATAGAAAGGGCGGCCTGCGCCTACGAGGACTCATACCTGGCCTACAAGCCCGCCCAGGTCGGGCTAGATATCCTAGCCCGCCTAGACCCCAGTAGGGTGGAGACCGTTTTCAAGAAGATCTGCTACGAGCCATGGAGGAGGCTCAAGAGTGGAATGGCGAGGGTATAGAGGGATGCAATTTTAACCTCACCTATAGGGATTTATCGGGAAAGAGGGACCCCTGCCATGGAGATCGTTAGCTTGAAGCTTAAGAGGTTCATAGACCATGCTATACGATTCTACAATAGGTACAGGGCTCCAGAGAGCACTGCGGAGCTGGTAAGGATAACCGGGGACAGGGTGGTGGTGAGGTTCGAGGGGAGCTTCTGCGAGACCTGCGGCATAAACGACTGGGTAGAGGACTTCAAGTACGTCCTAGAAGACCTAGGGGCAGAGGCCGAGCTGATAGAAGTTATCGAGCCTGAAGACCCATTCTCAGACGAAGACTGGAGGATAGGCGTCTTTCGTGTCAAAAGGATCCCCGAAGAGATAAGGGAGCCAAAACCCATCAGCACCGAGAACACATAGTGCCCAGCAGCCTAATCGTCAAAAGGCTCACTCATGAACCATGTCAAAGGCGGATGCTTACCCGCCTCCTCAACTCGTCTCTCCGCCAGCCTGACATACTCCTTGTTTATGTCAATGCAGAGGTAGTGTCTTCCCGTCTTGCGTGCTGCCACACATGTGGTTCCGGAGCCTGCGAATGGGTCTAATACTACGTCTCCCGTGAAGGTGTAGAGCTGGATGCACCTGTATGGTAGCTCCTCGGGGAATGGGGCTGGGTGCCCTACTCTCCTCGCGCTCTCCGGTGGGAACCGCCATACGCTCCTAGTATACTCTAGGAACTCGTCCCGTGTGATCGTGCTCCTCTTCCCAGGCGGCTTGGGCCTCTTTAGGCTTCCCTTGCTTAGTATTATGATGTATTCGTGCTGGTCTCTGAGAGTGGGGTTTACGGGGCTCATCCACGTGCCCCAAGCAGTGCTGGAGCCTGAGACCGCGTCCCCCTTATCCCATATAACCTCCCCCCGTAGGAGGAAGCCTATACTCTCAAACCTCTCCATAAGGTAGGCGTGGAGGGGGATGTAGGGCTTCCGTCCGAGGTTAGCGATGTTCACACAAGCCCGTCCACCCCACACCAGCACCCTATAAACCTCCCTCATCACCTCCTCTATGAAGTCAAGATACTCTCTCAGGGTTAGGTCCTCATCATACTCCTTCCCAACATTATAAGGGGGAGAAGTAACCATAAGGTGTACACTATTATCTGGTAGTTTCGGGAGGACTTTTCTGGCGTCATCATGGATAACCTTATCCAGGAGTGCTTGGGGGACTTGGTTCTCCACCACAGCCTCATTGGCGGGGCTGGGGAGAGCTATGTCCTCATATAGCCTTCTATTATAAAACGGAGTAGAGTCATGGGAGACCCTACCCGGGGCACCAAACCTGCTAGTTCGCGTCCCCTTATCCCTACCCGATTCCCCCTTCTTCATAAACCATAACCCTTAAACGGCCCGTGGCGAATACCTGCCGCATTCCAGGGTTCTTAGTGCCGGATAATGTATTTCGGTCTCGATGGTTATAGAGGTGACACTACGATATCATTGCGCTCTACTCAAAAAGTACATCCCTGAGCCCCTCCCCCGTCATTCCCATGGACATATCCTCTCCCCTCGAGATCTCGTCCTTGAAGACGAGTGCAAGGACGGTTAGCGCGACAGTGTAGAATCCTGCAGTAGCTCTCAGGGGGAGTTCTAAGTCTTTATCGAGGAGCCATCCTCCAACAGCCCTCCCAGCACCCGCTGGTATCGTCCATGAGAGGCTTAGGAAAGCTGATGCCGTGCCCCGGAGTTCTAGGGGTACTAGCCTCATTACGAATGCGTTGAACAGGGGATTCGCAACATTCATGAGTATGCTCCTTACAAGGTATAGTGCTGCTGCTAGGGGGAAGTTGTTTGTGAGGGTCATTGCTATTAGGAGTGGGACGCTGCTGTAGCTCAGCGCCAGGTAAACCTTCAGCACGCCTCCTACTCTATCCGCGAGCCGGGGCATCTGCGTCATTAGCGCCGCCATCGCCAACTGTTGGAGGCCGAGCACGCTCCCCAGGCTGGCGCTCGTCACATTGTACTTTGCGGCGAAGTAGTAGTCTATGTTGTGGATGCTCATCGCGGCTCCGAAGCCTATCAACACGTTCGTAGCCGCTACAATATAGAAGCGTCTAGTGAAGCGTCTAGCCGCCTCGAGGAGTCCGTAGCCTCCACCTTTTCCATGGGCCATACGCTCGCTGATAGATAGGATGAGGGGTATGGTTGCTAGGGGGAGTATTGAGGCCGCCATAATCGTGTACCGGTAGGCTTCGACCAACCCTATACCGAAAACATCCCGTGCTATCACTGGGGCCCATCCGAGCAGGCTCCCAAGCCCACCTCCCAGTGTAGAGGCGGCGGTCACATAGCTGAAGGTGTAGTGTAGCTCCTCATCCCTACCAGTCCTTGCCAGGAGGGCCTCCTGGGCCACAAAGCTCAGGCCATTAGCCGCTCCATTTATGAAGAATCCACCCGCGACATAGTAGGCTCGGCCAGTAGATATGAGTAGGAGGGCTATCGACTGCAGGACTAGGCCAGCTGATAGTATTCTCCTCGAACCATACTTGTCGCTGAGGGTCCCTCCGAGGAAGGTGAATAGCGCTCCGGAGAGGACCGCGGTGCTACCCATTAACCCGTACTCGCTCCCAGAGTAGCCCAGCATGCGGAGGTAGGGTGCTAGCACCGCCCATACTATTCCCCATGCTATTCCGCCGAGCAATCCTGCTAGTATCAGCTTCTTCAGTTGACTGTTCAATGGCCTCGGCGCCCTCCAGGGGGATGGTGTTCTAGGAGACCGATATATAGGATGGCATAGTAAAAATGGTGGGTGAAGGGTTACATCAATCCCTCTCTACGGGAGGCGATCTCTAGGGTCTTCAGCGCGTCGCCCCGCGCCCACTCGAGACCAAGCTTCTCCACGGTCTCGGGCAGGGGCACTCCTAGCTCTGGATGCCATCCCCTCAACGAGTAGTATTTCCTTATCGCCTCAACCTTGTCCCTCTCATCTATGAAGGCCTTCTCGCCCTTAAGGGGTCCCTCGCTTATCGGCTCCATCCACCTCTTTGGTATATCATCGTCGATCGGAGGGTGCAGGTGGTCTAGAACACCGTATATCCTGGCTAGGGCCTCCGCTCTCCTAGGCACTAGTAGTAGCTCGTCGAGGCTAGTCTTCTCTCCAGTGACTAGCTCGTAGAACTCGGGGATGACCTTCTCCTTGTAGGGGACGAATCTGCAGAGGCCGAGGGTGTCCAGCAGCGCGTCTACGTCCCTGTTGTAGGCCATGCTCTCCACAACCTCCTTCGCTGGACCCTTAGATGGAGGGTCCCTGGTGGAGGGCCACCCTCTAAGGTGGCTGGCGCCCACATCGGCGGTTGCATAGCTGACTGCTAGACCCCTCCTACCCCGGGGATCCCATGCGGGGGCCTCT
Source organism: Thermodiscus maritimus (assembly GCF_055382595.1). Classification (NCBI taxonomy): domain Archaea; kingdom Thermoproteati; phylum Thermoproteota; class Thermoprotei; order Acidilobales; family Acidilobaceae; genus Thermodiscus; species Thermodiscus maritimus. The sequence continues at coordinate 1,407,062 of NZ_AP042434.1, forward strand.
AGGCCCTTCACGTGAACCGCTCTATCCCCGCCTACTCCTAGGATCCGGGATGCCCTCATTACTCCTTCAGCGAGTACTGCTCCAACACCCCTCCTATACGCTATCATGTTGAGGAGCTTCTCTACGGCGTCAGTGTCTCCGAAGCCCTTAGCCTCTACACCATGCTCTCTGGGATCGATTAATCCATCCTCGACCAGCTCGAGGAACCAGGCAATGGTGTTACCCGCGCTTATAGAGTCCAGCCCTAGATCGTTAGCGAGCCTGTTGAAGTAGAGGACAGCGTCAAGGTCGAATACGCCCGTCGCCGCCCCCAGCATGGCTAGGCTCTCGTACTCGGGCTTAACCGTAAACTCCCTCCCCTTGTACTTGGCTCTAGCGTACCTTGCGCACTTGATAGGGCAGCTCGCCCCGTGAATATACCATGGAGGATCAACCTCCCTCTTCTTAATCTCATCACCAGAGAGCTTCTGCGCGAGCTCTAAGGGTATCCATGGCCTCCTAAAGTTATAGCTGGGGCTCATCCCCATCTGGCTCGAGTATAGGAGAGCGTTGGTCGTACCATACCTTCTCGTATCCTCATAGCGGGGGCTGGTCGAGAAGTGCTCGTACCACCTCCTCCCAAGCTCTTTGAGCTCCTCCGGCCTAGCAGCCTTAGGGGCTTTGTCCCCGTATACGCTTACAGCCTTGAGCTTCTTAGAACCCATTACTGCCCCTAGTCCTCCCCTACCCGCAGCCCTCTCTCCATCGAAGGTTATGTTAGCGATCCTAACCAGGTTTTCCCCGGCAGGGCCTATCGCTGCGACGCTCGCCTTCTCGCTTGTCTCCGCCCTTATCATCCTGGTTGCTGTCGAGGCGTCTTTACCCCACATCTTACTCGCGTCCCTGACCTCGACGTTATCGTTCTCGATCCAGATGTAGACGGGGTCCCTGCTAGCCCCCTCCACGATGAGGGCATTGTAGCCAGCCTTCCTCAGCAGCGGGCCGAAGAAGTCTCCGGATGAGCTGTCGTGTATGAGGTTTGTTAACGGGCTCTTTGAAACCACGCTTATCTTGCTGGCTCCAGGTACGAGCGCGTTGAAGAAGCCGGATGCGAACACGATCTTATTGTACTTTGATAGGGGGTTCTGTTCCGGGAGGCACCTCCCTGTAAACTAGTAGGGTCCCCAGGCTCTTCCCGCCAAGGAATAGGCGGGCATCCTCCTCTCTCAGCTCTTCTACTCTAGCCTTTCCACTGGTTAGGTTTACCCGCAGTATATGGAATTCATCGAATACCACTATAATCACCCCTCCCCTTAAGGGCTCCTGTAGACTATCTGGTTTATCCCCCTCACCTATAAGCTTCTCCTAGATAAGGGGGCCTGTGAGGATACGGCCGTGAACCAACGCGCAGCCCTCCTATGGCTGCGCGGTTGAGGAGCCGTGTTTAATCCGAGGCCCCCGGGTTTACAGGCTAGAGGGCGAGCTTGTAAAGGAGTGGCAGGAGCGCTCCTACCGCCGAGTGTGGCTTCGGCACTCCGATCCTCACCAGTCCATAGTATGTTAGCAGGGTCCCTGCTAGTAGGGGTATGAGGCTGTAAAGGGATGTTGAGGCCTCCACCAGGCTTCGTAGGGAGAGATCCCCTGAGGCTGCAAGGAGCACGACTCGTATAGTGTAGGGTAGGAGGCTAGACGCTTTGACAGCTATAACTGTGTGGAGGGGAGGCCTGTTCCTAGCATAGTATACGGGAATAATTATGAGCAGTGAGTCGAGCCCCGCCGCTACGAGCGGGAAGAGGAAGCTGTAGACTAGTGTCGTGATGGGTGATAGTATTAGGCCAGATAGATTGAAGCCCGCAATATCCCGGATCATGTATATTGCTAGGATCAAGAAGTAGGCTGTAAACGTTGACGCCATCCATGCTCCAATGTAGAAGAGCGCCGTGAAGTAGACTCCATACCTCCTAGTATATTCTCTGAGTTTTGAGAAGAACCTTCTTGGATTAACTATGGCTTCGATTGGAGCTTTTAACCCAGAGATTAAGGGCTCGACCATGCTATACGATACCTCCCTCCACGGACCTGGGCAATAATGTGGAGGAGATTTTATTATTAGAAGACATTTTATTGTAGCTGGTCAGCCCGGTTATAGCCGGGGTTCCGCTACGGCGGTGTAGGGGCTTGTGCGGTATTATAGGGGTAACTAGTGCAAAGCGGGATGATGTGGTTGACGTTCTAATCGAGGGGCTGAGGCGGCTCGAGTATAGGGGCTATGATAGCGTTGGTATTGCAGTTATCAGCGACGGTGGAATAGTGGTAAGGAAGGCTGCTGGAACCATAGATGAGTTTACGAGGAAGATGGATCTATCTGGGGTGAAGGGTAGGGCTGGGATAGGCCATACCAGGTGGGCAACGCACGGGCCCCCCACAGACTATAATGCGCATCCGCAACTAGACTGTAATGGAGAAATCGCAGTAGTCCATAATGGTGTGATTAGGAACTTTGCCTCTCTCCGAAGGGATCTGGCGGAGAAGCACAGCATCGCTAGCGAGACGGATACCGAGCTCATAGCCCACCTTATAGAGGAGGGGTTGGAGGAGGGGTTGAGCTTCCTCCAATCCCTTGCCCGGGCCCTCTCGAGGATCGAGGGTACCTATGCCCTAGCACTACTATATGCGAGGGAGCCGGACCGTGTATACTTCGCCAAGATGAGGAGCCCCCTCATACTTGGCCTGGGGGACAGGGAGAACGCTGTAGCGAGCGATATAACCGCGCTGCTACCCCTCACGAGGAGGATACTCCCCCTAGAAGACGGAGAACTCGGCTACATAACACCCTACGAGGCCAGGATCTACAGGCTCAGCGACAGCAGGCCCGTGGAGGTCCTGGGTGGAGAGGTTGCTGGCCGGGTAAAGACTGTTGAGTGGACCCCGGAGTCCGCGTCCAAGTCGGGTTATCCCCACTTTATGATCAAGGAGATACACGAGCAGCCCCAGGCCCTCTACGATACCTACAATGGGAGCGTAGAGGACCCAGCCCTTGATGAGGCGGCTAGACTCCTTGCAGGGGCGGGGAAGATAATTATCGTGGCTGCCGGCACCAGCTATCATGCGGGCCTCGTCTTCCACTACTTCCTCAGCAGGCTCGCCGGCCTAGCCTCCTATCCACTCATATCATCGGAGTTCAAGGTTCTCGAGCCTACAGTAGACGGGGACACCCTAGTGGTGGCGATCAGCCAGAGCGGTGAGACATTCGATACCCTCGAGGCGGTAGCCCATTATAAGGCTAAGGGTGCGAGGATCCTTGGTATAACCAACGTGATAGGGAGCGCCCTCTCTAGAGAAGCGGATATGAGCCTCTATACCAGGGCCGGCCCCGAGATAGGGGTGGCTGCTACGAAGACCTATCTAACACAGCTGCTCCTACTAGAACTCCTAGCCATTAAGACCGGAGCCGCTACTGGTAGGCTTGACGAGAAGGATGCTGAAGAGCTATCTGGCCTACTGGGGGAGGCAGCGATAGTGGCGAAGGACGCGATAGAGGTGGGGGACTCGGAGGCGAGGGAGCTTTCGAGGAGGCTGCCTCAGAGGAGCATGTATATTCTGGGGAGGGGTCTCGGCGCCTTCCTTGCGAAGGAGGCGGCGTTGAAGGTGAAGGAGATAGCATATGTGCATGCCGAGGCTTACCCGGCGGGGGAGAGCAAGCATGGACCCATAGCATTGGTGGAGGAGGGATTCCCCGTCTTCGTTATAGGCACCAGCGACTCCCCAGAGGTCTCCGGGAACGCTATAGAGATGAGGGCTAGGGGGGCGTGGGTGAGGGTGGTTAAGCCTGCCAGCCTCTCCCTAGACATACCTGGCGACGTGGATGTGCAGGACTCGCCTCCCACAAGACACATACTACTAGAGCCTTTCAGCATCATCCCATTTTTCCAGCTGCTAGCATACCATATGGCGGTGGCGAGGGGATATGATCCAGACAAACCCCGCAACCTCGCTAAAACAGTTACCGTCGAGTAGATGGGGTGAATAATGGTGTGGGTCTCCATACTGGCAGGGGGATGGGGTAAGAGGCTCGGCCCCCTGACGAGGGATAAGCCTAAGCCCCTCCTCAAGATCGCGGGGAGGAGGATAATAGACTACACTATTGACCAGGTCTCCGTCATCAAGCCCGGCCACGGCTCAATAGTAGTCCACCCCAAAATGACCCCCCTCTACGGGGTCCCTCCAACCTTCGATATCGTCGAGCAGAAGGGTCCCGGGCTGAGGAACGCTCTCGAAGCCGCCCTCTCCAACGCGGAGGGCAGAGAGGTTCTATTATCCTTCACAGGCTACCTGACCAGGCCCAGGGATATCGCTGCTAAACTCCTCGACTACTATACTGCAAGCCAGTACCCAGTCGTTTTAGCGATCGCCCCCGTGAGCAGCGGCCTGGAGACCTTCGGGTTCGTGAAGCTGGATATTGGGGGCAGGGTTGAAGGATTAACTGAGACGCTGGAGCCGTGGAGGGCTGGAAGGGGCTACGTGTTCGCCGGCATACTTATTGGTAAAAGGGAAATCCTCCAAACTCTGGCTGGCTATGACTTTATTGAGGGTATGAATAAGCTTGCCAGAGAGGGCAGGGTTGGAGCATACATATGGGAGGGAGACTGGCTGGAGCTCGCCTATCCCTGGGACCTCCTCGAGGCATACAGGCTCATACTAGACCCTGACTCCTCGACGATAACTGGGAAAGCCAGCGTATCCCCCAGTGCCTCGATAGGGCGGGGGGTCGTTATAGAGAGTGGGGCGGTAGTCGAGGATAACGTCGTTATAATGGGGCCAGCATACATTGGGAGGAGAGCTAGGGTCGGCGCCAACTCAATCATAGGGCCCGGCACGATCATAGAGGAAGCAGCAGTAGTCGAGCCTATGAGCCTCCTAAGAAACACAATCGTGATGGAGAGGGCAGTAGTAGAGGCCGGCAGCGTTCTCGAGAGGACTATTGTAGGGGAGGGGGCAGTTGTAGCTAGCCACACGGTTGCTAGGGATGGAGGGATCACCGGGGTACCGGAGTGGATGAAGGGGCTTGCGGATTCAGTACCTCCGGGCCTCAGGATGGGGGCTGTATTCTCTCCAGGCTCGCGGAGCCTCGCCACTTGTAGGAGGCTGGAGCCAGGATCCCTTGTAGAGTAAATACTGGAGCCCCGCGGATAACGGGGCCTCGCCGCTTTGGCCCCTCATCACTATTTTACTCAGCCCGGTCCACCCATGCAAGTATCGAGGTGGGTGGATTACTGCTCACAGGCCTCGATCCGCGGGGCCCAAGGGTGTAGGTGTTGGGAGGAGAGGGTAAAAAGGCGAGGAGAACATTCCTGGGAAGACACCTAATGTTGAAGCGTGAGTATGCTGAGAAGCTGCTCTCCGGTGAGAAGAAGGCTACCATACGCTACGGTGTAGTGAGGGTGAAGTATCCGGAGGTCATTATACATGCCGGCGGACGGCCTGTGGCTAAAGCTAGGATTACATTCACAAGGGTGAAGCGCGTGGAGGAACTAACCGATGAGGATGCGAGGCTAGACGGCTTCCCGGATAAGAGGACGCTCCTACGCGAGCTTAGGAGGGTATATGGAGACCTGCGCCGCGACGACTACGTCACTATAATAGGGTTGGAGGTCGTCCAGCGCTTCGGTGAGGAAGCAAGCGAGGACCCATACGGTGGCCTCGATCCCGTGGACCTTGCCAGGATCGCCCTCAGGTATCTCGGCAACGAGCTATCCCTCGAGGAGAGGGAGGTTCTCCTAGAGGTTACAAGGAGGGGTAGTATCAGGCTTGCAGCTCTCAGCCTCTACGGGTCAATACATAAGAGGTGGAGGGTTAGGAGGGTTCTGAGGAAAGCCTATGATCTCCTCGTAGGGAAGGGGGTCCTCCCGGGGAGGTAATTCTTGTTTTAAAGACTCCGGAGCCTATCATATGATAAACTGGATGCGCTCCAATGTATTGGCGCGGCCATACTTGTGGAGGGGACTATGTTGGAGTACGAGTTCGTCGAGGTAGGGCCATGCCCCGCCTGCGGCGCGCCGGGGGACTATAAGTATAAGTTGAAGTGGCCGGGTGAGTTGGAGAGAGACGTTCTCGTAACAGTCTCGTTCCAGTGCCCTGTCTGCGGCTACACGATCAATAGCGAGAAGATCCTCATACCCCTCAAAGCACTCTACCTTATGAGGAACATGCTCCTCCCAAGGCTTAGACCCGTAGTCGAGAAGATGTACCTAGCCTCGAAGCTCTCCCTCGAGAAGCCCTAGACGCTACACGTATAAGGCGTGGCGTGCCCGGGGTACTCCAAAGGGTGCCTGGATGAATGACTAGATGGAGGCTTAAATGTGCAGAATGCGGTAGGGAGTGGATCCTCCCGGTAAGCTTCCGCCTAGACCGGATGGGTAGGATATACCACTACTGCAAGTATTGTAAGAAGAACACGTTCCATATAGTCTTAGGAAAGGTGCCAGACGAAGCCGACGACCCCATAGACGGAGAGGAGCCCCTTAACCTCCGAGACGAGCTCGCCTAGAGGGACAACCTCCTGGCTACCAGGCCTCCACCTCCTCCTAACTGTAACTGTTCCAGTATCAGCCTCTCTCCTTCCAACTGTTAAAGTGTAAGGTACCCAGTGCTTGCCAGCCCTCCTGACACGGCCCCCGACACCCTTCATACTATTATCTACAATCACTCCAGCACCAACAGAGGCAAGCTCCCTGGCCAGAGTGTTAGCGTATTCTTCGACGCCTGCGACGGGAATGATGTAGGCTGTTACCGGGTGAAGCCATACCGGGAGGGTGGGTGTATGGTCTCCCTCTACGGCCATCCGCGACTCAACGTCTATAAGGGAGACAATGATGTTGCCGAGGGGTCCAAGCAGGCTCCAATCCTTCCCTCTTACCCCGAGGGGGAGGCAGGCTCCGCCATTATAGAGTATTAGCTCACCCTCAACTCCGAGGTCTAGGCAGGGCTCCTCGCCACACAATGGTATAGTTACTAGGCTGTCCTCTAGCCTCTTGTTAGTCTCTATGAGGAACTCCAGGGGGTCCCCAAGGTACTTGTAGACGCTTGATGGGAGAGGAGCACCCACCAGACTCCCCACCTTAGCCTGCATAGCCGCTCTATATACGCCTCCAGCACCGGCTAGGTCTAGTAACCCATTATTCTCAGCATATGGAGTGTTGACGACCTCCTCGGGGGGCCCGTAGAGCGCTCTGAGTCTTTTGATGAGCCTATCCACCATTTCCTGGGCTAGCCACTTGCTCCACCCGAATACTCCGAATAAGTCTAGCTTCTCCTGGGCGATCCTATTGAGGCCCGGCGATCCAATGCCGAGGCACTTTGGTAGGAGCCCTTCTTTCACTGCCTCCTTTAATGTGAGACTCCTCCCCCCACTCCTATACGCTACAACGTGGCTTCCCGGCTCAATGCTCCTAGACAGCTCTGAGAGGGGGTGTCCCTTAGCATGTAGCCGGAATTCCTTATACCATCCGAAGGGCGCCCTGTGGAGGCGGCCCTCCCAGTTCCTGCGGAGCTCCTCCTCGAGTCTCACAAGGAGGTGGTGGGCTCTCTTAGGCCTCTCTAGCCTATTGCTGAGGTGGGCGTAGGGGTAGATTATGATTGAGTCGGTCTTAACCATCTCCGCCGCATAGCGCAGGATCTCCATGGCGGCCGCCTTCACGGTTGACTCGTCGTCCCCCTTCTCAACGCTCACGTATGCTACAACGGCGTTGGCATCCCTATATTCTCGGGGAGGGTCGGGAGGGTCCCTTACCGCGGGCTTGTGGGTCTTATACCAGATCTCCTCGGCGTGTATCAAGAGGATCCTCAATCCTTAACCCTCGATGGAGACTAGTCTGGGACCCCTGGGTATATTAATAAGGGGCAATAATACATCCGGTAACCCCGGGCACCAGGATCCATAGTATACCGTAACTATATTACCCTTAGGCTCGCCGCGATAGTAAAGTGGGGATTGAATAGTAATGGGTAAGAAGGATAAGGAGATACGCGACATAACAGACCTCCCAGGAATAGGCCCAAACTCGGCCCAGAAGCTCATTGAGAACGGGTACACAAGCATAGAGGCGATAGCAGTAGCAACACCACACGAGCTCAGCCAGGTAACCGGTATACCCCTCCCAACAGCACAGAAGATCATACAGGCTGCTAGGGAAGCCCTCGAGATAAGATTCAAGACGGCGAAAGAGCTGAAAATGGAGAGGATGAATGTTAGAAAGATCACGACGGGAAGCAAAGCGCTAGACGAGCTCCTGGGAGGAGGCATAGAGACCCGCACCATAACAGAGTTCTTCGGCGAGTTCGGCTCAGGTAAGACCCAGGTATGCCACCAGCTCTCGGTAAACGTGCAGCTCCCAGAGGACCAGGGGGGTTTAGAGGCTAAGGCAGTCTATATTGATACTGAGGGTACATTCCGCTGGGAGAGGATCGAGCAGATGGCTAAGGGTGTAGGCCTCGACCCGGATACAGTGATGGAGAATATTTACTGGATAAGGGCGATAAACAGCCACCACCAGATGGCTATCGTCGACCAGCTCTTCGACATGCTGAAGAGGGAGAACATCAAGCTAGTGGTAGTCGACTCCGTCACGAGCCACTTCCGCGCCGAGTTCCCAGGTAGGGAGAACCTCGCCATGAGGCAGCAGCTGCTGAACAGGCACCTCCACCAGCTGGGGAGGCTCGCCGAAATCTATAATGTAGCAGTGGTTATAACGAACCAGGTAATGGCTAGGCCAAACGTCTTCTACGGAGACCCAACCACTGCCGTGGGAGGACACGTAATGTACCATGCCCCAGGAGTGAGGATACAGCTGAAGAAGAGCAGGGGCAACAAGAGGATAGCGAGGGTGGTAGACGCCCCCCACCTGCCGGAGGGTGAGGCGGTCTTCGCCGTAACAGAGTGGGGCATTAGGGACGCCGAGTAGCCTTCTAACCCGAGCACTCCCTCAAACACTCCGCCAAGCTAATCCTACACTCCCTGCCACCACACTCTACACTCGCAGGCTTAACGTTAACGTCGCACTCCAAATCCTCCAACACGATCCTGCTCCCACGCCACTCTCCAACGCCCACAACCCTGCCGCAGCACTCGACAACAAGCCTTGGAACAGGATGGCTCAGGCCGCTCAGGATGTCCTTCTCCCTAATCCTCTCGACCCGGACAATAGGCTCCTCCCGGAACCCGCACGCCCTACAAGAAAGACCCCTACAGAGTATTATCCAGTAGTAGCCGTGGCCGCGGGTGAAGGATAGCCTCCTAGCCAACCTGCCCGGATTCCTAGACGCTAGCGGCAGCGTGATCCTAGCTGGAGCCCCTCCCAGCTCCTCCACGAGCTCCGAGAGCATGTCCAATACCATCTACCCTCCAAGCAGTGCTAGGATGGGGGCGTCTCCAGCTATCACGGCCGTTAACAGGCCCAGGAAGAGGAGGGTTACCTGGGGCAGTAGGGGGGCAGCGTCGAGCTCCCTGTCCCAGGCGTTCATCAAAGCCACAACCTCGTGGGGGTCCCCTTCAATCCTCCACCCCAATGGATGCCACCACTTATACTTCCCGACGAGCTCGTACCCCGTAACCCGTGCCCTAAGCCGGGGAAGGCACGTGGACCCGCACCTCCGCAACAGCTCTCCCAGATAGTATAGGGGGAGGTAGAGGCCTGAATAGAGGATCATTAAGAGGCTCGTGGGGAGGACGCTACCATGTATAACTGGGAGGGCAGCGCTAGTGAAGGCTACAGCTGCTAGATCCCCTCCTCCCATGAACCCCAAATAGTACATGAGAGCAACGACTCCAACAATGACCCCGTTGAAGAGGTAGGGGAACCATACGGGTAATTGAGTGTAGTGTACTGTGCTGGCCAAGCCGAGAGCTATAGCGAGAGGGGCCGGGATGATCCAGAGCTCCGGGTCAACCTCCCTATAGAAATAGTCCAGCACCCCGGCTACTCCGAGGATTACTAGTGTAATCGCTTCCGCAGCCTGGTATGGGTCTAACCCCGCTATTTCTCCTCCCTCAGCTTGGACTCAACACTCTTCACGAGCTCCATGGGGTCCCTGCTGGGTTTATCCCTCCTATCATCTATCATGACTAGGGTTACGATTCTCTCAACCCCCATTCCTGCAAGCTCCTCGTGGATCCTCTTAACAATCTCTCCTATCCTAGATAGGTCGTCGACTGCTACGACCGTCGTGTCCGGGGTTACTATGGGGTCGAAGCCTTCCTCCACGAGAACCTCCACCGCCCTCGCAATATACTTAGATACGCTCTTCTCCCCTACAATCGGGACAACCTTGAAAGACACTACCGCCATGCTTCTCCCCTATTCTAGTCCTCGCATACACTTTGGATAATATGGTTGAATGGTGTGGAAACCACTAGAAAGTTGTTTAACTAAACAGTGTTATGGAGAGCTATTTTACCGCCAATGTGATCCTAAAGGATAATAAGGATTTACAAATGAATCGGTATAGAAGGTGATGGAAGATGCAGGCTGAGATGAGACTGGACAAGGCAACCATAGCCTACGCTGCACTCGTAGCCCTATTCACGGGGAGCCTAGTATCATCTAACTACCTGGCCTCCAAGCTCTTCTCCGCAGAGATCTTCGGGGTCACAGTATCGGCGCCAGCCGCCGTTCTAGCCTACGCTATGACATTCCTCTTCACGGACATAATCAGCGAGATATACGGTAAGAAGGCATCCGGGGTCGCCGTCCTGATAGGATTCGCCACACAACTGCTAATACTAGGCTACAACGCGTTCGCCCTCAAGCTCCCACACGCCCCATTCAGCCCGGCCTCGCCCGAAGCCTATAGGTCCGTGGTGGGTGGTAGTGCGCAGATCATACTAGCCAGCCTCACCGCCTACATAATAAGCCAGACCCACGACGTCTGGGCGTTCCACTTCTGGAAGGAGAAGACCCATGGAAAGTGGCTGTGGCTGAGAAACAATGCCTCCACTATGGTCAGCCAGTTCATTGACACAGTGATCTTCATAAGCCTAGCATTCAACATCATACCCAGCCTGCTCGGGGGCCAAGCCCTGCCATGGAATGTGATAGGAAGCATCATACTAGGCCAGTACATTGTGAAGTGGCTGATAGCCCTCGGAGACACCCCGCTAGTATATCTGGGAAGCTACCTAGTATCAAACTATATAGGATTGAAAACAATACAGTCTACAGGAATATATGGGGGAGAGGAGAAAACAACCCCTACAACTCTATAACCAGCGCATCCATCCTCGCAGCGGCCCTCACGAGCTTTATGGCTAGACTCCTACTCCTTGTCTTTATGAGGGCGACATCGTTAGCGTAGACAACCCTTATCCCTCCACCATTGACAGTCTTCAATATATCATCAACCCGGTCGACGTCGACCGGGATTACATAGTATCCGTGAGGGTCCCTCCTAGAAAGGATGTCCCGGAGGAGGTCCTGTACAGAGGCCATACCATTACACCTCTTTTAAGGGGGTATATACGGGGCTGACGGGGAGTCAGCCTTATTATAAATATAGGGCCTGGAGGATTTAAGGCTTAATTAGCATGAACTCTGAAAAATCAACACACAAATCTCAATAATAATAGCCAATAAGGGGGGACGCATACATAGCTAGCCGCTCTCTACAGCCTTCTTCGAATAGTTTCCAGCAACCGCGCCGGCAAGGATTAACGCTGCCGACTCGAGCACCAAGCCCCCAACCAGTGTCGGCCATCCAAGCTTAACGGTTACAAGCCCAACGCCCAGCACCCCCAGTATTGTTGAGAGTGCGGAGTCCTTTCCCGGCCACAGATAGTAGACTGACAATAGCATTGATAGAATTAGAAGCCCGTCAACTACAGCGTCCGCCAGAGGGGGGAGATCCACAATAGTCATCGAGGCTATCTTTACGAGGCTTAGGGACCCTACGATTAAGCCACTCCTCCTAGCCCCATTGGAGCCCATAGTGTAGAATGCATAGGCTATAATGAGTGGAGTGATTGCTAGTATGAGGTTATAGGCTATGATTGCCCCCAGCTCCTGGAGGGAGACCCCTATCAATGCCTCGAAAGGTGCAATTGCTGCAATAAAGTAGAGGTAGTCTAGCCTCAGCTTCAACTCTCTACTCCCGCCTCCACTATAGCGGCGAGGGCCCGCACCCAGTTCTCATAATCTCCGAGATGCATCTTCTCAGTGAGGCTGTGAGTGTACTGTGTCGGGGCAGAGACGGCTATCGAGGGCACTCCTGTTACGTGGAAGGCACCCGCATCAGTTCCTCCCCCAGCGCTCGCCACCTGGAGTGGTATCCCCTTCGACGTGACCGTCTTGTAGAGGTTCTTTACCAGGCTGGGGGGAGCTATGTAGGAGTTGTCGAGCGCCCTTAGGAGGGGTCCATTGCCTAGTTTTAGCCCTCCTGTTATAGAGGGGTGACAGCAGGTGGTCGTGTCTATTGCTATGAAGAGGTCGGGCTGGAGTCTCCTCGCTAGAGCCCTAGCACCCATCAAGCCGATCTCCTCCTGAACGGTCCATGCTATGACCACGTCTGGCCTGGGCTCAACTACTCCAGACCCGATGAGCCTAGCCAGCTCCACCAGCGCGGCGCAGCCTGCCCTATCGTCTAGGCCCCTAGTAGAGATGTACCTGCCGTTGCCTAGGTAGGAGATGTGCTTCTTGAAGGTTACCTGGTCCAGTACTCCTACACCCATCTCGATAGCCTCATCTTTGGAGTCAGCACCTATGTCTATCCTTAGCTCGTACCAGGGCTTGACCCTATTCCTATCCTCCCCCCTAACCATTCTGAGGTGGGGTGGCTCCGCCCCTATTACCCCCGGCACGGGGCCCTGTGAGCCGTGGACGAGTACATGCCTGGCTGGGAGGATGGAGTCGTCTATCCCTCCAAGCTTCCTAAAGGCTAGGAGGCCGTTATCCTCTATCCCCGTTACTACCAGTGCTATCTCATCCATGTGGGCTGCGAGGAGGATGGTCCCCTCACCTCTACCTGGAAGGCGTAGGAGGAGGTTCCCCATCGCGTCCTTTTCGACCCGTCCGTATTTAGAGGCTATCTCGTAAATGTAGTTCCGCACTCTATCCTCGTATCCTGGAGCCCCAGGGATTAGAATCAAGTCTTCTATCAGCGATTTGTCCGCGTGGAACGATTCAAGATACCCCAAGCCCGCCTACACCGGGTGATCCAGTGCTTGAGCAGGGTGGTAAAAATTGATGGGTTCTTACGATGAGAGGGGTATTACCGCTTCAGCAACCTGCTTACCGTCGAGATACACCTTCAGCATAACCTTGCCTGTGGGCGGGGGCTCTATGCTTGTTGAGAGGCTTATAGGCTTCAAAACCTGTATGCACGCCTTGCCTTTTGGAGGGGAGTTTATAGTTAGGAGGAGAGTGTTATCCGGTGAGTTGTACCTAAGATCCGCCTTGTAGCAGGGGTTGGGTAGTACCATGTCTATCGTGACTGTGCTGTTATTCGCCCTCACAGTGACGTGATACTTCGATATCTTAATGACTGATCCCCTCGACTCCACGCTTATGTTAAGGTAGCCACTAAGTTTTACGCTCTCCTCCGCAGAGGTCTCCCCGGCCTGGCTGGTTGTTGCTGGACTCGTAGTTGAGTTTGCTGGACTGGTACTGCTTCCAGAGGGTGCGGTGGACTGTGATGGTGGCCCGTTATACTTTGTAACAGAGTATACTGCTGTAGCCGCTAACAGGATTATAACTGTGAGAACTATTACTGCCGTGGATGCTGTAGCCCGCATCTTAGCACCTCCACTCTAATAATTATGCTGTGAAGCCTTATAACAAGCTTAGAGGAGGAAGCGGGGGAACCCTCTAGTTTCCCAGCAGGTCCCACTGTAGGCTGGCCCACTAATAATTCTTCGTAAAAGAATACATCTACTATATAGCCGCTGGCGCTGTCTCAGCATGATAGTGGTGAGAAGGGATATGAGGAAAACGATGCAGAGGATGGCAAAGTGGGTGCGCGGAGACCGATCTCCAGAGGTGATGGCTCCGTCGCCTATACTTGAAGAGCTGGCCGCAATGGGAGTGGTTGAGGTAGTCGGGAGCGCCGTCAAGCCAGCTAACATCGATCTAGCAGAGATGGTTAGGGCGAAGACCTACGCTAGGCACGGCCACTTAGCATACATAAACACGTTCAGGTAAGCTCGACTCCTGCCTCCCGGAAAACCTCCCTGGCCTTCCTAAACTGGTAGGGTAGGAGTACAAGTCCGAGCCATATCTTACCCTTCCTTAGTTCTCTAACAACCCGTTTTTTCCTCCTTGGATCAACCCGTTCTAAGTAGCCCTTAACCCCCTCTACTATTAAGTCCCTGTCTTTTCCAAGGGCTACGGGATAGTATACGTATACTATTAGATCCCACGCGCCACCTGCAGGGGTGAACCTTCTAGCCTGCTCAGCATCTATCAGTCCTAGCCCATCCCGTGAGGCGACAAAGTTACCGGGGTTCGGATCCCCAAGCACGTAGCCAGCATTATGTATATCGGCGAGTGCTCTGCCAGAGTCCCTCCACTCTCCTGGATCCCCGCTATCAATGACAGGGGTTCCTTCAATGAATGATCGAGCCATAACAGCCTTTACCGGGTCACCGCAAACAGCTAGAATCCTTGGTGTCTGAATTATACTCCTGAGCTCGATCAGATGCTTGTACTCGTTATAGAGCCTGCTCTTCGGGGTAATAAGGTATTTCACGGCAGACCTGCTTAGTATGGAAGCAGGAAGCCACTTCGCGATCATCCTCAAATACTCCTTTACAGCGATCTTCCCCGAGGGACCCTCGCATACTAGGGTTGAGGAGGTGAATCCAACCTTCTTACACCGGGCGTCCCCGCCAACGTAGTTCTCCGCTATATCTTCAACGCCAGGACAGTCATAGAGGAATTGACCCTCTGGGAGGTAGACTAGCCAAGATGGGTCTGGGGGTTCCTCATCCCTCTCCCTACAAAGGGATAGGGGGTTGTAGCCGCTTGCCCTGATAAGCCTCATTATGCTTGAAGCCCAGTTTATGGTAGAGATCTGTAGCCTTCTTAGAGTAGTGTAGATGAACTCTCTGTACCTTCTCGGCATTACCCTGACAGTATCTCCCGCGACCTCGCCAGCTACTCTCGCGGCCTCCCTAAAGGCTTTCCTAAGCCTTTCCGGGTCGAGGTCGAGCATGCACCCGACATCCCCCCATACAAGTTGGGCCCTGGATACTGGGAAGTATGCTAGATCGATGCTAGCCATCTTAGCTAGGGGTCCAAGCCTAGATACTAGATCGATCGCTTGCTCTGCCGCTACCCTCCTCCTGTAGACGGCGATGAGCTCCTCTAGGTCATTAGAGCTGGCTTCCACTGGTGGAAGTAGGAGCCCAGCTATCCTCTCGCCTAGGAGGCTAATCTTCACATCAGCCTCTAGAAGGGGCCTGTTAACGTACAGCCTTCTCTCCCCAGGATCCCATTTGGGAAGTGTTATCTTCTCGTCGACTACGATCTCGTATCTTGCTCCCCGGATCTTCTCCATACGCTCCTACCCCTCTCATCACGTATCTCAACGACCCTATGGAGCGGAATGACGGTTTCATCGTCATCTAGGTAGATGGCCCACTCGGTCACCTTCCTGATCCTCTTGAAGGAGAGCTCTCGGAGCCTTGCACCATACTCTCTCGTTCTGTCGAGGTAGACTATCCTGTAGTCCTTCCCCCTCCCAGTGTAGATTATCTTGTTTATCTCCTGTCTAATTCTACTCCTTCTACGAGTCAACCGGGTCATCCATTATAATTGTGCGGGTGGTGGCAGGTATTTTAGATGATACCGGTGAACATTCTTGGGGAGGTGCCGGGAATGGAGGGCTGCATCTTCTGTAGGATCGCGAGGGGAGATGCCCCGGCTTACTTCGTATACAGGGACAGTGATATCTCGGTTATACTGGATATATACCCGGTTGAGAAGGGGCATCTCCTAGTGATCAGCAACGAGCACTACGAGTCGATACATGATGCCCCCCCAAGCATCGTGTCGAAGGTTTTCAGGGCAGCGGCCGCTCTGGCGAGGATATACCGTGTCCGCCTTAGAGCGCCAGGAGTTAACGTGTTAGTGAACTCGGGGAGAGCTGCCGGACAGGAGGTTTTCCATTTCCATGTCCACGTCCTCCCCAGGTGGAGGGGAGGCGGGTGGCGTACGTTGATCCACAGGCACAGGCTGGGGGAGGATGAGGCTAGAGAGGTTCTTGGGATGCTTGAGCCCCACCTAGACGTTCTTAGGGAATACTTGGAGAGGTAGGGGTTAGATTATAGGCCTCTCCTTCAGCTGCGGCGGGTATACTGTCTTTTCACCAGTCAGCTCCCTAGCAATATACGCTGCAGCCAGAGTGGGGGCGATTAGGTAGTAGTTCTTCCCCATCTCTCCAACTATTATTGAGGCTGCTAGGGGGACCTTCCCAGCAGCCGCGAAGAAGGCCGCCATCCCAACGTATGCATAGACGTGTCCAGGCAGAGGAGCATGGCTGCCGAGAAGGAGATAGTAGGACCAGCCTAGAAATGCCCCTGCCAGTAGTGAGGGGGCGAAGACGCCGCCGCTTGCACCAGAGCCTACCATCAGGCTTGTGGCGAGCGCCTTGGCTATAGCGGCGAGAATGAATATAATTACAAGTGGCATAATGTGCTGGAAGGGAAGGTAGTCCTTCACCTGGCCGGTCAGGGCTAGGACAATCGCCTTCTTCCCAGACCCCGCCACTATGGGGAATGCCAGTATTATAGGGATCGCGAGTAACGCTCCCAGGAGGGGCTTAGCCTCCATTGGCAAGCCAAGCCTTCGCACGATCCTCCTGAAAAACCTGTCAGAGCCTAGAATTAATTCAATGAAGAAGTATGCGAACGGTGCTATGAAGAAGCCTAGCCCAATCAGCGTTAGGAGGCCTCCAACACTATAGATATTCTCGGGTGGAACGTCTATCCTTGGAAGAGGCTCAACGAACTTGAAGTAGGGCGCGGATACAGCATAGGCTACGAGGGAGGATATGAAGGCTGGCATGAACGCGTGGGCCTCTATATCCCTCTTATAGAGCACCTCGGTAGCGAAGAAGGTGCTCCCGAGAGGCGCCCTGAAGACTGCTGCGAGGGCAGCAGCGATCCCTGAGACGAAGGCGATGTTCCTATCCCGCCGGGAAAGGCCGAGCCTCCTAGCAAGGACGCTACCGACGCCAGCGCCCATGTGGACGCTGGGACCCTCGACGCCAGCACTCGTACCCGTTCCTATAGTTAAAACGCTGGCGACTAGCTTTACCAAGGGGACCCTAGCCGGTATCAGGGCGGCCCTCCTATGGTAGGCGAAGACCGCTGCCTCGGTACCTCCTCCCTCCGCCTCCGGGGCTATCCTATACACTATTGGTGCGCTCGCCGCTACTCCTGCGAGCACGAGTAGGGGTATCATTAACTTCTTGCTCGTCTCGGCGAATATTATTGAGAGGTCGGTGGTGGGGCTTGATAGTTGGACTCCTAGGAGGCTGGAGGAGAAGGCTACCATTCTAACCAGTAGCTCGAAGAAGACTATCACTACTATGGAGCTGGCGATCCCTATAATCGTTCCTAGTATAAGCCACTTCTCAGCATATGCTAGAGCGACAACCCAGTCCTTGAAGCGTCTCGAAGGGAAAGACATCTCCGGAGACTCACCCTCAAACACTTATCTCTCCCAGTTTTATGCTCTTAACGAGGTCCTCGAAGTAGCCGGAATGCTTCTCGATTAGTGTATCCGCAGTTAATAGGTGGAAGCTTATCGGGGTTATAGCGATATTCTCCTCCACGTGTACTACGTACACGTCGGTTCCTGGCTCCGGCTCAGCCATGGTGCCATACATCCAGTAGTACTTGTTACCCCTTGGATCATAGCTTACGTTGACTCTCTGGAGGAACTTTATTGTCGCCATTCTAGCCAGCTTCACCTCGGTCCTCCTAGTGATCTTTCTGGGATAGTTGACGTTTAACACCTGTATGCCTTCGGGCAAACCATGCTCTAACACGTACTCTGATATAGCCCTAGTTATCCTCGTCACCTCCCTTGCATATTCCGGGTCGTTGAAGTCGTTTGCGTCCTCGACGTTGGCTGAAAAAGCGATGGCGGGTATGCCTAGCAGGCTGGCCTGTGCTGCAGCTCCTACTGTCCCACTGGACAGTATAACCTGGACGCTCGTATTATCACCCACGTTGATCCCGGCGACTACTAGGTCGAGCTGTGGGACAGCCTCATTTATAGCTAGATACACGATATCGCTGGGGGTACCGTTGGTTAGGTAGACGTCTATCCCCCAGTATTTGACCCTCATAACTCTCAGGGGCTTGTGGAGGGTTATCCCCAGCCCGCTCGCGCTCTTCGGTGTCTCGGGGGCGAATACGATCGCCTTGCCGAGAGGGCTGACAGCATCGTAGAGGAGCTTTATGCCAGGACTATATATCCCGTCATCGTTGGTGACGAGTATCCGCTTCTGCATTCTCAGCCGCCGGGGAGATAATGTAGGATGCACTCCTTTAAATGAGGTATATCTGGCGGGTGCTCTAGCATTTGACGAAATACGGCTCTACAACGCCTCGAGAGGGTCTCTCCAGCCGTGAGAAGTCCTGGGGGACCCTCCCCTTCCCCTCGAGCTCGGCCGCGAGCATCCTTGCTATCGCTGGAGCCAGCGTTAACCCGGCCCCATTGAAGCCCGTTAGAACGTAGACGTCATCGTACACTCTACCAGCTAGTGGGAGTCCGTCCCCTGTAGTGATGCATGGGGCGGCCCACACCTGTATAATCCTAGACTCCCAGGCCTCGGGGACCCTCCTCGCATACCTTTCTAGTACATCATAGGAGTCCTCCGGGTCGGGGGTGAAGCCGTCAATGGGGTCGTTTATTATAGGGTTAGCCCCGTCTCCGATCACGAAGCGGGAGTTAGTGGTTGGGACAAGGTAGTATTCGAGGGCGTCATCCTCAATGACTACATTTGGGGCGGGTCCCTCCACGCTAGCCGCTTGACACCTGTAGATGGTGGTGGAGTCTTCTATCTCTGGTAGGAGTATTCTTGTCCATGGACCAGCCGCTACAACAATTTTTCCCTCAAGTCTCCCGCTTTGATGGTGGAAGCTGTCTCCCTTTCTCTCAACCCACCCATCCACTATCTCTCCGCCGCTCCTCAGCAGCTCTGAGTAGAGGGTGTTAACGGTCCACCCCGCATCGGTAAGGTACGTTCTTATGAGGGCATAGTAATCCCTGCCGTAATCGAAGTCTACTCCGAGATCGACTTGTACATGGTTGGGGCTCCCAAGTCCGAGAGATTCATGTATGCGGAGTAGCTTGGAGACGCAGGCTCCCTCTCTATGAAGGTATAGAGCATCCACACCCCTCACAATAGACTCCGAGCCGGGGAGGCTATGGTAGAAGTCGAGGGATGCAAGGACATGCCTTAGCAGGTCTTCCTCGAATACCGTGACTATTATCCCGGCACTCTTCCCCGTAGCGCTCCAGCCGGGGTATTGCTGCTCGTAGAGTGTGACCCTATGACCCCTCCTCGCCATGATCAATGCTAGTGTGAGTCCGGCAACGCCTCCCCCGACCACTGAGACCCTCATACTCGAGCCCCTTGCATTCTCAAACAATCCATGATTAGTGCTTGGTAACGTCATTGTTATAAACTAGTATGATACATTTAACCCTTAAATCATGGTATAGTGTAATGTAAGTGGGAGGTGGACCCTTATGCAACCAGAGATAGCTTATCCCTACGGGACATTTGTCGTCCTCCTGTTAGCCAGCATATTCGTCCTCTACGTTTATAAGAAAGTGGGCCACAAGGCCCTCCTATGGCTAGGCCTCGGCTTATTGTGGGTTGGCCTCGAGAGCTTACTAGACGGTTATGAGGCATCAAAGCTTCTAGCGCTTGCTGGAGGCTCGTGGAATAATCTTGAATCCAGCTACCTAAACAGTATGCTAGCCCTAGACGCTGTGAGGGGAGTCTTCATAATACTATGGGCGGCCTTCGAAGTATTATTCGCGGCGGAGATTCTTGGCGTTGAGAGGAAGAGTGTTAAAGTCTATATCCCAGCAGCGATAATAGTGGTTGGAACGATCTGGACTATCGCATTAAACTTCTCTCACATCACGCCTCTCGACAAGAGGATCCTTATATCCAGCGCGGGGAGGGTGTTAGGGATACTTGTCCCAGTAGCCCTCATAACCGGAGCATATCTCCTCAAAGTGTACAAGGAGATAAGGAGCACATCACTCCTACTATTCGGTCTAGGCTTCCTAATCCATGGTGCAACGCTTCCAACCTACTCGCTCGCGAAGGAGAGCGGATCACTAGCACTGGGGGCATGGTACCTCCTGGGAGGCATAGTCCCAGCTCTGCTAGCAGCTGCTGGAGCATACTACCTGTTCAAGGAGTCAGAGGTGGTAGAATAACAGGCGCTACCAATTAAACCCATACAGTCCCCCATTATAGCGGGGTAAACACCCCAACCCTTAACGGGAGGCGAATACTATTGGTTTGTCCATACGCGGAAAGAAAGGGGCCAATAGTAATATGCGGAGTTACAGGAAAGAAGGTTAACC
This sequence comes from Thermodiscus maritimus, assembly GCF_055382595.1. Taxonomy (NCBI): domain Archaea; kingdom Thermoproteati; phylum Thermoproteota; class Thermoprotei; order Acidilobales; family Acidilobaceae; genus Thermodiscus; species Thermodiscus maritimus. The sequence continues at coordinate 1,427,647 of NZ_AP042434.1, forward strand.
CACTAGCATATCCCTGCCTCACAGACAAGTACGAGAAATGCAAATACTACAGGCAGGCCCAGGAAGCCAAGAAGCCTGAGAAAGCTATGGTGGAAAGGGAGGCCAAGCCAGCTGCTCCGCCCAAGCCACAGCTAGCACCAGCGCCGCCGGCCAGGGAGGCCTCCGGCCCACAGGGGCCTGGCTTAGGCCGGATTAAGGCTAGGAAGCGGGCGCTTGCCCGTGAGACTAAGGGGCTCACCCTCGACGGTAGAAAACCTACTAATTGCCTTGAGTGCATATATTATGGGAGTAAGACCCAAACTTGCCTGTTATTGGGGGTTGAGATAAAGGATCCTTACGACCCGCCCTGCGCAAGGACTTAATTTCCTTAATCCACATTCACTGCCTGGAGAAACCGCGTTGATCGTGTTAGCTACAAACGACGATGGAATCGATGCTCCCGGCCTGAAGAGGCTCGTGAGAGAGATCCATGAAAGGGGGCACGAGGTATACGTTGTCGCGCCAAAGAATCCGCAGAGTGGTATGGGTAAGTCCATGAGGATGAGGGCAGAGTATGGTGAAGCAGACTATCCATGGGCGAGGAAGGCATGGTGGGTTGACTCGACACCCGCCTCTGCAGTCTACCTTGCACTTCACCACCTTCTAAGCGAAAAGCCCGACGTGATAGTTTCTGGGATCAATAGGGGGCCGAATATAGGCTTGGAAGACCTCTTCACGAGCGGCACCGTTGGAGCGGCTATAGAGGGAGCCCTAAACGGGATACCAAGTCTAGCAGTGAGCCTCGCTACAGACAAGGGGTTAACCGAGGATGAATACTCGCCGGCCGCCTGGGCCGCGGCTGAACTCCTGCAACACCTAAGGAGTCTCAGACCCGGCATGCTGGTTAACCTGAACGTGCCGGAGAAACCTAGAGGGGTAATGGCGACCCGCTTAGCATGGAACAATTACAAGCTGAGGCTTGTAGGGGTTGGAGGCCGCTTTGAGCCGGCCTCTCACAGTTTCAGGGACCGGTACTGGGACACCGTTGAAGGAAGCGATGTTTGGGCAGTACTTAACGGCTACATAAGCCTCACGGTTATAGACCTGGAAGCTGTGAGGAGGAGTTCCGTGGACCTCAAAGTGGCCGAGGAGATCCTGGAGAAGATCCGGGGGAGGCTAGAGTCTAGGATAAGAGTCCAGCCACGTAGCTCCTCCGAAGCCAGTGTATGATCGATGAGAGCGGTATCTCTACGGGGCAAACCACGTCGCAACGCATGCACTGGAGGCACAGCATGCTCAGCTCTCCCCCCTTCTCCAAACCCTCCGTTATAGCAGTCCAGTTCACACCCATTGGACCCCCATAAGTATCCCCACCCCACAAGTTGGCAGTATGCCTCCAAACAGGGCACTCCCACTGGCAGCGTCCACACCTTATACACCTAAGCTGCTCCCGGAGCGGCGAGTCCCGAGCCTTCATCCTCCCGTTATCGACTAGTACCAGGTGGACTTCTCTGGGGCCATGGGCCCCGTAAACCCTCCTATGCTCTATATCAGCCGTGCTAGAGGGGCCTGATATGATGTTCATATAGGTTGGAGGGTATAGGCCTGCATAGGCCGACTGGACCAGCGCCTGCTTCAGGGCGACTTCGAGGTTCTCAACAACCTTCTCCACACCAGCAACCACAATATGCTTCTCAGGTAGGCCTGTGACGAGCCTAATGTTACCCTCATTCTCCACGAGCACAATACTAGCAGTATCCGCGGCTATGGCATTGGCCCCGCTCACACCATAGTCTGCGCTCGTGAACTTCTCGCGGAGGAAGGCGCGGACCGCAGCCACTATGTCCTCTGGCCTCGGGTTCCCTGGGAGATCCAGGCCGAGCTTCTCCCTAACTAGCCTGGCGGCCTCTTCAACAGTCAAGTGTATGGCTGGAGCAGTCGTGTGCATCGGCTTCCCATCCTCGAGCTGTACGAGGAGCTGGCCGAGATCAGTCTCCCAGACCTCATTCCCCTTCTCAGCCAGGTACTCTCTCAACCCTATCTCCTCTGCAACCATGCTCTTAGAGAACACGACCCTCTTCCCAGAACCCAATGATGCCGCCAACAATCTCGCGAGCGTCCGCCGCGGTCTCAGCATAGTGGAGGTTCAAGTGCACCTTCCGGGCAGATTCCCTTAGGGTATCGATTAGCTCCGGGAGGCGCTCGATGCTCCTCCGCCTCGCCTCAAGCACCTCCTCCGCCAACCGCCTAATGTAATCGTACTCCTCAAGTATGCGGGGGACCCTCTCCTCCGCTCCCAGGCTAGACCTCCAAACCGCTTCTTGGAATCCCTGGTCCTCGAGAGCCCTGTAGATCTCCTCGAGGATTTCTTCTAGCCCAGTCAATCCACGTCACCAGCAAGTACCAGGGATATATCCCTAATAGTCTCTCCACGGGAGACGCGGGTGAGGTTGGCGTAGCATATCGGGCATAGGGTTACTATCCTCTTCGAGACAGACGAGAGCTCCTCGAGCCTCTTAGACGCTATACTCCTGGAAAGCCTGGGCGCAATACTCTCCAGGGGGCCGCCGCAGCAATACGTCATCTTCCCAGTCCTCTTGGGCTCCCTTACTCTCACGCCGGCCGCCTCAAGGAGGCGACGGGGCTCCTCGATTATGCCGAGAGGCCTAGCGTAGAGGCAGGGGTCGTGTATCACCCATTCTCCCCCAGCCCCCTCCAGCTCAATCCTTCTCTCCGCTAGGACTTCGAGGTATGACTTCACGTTCAGATCGTATCCATCAATATACTTTGGATAAACGTTCCTGAGGATATGGGTTGTATGGGGGTCTACAGTAACTACTAGGCTTGGCCCAGCAGACTTCAGCGCGTTGTAGACTTTCCTCGCGTGCTCTCGGAACAGGTCCTCTAGACCCATATCGTAGAGTAGCACACCGCTGTAGCCGTCTATTCTCGGGTCATACGCTACACTCACCCCGGCTTTTTGGAGGAGTCTCACGATCGCCCTAAGCACCCTCCTACTATACTCGACCTCCTCCCTCCTGGGCTTGGCTATTGCGGTGGCTAGACCTGTGAGTTTGAGCCTCCTCGCCGCCTTTAGGAGGAACCCGGAGGCCCTGCTACCCTCCATTCTCTCAAGATACTCTACGAAAGCGTTGATGTAGGGGATGAGCTGGTAGAGGCCCCCAGTATAGAGGAGGACGTCCCCCCTCTCCTTCAGGCCCAGCCCTTCAGCCCACTCCGTTAATGCATTCTCCGGAACAGGTAGGGGTAGGCCCCTCTTGCGGGTCTCCTCAGCCATTAAGAGGAGGATCTCTCTAACCTCGAGCATCCAGCTTCACCTCAAGCTACTAGAGTATAGGACCCTCGCGGCCCTAACCACCCCGACTATATCTAGGGAGGCGGGGCACTTCAAATGGCACGCCTCACATAGTAGGCAGGAGTAGAGGCTTCTTATAGCCTCCCCGGTGAACCTGTAGGTACCCTTAGCCAGGCCTAGAGCGATGTTCACCCTTCCCCGAGGCCCATACCCTCTATGGGGTCCGAGGGGGAGGGTTGGGCAGACCGGCTCGCAGAAGCCGCAGAACATGCACTTAGACGCCTCCCCCAGAATAAATCTCCTAGCCTCCTCTACGGGGTCTTCTGGGTCCCCGCCTCCCTCGCGGCGTTTATCCATTATTCAAGCCCACCAGTATCAACGTGTATTCCCGGGATTATTCTTAATTACACCAGTATAGTCTAGACTATCTTTCCAGGGTTGAGTATCCCCTTCGGGTCGAACACCTTCTTGATACCCCTCATCAGCTCTATCATCTTCTGGCTCCCCAGGGCCTCTGCCTCCATCACGAGCCCCTTCTTCTTAAGGGTCCCTATCCCGTGCTCGGCGCTCACACTCCCCCCAAGGCTTAGGGCCAGCTTCATAACCTCTATGAACCATTCCTCCACCCTCCTAGTCTCCTCTGGATCCTCGGGGTCATACCCTACAGCCGGGTGGAGGTTGCCATCCCCTATATGGCCGCCGAGCATTACTGTGAACCCGTATTTTCTTGAGAGGTCCATTATCCCCCGCACCGCCTCCACGAGCCTGCTGGGAGGGACAACGATATCCTCTATGAGAACCATCACATTCTCCTTACCGCCGAGCCTCTCCCTTGTATAGTGGACTTGGGATGTAAAGAGGTTCTTCCTTATAGTGAAGAGGCCCCTCTCAACAGCCTCCTCTGTAGAGCCTGCGGTGTGGATTGCCTTGGCCTTGTTGCTCCTAGCGAGTTCCACTAGGCTTGTGAGGATTCTCTCGGCCGCCTCCCTATTAACGTCTACTCCGAGCAGGAGCATGTGGCCCTCCCCCTCAAGGTCTACCCGGGCGAGCTTCTTCGCCCTCTGGACAGTCTCAGCCTCCATGAACTCTGCAATGTAGGGGGTGATCCCCCGCCTCTTCACATCTATAACCGTCCTAGCCAAGTCCTCGAGGCTATCGTAGAATGCTAGTATGTAGACAACCTTCTCGGGGATCGGTGCTATGCGTAGTATCGCTTCAGTCACTATGCCGAGGGTCCCCTCGCTCCCAACTATAAGCCTGGTGAGGTCGAGGCCCTGCCTGCACTTCACGGTCCTACAGCCAACTCTCAAGACAGTCGCCTCCTCGTCAGCTATCACAACCTGTAACCCGAGCACCCAGTCTCTCATAGTGCCATACTTCACACCCCTCATCCCTCCAGCTCCAGTGTTTATTGCCCCACCGACCGTTGCCACAGCGCTGCTGGCGGGGTCTACTGGGAACATGTAGCCGTATTCCTCTAGGTGCTCGTTTAACTCGTCTATCCGGACACCGGGCTCCACGACGGCTACGGCGTCTACAATGTTAACCTCCCTTATACTCCTCATCCTCTCGAAGCTTACAACGATCCCGCCCTTCTCCGGATAAGCTGAGCCCGATAGGCTTGTAGATGATCCCTGCGGGTAGATGGGAACGCTATACTCGTAGGCGGCCTTAACTATACTCCTCACATCCTCAACGTTCTCCGGGAACACGACCGCTTCTACACCCTTACCCCGGAGACCACTGGGCTCCCTGGTGTAGATGCCTATAATGGCGGGGTCGTCTACTACCTTTCCCCCGCCAAGCCGCCTCTTAAGGATCCCAACTATATCCAACTCTAACCCCAATTCCACTATATTGCGGGCGAGGGGCTTTATCTAGGGAGCACTTTACAGAGAGCTCTACGGAACTATTACTGGTATGATCCAGACCCTCTTAACTCCCCGGAGACCGCGAAGGGCCTTCAGCATCATAGATGAGCTTGGGAGCGCATCGACAACAGCTATGTTTAGGCAGAGTCCCTCCCCGAGGAGCTGGTGATAGAACGCCTTAACCAGGGCCTGGTGTCTGTGTATTACGCCTATAACCTTCTCGTCGACCCGAACCGACTCGTTGTGGTCGGTTAGAACTATTACTAGGTATGCAGTCGCCCTACTAGCCCAAGCCTTCTCGTCAAGGTATGCTCGGACAAGGTTGCGGATGAACTCGCTCCTACTCGTGTAGCCTTCTCGTTCTAGGACTTCGTCTACCGCTTCGAGGAGCTTCTCGGGAAGAGATATGCTGATGACAGTCACGCCCACTCTTCACCGTGGTTAATAAATTGTTGCCCCGCCCTTATTAACATTGATATAATAAGACTTATGGAGTTTAGCAACCTGTGTTATTAAGGTTTAACAGCGTTAATATGGTCGGGGCTTGGGAGTGGAGCAGGATGAAGAGAGAATAGACTTCGAATGGGAGTGGATAGAGCTCACGCTAGCCAGTATAGCGGGGGCAACATTATACCTTGCAGGCTACCATCTTCCAGCTAGAATAACTCTGGCAGGGCTAGGGCTCCTACTCCTAGCCAGATTCCTCATATACAGCTTAAGGGGGAAGTATACCGTAGATATACTCATGGGCGGTGTAGCCCTAATACTATCAGCCGCAGGCACGGTGCTGGAAGGCTTCATAATACTCGCCATCTACGGGTTCGCGGAGACCCTAGAGGAGGCGGTAGAGGGTCTCGCTACCAGAAACATCTCGAAGCTCATGAAGATCCTCCCGGAGACCGTGACTGTGGAGAGGGATGGGGTTAGGAGGATAATCCCTCCCGACTCTGTAAGGCCTGGAGACACCATAGTTGTTGGTAAGGGGCAAGTAGTCCCCGTTGACGGACGACTACTATCAGAGAGGGGAGTATTCGACACAAGCCTCGTCACAGGCGAGCCACTCCCTATGGTAGTTGAGAGGGGAGGGATAGTCTACAGTGGATACATAAACCTACAGGACCCAGTCAGGGTTAAGGCTTTGAAAAGGCCAGGCGAATCCACGCTGCAGAGGACAATTGAGGCTGCAGCCAGGCTGCTGGAGGAGAGGACAGGCATTGAGAGGCGGATCGAGAAGATCACTCCACTCTACACCATCACTCTCCTAGCCGCGAGTCTGGGAGCCCTCATCCTGGCAGGCCTCGAAGCGAGCGTAAGCATCCTCCTCGCAGGCTGCCCCAGCGCCTTCATTATCACGTCGAGCGTTGCATCCCTCTCCACCGCTGCATCCCTAGCAGGTAAGGGCGTATTAGTGAAGGGTGGGAGAGCCCTGGAGAGGCTCTCCCAGGTAAATATTGTGGTCTTGGATAAGACAGGGACCCTCACCCTAGGCAAGCCCATGCTAACCCGCCTACTAACTAATGGCATCTCCGAGAGAGACCTGATTTCATACGCCGCCGCACTAGCCGCGTCCAGCAGCCACCCCCTCAGCCGAGGTATAGTGGAGGCGGCTCTCAGGATGGGAGTCGAGATACCTGTCGCGGAGTCTGTAAAGGAGGTGCCCGGAGAGGGGCTAACTGGCAGGGTCAATGGGGTCGAGGTCAGGCTTGGCAGGGCGTCCTATACGGGCGTTGAGGGCTTAGAGTGCAGCCGGGCCGATGCTAGTGTCTACGTATCAGTTAATGGCGGAAGCGGAGTGCTATGCTTCCAAGACCTCCTAGACGATTCAGCCAAGCATGTAATCCGGGCTTTGAAGGGGATGGGCTACAAGGTTGTGCTTGCCAGCGGTGATAGGAGGGAGCGCGTGGAGAAGATCGCCGCCATGCTAGGGGTGGATGAGTGGTATGCTGGGCTTAAGCCGGAGGATAAGATGCTCCTCGCTAGGAGGCTCCGCCACCACGGCAGGGTTGCAGTGGTTGGTGACGGTATAAATGATCTAGCGGCTCTCGCGGAGGCGGATGCATCGATAGCTGTAGGAGACGTGGAGGTTGTTGCAAGACACGCCGACGCCGTCCTAAGAAGGGGCATCTCGAGGCTGCCCTTACTCCTATATTACTCGAAGGGTTTCTCGAGGAGCCTGTTCACAGGCTTCATCGCCGCGATTATGATCAAGGCCCTAACGGTGCTCGCTGGGAGCCTCGGCTTCTTCCCCCTATGGCTCGTAGCAGTAGTTGGTGATGACGGCTCCACTCTAGCAGCGGTTGCCTCTGGACTCCTAGCCTTCACCCTCCACGCCCGAAGGCTCCCCTATCATGCTGTGGAAGGCTCGCGGAGCCTGGAGGGGGTGGAGGAGGCTGGAAAGATGCTGGAGGCTGGAGTGGCTTGGAGAGCCTAGAGTATCCTGGATCCCTTAACCTTCTCGATCCACTCCCCCGTTATGGACTCGGTGAAGCCTGCGACTAGCTTTACAGTGTTCACGGCATCCCTAAGGTCCAGTACCTCGACGGGGCTGTGGATGTACCTTGTCGGGATCGATACAGTCCCGGCCGGGACCCCCTCCTTGTTCAACGCTATGATTGCGGCGTCGGTGGTGCCGCCTGGGAGTATCTCTAGCTGGTATGGTATCCCCTTCTCCCGGGCGACCTCCTCCAGCTTCCCCCTAACCATGGGGTGTGCTAGTAGCCCAGAGCCTCCTCTTCCGTCCATGACCTTTATCGCGGGTCCCCCTCCAAGCTTTGTTATCATGGACTCCTCGGGGACCCCGGGCACGTCTGCTGCTATCGTTACATCTAATGCTAGTGCTACGTCTGGGGAGATCCTGTAGGCTGCAACCCTAGCGCCCTTCAATCCGACCTCTTCCTGCACGGTTGCGACAGCGTAGAGGTCTACATCACCCGGTTCCGCCTCGGCGAAGGCATGTATTAGGACTGCTACTCCAACCCTGTCGTCGAAGGCCCTCCCCGTGGCCCTGTGCTCGCCGAGCCTCTCAACACTCCTCTCAATAACGGCTACGCTTCCAACGCGTACCCCCATCTCCTCGGCCTCCTCCCTGCTCGACGCGCCTATATCTACGAAGAGCTTTCGAATCTCGGGTATCTTCTTAGCCTCCTCCTCGCTGAGTATGTGGGGTGGTGTTAGCCCGACAACTCCTCTAACTACTCCCTTCTCTCCCCTGATAAGCAGCCTCTGACCTGGGAGGACTAGGGGGTTCCAGCCACCGATGGCCTGTATGCGGAGGAATCCGTTCTTGTCTATGTGGCTCACCATTAACCCTATCTCGTCCATGTGGGCCGCGATCATGATCCTGCCCTTCCCGGCCCCCTTCTTAACGGCAATCACGTTGCCGAGTGCGTCAGTGTACACTTCGTCCGCGTGGGGCTTTAGGAGGCCTATGACCACCTCCCTTATCCAATCCTCGCTGCCAGAGACGCTGATCGTCTCTGCGAGCCTCTTGAGAGTACTATAGAACTCGTCTATGCCAGTCATAGCGGGCACCACTTGCAGTGTGTAGTGGGTGGGGATTATTATCCTGGTTATAATCCGCCGACTGTGCCAGGGACTGCATGGAACAGTATATGGTGCCAGGGTATGGATGGTGATAGAGTTGCAAGGATCCTCTCCGGCATCGACGGGAGGGGGTATAAGAGCTACAAGCAGCTCGAGGGCCTCTCCTATAACGTCGGGAGCGTTGGTGTTAGGATCGTGAAGGTTCAGGGGGACCCATTCGCGCCCCCCAGCATTGTAAGGGTCGAGGTCCCTGTATCCCTTGAGGGGGACCCTGCCAAGTATAGGGTCCCGGTAGCCGACTACCTTGCCAGGGTAGCGTATAGGGTTGCCCGGAAGATGAGCTTGAGGGGGGCTGGTGAGGGTCACAGCGGGGAGGTGAGGTTCCCCAGGCCCGGCCCCATAATGATTAGGAGGGCATCCTCAACCATAGTCCCGGGGACTAGTGGCTACAGGCTGATACTCCGCTTCTGGATCGGCCTGCCATCCCGCAGGAGGCGGGTCCTCGCGGGGGTGGCGAGGAGGCTCCTCCTCGACATAGTACCGAGCCTCGCCAGGGAGGTTGCAGGCCACTCAAGGGACCCCATGGTCTCCGAGTACGTGAGGGTTTGGAGGGAGCAGGAGTATATCAGGGGAAAGCTCGAGGAGAGGGGCCTCGTAGCATTTGTAGGTGATGGAAGCATACTTCCAAGAGCGTGTGGGGGCTGCGAGGAGCCCCTAGAGGACGCTGTTCCCTTCGAATCCCCCAAGAGCCTAAGGGTGGAGTTCGAGCTCCCCACGGGCAGGGTTGTGTCGGGGATGGGGGTGAGGAGGGGCCTCACCCTAATAGTGGGCCCCGCCTTCCACGGCAAGTCCACCCTCCTAGACGCGCTGAGCAGGGGGGTTTGGAACCACATCCCCGGGGATGGGAGAGAGCTAGTCGTAACGAGGAGGGACGCCTTCTGGGTTCAGAGCGAGAATGGCAGGAGGGTTTCCTGCGTTGATATTAGGCCCTGGGTTGAGAGCCTCCCCGGACTAAGGGACTCCACCTGCTGGTCGACAAGCAATGCTAGCGGGGCTACAAGTGCAATGGCTTCCCTGCAGGAGGCTGTTGAGGCTGGCAGCAGGCTCATACTGATAGACGAGGACCTCACAGCGACCAACTTCATACACCGCGACATATGGACTGAGGAGGTTACTGGCAAGAAGACTCTCCTCACGATATCGGAGCTGGCAGGGTCCCTCAAGGAGGCTGGGGTAAGCGTTGTCATAGTTGCTAGCGGGAGCGATATCCTCCTGGCGAGCGCGGACACAGTGCTGGTAATGGACGAGTACAGGCCTGTCGATGCCACCGAGTACGCTAAGAAGCATGTCTCCCAACGCCTTCCCAGGGAGGTGAAGCCTAGACCCTACACTAGGCCCCTGGAGAGATTCATAGTCAGACCCCTGGACGCCGGGAAGGTGAAGCTGAGGGGTGGTAGGGCTGAGGGCCGTGAGATCGGCACTGTTGACCTCTCGGGCTGCAGGCAGGCTGAGGATGAACACCAGCTCCACACAGCCTTGAGGCTAGCGGTGAGGGCGGCTTCCAGGAGGGGAGGTATAGTATCGGTCTCCAGGAGGATGGTGGAGGATACCTTCCGGGACCCTGGACCCGAGGATCCCTCCCTGGTCGAGGTGAGATGGCTAGACGTGGCCTGCGTGGTTAACAGGCTCCCCTTCCCAGAAGGCTCGGTGGGCAAGTCTGGCGGGATGTGACCTCTGGGGGTCTCCTTTACAAGGGGGGTATACTATTAATGTCTCAGCTACGAACTCACTGATTGGATCTTTATCGAGGGTGCGGTACTGCATTGGCTAGGAGGGCTAAGACTGCTAGCAGGGACCCTGCAGGCGGGGCTGGGGAGGCTAGTGCCAGCGCAGCGGTTAGGGGAGAGAAGTATAGGGCTATGAGCCCCGCCGAGTTCTTCAGCAGGTATAAGGAGCTCGCGGGCTTCTCAAACCCGACCAGGGCGATCTATCAGACGGTTAGGGAGCTCGTGGAGAACGCGCTCGACGCCACCGATACACACGGGATTCTCCCGGTTATCAGGGTGATTGTGAGGAGGGCTGAGGGCTTCCAGGAGGAGGATAGGTATACTATAACGGTGGAGGATAATGGTATAGGGGTCCCTCCCACAGTTATGGCTGACGCCTTCGGGAGGGTGCTCTACTCGAGCAAGTATGTGATCAGGCAGACGAGGGGGATGTTCGGGCTTGGCGTGAAGGCGGCCGTAATATATGGGCAGCAGACTGCAGGTAGGCCTGTAACCGTGATCTCATCTATGGCTGATGGAGACTATGTTTACATGAAGAGGCTCTTCATCGATATAAACGAGAACAGGCCGCGGATAGTCGAGGAGGGCCAGTGGAGGAAGAGGGGTTCCTGGCACGGGACAAGAGTCTCAATAACAATCGCGGGAGACTGGAGGAGGGCCAGATCGAGGGTTATAGAGTATATTAAGAGGACTGCTATAGTAGCCCCCTACGCTGAGATCCACCTTGAGACGCCGGACGGCGAAATCTACGTATTCCCCAGGTCCACGAGGAAGATGCCCAAGCCCCCAAGGGAGGCGAAGCCCCACCCCCACGGAGTGAACCTTGAACAGTTCAAGATGATCATACAGTCCACAACCGCCAAGACCTTGAAAGACATGCTAGTAACAGAGTTCCAGAGCGTGGGCTCGAAGAGCGCCGAAGCATTCCTAAGAGAGGCAGGAGTAGATCCTGGGATGAGCCCCAAGAACCTCCTCCGCAGGGAATACCAGGAACTCCTAGTCCGCCTAGTCGACAAGCTGAGGAGCTATAAGGGGTTCCGTGGGCCGAGGAGCGACTACCTCTCCCCTATAGGAGAGGATCTCATAGAGATAGGGTTGAAGAGAATGTTCCACCCAGAATTCGTCTCAGCAGTAACGAGGCCCGCGAGATCCTATATGGGCCACCCCTTCATAGTAGAGGTTGGATTAGCCTATGGCGGCAGCATACCGGCTAAGGATGAACCAATCCTGTTAAGGTATGCAAACAAGATCCCGCTCCTCTACGGTGAAAGGGAGGATGTATCATACAAGGTTGTATCGAGCGTTAACTGGAAGAACTACTATGTAGACTTCCCGGCCCCCCTGGTCGTACTAGTCCATGTGGCCAGCACTAAGATACCCTACAAGGAGGCTGGTAAGGAGTCTATTGGGGACGTTCCCGAGATCGAGGCGGAGATAAGGGCTGGCGTCTGGGAGGTTGCGAGGAGCCTCCGAGTCTTCCTCTCGAGGAAGAGGAGGGAGGCGGAGGTCAGGAGGAAGATCATAACCCTTGCAAAATACATCCCGGAGGTTGCGAGGAGCCTTGCAATGCTCTCTAAGCCGCCCAACTCCTGGTCCCCCCCGAGGCCGGAGGATGAGGAGAAGCTCGTCGAGGCCCTGGTGAAGCTGGTGGCCAGGAACGTGGAGCTCCCAGAGCTTCCTGGAGTGGAGGAGGTTGAGGCGGAGGAGGTAGTGAGGAAGGTAATATCCGAGGTTGAAACAGAGTAGCCCACCTCCTACAACTCCTCCACGATAGAGTTTAAGGGCTTCAAACCCCTACTCTTGGAGGCGGTCGCCATGGAGCCTGCCATGGAAGCCCAACCCTTAGGTAGGGATGGGGCGGGCTAGGAGCTGGCCGCTGCGAGTTGGAGAGGGGTGCCGGTACAGTGGCGGAGCACTTCATCGACAAGGTGGATATGGAGGCGAGGAAGAGGGCGGCGCAGGTCATACACGAGAGATTCAAGAAGGTACTCGAGGATATACTTGAGGGCAAGCCGCCAGTACTCGAGATCCCTAAGAGGACGCTGGCTAACGTGAGGTTCGACCCGGAGCGCGGCATACTGGTTATGGGGGAGGGGAAGATAAGGCGTGACTTCCTAAACATGGGTGAGGCTAGGAAGTTTATGCAAACCCTCCTAATGGCAGCGATAATCTACCAGGCTCTCGTGGAGAACGAGTACCCCACTATAAGAGACCTATACTACAGGGGCAAGCACACCATAGTATACAGGGACCTCCGTGGTAGGAAGAGGGAGGAGAACACCTGGGAGGAGCAGAGCGAGAGCGACGCCGCGATAAGGGATGTAGAGGTATACACAGGCCTCCTAAGGGAGGATATGCTCATACTCTCCAAGGAGAAGGGTAAGGTTGTAGGCCGCATGATCATAAGGAGCGGTGGCGACACCATAGATCTCTCCAAGATGGGTCATGGAGCCTACGCTATTGAGTCCACACCAGACCTAATAGAGATCAAGGATGTAGACGCTGAGTTCGTGCTCGTGGTGGAGAAGGACGCAGTATTCCAGCAGCTCCACCGTATAAAGTTCTGGGACAAGTACAGGGCAATACTCGTAACAGGTGCAGGCCAGCCTGATAGGGCTACGAGGAGGTTCGTGAGAAGGCTGAACGAGGAGCTAGGCCTCCCGATATACATCCTAACAGACTCTATAACCAGAGACGAGGTAGTGCTCGCGAGGGACCCTGCTACCGGCGCCGTTATGGCTGGCCCCATAGAGGAGCTGCTGGGCAACCTATTCACACCCGGGCTGGAGAGGGAGAGGGTTGAGGCACCATTACAGGTCCCCTCATGGAACCCCATATCAAACAGTGTAGAGTGGACCCGCGTAGGCTACCTGTACAGGCACTTCATAGAAGACGAGATACTCGAAATAGAAACGATGGACAGGGGAACGATAAGGGTTACGAGGGGACACAGCCTATTCCTAGTTAGAGACGGGCGCGTCCAGGTAGCGCCAGCCGAGAGGGTCAGAGTAGGAGACCAGCTCCTAGTAGCGGAAGCCATACCCGCCCCAACCCACAGCCCCAGCTGGGAGGCGGCGTGGGAGTCCACAGCAACATACACGTCCAGCTCCCGCGGCGGCTCTCTTCTACTCATGGATGAAAGCATCCCCCTCCAAACCATATGCAGGAGCGGGGAGCTAGTCGACCTGCCAGGCGACGCCTTCAACCTCGCATCCAGGCTTGGGCGACCACTTATTGAAGGGCTCATCGGGGAGTGCGGCAGGGTATCGAGGGATGGGGAGCTAATAATACATGTGGCGGGCGAGGAAGCGGGTAAGAAGCTCAGCCTCCTCCTGCTAATGACCGGGTATAGCCCACGTATAATAGATGGTGGAGTCACAGCAGCCCCTAACCAATCCAAACCATGGAAGCCCGGTGTTGGCGTGTCGAGGATAGTCTCTGTTAGGCGTAGGTGGTATGAGGGCTACGTCTACGACTTAGCCGTCCCCCTCTCAAACAGCTTCACGGGCGGCCATGGAGTTATACTCCACAACAGCGACCCCTACGGATGGTACATTTACAGCGTGTTCAAGGTTGGCAGCATACAGCTCTCCTATGAGAGCGAGAGGCTAGCCACCCCCAAAGCCAGGTTCCTCGGGGTTAGCATGAGCAACGTCTTCGGCTATAGGGGTAAGAAGCCATACCTCAGCGAGAGGGAGAGGAAGAACTACATCATCAAGGCAAAGGATGTCGACATCAAGAGGGCTAAGGAGCTGATGAGGTACAGCTGGTTCCGGAGCAAGGGGTGGAGGAGGGAGCTGAAGCTCTTCCTAGAGAAGAAGGCTAAGCTGGAGATAGAGGCGATGGCCAGCAAGGGACTCCGCTTCCTAGCAGACACCTACATACCAGAGAAGATCCAGACAGGCGACTGGATAGAGTAGCCCGCATAAGGGCTACATCTATTATAAAACCTGATAACCCTCCTCCAATATCATTAATAATTTGTTTGAATGCAAGGTAAAAATTAATTGTCCAAGAGCAGATAATGATGAAGAGAACTGCATGTACGTTTCCCATGAAACAGGCTCACCGACACATGATTATGTAGGCTCTTCGGGAGGATTTCTAGTGAGAGCGGTCTCACAGGAGCTGTTTATATTTTAAATATTCTCACTTGCTTTTTGTCTGAAGCGTCCTGAATTTTCATATGAATATATATACTTTATTGGTCTCGAATCTAACCGTAACACTATTAAGGTGTTTCGAGAATGGGTTTGACAACAACTGCGCTCATTGTTATCCTGCTCCTTGTCGCTACTGGCGCATACTACATGTATGCGTCGGGCAGCTCGGGCAACGCGGTTATGAAGCATCTAACACTACAAGTTCCGCGAATGCTACAATAACAGGATCCAATACAGCGACCGGCGGCACTCAGAACAACGTCTACCACCACGACCTCTATGAGTGGAGGGAGCGTTAACGAGAGTGTTTGGGATTACACGGAGGAGTTCGTCGGGGTAAGGCTTATCAGGGGCCACACTCCGCAGCCAGAGCCCCCGCCGGTCCTCATCAATGGGACCTTCTACGACTTCAGCTATGCCAAGGTCTTCTTCAACTACACCGAGCAGGGGGGATTGCAGCTGGTCTTCAATACTACCTGGAGCTTGGAGAGGGAATCATTCACCACATCATGCCGCAACAGGTCTAATAATGCGGTATTCGAGGCGAACGTCGAAGACGGGTATAAGGTCGCCTATACCGCCAGCTTCACCAGCGGCTACAGATTCACCGCCACAGTCTACCTCCTACCCAACGCTACAACAGCCCTAGACGCCCTAGGCGGGGTCCCGTGGGGCGATAATGCCCAATCCGCCACTCCCCCAGGCGACCTCCATAGTATTGTTGGAGGAAGCGTCTCCTCACCAGATGCCAGCGGGGAATGGTGGGCGGCCATGGCCCTACTACCCATTGACCAGGCGGCGTGGTGCGACCCAATAGTTGAAGGGCACCCAGACGTGCTGGGGTATGTGAACAAGATCAACCAGGTCCTCTACACTCATGCAGTTGCGAGCGAGTTCATGCCCATCGAACTCCAAAACCCCCACAATATACTATTCGATACAAGCGGGAGGGTTATCGAGGACTCCGCAATGGGCACTGGAGGCCCATACCAGAAATACTACTACAAGATCACACCTGTAGGAGTATTGGAGTATCCTGGCACAGGGTTGAGGTTCATGGTTTATAATCTAACATTCTGGACGGAGCCAGACTATGTACACGGCTACTACTTGATAACCGCGGAGTCAGTAGTCCCCCTAGAATACCATGCAGTATTCCCCCACGGAGACCAGTATAATGGGCAGCCACCCAACGGTCCAGCCTTCATTGTAACGATTAAACTGTTAGACGCTAGGCTGACTCCAACAAATATTACCACTAACTCGTAGACAGAGGCCCCCTAATACTGTCCAAACACTACAACCCTTCCCCGGGTTTGAAGGGTTCAATGATTAATGTCCCCCCTTTTCCCAACAAATCAGATATCATGGTGTAGTGTTTGGGCGCGCGAGTAGCCCTCCTCTCTGGTGGAAAAGACTCACTATACGCCGCCATGCATTATTGGCCCCCAGACTATGGGCTGGTATTGATCTACGAGTTCCCCGTGCCCAGTCCGCACCTCGTCAACCTGGGGCTGACGGTTGAGACTCTAACACTCACAGGAGTACCAGTTCTCGTCGTGAGGCTGGGGAGGGGTAGAGAGAGGGAGGACACTATAAGGGTGCTCGAGAGGCTCAATGCCGGCGAGCTTGTAGCTGGAGACGTGTACATAGAGGACCATTTAAAGTACTTTGAAGGCGTCGCCTCTGAGGCTGGAGCCCGGCTGAGGGAACCCCTCTGGGGTAGGGACCCCGAGGACCTAGCCTACGAGATCTACGAGCGCGGCTTCAAAACAATGATGACAGGAGTACAATACCAGCTGCTATCATGGCTGGGCAGGATGGTTGACTCCTCCAACATATCACAGCTAGTGGCGGATGCGAGAAAGAAGGGCTTAGACCCCCTAGGCGAGAGGGGCGAATACCACACCCTAGTACTGGACAGCCCGGTGCACGAGTCCAGCCTCCCCACCCCTAGAATCGTAGAGTTGAAGGAGTATGGCGGCTCCTGGATCCTCGAGCTCGCTGGGGGAGATAAGGGAATTTGAGTGAATCTACCTGTTAAATCCTGGCATAATCCACATTACCTTGGAAACAATGCCCTGTTATAAAATGGTGTAGTGGGTCTTGGCTACTTATCGTGTAGAGGAGATAGACCACGACTTCTACGTCCTCCGAGTCAACGACAGGTATACAAAGTACTTTGAAGCCCTCTGGGAAATACCAGAAGGTATAACATACAACGCCTACCTCCTCAAGACGGAGGATGGAGCTGTTTTATTCGACGGTTGGAAGAAGCCCTTCGCGGGCCAGTTCATAGATGCCCTAGAGACCCTGATCTCGCCTGATGAGTTGAAGTATATTGTCGTAAACCATATGGAGCCGGACCATTCAGGGAGCCTCGAGGACGTGGTGAGGTGGAGCCCCGGAGCCAGGGTTCTAGGCCACCCGATGGCTGGGAAGATGATGAAGGCTTATCCCAGGGCTAAGGAGAGGTTCCAGCCAGTAAGGGATGGAGAAGTACTCGAGTTTGGCGGGGAAAGGATGCAGTTCATACACACTCCATGGCTCCACTGGCCCGAGACAATGATGACTTGGCTACCCGGCAGGGGGATCCTCGTGACATGCGATGCATTCGGAGGATACGGGATTCCCTACGGGCTCTTCGACGACGAGTGCATAAAATGGCAGGATGCATTGAGGAGCATGCAGAAGTACGTTGTAACAGTGATAGGCCACTATAGTCAGTGGATCACCAGGAACCTGGAGAAGCTCAACAAGCTCGGCGTAGAGCCCAAGATGATCGCCCCCGCCCACGGCCTCATATGGAGGAGGGATCCCAGGAAGGTGGTAGAGATATACGGTAGCATAGCCAAGGGAAAGGCTGTGAAGGACAAGGTCCTCATAATCTACGCATCAATGTACGGGACCCTCGAATACCTGGTGAGAAGGCTCACCTGCAAGCTCAGCAGGAACGGTAAAAACACTGTAGTGTACAGTTACACAGACACGACGAGACCATACATTTCAGAGATACTCACAGACGCGGTCGACTCGGAGGCTATCATAATAGCTGCGCCAACCTATGAGGCAAGCGTCTTCCCCCAGATAGACCACCTAGTAGACGAGATCTGCTGGAAGGTCCCCGGAGGGAAGAGGATCGCAATACTAGCAACCTACGGATGGGGAGGGGTAGCTGGGAAGAAGATAAGGGAGAAGCTCGAGTCCTGCAAGAACCACGTAGTAGAGGTGATAGAGTACAATACTATAGGCCCCCAGGCTATAACCACCGAGGAGGCCGAGAAGCTGGCAGATGAGATCACCGGGAAGATCCTCGAAGACTAGCTCACCTACTACATCAACCAGCTCCTCGCAGGCTGGATTGAGTGTGAGCCAAACCAATCAAATCCCTCCCCGGGATAGGATTAAGCCATATGGAGCCTCCCTAGAACAGAGGGATCCATGCATGCCAGCTACTCTTCAATATTATCCTTTCTAACTCCTTGAATCATAACTGGTGCGGTGTAATGGCCAAGTTCTACATATCTGTGGATGCGGAGGGCATGCCCTGGGTCCCTAGCAGGTACATGATGATGCCTGGAGACGTCTTGTACCAGGAGCTGAGGGAGATCATGACTCGTGTAACCAACATAGTCGTCGACGAGCTCTACATCCATGGTGCAGAGGAGGTAATAGTCGCAGACAGCCACGGGGCCATGGTCAACATTGACCCCTTCAAACTCGATGGAAGAGCTAGCCTGCTACGCGGATATCCCAGGCCAACCTCCATGATCATAGGAGCCGAGGAGGCAGACGCTGCAGTATTCCTCGGCTACCACTCGAGCCCCCAGCAGGGTGGAGTATTAGCCCACACCTACTCCGGCAGGATCATACAGAGGGTTAGAGTAGCTGGATGCGACGCTGCAACCGAGTACCTTCTCAACGCATACGCCCTCGGAGAGCTCGGTAAACCAGTCGTGCTCGTAGCGGGGGATGAAGCGTTAAGAGAGCATGTAGGCAAGCATACCCCCTGGGCTGAGTTCGTGGCTTTAAAGAAGCCAGTCAGCTTCTTCGCCGACCTCACGGGGCCCTTCAAGACTGTTGAGGAAGACCTTAGAGCCGCGGTGGATAGGGCTTATAAGAAGCTGGAGAAGGGTGAAGTAAAGCCTCTCACGCCTGAGGAGCCTTGGATCGAGGTGGAGTTCAAGAGGCCATACCACGCCGACATAGCGACGCTATTCCCCTGCGTCGAGAGGCTCGATGGGGTGAGGGTGAAGCTAACATGCAGCAAGTACCTCGACAACTTCAAGATGCTTGAGGGCCTCATAGCCGCGGCATACAGTTTTGAGAGGTAGTGTGGTTTAATCATGATAAATAAAATAGTATTATCCTCTATTCTTTTCCTCTACCCGAGGATCCTCCCGCATTCATAGATGTATGAATATGTATACGGGGCTGTTACATATATAGTAAATGAACCTGCATACATAAAAGGCATATATATTATGGTTGTATATGGTGGAGTATAATGCTGGAGCACGAGGTAAGGGTAACAGTGAACATGCCGCTAACATACTGCCTAAAATGCATACTAGACCCTTCAGAGTTCCTAGGAAAGAGCCGCTATACCTACGCTGTGAGGAGGCTAGGAGAGGATAAGTACGAGGTTGTGTTCCGCTGGGTAAAGTGGGGCATGGAGCGCTTTTACAAGGTTGTATTAGAGGCTAGAAGATACGATAACAGGATACTGTACATGTCAACACCGGAGTCCCAATATGAGTTCAGTATGGAGTTCGACCTTGAGGAGGTGGAGGATGGAAACACGAGGGTAAGGGTTGTTGCGAGGATGAAGGCTGGGCTGATGGCCAACCTCATCGGGAAAGGAGACTACAAGGGCTTCGTGGAGGAGCTTGTGGAGAAGGGTATCCTAGAGATGGCGAGGAGCTTCGCTCGCAAACTAGAACTCGAGAATACAACTAGTGGCATGGAGGCCGGCTGCCTAGCCTGCATCCTATACGACCCCGATAGAAAATACTGCTATGCACTCGGAAAGACTGTAGGAGACCCTCAAAAGCCGGAGTGCAAAGGTAGATTCTACATCAGTAGGGAGAAGATGATGGAGGCGCTAGGCTGAGCCCCCGGCCTCCTCGCTGGACCCGCCTCCTTCTACACCCTCCTCTTTTACCTCGGCCTCAAGCTTCTTCAACTCCTCCTCTATCTCCTTCTCGATCTCCTCGATAGGCTTGGGAGGCGGGGTCGTGGCGAGCGTATAACCGATCCATGCGAGGATTCCGAACACCACTGCCACCGCGATGAACCCTGTTAGCTCGAGCAGGAGCATTGCATAATCCGTCATGAACACCAGGTACCCATAGACTATGATCACGATTATCGAGACTACGAGTAGGAGGCCGCCGACCATCTTATCAGACGACACAGGCTAGACACCACTTAACCTGTTCTAACCCCGTATCAGATTATTTAAATTTTGCATTCAAAAACAAGTCTCCAACTATTGCAAGCGTCTTCCCGAAACACTAAGGTTGCCCCTATACAAGTAAGATAATGTAATATTATTATCCTATAATTACGCCTCATACTATTACAAGAAGTCTACAGTACTATCATTACTAGTAAAGGTATCCTATAATACCGCCAAGTCACTCTCTCCCAGAAAGCAAATCTTAAATATCAATTATTCCCAGGCTATTTTAGATGCGTCCGAGGACGGTGACCAGTAGAGTTGGGCTCCAGAAGCGATGAAGTGCTCGAGAAACTAGCACTCGAGCTGCTGGAGCCCAGACGGGTCACCCGTAAGGAGATATCCTACCATTTGAAGAGGGCCAAGAGGCTCAAATTGTACTGGACCGTCCTCAACGCCTTGGAGAGGGCTGTGCTGGAGGCCGCCGTGAGGGCGAAGGTTGACGAATACAGGAGTAAGCGCGTCAAGAGCCTGCTTGCCAAGCTCATAGCTAAGATCGAGTTCCACACCATGAGGGGTAAGGTTATCTTATTCGGCCTCCAGAAAGCCCTCTCCAAGGCCTCTAGTATCCTCTCAGGGGGCTTCTCCCGGCTCCTCGGGTGGGCTAGGGAGAAGCTCAACTACATACTCTACCTTGGCAGGAGTATGCTTGCAGTAGAATTATACTTCTCTCCCATGAGGGGGTAATATGGCGGATCAAACTGTAAAGGCAGCCGTCCTGGCCGGTGGGAAGGGTACTAGGTTCAAGCCATTCACGGACCTAATAGCGAAGCCAATGGTGCCTGTGGGCGGAGAGGAAAAGCCCATCCTAGAATACATCATAACCTGGCTGTCAAAGAATGATATAAGAGACATAGTCCTACTCCTAGGCCACCACGGCAACCAGATAAAGAACTATTTCAGGGAAGGC
This sequence comes from Thermodiscus maritimus, assembly GCF_055382595.1. Taxonomy (NCBI): domain Archaea; kingdom Thermoproteati; phylum Thermoproteota; class Thermoprotei; order Acidilobales; family Acidilobaceae; genus Thermodiscus; species Thermodiscus maritimus. The sequence goes on from NZ_AP042434.1 coordinate 1,448,677, forward strand.
CACCACTGGAACGTTAGGATAACCTACAGCTGGGACGACACAGAGTACACTGGCACCGGTGGCTCACTCCTCAAAGCCTACAAGAACAACCTACTAGGAGAAAACACTGTGATAGTATGGTATGGGGACATACTCGCCCAAGTAAACATACCACGCCTCATAAGACAACACCAGGAGTACAATGCAGACGCCACGCTAGTCCTCGCCGATAAATACCAGCTCCCTGTCGGAGTCGCCAAAGTAGAAGATGGAAGAGTAGTCGAGCTCATAGAGAAGCCATGGTACCCTGTGAAAGTCACGATAGGGGTACTAGCCCTAGAGCCAGCAACACTCTCCGCAGCAGAGAAGGTTTTGGGCAAGAGCTTCGACATAATGGGAGACCTAATACCCTGGATGATCCACAAAGGACTCAATGTAAGAGGCTACATCCACACGGGCCCCTGGTACGATGTAGGAAGCATGGAGAGATTCGCAAAACTAGACGATAAAGTATTCAAAAAACTATTCCCCGAACTAGCAGTGTGACCTCATAATGAAGGTTGTAGTAACTGGGGCAGCAGGCTTCATAGGAAGCCACCTAGTAGATAAACTCCTCTCACAAGGATACACTGTTACTGGAATAGACAACCTATCCGCTGGCAGGCTCGAAAACCTTGAGGAGACGCTAGGATATGAATCCTTCAAGCTTGTGAGAGCAGATCTCCTAGACCCCAGTGCATGGAGCAATGAATTCCGGGGCGCTGAAATAGTATTCCACTTGGCGGCAAACCCTGAAGTGAGACACAGCGTCAGAGAACCACTAGAACACTATCATCAAAACCTCACGGCGACGATGCACGTATTAGAAGTAGCCAGAAGACACAGAGTAAACACGATAGTGTATGCGTCAAGTAGCACAGTATACGGGGACCCAGAACAAATACCAACACCGGAATCCCACCCATTGAAGCCTATAAGTATCTACGGGGCTACAAAGGCAGCCGCCGAATCACTCTTGGAAACCTACTCCCGCCTCTACGGGATCAAAACCCTCATTCTAAGATACGCGAACATAGTGGGTCCACGCCTGAGACACGGAGTTATATACGACTTCATAATGAAGCTACTCAGGGACCCAGCCAGGCTAGAGATACTAGGAGATGGAAGCCAGCGTAAGAGCTACCTCCACGTATCAGATGCAATAAACGCGACTCTCGCAGCGTTAGATAACTTAATTGTTACAGGTGAATACTCCGAAACCTACAATGTAGGTAATGAAGACTGGACGACAGTGAGGGAGATAGCAGAACACTGTTGCAAAAGCGATGGGTTTAGAAGAGGTCAAATACATATACAAGCCGGCTACTCCCGACGGTAGAGGCTGGCCTGGAGATGTTAAAGTGATGCTCTTAGACATAACAAAGATCAAGGAGGCCACCGGATGGCAACCAAAAATGAATAGCCTTGAAGCAGTAAAAGCTGCGGCCGCTCAACTTGTAAACGAATTATTAGACCGTGTGCCAGAGGAACCGTGAATCTGGACAAGAAAAGAGTTATACAGATATGATAAGAGATTTGAATATAGAAGAGAATGGCAGAAGCCTTGAAGAGGCCTTCGCAGAAGTAGTTAGGGGTAGCTTCTGGCTGGTCCTAGGAAACCTAATTGTTAGTCTTGGTGGACTAGTATTCTGGCTATTCTCTGGCAGGGTGGCCGGAGCGGAGGCGATTGGCTACGCTACGGGAGCCTTCTCCTTGGCAATGATGCTTTCAAGCCTAGGGAACCTAGGGTTGAACTACGCAGTCTTGAGAGAGGTGCCTGAGAAGGGTGCTAGGGCTTATACCTCAGCGCTAACACTAGCCCTAATACTCGGGGCAGTTATTGCGTCACTTTCAATACTATTCACAGGCATGTATGGTGGGATAGCAAGCTACATACCATTAATATACCTCCTAACAATCTCAATCCTCATAACACTAGTATCAACACATACCCTAATAGCAGCGTTAAGAGCCAAACACGTTTTCACAGTCAACACCATCTCCACAACAGTTAAGATACTAGTAGGATTATCACTAGCCCTCATAGGAATGGGAGGATACGGGTTACTCCTAGGAATACTATCCGCGCAAATAGTGGCACTAGCAGCCTCCACAATCCTTGCCTTGGCAGCTGTAGGTTTCGCTCGTCCAAGAATGGAAGACCTAGTGGATACGCTTAAGATTGGAGCCTCAAACTATCCACAAATACTATCAAACCAGCTAGTAGTAAGCGCTGGAGTAGTCCTAATAGCCCTCCTAACCGGGAGCCCCAGGGATACTGGAGTATTCTACGTAGCACTAATGATAGCACTAGGAATAGCAGTAATACCCGGAAGCATGGCTTCAATAAGCCTACCAGTAATGGTTAAGAATAAGAATTATGGTATAGCAGATGAGAGCCTGAGGATAGGCGCAGCAATAGTCCTACCCTTAGCAGTAGCTATTGGATTAGATTCCCGAGAGGTACTAGGCATCATAAACCCAGATTTCACCGTCGGAGCATTAACACTGACAATACTAACACTAGCAATAATCCCACAAGCAATAGTCCTAAACGGCATATCAAAACTCAACAGTGAAAAGAATCTCAGGAGAGTACTGGGAGTGGGGATAGTTAGGCTGGCGACACTATTAATATTGACAATACTACTAGTCCCTAACCTTGGAATCCTGGGAGCCTCAATAGCATACCTAGGAAGCGCGATTACTCCAATTCCATTATTTTCTAAAATTTTATATCTTAAAGATTCTGTTAAACTAATTATAACTCAAGTTTCTTTGTTAGGAATGATACCATTCACCAAGCTTATAGGACCACATATAACGGCAATTATTGGAGTCACATTATCGCTAGTAATATTGCTAAAGATGGAGATTTTAAGGGTTAAAGACATAATAAACCTTTTTAAGACACATTTTAATATAAAAAAATAAAATAAAAATATTATATGTGATGACTTAGAATGAAATCGAAATGTAGGACGATTGCGATAATACCCGCGTATAATGAGGAAAATAGTATAGCTAAAGTTATTAATGAAACAAAAAAATATGTTGATCTGGTAATAGTTGGCGATGATGGATCGACTGACTCCACAGCACAAGTAGCACAAAAGGTAGGTGCTCTCGTCTTACGTAACCATCCTAATAGGGGTAAGGGTTACATTCTTAGAAGATTGCTTGTTGCTTCCTTGAAGCTTGGTGCTTGTATAATAGTTGCTTTAGATGCTGATGGCCAGCATGACCCGAAAGATATACCTAAGCTAATAGAAGTGTTGAACAATAAAAAGGCAGATATCTCTATTGGCTCTAGGTTTAATATAAGCAAATTAGGATATAAAATTCCATTCTATCGCTATATTGGTTTAATAATAATAAATACTTTAAATAAAATTTTCGTAGATGTCATCGATACCCAAAGTGGATTTCGAGCCTTCAATAGAAAAGCAGCTGAAATCTTAGTCAATAACATGAGAGAATATGGTTTTGGAACAGAAAGTGAACAATTGTATATAGCAAAAAAATATAATCTTAAGGTTATAGAAGTGCCAATAACTATTAAATATGATGTGTTTAAACCAAGTAAGAAGAACCCAATAATACACGGCTTGGAGGTAATAATAACAATAATAAAATTAATATTAATAAATATTTATAGGCGATTCCTTATTGCTTAATCAGTTAAATATAATTAGAAATATTAATTGGGATCATTTAATAGTCTTAGATGCTTGTAGGTATGATTATTTTACAGAACTATGGAACCTAAAGGAATATCCAGTATATAGAGCGTTTAGTCCTGCTTCCTGGACCTTAGAATGGTTATCTATTGTGTTCAATAAACGCTTCCCAGATGTTACTGTTTATTCAAGTAATCCCTATATAAACAATATGAAGAAACCTATTTGTCTTCATGGCGTATGCTGGAGTGCATATGGAAAATTTGCAAAAATTATAGAAGTATGGAGGTTAGCATGGAGTAAAAAATGGATGACCGTTCCCCCTTGGAGTCTCTATAATATTGTTAAAATGAGCTTAAAATTAAATAAAAAGAGATATGGAAAAAGGAGAACAGTAATCTGGTTTCTTCAACCCCATTATCCATATATAAGTAATAATTTTTTAGAGATAATGAGTTTTCAACATAGACTTACTAAAGAAGATTTCTTAAAAGGGAACTTAGATATCATAATGAGAGCTATTTTAAACAAAATAATAAGGAAAAATCTTAATTTATTAAGGGAGATGTACAGTGAAAATTTACAGAAAGCATTAAACTATGTATACAAGCTTATTGATGATCTCGAGGGAACAATTATAATAACTGCAGATCATGGTGAGCATTTAGGCGAGTTTCTAGTTAAAGCTATATTATCTTCTGTGAAAAATTCGTTTTATGATGCTTTTTATAATAAAGAAATCAGAAGTAATTTATTTAGAAGAATAGCCCAATTACCTAATTATATCAAAATTTATAATTTAAATAGTAAATTGTCTAATACTAACTACATACATGGAATGCGAATATTTTTCCATCCCCCTCTCCTTAGCAGTAATGAACTAAGAAGCGTTCCTCTTGTAATTATAAGGAAATAGAGAGTCAGTTACGATAAAAATCTAATTATTTACCTTATTTCCTGAAATGAAAGACATTAGTATTTTGATTGTAGCCTCTGAAAAGAGAAAACATATATTGCCGATTTTAATTAAGTCTATAATCCAACCAGGTAACAGAGAATATATTAAAGAAGTGATAATAAATCCTTTAAATGTTGATAATCAATATTATAAATCTCTTGATTTTCTTTTTAAGTATAATATTAATTTGAAGATTGTGCATGAATGCGATAAAAACCACTCTTTAGGTTTTTGTAGGAATAAATTAGCGAATATCGCTTCAGGCCAAATTATATCATTTGTGGATGACGATGTGATACTTGCTCCTGGCTGGGGAAAGGCTATTTATGAGGCTTTCAGTATATATAAATGCGATGTCGTCGCAGGGTTGCTTCTACCGCCTCGAACCTACAGGAGAATAATACAACAATCGTTATCTAGATACGTAGCAAGAGGATTAACGGTTTATAATACATGGTTCACATGTAGATCTAAAACAAATATATTAACACCAGAATTGATAATAATAAGACCACATAAAAATAACAAGTTAGCTTGTTCCTCAGGATTGTGGGGAGCCAATCTATCTATTAGAAAGAGTTTTTATAAAGAAATTATAAAACAAGAAGTAGAAAAACTTGGTTATGTTAACAGTAAGCCTATTGGAGGAGACGACACCGTGCTGATAATTAATTCCTTTTTGGCAAATGGTAAAATATGTTTATCTCTAAGAGCTGTTGAGTATCACTTTACAGAAGCTTATAAGATGAGAAGGGACTATATAATAAAGAAATATTGGCACATTTCCAGTACATATAAGGATTTATTAAATGCCCGGGAAAACATGGATAGGGGAGAATCTCTATCTATTTTTAAAGAAGGAATTAATACTATTATCAATGAAATAATGAATGATTTTAGTGTAAAACCTTTCAGCTTAGTGGATACACTTTCATTATTTTTAATTATTTTACTAAGAAAATTTGTGAAAAAATTCTCAAATGGCCAATAAAACTTTAACTTATCTAGGAAAATATATTGGCTTATTTGGTTTTATTTACACTATATTTATATCTATTAACTCAATAATAGGATATATTTTAATTTATTTTATAGGATTAACATATCAAAACGCTGCGATAGTGGTGATGGCTTCCACTGTAACATTATTGATATTATTATTTAAATTTTATAAGATACTTATTTATTATGATGTAATTAAGAGAATTTTACTACCTATATTAATTCCCATTTTTATATCCGCTTTAGTATCATTTTTGATAAGCTTAAATATTTATAGGAATACTTATAATATATGGGATGAATCAAATATTCTATCAGTAGCATTTTATATATTAACACAAGGCACGTTGCCACATCGTACTCCTGCTAGCATGGATCTGGGATTCTATCCTCTTGGATCATCTATTATTTTATCAACTTACACGGCATTGGCATTAGGAAAGGCTTCTTTTATTCATACTTATAACGTTAATGCTATCCTAAAATACATTCTCCCAGAAACCTTACAAAAATTAGCAATAGTTAATGCTATATTTATTTTCTTCACAATATTTTCAATAATAACTATTCTGATAGGAATTACATTTAATTTCCTATCCGAATTAGATGAAATTTGTAAAACTGATTATAACTGGTATAGCTACAATATACTATTTCTAGTATTTTCAACATCATTACTCGTAATAACTGGCATCGGGTATATTTTAGTTTATCCTGTAAACTCTAACGCTTACGTTGGAACCTTAATGTTTTTGTCTTTAATTTATTTCATAAGTTATTATAATGATTATAATAATAAGAGTTCTTATAATCTCAAATTTTTAATTATGATAATTATGATTAGTTTATCAGTTTTGCTTTTTCATTATACATTCTTTACCTCAATAATATCATTTTTATTATTTTTAGTTATTTTCGATTTTCTAGATAATTATAGAAAAAATAAATTTTATAGGTATTTAAAACAAATATCCATCATATCGATAATTATAATCATTCTAAATATTTTTATAAATAAGGATCTTATAAATCCTGACATAAGTAATCCTTATCTCCAAACTTGGAATTACCTTCAACTTAAAAGAATCTCTTATCTTGAAATAGAGCCTGGAATTTTTGGAAAGTTTATAGATATTAATATTTATATTAAGTACAAAATACTACGTTATATTAATTATTTATTTAACAATTTTCTTTTTGAAACTAAATATATAGGAATCATATTTTTCATATTCGCCGGTATAGGTTTTTATATCTTTATCAAATATATAATAGCATATTATAAAAATTCTATTTTATTTATTCTTTTGTATTCTATTTTATTTATTCTTTCATTACCACTACTATTTTTTACAAGATTATTTGTACCAATTCAAATTATAATTACTATTCTCTCAGTCTTAGGGTTATATGTTTATGTGACTTGCTTTAAAGCTAAGAAGCGGAAAGCAGCTTTGAAAAGCAATAACTTGCAAATTTTTAAAATCACTAGAATGCTAGATATTATTATAGTATTATTATTAATAATTTCTAATTTCATGTATCTATATTATCACCCAACTTATTCAACAACTCAACTACTAAATACTGATAATATTTATCAATTATCTTGTGTTATCAATAAAATAAATAATGGGAGAGCATTACTTCCGGCTTCTCCTGAAACAACTATTCTGTGGGCCATATATCCTGATAAAATACTAGGAAGCGATCCCAGGCACATCATGATAAAAACTAGAATTTATACATCTATTATTTTTGATAAATACTATACCGCTATAGGCCCTTATGATTTTACTGGAATTCCATTAAACTTCAAGAAGGAAATAATTGATAAATATCATATAGTATTAATAATTCAAAAGCAAAATGTGCTTTTTTCTGATAAGACTGCTTTAAATCTAGGATTCAAATATATAGGATCTATTAATGATTACCGAGTATGGGCGTCCGCTCAAATAAATAAAAATGAAGATATACTAAAAAGTTTAATAGTAGATTGTCATAAATGAATAAATTTTTATCTATTTTAAATAAAATATTTTTGCTACCTAGTTTTCTGTCTTTCATATCAGTAAATTTATATTAATATTATATAGATATAGTCAGTGCATGTGCATAAATGATAATTTGGTTATCCTGATAAAGACCTATATGATATTTTATATATAAAGAGATAATTAAAGTAGAATTTAGTTATTATTAATTTTTATTGTCAAGATCATTATATAAATAAAAAACATATAATATTTAATACATTTCATTCTATTGGTACTAGACCTGTTAAGTTTTTGAGTGTACTGGCGACTATTGCTAGTATCAACAGGGTTTTGGCTTCTCGTGGTAGTCTTGCTGTGATCGTTGCTGTTAGTTGTTCTAGTGGAGTGTTTAATAGTAACCTATGTGCTATGACCGGCCTTGCTATTATGATTAGTGGCGTTGCGATTGCTAGTGGTGTTGTTAGTGGTGTTATTGATAATAATAGTATTTTGAGAGCATCTGCTCCAGGTGATAGTTGCGGGTTTATTATTTGTAGTATTGGTTTTGCTAGTAGTATTGCTAATACTATGATTGGTAAGGCAATACTCTTTATGAGTGTTCCAGGCTCACGTATCATACTTTCAACAATATTTATAAGGTATAATGTAACTCCGACTTCACCATCCTCAATATCCGTGACAAGAACTCTTAACAGCCCTACTAGCTTCAACGCCTCACCACGTTCAAGAAACCCCCTCTTCTCCCCTCTAAGAACAAGGTCCCTGAAATTATAGAGTTTACCAAGCCTTTCAAAGGGATCCTTAGCGACTCAACTAATCCCCCACAATTATTATAGATAACACTGGAGAAATGCAAAACCTTTCCCATAACCGAACCAGTTTACTTCAAGGTTAAGCGATTTGATGGGAAGAGGCGAACCGGACTACTCGGTAATATAATCATGTAAGCTTAAAGATTGAGAGCCTGTAGGGAATAGTGTTCGAAGGAGTGTCACGAGTAGCGGATGCCATCACTAAGGCTTAAGGTTCACCAGAGTAGTTCATGGTTACCCATTCTTATCGATTTAGGCGAATTAACCGCGAGGCCTCATAGCGATGCTGATTGGTATAGACTTGGCTAGGGTCCCTCCTAGTGCTTTAAAGAAAAGCATTCTTACATTAGCCTTGAAAGGGGGTTAAACGAAAGGGTGCTTGGCTTCTTATCATGGGCGGGTTTCATGGCTTTTGGATGGGTGTTTCTATGGCGTTTTCTAGCGTGAGTAGTAGGAGGTAGAATGCTGTCTTCTCAGCATATTCCTCGTCTCCTCTCCTTATTATTCCTTTGTTTTGGAGGGCGCGTGCTAATTCCTCCTTTACATTGTTCAATGCGTATAGGGCGAGTGTTAGGGTGAGGCCGCCATAGCCTTTTAGGAGTGTAGCAGCCCTATTTATCGACTCATTATAGTCTTTTTCTGTGACTAGTCCTCTCCTGAGGGTTTTCTGGCTTATTTTTAGCTTGGCCAGTATCTCGAGGGCTTCCTTCTCGACTCCTGGTAGGTTGTCGACTAATGAGCGTATCAGCTCTACCACTCTTGAGTGGTGGCTTCTCGCTATGCTTACTGCGTTTTCTATAGCCTTCTGCTCACATGCTAGCGTATTCCAGGGGTCCCTTCCTCCAGTCTCTCGGGGGTTATTCACGCCAGCCATAGCCTCTAATTCTTTAACGTACCATTCTAGTATGTGCTTGAATAGTTTGAATTCGAGGATAGAGTAGAATGGTGGTTCTGTTATCTTGTGGATGATCTCGCTCACTATAGCATAAATGGGGTATAGGGATTGTAGATTTTTAACACTTACATTTTCCTCGTATAGTATTTTGCTTGCTTCCTTTAAGGGATTAGATATATAATTTTTATTATTTATATATTTATAGAAGTTTAGGAGCCTTACGAAGCCTTCCATCGACCTCCTAATGTAGAGGTACCCCTCGTGTATGCTCGCATTCTCCTCTATTGCTCTCCTAATGCCTTTTATACTCATTAGGGCGTTTGATAATGCTAGACTGAGAGCTGTACCTGCTTCCTCGGGTAGATGGCTTACCAGCTTCTCCATCCAACTCTCTGCTAACTTCTTGAGGGCTTTTTCAAGCCTTGAAACTAGCCACTCTACCTCATCGATCTCGCCGAGCCTTACTAGTAGCTTCTTATAATTTTCTCTTTCATTTTCTGATTTAGTGAGGGGCTCGGCGAGTAGCTTCATGGCCGTATTCTGGCCAGATATTAAGAGGAGCTTGACGTAGTCATGTATTATATTTTCAATATAGTATTCTCTTATGGTATTTATAGCCTTACTCCTATCAGCGATATGCTTTGCTTTTTCAATAGTAGTCTCAGCTTTATACTCGAGATATTCTAATAGCCTATCCCATCTAATCACGAGCTTCATGTAAGGTTTAACTCCCTCCACCTCTATTGGACCCATTACACGATACATGTTAGCATAATCGCCGAGCTCCTCCTTCAAACGATTCTTCGCCTTCTCAATTAGCTCTAGAGCCTCCTCCCTATTCCTCCTACCCTCATGATACTCCCATTGCAATATGTAGAGGCGGTATACGAGGAAAGGGACGTCGACGTAGAGATCCCTCGTCCCAAGCCTAATCTTCGAGCCTGGAGGGGTCACGAGTTGAAGGGGATATCTAGGGAAAAGCTCCCTTATTCCCAGGAATCTACCCAAGAGGAGGCTACCGTTAGGACACTCGCTAAGCAGGCTTAATATGCTTCCTATTAATTCATTAATGCGGGTCTTTCTTAAACTTGAAGTGGTAGCTTCCTTAGGCGTATTAATCCTTGGCTACTGGGGATTCCGGATCCGTTGTCTTCACTGGTATGGTGGTATTGTTTGTAGTGCTGGTTCTAGTCCTGTTAGTGTTTCTAGTGTTGCAGCGATTGCTGCTAGTATCAACAGGGTTTTGGCTTCTCGTGGTAGTCTTGCTGTGATCGTTGCTGTTAGTTGTTCTAGTGGAGTGTTTAATAGTAACCTATGTGCTATGACCGGCCTTGCTATTATGATTAGTGGCGTCGCGATTGCTAGTGGTGTTGTTAGTGGTGTTGAGGCTGCTAGTGTTGGGGTGAGGAGTAGTAGTGGGTTGTTTTGTGAGGACCATGTCCAGGCGGTTATAGCTCGTGCTAGTCCCAGTATGGGTTGTATTCTTGTTGTTGCTACTGGGTGTATTGTTGCCTGGGTTGTGCTTTGGTGGGCTATTGCCTGGTTGAGTATCTCTGCTATTATGAGTGCTGTTATGAATGGTAGGGTTGACCCGGTTAGGGTTTTGGGGTTCTTGAGGTGCTTGTATTGTTGGAGGAGGTAGGCTGCCGCGTACATTGCTAGGGTCCATGGGTGTATTAGTGCTATTAGCAGGGCTGTGGTGTAGAGTTGTACTGTGCCTGGTTTTTGGGTTAGGGTTAGGAGGGCTAGTGGGAGTGCTATGCTGTTTGCCTGGAAGCCCCCCGCAATGAATGTTGCTGCACTCCTACCTGAGGCTGCTAGTATTGCTGCGTATCCAGCCGCCGCCCTCCCCGCTATCTTCTCTACGACCTTGTAGGATGCTATTGCTAGTAGTGTGAGGGCGATTATTGGGTGTATTATGTCCATGAGAGTGTAGGGGTCCACCACTTTACTTGCTAGGTAGAGGAGCGTTAGGTAGGCTGGCCTCGCCATGCCCGCGAACCTCTCGAGCGCCATCCTGAGCCCGTGTTGCCTGGCGTAGTTTATGAAGGAGAGGTAGTAGTATGTGTCAACGCTCACCCTTGATGGGGTGGGATTTACTGTGGGTAGGTGGGGTAGGATCACTATCAGGGCGGCTAGGAGTGGGGCGAGCGCCAGCAGGATCCTAGGATCTAACCGGTTATTTTGGGCTTCTCCTTGATCCCTCCTGGATAGGAGGCTGAGTATAGAGTCTCTTGCCCTCCTGAGGGGGTCCCTTCCTGTTAGGTGGGTGTAGAGCCAGGAGAGACCAACCGCTAGCAAGAGTGGGATGCTGGCGTATGTTACAGGGGCCAAGGTATACCTCTCCCTTAGGACTATGGCTTGGGCTATACTGTTCCATCCCCCAAGCACAAAGTAAGTCGTAGCTGCGGTTAGGGCTAGTGCTTCGACGGTTATGAGTATGACGAATGCTGCTCTTGCTATCCTCCAGGCTTCCAGCCGCTTCATATAGGAGCGGAGAGCTAGTATGGAAGCGACCGCGTAGAGGGTGAGTATCCTGGGGTCCCCTAGGAACGCGTATAACGTGTATGCTGTGAATGCTAGGAGTAGTGAGGTCACTATCTCCCCCACTCCCACCCCGAGGAGTATGCTGGCAGTGATCGAGGCAGCTAGTACTACCAGGTCCAGCTCGGGTAAGCCCAGCAGCGCGCCTGTTGGAACCACGTAGTAGGTTATCCGGTGCAGGGTTATAGTTGCTGGGAGCCACCCGTGCCCCAAATAGTAGAGGGTGTAGAGGACCAGTACCCCTGAGGCCGCCTCTATCGTAGTACTTTTCGACGCCAACACCATGAGACCTACTACCGGATCATTGGGGTGTTAGGCTTAAATACTTGCTCAATATCCACTAAAAGAACAGAGAAGAATGGGTGATCCACTAGTGGAGAAGAACCACGCCTACGCGGTCCTCGCAGTCATCCTCGCCATAGGGGCATTCGCATTAGCCCTAGCTACTCCTCCAAGCCACGCGCAATCAGGGTCATACTACTACCAAGTGGTCGGAGGAAAACTAGTACCACCCGGAGGCCACGCATCAGCCAACCTGCTAGTAGGACTAATAGCGGCCGCCTCAGTAGTGATAGGATTACTCGTCGCATCAAAGCAGAAGGCAAAGTAGGCATGTATAGCCCTTTAGAGGGGTCCAATACCCGAGGGATCCTCAACCCCTTAATACAGTATAGCTGTACTGTTAGATGGTTTACCCCTTGGGTCAATTAATAGGAGATAATGGTGGAGAATGGATTGGGCCGCCTCAACAGGATCGCCCGGGCCGCGGACAGGCTGGGAGTCGCCTTCGTCGTAGCCTTCATCGTTAACCTCCTCGCAGCAGCGGTATTCCTTGCACTAAACATGGAGGATGAAGCCAACGAGCTCGCCGAGATAGCCTACTACTTCCTAGTCGGGGGAGTACTATCACAACTAATAGCAGTAGCTGGAGAAGAAACACACGACACGAATAACTCCTAGAAGAGGCTATTCTCATCTATCAGCACTTCCAAGGGGCCGTATATGTACCCCATACAGCCAGGAGGGCTTCTCGGCCACCTTATACCTGGAATCACCAACTGGTCTATTCCCTTCCCGTTCATATAGTTCCCTGGAACTTCCCATAGGACTCCTGGAAAGGTAGCGCGGATGCCCTTATACAGCTTCCCTAGTAGACATCAAGAAAGGGAGGGCGTATAGCCCTATCGCCACTGATTCCTAGGACTATCGGTTTCCATTGTGTTAGCTTTTACCGGATCTTCTAGCCCTACGTGAAGTAGTCTGTTACCCCAGTAATCCATAACCATCTCGGATCATATCATACGTGGAGTTTATCATAGCCTCCCACCTATAATGCACGAAAGGCTCGTATACGACATTGATTCCTCTATTAGAGTGTGATCTTCCTATTAGTCCTTCCTAACTTCTACCTCAGGGAGCGTTGAAACCATTATCTTGGAGCGCTACGTCGAGCTACTACACGCCACCTAAAGTTTTCCAGGGATTGGGGAGTGTGATTGTAGGATCTTGTTGCTGGGGTCATGCCCGAACACTGGTTCTGGATCTCCATCCACGATGTGTGGACTCTAGCTCCTGGCCTTAACGGTTATTTTAAGGACACTCTCTCCCAACCGTCGACCTACCCGGCCAACCTGGTTGCCCCGGCAAGAAATGCCCTCGCCTATCAGAACCAGAAGAGTTATTCGAGCATGCCGGATTTTCAAGGCTTCAATATTATCCCGATAGGTGCTCCAAATTGTTGCAGCATATTCTAATATCTGAGCTAGCACCTGCCGAATCCTTCACACTTTCACCCCTCTTAACCTCAACTATGTACACATCACCATTCTCTGCAACGAATAGAAGGTCTGTTGCATGAAAATCCCTGCACTTAACAATAATTACTCCTGTTTACTGGTGGAAAGAGGGGTTTCTCAGGCCACTTATAGATAATAGAGAAGGGATCCTCCTCACTCTACACCCTCTCCACCCGCCTTAATTCCAGAGTGACTTCCTTCTGCCCCTCCTACTCCTCGAGGAGATCAGAACAGGCTATCCGCATCCTTTACGTGAAACAATGCTACGGGGAAACGCCTCCCTATAGTGGGTACGAATTTATTTAATCTTTTACTTGCTTATTATATCTTTAGACCGACAAATAATAGTCAAGCCAGCAATATTTAACTCAACAATTAATCACTACTCCGAGGAGAAGGCTAACCACGTCCCCACGAGCCGCATGGAATGCAAGATAACCGGAGGGACCCTCAAAGGCTCGTAACAGAGATCAACTATTCCCATTGGTTATCGTTGTGTGAGAATGTAGTTATATTAATATCTAGCTTGCAGTATAATTTAACGGTAAGCGACTTTGCTGGAACTTCCTTTAAGGGTAATGGTGATGGGTTTTGAGTGAGAGGGGTGTTGATGAGCTAAGGCGTTTGTTGAGGGACGAGGATGGGTGGAAGGAGTATTTTAAGAGTCTAGGCGACCTGCTAGGCCATGTTTCAGGCTTCAACAATCTAGTAAGCAGGATCAAGTCTCAACTCTCGGGCTCCACGCTAGGAGACCTCATGAGAGAGAAGGAAGACACTCACAGGAGAATGATCCTAGGAGGCTTTGATGTAGAAAAGAAAGGATATAGGGAGAGGGCTCTTGGACTATTCTACTGGATATACCTGGGAATTGGTGTTGAACCGGAAGGCCTCGAGAAGTTCTCCTCCCGGATAATGGAGGGTGATCCTCCTGAATCAGCCGGCAAAGATATACAGGTGAAAATTAAAGGCTCGCAAGTACCATCATTACAACAATTACAACTACTGATACAGCAGTTGTTTAATGCTCTGGAAAGCCAGTTGAGAGACGCAGTTAGTATGGTAGGGGTAGAGCCGCAGGAGAAATCATACAATGCCAGAGACCCCATGGCACCATTGAAGGCATTAGCCAACCTACTCAATAAGGCTAGAGCAATACTCCCACTCTATAACAAGCACTCATTCATACTACAAAGCTTCAACTCAACACCAACATTCTACCTGGAAAATGTTTACAAGATAAGCCTTAAACCGGCCGGAGGAGACTCTATAGAAGTGAGAGATAGCAACGTAAAGAAACTGTTCCATGATTATGGAATAAGGCTTAAGATAGCACTCGCCCCAGACATTAAAAGTGAAACCGAGAGATTAAGGAGAGCAGTAGTAACACATGCAGAGGAGTCTTTAGGGGCAAAAATAGTAAATATAATAAGTATTATATATGCACTGTTTAATATTATATATGATATCCAATCTACGGGTGCTCATTATGCATTCTTCAAAGGGGTGGATGATGAATTTTCAAAGTACCTCGATAATTACAAACATATAATATTTTATGAATATAAATTATTTGATGAAAAAATACATTCTCGTAGGTTTGGATTTATATATGATATTTTTATTGAAAAACTAGGTATAAAGATGAGTAGATCATATGGCAAATATCTTAGAGAAACAATTAAAGTAAAGGGAGGTCAATTACTGTTTGAATATAGTTCCACTCAAATGTCTAAATTTCTGGAAGACTTTGCACCTCTAGGGTTCCTCGGCTTAGGCGTGTTGATAGGCTCCAAGTCTAATAAAGAAATTATCATTCAAGTAATAGAGCTGGAGGTGAGTTTATGAATAACGATAAAAAGACTAACCGCGTTGGGAAAACCCGATGGGTTGAAGCTCATGGTTCAACGATTGATAAGGAAGAAGTAGATAGTGTAAGACTAGTTAAAGGAGTTAACTCTACTGCTACAAAGGATCGAAAGGGTAGCAGGAGTAAGGTTGGAGATGATACATTAATCCTGGATCATTCATTCGATATAATCACCTTTCTGAAGCCAGATAGTGTGGAGTTGAATGAGGTTGATGACGGTATAGATATAAATTTAAAACATATATATCCCTTGAAAACAGAGATAGATTTCGTTACCCCTAAGTTCCTCGATGCCAATGAGAATATTATCATGTTGGGAAAGGTAGATTCAAAGGTTGATCCGGTGGGGAGGAGTCGAGAGTATCATGTGGAGCTCCTCCCGTTAACCTTTAAATCTCCGCCTATAGTTGAGGTGGTAGAAGATGTGGATTCAGTCTTCAAATTACCACCTCGGGCTTGGAAGCTTGAGGCTAAACTTGTCACCCCATATTTCAGAGAGTTAGGCTCCAAGATAGAGCCCTCCAATCTAATAGACGTGGGGATCCCGGAGGCTCTTGCGAAGAGGGAGGCTACCCGTAGAACTGGCGTGGGCAACAGTTTGACTCTTGAACCTGTCTCCGAGCTAGTTGGTCTATCTGATGAGTTCTTCGAGCTCGAGCTATTTGGTGTGGATGTGGAGGATGATCGGAGGATATATTTTGGAGACTTGATAACACTTGAGAAACCAGTTGTCGTTCTCCTCCCACATTCGAAGGGTGGGATTGGGGATTACGAGAACCTGCTACTTTTACTCTTGAGGGAGGCTTATAGGATGGCGAGTGGTGGGTTGCCTAGACCACTCGTGATATCGGAGCCAATGAATATCCCTTCATGGAGGCTTGATGAGGTACGTGCGGGGAAGAGTATTAGCTTTATTGACTTTACGAGTGGGAGTGGCGTTGAATATGGATTGTTTAGGGATAAGGTTGCAGAACTCTTCTCCCAGGGGTTTGGATTCCTCGTAATATACTATGAGAAGAGCGGTGAAAATGAAGCGTTGAAGCTGCTCTACAGGGTTTCGAGGGAGCTTTCCACTAAGCTTCATCCAGGATTCTGGGAGGAGCATATTATACATGGTATCCCAGCATACGTTGTTAGGGTGAAGCCAAAAGTCTTCACACCTGGTAGAATAGACCTTGCTTGGGGTCAATTCACGGAGCCAGGCGGGGGAGATTCTTCTAAAAGCTTGTCTAAGGGGTGGAGCGTTAACCTCTACACTCTAAGGGCAGAGAAGAGATACTATAGGATAATCTCAAGGATTGCTGCTAGCCCAGTCTCTCAGGTTGAGGTCCCTGTAAACCCTGACGGTGAGACTCTAGTCCACTACGCTTTGAAGAGCATATCGCTGCTCTACATAAAATACTATCTTAAAGATGGAGACGCTGTGGCTGAGTCTGACTGCGGTGTTGAGGGTGTTAGAGTGGATGTATGCTCTAAGGATGTGATTGTAGAGGTTGAAACCCTCTATGGAAGGGGTCTTCCACTGAGGAGGCTAGTAGAGATTGTAGAATCCCGGAAACAACTAGTAGAGTCTGGTAGGACGCTCTGGATCCTAATACCCCCACCCCAAGCCAGCCTACTTCCACGAAAGTGGGTGAAAGCCTTCAGGGAATACGTTAAAAAACAGTATCCAGGGAGAATCAAATTAGCCACAATAGACATCAACCATTCATGGAGAATGATAAAACTCTTAGAAGGGGGTAAGGAGGAGAATTTAAGGAATCCAAATCTAAAACCGATAAGGGAGCTTACACCATAAACGCCCAGAAGCCTCCGCGAGACCCTCTTATACCCTCCCTATTGTAAGTCTTGAGAGGGCATAGGTGAATAGCCCTATCTCAACTATTCCAGGGACTATTGGCTTCCACGGGGTCAGTGCTTCACGGTCTCTAAGCTTGACGTTGAAGTGATCTATAACTCTGGTTACCCGTTCCTTTTCTGGGGAGTACCAGTGCGGAGTTTATAGTATACTCCCCTATAGTTACTCGTACGCCTCGTATACTACATTTAGCCTCCTGTCGGAGAGGTTTTCCAGATACTTCCTCCTGGCCTCAACCTCGGAGTAAATGAAGCCATCATCTTAGAGTCTTACGTGCAGCTCCCAAACCTTGTCGAGAACCAATCTCAACCCAATACCACTCACCCTTAGGAAGGGATGGAGTAGCTGGCTTCTCCTCGACCTCCCGAGCTTCAAGGGTAATGGTCTCTCAGAGTCTAGGATAAATCTTCTAGGTATAACAGTTACATAAACCGATACCATCCTCCTTCCAAGGCTCTACGTTCACCACAGTAAACAATAATTCACCAAGACTCTCTCCCTCCACGTATCCGAGCAAGAAGGTCAGCTAGATTTAATGTCACTATTAGTTGATTGTTTCCTTGACATTGTGAATGTTTGGGGAGAAATATTCATTCATGGATTAATGGTCTTTATAAGTGTTTTTTTTGCTAGGTTCCTGGCGGCTTCTGCCAGCCCTGAATGGTGACGGCACACATGTTCGGGATTACTAGCGAGGAGCCTTTCAGGGAAGGGTATGAAGCCTGTTGTAGAAGAGGTATTCGGTGTGGCAAAGGCTTCAAAGTGAACTAGCGAAGACAGTGAGAGAATAGTATAAAGCCACCTAGCTATGGCAGAGGCAGAAGTCCTAGTGAGAGATGGGGAGCACATACTCTTAAATGTCAAGTCGAGGGTAGGGAAGGGCGACGTAGCAGAAATTCAACAGGATAGGGGAACTATATGAGAGGGTCTCGGGGTAAATGGAAGGACACTAGTCTTCAGGGATTATTGATGCAACAGAGATGGGGATGTGATTCTCGGGCCGGGCATAAAAGAAGGCGTGACTCGCGTAAAAATGATATTTGGTATCTGTTTTCATGTGAGGTCTGAGATTATATTCTATTTGGTGTAATTGAGTAGTTGTCCCGTGGGGGCATACTGGAGGATCTCTTTAGGGATAGAGAATAGTAGAGAGTTGGTGGTATGCTTTCAATGCTTCCTAGCCGATGCATGTCGCAACTATGGTGCCCCAGCCGAGGTCCGTGTGGACTCCCAGGCCGGATGCGACCAGTTCCTCGATAACCTTCTTCTCGGCTTCTATTTTCAAGAGGGTCCCTGGCGGGACGAATAAGTATGGTTTCCTGGGCTTATTAGATGCCATGCTCCAACCTGGATAGAGTATGGTTAGTGATGGTTCAGTTTTTGGTATTGTAATGCTTTTAACATACTCATTCATGTTGTTCTGGACGATCTGTGATAGGAGAAACTTACCCAGAGTCTTGGCATGCTGCTCATCTAGCACGACCGCCTCTCCTTCACTCCATGGCGGGGCGTCTAGGAGGGCTGGTGAGATTAGCAGTAGGATCCATTCTCTACAATTCTCACCACCACTATTTAGGATTAGGTATTCATGCACACTTTTACCCGTGTCCTCGACTTTTAGCGTGGCGGTTTTGCCTTCTCCTCCAATCTTAACTGTCTCACCGTTAACATCTAGTAGTTTCCCGGCCTTATTGGATAGGAGGGTGAAGGAGAGCCCGATGGATCCGGGGTCGAGGAAGACGGTTGTGTATAGGTGTTCCTCTAGCACGGTCTTGGAGGCCCTGTTTAGGGCTATCCCAGTATATTCTAGGCGTGGAATCCTAACAGAATTCCTCTTAAACTCCTCCTCTTTAACGCATCCTGAACCCTGCCCCTCCTTAATATTACTATCACTTTCATTATTGTTTTCTATTTTATTACCACCGCCTTTACCCAGGGCCAGCAACCTGTAATATTCTGCTATGAGTTCTCCGCTAGCATAGCCGTGTTGAGTGTAGTACAGTAGCGTCTCTCCTCCATCATTATAGCCTCTTATCACTGCTAGCCCGGAGTATAGGTGGAAATCCTTCCCTAGAAGCTTCCCTAGACACTCCCTTGTATCACTCCACTCTCCACCACCGTCGGCCACGGAAGGATTGCACAGCCCGCGTGAATAGGCTATCCCGGCAAGCACGCCCGCGAGCGTGCTTGGGAGGGGGTAGTCCAGGCTCTCACCCCCTGTCCCTGGCCCGTGGGCGAAACCGCCGAATCCTGAGGGCTTCCTGAAAGCCACGAGACCATGGGGGGCAAACTCTATCCTCACCACCATCCCAGAACACCCTCCTCATACCGCGCTTCGAGTAATCCTAACAGCTTCGAGTAGGGCTAGTATGGGAGGTATTAGGAGGACTCTCTCTCGACCTTCCCTCTTTTCACACTCAAGCCTTATATATGGGGAGACGAGTGTTGCTAGAAGAGTCGATGGAAGCCATATGCCCCTGGCGAGCCCTAGCTCTTCAAAGCCCTGTATGGAGGTCACCAGCCTCGGCGCAAGACTCCCATAGGCTTCTCCAATAATCCTCAAAACAAGACGCATGTACTCGTCCCGCAGCCACCCGGATCCCAGGGTGTTCCTCTCCACCAGCTTCTCCAATAACCTGCCTGCCGCTGCCGGGCTCTTGTACTCCACGAGGAGTTTAGCGTACTCTGTAGAGTAGTTTTCGAGATCGTATAGGATGCTGCCGCTCAGCTTCTTCATATTGATCATGTCGAGTAATAGCTGGATGGACTCAGCCGTCCCAACTACCTCGTTTCTCCTTCCATCCCCGCCGGGTCGGCTGAATGGGAGAATGGCCGCCCATGTAGAGTCGCTACCCACAATTAGCAGATCCTTCAGTATATCCTGCACTCCGGAGTTTTCGAGCTTGCTTGTCCTTGAGCCGTCCTTTGACTCCTCGAGCTCTCCTGTGACTGTGAGAGCCAGCCAAAGGGGCCTCTTCGAGTCAGTATAGTATACGACAGTCGTCCTTCCATACGCTTTAAGTGCTGGTACAACGATACGGTTGACCGGGAGCTGATTGAACCCCCTCCTATATCCAACGGAGCCAGCGAGCGCTACTTCACCCTTAGACTCCAGGTACGCCCTTGTGGTGGGAGGCAGCCCTTCTCCCCAGTATGCCCTCCTAGACGCCTCAGCCAAGTGGAGTGCAGCGTAGAATACTCTCACATCGTCACCCGCAGACGGGTCTATCTCGGCTGGGGGTGCGACGGCTAGCAGGTCGTCGCCACCACTATATATAAGCATACCGCCGAATGCTTCAGCAAGCATCCTATCAATCACGGACTGCGCGGCTAGAGCCCTGGAAACTGTATACATGTAGCTTGGAGTAACAATAATGCTCCTCGTCAAACATTTTTCGCCACCGCAATTCTTCCTGTAATGAGTCTCCTCGCCGCTAACCATACTGTAGCGTGCAACAATCCACTGGAATAACATGCTAGCCTTTCTCATCGCCTCCCTGATAGCCTCTCTCTCCACCTCACTTCCTTCTCCCTCCTTCTGCTTCTTCTCCACCTTCAAATTGAACACTAATTTAGCGTAATTACCTGGATCAATGTTGAGGCGCCCCCTCAGGACAGCGCTCCCAATGAAATCGCCGTCCGCGTGGACTATTGCGTACTTACGCCTTATACCGGCAATAGTCTTGTCTAGGGCTATCCTTCTAAGCTTCTCGGCTATCACCGTGAAATTGGAGTCGAGTTCCATGATCTCTCTTGGGAACGCGAGGTTGTGTATAGCTTCTGAGACGAGGGGTTCTATATGTTGGAGGATATCGTCAAGGTACTTATTATTCACATTATTGCTCCCAAGTATTTGATTCAGCCTCTCATATAGGATATCATTGTACTCGTTTAGGAATCGGAAGCCAGGAGTTAGTAAGGCTCCAAGAACCCTCAGTAAATCCACGGTATTCCTGTCAACGAATAGCTCTTTTACAACAAGCTCCGCTATCTTCTTGCGGGTCAGACGGCTCCTCGAAGTGTAGAGGTCTACAGTCGCCCTCCCTATCCTCTCCTGCACCTTTCTAGGCATTCTTAAGCCAACGATGGAAGCATCGGATGCGAGGATATCCCTTAACACCCGCTTAACGAGGCAGTAAGGGCACAGTCTCTCTCCCTGCAGCTGCCTAGAAGCGGCCACGAGAACCCTTCTGTCTTCATGATTCATCTTCCTAGCAAGTTGGCTGAGAACACGGCCATCCACAACAGCAGCGCCGTAGCCGCATACGTGGCAGTTGCCAATAGCCCCGGTCCCATGTAGCTTTGTGGCCAGCATGTAATAGGATCCCCCGCTTCTCCGCCCCGAGGCTCTTATCCTAAATGAGGTCCGACCGTGGTCCCACAGCATGTCGAGTGCAACCTGTAGGAACAGGATGCGTGCAATATCCTGCACACTAATAGTAATACCTGAAACAAGCTGACTGGATTCTCCGCAAGCCTCTAAGGGTATCTTAGATCTTATATCGAGCATTTTCGCGGCGTATTCGCACGCCTTGCTCCAAGCCTCACCGGCATTTACAAGTGATATCCTAACGGGTAGCGGTGGCTCTAATTCTCCAATATGTTCCTTGATATCCAGCCACTTCTGGGCTATTTCGCCCATTAACCCGAAATCGAAGTCTTTATTAGAATTAGAATTAATCGCTCTATTAACCACCTCATAGATCCTGTTTAAGCCGGGCCACTGAAGGCCCGAGTCCCTCTGGCCGCCGCCTTCCATCAACCTAGATAGGAGCATCCTCCAGGCATTCTCGTAATGCTCTAATATCTTATCCTTTGCGTTACCACACTCTCCCGTCGGAAGGATTAGGGTCACCCTCGAGGGCACTGTCGGGTCAATCGGCCACTTATGCTTCAGGCCTAGGAGGGACGCTATCTTATCACAGTAGGCATCCCATCTCTCAGGGTTTTCGCCGCATACCTTCGATAATAGTTCCGTTGAATAGAAGGGGTGCAGTCTTGTGGGAGGTTGAACCATAATATCCGGGCCGAGACTCCAGACTAGGGGGCTTACAGAGGCCCAGGCTAGCCAGGAGGCAATCCAGCTGGCAGCCCACAGGTCCCTGAGGCGCTTCGACTCCTTAATCCATGACTGAACAGATGCCAGGTCGAGCGAAACAATGCAGCCACTGGGAGTGTTCCCGGAGACCAGCAGGTTAACCATGGCAGTCGCCGCTGAGAGGTGGTCAAAGACGGTGTGAGTGGGGACCCTTGTATCAGCTGGTGGGGGTTCGCCCACGACGAGGTACCATGTGGGTTCAAGGAGGCTGTAACCTAAATGATAGAGGAGGATGGGGACTGATCCATCGTTATTGACCCTCTTTAATGCAGATAGTAGGAGGATGGAAACAAGCGCCACATATACTGCTATGAATAGGGCAATCTCATCAGCGATCTCCTTGAAACTGCTGGGAGAGCGGACGGGGACCCTGTAGTTTGGGTTGAAGGGATTCACGAAGACGAGCTCACTATGAGTCAGCTTCTCATTATACTTATCCTTGACATAGTTCTCGACATAGAATAAGGCCATGCGATCGAGGGCCGAGGCTAGCCGATCAGCATTCCTAACAACGCTTTGACCGCCACCTCCCTCGCTGGAGCAGAGGGAATTCTCCACCCCCTCTAGGTATAAGACTGCTTCCTTCAATACACGCTCATTCTCACTCTTACTACCTGTATACAACTCTGCTAGAACCATCTCGAGGGCTCTGACGAGGGCAAGTGATTGGACCTCATGGCTCCTCCCTCCTATTTTATCAGCGCATTCCCTTAGCCAATCAGTTAGCTTCGCGCCCCTCCCTCCCTTTACCCCGGCGAGCTTAGAGCCGGCTTCGATCAAAGCCTCACCAACAAGGCTCGCGAGAGGTGATGATCCCTTAATCTCTTTGACAAGCTCCTTCAAATCAGGCTTGCCTAGGAGGCAATCACCCTCTTCACCGGCTGTACTGGTTTCCCCCCTCTTCAATGAATCGCCATCCTGCCCTACGCTACGCTTATCGGAGATAAGACTGCCCAAACACTCCAGCTTCTCAGGGACCCTCTCTCCCAGGATCTCCCAGTACTTTTTACCGCTCCCCAGATCAGATGCTCCTGTGATCCCCCAAGGCTTCCAAGGAGGATCATGGAACAGGGTAGCAAGCTTGGCTAATATGAGATTATTACTACTATTAATATTCATCTCTTTCACCTCCTTGAACCATGAGACCTTTCCTTAAACCTATAACCTTGAATATTTGATCTTGAAATAGATACAGAAGATTTAAAAGCGAACACGTTATAGCCCCTCCCCGACCTAGCCGCAATACCCATTGATAAAACCCTAGTAAGGAGCACCTTTACAGCGAGGAGAACGGCTACCGTTGGATCGGAATTTTTTAGTATGTCCTGGATTTTATTTTGAGTTTGAGTACCTAAGACCACGGAGAGCGTTTGGTCATTTAAAGCATCCATTAGTAAATTATGGGCTTCCTTAACAATGGGATCATTCAATCTCACCCCCACTACTAGCTTGAATACAGTGCCTTCCTCGATTCCCACATGCTTTATTGGCACGGGGTTAGCTTCTAGCTCATCCTCTACAGGCACTCCTCCTTTGTAGTAGTGGGGGTTGACTACCAATCCTCGATATATGCTGCATGGAGAATCAACGCATCCGACGGGAAGCATGTCGCTTATAAAAACCGGTCCAATGTGACCTGTCTTTTCGTGACCTTCAGCCTTCCACCCAAAAAGGAGTTTAGCAAGTTGGTTCAAATCAATCTTGTTAGATTTGTTCAAATCATTGTTGTTAGATAATTGCTCGAGGAACCCTCTCAGTGCACCCTTAATTGTAGACCCTGGATAATAGGGAAGGCCAAGTACACTATCAACGGTTAGACCGACTTCGAAAGCTGGTTTAAACAGTCCTCCACCTATCCCAGCAAGTCCGGGTCCTTTAAGCACGAAAGCAGGCATGTCAGTAATGTACTTATTACTGTGGAGTCCCGCTCGAACCTCCTTGAGAAGCTTTTCAGCAGCTTCTAGAGCTTTTTTCAGATAATAGGAATACCCGCTATTGGGCGGAAAGCTAGTTATAGTTTCTAATGCTCTCTCCTTCGGATTCCTACCATCACAATCACATATTATATTGCATAATAAGCTGTCTACGTATGATTCTATAGTCGCCAGGTCTATCCTTTTAAAACTATTATAGCTGATCATTGTCTTCCACCCTTGTTACAATTCCTAAGGCATTCTTCGAGAGCATGATATACAACACGTAATGAACTTGAAAGATACTGTTTCCATTTATGTTTAAGTCCCTTATCTTCAGCATAAAGTGGGAGTATAACAATTAGCTTATTGTTTGGGAGTGGAAATAATATAAACATGGACTGACGCCTTTGTTTCTCCCAGTAATGAGGCCT